>NZ_JBBCSS010000003.1:0-612942 GCF_037148755.1 Tsukamurella sp. USMM236
GGGCGGCGAAGTTCTTGCCGTCCGACCACGGGATGTAGTCGTGGGGGCTCCAGTCCTTCGTCATCGAGAGATGGCGGTTGACGTTGTCCTCGGCGACACCGGAGAGCTCCTTAAGGAGCTCCAGCTGGGTCATCGGGCGGGTCGAGACGAGGCTCGCGCCGGAGCCGTACGGAGTGGAACTGGGTGCCATCGCTGGCTCCAATCGATGTCGTGCCGGTCCGGCACTCTGAGGATCCTCAGCGTGGGAACTCCACCGAGAAGTCGGGCACCGACATCGGGCGTCTGACGAAGTGATGGAACTACCTGCGAGACGTCGGTGTGCTGTGTCGACTGTACAGCCGCTGCGTCCCATTCCTGGTCGATGCGCCGGCCGACCACCGATAGGCGGCCCGACCAGGTAGTCGCCTCGGCTACCGCCCCGGCCGCTCCTGCGAAGTTATCGAATGTTCTCGATTTCCTTCCGCATCCAGGATTGCGACTGCATGATAGGGATATGGCTGTCATCGATCAGGCTCTGACCCGCTCCCGGCGCGCACGGCAGCCGGAGACGCTGGCGGATCTGATGACGTTCGTGGGATTCACGAGCGGAGTCGCGAACATCATCATGCAGCTCGCGCTGCCTCCGGTCGGACACGGCGTGCACGAGAGCCGGGTGGTCTCCGGGAGCCCCCGCCGCAGGCCCTTCAAGCGTCTGCGGACGACGGGGCAGCATCTCGTGGTCTCGGTGGTCGGGAACGAGTCCGACCGCTCGGCCTTCCGGGAGGAGATGCGGAAGGTGCACGCGCACGTCCACTCGACCGCGAGCAGCCCGGTCAAGTACAGCGGCAACGCACGCGATCTTCAGCTCTGGGTGGCGGCGTGCCTGTACCGCTTCTACATCGATCAGTACGAGTTCCTCTACGGCCCGCTCGACCGCGCCACCCTCGACGTCCTCACCCCCGTCGCCGCCCCTCTCGCTACCGGCGTCAACGTCAGGGAGGCCGAGTGGCCGCAGAGCTGGCAGGAGTTCGAGGACTACTGGGACTCGATGCTGCCCCGCCTCGCGATCGCCCCGGAGGTGCGCGACGACCTGAAGTCCCTCTCGGACTTCATGTTCCTCAACGAGGCACTCGGCGCCCCGGGATGGGTGCTGGCGAAGGTCTTCGGCCCGCTCAATCACTTCCTCACCCGCGGCAACCTCCCGCCCGAGTTCCGGGACATGCTCGGGTGGGAGTGGTCCGAGGCCGAGCAACTGTGGTTCGACCGGCTGCTCCGGCTACTGCGCGTCGCCGACGTCGTGAACCCGCACGCGATCCGCACGTACTCCCAGGTCCTGCTTCTCGACCTCCGCCTGAGGCTGCGCCTGCGCGGGTCGATCCTCGGGCCCGAGAAGATCCTCGACGCGCCGCTGGGCGAGCAGGGGCGCACGCCGGCCGAGCGTCGCCGGAACCGCCGCCGGTCCGACGGTCCGCCGACGGGCTCAGGCCGGTAGCCACTCCGCGGCACTCGACCCGCGCGGCACCAGCACGGTGCGGTACGCGCCCGGAGTCGCCGACATGCGTACCTGATCGGTGACGCCCTGGAACTGCCCCAGTGGCGTGGCGGCGGTGAAGATCTCGGGCGGCAGGTACTCGTGATCGCCGGAAGTGCCGGCGATAGCGTGCGCGTACTCGCGGTCGAAGACGCCGAGCGAGAGGACCCAGAGCGCGGCCCGCACCAGCGAGACGTGCACGCGGTAGCTGCCGCCGTCGACGGCACGCCGCGCGAGCGCCTCCGTGATGCCCGCTGCCATGAGCCAGGAGACGATGTAGTCGTTCACCACGAGGATCGGAGGGAGCGCCGGATCGCCCTCGCCGCCTTCCAGGTTCATCATCCCGACGAGGCTGCCGGCCGTCTGGTCGAAGCCCACGCGGTCGGTCCACGGGCCGCCGGTGCCGAACAGCGACGCGGTCGCGTGGACGATGCCGGGCCGGCGCTCGGCCATCTGCTCCGCGGACATCCCGATCGAGGCCAGGTAGCCCGGCCGCCGGTTCGCGTAGAAGACGTCGGCGCCGTCGGCCAACTCGCGCAGGCGGGCGGCGCCCTCCTCGCGGTACGGGCTCAGGACGCACGAACGGACCCCGACGTTGGCGGTGACGTACGTCGTGTCGTGCTCGTGCTCGCCCGGCCGCCAGACGTTGAGCACGTCCGCGCCGTGCAGCGCGAGGGAGCGCCCCGCGCCCGCGCCGGCGATGACGTGCCCCATCCCGAGCGCACGGATCCCGGACAGCGGCTGCTCGCCCGGCGGCAGTGGCTCCGGTTCCGAGTCACCGATCTTCGTGATCTCCACCAGCGGTGCTCCGGCCACACCCTCGAGGTACTGCTGGTGCGCGAGGAACTCCTCGGCGGTGCGCAGCATCGGGAGCACGACACCCGCCCGGGCGGCCGCCTCCTCGAGCTCGAGGCCGTCCCACCGCGCGACCGCGGCGGCCACCGCGTCCTCGTCCTCGGGGACGCCGAGCAGGTTCTGCGCCGCGACCTTGATCTTCGGATACGGGTTGAGCGGCATCACCCACCGCTCGTCGCGTGTGCGGTAGAAGCGGAAGCCGAAGGCGTTGGTGGCATTGGCCGACGATGCCGCCGGGTACCCGTTCACCAGCTCCCAGCGCCGGTCGTAGAAGGGGCACAGGCGATGCGGCGTCGGGCGGATGTCGATGTCGATGTCCTGCCCCTCGCCGCCGCGCAGCCGCCACAGCTTCGCGACCGCCGCGGACTTCGCGGCCAGGGCGATCGAGGTGGCGCCGCCGATGCGCAACGTACTGGGCACCACGGGGTCCGCGCCGCGGAACCGGATGGCGCCGCCGGTGTCCTCCGCCGACATGCCGAGGCCGGCGAGCACCTCGTCGAGGGCGGCGTTCAGGTCGTAGGTGTCGTCGGTGGCCGGGGCGGCGACCGTGGCCCGGATGCGTTCGGCGAGAGGGTCGGTCATCGTCGGGCCTCCGTAGCGGTGGTGGAGAGAACGGATTCGGGTACGGGGACGACGCGGGAGCGCAGATACTCGCCGACGGCCTTGCCCACCTGGTCGATCCGGTCGTTCGAGGAACCCCCGGTGCCGAGCAGGCCCCGGAAGACGAAGTGCACCGCGCGGAGTTCGGGGAACTCGTGCCGGACGATGTCCAGGCCCTTGGCGTCCGGGAAGAGTCGGCGTACCTCGTCGGTGCTGAGGAAGCGGCGCAGCCAGGGCCAGGCCGCGGCGTCCGCTGCCCAGATGCCGACGTTGCTGTTGCCGCCCTTGTCGCCGCTGCGGGCGTGGGCCACGACGCCGAGTGGAACCGACACCGTCGGAACCGATTCCGGGGCGGCATCGGGCTCCGGGTGGACGGGTTGAGCCGGTGACTGCGTCCGCTCCGGGGGCCCGATCTCGAGTGCGGTGCCGTCGGCGAGGACGGCGCGGTGCGCGAGCGCCGCGGTCGGCAGCAGGCCCGGCCAGTAGTCGACGATCGGCACGGGCCTGCCCTGCAGCACGGAGGCGCCGTCGTGGAAGATGCCGGGGAAGCTCTGCAGGTAGAGGCTGCCGAGACGGCGAACAAGGTTGTAGTCGGCGAGGGTTGTGGCATCCGGCGCGGTGGCCAGGACGCGCAGCGCGACGGTGGCTTCCCATTGGGTCTCGGGATCGTCGGCCGGCACGCCAACCTGGGTCACCGTGACCGTGACGCCGTCCGGCCGGTCCAGGTCCAGCTGGGACCGCAGCAGTTCGACCTTCGCGGGAACCTCGGTGCCCGTGGCGAAGACGGTGCCCACCACGCGGTGGCCGACCACGCCGAACGCGGCGACCTTGGTGGTCGGAGGTGGCGGGGCGCCCGTGGCGCCGGAGACGCGCACCCGGTCCGGGGCGTCCTGGTCGAGGCGGACGTGCTGCAGGTCGACGGTGACGTCCGGGTTGAGGTACTGCGGCCCCTGGATCTCGTAGACGAGCTGCGCGGTGACGGTGTCCACGGTGACGGTGCCGCCGTCGCGGGCGTGCTTCGTGATGACGGCGGTGCCATCGGCGACGATCTCGGCGACGGGGAAGCCGGGGCGGCGCAGGTCGCCGATGCCGGTGAAGCCGGAGAAGTTGCCGCCGACCGCCTGCGGGCCGCACTCGATGACGTGGCCCGCGACCACGGCGCCGGCGAGCGCGTCGAAATCCTCACGGCCCCAGCCGTGCCACCACGCCGCGGGCCCCGTGATCAGCGAAGCGTCGGTCACCCGGCCGCAGACCACGATGTCGGCGCCCGCCGCGAGCGCGGCGGTGATGCCCCAGCCGCCGAGGTACGCGTTCGCGGCCACGGGCGTGGCCCGCCACCCGGCGATGGGCGCACCGTCGTCCAGGTTGTCCAGCCGGTGGCCGGCGGCGACGAGCTCGTCGAGGCGGTCGAAGACCGCGTCGCCCTCGACGTGCGCGACCGACAGCTCGACGCCGGCCCGCTGCGCCTCCTCGCGCAGGACGGAGGCGAGCGCGGCGGGGTTGAAGCCGCCCGCGTTGGTCACGACCTTGAGCCCGCGCTCGGCCACGGCGCCGAGGTGGGGACGGAGCTGGTCGACGAAGACGGGGACGTAGCCGGCGCTCGGATCCGCCCGGTGCGCGGCGACCAGCCCCGCGAGGGTGATCTCGGCCAGGTAGTCGCCCACCAGCACGTCCACGGGGTCGCCGGCCATCACCTCGTCGATCGCGGTCGCGCGATCCCCGAGGTACCCCGAGAAGTTCGCGATCCGCACCGGTCGCTGGTCCATGTCCGCCTCCGTCTCTCACGTCGTTCCCGTCCGACGGTAGGCCGTCGGGCACCGTCGGACCAGGACCGTTTCCGACGCCGGAGCCGGACCGCGGCGGTCCGGTTATGCCTACGCTGTCGGGGTGGAGATCCGGCACCTGCGGTACTTCGTGGCCGTCGCGGAGGAGGGCACGATCGCCCGCGCCGCCGAGCGCCTGCACATGGCGGCGTCGCCGCTGAGTCGCCGGATCCGCGATCTGGAGCGCGAGCTGGGTACGACGCTGTTCGTTCGGACGCACCATCGCGTGGATCTCACGCCGGACGGCGCCGACCTGCTGACCCGCGCGGCGGACGTGCTGGCGCGGTTCGACGCGATCGCCGCGTCGGCGGCCCCCGCCCGGATGACCGTCGGTATCGCACCCGACGTCTCGGCAGAGGCCCGGGACCTCGTGCTCGGCGCCGTCGCCGAGGCCTGCCCCGGCGTCGAGGTCGCGCTCGCACCGGCCCACACCGGTCCGCTCCTCGTGAGCCTGCGCGCCGGCGACCTGGCACTCGCGGTCGCGCACGGCCCGATCGAGGAGCCGGGCATCGACTCCGTCCTGCTCGAGCGGCGACGCAGCTACGCGGTGGTGGGCCGCGGTACCGCCCTCGGCGATCGGACGTCCGTGCGGTTGTCGGAGCTCGCCGACCTCGCCTTCGCGTCGATCGACATGACAGCCGCGCCGGCGCTGTACGGGCGCCTGGACGAGGCGCTCCGCGCTGCGGGAGTGCATCGACGCGCGACCGTCGCGGACTCCAACTTCGCCGGAGTCGCGCAGCTCGTGGCAGCCGGCCAGGCCTTCACGCTCTCGACCCGCGACACGGGGACCGCCGCACGACTGCTCCGCGACGAGGATGTCGTCTTCCTCGAGGTCGACGGTGCCGGATCGCTCTCCACGCACGCCGCATGGAGCACTGCGGGAATCGTCGCCGATCCCCGCGTTCGCGACGCCGTCGCCGCGATCGGGCGCGCGGTTCCGGACGGACCGACCGTGGTCTGAGACCGGGCCCCGCGGCACCGTCGGGCCGCGTGACCGGGCTCGACGCTTGAAGTGAGACTATCGAAGAATGTCTGCGTCCCCGCCGCCCGGAACCCCCGACAACCCCGCCCTCGCGGCGGAGGCACGGATCGCGCGGACGGCGGTCACTGTCTTCCCGCTCCTGGTCCTGGTGGCGGGCGTCGTGGGCTACCTGACGCCGAGCACGTTCACGCCGCTCGCGCCCTCGGTGCCCTACCTGCTCGGCGTGATCATGTTCTGCATGGGCCTCACCCTGACCCCGCCCGACCTGGCCTCCGTGGCGAAGCGGCCCTGGGCGGTCGTGCTCGGCATCGTCGCGCACTACGTGATCATGCCGGGCGCGGGCTGGGTCATCGCCCACGGCCTGAACCTCGAGCCCGAGCTGGCGGTGGGCGTGATCCTCGTGGGCTGCGCGCCGTCCGGCACGGCGTCGAACGTCATGGCCTTCCTGGCCAAGGGCGACGTCGCGCTGTCGGTCGCGGTGGCGAGCGTCTCCACGCTCATCGCCCCGATCGTGACGCCGCTGCTGGTGCTGTTCCTCGCGGGCTCCTACCTACCCATCGACGCCGGCGGCATGGTGCTCGACATCGTCAAAACCGTTCTGCTGCCGGTGATCCTCGGCGTCCTGGCGCGGCGATTCGCGAAGAGCTTGGTCGCGCGGGCGCTTCCCGTGCTGCCGTGGGCGTCCGCGCTCGTCATCGCCTTCATCGTCGCGATCGTTGTGGCCGGCAGCGCGAGCAAGCTCGCCGCGGCGGGCGGCATCGTCTTCCTCGCAGTAGTGCTGCACAACGGCTTCGGGCTGGGCCTGGGCTACCTGGCCGGCAAGGTGGGGCGCCTCGACGACCGCGCCCGCCGCGCCCTCGCGTTCGAGGTCGGCATGCAGAACTCGGGCCTGGCAGCCACGCTGGCCACCGCCCACTTCTCGCCCCTCGCGGCGCTGCCGTCGGCGGTCTTCTCGCTGTGGCACAACATCTCCGGGGCGGTTGTCGCGGCCTGGCTGGCGCGCAGGCCGCTTGCGGACGAGTCGACTACTCGGCCTTGAGCGGCTCCAGGCACACGACGATCGATCCGGTCTTGCGCTTCATCGTGTAGGACACCGTGGCGGTCGGATACTCCGCGCAGCCGGTGTCGTCGGTCGTGTTCTTCAGCTTGCCGACGATCCGGTACCGGGCGCTCGCATCGGAGCAGTCCACCTTGTCGGAATCGGCGTTGCTCCCCGTGCCCGACATCGAGACGCAGTCGCCGACCGTTGCTCCCGCCACGTCGCGCTGGCCGAAGTAGGCGATCGTGCCGATCATCGCCACCGGGATGAGCAGGCCCAGCATCGCGAGCCGCTGGTACAGCGGCTTGCCCGGATCCAGGTGCGGCGCCGAGGCGGGTTGCGGCTCGGGGAGGCGACGCAGGCGCACCCACACGGACAGGTTCCACAGCAGGGTGAGCGGGTTGACGACGACGGAGACCAGCGTCAGCCAGCCCTGCCAGAGGCTCTTCGCGGACATGTCCCGGACCGTCGCGATGCCGCAGGTACGGCAGAACGGGCCCTTCTGCTTGAGGAAACGCATCGCGATGAGGAAGCCCTGGTGGCCGCGCACCGTCGTCTCGAGGGCGGGTGCGGCGCCGCAGAACCGGCACGTCGGGCCGGCGGTGGGGATGGTCATGAGGGCAAGTATCGACAACCCTCGTTCGGAATATCAAATCCTGTGACTTGGAATACAGTATTCGTCGCCGGGTCAGGCCGCGCGGTGGCGGCGCACCGCCTCCCGGCTGCCGCAGCGCGGCGAGCAGTACCGCTGCCGGCCGTTGCGGGAGACGTCCGCGAACACCGCTGCGCAGTCCGACGAGGCGCACCGCCCCAGCCGGCTCATGCCGCGCGTGGTCAGGTGCAGCGCCGTCCCGGTGAGGATCAGAACGGCGAGTTGGCCGGTGAGCGTCGCGCCGGACTCGCGGTAGTGGATGTGCCAGCCGGTGCCGGCGTGGTCGGTGACGCGCGGGTGGGAGGCGTGCTCCGCGAGCAGCGCGTTGAGTCGCGCGACGCGGGTCGCGACGTCGTCCGCGTCCACCACGGTGAGCCACGCGTCGATCAGGGCGCGACAGCCGGCGAAGTCCTCCGCGCCGACGGTCTCGACGAGCATGTCGTGCGCACCGCACCGTCGGACCAGGTCGTCGAGGTCGACGGCCGGAGCGTTTGCCAGGTCGACCGCGAGGAGAACGGGGCCCTCGCCGTAAGGGTTGATGTGCACAAGGCCATTACAGCACGATCGACCGGTGCCCGACATCACCACGACGACGCTGATCCTGCTCCTGTTCGCGGCCCTCGCCGCGGGCTGGGTGGACTCCGTCGTGGGCGGGGGCGGGCTGATCCAACTCCCCGCGCTGCTCATCGCCTTCCCGACGGCCGCGCCGATCCATCTGCTCGCGACGAACAAGATGGCCTCGATCGCGGGCACGACGACGAGCAGCATCACCTACTGGCGGCGCGTGCGGCCGGACTGGCGGACCGCCGTCGCGCTGGCGGTACCCGCGTTCGCCGGCGCGATCGCGGGCTCGCTCATCGCCTCGCACATCCCGCGGTCGGCGTTCAACCCGATCATCCTGGCCGCGCTCATCGCGGTCTTCGTCTACACGCTGCGCCAGCCCGACCTCGGTGACGAGACCGACCTGCGGTACCGCGGGCATCGTCATCTCGTGACGGCAGGGCTGGCCGGGTTCGCGATCGGCGTCTACGACGGTGCGCTCGGCCCGGGCACCGGATCGTTCCTGGTCTTCGCGATGGTCGGCCTCATGGGCTACGCCTTCCTCGAGGCGTCGGCGAAGGCGAAGGTCGCCAACTTCGCGACCAACCTCGCCTCGCTCGTGGTCTTCCTGCCCCAGGGCGCGGGTTACTGGAAGCTCGGCGTCGCCATGGCGTGCGCCAACGTCGCGGGCGGCTACCTCGGCGCGCGGACCGCCGTCGCGAAGGGCAGCGGCTTCGTCAAGGTGGTCTTCCTCGTCGTGGTCTCGGCGTTCATCTGCAAGCTCGGCTACGACGTGGTGCGGCAGTTCGCGCTGTGACCGCCCGGCAGCGTCGCCGCGGTCAGGCGATGACGACGCCGTGCATCACCACGCTCTTCGCGGCCTCGCTGAAGTCCCCGGCCTCGTCGCCGTCGGGCGAGCCGCCGATGAGCGTGGTGGAGAGCGTGACCAGGTGTTCGCCGTCCTGCGCGTACATCTCGTTCCGGAGCGTCACCATGTCGTACCCGCCGACGCGGCGGTGCTTGTCGACGTACACATGGATGGTCAACTCGTCACCCGCGACCACGGGTCGGTGGTAGGTCATCGCCTCGTCGGCCTGGATCAGCTGGCTGGCGCCGTACCCGATCACGGAGTCGTCGAAGAGCGGGCGGTTGGAGACGATGCCCGCGACGCTCACGAGCATCGGCGGCGCGACCAGGTCGGAGTAGCCGGCGGCGCGCGCCGCCTCGACGTCGAAGTGCACCGGGGCCGAGAACTGAGACGCGAGGGCGTACTCGCGAATCTTCTCGCGGCCCACCAGGTAGGTGTCGCCGTACACGTAGTGGTGGCCGACGGCCCTCGCGGTGCGCTCGCTGATCTCGTCGGGGGTCAGCGGGGCGGTGGCGGTTTCATTCGGCATCCGACCACGGTATCGGCGCGCGCGTGCGGATGACTTGTCCGAACCTCCAACAATCCCCGCGCCTCCTTGGTCGCGGCGGGCGCGGGGGTGTGGCCGAGTTCACGTCGAGGTCGACGGTTTGCGTTGCACCCCATGGATCGCCGTAAAATGAGTCGGTGAGCGAAGCCGGTGCTGCAGTCCCCGAAGACCCGACCGACCTCGAAGCGTGGCGCACCGCCAACGAACTGTCCGTGCCCTTCTCCGAGGCGCTGGACCTCTGGGCCGACACCGCGCATGCCGCCCTCGTCGAGCTGGCCGGCCGGTACGGATCGTTCATCTCCTTCGCCGAGCTCGCCGCCCGCGCGCAGGCCGACGCCGGCATCGCTACCCGCGCCCCCGTGCGCCTGTGGGTCGCCGCGCTGCAGCGCCGCGTGACGGACCGCTGCGAGGCCGCCGGGGAGCCGCCGCTCGTCGCGCTGATGGTCGCGCACGACCAGACCGTCGGTGAGGGCTACGCCTACGCCGTCGCCGCCGCCGGGCTGCCCGTTCCCGAGAGCCTCGACCAGCACGCCGCCGCCGCGCGTTTCGCCTGCTACCTGCACTTCGGGGCGACGATGCCCGCCGGCGCGGCCCCGCAGCTCACCCCCAAGCTGGAGGAGGCCCGTCGGGTCGCCGCGGCGCGTGTCGCGAAGGTGAAGCCGGCGAAGGCCGCGTCGAACGGCCGCGTCGTCAAGGCCCGCACGCCTGCGGCGCCGCGCGCGGCGAAGGCGCCGTCGGCCCGGCCGGCTAAGGCCGCACCTGCCAAGCCCGAGCCCCGTCCGGCGAAACTGTGCCCCAACTGCTTCACCCAGCTCGCCGCCAACGGCGAGTGCGGCTTCTGCTGAATCTTGCATCCCGCGTGCGGCCTTCGCTAATCTGAACGCGGGTACACCGGGCCCCGGGGCCTTCGCGCCGCGGTCGTCGATCGCCCGGTGACTTCTGTGAACACTCCGTCGTCCTCTGACGATCCGCTGGTGTACGTCCACATCGACACCTGGGAGTACCAGTGCTGCGGCACGGTGCCCCGCGTCGGTGCCGAGCTCAGCGGAACCCTGACCGTCTACGAGAGCGGTATCCCCGGCTACCTCGCCCCGCCGGTCACCGGCTTCGACAAGCGCAGTGGCCTGGTGCAGCTCGGAGCCGTCGTCGCGCAGCTCGGGTACGGACTCGACGAGCCCGTCGGGGACCTGCGGCTCGGACTCGGTTGGCACGACCGCGACGCACGTCCGGCTGTGACCGGCGTCGTCGAGCATGTCCTCGAGGAGACGGGTCGGTTCCTCCCTGTCGGCGACGATCGGACGCTGCTGGTGGATCCCGAGTCGCGAGGGTTTGCCGCCGTCGACGAAGCGACGCGCTGGCCGGAGGAACAGCTCGAGGGCGGCGGTGCCGCGACCATCGGTGTCGTAGTCGGGCTGCGGGTCACGGAAGTGCGGGTCCCGACGCCGGACGAGATCGAGGCGCGCCTCGCCGACGAGGAACGCGGCCGTCGCACGGTGCACCTCACCGGCCCGACGGAATTGTTCGGGCCCGCGCTCCCGAAGGAGGGGAGCGTGATCGAGGTGGACCTGGGTGACGACCGGCTGGACAAGACCGGCTCCTTGGCGCACATGATCGGCGTGGTCCGTGGAGAGGTGCTCCAGGCGAGCGCGATGAGCGACATGGGCGGGCAGCTCTTCGGTGTGGTGTTCGTCCGACCCGATCCGGCGAATCCGCCCGCCGAACTGTTCGTCCGGCTACTCATCGATCCGCGTGACGCTGAGATGAGCGCCTGAGCGGCGCGACCCCCGGCGACACGCCGGGCCCGCGCCGCTGGAGCGCGCATCTCAGCGCCACGGCGAGTGCAATCGCATCAGTCCGACGACGGCGTGGCTACGATAGCCGCGGAGGTACGCCGGGACCCCGCGGAACCACTCCTGCGGGTCGCCGAACGCCCGGTGCAGAGTCGTGAATTCTCCTTTGTCGCTGGACGTATCGCTGCTGTACGTGCACATCTCCAACTGGGAGTACCAGTGCTGCGGCGCGGTACCTCGCGTCGGCGGCGCGGTGCGCGGTTCGCTCACCCTGCACCCCAGCCGGCGGCCCGGATATCCGGCGCCCGAGGTGCTCGACTGGGATCCCGAGACGGGGCTGGTCCGCGTGGGCGACCTGTACGCGCAGCTCGGCTTCTCCGTGACCGACCCGTACCGCACCGACCTCATCGTGAGCCTGGGCTGGCACGACGCCGGGCCGGCGCCGACGATGCTCGGCACCGTCGAGGTGCTGCTCGAGGAGACCGGCACCTACGCGCGCGAGCGTTCGGGCGAGCTCGACATCGACCCCGCCTCCGTGGACTACCGCGAGGTGCGTGAGGCCACGGTCTGGCCGGAGGACCGGCCCGAGGCGGGCGGGCCCGCGGCGGCGGGCGTGGTCGCCGGGGTCCGGCTCGCGGGCGTCGTCCCGGCAGCGGATCCGGCGCAGGTCCGGGCCGAGGGCCTGCGCCTGTTCACCGACGCCGCGGTCTGAGTCGTTGCGGGCCGCGTCGTCGCGGCCCCGACCCGGAGATCAGACGGCGACGGGCTCCGGCTCGGCCGCGCGGGAGCGGGCGCGCGGGATCACCCAGCACATCGCGGCGGCGCCGACGCAGAGCGCGCCCGCGGTGTAGAAGGCCGGGTCGTAGCCGCCCGAGGCGTCGCGAATGTAGCCGGCGCCGAACGCCGCGACCGCGGCGCCCAGCTGGTGCGAGGCGAAGATCCAGCCGAAGACCACCGGCGTCGACTCGCCGAAGTGCTCGCGGGCCAGCGCCATCGTCGGCGGCACCGTCGCGACCCAGTCGAGGCCGTAGAACAGGATGAAGACCAGCAGGCCGGGCGCGATGCCGGGGGAGAGCAGCGCGGGCAGCAGCGCGAGCGCGAGTCCGCGGCCGAGGTAGTAGACCACCAGCAGGATCCGCGAGTCGACGCGGTCCGTGAGCCAGCCCGACGCGATCGTGCCGACCACGTCGAAGACGCCGATGACCGCGAGCAGTGAGGCGGCGGTCGTCGCGGGCATCCCGTGGTCGCCGGCGGCGGGGATGAAGTGCGTCTGCAGCAGGCCGTTGGTGGTGGCGCCGCAGATGGCGAAACTCGCGGCGAGCAGCCAGAAGGCGGGACGCCGTGCGCCCATCGCCAGCCCCGCGAAGGCCGCGCGCACCGCACCGCGCGTCGGCTCCGGCGGGGGTGCGACCTCGTCGGCGCCGAAGGGAGGGAGCCCCAACTGCGCCGGCCACGACCGGAGGAACAGTCCGGCGACGGGGATCACCGCGACCGCCACGGCGGTCACCACCAGCGTGGCCGTCCGCCAGCCGTGCGCCTCGGACAGCGCCGCGACCACGGGCAGGAAGATCAGCTGGCCGGTGGCGCTGGCGGCGGTGAGGACGCCCGTCACCAGGCCCCGTCGGGCGACGAACCAGCGCATCGCGATGGTGGCGACGAAGGCCGTCGACAACGAGCCGGTGCCCAGGCCCACCAGCACGCCCCACAGCAGCACCAGCTGCCAGGCGTCGGTCATGAACACCGCGAGCCCGGTGCCGGCGGCGACGAGCGTCAGCGCGCCGATGACTACGGGGCGCACGCCCAGCTTGTCCATGAGCGCCGCGGAGAACGGCGCGGTGAGCCCGAACAGCGCCATGTTCACCGACATCGCCGCGCCGATCGTCGCGTGCGACCACCCGAACTCCATGTGCAGCGGGTCCATCATCACGCCGGGGACGGACCGGAAACCGGCCGCACCCAGCATCGTCACGAAGGCGACGCCGGCCACGATCCAGGCGTAGTGCGGCGCGCGCAGGCGCCTCAGCGGTGTAGTCACCGGACTAGATTCCCGGATCCGGCGCCCGCGAACCAGTGGCATTAATGACAAGATATGAAAGAATCATGCCATGCACACCGTCGCCGTCCTGCTGCTGGAACCCATCGTCGGCTTCGACGCCGCGATCCCGCCGCTGTGCTTCTCCGAGGCCACCGACGAGGCCGACCGGCCCCTCTACCGCGTCATCACCTGCGGCGTCGACCGGAATCCGGTCCGCGCGACGGGCGGCTACACGATCACGCCCGAGGCGGGCCCCGAGGCCCTCGCCCTCGCCGACACGGTGATCGTGCCGGGCACGAAGATCAACGGCCCCCGGTTCGACGGCACCCTCCCCGACGACATCCGCGCCGCCCTCGCCACCATCCGCCCGGGCACCCGCATCGTCTCCATCTGCACCGGCGCCTTCGTGCTCGCCGCCGCGGGCCTGCTCGACGGCCGGAGCGTGACCACGCACTGGAAGTACGGAGCCCAGCTCCGCAGGCTCTACCCCGCCGTCGGCCTCGTCGACCACGTCCTGTTCACCGACGACGGCGACGTCTTCACCTCCGCCGGCCTCGCCGCCGGCCTCGACCTGTGCCTGCACCTGATCCGCAGCGACCACGGCGCCGCCGTCGCCAACAAGGTCGCGCGACACTGCGTCGTCCCGCCCGCCCGCGAGGGCACGCAGGCGCAGTTCATCGACGTCCCCGTGCCGGTCAGCGGGGCGGGCAGCACCGTCGAACCGCGGGACTGGGCCGTCCGGAACCTGCACGAGAACCTGTCGGTCGAGGTGCTCGCGCGGCGCGCCGGAATGTCGGTGCGCACCTTCAATCGGCGGTTCCGCGAGGAGACGGGGCAGACGCCGGGCGCGTGGATCCTGCGCCGCCGTCTCGACCGCGCCCGCGAGCTGCTGGAGACCAGCGAGCTGTCCGTCGACGCTGTGGCCCGGGATTCCGGCCTGGGTACCGGCGCCAGCCTGCGGGCCCACCTGCGGCGCGATACCGGCATGACGCCGCTCGGCTACCGCCGCGTCTTCCGGGAGGCAGCCGGGGCGTGAGCGGCGCACCGTCGGGCCCGGGCGAACGCAGCCCGGGCACTGGACGCACCCCGGACGGGACCGGGCAAAATGAGGGGATGCAGAGTCGGGTAGCGCCGCTCACCGGGCTGCGCGCCGTCGCGGCGGCCACGGTGTGCCTCACGCACGCCGCCTTCTCGACGGGGCACTACACCGACGACTTCGCCGGCCACCTCTGGGCGCGGTTCGAGATCGGCGTCCCCATCTTCTTCGCACTGTCCGGCTTCCTGCTGTTCCGGCCGTGGGTGCGGCTGCTGCAGGAGGGTGCGGGCCACCAGCCCGACCTGCGACGGTACGCCTGGCACCGGTTCCGGCGCGTGGTGCCGGCGTACTGGGCGGTCGTGGTCGTCGTCTACGCGCTGGGCCTGATCCGGCACGAGCCGAACCCGTCGGGCGGCGGGATCGACGGGCTCCTGCGCAACCTCACCTTCACCCAGATCTACGGTTTCGGGCACCTGCGGGTCGGGCTCACCCAGGCGTGGAGCCTCGCCGTGGAAGTGGCCTTCTACCTGGCGCTCCCGCTGATCGGCTGGGCGCTCACCGCGGTCCTGTGCCGCTACCGGTGGCGGCCCGCGCGGATGCTGGCCGGCCTCGCCGCGGTCGCCGCGATCACCCCGGTGTGGATCATGATCGCGCCCGACATCGAGCGCACGGCGCGCATGTGGCCGCCCGCCTACCTGTGGTGGTTCATCGGCGGGATGGCCCTGACGGTGGCGGTCCCCCTGGTCCGACGGTGGCCGCGGTGGGCCACGCCCGCCTGCCTCGCCGTCGCCCTCGGGGCGTTCGTCGTCTCCGCCCTGCCGGCGATCGGCGGCCCGCCGACGATGGTGCCGGCGAGCCAGGTGGAGGCGCTCGTGAAGTCGGCGCTGTACCTGCTGATCGCGACCGCGCTGATCGCCCCGCTCGGGCTGGCGCCGGGTGCGCGCTCGCCGTACCACCGGCTGCTCGGCAGCCGCCCGATGGTGTGGCTGGGCAGGATCTCCTACGAGTACTTCCTGGTGCACCTCATCGTCATGGACGTGCTGCTCCTCGACGTCTTCGGCTGGCGGCCGTTCACCGGGAACATCGCCGTGGCCTTCCTCGCGACCTCCGTCGTGAGCGTGGTGCTCGCGTGGGCGCTGCGCGCGGCCCTGCCCTTCGGGGATGATGAAGGTCGCACGTCGACGCAGAAGGGGGTGACGGATGTCCGCGCAGGAGCCTGAAGTGCACATCGAGGCGCCGGTGCGCCGCTGGTGCGACGCCCGCGCCATCCCCATGCCGCGGCGCGAGCTCTCCGACGAGGCCGCACTGCTCATCGCCGCGGGGCACCTGCAGCCCGCGGCCCGCGAGGTGGTGCTCAACCGGTTCGACACCGAGCGCGCCTTCCCGGACATCGGCGGCTACGCCAAGCTGCGCCGGCTCAGCCGGATCGCCGAGCACGAGGCGCCGCCGCCCTCGGCAGACGGCCTCCCGCCGAACCCGTTGCAGCAGGCCAAGGCCGCCGCCGACGCGGTCCGCGGCGCCGACGCCCGCCGCAAGCTCGCCGGCTTCCGGCACGCCTTCACCCTCAACCGCATCTCCTTCGCCGCGGGCGTCCGCGCCGTGCGGCGTGCCCGCAAGGACGCGGTGCACCTCGACCTCGACGAGCGCGACGCCCTGTTCGACGCACTGTGCCTGACGCCGCTGCCGGTCACCCCGTCGGCCGCCGCGGTCGCGGCGCGGACCGTCGCGCGGGTGGCCGGGCCGGCCCTGCGGCTCGCCCCGCAGCTCGCGGGCTGGGTCGACGGCCACGGCGCGCCCGACGAGGGCCTGCTCGTCTTCGAGGACCGGTACGACGTGCTGCTCTTCGTCGCCGGCCTGGTCTACGACAAGGTCAGCTACTCGCGGTCGGTGAGCTCCGGCGAGTTCGACGAACAGCTCGGCCAACTGGACCTCCCGACCGACCTGGTGCAGATCTCCGCCGACGTGGTGCAGCTCAAGTCCGTCTGGGGCCAGCTGCGGTACGCGCCGGGCCTCGCCGACGGCACCCGGTCGAGCGAGCTCGACACGGTGTGGGAGGAGCTCGTCGATCGGGTAACTGCGCTCACCCGCGTGGGTGACCTCGTGGACGTCGCCGATTCCAAACGGCCGCGCCGCCTGTCGATCGAGTCGATCGACCAGCAGATCCACGAGCTGGTGCAGCGCTCCGGCGAGCGCGAGATCTCCACGCAGAGTGCGCGTCGCGTCGCCGGGCAGATCATGGGCGCGCGGGGCGACCTCCCGCCCGCGCTGCCCGACGGTACGCGGCGCGCCCTGCCCGGTGCGGCGCTACCGGATTCGGCCCTTCCGGGGGAGGCGCCGAAGGCGTGGAAGCCCGCGCCGGCTCAGCCGCGCGACCAGGACGCGAGGTAGGTCTTCTCCTCGTCGGTGAGACGCCGCAGGCTGCGCTTCTCGATGTCGACGACCGCCATCTGCGTGGTCGCGAGGATCGCCGGCTTCGACTCCGGCGCGGCGTCTTTCGCGCGGACCTCGTAGCCGATGGTGAAGTCGACGCTGCGGTTCGACGCGATGTACATGCCCACCTGCACCGGCGAATCCTCGTGGTACAGCTGCGCCTTGTACTTGATCGCGACGTCCGCGATGAAGGCGCTCTTGATCAGCGGCGCGTACTTCTCGCCGGCGGAGAGCAGCCACTGGATGCGGGCCTCCTCCAGCAGCGTGACCATCCGCGCGTGGTTCACGTGGCCCAGCGCATCCATGTCCGACCAGCGGACGGGAACGTGTGCGGTGAAGGCGAACTCGTACTTGCCGAGGGTCATCGCTGCCACTTCGTGGCGAAGGCGAGGAAGGCGTCGTTCTCCTCGGGCACGGTGACGGTGACGCGGACGCCGGCACCGTCGAAGCCCCGGACCAGGAGGCCGGCCTCGGCGGCGTCGGTGGTGAACCGCACCGAGTCAGCGCCCAGCGGGAGCCAGACGAAGTTGGCCTGGGTGTGCGGGACCTCGAAACCGGCCTGCAGCAACGCGTCCCGGACGCGGGCGCGCTCGGCGACGACGGTCTCGGTGCGGGCCAGCAGCTCGTCGTTCGCGTGCAGCGAGGCGATGGCGGCGGCCTGCGCGGGCACGCTGACGGAGAAGGGCAGGTGCACCTTGGTGAGTGCGGCGATGAGCTCGGGATCGGCGATGGCGTAGCCCACCCGCAGGCCGGCGAGGCCGTAGGCCTTGGAGAAGGTGCGCAGGGCGATCACGTTGCGGTGCCGGGCGATCAGGGCGGCGCCGTCGATGCGCTCGCCGGTCTGCTCGTTGGCGCGGTGGTACTCGTAGTAGGCCTCGTCGAGGGCGACGATCACGTGCGGCGGCACCTTCTGCAGGAACGCCTCGAGAGCCTCCTCGGAGACCGTCGTGCCGGTCGGGTTGTTCGGGTTGCAGACGAAGATCAGGCGCGTGCGGTCGGTGATCGCGGCGGCCATGGCGTCGAGGTCGTGCACGTGGTCCGTGGTGAGGGGCACCTGGACCGGCGTCGCGCCGACGACGCGGGTCACGATCGGGTAGGCCTCGAAGCTGCGCCACGCGAAGATCACCTCGTCGCCGGGGCGGCAGGTGACCTGGACCAGGTCCTGGCAGAGGGCGACGGAGCCGCAGCCCGCGTGCAGCTGCTCCTCCGTGGCGCCGGTGAGCTTCGCCAGCTCGGCCTTGAGGGCCACCGCCCCGTTGTCGGGGTACCGGTTGGCGCTGCGCAGCACCCCGGCGAGGGCCGCGGCGACGGACGGCAGCGGACCGTCGACGATCTCGTTGGAGGCGAGCTTGATCGCGCCCGGCGCGGACTTCCCCGGAACGTACGCCGGGAGCGCGTCGAGATCGGAGCGGATGCTCAGCGGCGCGGGACGGGAGGAGTTCTCAATGGCCACTCGGCCAGGGTAGACCGACGGCCCGGCCCCCGGGGCCACCGAGGCCGGTCCGCGCGGACCGGCCCCGGTGGCCGTGGGTGCAACGGATCAGTTGCCCGAGAGCTTGTTCTTGAGGGAGTCAGCCTCGCCCTTGACCTTGTCGCCGAACTCGCCCGCCTTCTCCTTGGCGGCGGCGGTGGCCTGGTCGACCTTCTCGCCGGCGGCCGCGGCGGCCTCCTGGGCGCGGCCCTTGAGCTCCTCGGCCTTGTTCTTCGCGTCGTCTGCGATGCCCATGCGTGATCCTTCCGATACACCCGATGTGTTCCCCCGAGGCGGATCCCCGAGGCTTTGATTGTGCGCTGTTCGGCACAACCGCGCAGGGTTATCGATTGCGATCACGACGGACCTGCGGTTTCAGTTTCCGGAGAGCTTGTCCTTGACGGCGTCGACGCCCTCCTTGACCTTGTCCGCGACGTCGGCGATCTTCTCCTTCGCTGCGGCGAGGCCCTGATCCGCCTGCCCCTCGGCCTTGAGATCGTCGTCGCCCGTGGCCGCGCCCGCGGCCTCCTTGGCGCGCCCCTTGAGGTCCTCAGCCTTGTTCTTGGCGTCGTCTGCGATGCCCATGGTCACGTCCTCTCGATGGTCGTTGGATCTTCATCTCGGGGGAGTTCCCCCAGTCTTCTGTCGCCGCGCCGGTCGTTCACGAGGACCTGGAACGCGACGTCGGGCCCGGTCGCGGCGGCCACGTCGTGGCGGGCGGCGGCCGCCAGGGCGGTGAGCTCGTCGACGGGTGCGCCGGGGGAGATCGCGACCGCCACCCGGATGACGGGCCGGCCCTTCTCGATCACGGTCGACGGGCGGGCGCGCCGGATCAGGGGGCTGCGCCCCAGGTCAGCGGCGACGGCGTCGGCCACCCGCCCGAGGTCGACGGTGCCGTCGCCCGGGACGTGCGCGGTGCGCGAGGCGGAGCTGCGCAGGTGCCGGACCAGCAGCCACAGCGCCACCAGCACCAGGACCGCGCCGGCCGCGCCGGTGACGGCGGGCCACCACGGCTGGTCGGGCAGGCGCACGATCGTCGGGACCGAGACGCGGTCGGCGGCGTCGGCCGCGGTCCGCTGACCGAGCCGGTCGCCGAGCGCCCACAGGCCGCCGCCGAGCAGCACCAGCCCGACGAGGCCGGCGACGATCCGGTCGATGAAGCGGGTCGAGCCCTTCATCGGGCCACCTCCTCGGCGCTGCGGCGGTCGGGGTCGATCCGCCGGTGGAACCAGAGTTCGTCGGAGACGGGGGTGTGACTGCGCCGGCGCGGCTTCAGCGCGGCGATCAGCAGCAGCAGGCCGAGCACGATGGCGCCGACCGTCGCGGGCCAGGCCCACCACGACCAGCGGACGTCGTCGGCGATGCGGGGCACCGCGTCGATCCAGCGGCTCCCGGCGACCCAGCCGAGCGAGACGAGGGCGTCGCGGACCGCGATCACGCCGAGCGCGAGGACGGCGAGCAGCAGGGGCACCGTCGCGATGCTGGCGCCGGCGGTGCGGCGCGGCGCGTGACGGCGCAGGTCCCGGGCTGTGGGCGCGTCGTCCGTCGCGGCGACGGCGGCGTGGTGCGCGAGTGCGGCGCGAGACCCGGTGCGCTCGTCGCTGATCCGGGTGATGTGCACGTGCACCTCCTTCGGGGCCGTGCCCAGGCTGCGGGCGAGCTCGTCGTCGACCGCGGAGCGGACCGCGGGAACCAGCCGGGCGGAGTCGAGCGGCCACTGCGCGGCGATCTGCACGTCGACGTCACTGCGGGCGCGGTCGGCGAAGCGCACCGCGGGCAGCTGCCGCGTCGTGAGCCCGCGGACCCGCTCGGTGCCGGGCACCGAGAGCGCGGCGTGCTCGACCAGTCGGCGCCGCACGCGGTCGTCGATGACGGTGCGGCCGCGACCCGCGGTGTCGGCGGCACGCCCGGCGCCGGTGTCGTCGGGGATGCCCGGGGCATCCGGGGTCTCCGATTCGGTGGTCATGGTCAGCTCCGGTCGCGGCGCCGCAGGGCGGTGAGGTCGATGAGCCCGTCGAAGTGTGCGCCCACGGCCGCCCCGGCCGTGCCGAGGACGATCGCGAGGAGGAAGCCGACCAGGCCGCCGACCACGATGGCGATCGCCACGAGCAGGCCGATCACGCCTCCCCACACGGTGAAGTGTCCTGGCGTCATGCGGTGAACTCCTTCGGTGCTGCGGTGCCCTGGTCGGACACCGCGATGTCGGATACGACGACGTCCACGGGGACCCCCGCGGCGTCGGAGGCGGCCGCGCGGACGCGGTCCGCGAGGTCGACGAGGTCGAGATCGCGCCGGAACTCGAGCACGACGGAGACCTGTCCTCCGTCGTCGTCGAGCCGGACGCCGCGCACCGTCCGGCCCGGGAGGTACGTGGCGGGGGAGCCGGGCCCGCCCGCGTGGACGCCCACGACGCCGTCGATCGCCGTCACGGCGGCGACGACCCCGTCGACCCGGGCGGCGCGTGCGGAGCTCACTGGACCCGCGACTCCGCCGACGCCTCGCCGGTGGCGACATCGTCGTCGTCGGCGAAGTGGACGTCGTGGACGGTCACGTTGACCTCGGTCACTTCGAGACCGGTCATGGACTCGACGGCGTCGATGACGTTGCTGCGGATGCCGGCGGCCAGGTCGTGGATCGCGACGCCGTACTCGGCGACGATCGTCACGTCGACCGCGGCCTGCCGCTCTCCGACCTCGACGGTGACGCCCTGCGTGAGGTCCGGTGCGCCGGGGAGGGTCTCGCGGATGCGGCCGACCACGCGGGCGGCCTGGCCGCCGAGATCGTAGACACCGTCGACCTCGCGGGCCGCGATACCGGCGATCTTGGACACGACCACGTCGGCGATGTTGGTGCTGCCGCGCCCGACCTGCGTCGCGACCGCGGTCCCGGGCTTCGCGGCCTTCGACTCGTCGGCGGTCGCGGCGGGCTTGGTGGTGGTCGAGGTCATGTTCGGTCTCCCTTGTGTCGACTGATGTACCGGGATCCGTTCCGGCACACTGGGTGAGTCGCCGTCTCGCGGAGATCGGCACGCGATTGTGACCCATCTCACATTTGGAGGGTGGTTGTTCGACTCGGAGCTGCTGCCGTCGCTGTCCGACGAGACCCTGACGAGGCGCGCCCAGCGCGGCGACGCCGCGGCCTTCGACGTGCTCGTGCAGCGGCACGCGCCCGCCCTGCATCGCTTCGTCGCGCGGACGATGCCCGAACGCAGCGACTGCGACGACATCGTGCAGGAATCCCTCATCGCCGCGTGGAAGGCGCTCCCGAGCTTCGCCTTCCGCTCGACCCTGCGGACGTGGCTGTTCTCGATCGCGGCCCGCAAGACCGCTGACGTGCTGCGTCGCCGCGCGCCCGTGGTCGATTCGGAGGCCGTCGACGAGGCCGTCGCGCGGGAGCCCGGCCCCGTCGAGAAGGCGACCGATAGGGACTTCCTCGACGCGCTCGCCCGGGAGCTGGGGCGCCTGCCGTACCCGGCCCGCGCGGCGTGGTGGCTCCGCGAGGTCGACGGGCTGTCCATCGCCGAGATCGCGGGCGTCCTGCGGACCACGGAGGGGTCGGTGCGCGGCCACCTCCAGCGGACGCGGCAGCGGCTCGCGGAGACGCTGGGGGAGTACTGGCCATGAGCGATCCGACGCGGCCCACGGAGGCCGGACCGTTGTGCAATCCGACAGGACGTGGTCACACTGGGGGAGCGATGAGTTTCAGGCGAGTGGAGAGTGGCGACGCCGAACCGGCGCAGGCCACCGATTGGATTGCCGACGCGACGCGTCGGCTCGCCGGGCTGTCCGCACCCGATGCCGAGGCGCCCGAAGTCGATCCGCGCTGGGGTGCGGACGCGATCGACCGGCTGCGCGAGGCCGTCGCCCAGCAGGTCTCCGCGCTGCCCCGGCGCTCCCGCCCGATCCCGACGGTGCGGCGGGGGGTCTCGGTGACCGAGCTGGCCCTCTCGAAGGCGATCACGGCGGCGCTCTCCGACACCGCGGCCGCCGAGTCCGCAGCCGTCGCCGATGTCGCGCTCGATCTCGGTGGAGGTGCGCTCGCCGCCGTGCACGTCCATCTCGTCGCGGTGGGTGCCGACGGCCGGTCCCACACGCTGTTCGACGGTGGCGAGCGACTCCGCGCCCTGACGGCCGACGTCGTGCGGCGCATGGTCGGCACCGCCGACGTGCGCATCGACCTCACCTGGGAGGACGTGCTCACGCCCGAGCCGATCTGAGCGCACCGCGCGGCCCGCACGTGAACGGAAGATGACCAGCGGTTTTGTGGGTTGCGGAGAGGTTGTGTAATGTAGCTGCTCGGCGGTTGCGCGTGACCCGTAAGGATCGCTCGCGCATCGCGTCCGATTTGGAGGCGTGCCAGAGCGGCCGAATGGGACTCACTGCTAATGAGTTGTCCGGCCAACACCGGACCGGAGGTTCAAATCCTCTCGCCTCCGCCACGTCGGTCTTCGGACCGGCGAGAATTGAATATGGGTATGCGCCCGTAGCTCAGTGGATAGAGCATCTGACTACGGATCAGAAGGTCAGGGGTTCGAATCCCTTCGGGCGCACAGGCAGACGCCGGGTCAGTTCATCTGACCCGGCGTTTCTGCGTTCCGGCTGCGTTACCGTCGAAGGCGACGACGGGAGCGGGCATGGACGAGCGGGTGGAATCGACGCAGGCGGCGCGGGCGATGCTGGGCGAGCTGTGGGACGGCAGCGGCCCGCTGCTGATCCACCAGAGCGGCGGCTGCTGCGACGGCTCGGCGCCCATGGTGTTCGCCGTCGACGAGTTCCGCGTGGGCGATGCCAACGTGCGGCTCGGCACCGTCGAACTCGGGGACGGGCGCGACGTGCCGGTCTGGGTGTCCGACGGCGAGGCGCGGGTCTGGGAGAACAGCGTGCTCGTCCTGGACCTCGAGCCGGGCCGCGCCGCCGGCTTCTCGCTCGAGGGCTCCACGGGCAAGCGCTTCGTGTCGCGGGTCCGGATCGCCGGCGCCGACGGTGCCGCCTGCCCCGTCCCGCAGGCCTGAACGAGCGTGACCGGAGGCGCGGGGATACCGTCGATCGTGAGACATGCGAATGACATGTCGTCGACGGAGGTGGGACCGTGCCCGAGCAGTACGACATCGATAGCGAGGCGTCGATCGCCCGCCGGGAGGCCGGCGTGGAGGTGCTGGAGGGCATCGACGGGTCCGCGGCCCGGACGGTGATCGACGGGCTGGCGGAGGTGAACCCCGCGCTCGCGCACCACATCGCGGCGTGGGGATTCGGCGACGTCTACGCCCGGCCCGGCCTGAACCCGCGCGACCGTCAGCTGGTGACGCTGGGCATTCTCACCGCGCTCGGCGGGACCGAGAACCAGCTGCGGGTGCACGTGAACACCTCGCTCAACGTGGGCATCACCCGCGAGGAGATCAACGAGGTCCTCCTGCATGCCGCCGTGTACACGGGCTTCCCGCGCGCGATCAACGCGACGCTGGTCGCGCGGGACGTGTTCGCGGAGCGCGACCGCGCCTGACGGTGTCGGCCAGCCGGCGGTCCCAGCGCGGCCACGATGCGGGCGGGAGCAGCGCGAGCCCGACGGCGACGCCCGCGAGGCCGATCGCGAACCCGGCCGCGGTGTCGGAGAACCAGTGCACGCCCAGGTACAGGCGGCTCGCCGCGACGGCGCCGATCACCACCGCGGGGGCGAGGAGTGCGAGCAGCCGCCGGCGGGCGGTCCAGCCGGCGGTGACGGCCACCGTCGTGGCCAGGAGCAGGGCCGTCGTGCCCGTGACGTGGCCCGACGGGAAGCCGTAGTCCGTCTCGTTCGCGAGATGGTCGACGAGCGGCGGGCGTTGGCGGGCGAAGGCGTACTTCAGCGCGAGGGTCGCCGCGGAGGCGACGGCGGTGCTGCCGAGCACGAAGACAGCGGAGCCGGCGGACCGTCGCCACGCCAGGAGCGCGGCGACGAGCACGCCGAGTGCGATGGTGCCGCCCGGCGAGAAGACGTCGGTGATGAGGGTCATCACCGACGTGGTGGCAGAGTCGCGGTGCTCGATCATCTCCTCCAGCACCTCGCCGTCGGCCTCGGTGACGGGCCGCCACCCGACGAGCAGGCCGAGGGCGACGACGGCGCCGACGAGCGCGACGGCGGCGGCCAGGTAGTACCGGCCGAGCCGGTCGAGAGTGGGCATCAGTCCAGATTGCCCGCGCGAAAGTCGTTCGCGCAACCCAAGACCGGGTAAAGCACGCCTCATGACCGGGGGTGGTACGGGTAGCGTGAGGCCATGCGGAAGCGACTGAGGCGGGCGCGCGCGGCGCGGCTGCAGCGCGACACCCTGTACGCGGACGTCTCCGAATGGCAGCCGGAGCTGCCCGAGAAGTACCCCTACCGATGGGTGGCGATCCGCTCCAACGACGGCACCTACCGCGACCGCAGGTTCGCCGCCAACTGGGACACGGTGCGGCGCATGCTCGACGACGGCCGGCTGGTCGGCGCGATCGTCTACGCCGTGGTCCGCCCCAACTGGGAGGAGACCCTCGCCGTGCACAAAGAGATGCAGGGCGAGGACCGGCCCGACGTGGTGACGATGGCAGACGCGGAGTCCTGGGGCGGGCAGATCGTCGGCGACCACTCGGAGGCCTTCAACGGCTTCACCTGGGGCGCCTCGGACTGGCGCGGCGGCGGCGCGGACCCGCGGCCCACCCGGTGCATCGGCTACCTCAACCCCAACGACATCAGCATCTGGCCGACGCTGCCCGACATGCCCTTCGTGGTGCCCTCCTACGGCGCGCTGCCCGACTTCGCCCGGGCGCCGGAGCTGGGGCGGCGCTTCGCGATCCACCAGTACACCGACGGCAGCGGTTACGGCGGCGGACTGCCCGAGGGCTACGGCCGCGTGCGGTGCGACATGAACGCCGCCAACGGCCTCGATCCGTGGCAACTCGGGGATCTGCTCGGCACCACCACCATCCCGGTGGACTGAGTCAGTCCCGGTACGCGGTGTAGTACCCCTCCGGGAGGGTGGGCAGCCAGCCGTCGACCCACGCGCCCGCGTAGACCCGGTCGCCGCCCGCGATCAGCTCGATGACGTGCCCGGGCAGGTCCGCGGCGACGAGGGGAAGCAGTCGCAGGCCCTCGTCCCGGTAGCGCTGCGCCGCGGCGTCCGAGCTCCAGCCCGTCTCCCAGTCCAGCTCGCGCTCCCAGAGGTCTTGCCAGGCTTGGAGTTCGGCGGCGAGTTCCGCGGGCAGGTTCAGGTGCTCGGGCCCGATGTTCCCGTAGGTGGCCCAAAGGGCGGTGCTGCCGTAGTCGCTCATCAGCCGGACCCACCGCTCGGGCGCCTCGTCGAACTGTCGCACGTCGGTGCCTGCGGGGAGCGGCGTCTCACCCGACGGTGACCACCCCGTCGCCCAGCCGCCGGCGTAGCCGCGCTCGGCGATCGGCCAGAGGCTGTACTTGATGACGACGCCGGGTAGCTCGGCGACCAGGCCGTCGAGGATCGCGTGAGCCTCACGCGCGTAGTCCGCTTCGGCTGTCGCCGTGCGCCAGCCTTCGCGGCCGCCCAGGTGGTCGGTCTCCAACAGCGCCTGCCAGGCGTCGACGCGGCCGGCGAGTGCGCCCGAGAGGCCGAGGTCCTCACCGCTCAGCGGGTGCAGTTGGTCGACACCGACCAGCGGGGGCCGGTCGACGTCGGGCCACACATGGAGGACGCGGTCCGGGACGAGCGGAGAATTGGGCATCCGCCCAGGCTACGTGGGTGATTGTGCGACCGCATTGACATATGGCAGAACAGATGGTAGGAAAATGGTATGAGAACTACCATCGACGGAGCGGGCCGGATCGTGGTGCCGAAGGCGTTCCGGGACGCGATGGGGTTGAGCGCGGGGAGGGCGGTCGACGTGACGTTCGCAGACGGGCGCATCGAGATCGAAGTGGCACCTTTTGAGATCGACATCGTGCCGGGCCACCCGTTTCCGAAGGCCGTACCGCGGGAGCCGGTTCCGCCACTGACCGACGAGATGGTCCGTCGGACCCTCGAAGAGGTCCGGCAGTGGCCTCGCTAGCGTGCGACACCAGCGTTCTGCTTCCGTCGTTGCTGTCCTGGCACCATGCGCACACCAGGTGCGCTTTCGCGTTGGCGCAGCAGGAGTTCGCGGTGCCCGCGCACGTGCTGATGGAGACCTTCAGCGTGCTCACCAGGCTCCCCGAGAATCGGCTCTCGCCGGAGCAGGCCGCCGCGCTCATCGCGGGTGTCGACGCACCGTTGATCGATCTTCCCGCCAGTGAGCACAGGCGAGTGGTGGCGGCCCTAGGAGCGCGTGGGATCGGTGGCGGCGCGACGTGCGACGCGCTGGTGGGCGCAACCGCGGCGCACCACGGAATGACTCTCCTGACCGCCGACCTGCGGGCGCCACGGACCTACGAGGCGGTCGGGGCCACCTACCGGACGGTGTGAGGCGGCACCGTCGGGGGGGAGAGCCGGCGGGCGGACGGTGTTCCGGGATCGGCCTGACCAGCGTGGTGTGCAGGTAGTATCCGCGATCATGGTGCGGGCTTTGCTCAACGCACGGGCGTGGCGTATCGCCGGTCGCAGCGAGTATCGGAGGATCAGCGAGGCGCTCCGGGCCGCGCGTGCGCAGGCGACGCTGCGGAAGATCTTCGGGGCGTTGGGGGTGTCCTTTCTGCCTCTCGCCCTGGTCGCCGACAAGGTGCCCTTCGGACCCGATACCGCGCTCAAGTCGATGTCCTACTTCGCCGCCGCGATCGGAGGGGCGTTGCTGGGGGTGCGGTGGTGGTTCGGTCCGTGGCCGACGGCGACTGAAGCGCTCTGGTTCCTCGTGCTCTCGGACGTGTGCTTCACCGTTGCGGCCGTCGTGATGAGCGGCCCGTACGTGCGGATCACGGGGACCCTCCACCTCGCCATGATGGGGCTGTTCGCGGCCTTCTTCCTGGGGTGGCGGATCCTGCTGCTGCACTGCGCCTACTCGCTGGCGCTGATCGTGTCGCTGGTGGTGGTCGCGGTGGTCCACGACGGCATCGCGCCGGCGGCGCTCTTCATCGTGTTGTCTCCAGTGATCGCGACGGTCGTGGGGGTGCCCGTCGCGGCGCAGTTCGCCATTGAGGTCGGTCGCCGAGGGTTCGTCACGCTCGCCAACGAATCGTCCATCGATCCGCTGACGAAGCTGCTGAACCGTCGCGGGATGCGGCTCGCGATGCGGCGTGCCGTGGCTACCCGGCCGGGAACCGGTGCAGTGCTGGTCATGGCGGCCGTCGACCTCGACGGGTTCAAGTCGTTCAACGACACGCACGGTCACGTCGGCGGCGACGAGCTGCTCGTGGCCGTCGCAGCGCGGCTGCGCGCGAACCTTCCGGATAGCCACGCCGCGCGCTGGGGCGGTGACGAGTTCGGAATTTTCGCGATCCGCGATGGACATGCTCAAGGGGAGCTGCTCGTGGACCGGTTGTGCTCGCTGATGGCGCCACGACCGGACCCCGACGGCGCCGGGATCCGCGGCAGCATGGGAATCGTCGTCGTCCCGGCGGAGACGTGGTCGGACCGGCTCGAGGAACTGTCCGGGCGGGCGGACGCGGTGATGTACCGGGCGAAGCGGCACCCGACGGACTCGGTGGCGGTCGACGACGCGACTGCCGAGGCGAGGTAACGCACCTTCGGACGAGAGCACCCGGACATGCGAGCGGCGCCGCCCCCGGATGGGAGACGGCGCCGCTGACACCCTCAGGCGTAGCCCGGGCAGGGGATCAGAAGAATCCCTGCGCGCCCGGTGCGTACGAGACCAGCAGGTTCTTGGTCTGCTGGTAGTGATCGAGCATCATCTTGTGGTTCTCACGGCCGATGCCCGAGTCCTTGTAGCCGCCGAACGCCGCGTGCGCGGGGTACTGGTGGTAGGTGTTCGTCCAGACGCGGCCGGCCTGGATGTCGCGGCCCGCGCGGTAGGCGACGTCACCGTTGCGTGACCACACGCCGGCGCCGAGGCCGTAGCGGGTGTCGTTGGCGATCTCCATCGCGTTGTCGTAGCCGTCGAAGGACGTCACCGCGAGCACCGGGCCGAAGATCTCCTCCTGGAAGATCCGCATGTCGTTGGTGCCGGAGAAGATGGTCGGCTGGATGTAGTAGCCGCCGGAGAGATCGCCGCCCAGGTCGGCCGCCTCGCCGCCCGTCACCAGCGTCGCGCCCTCGTTCTTGCCGATCTCGATGTACGACAGGATCTTCTCGTGCTGCTCCTTCGACGCCTGCGCGCCGATCATGGTGTCGGTGTCCAGCGGGTCGCCCTGGATGATCGACTTGGTGCGGATGGAGCCGAGCTCGAGGAACTCATCGAAGATCGGCTTCTCCAGCAGCGCGCGCGACGGGCACGTGCACACCTCGCCCTGGTTCAGCGCGAACATCGTGAAGCCCTCGAGGGCCTTGTCCTGGTAGTCGTCGTTCGCGGCCATGACGTCCTTGAAGAAGACGTTCGGGCTCTTGCCGCCCAGCTCCAGGGTCACGGGAATGAGGTTGTCGGCGGCGTAGCCCGCGATCAGCTTGCCCGTGGTGGTCTCGCCGGTGAAGGCGATCTTGCGGATCCGCTTCGACGAGGCCAGCGGCTTGCCGGCCTCCAGGCCGAAGCCGTTGACGATGTTCACCACGCCCGCGGGCAGCAGGTCGCCGATGAGCGACCACAGGTACAGCACCGACACCGGCGTCTGCTCGGCCGGCTTCAGCACGATCGCGTTGCCGGCGGCCAGCGCGGGCGCCAGCTTCCACACGGCCATGAGGATCGGGAAGTTCCACGGGATGATCTGGCCGACCACGCCGAGCGGCTCGTGGAAGTGGTACGCGACGGTGTTCTCGTCGATCTCCGAGATCCCGCCCTCCTGGGAGCGCAGGCACGACGCGAAGTACCGGAAGTGGTCGATCGCGAGGGGGATGTCGGCGTTGAGGGTCTCGCGGATCGGCTTGCCGTTGTCCCACGACTCGGCGAGCGCGATCGACTCGAGATTGGCCTCCATGCGGTCGGCGATCTTGAGCAGGATCCCCGCGCGGACGGCCGGCGCGGTCTTGCCCCAGGCGGGGGCGGCGGCGTGCGCGGCGTCGAGCGCCAGCTCGATGTCCTCGGCGGTCGATCGCGCGACCTCGCAGAAGCCCTGGCCGGTGACGGGGGTGACGTTCTCGAAGTACTGCCCCTTGACGGGCGCGACCCACTCGCCGCCGATCCAGTTGTCGTAGCGGGACTGGTAGCTCATGAGCGAGCCGGCTGCCCCGGGGCGTGCGTAAACGGTCATGGAGGACCTCCAGAAGAGTGGCGTGATGTCAGTCACATTCCACCCTACGCAGTGACCGTTGCAACAACGTTGCAGTCGGTTGCAACGTCGATCCGCCCAGGTCAGGCCAGGTCGATGGCGATCGCCGCGATGCGGCCGTCGGCCTCGGCGCGCGCCCGCGCATCGCCGTGCGCGCGCAGGACGCGCCAGCCGTGCTCGTCGTCGCGCGCGTCGGGGAGGTCGAGCCACCGTCGGAGCAGGCCCAGGTCCCGGCTCGCCAGCACGGCCGAGCGGAGGCTCTCCGCCAGCTCGGTGCGCAGCCGCGCGACGCCGGGTGCCGCGGAGTTGGGGAGCAGGGGCCCGCGGTAGACGGCGAGGGCGTCCGCGACACGGCCCGCGCGGATGGCGCGCGCGGCGTCGTCGGCGTCGGAGGCCAGGGCGCCCAGCAGCCGGTAGGGACGCGAGCCCAGCAGGTCGGCGCCGACGGTCTTGCGCAGCCGCGAGACCTCCGCGCGGACCGTCACCACGTCGAGGTCGCGCTCGTCGAGCAGCAGGGCCAGGTGGTCGGCGGTGAGACCTTCGGGGTGCCGTGCGAGCAGGGCGAGGATGTCGGCGTGCCGTCCCGTGAGCGGCACCTCGCGGCCGTCCCGCTCCAGCACGGGGCGGCCGCCCAGCAGTCGCAGCCGCGGGCCCGCCGCGGGGGCGGGCGGGGCCAGCCGGAGGATCGCCAGCTGCCCCTCGACGGCCAGCGCCGCGGCCCGCACCAGGGCCAGGGCCTGCGGCGTCGCGACCTCGGGGCCGCCGGTCACGTCGAGCACGCCGATCGGCGCGCGGGTCACCGGATCGTGCACGGGCACGGCGGTGCAGTTCCACCGGTGGGCCCGCCGGGCGAAGTGCTCCGACCCGGCGATCTGCACCTCGGTGTCCAGCGCCAGCGCCGTGCCGGGCGCGTTCGTGCCGGCCGCGGTCTCGCTCCAGTTCGCGCCCGGGATGAAGTTCATCGCGGCGGCCCGGCGGACGGCGGCACCGTCGCCCTCCACCCACAGCAGCGTCCCGTCCCGGTCGCCCACGGCCACCATCGCGCCGGCGGAATCGTCGACGAGCAGCCTGCGGATCACAGGCATCACGCCCGACAGCGGGTTGCGGGCGCGCAGCGCGTCGAGCGCACCGTCGCCCGACGGTGCCTCCCCGTCCGGGTTCACGCCCAGGTCGCGGCTGCGCTGCCAGCTCTCGGCGATGAGGTGCCGCAGCTGGGACGCGCGCAGCGCGGACTCGTCGACCGCACCGTCGACGAACATGCTGTGCAGCCGCGCGGCCGCACCCGCGGACGCGACGGCTCGGGAACCGGTCACCATCGTGCTTCCGACGATAGCCCGGAAGAGGCCGTCACCAGCCCGGATCGCCCACGATCTGCAGGCTCACGTAGGACGGCTGCTCGGGGCTGAGCAGCACGGTCTGCTTGCCGAACCGCGTCTTCACCAGATCGGGGACCGTCGCCAGGTAGCGCGGCACGCTGCCGGCGTAGACGTCCACCCGCAGGCGGTGGCCCTCCTCGAGCAGGGCGTCGGTGGGCACCACGTCGACGTCGATCTCGATCGTCTCGCCCGGCACGACCTTCTGCTTCGCCGACCAGGTGAGCGGGTGGAAGGCGCCGAGCAGCTCGCCGTCGAGGTCGTAGGTGCTGCGCGCCGGATCCAGGGCGCGGTTCGAGGCCATGACGGCGCCGCCCGAGAGCACCGTCGACGTGCCGTCGGGCGCCACGTCGTTGACGGTGACGGTCCAGATCGCCTCCTCGCCCTCGCACTGCGTCACCAGGTGCACGTTGATCGCGCCGCTGATCTGCACCGGCACCGCGGCCGGCGGGGAGGTGAAACAGATCGCGCCGCGCTCCTGGACGCCGGCGTGCCCCAGCGCGGGGACGGCCTTGGTCAGGCCCGCGAGTACCTGCGTCAGGTCGGGCGAGGCCAGGCCGCGCAGGTCGATCCGCGTGGACGCGGACGCGTGCCGGCGCGCCGGGAAGGTCGCGAGGCCACCGTCGTACTTCGCGTGCTCCGCCGTGCCCGACGGTGCCGGGGTCGCGTAGAGCCGCCGGGTGCGGGCGCCGGGGCGCGGGAAGGACTCGCCGGCGGTCCAGCCGCCGCCCTGCTGCTGCAGGGTGACGGGGCCGTAGCGGTCGACGCCGTTGTCGATGCCCTTGAGCCAGCGGTCGTACCAGGCCCGCTCGAGGACGTCGATGCGCGGCGGCGCCTGGGTGCCGCCGAAGCCGGCGCCCATGTCGACGTGGAAGCCGTCGGTGATCACCATCTGCTTGCGCCCCGCCGGCAGGTTCAGGCGGTCGAAGGTGCGGGGCGTGCTGCGGCCGAAGAGGTCGTGCCAGCCGCCGAACAGGAAGGTCGGGGCGGTGATGCCCTCGATCTTCGCGTTCCGCTCGGTGAAGTACGGGTTGTCGTTGACGCGGGGGTCGCGGCCGGTGAGTACGCCGGTCACCACCGACGGGATCTCCGTGGCGGGCGAGACGATGCGGCTGTGCAGCCAGCGGAAGACGTTGCCGTTCACGGTGTCGCGGAGCAGCGTGCGGGGGTTGTAGAGCCACTTGAGCGCGTTCACAGCGCCGAGCCACAGCGGGATGAACACCGACGGGAGGCCGCCTGTGATGTAGATGTCGCGGACGATGTCCTCGCTGCCCTCGATCGCGAAGACCGCGCCCAGGCCCTCCGGCGCGTGCCCGGCGGCCTGCAGCGAGTTGATCGCGGAGTACGACCAGCCGCCCATCCCGAGCTTCCCGTCGCACCAGTCCTGCCCGCGCGCCCAGCGCAGCACCTCGACGGAGTCCTGCTGCTCGCGCGGGCCGAGGATCTGCCACACGCCGTGCGACGTGCCGGTGCCGCGGACGTCGACGATCACCTGCACGTAGCCGCTGCGCACCAGGCGGCGGTTGATGCCGAAGCCCTGCAGCAGGCCGCCGGAGAAGTCGACGGTGCCGCCCGTGAGCGCCTTCGAGGCGTTGGTCAGCGCCGGCCCGACGAACGCGGCGTGCGTGGTCTCGTCGATCGCGTCGACGATCATCCGGTTGTACGGGTTGAGGTTGAGGATCGCGGGGTACGGGCGCTCGACGGCCACCCCGTCGAGCTCCGCGGGCCGGACGACGGTCGCGCGCAGGACGACACCGTCGGACATGCGGATGTCGACGTTGCGGTCGATGTGGACCCGGGGGTAGGTGAGCCGGCCGTCGACGGCCTCGCGCCAGGCGAGGGCGTCGGCGCCGCCGGTGGGATCGCCGAGGGGGAGCGTGTGGTCGACGCGCGAGTGGTGCTCGCCGCCCGACGGGGACGGCAGCACGGGGCTGCGGTCCCAGAGCGGGAAGCGCACACCGGACAGTCGTGCGTTCGCTCTACCGGATCGGCTGGTCACCATTGCAACCCCTTCCTTCAATCGTCAACTTAGATCACGGGTGACGTACCTCACAAACCGCGGTGGCTGTTGTTGCAGATCCGATGCAGAACGGTTGCATTCCCGGCGGGTCCGGCTCAGCGTGGATTCAGCACTCCGCACGCCGCCGGAAGGCCCGATAAGCTCGTCATCGCAATCGACCGCGAAGACTCGGAGGTACCCCCATGTCGCTGACCACCACGCTCCTCGACCCCGCGCGCCAGCCGGCCGTCGTCGCCGACTTCGCGTCGGTCGTCGAATCCGAGGTGGGCGACAAGAGCGGGCTGTCGGGCACCGTCATCAAGACCGCGTACGCCGCGGTCAAGAAGGTCTCGCCGAACGTCATCGAGTCGGCGCTGACCAAGTTGCTCCCCGACTTCGCCGCCGCACTCGACCCGTTCTGGACCGACTTCCAGGCCCAGGGCCCCGGCGACTTCGGCCAGTACCTCGCCGCCCGCGGCGACGCCGTCGGCGACGCGCTGCTCGCGGTGACCGACAAGAAGGCGGAGTCCACCAGCCAGCCCGCGCTGCGCAAGGCCTACTCGAGCCTGCGCGGCAAGGCCAAGGAGAACGTCGTCGCGGCGCTCCCGCGCGTCGGCGCGGCCGTCCAGAAGAACGCCGCCTGATCATGGGTGGGGTGCAGCTCCACGGCTCGGACCAGCTGACCACCGCGGTCGAGCACGCCTACAGCGCGACGGTGCCCGCGGGCGCCACGCTCCACGTCGCCGGTGTGGCGCCGCTCGACCAGGGCGGCACCACCGTCGCCCCCGGCGACGTGCAGGGCCAGGTCCGCGCGGCCGTGGCGAACCTCCGGGTGATCCTGGGCGAGCGCGGCGCGCAGCTGTCCGACGTCGCGCGACTGACCGTGTTCGTCGCCGAGCACCTGCAGGTGGACCTGCAGGTCGCCTCCGAGACGCTGGCCGAGGTCTTCGTCGACCTGCCGCCCGTGTCGATCATCGGCGTCAGCCGCCTGCGCTACGACGATCAGGTGGTCGAGCTGGAGGCCGTCGCGGCGCTCTGAGCGGGCCCGACGTGCGCGCGTGACGGGCGGACCCCTGTGAGCGCCGGCACAGCGAGAGCGCTGACCGAGTGGCGGCCACAGGGGTTCGTTCGCGCCGGATGCGAGGGGTTACCGTAGGGGCGTGAGTACCCCTACATCCGCAGACGCAGTGGCCACCGTGATCACCGGCGCGAGCTGGCCCAGGATCCTCACCTGGCGTTCCGAGGACGGGAACCTCCTGGAGTCGGTGCGTGTGCAGCTCACGGGCGACCGGATCAAGGCCTACGGCCGGATCATCGCGGCCCCGTCGGCCGACGGCCCCGCCTTCAACGCCTCGTACGACCTGGTCACCGACGACGAGGGCGTCACCAAGCGGCTCTCCGTGCACGCCCTCACCGAGGCCGGCGAGGCGCAGGTGACGATCGCGCGCGACGGCGAGAACCACTGGCTGGTCCAGGGCGCGCAGGGCTCGGAGCGCGGCTTCTTCTCCGGCGCGCTCAGCGTCGACGTGCTCAAGTCCGCGTTCTTCAACGCCCTCACCATCCGCCGGTTCGACCTGCAGAGCCACCCGGAGGAGATCGACGTGCCGGTCGTGTACGTCGACCTGCCGACGCTCGCGGTCAAGGAGACGGTCATCAACTATGACGGTGCCGCCGACGGCATCACGGTGATCTCCCCGATCAGCAGCTCGAAGGTGTCCGTCGACGCCGACGGCTTCATCGTCGACTACCCGGGCTTGTCGAGCCGCGTCGAATAAGTCGAGTAGTCAGTCGAGCGCCGTGATCACGCCCCCGGCGTGACCGGCCTCGCGCAGCGCCCGCTGCCACCCCGCCCCGTCGAGCACGGGGGTGAAGGGGGTGCGGCGGGCGTTCTCGTACCGCCTGCGCGCCGCGTAGCCGCGCTCGGTGATGTCGCCGACGGTGCCCTGCTCGGCCAGCTCGGCGCGGGCGGCGATGAGCTCGGCGATGGTGTCGTCCAGCGCGTCCAGCAGGGCCTCCGCGTTCGCCTCGCACATCGCGTTCACCAGCGACGGGGCCGTGCCCGCCACCCGCGTGACGTCGCGGAAGCTGCTCGCGGCCAGCGACAGGGCCAGTTGCTTGGCGGCCGGGTCGAGCTCCGCCGTGATCGCGACGGCCTCGGCCACCACGTGCACCGAGTGCGAGATCCGCGCGACGGCCGCGTCGTGCTCGGTGGAGCCCGCGGGCACGATCACCGCGCCGCAGTCCAGGCCCACGGAGGCGGCGAGCCGCCAGGCCTCCGCCGGGGTCTCGTCGTCGGCGGTGACCACCCAGGTCGCGCCGTCGAACAGCGCGGCGTCGGTGGCCTCCCAACCGGAGAAGGCGGTCCCGGCCATCGGGTGACCGCCCGCGTACCGCCCCGTCAGGCCGGCGTCGGCGACCCGGCGCGCGACGTCGCCCTTGACGCTCACCGCGTCGGTCAGCCAGGCGTTCGGGGCGTGCTCGGCGACGGCCGCGAGCACCCCGTCGAGCGCGGGGACGGGCACCGCGACCACGACCACGTGCCCGCCCTCGTCCGCGCGACGGAGCGTCGCCGCGAGGTCCGACGAGGCGTCGAAGCCCGCGGCCCCGGCATCGTCGACGGCGGCGGCGGAGCGGTTCCAGCCGTAGGCGGGGCGTCCCGCGCGGCCGAGGGCGCGGAGGATGGATCCGCCGATCAGGCCGAGGCCGAGGACGCACACGGGGACGCCGGAATGAGGTGTGGACACCCCGCTAGCGTTCCACAGCGGCGTGAGGAAGCCGTATGAGACGTGTCGCGGACGCGCGTTTACGGATACGGTTCTCTGCATGGCCGCAGAGACCTCACCGGAGCGTTACGACGACACCGACGGCTACGCCGTGGCCGTGATCCGCGGGGAGACCGCCTGGACGGTGCACCTGCTCGACCCCGGCGCGTTGGGCAGCATCGCCAAGGCCGAACAGGAGCTCAAGGCGCTGCGCGCGACCGGCGCCGTGATCGGCCTGCTCAACGTGGACGACGAGTACTTCGTCATCGTGCGCCCCGGGCCGTCGGACTCGCGGATCCTGCTCTCCGACGCGACGGCCGCCGTCTTCGACGAGCTGGCCGTGCAGGCGCTCGACCGGCTCAACGTCGACGTGCCGGACATCGACCCCGAGGAGATCGAGGACACCGACCCCTGGCCCGAGGGCGATCTCGGCATCCTCGGCGACCTCGGCCTGGGCGAGCAGGAGCTCAGCGTGCTGCTGGCCGACCCGGACCTCTATCCCGACGAGCAGCTCCAGGTGATCGCCGAGCGGCTCCAGTTCGACGCAGAGCTGGGCGCGATCCTCGACTCGCTGGGCTAGTGGCACTGCTCGACGCCGAACGCGCGGCCATGGGCGCCGCCCTGGAGGCCGCGGGCCTCGCGGGGCCCGACGACGTCCCCGTCGGCGCCGCCGTCATCGCGCCCGACGGTGCCGTGCTCGCGCTGGCGGGGAACCGCCGGGAGGCGCTGGGCGACCCGACCGCCCACGCGGAGATCCTCGCGATCCGCGAGGCCGCCACGCGGTTCGGCGACGGCTGGCGGCTCGAGGGCTGCACCCTGGCCGTCACCCTGGAGCCCTGCGCCATGTGCGCCGGCGCGCTGGTCTCGGCCCGCATCGGCCACCTCGTCTTCGGCGCCTTCGAGCCCAAGACCGGGGCCGTCGGTTCCGTGTGGGACGTGGTCCGCGACCCCCGCGTCACCCATCGGGTGACGGTGCGCGGCGGGGTCCGGGAGGCGGAGTGCGCGGCGCTGCTGCACCGGTTCTTCCAGCCGCACCGGTCCTGACCAGCCGATTTATCTCCCGGGGTGACTTCCGGTAAAGTACTCCGACGGTGGCGTGTCCGAGCGGCCGAAGGTGCAGCACTCGAAATGCTGTGTGCGGTAACCCCGTACCGAGGGTTCAAATCCCTCCGCCACCGCCGAGAGAGACCCTCTCCGACCCCGGTCGGAGAGGGTCTTCTCCGTTCCGGGCCGGCGTGCCCGCCACACGGCGCCGCTTCGGCGGGGTGCGCCGCAGCCACCACTCGCAGAAGCCGATCGCGATCAGCCAGCTCGGCCAGGCCACGATCGCCGGCCCCCACGAGTCCATGAAGGACTCCGGCACGCCCGCGGCGTCGAGCACGAGGAACGAGATCGGCCCCAGGATCCGGTTGATGATCACCGAGTACATGAGCGCCGCGCTGCGCAGCATCCAGCGCCGGTGGGAGGCCACGTCGCCGCCCACGATCGCGCGGACGCCGAGCGCCGTGAACAGCAGCATCAGCGAGCCCAGCGTGACGTTGGACGCGGCGTTCACCGGCCCGAAGGGCGTCACGGTGCCGATCGCGATGGCCGCGAGCCCGACGGGCAGCGCGCACGCGACGTAGATCCGGCCGGCGATCCAGTGGTACTTCGCGAACCAGCGACGCCCCAGCTGCACCAGCCCGGCGAGCATGGCCACGGACCCGAGCAGGATGTGCCCGACCAGCAGCCCGTAGTACCAGTTCGGCTGGTCGTCGAGCGGGACGCGGCTGCCGCCCGTCAGGTAGGGAGGAAGGGAGTAGGCGAGGAAGACGAGCACCAGCAGGGCGCCCACCAGCAGTTTCTTCATACGGGGAACGCTAGGGACGGAGCCCGCGGCGGCGGATCACCCGCGCGGGTGGACCTGCGTAGTCCGCACGGGTGAGGCACGATGGTCGCGGGATCCTTCGAGGGGGAAACGATGAACGACGACGGTGCCTGGGGCGCGCCCGCTCTCGACCTGCCGCGGTACCTGGAGCGCATCGGTCTCAGCGCCCCGCCCGCGCCCGACCTCGACGGCCTGTCCGCGCTGGTCCGGGCGCACGCGACCACCTTGCCGTGGGAGAACTTCGACGCCGTCCGAGGCATCCCGGGCGACCTCACCGTCGGCGCGCTGCAGCGCCGCATGATCGACGGCCGCCGCGGTTACGGCTGCACGGGCCACGTCCCGCTCCTGGCCGCGGTCCTGCAGCGGACGGGCTTCCGGTTCGGCGCCGCGTCGGGCCGCGTGCTGGTCGACGGCCGCCCGTCGGCGAGCACGCACGCCCTCCTGCTCGTCGAGGTTGACGGTGCGCCGCACCTCGCCGAGGTCGGCTTCGGTGCCGTCCCGCTCGCGCCGCTGCGGCTGGAGAGCGGCCTCGATCAGGACGCCGACGGCTGGCGCTACCGGCTCACTGCGTCGACCGTCGGCTTCGGCGAGGAGTGGCAGCTCGACTTCCTCGACCCGAGCTCGGCCCAGTGGCGGCCGCAGTACCGGTTCGCGCTCACCGACCGCACGTGGTCGGACCTGCGGATGACCAACTTCTACGTCGCGACCTCGCCGCACTCGCCCTTCCGCGGGCGGCTCATGGCGGTGGTCAACCGGCCCGGCGAGCGGCACGTGCTCACGCGCGACGCGGTGATCACCACCCGCCCCGACGGGTTCAAGGAGTCCGTGCCGTACGCGGCGGCGGACCGTCGGGCGATCCTCGCCGCGACCTTCGCGATCGACCTGCCCGAGGACGAGGCCGCCGCGCTCGCGGCCGTCAGTGGGAGCTGAAGAAGCCGATCGCCTTGTCGCCGCTGTCGCAGCGCGCGAGCATCCCGGGGGTCTGCGGGAAGGTGCAGTTCCAGCCGTCCACGGTGACGGGCTTCGCCATCGCGATCTGCGGGCCGAAGGCGTTCGCGACGCGCATCGCCTCGGCGCAGTCCACCTTCACGGTGCCGAGCGCGTGGACGTACAGGGCCCCGTCGGGGCCGCGGGTCTGCCCGCACATCTCGGCGCGGGTCTCGGCCACCGTCGCCGTGGCCGACGGTGCGCCCGACGGCGCGGGTGCGGGGTCGGACGAACTGCCGCAGCCCGCGAGGAGCAGGCCGCACACTGTTGCAGTTGCGACGGCTGTGACAGGCGTTGCGAAGTGCTGAAATGCGGTCATGCCCTGCACGCTACCCGCGTTTCGGTGATGAGCCTCACAAAAGTGCCGGTCAGCGACATTATTGCGGGCGGCAACGATCGGTACACTCGAACACGACCCGCATCGCGCAGCCCGTCGCGCCTCGACGACTCGGAGTGACTCGCATGGCACTGTTCCTGTACCGGCTGGGGAGGTTCGCCTACCTCAATCGTTTCAAAGTCATCGCGGCCTGGCTGCTGATCTTCGTCGGCATGCTTGCGGGCGGCGCGCTGCTCAGCAAGCCCACGGTCGACAACTTCTCGTTGCCGGGCCTGCCCTCGGCGAAGGCGACGGACATCGTCTCCGCGAACTTCGGCGACAACGGCGGCGACCCGTTCACCACCGCCTCGGCGACCATCGTCTTCCACACCAAGGACGGCAAGCTCACCGATCCGGCGGCCGCGGCGGGCATCGACCGCACCATCGCCGACATCAAGAACCTCACCAAGGACGAGGACGGCCGGAAGGTCTCCGTGGTGCAGGACCCCGAGCTGCTGCACAACCCGACGGGCAAGTTGGACACGAACGCCCTCACCCCGGACCAGCGCTCGAAGCTCGAGACGATGACGGCGCAGGGCAAGGACATCGCGTCGACCAAGACGCAGGCGCAGAAGGACGCCGACGCGGCGGCCACCTCGTCGGTGAGCCCCGACGGCAAGACCGCCAAGATCACCGTCAACTTCATCGGCAAGGTCACGGAGCTGCCGGACACCCTCTCCGAGGACATCAAGAAGGCCCGCGAGGCCGGCGAGGCCGCCTCGAACGGCACGCTGCAGGTCGAGGCCGACGGTTCCGCCGCCCGCGGCGCCGAGGACATGGGCATGACCAGCGAGATCATCGGCATGATCGTCGCCGCGATCGTCCTGATCATCACCTTCGCCTCGCTCGTCGCGTGGGGCCTGCCGCTGCTCAACGCGATCATCGCGGTGCCGGTGGCCATCGGCGGCGTCATGATCGCCTCCCACTTCGTCGAGCTCGGCACCTTCCCGACGGTCCTGACGTCGATGATCGGCCTGGCCGTCACCATCGACTACGCGCTCTTCATCGTGTCCCGATACCGGCACGAACTGCGGCGCCTCGGCGCCACCACCAAGGAGCAGCGGGCGGAGGCCGCGGGCATCGCGGTGGGCACCGCCGGCACGGCCGTGATCTTCGCCGGCCTGACGGTGATCATCGCCCTCGCCGCGCTCGCCTTCATCGGCATGGACTTCCTCGGCCAGATGGGCGTCGCCGCCGCGTGGGGCGTGTTCATCGCCGTCATCGTCGCGCTGACCCTGCTCCCGGCCCTGCTCGGCCTGTTCGGCTCCAAGGTCTTCGCCGGCCGCGTCAAGGGCCTGCACCCGCAGGACACCGACCAGGGCGAGGGCCGCGTCGCCAACGGCCTGCGCTGGGCCAACCTGGTCAAGAAGGTCCCCGTCGTCACCCTCGTCGCGGGCGTCGCCGTCCTCGGCATCCTCGCCATCCCGATGAAGGACATGAAGACCGCCCTGCCCGGCTCGGGCATGAGCGAGAAGAGCACGTCGGAGCGCCAGGCCTACGACCTCATCTCCGACGCCTGGGGCAAGGGCGCCAACGGCACCCTCCTCGTCGCCGTCGACGGTGCCGGGGCCCAGCCCAACCAGCGGCTCGGCGCCTACAAGCAGATCGTCGACCAGCTGAACAGCAACCCCAACATCGCGCCGCTCATCGCGAACGCGCAGATCGCGCAGCTCGCGGCGGACAACAAGGCCGCGACGATCATCGTGACGCCCAAGTCCGGCCCCAACGACGACGACACCAAGACCCTGGTGACCAAGCTCCGCACCATGGTCAACGGCGACGCCGGTACGAAGGCGCGGCTCGGCGTGGACCTCGGCGTCGCGGGCAGCACCGCCATCGAGATGGACATCTCGGAGGAGCTCAACAAGAACGCGCTGCCCAAGTACCTGGCGATCGTCGTCGGGCTGGCGTTCCTGCTGCTGCTCGTCGCCTTCCGCTCGATCCTCGTGCCGCTCACGGCCGCGCTGGGCTTCCTGCTGTCCGTGGTCGCGACGTTCGGCGTGACCTCCGCGATCTTCACCGACGGTGCCCTCGGCCTCATCGACAACACGCAGCCGCTGGTCTCGTTCCTGCCGATCTTCATGATCGGCATCGTCTTCGGCCTCGCGATGGACTACCAGGTCTTCCTCGTCTCCCGGATGCGCGAGGAGTTCGTGCACACCGGCGACGCCACGCAGTCCGTGGTGACGGGCGTGCAGTACGGCGCCCGCGTGGTGACCGCCGCGGCGATCATCATGATCTCGGTCTTCGCCTCGTTCATCCTCAACGAGCAGGTCTTCATCAAGGAGATCGGCTTCGGCCTCGCCGCCGCCGTGCTGCTGGACGCCTTCGTGGTGCGCCTGGTGATCATCCCGTCGGTGATGATGCTCCTCGGCAAGTGGGCCTGGTGGCTGCCGAAGTGGCTCGACAAGATCCTGCCCAACGTCGATATCGAGGGCGAGGCGCTCGTCGCCCAGCTCGGCCGCGGCGACGCGAACGCCGACACCGCCGCGATCCCCGCGCAGACCACGGCCGAGATCCCGGTCCCGACCGAGCAGCTCGTCGCCGCCGGCGCGACCGACGTGCACGCCCGCGGCAAGGCGCGGGTCGCGCAGGCCGGCGTGAACGGCCACGCCAACGGCACGGCCAACGGCGCCGAGCTCCCCACGGCCGCACCGACGGTGCCCGTGCCGCTGGTGCCCCTCGGCAAGGACGACGAGCACGTCACGGAGCAGGCGCCCGTGTACGCCGACACGGAACAGGTGGCCACCGCGGCACCGGATACGGTCGCGCCGGACACCGGCGAGTACCCGGTCGCACGGCCCGGCGTCCCGCGCCCGGACCAGACCGCGACCGGCCCGATCGTCGCGCGCGATCGCACCCGCGACGAGATCGCCCAGCTGCGCGAGCAGAACAAGGCGATCGCGGCGGAGCTCAGCGCGCTGCGCTCCGACTACCGCTCGATGACGAGCCGCACGCGGCTGCAGAGCGAGCACATCAGCGACCCCACGCGGTTCGAGATCGAGGGGCGCCTCGAGGGCCCCGACGGTCCGCTCGGCCGCGCCGGCCGGCTGCTCACGCCGCACGGCGAGATGCTCACCCCCGCCTTCATCCCCGTCGGCACCAAGGCCACGGTGAAGACGGTGCTGCCCGAGGCGGTCTCGGAGCTGGGCGCGCAGGCGGTGCTGGCGAACGCCTACCACCTGTACCTGCAGCCCGGCCCGGAGATCGTGGAGCAGGCCGGCGGCCTCGGTGCGTTCATGAACTGGGACGGCCCCACCTTCACCGATTCCGGTGGCTTCCAGGTGATGTCGCTCGGCTCCGGGTTCAAGAAGGTCATCGACATGACCGGCGGCGAGGAGCTGCAGGGTGACGACGCGATCGCCGAGGGCAAGGACCGGCTCTCCCGCGTCGACGACGACGGCGTGACCTTCCTGAGTCACCTCGACGGCACCGAGCACCGGTTCACGCCCGAGGTGTCGATGCAGATCCAGCATCAGCTGGGCGCCGACGTCATCTTCGCCTTCGACGAGCTGACCACCCTGCACAACAGCCGCGCGTACCAGGTGGAGTCGCTGGAGCGCACCCGCCTATGGGCGCGGCGCTGCCTCTCCGAGCACAACTGGCTCACCGCGCAGCGGCGGGACGCGATCTCGTTGTGGGGCGTCGTGCAGGGCGCGCAGTACGAGGACCTGCGCCGCAAGGCGGCCCGTGACCTGCGCGCGCTGAGCGAGGAGGACCGGCTCTCCGGCGGACTCGGCTTCGGCGGCTACGGCATCGGCGGCGCGCTGGAGAAGGCGAACCTGTCGACCATCGTGCGCTGGGTGAACCAGGAGCTCGAGGAGGACCGGCCGAAGCACCTGCTGGGCATCTCCGAGCCGGACGACATCTTCGCCGCGGTCGAGCAGGGCATCGACACCTTCGACTGCGTCTCGCCGTCGCGGGTGGCCCGCAACGGCGCGATCTACTCGCTCGACGGCCGCTACAACGTGACCAATTCGCGGTTCAAGACGGACTTCCGCCCGCTGGACCCGGAGACGCAGAACTACACCTCGCAGTACACCCGCGCGTACATCCATCACCTGTTCAAGGCGAAGGAGGGCCTCGCGGCCACGCTGGCCACCATCCACAACGAGCAGTTCATCGTCTCCCTGGTCGCGAAGATCCGGCAGTCGATGCTCGACGGCACGTACTGGGACTTCAAGGAGGAGTTCCTGGGTCGCTACTACAAGGGCACCCAGCAGCACCTCGCCAAGTCCGACTAGGCCGCGGGGGCCCGCCGCCCCGTAGGATTCGGACATGTCCCACGTGGTGGCGCTGCCCGTCTGCGACGGGATGACGATGCTCGAGTACGGCACCGTGCTCGAGGCGCTGAGCTTCGAGTGGAACGACCTCCCGTCGCTCGGGTACGACGTGCGCGGCTGCGGCCCGGCCGACGGGGTACGGACGCTCGGCGGCGCCGTGCTGCGGCCGGCGTACGGCCTCGACGAGATCGCGGGCGCCGACACCGTCATCATCACGGCGGTCTCGGACCCGCGGACCGATTCGAACCCGGAGTGGCACGAGCCGCTGCGCGCGGCGGCGGCGAACGGCGCGCGGATCGTCTCCATCTGCACCGGCGCCTTCGCGCTCGCCGCGGCGGGCCTGCTCGACGGCCGGCGGGCCACGACGCACTGGCGGCACGCGGGGCTGCTGCAGTACCGCTTCCCGCGGGTGCACGTCACGCCGTCGGAGCTGTACATCCAGGACGGCCCGGTGCTCACCGGCGCGGGCTCCGCGGCGGGGCTCGACCTGTGCCTGCACCTCATCCGCACCGACCACGGCGCCGCCACCGCGAACGAGGTCGCCCGCCGCCTGGTGGTCGCGCCGCACCGCGACGGCGACCAGTCGCAGTTCGTGAACATCGACACCCTGCGGCCCGACATGGACAAGCGCTTCGCCGACTTCCTCCAGGGCCTCGCGCACGGCATCGGCGGCGTCAAGGGCCTCGACGACATGGCGGCCCGCGCGGGCGTCTCCCGCCGCACCCTGCACCGCCGGTTCCGGCAGTACACCGGCATCGCTCCGCTGGAATGGCTGATGAGGCAACGGGTCTACCGGGCCATGCGGCTGCTGGAGACCACCAACGATTCCGTCACCGTGATCACCGGCCGGGCGGGCTTCGACGCCGAGGAGACGCTGCGCTACCACTTCAAGCGGCAGACCGGACTCGCGCCGACGGCCTACCGCGAGCGCTTCCGCGGCAGCGAGGTGGGCCGCAGCTCCGCCCGGCCCGTGGCCGGATCTTGAGGAATTCCGGCACCGCAGACCTGGGCGGCGCGGCGCACCCCGGATAGCGTTTCGGACATGAGGATTCAGCAGATGAGGAAGGTCTTCGGCGGCACCCGGGCGGCCCCGACGACGACGAACCGATCCCCGGGATGGCTGCGGGAGTTCGCCTCCGGCGTCGCGGCGGGCAACCTCGTTCGGCACGGCGCCGGCGTCCCCGGCGCGCACGGCTCGCGGATCTGCGAGCGGCCCCGCCTGGGGCAGGCACCCGCGGGGCGGCACGCGTCAGAGCGGTAGCGTCCAGGGCTCGCGCGGTAGCCGCGCGGGGTCGAAGCCGTCGAGCATCTCCTGCGGCGTGCGGCCCTGCAGCCCCAGGCTCGCAGCGAGCTCCGGCAGCACGACCGACGGCCCGCCGCGCTCGGCGAGGGTGACGACACCGTCGCGCTTGGCGAGCCGGACGCCGGTGGGCCCCAGCACCATCGGCACGTGGGCGTAAGTCGGCGGCGTACCGCCCAGCAGGCTCGTCAGGTAGGCCTGCCGCGGCGCGGAGGAGAGCAGATCATCGCCGCGCACCACCTGGTCGATGCCCTGCGCGGCGTCGTCGACCACGACGGCGAGGTTGTAGGCGTACGTCCCTTCGCCCCGGCGGAGCACGACATCGTCGACGGCGCCGGTGAACTCGCCGTGCAGCACGTCGGTCACCGTGAACCGGTCGACGGTCGCGCGCAGGCGCACCGCCGCGGGCCGCTCCCGCCGCCGCACGTCCCGCTCGGCCTCGGTGAGATCGCGGCACGTGCCCGGGTACGCGCCTTCCGGGGCGTGCGGCGCCGACGGGGCGGCGAGGATCTCCCGGCGGGTGCAGTAGCACTCGTAGACGTCGAGCCGCTCCAGCGCGGCCGCGTAGAGCTCCGTCCGCGACGACTGGCGCACCACGTCGCCGTCCCAGTCCAGGCCCAGCGCGGCGAGGTCGGCGAGCTGGCGCGCCTCGGCACCGTCTGCCGTGCGCCCGGAGTCCAGGTCCTCGACGCGCATCAGGAAGTCCCGCCCCGTCGAGCGGGCGAAGAGCCAGGCGAGCAGGGCCGTGCGCAGGTTGCCCACGTGCAGGTCGCCCGACGGGCTCGGCGCGTACCGTCCAGCTGTCACCGCCCCAGCTTACGAGCGCACGCGCGCGAGGTTCCCGGCCCAGCGCGCGAGGTGCGCCGTCAGTTCCGCCGGCTCGACGACGGTGACCTCCGCGTCGAGCACGGCGATCGCCATCGCGGGCCAGTCCAGCGTGTCGGCCTCCATCCGCACGACGGTGCCGTCGGGCACCTCCTCGAGGCGCGCGTACCGGCCGATGAGCGGCCGCACGTGCTCGACGGGCGCGGCCACGTGGAATTCGATCCGGTGCGCGGGCGTGCGTTGGCCGACGGACGCGCGGACGTAGGCGGCGGCGTCCTCGGCGGGGAGCTCGCGCGGCCGGAAGCGGACGCCCGTGCTCGACGGTCCGCTGATCCGGTCGAGCCGGAAGCTGCGCCAGTCGTGGCGGTACAGGTCGTAGGCCACGAGGTACCAGCGGCGCCCGAGCGGCACGAGCCGCATCGGCTCGGCGAGACGGTCGGTGCGCGCACCGTCGGCGGCGGTGTAGCCGAACTCGATCCGCTCCTCCGCGCGGCACGCTTCCGCGAGCCCGGTGAGGATCCGCGGATCGACGGCGGGCCCGCCGGTGAGGACGGCGGGCTGGGTCACGGCGCCCAGCGCCTCGACGCGTTTGCGCAGCCGCGGCGGCATCACCGCGGCCACCTTGCCCAGCGCGCGCACCGAGGTCTCGGCGATGCCGGCGATCCCGCCCTGCGCGGCGGTCTGCAGCCCGACGGCGATCGCCACCGCCTCCTCGTCGTCGAGGACCAGCGGCGGCAGCGCGGCGCCGGCGGCGAGCTGGTAGCCACCGTCGACGCCGCGGGACGCGGAGACGGGGTAGCCGAGGTCGCGCAGGCGCTCGATGTCGCGCCGCAGGGTGCGCACCGACACCTCGAGCCGGTCCGCCAGCTCGGAGCCCGGCCAGTAGCGGTGGGTCTGCAGGAGGGACAGCAGCCGCAGGGTTCGGGAGCTCGTGTTCGCCATGTCTTTCAGAATTCCTTCAATTGAGGACAGAAACTGGCACTTGGCTCAATAGTCTTATCTCATGACCGAGACACAGCAGACCGCCACCGGCGAACGCGCCGACATCCTCAGCCTTCTCGCCGATCGCCGGCAGTTCCTCCGCCACACGGCGGAGGGCCTCACCGACGAGCAGGCCAACACCCGCAGCACCGTCAGCGAGCTGACCGTGGGCGGACTGATCAAGCATTGCGCAGAGGTGGAGAAGAGCTGGGCCGATTTCGCGGAGGCCAAGCCCGACAACGCTTATGCGGACGTCGACTGGGAGAACCCCAGCCCCGAGGTGCTCGCGCAGTGGGCGGACAAGTTCCGGATCGCCGAGGGCGAGACCCTCGCGGGCATCCTCGCCGATTTCGACGCCGCGGCCGCCCGCACCGACGAGCTGGTGCGCACCCTCGACCTCGACGCCTCGTACGAGCTGCCCGAGGCGCCCTGGCAGCCCGCCGGGGTGTTCTGGACCGTGCGCCGCGTGTTCCTGCACGTCGCCGCCGAGACCGCGCACCACTCGGGTCACGCCGACATCATCCGCGAGGCCATCGACGGCCAGAAGAGCATGGGCTGACGGATCCTCGCAGCGGGACCCCGCGGGTGCGGGGTCCCGCTTTCGGGCGTTTCGTCGGTGCTCGCGCCTAGGATCGAGGCGTGGACCTCCCCGTGAACCCGCCGCTCGATCCGATGCTCGCCAAGGCCGCGAAGGCGGTGCCCGGCGAGGGCTACTCCCACGAGCCCAAGTGGGACGGCTTCCGCGCCCTGATCTTCCGCGACGGCGACGAGGTGTTCATCGGCTCGCGCAGCGGCAAGGACCTCGGCCGCTACTTCCCCGAGGTCGTCGCCGCCGCACGGGAGGAGCTCCCCGAGCGCTGCGTGCTCGACGGGGAGATCGCCGTCGCCGTGCACCGCGAGGGCCGCAAGCGGCTCGACTGGGAGTCGCTCTCCGCGCGGATCCACCCCGCCGAGTCGCGCATCACGAAGCTCTCGGAGGAGACCCCGGCGATCTTCATCGGCTTCGACGCGATCGCGATGGCCGACGTCGACCTCACCGGCAAGCCCTTCAGCGCCCGCCGCCAGGTGCTCGTCTCCGCGTACGCCGGCACCGGGACCTGCAAGATCAGCCGCGTCACCACCGACGCCGAAGCCGCCGCCGACTGGTTCGAGCGGTTCGAGGGCGCGGGCCTCGACGGGGTGATCTCCAAGCGGATCGACGGCCACTACCTGCCCGGCAAGCGCGAGATGATCAAGGTCAAGCACGCCCGCACGGGCGAGGCCGTGGTCATCGGCTACCGCCCGCACAAGTCGCAGCCGAACGCCGTCGGCTCGGTGCTGCTGGGCCTCTACCAGGGCGGGCAGCTGCTGCCGATCGGCGGCATCGGCGCCTTCACCGCCGCCAAGCGGGAGGAGTACCTGCAGCTCCTCGAGCCCATGCGCACCGCCGACTCCGTCCAGGGCGAGCCCAACCGCTGGGCCACCCCGGAGAAGACGGGGGAGTGGGTGCCCGTGCGCCCCGAGCTGGTGGTCGAGTTCGACTACGACCAGATGGAGGGCATGCGCCTGCGGCACACCGCCAAGTTCAAGCGCTGGCGCCCCGACCGCGAACCGTCGAGCTGCGGCTACGACCAGCTCGAGGTCCCCGTCAACTACGACCTCGACGACGTCCTGCAGGAGGGTGAATGATGGCCAAGGCCCCGGCAGCCGAGGTGATCGTCCCCGGGCCCGACGGTGACCGCCCCGTCCGGGTGTCGAGTCCGGATCGGATCATCTACCCCGCCACCGACCTCACCCCCGAGGTCTCCAAACTCCAGGTGGCGCAGTACTTCGCGGCCGTCGGCGAGCCGCTGCTCGCGGCCATCGGCGACCGCCCCACCGCGCTCGAGCGGTGGCCCGGCGGTGTCCACCCCGGCGGCCGGCTCGCGCAGGGCCCGCAGGACAAGGACGCCGACGGCTTCTATCAGAAGCGGATGATGAAGGGTGCCCCCGAGTACGCGCAGACGGTGCGGATCGCCTTCCCGTCCGGCCGCCCTGCCGACGAGCTGTGCCCCTCCGAGATCGCGATCCCGGTGTGGTGCGCGCAGATGGGCACCATCACCTTCCATCCGTGGCCGGTGCGCAGCGCCGACGTCGACCACCCCGACGAGCTGCGGATCGACCTCGATCCCCAGCCCGGCACCGACTTCCGCGACGCCGTGCGGGTCGCGGGCGTCGCCCGCGAGCTCGCCGACGACCTCGGCCTGCGGGCGTACTGCAAGACCTCCGGCAACCGCGGCGTGCACGTCTTCATCCGCATCGCGCCGCGCTGGGACTTCGTGGACGTGCGCCACGCCGCGATCGCCTTCGGCCGCGAGCTGGAGAAGCGCGACAGCGGCGTCACCACCGCGTGGTGGAAGGAGGAGCGGGGGGAGCGGATCTTCGTGGACTACAACCAGAACAGCCGCGACCGCACCATCGCCTCCGCGTGGTCGCTGCGCGCCGTGCAGGGCGCCACCGTCTCCACCCCGCTCACGTGGGATCAGCTGGCCGAGCTGCAGGACCCGCACGAGCTCAACCTGTTCTCCGTGCCCGAGCGCCTCGCCGACGGCAACCCGTGGGCCGACATGGACGAGGTCGCGCACGACCTCACGCCCCTGCTGGACCTCTGGGAGCAGCACCCCGTCGAGCTGAACTACCCGCCCGACTACCCCAAGATGCCCGGCGAGCCCCCGCGCGTGCAGCCCAGCAAGAAGGTCGCCGAGCACTGGGACGCCGAGGGCAACAGGCTGTAACCGTCGGTGCTGACTCTTCGAGACTTCTCCCTCGTCCACATGGACCGGGGTACCTACATGTGGGTCGACCTCAAGACGTTCGTGATCACGGCTGCCGCCACCGACGCCGAGCTGTTGGCCGCCCTGATGGCGACGTCCGCCTATCGCGACGACTACTGCTCGCCCTTCGACCCGGCACGCATGGACTATCCCGGCGCCTCGCGCCATGCCAATTGGTGGCTCGACCGCCTCGCGCCGTCCATGTTCACGCGAGTCGCGGCCGATGACGCAGTGGACACAGTGACGTCCTGGGCGGTGGACCAGGAGTGGAGCGACGGCTACACCGGTCCCACTGACGAGACCCGCGACACCCTGCGGGACGAGGTCCTCTCGCTGTTCGCCGGGGGCGACGTGTTCGAGCTCCGGCCGCCCGGGGACGAGGCCTTCCATGATTTCGGCGGCATCGTCGGCTGCAGCGGCTACCACGAGTTCGTCGTCATCGACCGCGGGTCGCGAGTGCTCCACCTGATCGTGGCTGCGGACGACTGATGCGTGGCGGGTCCCGCCCAGACGGCGCGATCCACGCACGGTTCATATGGGTCTGGTAAGCACAGGGCATGCGCTCGAACCGCCGCCTCGCCGTTGCCCTCGTCGCCGTCCTTGCGGGCGGCTCGCTCGCCGCCTGCTCCTCGGGTGGGGGTGACGACGCCGCGAAGCTCGACCTCAAGACGGGTACGAACTCGCCGCTGACGATCACCGCCGCGCAGCTCGCCGGCCTCGCGCAGGGCGGCGCGGTCGTGGACGTCAAGCCGACGGCTGACGGCACCGTCGAGGCGGCGAAGGGCGGCGCCCTCGTCTTCAAGCCCAAGACGGGCTTCACCGGCTCGGTGCAGCTGAAGGCCGTCGTCTCGCCGGCGGTCGCGCTGTACTCGTCGGACATCCCGCCGCTCGCCACCGTCGGCGGCGTCTCCATCGACGGCAGCGGCTACGGCTCGTCGTGGACGCCGGTCCCGGGCGCGCCCGGCGAGTTCTACGGCCTCACCGACCGCGGGCCCAACGTCGACGGCCCGGGCAAGGACGAGAAGATCGCCGCGACGCCGGACTTCACCCCGCAGATCGGCCGGTTCAAGCTCGAGGACGGCGCCGCGGTCCTGCAGAGCGTCATCACCCTCAAGGGCCGCGACGGCCGACCGCTCAACGGACGTAACGACACCGCCGCGCCCACGGGTGAGAAGATGCTCGACCTCGACGGCGCCGAGCTCCCGCCCACCGACCACGGCATCGACTCCGAGGGCCTCGTCGCCCTGCCCGACGGCTCGTTCTGGGTCTCGGACGAGTACGGCCCCTTCCTCGTCCACTTCGACGCCAACGGCCAGGAGCTCGAGCGCCTCCTGCCCGGCAAGGGCCTGCCCGAGGTCCTCCGCAGCCGCACGCCCAACCAGGGCATGGAGGGCCTGACGGTGACCCCCGACGGCAAGCGGCTCGTGGGAATCATGCAGTCCGCCTTGAACGTTCCCGGCCTGAGCGGCAACGCCAAGGAGGTGCCCGTCACGCGGATCGTCGCGATCGACCTCGCCACCAAGGCCGTCCAGCAGTACGCCTACCTCCTGGACAACCCGAAGGACACCAAGAAGGCCGTCTCCGAGATCACCGCGATCTCGAACACGGAGTTCCTCGTCGACGAGCGCGACGGGAAGACCTCGCCCAAGGCGAACAAGACGATCTACCGGATCAGTCTCGACGGCGCGACCGTGCTCGGCGAGCAGAACCCCGAGACCATCGCCGGCGTGACCGGCACCGCGGAGGCGGAGGCCGCGCTCAAGGGCGCGGGCATCACCCCGGTCCGCAAGTCGGTGGCCCTCGACCTCAGCGGGCTGGTCGACAAGCTCAACCCCGCCGGGAAGTTCTTCGGCCACGACAAGGTGGAGGGCCTCGCCTCGCCCGACGGAGGCAAGACGCTGTTCATCGCCAACGACAGCGACTTCGGCCTGGCCGGGATCGCGGGCCCGAAGACGCCGTTCCAGCTCAAGGCGAAGATCCTCGCCAACGGTCTGCAGGACAGCCTCGAGGTGCTCAAGGTCGACACCACCAAGCTGAACGAGCCCACCGTCGAGCGCACGATCACGGTCACCGTCGGGTAGCGCGACCAGCCCTTTCCCGGATTCCGGGTATTTCATTCTTGACTTATATAAGTCCAAAATGAAATACTCGATCTCGTGCACGCCTTCGACGTCCTCGGTGATCCCGTCCGCCGCCACCTGATCGAGCTCCTCGCTCAGGGCGAGCTCTCGGCGGGCGAGCTGAGCGACGACGTGCGTGCACGTTTCGGCATCAGCCAGCCCGCGGTCTCGCAGCACCTGAAGGTGTTGCGGGAAGCGGGATTCGTCACCGTCCGGCCGGAGGGGACGCGCCGCCTGTACGCGGTGCAGCCCGAACCCCTGCGGGAGGTCGACGACTGGCTGGTCCCGTTCCGGCACTTCTGGGAGCCCAAGCTGTGGGCCCTGGGGACCGAGATCTCGCGCGGCAAGAAGGCGCGCCGAACGGCTACCGAGAAGGACGAATCATGACCTACGACATCGATGATCTCGCCGCGGCCCAGCCCGCAGCGGTCAACCGGCGCGCTGAGGTGCGCGACAGCGGCGAGCGGGACGTCTACGTCTCCGGCTCGCTCAGCCAGACCTATCCCACCGACGTCGCCGACCTCTGGGACGCGGTGACCAGCGCCGAGCGCCTGCCGCGCTGGTTCGCGCCCGTCCACGGCGAGCTCGCCCTGGGCGGCCGCTTCCAGGTGGAGGGCAACGCCGCCGGCACCGTCCTCGAATGTGATGCCCCGCACCGTTACCTCGTCTCGTGGGAGATCATGGGCGGCGTCTCGCAGGTCGAGGTCGTCGTCGAGCCCGACGGTGACGGCGCGCGCCTGACGCTCACCCACTCGGGCGAGAACGTGCGGGACTTCTACGAGCAGTTCGGCCCCGGCGCCACCGGCGTCGGCTGGGACCTCGCGTTCCTGGGCCTGAACGCACTCCTCACCACCGGGCAGGACCGCCCGGAGGACGCCGAGGCGTTCTTCGCGACGCCCGCTGCCAAGAACCTCGTCGCGGCGTCGGCGAAGGCGTGGGCCGAGGCGACGATCGCCGCCGGCGTGCCCGCGGATCAGGCTCTCGCGCAGGGCGAGCGGACCGCCGCCTTCTTCTTGGGCGAGTAGTCGCTCAGGCTGCGGACGCCGCCACCGTCGGCTCGTCCGCGGCGGGCTCGGCGGTCTCGGTCTTCGGCTCGGTCGCCGTCGGCGCCGCGGTCTTCTCTGTCGCGCTCGCAGCCGGCTCGGTGGTCTGCTCGGCCGTCGTGCTCGGCGCGCTCGTCCCGACGGTGCCGGTCGGCGCGACGGTGCCGGTCGGAGCGGTCGTCGGGGACGGATCGGACTGCGGCTCCGTGGTCTTCGGCTCCGCGGCCTTCACGAGCTGCAGCACCGGCGACTGCTCCTGCGTCGTCTGCGGCGCGGAGGTCTCCGTGGTCTTCGACGCGGCCGTGTCCGCGGCGTCGGTCGCTGCGGGGGCTGTGGGCTTCGGCGCCAGGAACTTCGAGGCGTCGCCGGTACCGGTCGTGGCCTGGCCGATGCCCTGCACGGCGGCGCCGATCAGGTCCACGCCGAGGCGCAGCGGATCGATCACCGGGAACAGCCCGAAGGGGCTCGCGGCGCCGTAATCGCGACGGTCGTAACCGGTCTCGATCAGCACACGGGCCACCGGTGAGACCAGATCGACGAAGGGTGTCACCAGTCCGGTGGTGCCCGTGGCCTTACCCAGATCCAGCAGCGGCAGCATGAGCGGCAGGATCTTCGCCGGCAGCGTCACGTAGCGGGTGTCGCCGCTGACCTGGCAGTGGTTTCCGGCGGTGCAGTTCGCGGTGGCCGCCTCGACGGCCGCGCGGACCTCGTCCGGGGTGTAGCCGATCGGCGTGGCGGACGGGGCGTCGGAGCCCTTGGGAGCCAGCATCTTCCCGTGCACGTACCAGAACCCGGCGAGCGCGTTCGCGGTCGCCAGAAGGTTCGCCGGGTACTTGGGGAAGTCGGTGACGCCGTCGTATTGGAAGCCCACGTCGGTGGTGTTGATCGGACGGGTCGGGGTGCCGGTGTTCGTGGGGGTGCCGGTTCCGAAGGTGACGTCGAGGATCGGGATGTGCCCGAGGAAGGACGGCCGGGTGAACAGGCCGCCGTTGGGGCGGCTCGCGTTGCCGATGACCACGAAGGAGACGTTGTCGGGGATGCCGCCGTTCTCGGCCAGCTGCTTCTTCACCGCCGTGACCACGGTGCCGCCCTGGGAGTACCCGAAGATCACGATCGGGGAGTCCTTGTCGGCGGCGGCGTACTGCTCGTTCAGGCTCGTCACGCCGCTCGCGACCGAGTCGTCCCACTTCGCTCCCTCGAGCCCGCCCCAGCCCTCGAGCGGGATCGGCCAGAACTCGGCGATGTAGGGCACCGGCTTCGCGACGCAGGCGGTCGCCCCGCACGCGCCGGTCGGTTGCACGTAGTAGCCGATGACGTTCTCCTGGTAACCCGTCACCTTCGACGGGTCCTTCGTCCCCGTCCCGGGGACGACGAGCACCGTCGTGGCCGCCCAGGCGACCGCGGAGACGAAGGTGAGGGCGATCGCACCGAGTACTGCGACCAGGGCGTATCCGAGCTTGCGGGCGGTATCGCGCATGACGGGGCGACCTCTCGTGTTCAGGTTGCGCTCAGTTTCGCACGACTCGTCTCGTTGTGCTTGCGAACTCAATCGCCCGCAGGCGGCTACCGGTCGGCGGCCGTCAGCACGCGCTGCGCCCGGTCGGGGAGTAGATGGCCCGCGCCAGGTAGCAGGGAGACCGCGTCATCGCCGAAGACCGTCCGCGCGTGCGCGGCGGCCCGCGGACCGTCGAGCATCTTGTCCCGGCCGCCGAACGCGGCGGTGACCGGCGCGGTGATCCGCGCCAGGGCCTCGTCGGCGAAGACGGGCAGGCCGTCGGTGCGCGGCCGGAAGGCCCGGAACGTGAGGTCGCTGAAGGCGGCGAGGTCGCGCTCAAGGCCCACCTCGTCCGACGGCGTCCAGCCCGTGAAGTAGCGCATCGCGGCCCGCCGGCCGGGCGCGCCCAGCAGGCTCAGCAGGCCCGCGACCAGGAGCGGAGCCGTCCGGCGCGGCCCGAGCCCGCCCGGCACCAGCAGGCCCAGCGACCGCACGCGCGACGGGTGCTCCGTGGCGTAGTCCAGCGCCACCCAGCCACCCAGGGACTCGCCGATCACCGCGGCGTACGGAGCGCCCAGGGCGTCGGTCACGCCCGCGAGCCACGCGGCGTGCGCCCCGGGCTCCAGCGGCAGCCGCTCGACGACGGTGCCGCCCGGCTCGCCGGGGAGGTCGAGGGCGTGCACGCGGTGGGAATGCGCCAGCAGCGGGATCTCCGTCGCCCAGTTCAGCGACGTGCCGCCCGAGCCGTGCAGGAGCACGACGGCCGGCGCACCGTCGGGCCCGGCGCTGAGGACGTGCGTCCCGTCGACGACGGTGCGCTCCACGTCCGGCAGGTACGCCGACAGCAGCCGGTCGTACTCGTCGCGCACCGCGCGGGCGCCCTCGTTGCTGCGGAATCGGTCGTCGGTCATCGCATCCCCCTCGTCCGCCCCAGTCTGGCAGCAGCACCGAAGCGCCCGGGCGCAGGACAGGACCGTGCTGTACTGATCGCGTGTTCGAGATGGAGCGCGACCCGGCGATCGTGGAGCTGGACCGCTTCGTGCCGTGCGCGCCCGCGGTGGTGTGGCGGGCGCTCACCGAGCCCGAGGTCGTGGAGCAGTGGCTGGTGCGCTCCGTCGGGCTCCGGCCCGAGCAGGGCACGACGTTCATTCTCGAGATTCCGTCGGATCCGCGCGGGGAGGTGTCCTGCGAGGTGACCGCCGCCCTCGCCGGCGAGCGCTTCACGCACAGCTACACCGACCTCCGCGCCGCCCGGCCCGCGCGCTGGATCGTGGACTGGCGGCTGGTTCCGGAGGGGAAGGGCACCCGTGTGGTCCTGACGATGTCGGGCTTCGACGTCGACGATCGACAGCAGTTGTTCGCCCGCAACGCCGCCGAGCGCGGTTACCGCAACACCCTGATCCCCAAGCTGGCCGATACGGCCCTCGCCCTCGACGGCTGATCGCAGTACCGAACCAGTGGCCAACTCGTCCGTGGCGATGGGCATCATCGCGACGTCCACGACGGGTCGAAGTGGGTGGAAATCCCGATGCGTTCGCGCCCGCGGTCTCGATAGGTTCGCTGTCATGAGCGAGAGCCGTGTTCTGTTCGATGTGCTTATCCGACCGGGTGATGAGACCCGTGTGATCGAAGCGGTAACCGCCGCTTCGGGTGAATCGGCACCTCGGTTCGAGTTTGTGGACGCCGCCGCCGATTAACCTTCGCATGAAGCCCTCGCCGAGCAGTGGAAAGTCGAGCATCCGAACGAGCCCCTGAACGATCGACGAGTGCGCCACCTGGCTGCCGATGTCACGGAGGCGGATGCGCGGAAGGTGGCAGAGTCGGTCCTCGATGTGATCTGCCCTCACGCGCGGGAGGAGGGTGCGCGCATCGAGCGCGGCGAGCGGTTCCCGGTGACCCCTGATGAGTTCCCGTGGTTCGCATATGTGTCCGTTGCCAGCGGTGATGTGGTTCCAGCAGATTCTCCGACCGTAGGCATCTCGGCGACGCGCGTCAGCATTGTGCGGTGGCACTGGGATGGATACCCAGGCTGGGTCGAGGTGGAGGTGACGGACGCGGACGGTCGGACGCATCGGATCAGCGAGAAGGTGCCCGTTCTGACCGCACGCGATCTGTATCCCGACACCCCCGCCTCGGACTTGCCGACCGAGCTGTGGATCGACGCGGATCTGATTCAAGCCGCGGACGAGCGCGTGACGATTTCGCTGAGGCATGGGGTCGAGACGGTCGAGGGTCTGAGCGTGCTCACTCTCCCGCCGGCGGCAGTGCGATACAGCTAGGCGGTCTCGTTCTGCGAAGTCGCTGCTCCGAAGGAAATCTCATCGCGACGGCGCACTGTCGCGCCATAGGGTTACGAGTGTGAACGGCTACGTGAGACCGTCGGTGCCTGAGCAGGTGTACCGCGACGAGTCGGGCGCGGTGATCGACTACGGGAATCGCTGGGGTGTCGAGTCCCCGCCCGACGACAGCTATACCCGCACGAGCAACCTGGACAGGTTCGAGCCCCTGCTGCTCGTCGCTGAAGCGCTCATCGACCATCTGGTGAGCACGTACGAGGTCACGAGCACGCCCTTCGATTTCGATGACACCGGATGGAACTGCTCGACGATCAGAGCAGTGAGGCTGACACCCTCCGGCGAGGGTCGGGCGTCCCTGCGGTTCCGTCTCACCGACTATCCGTCGGTCGAGGTGGATTCGGGGCTCGCTCACCACGTCGACTTCCCCGTGTGTTCGTGCGATGCGTGCGATGAGACGTGGGAGACCTGCGCTGAGGACATCGAGCACCTGGTGCTCGCGGTCGCAGCGGGACGGTTCAACGAGGCGATCGAGTCGGACACGGACTGGGACGTGCCGGGCGAGAGGTGCACGGTCGGATACAGGATCGAAGACCCTGCCAGGGGAGCGTCCGAGGACGGCACGACCTATGTGGCGATGACCGACGAACGACGTGCGGCCGCCGCGCTCCTCGATGCCCGCCCAGACCGCCGGTGGCAGCCGTGGTCCCGGCGATGACCAGGGGCAGCAGGTAAGAGCGGTGGTTTTCGCCGGTCGATCGGGGTGGGAATGACTCAGGGGCGGCCTCCGATTGCTCGGAAACCGCCCCTGATCTGCGGAGGATAGGGGATTTGAACCCCTGAGGGCTATTAACCCAACCCGCGTTCCAGGCGAGCGCCATAGGCCACTAGGCGAATCCTCCGTGGACCACTGTAGACGAAGGCCCCCGTCGACCCAAACCAGCCCGGACCCGTATAGTGGTCCACGGACTCCGCGCGGCGTCCATCCTGTGAACTCCCCCAGGGCGGGAACGCAGCAAGGGTCAACGGGCTCTGGCGGGTGCGCGGAGTCCCCTTTTATGTCCGGGCCCGAAGACCGCCGGAGGCGCATCCGATGTCCACGTACGTGTCCCTGAGTCAGTCCGAACTCGCCGACGTCCACGCGAAGCTGACGGGGCTGTTCGAGACGCTGAAGGCGCAGGGGCTGAAGCTGGACCTCACCCGCGGCAAGCCCGCCCCCGACCAGCTGGACCTGTCGAACGCGCTGCTGGCGCTGCCCGGCGAGGGCGACTACCGAGCCGCCGACGGCACCGACACCCGCAACTACGGCGGCCTCGCCGGCCTGCCCGAACTGCGCGCGATCTTCGGCGAGTTGCTGGGTATTCCGGCCGCGAACCTCTACGCGCAGAACAACTCCAGCCTGGAGATCATGCACCGCCTGATCACCCTGGCGTGGATCCACGGCACCGTCGACGGCGAGCGTCCCTGGGGCGCCGAGGAGACGGTGAAGTTCCTCTGCCCCGCGCCCGGCTACGACCGGCACTTCGCGATCACCGCCGAGTTCGGCATCGAGATGATCGTGGTGCCGCTCAACCCCGACGGCCCCGACATGGCGGTCGTCAAGGAGCTCGTCGCGAACGATCCCGCGATCAAGGGCATCTGGGCCGTGCCGAAGTTCTCCAACCCGACGGGCTCGGTGTTCTCCGAGGAGGTCACCCGCGAGCTGGCGTCGATGCCGACCGCCGCACCCGATTTCCGGATCTTCTGGGACAACGCCTACGCCGTGCACGCCCTGGTGGGCGACGCACCGTCGGACCCCGACATCCTGGGCCTGGCCGCCGAGGCCGGCCACCCGAACCGGCCGTACGTGCTGGCCAGCACCTCGAAGATCACCTTCGCGGGCGCCGGCGTCAGCTTCTTCGGCGCCTCCGCCGAGAACCTGGCCTGGTACGGCAAGTACACGGGCCTGACCTCGATCGGCCCGGACAAGGTCAACCAGCTGCGGCACGCCCGCTTCTTCGGCGACGCCGAGGGCGTGCGGGCGCACATGCGCAAGCACCGCGACCTCATCGCGCCCAAGTTCGCGCGCGTCCTGGAGATTCTCGAGGACCGGCTCGGGGCGGCGAAGGTCGCGTCCTGGAGCGAGCCGACGGGCGGCTACTTCATCAGCCTCGACGTGCTCGACGGGACGGCGAAGCGGACCATCGCGCTGGCGAAGGAGGCGGGCATCGCCCTGACCGCCGCCGGCGCCACCTTCCCGCACGGCGAGGACCCGCACGACCGCAACATCCGGCTCGCGCCGACCTTCCCGTCCATCGCGGAGCTTGAGACCGCAATGGACGGCGTGGCGACCTGTGTACTCTTGGCTTCTGCTGAAAAGCTGATGTCGCAGCCCGAATAGGGGCCGCGCCTGAGCAGGAGGATCGCGCCGGTGGCGGACGAGAACAGCCGGCGGTTCCCCCGGCAGTGGTGGGTGCTGGCCCTCTTCGCGGTCGCCGCGGGCGTGGCCGTGTGGCAGCAGTTCGTGCGGATCCCGTTCTCCACGCCGATGTACGGGCTGTTCCACAACCAGATCGACGCCGAGGTCTACCGCAAGGGCGGCGAGATCGTCGCGCACGGGGGCGACGGGCTGTACGACGGTCCGCTGCTCAACGAGATCCTGCCCTTCACCTACACCCCGTTCGCCGGCGTCCTGTTCGTGCCGCTGAGCTGGATGTCGACCGACGTGCTGCGGTGGGTGTGGTCCATCGCGGTGATGCTCGCGCTGCTCGCCTGCATCCTCATCGCGCTCCGGCTCGTCGGCTTCGTCCGCGACGGGCGGGTGTGGTTCGCGGCGATCTGCCTGACGCTGGTAGCGACGGTGCTCGAGCCCGTCCGCACGACCCTCTGGTTCGGCCAGATCAACATCTTCCTCATGCTGCTCCTGCTGTGGGACCTCGGCCGGCCCCCGGGCGCGCGGTTCAAGGGCTTCAGCATCGGCATCGCCGCCGGCATCAAGCTCACGCCGCTGTTCTTCCTCGCCTACCTCGTCGTCACCCGGCAGTGGCGCGAGGCCCGCACGGCCCTGGCCACGCTGGCCGGCACCGTCGTGATCGGTTTCATCGTGATCCCGCAGCAGTCGTGGCAGTACTGGTCGGGCACGTTCCTCGACGCGAACCGCGTGGGCGAGCCGAACCAGGTGGGCAACCAGTCCATCAACGGTCTCATCGCCTACCTCACCAACGCGGAGAAGCCGTCGACGGTCGTCTGGCTGGCGGTCGCCGTGCCCGCTGCCCTCGCGGGCCTCGCGGTCGCGGCCTGGGCGTACCGGCGTGGGGTGGTGCTGCTCGCAGTCACCGTCGTCGGGCTCACGGCGTGCGCGGTCTCGCCCTTCTCGTGGGGCCACCACTGGGTGTGGATCGTGCCGCTGCTGGTACTCCTCCTCGCCCTCGCGATGCTCACCGACGACCCGCGCCGGCGGGTGCTCGCGCTGGTCGCCGCCGCCGGTCTCGTCGCCGCGACCTTCATCTGGGTCACCTACTTCCCGACGCTGCAGCCGACGGGGGTCGACGACGTCCACGACACCTACGCGATCGGCATCTTCCTGCGGCCGATGGACAACCCCGTGCTCAAGGCCCTCGCGGGCGGGGTCTACGTGTGGATCTTCGTCGCGACCCTGATCGGTTCGGCCTGGTACCTGCGGAGCACGGACGGGTCCGTGCCGGCGAGCGCGGAGCCGGCCGCCCGTGCAGCCTGACCGGGTCGAGGACGACCGCCGCCTGCTCGCCTACCTCGGCGCCGCGATGATCGCGGGCGGCCAGCCCGTGCACGAGGTCGAGGACGAGCTCAAGAGTGTCGCCACCGCGATGGGGCACCCGCTTGCGCAGATCGGCGCCACCCCCACCGGGCTCACGCTGGGCCTCGAGCCGGGCGCCGCCGCGACCTTCGAGTCCGTCGACGGGCCGATGCGGCTCGACCAGTCGGCCGTGGTCGCCGACGTGCGCCGGGGCCTCGTCGCCCGGACGCTCTCCGTCGACGAGGCCTTCGCGCGACTCGGGACCCTGCGCTCGCTGCCGCACCACTACCCCCAGTGGGTGCAGGACGTCTCGTGGCCGGTGATCGCCGTCGGCATCGCGATGCTGCTGCAGCCCGGCTGGCCCAACATCGCGGCCGCGGCGATCGGCGGTGTCGTCGTGATGCTGTTGGTCAAGCTGGCCGGCCGGGTGCGGCTGGCCGCGACGCTGTTGCCCACGATCGCTGCCTTCACGGTGGGTGCGGGGGTCTTCGCGGCCGCGCAGGCGGGCTGGCTCGACGGTCCGCTGCGCACCCTCCTCGCGCCGCTCGCGGTTCTGCTTCCGGGCGCGCTCATGGTGACGGGGATGTCGGAGCTCGCGGCCGGCGCGATGGTCGCGGGCAGCGCCCGCCTCACCTTCGGGACCGTCCAGCTGCTGATGTTCTCGCTGGGCATCCTCGCCGCGACGACCGCGCTGGGCGTCGGGCCGGAGCTGATGGTCAACGAGCGGGTGAACCAGCTCGGCTGGTGGGGCCCGCCCGTCGGGCTCGCGCTGATCTGCGTGGGCGTGTGCCTCAACGAGGGCGCGTCGATGCGGCTGTTCCCGGCGATCGGCCTCGTGGTGGCGGCCGCGTTCGGGGCGCAGCTCGCGGGGCAGCACGTCTCCGGCGCCGTGCTCGGCGGCTTCCTCGGGGCGATCGCGGGCAGCCTCGGCGCCTCGCTGGTCGCGTACGTGCGGCCGCAGTTGCCGCGTCTGGTGGTCTTCCTGCCGGCGTTCTGGGTGCTGGTGCCGGGCAGCCTCGGGTTGCTGTCCGTCACGTCGGTGGGGATCGATCCCGAACAGGGCGCGCGTACCGTCGTGGACGTGGCGGCCGTGATCTGCGCCCTCGCCCTCGGCCTGCTGTTCGGCTCGGCGCTCGCGCAGGCGATGATCGGGCGCGCCGAGCGGGTTCGTTAGCCGCGATCACGGGAAGTTCACCCGCGCATGGAGTTATGTTCACATGCGCATGTTTCGCTGCAGCAATGACGAATCTCGGTAGGGGCAAGGCCCGGACGGCGCTCGCCGTCAGCGCGGTGGCGGTTCTCGGCGTGGTCGGCGCGTGCGGGAGCAACGACGGTGGCCCCGGCACGTCCGGCGACACCGCGTCGAAGGTGGAGATCAACCGCGAGGCCGCGGGCGACATCACCACGCACGGCGGCGCCAAGCGCCTCGCCGGCGACCAGACGCAGGCCATCGCCGAGTCCATCCAGCGCTCCAAGGCCAAGAACGTGATCCTCGTGATCGGCGACGGCACCGCCAACCAGGAGCTGACCCTCGCCCGGGACTACCAGTGGGGCGCGGGCGGGAAGATCCCCGGCATCGACGAGCTGCCGCTGTCGGGCGACTACACCACGTACGCGCTGGACAAGACGACGAAGAAGCCCGACTACACCACCGATTCCGCCGCGTCCGGCACCGCGTGGTCCACCGGCACCAAGACCTACAACGGCGCGGTCGGCGTCGACGTGAACGGCAAGCCGCAGCGTTCGATCCTCGAGATCGCCCGGGCCAACGGCCGCAAGACCGGCAACGTCACCACCACCGAGCTGCAGGACGCCACCCCCGCCGTGCAGGTCGCGCACGTGGCCCAGCGCAAGTGCTACGGCCCCGTCGCCACCAAGGAGAAGTGCAGCTCGGACGCGCTGGAGAACGGCGGCCTCGGGTCGATCACGGAGCAGCTGATCGCGGCCCGTGCCGACGTCACCCTCGGCGGCGGCTGGAAGACCTTCCAGGAGACCGCGACCGGCGGCGAGTACCGGGACAAGACGCTCGAGGCGCAGGCCAAGGAGCGCGGCTACCAGATCGTGCGGTCGGGCTCCGAGCTCGACGCGATCAGCACCGCGAACCAGGACAAGCCGGTGCTCGGCGTCTTCGCCGACGGCAACCTCCCGCGCCTGTGGGACAAGGCCACCGCCACCAAGGACGGCGGCCGGGAGCCCGCCGTCACCTGCGCGCCCAACCCCGCCTTCGGCGCCACCCCGAAGCTCGCGTCGATGACGAAGAAGGCCATCGACCTGCTCAAGGGCGACAAGGGCTTCTTCCTTCAGGTGGAGTCCGGATCCGTCGACAAGGCCAACCACGACGCCGACCCCTGCGGCCAGATCGGCGAGACGGTCCAGCTCTCCGAGGCGGTCACCGCGGCGCTCGAGTTCGCCAAGCAGGACAAGGACACCCTCGTCATCGTCACCGGCGATCACGCGCACACCAGCCAGATCATCGAGGCGGGCACCGTCACGCCCGGCCTGACCCGCACGCTGAACACGAAGGACGGCGGCCTGCTCACCGTCAACTACGGCACCTCGCTCGAGCCGGGCGAGGAGCAGCACACCGGCGGCCAGGTCCGCATCGCCGCGTACGGCCCCGGCGCCGCCAACGTCGTGGGGCTGACGGACCAGACTGACCCGTTCTTCTACATCACGGATGTCCTGGGCCTGGACCGCGACAAGAAGTAGCACCACCGACTGTGCGGCGGCCCGGATTCCTTTCGGGTCGCCGCACGCGGCTTTCGCCCTTCTCCGCCGACGGTCCGCCCGCTACCGTGGGTGCAGACGCAAACGTCGAGGGGGAGGGCCCGCATGTATCCGAACGCCGTACCGATTCCGCGCATCTATCGCGCGCTCGCGCTGATCCAGGCGATGATCGCCGCGCTCACCCTGGTGGGGCTCGTGATCTGGTGGATGTCGTCGTACTCGTCGATGGGGGACGACTACGAGGACGACCTCGGCTTCGGTGGGATGATGTTCATCCTGCTGGCGCCCACGCTGATCCAGGTCGCGCTCCTGTTCGTGCCGCTCATCGGCCTCTCCGTCTTCGTCGCGCGCGGGTCGCTCCCGGCCCGCGTCGCCAGCTGCTGCATCTGGGGTGTGCTCATGCTGTTGGGGCTGGTCGCGGTGCAGGTGCACCCGGCGTACGTCCTGGTCCTGTTCGTCTCGCTCTGCATGCTGCTCGCGATGTCCTTCGCCGACCGCCTCGGCGGCGCCCGCCCGCCGCAGCCGCCGGTCCCGGGCCCGGGACCGGGGCAGTTCGCGCCCCCGCCCCCGTATCCGACGGGGCAGGTCCCCGCGGTCCCGCCGCACCACACCGGGCAGTTCCCCGCGGATCCGCCGCCCCCGTCGGGTCGGTTCCCCTCAGTCCCGCCCCAGGCCGACGAGCGACCTTGACGGCACGGCCCGGCGGACGCGCGGACGGTGCTGGAGCGAGCTGCGCCGCTGTCGGACCCTGCCGGTAACCTGGCACCGTGGCTCTCTACCGCAAGTACCGTCCAGCGACGTTCGCCGAGGTCGTGGGGCAGGAGCACGTCACCGAGCCACTGAGCACCGCGCTCGATTCCGGCCGGGTGAACCACGCCTACCTGTTCTCCGGCCCCCGCGGCTGCGGCAAGACCTCGTCGGCCCGCATCCTGGCCCGCTCGCTGAACTGCGAGCAGGGCCCCACCAGCACGCCTTGCGGAGTCTGCAACTCGTGCGTCGCGCTCGCGCCCGGCGGGCCCGGCAACCTCGACGTGACCGAGATGGACGCCGCCAGCCACGGCGGCGTGGACGATGCGCGCGAGCTGCGCGACCGCGCCTTCTACGCCCCGGCGGAGTCGCGCTATCGCGTCTTCATCGTCGACGAGGCGCACATGGTCACGCCGCAGGGCTTCAACGCGCTGCTGAAGATCGTGGAGGAGCCGCCGGAGCATCTCATCTTCATCTTCGCCACCACGGAGCCGGAGAAGGTGCTCACCACCATCCGCTCCCGTACGCACCACTACCCGTTCCGGCTGCTCGCGCCCAATGTGATGCGGCCGCTGCTGGAGAAGATCACCGGCGCCGAGCACGTCACGGTCGAGCCGCAGGTGTATCCGCTGGTCATCCGGGCCGGCGGCGGCTCGCCGCGTGACTCGCTGTCGATCATGGACCAGTTGCTCGCCGGCGCCGGGCCGGAGGGCGTCACCTACCAGCGCGCCCTCGGCCTGCTCGGCGTCACCGACACCGCGCTCATCGACGCCGCCGTCGACGCGCTCGCCGCCGCCGACGGCGCGGCCCTCTTCGGCGCCGTCGAGAAGGTGATGGAGGCCGGGCACGATCCCCGCCGCTTCGCCACCGACCTGCTGGAGCGCCTCCGCGACCTGATCCTCCTGCACACCGTCCCCGACGCCGCCGACCGCGGCCTCATCGACGTGCCGGAGGACGTGCTCGAGACCATGCGCGAGGAAGCGGCGAAGCTGGGCCTCGCCACCCTCACGCGCTGCGCCGAGGTCACGCACGCCTCGCTCGCCGAGATGCGCGGCGCCACGTCGCCGCGCCTGCTGCTCGAGGTCATGTGCGCCCGCATGCTGCTCCCCGCCGCGGACGACTCGCAGGCCGCCCTGCTGCAGCGCATCGAGGCGTTGGAGCGCCGCCCCGCGGGCGCTCCCGCCGACGGTGCCGCGCCCGCCTTTGCGGCGCCCGCCGCGGCACCGGGCCCGCCGAGCCCCGCCGCCGGCAGCACTCCGCCGTCCGACGGTCCGCCGTCCCGCTTCGTCCGGCCCAGCCAGCGGCAGCCGGAGGCCCCGGCCGAATCGGCCCCGGCCGCTGCGTCCGCACCCGCTCCGGCGGCACCGCCCGCGCCGGTCGCCGTCACCCCGCCCGCGGAGCCCACGCCGCCGGCTGTCGCGGCCGAGCCGGAGCCCGCCGCTGCGGCCGAGCCCGCGAAGCCCGTCGAATCCGAGCCCGTGCTGCACCGGCCCGAGCCGGACCCGGAACCCGTTGTACCGCCGCGTCCCGCGGAGCCCGAGCCGCAGGTCGCTCCGGCCGAGCCCGCGCCGCCGCGTGCCGACGAGCTCACGCCGCCGGCCCCGGAGCCCGAGCCCGCCGCGGCGCCGGAGCCCGTGCCGGCCGCCGCTGAGGCGCAGGCGCCGTCGGGCCCGTCCGTGGACGAGGTCCGCACGGCGTGGCCCAAGGTGCTGCGGGCGGTCAAGGACCGCAGCACGGTGACGTTCGCGCTGATGCCGAACGTCCAGGTGCTCGGCCTCGCCGGCGACGTCCTGCATCTCGCGCTGCCGATCCCCGCGCTGCTGAGCAGGTTCAGCGATCAGCAGCACGTCGGCAACCTGCGCGACGCCGTCCGCGAGGTCTTCGGCACGCAGTGGAACGTCGAGGTCGGCGACGGTAGCGCCCGCCCGCAGGGTGCGGCCGCGGCGGCGCCGGCACAGCAGCAGCGTCCGTCCGGCGAGCCGCGTAAGGCGCCGCCCACCTTCGAGCGGCGCAGCCGCGCGGGCGATCAACGACCGGACTCACGGCCGGCGGGCCGGGAGAACCGCGCACCGTCGCACCACGACGACATCCCGCTTCCGCCCGAGCCGGACCCCGAGCCGGCACCGGTCGAGGAGATCTCCGAGGAGGAGATGATCGACGCGGCGCACCGGGAGGACGCCGCCTCGGGCGGCACAGCCGCCCCGCGCCGTGACCCGGACGAGATCGCCCTCGAGCTCCTCAAGAACGAACTCGGCGCCCGTCCCATTTGATGGCGAGGTCGCGGAGACTACTTGCGGCCGCATTGGCCGCGACCGCGTTGGCAGGATGTGCTCCGTCGAGCCCCGCGCCGGAACCGACGGTCCGGACGGATATCGCGCCGATTCAGAAGCGGGTCAAGAACATCGGCGACCGGTTCACAGCCCGTTGGGTCGGTGGGATCCGCGGGGACGAGCGCGTGCCCGGGCCGAACGCTACGTGGCTCGACGCCGTGGTCGTCGTGGACGACCCCGGCGTGGTGCGAGGACTGCGCGCGGCGGCTGGCGATACGCCCGCTGGCGGGCGGCCCGACGTCTCCGAGGCACTGGGAGATCCGGGTGCCGGGGTCACGAGCACCGGGCTCGACGCCTACGTGGCCGTCGAGCCCGGCACCGTGCGGGCTTTCCTGTACCCGGAGCGCGGAGTGCTCGTGGTGAAGTACTTCCGGGGCTGAAGACCTACGCGTCCCACCAGGGACGTAGCGGCAGATCGCCGGCACCGCCCTTGGCGTCCAGCTTCACCGCCAGTACCTGGTGCAGCTGGACGACGTTGCGCTCGAAGCCCAGCCGTGAGCCGGCCATGTACAGGCCCCAGACGCGCGCGGTACCCAGGCCCACCTCGGCGACGGCCTCGTCCCAGTTCTCGACGAGGTTGCGGCACCACGCGGCGAGGGTGAGGGCGTAGTGCTCGCGGAGGTTCTCCTCGTGCCGCACCTCCATCCCGCCGATGTCCTGGATCGCGGCGATCACCCGGCCGGAACCGGTGAGCTCACCGTCAGGGAAGACGTAGCGGTCGATGAACTGGCCGCCCTTGCCCGACAGCTTGTTGTCGTGCCGCGTGATCGTGTGGTTCAGCAGCAGCCCACCGGTCTTCAGCTTCTCCCGCAGCGACGTGAAGTACGCCGGGTAGTTGTGCACGCCGATGTGCTCGGTGAGACCGATGGAGCTGATCGCGTCGAAGTCGCCCTCGGGCACGTCGCGGTAGTCGCTGTAGCGCACCTCGGCGAACTCGCCGAGGCCCTCGGCCTCGATCGCGGCCTGCGCCCACTCCGCCTGCTCCTTGGACAGCGTCGCGCCGATGGCGTGCACGCCGCGCCGGGCCGCGTAGCGCACCATGCCGCCCCAGCCGCAGCCGACGTCCAGCAGCCGGTCGCCGGGCTTGAGGCGCAGCTTCTCGAAGACGAGGCGGTACTTGTTCTCCTGCGCCTCCTCCAGCGTCGCCTCGGCATCCGGGTAGCACGCGCAGGTGTAGGTCATCGACGGTCCGAGCACCAGCTCGTAGAACCGGTTGGAGACGTCGTAGTGGTGGTGGATCGCGTCGGCGTCGCGGGACTTGCTGTGCCGCAGACCCTCCGCGATCCGCCGCCAGCGCGGGATCGCCTCCTGCGGCGGCGGCGCGATGGGGATCATGTGCTCCGCGCCCACCGAGCGTGCGATCTGTGCGATCAGCCGCGGCCCCGGCTTGGCGAACTTCAGGTCGTCCGAGAGCGCACGCAGTGCCTCGTACGGGTCGCCGGGGGGCGCGCCGGTCAGTTCCAGGTCGCCCGCGATGTAGGCGCGGGCGAGGCCCATGTCGCCGGGTGCGGTTGCGAGATAGGTGGTTCCACGCGGGGTGAGCAGGTCGAGGCCGTAGGCCGCGTCGTCCGGGCCGGCCGACGAGCCGTCGTAGGCCTTCACCCGGATGGCGAGTTTCCCGCCCGCCACCTTCTCGATGATCTCGGCGAGGCTGAGCTTGGGGAGATGCTCAGTGGATCGCGTCAATTCACTGCCTCCTGACTGTCTTGTCGTACAGCCCCAGCAGACGATCCTCCGGGTCGTAGCGGGACTTGCACTTCTCCAAGTGGATTCCGCCGTAGAGCTCGTCGAACTCGGCGCGCTCGTAGAAGGCCTCGGAGTAGAGGGACTTGTGTCCACCCAACTCCGACACCTTCTCCTCGATCAGGCGGTTCGCCCGGCCCTCGATCTGGCCGGGTTGCTTCGGGACCGCGGACCAGAAACCGACGTTCACGTAGGTCTCGCGGGGTTCCAACGGGTACAGCGGCCACGGCCGGTCCGGATCCGCGCCGGGCGGCAGCGGCTCCCGCAATCGCAACGGGCACAGCCATATCGGCTCGATGGGGATCTCGTCCAAGAACCATTCGAGGAAGTCGACGATCTCGTCGATGTGCACCTCGATGTCCTGTACCACCCGCTCGCCGGGCGGCTCGCCCTTGCGTGCGGCGAGCCGGTCGCCGATGTCCCACTTGCGGTCCAGTGCCACCAGCTTCCAGTAGAAGCTGCTGCGCAGCAGGTGCTTCGGCCACGCGCGCCGGATCTTCGGATTCTGCGCTCCGAAGGCGCGGGAGCACCAGAACCAGTCGGTGTCCCAGCGCCACAGGTAGTCGTGCGTGGTGAGCCGGTCGCGCTTCACCCCGTCGGCGTGCTGGATCGAACGGTAGTAGATCTCCCGGCCCGTGTAGTCGCTGAGCGGGCCGGGCTCGTCGGTCTTGCGGCCGAGGACCAGGTACGACTCCGTCGCGGAGAAGACCACCCCGTCGAGGTAGTCGACGGGCTCGCCGTCGTACTCCCGCGCGTCGACGATGTCCGCCATCGCCTCCTGCAGGGCGTCCAGCGTGTGGAAGCGCACGTGCCGCAGCTCCACGTACCGCGCGACGGGCTCCAGGGTGACCGTGAGCCGCGTCGAATATCCCAGCGTGCCGTACGAATTCGGGAAGCCGAAGAAGAGTTCCGCGTCCGGCCCGTCCGGCGTCGCGGTGATCACCTCGCCGCTGCCGGTGAGGATGTCCATCGACAGCACCGCCTCGTGCGGCAGTCCCGCCCGGAACGAGCTCGACTCGATGCCCATGCCGCTCACCGCACCGCCGAGCGTGATCGTCTTCAACTGCGGGACGACGGTGGGGGCGAGGCCGAAGGGCAGCGTCGCCGCGACGAGGTCCTCGTACGTGCACATGCCGCCCACGTCGGCGGTCCGGGCCTCGGGGTCGATGGAGATGACCGAGGCGAGGCCGGAGACGTCGAGCCCGGGGGCGTCCGTGGCCGCGCGGGCCCGGAACAGGTTGGAGGTCTTCTTGGCCAGGCGGACCCGGGCGTTCGGCGGGATGGCGCGATAGCTGTCGCGGAGCCGTGCGAGGCCCTCCTGGTAGGCGGCTTCGCCTGCGATCGGGACCGTCGTCGGGGTTCGCGCCGGCGTTGCGTTGCGAGCACTCACAATCATCGACGCTATACCTCTCGGGCGCGACGCGCGCGGGTCGTTACCGATTGGTTAGGCTGGCATCGAACCCGTCGGCGGTGCCGACATCCACGCCTCCGACCTGCTCGGGGGCACCGATACTCAGAGGATCGAAGTACGTTGGCCCAGGTAACCGCCACAAAGTCCATCACCATCGCCGCCGCGCCCGAGAAGGTCCTGGCGGCCATCTCCGACTACACCCGCCGCGCGGAGATCCTGCCCCCGAACTACCGCGAGTACCGCGTCGTCGAGGGCGGCCAGGGCTCCGGCACTGTCGCCGAGTGGGTGCTGCAGGCCACCGAGAAGCGCTCGCGCAACGTGCGCGCCACCGTCGCCGTGGACGGCGTCACCGTGACCGAGACCGACGCGAACAGCTCGATGGTCACCACCTACCGGGCGGTCGCCGCCGACAGCGCGGGCGACGCCACCACCGTCACCATCACCACCACCTGGCAGGGCGCGGGCGGCATCGGCGGCTTCTTCGAGAAGACCTTCGCCCCCAAGGGCCTCGGGCGCATCTACGACGAGCTGCTCACCAACCTCAAGGTGCAGGTCGAGTCCAACGGCTAGACGGCCGCGGCGGCACCGGGGCACCCCCGTCGCGCCCCTGCCGCTGCGCGACGGGGTCGACCCGACGCGGCTCGTCATCGCCGAGGAGGAGGCCGGGCGCACGCTCGGCGAGGTCCTCGAGGCCCGCTTCCCGGGCACCGCGGAGTACGTCGCGCGGGAGAGCGCGGCGGGACGCGTCCTGTCCTCCGACGGTGCGCCGCTCGCCCCGGCGACGATCGTGGCCGCCCGGCAGGCGGTGTGGATGTACCGCGAGCTGCCGGACGAGATCGACGTGCCCTTCCCGATGCCGATCCTGTACGAGGACGAGCGGATCGTCGTCGTGGACAAGCCGCACTTCCTGGCGACGATGCCGCGCGGCGCGCGGGTCGTGCAGAGCGCCCTGGTGCGCCTGCGCCGGGAGCTCGACGAGCCGCTGCTCTCGCCCGCGCACCGGCTGGATCGGCTCACCGCCGGCGTGCTGCTGTTCACCCGCGACCCGGCGGTGCGCGGCGCCTATCAGCAGCTGTTCGCGACCGGGCGGGCCCGCAAGGAGTACGCGGCCCTCGCGCCGCTACGCGCCGGCCTTTCGCTGCCGACGGTCGTGGAGTCCCGGATCGAGAAGACGCCCGGCATCATGCGGGCCTACGAGGTGGACGGCCCGGTGAACGCGCGTTCGCACGTCGCGCTGGAGGCCGACGTGCCGGACGGGCGGGGCGGCACCGTCGGGCGGTACCGGCTGCGCCCGGAGACGGGCAAGACGCACCAGCTCCGCCTGCACATGTCCGGCCTGGGGGTGCCGATCCTGGGGGATCCGCTGTACCCGGAGCCGCGGGAGTTCGTGGACGGCGACTTCTCCGACCCGCTGCGCCTGCTGGCGCGCACGCTCGCCTTCGCCGATCCGGTGGACGGCACCGAGCGCGAATACACGAGTCAACGTGACCTAGCGGTCGTGAATTCGGCGGCTCAGCGCATCAGCGAGCCGGATGAGGCTTCGTAGCCCCGAATTCGGCCGGATTCACGACTAGCGCTTCGCAGGAGTGCCCAGGTAGGCGGCGAGCCCGGCGGCGATGGCGTCGGCGAGCCGCTGCTGGCCGTCGGCGGATTCGAGCACCTTCGCCTCGGTCGCGTCGCGGAGGTTGCCCGCCTCGACCAGCACCGACGGCACCGTCGCGAGGTTGAGCCCGGCGAGGTCGGAGCGCGGGTAGAGCCCGCCCGAGCCGATGTACGCCGCCGGGGTGAAACCGCCGGCGACCAGCGCGTCGCGCATCTTCGCCGCGTACGCGGGACTCGCCGTCTCCTGCACGGGGTTGAGCGGCGGCGAGGAGAGATTCACGTGAAACCCTCGGTTACCGGGGGTGGAACCGTCGGCGTGGATGCTCACGGCGGCGTCGGCGCCCCAGGAGTTCGCCGCCGCGGCGCGGGCGTCGATGCACGACGCGACGGACGTGTCGTCGGTGCGGGAGAGCATCACCTGCGCGCCGGCGGCGGTGAGCGCCTGGTAGAGCTTGTACGCCACCGCGTAGTTGAACCGGTGCTCGGGCACCCCGTTCACGCTGGTCGTTCCGGTGGTCTGGCACGGCTTGGTGCCGCCGCGCCCCGTCGGGACCTGCTTGTTGATCGAGGCGTCGTTCGCGCCGTTGTGTCCCGGGTCGACGAAGATCTTCTTCCCACTCAGCGCGCCGGCGGCGAGCGGCGCCGCGTTGTTCACGAGGGCGGGGCCGTCGGGCGATAGGCTGGTGGGTGCGGCCGCGTTCCGCTGCTGTCCGGCGTCACCGAGGGTGCAGCCGGAGAGGACCAGTGCGGGGAGCACGGTCGCGGCCAGGAGGGCGGAACGGCGGTTCGTCACGGATCGCACTGTACCGCCCCAACCGGCACAGTGGTAACACATGTAACACGAATCGGACATAGCGGGTCACGTGACCGGCGTTAGGGAGACAAGCATGCAGCCCGGAGGCTCGATGGAAGACCTGATGGCCCAGGTCGGCGCGATGCAGCAGCAGCTCATGGCGGCCCAGCAGGAACTCGCGGTCACCACCGTCGAGGGACAGGCCGGCGGCGGCCTCGTGAAGGTCACCGGCACCGGCGACGGCCAGGTGCAGTCCGTGACCATCGACCCCAAGGTGGTCGACCCGGAGGACGTCGAGACCCTGCAGGACCTGGTCCTGGGAGCGCTCTCGAACCTGGCGGAGAACACCGCCGCCGTCGCGCAGCAGAAGATGGGGCCGCTGGCCGGCGGCCTGCCCTTCTGACGGTCGGCACGTGTACGAAGGACCCGTTCAGGAGCTGATCGACGAGTTGGCCAAGCTCCCGGGGGTGGGACCGCGCGGCGCCCAGCGCATCGCGTTCCACCTCTTGGGGGTGCAGCCCACCGACATCGACCGGCTCACGAACGCACTCACCCGCGTGCGCAACGACGTGCGCTACTGCGAGGTGTGCGGCAACGTCTCGGCCGAGACCCGGTGCCGGATCTGCTCGGACCCGCGCCGCGACGCGTCCAAGATCTGCGTGGTCGAGGAGGCCAAGGACGTCCAGGCCGTGGAGCGGACCCGCGAGTACCGCGGGCTCTATCACGTGCTCGGCGGCGCGCTGAACCCGATCAAGTCGATCGGTCCGGACAAGCTGCGGATCCGCGAGCTGCTCGTCCGCCTCGGCACATCGGTCGATGGGGTCGACGTCGACGAGGTGATCATCGCGACCGATCCGAACACCGAGGGGGAGGCCACCGCGGCCTTCCTCGTGCGGATGCTCAAGGACTTCCCGGGCCTCACCGTCACGCGCCCCGCCGCGGGCCTGCCGATGGGCGCCGAGCTCGAGTTCGCCGACGAGCTGACCCTCGGCCGTGCCATGAGCGGCCGCCGTGCCCTGTCCGAGCCGCCGCGCGTGCTCGAGGAGTTCCCGCCCGCGGGCGGGTGAGGCATGGAGGCCTCCGAACTGCTGGCCCGGCTGGGCGGCGCCGAGGGCATCGTCGCGATCGACGGTCCCTCCGGGGCCGGCAAGTCGACGTACGCGCAACGCCTCGTGGGCGATCTCCGGGCCGACGGTGCCCGGGTCGCCCTGATCCGCACGGACCACTACGCCACCTGGGACGACCCGGTGTCGTGGTGGCCGCAACTCGTCGACGAGGTGATCGAACCCCTGGTCCGCGGCCGGGACGCCTTCTACCGCCCCATGGTCTGGCGCGACGGCGTGCCGACACCGGGGGAGGAGCTGCGCGTGCCACGGGCGTCCCTCGTCGTGATCGAGGGCGTCTCCAGCGCGCGCCGCTCCTTCGCCGACCGCCTCTCGCTGGGCCTCTGGCTGGACGGCGGCACCGCGGAGCAGCGACTCGAACGGGCCGTCGCGCGCGACGGCGAGGAGTCGCGCGCCGAGCTCGTGCGCTGGCAGGAGTTCGAGCGCGGCTGGTTCGCGGTCGACGGGACGCGTGATCGCTGCGTCGTCGTCGAACCCCGGGTGGTCGGGGCGTAGAAACCTGTCGGTGCCCTGTGGCACCGTCGAAGCATGGACGTCCAATCGAGCGAGGCGGCCCTCAAGGCCGATATCCAGCGCTACCTGGATCAGGCGCGGGACGCGCTGCTCTGGAAGCTCGACGGACTCGGCGACTACGACCTGCGGCGCCCCCTCACGCCCACGGGCACCAACCTCCTCGGGCTGGTCAAGCACTGCGCGATGGTGGACTCCGGCTACCTCGGCGGCTGCTTCGGCCGTCCCTTCGCGCATCCCCACCTCCCCGATCCGGAGTCGCCCGAGTACGTCGCGGACGATGACCTGTGGGTGCGCGCCGACGAGCCGACGGAGGCGATCGTCGACCTGTTCACGCGGTCCCGCGCCCACGCCACCGCGACCCTCGCCGAGCTCCCCCTCAGCGCCACCGGCACCGTGCCGTGGTGGGGCGAGCGCGGCCGGTCGGTCACGTTGCACCGGCTCGCGATGCACACGTTCTTCGACCTCGACCGGCATGCCGGTCAGGCCGACGTCGTCCGCGAGATGATCGACGGCGCCGCCGGCCTCCAGCCCGGCAACACCAATCTTCCCGACGGTGCCGACTGGGTCGCGTACCGCGCCAAGGTCGAGGCCGCCGCGCGGGCCGCGGAATAGGATCGAGGCATGCGCCTGCGCGACCACCCGATCATCGAGGTCTCCCGGAAGCTGCCCTGCTCGCCGGAGGAGGCGTGGCGCCTCGTCACGGACATCACGCTGCCCACGCGGGCGGAGGGGGAGCTGCAGCGCGCCGAATGGCTCGACGGTGCCGTCGGCGTCGCAGTGGGTGCGCGGTTCCGTGGCTACAACGCCGATCCGGAGATCGGCGAGTGGTTCACCGAGCCCGAGGTCGCCGAGGTCGAGGACGGCCGGCGCTGGGTCTGGCGCGTGGGCCCGGCCGGTGATCCGTTGGCCACCTGGGGATTCGAGGTCGAACCCGCCGAGGGCGGCGCGCTGGTGCGGCAGTGGGCGCGCGCCGGGACCGGCGCCTCGCCGCTGAGCGAGTACATCGCGCAGCACCCGGAGCGGGAGGCGCAGATCATCGACTTCCGCCTCGGCCTCTGGCACGACTACATGGAGGCCAACCTCGATCTGCTCGCGCGGGAGGTGGGCTGACGTGGCCGCCGGGTACGCCCTCTTCGACACCGCCGTCGGCCGGTGCGGGATCGCCTGGGGCGCCGACGATGCCGTCACCGCCGTCCGGTTGCCGGAGGAATCCGACGAGATCACTGCGGAGTATCTCGGCGACGGCGCGGAGCCGTCCGAACCGCCGGAGTCCGTCGCGCGGGTGATCGCGGCCGTCGTCGACCTGGTCTCCGGCACGAACCTCGACGACGATCTGGCCTGGGTCCCCCTGGACATGCGGGGGCTCACCGATTTCCAGCGCGCCGTCTACGACGTCGCACGACGGATCCCGCCCGGCTCGACTCGCACCTACGGCGAGATCGCCACGGAGATCGGCCTTCCCGGCTCGGCCCGCGCGGTAGGCCGAGCCCTGGGCGAGAACCCGTACCCGCCCGTCGTTCCGTGCCATCGCGTCACCGCGGCGAACGGCCGCACCGGCGGCTTCTCCGCGGGCGGCGGCGTGGAGACCAAGATGCGCCTGCTCGCGACCGAACAGGCAGTTCTGGGGCTCTGGTGACTACTCCGCGCCGGGCGAGACGACGGTGAGCCCCTCCGCTCGCGCGGCGTCCAGAAGTCTTTTGTCGTAGCTGACGAACGCACTGACCATCTCGCGAATGCTCACGGCCGACGCCAGGTGAATCGCGTCGAGCGATCGCAGAGTCGGTGGTCCGATGCGCTCGGCTCCGGCAACGATCTCCTCAGTCACTAAAGCGCCGTTGATCCAGTTCGCGACGTATCGGGCGTGGTCGAAGATCTCGTCGTCATCGAGGCGCGCTGCCGTGCGCATCAGCTCGATGCGGCCGACGTCACTGGTGGTCAACGACTCGTGCGCTTCGGCTTGTTCGGCGACCCACATGGTGAGCGCGTCCGATTCGTGCTCCGCGATGATGAGCTTGGTCAGTGCGGAGGTGTCCATGTAGATCATTCTTCCCGCATCTCCAGGAGGATCTGAGTCAGCGACTTCTCGCCGGGCCGTAGCGGCCTCCGCATCGCGACGAGCTTCTCGAGGTCGAACGGGTGCTTGGCGGGCTTGATCTTTCCGGCCGCGACCAATTCGCGGAACTGACGTTCCTTCTCGCTGACCGGGACCAGCCGGGCGACGAGCCTGCCGTGATTGGTCACCTCGATCTCCTCGCCCGCCTCCACGCGGGCGAGGTATTTCGACGCATGTTGCCGCAGCTCACGGACCCCGATCTGCTCCATGTGCCCAACGGTAGCACCCGTTGTGCTACTCATGCTGCGCCGTTCTCAGCTCCGCGATTCCGCTTCTTCCGCGCGTCGCGCCGCTGCTTGCTGGTTCTACTCACGATGTCCCCCCGAACTCTCGATGATGAGACAGGGTAGGACGCCGCACCGACATGTTTCGTCGGCGACGTGGGCACCACCTGGATCCGGCGCGGCGGTGACGCAGGCATGCGTCGTACGCATGGACGGCGTCCCAGAAACACACGCTGAACTGGGCAAACGCAGCCATGCGTCGCACGCATGGCTTCGCGCGGAGAGACCCCCTGCCCCGCAGGCCCGGGCCGACCGCGCGTGAACCCCGGACGGCCCCGGCGGTCCTACTTCCGCAGGCGCTCGCGCCGCAGCAGGTCCACGTCGGGCAGGTCCAGCGGCTCGAGCGAACGCCCGGTCGCGCGGGACAGCAGGTGGTCGGCCAGCTCCGGGTTCCGGGCCAGCGCGGGGCCGTGCATGTAGGTGCCGAGCACGCTGCCCTGGACCACCCCGTCGACCGCGGCACCCGCGCCGTTCCCGGTACCCCGCACCACGCGCTGCAGCGGCGCGGCGTCCGGGCCGAGAGCCGAACCGCCACGGTGGTTCTCGAAACCGGTGAGCGGCTGGGTGAGCCCGTCGATCAGCGGCACACCCTCGATCTCGCCGATCGAGCGCTCCGCCTGCGGCGTGGTGGTGAGGTCGAACAGCGAGATGCCGTCGACGCGTTCGCCCTCGGACGTCTCGTACCAGTGGCCGAGCACCTGGATCGCCGCGCAGATCGCCAGCACCGGCGCGCCCTTCGCTGCGGCCTCCTGCATGCCCGGGTACTGCGTGAGATGCCGCGTGGCGAGCCGCTGCGCGTAGTCCTCGGCGCCGCCCAGGGTGTAGATATCGCAGGTCGCGGGGACGGGATCGGCGAGCGTGATCGGCAGGACCTCGGCGTCGATGCCCCGCAGTCGCGCGCGCTGGCGCAGGACCAGGGCGTTGCCGCCGTCGCCGTAGGTGCCCATCACGTCGGGCAGCACCAGGCCGATGACTAGCGTGGATTCGGTGATCCGGGACTCGGATCCGGAGAAGTCGATCACGCGCGCCGCCCTTCGAGAGCCGTGTTCAGGTCGCGGAACGCGGTGTAGTTCGCGAGCACCTCCACGCGCCCGGGCGGGCACGAGGCGATCGCCGCCAGCGGGTCGGCGACGAGCGAGTGCTCGGCGCCGGCGTAGGTCAGCCGTACCGCGAGATCGGCGCCGCGCTCGCCCGAGGCGACGACCTTGCCGTTCTCGAACCGCTCGAACTGCACGTCCCACAGCCAGGAGAGGTCTTCGCCGTCGGGCACCTGCCCGTTCACCGCGATGACCAGGCCCTCGGCGGTGCCGTCGATCATCGACATGGCCTCCTGCCAGCCGGCCGGGTTCTTCGCGAGCAGCATCCGCACGGTGTGCTCGCCGACGGTCACCGTCGCGTACCGTCCGGCGACCTCGCCGACGGTGCCGACGGCCTCGACCGCGGCCTGCGGGTCGGCGCCCATGGCGACCGCGGCGGCGACGGCCTGCGCGGCGTTGCCGCGGTTGGCGCGGCCCGGCAGGCTCAGGGTGAGCGGCGCGACGAAGCCGTCCGGCCCGTGGATGGAGGTGTCGTCCACCCACCAGTCGGGCTCGGGACGGGAGAAGTCGGTCCCCGTCGAGTACCAGTGCGCGCCGTCGCGGACGATGGGCTCGCCCGAGCGGGGGCACGAGGTGGAGTCGCTGGTCCAGCCGGCGCCGGCCGCGACCCAGACGACGTTCTTCGCGTCGTACGCGACCGACGTCACGAGCACGTCGTCGCAGTTCGCGATCACGGTCAGTTCGGGGTGCGCGTCGACGCCCGCGCGCAGCCGGCGCTCGATGGCGTTGATCTCGCCGACCCGGTCGAGCTGGTCGCGGGACAGGTTCAGCAGGACCAGCGCCTCGGCGGCGGTGGCGTCGAGGACGTGCGGCACATGCAGCTCGTCGACCTCGAGGGCCGCGAGCGGCGCGCGCTGGTGCGCGGTGAGCGTGGCGACGATGCCGGCGTCCATGTTGGCCCCGTCGGCCTGCGTGGCGACCTCGCGGCCCAGCGTGCCGAGCGCGGCGGCGGTCATCCGGGTCGTCGTCGACTTGCCGTTGGTGCCGGTCACGACGACGGTGCGCTTGCCGGCGGCGAGCCGGGACATGAGGTTCGGTTCGATCTTGAGTGCGACGAGGCCGCCGATCATCGAGCCCTTGCCGCGCCCGGCGCGCTGCGACGCCCAGGCTGCGGATCGGGCGGCGAGCAGCGCCGCGCGGGCGCGGAGGGGGAGTCCGGGCATGCGCTCCAGGATAGGGCAAGCTGGATTCATGGCTGAACTGCACGAAGATCGGCGCCGCGCCCTCTCCTTCGGGGCGATCGCCGACGACTACGACCGGCTCCGCCCGCGCTACAGCGACGTCACGCTGGACGCGATCGCGACCGGTGGCACCGCCCTCGACGTCGGCGCCGGGACCGGGATCCTCGCCCGGCAGCTGCGGGACCGCGGGCTGGACGTCCTCGCCGTCGAGCCCGACGGTGCCATGGCAGCGGTCGCGCGCGAGTCGGGCGTCCCCGCCGAGGTCGCGACCTTCGAGGAGTGGGACGCGCGGGGCCGCACCTTCGACCTGGTGACCTTCGGCCAGTCCTGGCACTGGGTCGACGCCGAGACCGCGGTCCCGCGGCTAGCAGGCCTGCTCAACCCGGGCGGCCGCGTCGTCCTTCTGTGGAACAAGCTGCGGCCGACGGCACCGTCGAACGACGACCTGCGGGCAGCGAGCGAGGACTACGTCAACGTCGAGGCGGCGGGCGCGGGCACGGCCCACGACCAGATGTTCGCGATGGCGGAGCTGCGCGGCCGGTTCGAGGCCGCGGGCTTCACCGTCACCGAGCGCGAGGACTCGTGGACCGAGACGCAGGAGAAGGACCGGTGGCTGGACCTCGTCTTCACCTACTCGGGCCACTCAACCCTGCCGGACGACCGCCGGGTCGCCCTGCGAGCCGCGCTCGCCGAGGTCATCGGCGACGGCGACGTCGAGCTGGCCGCCGGCACCATCGCCCTCATCGCCGAGCGGTAGTGGCGCGGGCCTGCGCAGCATCCCCAGCAGGCAGCCGGCGATGACGATCCCGGCGCCCGCCAGCGCGAGAGCGGTGGGGTGCTCGCCGAGCACCACCGCGCTCGCCGCGATGCCGACGACGGGGACGAGGAGCGTCGCGGGCGCGACCGTCGAGGCGGGGTAGCGGGCCATCAGCGCGCCCCACAGCCCGTACCCGACGACGGTGCTCAGGATCGCGATGTAGGCGACGCCCAGCAGCGCGAGGCGACCGTCGACACCGTCGAGGCTGTGCGCCAGTGCCTTCCAGCCGGTGGTGGGGCCCTCGACCGCGGCGCTGAGCGCCAGCATCGGCAGGGGCGGGATGACCGACATCCAGAGCGTGAAGCGGAAGGGCTCCGACGGTGCCGCCAGCCGCTGTCCGATGTTGCCGAACGCCCAGCTGAGCCCGCCGAGGAGGGTGAGGATCACGCCGAGCACCCCGACCCCGGCTGCGGCGTCCGCGCGGTCGGCGATGATCAGGCCCATGCCGACGACGGCGATCCCGATGCCCGCGATCTGTCGGACGGTCAGCTTCTCGTGCAGCAGCACGGCACCGAGCAGCACGGTGAAGGGGGCGGACGACTGCAGCACCAGCGAGGCGAGGCCGGTGGGCATGCCGATGTGCATCGCGGTGAACAGCAGGCCGAACTGGAAGGTGCCCGAGCCGATGCCGTACAGCAGCAGCCACTTCACGGGGCCCTTCGGCGGCCGCACGAAGAGCAGCACGGGGAGGGCCAGCACGAGGAACCGCAGCGCGCCGAGGAACAGCGGCGGGAAGTAGTCGAGGCTGTAGCGGATGGCGAGGAAGTTGAGGCCCCACAGCACGACGACGGTGAGGGCGACGAGGCGGTGACGGGGGCTCATGAACTCCACTGTCCCGGCCCCGGACAGGAAGAACAATCGAATACTTCTTGAGTGTCCATGTAGCGGCGCTACACGGATCTGGAATCACGCGGCGCGCAGCACTGCCCCGCGCGGGGTGGGGTCGCTAGCTTCGCGGCATGACCTTCGCTCTGCGTGACCGCACCGTCGTCCTCATCGGGGGAGGCAGCGGAATCGGCCTGGCCGTCGCCCGTCTCGTCGTCGCGGAGGGGGCCCGGGTCGTGCTGGGGGGACGCTCGCAGGAGCGGCTCGACGGTGCCGTCGCCGAGCTCGGTCCCGCCGCGACCGCGAGGACGGTCGACACCGCCGACCCGGAGTCGGTGGGGGCCTTCTTCGCCGGGATCGATGCGGTCGACGCGCTGTTCACCACGGCGGCCACCTACACCGTCGGGTCGTTCCGGGACCTTTCCGTCGAGGACGCGCGCAGTCCCTTCGAATCGAAGTTCTGGGGCCAGTACCGCGTGGTCAAGGCGGCGCTGCCGAAGCTCACCGCCGACGCCGCGGTGGTGCTCACTTCGGGTGCGGCCAGCGTGCGTCCCGCGGGTCCGGCGGCGCCGTACGTCGCCGCGAACGCCGCGATCGAGGGCCTCGCGCGCGGCCTGGCCGTCGAGCTGGCACCCGTGCGCGTCACCGCGATCGCGCCGGGCACCGTCGACGGGAATCTCTGGGCGGGCAGGCCGCCGGAGGTGCGCGACGCGGCCTTCGCGCACATCGAGCGCGAGGCCGTGCTCGGGAGGCCGGGGACCGAGGAGGAGATCGCCGCCGCGGTGGTCCACCTGTTCACGAACACCTACACGACGGGCTCGACGCTGTACGTCGACGGCGGGTACGCCCTGCGCTGAGCCCCGCGTACTCTCGGTGCGCATGGACGTGCATCGCTTGCGGATCCTGCGTGAGCTCGCCGATCGCGGCACGGTCGCGGCGACGGCCCGGGCGATGGATATGACGCCTTCGGCGGTGTCCCAGCAACTCAAGGTGCTCGCGCGCGAGGCGGGCGTCGACCTGCTCGAGCCCCACGGTCGCCGCGTGCGCCTCACCGACGCCGGGCTGGCACTCGTGGTCCGCGCGGAATCCGTTCTGGGCGAACTGGACCGGGCGCGCGCGGAGATGGACCGCTACCGCTCGACGCCGATCGGCGTGGTCCGGCTGACGCTCTTCCCGTCGGCGGCCGAACTCCTCCTGCCCGGCGTGCTGCGCCGCACCGCCGCCGCGGGCATCCAGGTGGCCGCCGCGGACGCCGACCTGCCCGGCACGGAGCTGCCGGCGATGCTCGCCGACGCGGACGTGGTGGTCGCGCACCGCGACGAGCGGGCCGCGCCGCTCGGCGGACCCCGAATCGCCTCCCGCGTCCTCATGCGCGAGCCGATCGACCTGGTGGTGCCGGTCGACCACCCGCTCGCCGAGGCCGGCCGGGTCGACGCGGCGCAGCTCGCGGATCTGGACTGGATCAGTGTGCGCGACGGCTTCCCCGTCGACGACGTGCTCCGTTCCCTCGCGACCATCACCGGAGTGCAGCCACGGGTGGTGCAGCGGATCAACGACTTCCACACGATCCAGGCGATGGTCGCGGCCGGTCTCGGCGTAGCGCTGGTCGCGCGCCACGCCGTGACGCATCCCGGCGTGCGCAGCCTGGAGATCGTCGGTGTCCTCGCCGCCCGCATCCTCGAGGTGGCGACCCGGCCCGGCGCCGAGCGGCGGCCCGCGGTGGCCGCTGTGCTCCGCGCGCTCGACGAGGAGGTCGCGGCGGTGAGTTGACGCGGACGTCAAAGTCATCCCATGATTCCGGGGATGACGTCGCACCCGCACGACCCCGTCCCCGCCCCGCTCCGGGCCGTCGGCGTCCTGACCTGCGCGGCCGCCCTGATCACGATGGGCATCTGCCTGCGCCTGATCTTCGGCAGCTCGTCCGCGGTGCTCGACGAGATTCGCGACGCCTACGGCCTCAGCGGCGCCGAGGTCGCGCTGCTCACCACCGGCCCCGTGATCTGCCTCGGCCTGTTCTCGGCCGCCGCACCGCGCCTGGCCCGCCGCTACACCGCGGTCGTGGTGGCGACGGTGGCCGTCACCATGATCGCGATCGGCAGCGCCCTCCGGATCGCGCCGAGCTGGGCCGTCCTGCTCGGCGGCACGATGCTCGCGGGCGCCGGCATCGCGTTGGGGAACGTGCTCGGGCCCGTCCTCGTGCGGATCTTCTTCCCCCACCGCATCGGACTGATGACGGGCCTGTTCACCTCGATGGTCTGCCTCTCCACCGGCTTCGCCTCGGCGCTGACGGTTCCCGGTGCGACGGCCCTCGGCGGCAGCTGGCGCGGCTCGCTCGCCCTCTGGGCGATCCCGTCGCTGGTCGCCGCCACGCTGCTGGTCGTGGTCACGGTGCGGTACCTCAGGTTCCGCCGGACCGTCCCCGAGGACGACGGTGCCGACGCCCGCGGCGCGGCCCGGACGGTGCTGCGCAGCCAGGTCGCGTGGGCGGTCACCGGGTTCATGGGACTGCAGTCGCTGCAGGCCTACGCCCTTATCGGGTGGATCCCCACGATCTACCGCGACCGCGGGATGTCCGCGGAGGCCGGCGGCGCGATGCTCGCGATCGGCGGCCTGCTCAGCGTGGTGACCGCGCTGACCTTCCCGCAGTGGGCGGCGCGGCGCCGCGAGCAGCGGATCGTCGCGGTCGCGGCAGTCGCGCTGCAGGGGATCGGCGTCCTCGGCGTCCTCGCCTTCGGGAACGGCCTCGGCGCGTGGATCGCGAACATCTTCGTCGGCTTCGGCCTGGGCGCGATGATCTCGCTCGCGGTCACGATGATGAACCTGCGCGCCGCCACCACGTCCGAGGCGGTCTCGCTCTCGGCGATGTCGCAGACCGTGGGCTACCTCTTCGCCGCCTGGGGTCCGATGCTCATGGGCGTCCTGCACGGCGTGCGCGGGGACTGGACCCTCCCGCTGATCACCCTGCTGGTGCTGCTGATCCCGCTTCTGCTGTGCGGGATCGTCGCGGGCGGCGATCGGACCGTTGGAAGCGCAGGAATTGTCCGGCCGACGTGATACTGATCTTGGGTGCTTGAACCCGCGCTCTTGAATCATGATCTGGATCTGGCGTCCCTGGCCCTGGTGGACGTCGAGACGACGGGCCTCCCGCCTGAGCGGCACAGAGTGTTGTCGATAGCGGTCGTCCTCCTCGATTCCAGCGGACGGATCGAATCCGAGTTCCACACCCTCATCGACCCCGGTTGCGATCCGGGACCAGTGCACGTCCATGGTTTGACGAGACAGGTGCTCGCCGGCGCGCCCGCATTCTCCGAAGTTCTTCCCCGCGTGGCCGGCATGATTCGGCAACGCACGGTCGTCGCGCACAACGCGGCGTTCGACATGGCGTTCCTCGATGCTGAGTTCCGACGCTGCGGTGGAGAGATGCCTGTGGTCGACCGGATGTGCACCCTGGCCCTCGCTCGTCGGGTGGCCCCACCGACCGTCGACTGTCGTCTGGGCACTCTGGCCGTGCACTACGGCGTGCCTCAGCGGCGCGCGCATGACGCTCTTGAGGACTCGCGTGTGCTCGCTGGAGTCCTGCTTCGCCTCCTCGCGGATGCATCGCTGCTCGGGGTGAAGCCCCCTGTGGTTCCGAGCGCACCCGCGACGAAGCCGAGCGGCGCAGCGCCTTTCGAGCCGTCTCGACTGGGGCCAAAGCCGCCCTGTGCATTCCGGAACCCGGGACGTCTGGAGACCGTCCTGGTTCAGGGGATGAAGGTAGCGATCACGGGCGAAACGGCATCGTCTCGGCTCGAACTGACCGCGGCCGGCGACCGTGCGGGCCTGGACATGGTCGGTTCAGTGAGTCGGCACACGAGCCTGCTCGTCGCCCACCGGCACGATGGTGATTCGCGGAAGGTGAGGGCTGCCGTTGCGCACGGCACGCCGATCGTCCGCGAAGCGGACTTCCTCAGGCTCCTCGCCAACATCGTGCCCGGCATTCCCAAGTCGAGCCCGGCTCTGCGGGAAGCGACGCCGGCAAGGACGCAGGAGAGAAAGCCCGCAGCGGGGCCCGGGCCGCTCGCCGGCCGACGGATCCTCGTCCTGGGCGGCGATCACCGCACGGCCGGAGACATCCGGTCCCGCGTGGCGGAGCGGGGAGGCTCTGTCGCAGTCAATCTGTCGAGATCGGTGAGTGACGTGATCGTTCTCGACAACGGCGATCGGGACCCGCGCTTCGCGAAGATCGTAGTCCTCGGTTTGCCGATTCACGGACCGGAACTGGTTCGAGGAGAAGCGACGACAACTGCGCCTGAGATGGCAGCCGTGCCCGATACGCACGCAGTGGGCGATTTCGTCGTCCCAAGGGAGCTCTCCCGCGGACAAGTGGTGGATCTGCCGGTGGGAGATCGAGGGGCGGAGTGGACGTTCCGAGTCACCTGGGCGGAGACCACTGGGTACGCAGTCGACGTCGTCGCGTTCGTCCTCGACGACGAGGAGCTGGTCTCGGGCGACGAGGACATGGTCTTCTTCAACCAGCCGATTACGCCGGGTGTGCGGCTCCAGGTGAACAGTGCCAGCGATCACGGTGTCGCCGTGTGCCTGTCCGAACTACCCGACCAGGCGCGGCGGGTCGTGATCGCCGCCGTCGTCGACGGCGACGACGTCCACTTCGGTGACGTAGGAGCCATTGAGGTCGAAGTCTCTTCGGGCGATGACGGCGCGACCGTCATGAGAGGCACTCTCGACGCCGCCACCACGGAACGATCTTTGCGTCTGGTCGAGGTGTATCTCCGCAACGACGTGTGGCGGTTGAGGTCTGTCGGCCAGGGTTACGAGTGGGGTCTCGCCGACTTGGCCACCTCGTTCGGCGTGGATGTCGACTGATCGCGGAGCCACTGCGAGCGCGCGCGCAGCTGCGGCGCACGGGAACGGCCGATCGCGGAGTGACAGGACGGCGCCGCCGCCGGATCGTGATCCGGCGACGGCGTGTCAGGGGCGGTCAGATCTCGCGGCCGGCGCTGTGGCCGCCGTCGATAACGTACTCGCCGCCGTTGACGAACGACGCCTCGTCGGAGGCGAGGTACACGATGAGCCCCGACACCTCCTCGGGCTGGGCGAAGCGGTGCAGCGTGTTGCCCGTGGTGTCCTCGTCGCTCACCTCCATGATGGACGTGATGAGCGGCGTCTTGATCGCGCCGGGGTGCACGGAGTTGACCCGGATCCCGCGCTCCGCCAACTCGATCGCCGTCGATCTGGTGAGGCCGCGCAGGCCCCACTTCGAGGCGCTGTAGGCGTGATAGCCCGTGTAGCCCTGGATTCCGGCCGTGGAGGACACGTTGATCACCGACGCGGGCGCCGCGAAGGTCAGCGCGGCCAGGGCCGCCCGCATGCCCAGGTACGGCCCGGTCAGGTTGATCGCGATCGTCCGGTTCCACTGCTCCGGCCTGTAGTCCTCGAGCGGGCCGATGCTGTAGATGCCCGCATTGTTCACGAGGACGTTCAACAGGCCGTAGGTCTCGACGGTGTGGTTCACCGCGGCCTCCCAGCCGGCGGCATCGGTGACGTCCAGGTGGACGTACGACGCGGCGTCTCCGAGCTCCGCGACGAGCGCGCGACCCGTGTCGTCGGCGATGTCCGCGACGACCACCTTCGCGCCCTCCGCGACGAACGCGCGGACGTGAGCCGCACCCATTCCCATTGCGCCGCCCGTGATCAGGGCGACCTTCCCGGCCAGACGATCCGTCACGCCACTTCCTCTTCCGTGAGAGCCTCTGCGTCGGTGAGGACGAAGCCGCGGTAGCCGTCGGCCGCCACGTCATCGCACCGGTCGCGGTAGTCGACCAGTCCGCCGGAGTACATGAGTGCTTGCTGTGCCTTGCCCGCGATATTGGCACCGCGGTACCAGGAATTGGTCTTGCTGTAGAGCGTCATCGCCATCGCGGCCTCGACCTGCTCGCCCCACTGTCGCTCGGATTCGGGCAGTGCCTCGATCTCGACGACACTGGATTCGCGCAGGTCGGTCAGGCAGCGCACGATCCACTCGACGTGCTGCTCGATCGCGGCGAACATGTTGACCAGGACCGACGGGCTCTGCGGCCCCGTGATGGTGAACAGGTTCGGGAACCCGGACGTCGCCAGGCCGAGGTAGGTGTGGGCGCCGTCGGCCCAGGAGTCCTTGAGTGAGACGCCGTCCCGGCCCCGGAAGTCGATCCGGGTCAGGGCGCCGGTCAGGTTGTCGTAGCCGGTGGCGTAGACGATCACGTCCACCTCGTGGAGGCCGGACTCGGTACGCACACCGGTCGGGACGATCTCGACGATCGGGTCCTCGCGGAGGCTCACGACGTCGGTGTTCGGGCGGTTGAACGTGGCGTAGAAGTCGGTATCGGTCACGATCCGTTTGCCGCCGATCGGATAATCGGTCGGCGTCAGGGCGCGCGCGGTCGCGGGATCGTCGACCACGGCGGCGATCTTGTCGCGGACGAACGCGGCCATCAGCTCGTTCGCGTCCAGGTCCAGCTGGACGTCGGAGAAGGCGGTGAGGAACAGGTTCCCGCCCAGCTTCCACGCCTGCTCGAGGACGGTGGTGCGCTTGGGCTCCGGCGTCGCGAGGATGGCGTCGCCGGCCATCGGGAGATTGATGCCGGAGAAGGTCCGGCGCTTCTGCTCCGCGAGCACCGCGTGATTCTTCTTCGCGAGGGTGATCTCGTCGGCGCACAGCGCGCGGTTGCGCGCGGGGACCGTGTACGCCGGGGTGCGCTGGAAGACCGTGAGGTGCCCGGCCGCGTCGGCCAGGTGCGGAATCAGCTGCACGCCGGACGATCCGACACCGATGACCGCAACGCGCTTGCCCGTGAAGTCGACGCCCTCCGCCGGCCAGCGGCCGGGGTGGTAGGTCTCGCCCCGGAAGGACTCCGCGCCCGCGAACGGCGGGACGCTGGTCGCCGAGATCGACCCGGCGGCGGTCACCACGAACCGGGCGGTGGTGACGGCACCGTCGGACGTGGAGACCCGCCAGGTGGACGACTCCTCGTCGAACCGCGCACCGTCGACCCTGGTCTCGAAGGTGATGTGCCGCCGCAGGTCCAGGCGGTCGGCGACCCACTCCGCGTACGCGAGGATCTCCGGCTGGGTCGCGTAGCGCTCGGTCCAGGTCCACTCGGTGGCGAGCTCCTCGCTGAACGAGTACTGGTAGTCGAGGCTCTCGACGTCGCAGCGGGCGCCGGGGTAGCGGTTCCAGAACCACGTTCCGCCGACGCTGGTGCCGGCCTCGAACGTGGCGACGGTGAAACCCTGTTCCCGCAGGGCGTGCAGGGTGTAGAGGCCGGCGAACCCGGCCCCGATGACGACGACGTCGACGTCCCGGTTCATGCGTGTGCCTCCTCGGCGATGGCGGTGACGGCGCGGGCGAGTGCCGCGCAGAGGTCGGAGTTCTGGCGCTGCGAGACGGCGGCGGACACGGCCACCCCCGACGAGCCGTGGAACGTCCCGGCGTACATGTGCACCTCGGTGGGGACGTCGGCGTGGGCGAGCCGGCGGGCGTACTCGAGGCCCTCGTCGCGCAGCGGATCGAACTGGTTCACGGTGATGAACGCCGGGGGCAGGCCGCGCAGGTCGGTCGCGCGGCCGGGGGCGGCGTACGGCGTGGCGGGGGCGCCGGCGAGGTAGCCCGCCCAGCTCAGCTCCGCGTTGCGCCGGTGCCACAGCAGGGCATCGGGGTAGTCGCGCATCGACTCCGTGTCGATCCGGTCGTCGATGACGGGGATGTCGAGCAGTTGGAACGCGACCCGCCGGGCACCGGTGTCGCGGTCGTGCAGGGCGAGGCCGGCGGCGAGCGCACCGCCCGCGCTCTGGCCGCCGACGGCGATCCGGCCGGCGTCGACGCCGAGCTCGCCCGCTTCGGTGGCGACCCAGGCGAGCGCCGCGCGGGCGTCGTCGAAGGCGCCGGGGAAGGCGGTCTCGGGGGCGAGCCGGTACTGCACCGAGACGCCGACGGTGCCCGCCTCCTGCGCCGCCCGGCACAGGAACGGCAGCGATTCGGCGGCGTCGCCGATGACGAAGCCGCCGCCGTGCAGCCACACCAGGGCCGGGCGCGGACCGTCGGCCGGCGCCGTGGGGGTGACGACGTAGACGTCGACGGGCGGCGCACCGTCGAGCCCGGGGGCCGTGCGCGCCTCGATGCGGACGCCCGGGCCGGGCTCGAACGACGGTGCGGCCGACGCGGCGGCGGCGAGGCCGGCGCGGGTCCCGTCGACGTCGGCGACGTCCACCCGGGGCAGATAGGGGATGACCGGGGCGACCTCGCGGTCGTAGGGGTGAGACATCGTCGTCCTCTCTCTGACGGGACGCCTTCGGTGACGTCGAGTCGTGTCACTAGACACAGTGTCTAGCGAAATCGAAGGTAGCAGGAATGTGTCCTGCGCCACAACCGTCGTTCGAAAGCGGGCGGTATCACCTCGGTAGAGTCACGGACCGTGACCGAAGCCGAATCCTCCGGAGTGCCGCGGTCCAACCTGCGCGACGTGCAGCGCGAGACCACGCGGGCGCTGCTGATCGAGGCCGCGGTCCGTGTCTTCGCCCGGGACGGTTACGCGGGGGCGACGGTGAACGCGATCAGCGCCGAGGCCGGCGCCAGTCGGGCCACGTTCTACCTGCACTTCCGGACGAAGGCGGATGTGCTACCGGAGTTGGTCGCGCGGTCGGGGCACCGGCTCCTGGGGAGGTATCTCGACCTGGGGCCCCTGATCGATCCGCCCGATCGTGCGGCGCTCGAGGGATGGGTGCGGGAGTCGATCCGACGGTGGCCGGAGATCGAGGACGACATGCGTCCCGTCTACGAGGCGGCGGACGCCGACCCGGAGCTGTTCGGGCGCCTGTTCCCGGACGACCTGCCCGGTAGTGCGAACCTCGCGGAGGCGCTCGGCGCGGCCGGCATCGGCGTCGACGCGGAGGACACGGCGATGCGGGCCGCCGTGATGCACGCGCCGATGTACTACCTGCTCCGGAGGCACCTCCGGCGCGAGCAGTTCGATCCTGAGCGCGCGGCGATCGCCATCGCCGCCGCGTGGATGGGAGTCCTGCGGGACCGCTGACGTTTCCGCGTCCGCGGCGGTCGCGCCGTCAGCTCTCGACGGCGTGCAGACCGGCCGGCAGGAACCGTAGGAGCAGGTCGCGGGCGGCGGAGGAGTCGCGGTCGACGAGGTGGGTGAGCTGGACGCCCTCGTAGAGCGCGATCGCGTACCGGGCGAGCGTCGTGGCGTCGTCCGGCCCGACGAAGCGGGCGAGTGCGGCGGACAGGCGCTCGCGGAGAACGGCGTCGCGGACGGTGAGCCGGCGCGCGGCCTCGGGGTCGCGCGCCGCGTAGATGGTGAACTCCGTCGAGAGCAGGGCCCAACGGCGTTCGTCGGGCTCGTCGGGCGCGGCCGCGCGCGCGGCGCCGGAAATGGCTCCGTCCAGCGAGTCGGCTCCGTCGATCACTGCGGTGATCCGGCCGACCTGATCCTCGGCGTGCCGGTCGAACAGGGCGTAGAACAACGCTTCCTTGCCGGAGAAGTTCGAGTAGAAGGCGCCGCGGGAGAGCTCCGCGCGGGCGCAGATCTCGTCCATCGAAGCGGCGTGGAACCCGCGCTCCGCGAACACCTCCAGCCCGGCGTCGAGGAACCTCTCGACGGTCCGCGCGCGCGTGCGCTCGCCCTTCGCCATGTTCCACCTCGAATCCGTTGACCGCGCCGATGCTCCGTGCAAGGATAGCGATAACTAGAACAATCAGTCTATTTATGGACGAGGAGGCGGCGTGAGCGAGGAACGATCGCAGGTCGCAGGGTTCGAGCCGGATGCGATCGTCGTCGGCGCCGGACTTGCGGGCCTGGTGGCCGCGTACGAGCTGAGCCGGGCCGGGCGCCGCGTGCTGGTGCTCGACCAGGAGAACCGCAACAACCTGGGCGGCCAGGCGTTCTGGAGCCTGGGCGGCCTGTTCCTGGTGGATTCGCCCGAGCAGCGGCGCCTCGGCATCAAGGACTCCTTCGAGTTGGCGTGGCAGGACTGGACGGGTTCGGCGGGCTTCGACCGCGAGGACGAGGATCGTTGGCCCCGGCAGTGGGCCCGCGCCTACGTCGAGTTCGCGACGCACCGCAAGCGCGACTACCTCCGACGCCTCGGCCTCGGCTTCACGCCCGTCGTCGGCTGGGCCGAGCGGGGCGGCGGCGCCGCCGACGGCCACGGCAACTCGGTCCCCCGCTTCCACCTCACGTGGGGCACGGGCCCCGAGGTGGTCCGCGTCTTCCGCGAGCCCGTCGAGCGCGCGGAGGCGCAGGGCCTGGTGCGCTTCGCCTTCCGGCACCGCGTCGACGAGCTCCTCACCGCCGACGATGGTGCCGTCGTCGGCGTCCGCGGCGCGGTGCTCGAGCCGACCGACCTGGACCGCGGCGTCGCGAGCGGGCGGGAGACCGTCGGCGCGTTCGAGTTCCGCGCACCGACGGTGCTCGTGACCTCCGGCGGGATCGGCCACAACTTCGAGCTCATGGAGAAGTACTGGCCCACCGAGCGACTCGGCCCGTTCCCGCAGCACATGATCGCCGGCGTGCCCGCGCACGTCGACGGCCGCATGCTCGCGATCTCCGAGGCGGCGGGCGGGAACATCGTCAACCGGGACCGCGTGTGGGCCTACACCGAGGGCATCCACAACTGGGACCCGATCTGGCCCGACCACGCGATCCGCATCATCCCCGGACCGTCGTCGTTGTGGTTCGACGCGAACGGCAACCGCTTCGGGGCCCCGGACTTCCCCGGCTTCGACACCAACTCGACGATGAAGGCGATCCTCGGGACCGGCTACGACTACTCGTGGTTCGTGCTCACCCAGACGATCATCGAGAAGGAGTTCGCCCTCTCCGGCTCCGAGCAGAACCCGGACATCACCGAGAAGGACATCAAACTCGCACTGGGGCGGGTGAAGTCGAAGGGCGCCCCCGGCCCCGTCGAGGCCTTCAAGCAGCACGGCGAGGACTTCATCGTCGCGAACACCCTCGAGGAGTTGGTCGCGGGCATGAACCGGATCGGCCGCGGCGGGCACGTCGACATCGAGCACCTGCGCACCCAGATCGAGGCGCGCGACCGCGAGACGGCCAACGCCTTCAGCAAGGACGCCCAGCTCCAGGCGATGCACAACGCCCGGAACTACCTGGGCGACAAGGTGGTGCGCGTCGCCAAGCCGCACCGGATCCTCGACCCGGCGCACGGGCCGATCATCGCCGTCCGCCTGAACATCCTGTCCCGCAAGACCCTCGGCGGGCTCGAGACCGACCTCTCCGCGCGCGTCCTCGGGTCCGACGGTGCGCCCGTCCCCGGCCTGTACGCCGCCGGTGAGGTCGCCGGGTTCGGCGGCGGCGGTGTGCACGGCTACAACGCGCTGGAGGGTACATTCCTCGGCGGATGCATCTTCTCGGGCATGACGGCGGGCCGCGCCGCGGCCCTCGCGACGAGCGATCGAACCGGAGGTACACGGGCATGAGCGGACGTACGGCACTGGTGACCGGAGCCACCTCCGGCATCGGCTACGAGACGGCGAAGCTGCTGGCGCAGAAGGGCTACCGGGTCCTCGGCACCAGCCGCAACCCGGAGGCGATTCCCGCCGACAAGCGGATCCCCGGCGTCGAGTACCTGGCTCTCGACCTCGCCGACCGCGACTCGGTGGCCGCGTGTGCCGCGGCCGCGGGCACCGTCGACATCGTCGTGAACAATGCGGGCGAGAGCCAGTCCGGGCCGCTCGAGGAGCTCCCCGCGGACGCGGTCGACCGGCTCTTCCAGACGAACGTCTTCGGCGCCGTGCAGCTCACCCAGCGGCTGCTGCCCGCGATGCGCGAGCGCGGATACGGCCGCGTGATCATGGTGGGCTCGATGCTCGCCAGCTTCCCGCTCGCCTACCGCGGGTCCTACGTCGCGGCCAAGGCCGCGCTCAAGGGCTTCGCCTCGGCGGCACGGCAGGAGCTCTCGCCTTTCGGCGTGCGGGTCTCGACCGTGGAGCCGGGCTCCATCGCCACGGGGATCGGCGAGCGGCGCACCAAGTACGTCGCCGACGACTCCGTGTACCGCGCCGACTTCGACACCATGATCGAGAACCTCGACGCCAACGAGCGGGCGGGCATCACGCCGGCGCAGGTCGCGGAGGTGATCGTGAAGGCGATCGAGTCCGACAAGCCGCGCGAGTTCTACGCGGTGGGCAGCAACGCGCCCCTCGTCTTCCTGCTCAAGCGTCTGGTCCCGGTCGAGGTGGTCTCCAGCATCGTCGCCCGCAGGCACGGCCTCAAGCGGTAGACGTCCCGGATCCTCGGGACATCCGTCCCTGGCGGCGACAAGGAACTACTACATAACGTCGTAGTAGAACACTCCTGCTGCCCGAGGATCGATGCCCATGCTCACCGAAGCCCAGATCGCCGTCGTCCGCGACTCCCTGCCCGCCGTGGGCGCCGCGATCGACGAGATCACGCCGATCTTCTACCGCCGCCTGTTCGAGGCGCACCCCGACCTGGAGCGCGACCTGTTCAACCGCGGCAACCAGGCGGTGGGTGCCCAGCAACGCTCGCTGGCCGCGTCGATCGCGATGTACGCCACCGCCGTCGTCGACGAGGAGCTCTCCGCGCGGTCGATGCTCGAGCGGGTCGCGAACAAGCACGCCTCGCTGGGAGTGTCCCCGGCGCAGTACCCGGTCGTCCACGAGCACCTGTTCGCGGCGATCGCGCAGGTGCTCGGGGACGCCGTCACGCCCGCGGTGGCGGAGGCGTGGAGCGCGCTCTACTGGCAGCTCGCCGACGAGCTGATCACCCTCGAGAAGGGGCTCTACGGTGCGGCCGGGGTGAGCCCCGAGACGGTGTGGCGCACGGTGGTGGTGGACGAGCGTCGCCAGGAGACCCCGCACACCGTCGCCTTCGTGCTCGCCGACCCGTCCGGCGATGCGCTGCCGGACTTCCTTCCCGGGCAGTACATCTCGGTCGCTACCCGGCTGCCCGACGGCGCGCGCCAGATCCGGCAGTACAGCCTGTCCGGCGCGGGCGAAGGCCGGTGGCGGATCGGCGTGCGGCGCGACGGCGCGGTCTCGTCGTACCTCCACGAATACGCGTTCGAAGGGGCACGCCTGCAGGTCTCGCCGCCCTTCGGCGACATCGTGCTCGACAGCGACCCCGCCACCCCGCTGGTGCTCGCCTCGGCGGGCATCGGGATCACCCCGGTCCTCGGCATGCTCCACCACCTCGCGGAGGAGGGCGGCGCGCGCCGGGTGATCGTGGCACATGCCGATCGCACCCGGGCGACCCACGCGCACCGGACCGAGCTGAACGAGCTCGTCGGCCGCATTCCGGGCGCCGCGCTGCACACCTGGTACGACGCGCTGCCCGACGGGTACCCATTGGGCGAAGCGGAGTCCCGCGGCCGGATCGATCTGAGTGGCCTCCCCATCCCGCCCGACGCCCATGCCTACCTCTGCGGCCCGCTGCCGTTCATGACCGGCGCGGCCGCGCAACTCGAGGGCGCCGGCGTCCCACGCGAGCGGGTGTGGTTCGAGGCCTTCACGCCTACCGTGTGATCGCGGCCTGAAGGATCCGCGCCGCCTCCGGGAATCGTTCCGGCTGCGGCCCGGCGTAGGCGAGGCGCAGGTGATTGCCCGTCGGTTCAGCGGGGAACCACTCGTCGCCGGGCCCGACGACGAGGCCGCCCCGTCGGCAGCGGTCGACCACCGCGCCGAGATCCACGTCGCCGGGCAGCCGCGCCCACAGGGCGAGGCCGCCGCGCGGGACCGCGTCCACGGCCACCGCGGGCGCGTGTTCGTGCAGCGAGCGCAGGAGCAGATCGCGCCGCTCACCCAGCTGGCGGCCGAGCCGGCGCAGGTGGGTGCGCCAGGCCGGAGCGGTCACCACGTCGAGCGCGACGGCCTGCAGCACTCCGCTCACGTACATCGCGTCCGCCTGCGTGTCGGCGAGGATCCGGTCCCGCGCCGGACCGCGCGCGATGACGGCGGCGACCCGCACCGCGGGGGCCACGCTCTTGCTCAGCGAGCGGATGTAGACCACGTGACCGGCATCGTCCCGGGTCGCGATCGGGACCGGCTCGACATCGATCCCGAAGTCCCGCGCGTAGTCGTCCTCGATGAGGAAGGCGCCGGCGTCGCGGACGGCGTCGAGGATCGCGGTGGCCCGCTCGGAGTCCCAGACGGCCCCCGTCGGGCTCGCGAATCGCGGCTGCGCGTAGAAGGCCCGCGCCCCGGTCTCGGCGAGGACGCGCCGCACGACGTCGGGATCCGGGCCCGACGGTCCGCTCGGTACCGGCACGACGTCGATGCCGGCCTGCTCCGCCGCCAGGATCGCGCCCCAGTAGGTCGGCGATTCCATGACGAGGGGGCGGCCCGCGCCCACGAGGGCGCGGAACGCGGTGAGCAGCGCGCCCTGGCTCCCCGGGGTCACCACCACGTCGCGCGCACCGACGGGGCCGACTCCGGCGGGCGTGAGCGCGGCGAGCTCCGCGGCGAACCAGGATCGCAGTTCGGGGAGCCCGGCGACCGGCGGACGCCCCAGCAGCGCCTCGCTCCGCGAGGCGCGGGCAAGGGCTGGGCGCACGAGCCGCTCGGGTAGCAGTTCGCGTGCGGGATAGCCCGAGTGCAGGCCGATGGCGTCGCCGTCCGAGGGTTGCAGGGCCGTGGGCGCAGCGGGGGTTCGGCGGCCCGCGGCGCCGAGCGCCGCCGTCTGCCAGCCGACGTCGACGGGGCGGGCGGCGCGCTCCACCCGCGCGAACGTGCCTATGCCGGGACGTGTTTCGATGGCTCCCGAGGCCGCGAGGGAGCGCAGCGCCTGCTGGACGGTGACGGGGCTGATTCCGTGCTCGGCGACCAGTGCGCGGGTCGACGGCAGCTTGGCCCCGGGCGGGGCGGCCGCGATCCAGGCCCGCAGCGCTGTCGTCAGCCGCACGGCACTGCTATCGTTGGACATGAAAGACCATGATAGCGCTACTCTCGAGCGCGCGGCAGTGATACCGCCGTCGGGCCCGGCACGGTCCGGGCTGCTGTGGGGCCTGCTCGGGGTGCTGGCCTTCTCCTTCACGGTGCCGTTCACCCGCGTCGCGGTGTCCGACGGTGGCCTCCCGCCCCTGTTCGTCGGCGCCGGCCGCGCCGTGATCGCCGCGTTGCTGGCCGCGATCGCGCTGCTCGTGACGCGGCAGTCGCTCCCGCGCGGACGGCAGTGGGTCCGCGTGGGGGTCGTCGCGCTCGGCGTGGTGATCGGCTTCCCGGTGCTCACCTCGTTCGCTCTCACGACCTCGTCGGCGTCGCACGGCGCCGTCGTCATCGCCGTGCTACCGGCTGCGACCGCGGTCGCAGCCGTGTGGCGTACGGGGGAGCGGCCGCCGTCGGCCTTCTGGCTGGCGGCGGCCGTGGGGGCGGCGTGTGCCGTTGCCTTCGCCGTGGTGCAGGGAGGCGGGATCGGCACGCTGCGCCTGTCCGACCTGCTGCTGTTCGGCGCGGTGATCGCGGCCGCGATCGGCTACGCGGAGGGCGGCCTGCTCGCCCGCGAACTCGGTGCGTGGCAGACGATCTCGTGGGCCCTCGTCGTGGCCGCGCCGGTCATGCTGGCGCTCACCGCCTTCGGCGCCCGCGACGGCGTGAGCGGCACGGCAGCCGCGTGGTGGTCCTTCGCGTACCTCGGCCTGGTCAGCATGTTCCTCGGCTTCTTCGCCTGGTACCGCGGGCTCGCGATCGGCCCGATGGCCACCGTGAGCCAGGTCCAGCTGGTACAGCCCGTCTTCGGGATCGCCTGGGCGGCGCTCCTGCTCGGCGAGCCGATCGGCTGGTCGACGGTGCTCGGCGGCCTGGCCGTCATCGCCGCCGCGGCCCTGGCGGTCCGCACCCGCGCGCGAACCCGGTGATCAGCGCAGGGCGAGCAGTTCGCGGACGGTGACGAAGCGGAAGCCGTCCGCGCGCAGTCGCTCGATGATCCGGGGCAGTGCCTCGCGGTCGGCTCGGCATTCGTCCGCGCAGAAGGGGTGCAGCAGCACGATCGAGCCGGGCCGTGTCCGCTCGACGGTGTAGCGCTCGATGCCGTCGGCGTCCCCGGCATGGAGGGTATCGGGCTCCACGTCCCAGGTGACCGTCGTTACGCCGCGCCGGGACAGCTCCCACGGGAGGACGAACAGCTTCTTGCCGTACGGAGGGCGGAACGTGATCGGACCGTCGTACCCGGTGGCCCGGATCGCCGCGTCCGTGCGGTCGAGTTCGGCCCGCACGAAGCCGGGCGTCTCGTTGGTCCCCACCATCCGCCGGTGACTGAAAGTGTGGTTGCCCAGCTCGTGGCCCTCCGCCACGATGCGGCGTCCGAGGTCCGGGTGGCGCTCGAGCTCGGACCCCAGCGCGTAGAACGTTCCCTTCACGTCATAGCGTCCGAGCGTCTCGAGCACCTCCGCGGTGGCGTTCGTCGGCGCGTCGTCGAAGGTCAGCGCCACGACGGGCTCCGTGGTGTCCACGCGGTCGACGAGGTCGCCGAAGAACTGGAACGAACGCGACTTGCTCACCTGCAGTAGGCCGTACAGCACGGCGGCCGTGCACAGGAGCACGGCCGCCGTGATGATCAGGCGTTTGCGGACGGTCCGCACCGGGAGGTTACGGCGCCCAGGTCCGCGTCGAGGCCTCGCCGCTGGCCTCCTGTGCGGTGCGGCGGCTGCCGTTCGCGCGGTTGACCGCGGAGACGACGGCGCGCAGCGATGCGGTGGTGATCGACGGCGCGATGCCCACGCCCCAGACGGTGCGGTCCTCGTCGCCGACGCGGACGATCGCCTCGACGTAGGCGGCGGCCTGCGCGTCGTCGCCCGCGGAGAGCGCGTGCTCGCTGTAATCCAGGACCCGGACCTCGAAGCCGACGGTGCCGATCGCGTCGACGAAGGCCGCGAGCGGGCCGTTGCCCTCGCCCGAGATCTCCTGCTCCTTGCCGTCGACCTTGACCACGGCGTCGATGCGGTCGACGCCGCCGTCGACCTCGGAGGCGGTCACCTTCTGGCGCATGCGCTCCAGCGGCAGGATCGGATCGATGTACTCGCCGGCGAAGACGTCCCACATCTCCTTGGGCGTGACCTCGCCGCCCTCGCCGTCGGTGATCTTCTGCACCGACTGGCTGAACTCGATCTGCAGGCGCCGCGGCAGCTGCAGGCCGTGGTCGGCCTTCATGATGTACGCGACGCCGCCCTTGCCCGACTGGCTGTTGACGCGGATCACGGCCTCGTAGTTGCGGCCCACGTCCTTGGGGTCGATCGGCAGGTAGGGCACCTGCCACAGGATGTCGTCGACGTCCTTGTCGGCGTCGTCGGCGTCGATCTTCATCTGATCGAGGCCCTTGTTGATCGCGTCCTGGTGGCTGCCGGAGAACGCGGTGTACACCAGGTCGCCGCCGTAGGGGTGCCGCTCGGGTACCGGCAGCTGGTTGCAGTACTCGACGGTGCGCCGGATCTCGTCGATGTCCGAGAACGTGATCTGCGGGTCGATGCCGCGGCTGTACAGGTTCAGGCCCAGCGTGACCAGGCAGACGTTGCCGGTGCGCTCGCCGTTGCCGAACAGGCAGCCCTCGATCCGGTCCGCGCCCGCCAGGTAGCCCAGCTCGGCGGCGGCCACGCCCTCACCGCGGTCGTTGTGCGGGTGCAGCGACAGGATGACGCTCTCGCGACGGGCCAGGTTGCGGCTCATCCACTCGATCGAGTCGGCGTAGACGTTCGGCGTGGCCATCTCGACGGTGGCGGGCAGGTTCAGGATGATCGGCTTCTCGGGCGTGGGCGCGATGATCTCGGTGACCGCGTCGCACACCTCCTTCGCGAAGGAGAGCTCGGTGCCCGTGTAGGACTCGGGGGAGTACTCGTAGCGCCAGGCGGTGTCCGGGTACTTCTTCTCCTCCTCGAGCACCTTGTGTGCGGCGTCGGTGGCGATCTTCTTGATCGCGGCCTTGTCGGCGCGGAAGACCACGCGGCGCTGCAGCACCGAGGTCGAGTTGTAGAAGTGCACGATCACGTTCTTCGCACCCTGGCACGCCTCGAAGGTGCGCTCGATCAGCTCGTCACGGCACTGCACCAGCACCTGGATCGTGACGTCGTCCGGGATGGCGCCGTCCTCGATGATCTCGCGGACGAAGTCGAAATCGGTCTGGCTGGCGGACGGGAAGCCGACCTCGATCTCCTTGTAGCCCATGCGGACGAGCAGGTCGAACATGCGGCGCTTACGGGCCGGGCTCATGGGATCGATGAGGGCCTGGTTGCCGTCGCGCAGGTCCACGGCGCACCACAGCGGGGCGGTGGTGGCGACCTTGTCGGGCCAGGTGCGATCGGGGAGCTCGACGTGCTCGACCTCGTCGCCGAAGGAGCGGTAGCGGTGGGCGGGCATGGCGCTTCCGCGCTGCTGGTTCCACGCGGGCTGGCCCGGGTTGCGGGGGCCGGCGGGAGCGGTGATCTTCGAAACGCCGGAGGTGTAGGAATCGGCTGCAGGACTCATGGGTCGAGGTTACTTTCTCGGGTTCACCCCTGCGAAGGGCAGGGACGGTTCGGCCGCGAGGGGCCGGGAGGACTCGACCGGCGCTGCCGCGACTGCACGGCTCAACCCGCGACGGGGAGCCGGTCTGGATCAGACCCCGCCGCGGCAACCGAGGAGAAGAGCGCGCCACTGCACGTCTCGAATGTAGCGCACCGTCGTGCGGCTCGGGTACCCGCCGTGGGGGACGGTCCGGGAACGGTGTCAGGAAACCCCGTCCGAGAATCGGGCATTTCGCTGTGATCTAGAACACGTTTCCATGAAGTCCCGATGAAGAAGTGTCCCTCAGAATTCGATATAGCAAAGTCGAAGCTGAGCAACCCGGCCTTGCGGGTCGCAAATCCGCTGGATGGCGGCCTGTCGGTGAATCTTGTTGAGCACGACCATCGCCACCTGCGGTGTTTCTGTGACCTTCGCTCACGGGAATCCTGGTTGAAGATGTTGCAATTTCAAGCACAGCGTCCCTACAATTCTGCGATTGCAACCGTTCTGCGTTGCGCTCGTGATGTAGAGGAGAGCTTGGTGGACCACGCGGTGCACTCCCTGACCGGAGCCCAGTACGGAATGTGGCTCGGCCAGCAGATGTCTCCGGACGTCGCCTACACGGTCGCGCAGTACGTCGACATCAGCGGTCCGTTCGACGTCGAGACCATGCGGGCCGCGACCCGCGAGGCCAGCGACGAGTTCCTCTCCCCGTACGTCCGCATCGAGGTCGACGAGTCCGGCGCCCCGGTGCAGTGGATCGATCGCAGCATCGACAGCGCCGCGCAGGTCATCGATCTCGGCCTGGCGGACCTGCCCGAGGATCAGCGGATCGACGCCGCCGTCGCGTGGATGCGCGCCGAGTACTCGCGCCCCATCGACCTCGCGACCGACGAGCTGATCATCAACCGCCTGATCAGCGTCTCCGAGGGCCGCTGGCTCTGGTACGCCCGCGCGCACCACGCGGTCATCGACGGCTACGGCGCCTCGATCCTCCAGCGCCGCGTCGCCGAGCTGTACACCGCCCGCGCCACCGGCGCCGAGGTCCCGCCCCTCAAGCCCGCCCCGCTCGCCCCCGAGGGCTTCGTCACCGCGGAGGAGAAGTACTTCGCCTCCGCGCGCGCGGACGGCGACGCGGAGTACTGGGCGGGCGTCGTCACGACCCTGCCCGAGGCGGCGGGCCTGAGCCGCGTCGTCGCGGCACCGTCGAGCCTGAACCGACGCCGCAACGGCGTTCCCAGCGCCGAGGCGGGCGCCCGCCTCGAGGCCGCGGCGGAGCGGCTGGGCACCAACCGCACCGGCCTGGTGATCGCCGCCTTCGGCGCCTACGTGGCCGCCGTCTCGGGCCGCGAGGAGATCTCGGTCTCGGTGCCCGTGGCCGCGCGCACCACCGCCGCGCTCCGGGGCTCGACCGGCATGACGGCCAACGTGCTGCCCGTGCCGGTCCGCGCGGGCGTCGGCGCCACCGTCTCCGACATCATCGACGGCACCGGCCTGGACCTGCGCAACGGCCTGCGGCACCAGCTCTACCCCGCGGCCCGGATGGAGGCGCCCACGCTGCGCGAGGGCGTGGTCGGCTCCACGTTCGGCGACACGATCAACATCATGATGTTCTCCTCGGCGATCACGCTGGGCGAGGCCGCCGGCACCCTGAACCTGCTCACCTCCGGCCCGGCCGAGGACGTGGCCGTCACCGTCTACGAGTCCGAGCAGGGCGCCCTGCGGATCGACATGGAGGCCAACCCGGCCGCCTACACCGTGGCGGACCTGGACGCGCACTTCGAGCGCTTCATGGAGTACCTCGAGCGCTTCGCCGCCGCGCCGGGCGGGACGCCCCTCTCCGCGTTCGACGTCGTCACCGATGCCGAGGCCGCCGAGTGGACCCGCTTCGCCGGCGCCGCCGCGGGCGCACCCGCTGCCGCCGGGCCGTCCGTCCCGATGCCCGCGCTGCTACGCCGCTCCGCCGCCGCGCACCCCGACCGGATCGCCGTGGTCGACGGTGACCGCAGCATCACCTACGGCGAGTTGGGCCAGTACAGCGACCGCCTCGCGCGCTACCTGATGACCGTCGGCGCCGCCCCCGAAGAGCGCGTGGCGCTGCGCATCCCGCGCTCGCTCGAGTCCGTGATCGCCGTCTGGGACGTCGCCAAGACCGGCGCCGCCTTCGTGCCGATCGACCCCAAGCTGCCCGCCGAGCGCGCCGAGCACATCGCCTCCGCCGCTGCCCCCGTCGCCACCCTCACGCCCGCGGACCTCGCACGCGTGTGGGGACCGGGAGCGAACGCCGGTGCCAGCGAGGCCGATTGGCCCGCGATCGACCTCGCGAACCCCGCCTACCTGATCTTCACCTCCGGCTCCACGGGGCGGCCGAAGGGCGTCAGCGTGACCCACGCCGGCCTGTCGAGCCTCGCCGCCGAGCTGGTCCGCTCGCACGGCCTCGCCGACGGCTCGCGCGTGATGCACTTCGTCTCTCCCGGCTTCGACGCCTCGGTCCTCGAGCTGCTCATGGCCGTCGAGAGCGCCTCGGCGCTCGTCGTGGTGCCGCCGGACGTCTACGGCGGCGAGGAGCTGGAAGACGTTCTCGCGCAGGGCGAGGTGAACGGCGGCTTCATCACCCCCGCAGCCGTCGCCACGCTCGACCCGGCGAAGCTGCCCGCGCTGTCCTCGCTCGGCGTGGGCGGCGACACCGTGCCGCAGGCCCTCGTCGGGAAGTGGGCCGCCAAGGGGCGCACCCTGGTCAACGTCTACGGACCGACCGAAACCACCATCGCCGTCACCCTGGGCGCGCTCCAGGGCGACGAGCCCGTCCGCCTGGGCGGCCCCATCCCGGGCACCCGGCTGTACGTCCTCGACCCGTACCTCCGCCCGGCGCCCGCGGGCATCCCCGGCGAGCTGTACATCTCCGGTCCGGGCATCGCCCGGGGCTACCACGGCAACCCGCTCCTGACCGCGGAGCGGTTCGTGGCCAACCCCTTCGAGGCCGACGGTGCGCGCATGTACCGCTCCGGCGACCTCGTCCGGTGGGACTCCGACGGTGAGCTCGAGTTCCTCGGCCGAGTCGACTCGCAGGTGAAGCTGCGCGGCTTCCGCATCGAGCTCGGCGAGATCGACGCCGCCGTCATGCGGGTACCGGGCGCCGAGCGCGCCGTCACCGTCGTCCACGGCGACGACACCGCCACCGCGGAGCTGGTCACCTACGTCACCGGCACCGCCGACGTGGACGCGATCACCGCGAGCATCTCCGCGGAGCTGCCGGCCTACATGGTCCCGGCGCACATCATCGCCCTCGGTGAGTTCCCGCTCACCGTCAACGGCAAGGTCGACCACAAGCAGCTGCCGCAGCCCGAGCGCGCCGCCGTGGACGCGTTCGCCGGCCGCGGACCGCAGACGGACGCCGAGAAGCTCGTCGCGGCGGCCTTCGCCGAGGTGATCCCGGGTGTGGGCATCGACCTCAACGTCGCCACCACGCTCTTCGACCTGGGCGGCAACTCCCTCTCCGCCACCCGCATCGCGGCGCGCCTCGGCTCCGCCACCGGCACCCGCGTCAGCGTGGCGACGGTCTTCGCCAACCCCACGGTCGAGGGACTCGCCGCCGCCATCGGCGGCGCCCCCGTGCCCGCCGCGGCGATCGCCGCCGCAGCGGAGAGCGCGGCCGCCGCCACCGTCGAGCCGGAGCCCGAGTTCGCGGCACCGTCGGACCCCGAGGAGGCGGCCGAGCTGCTCCCCGCGCAGCACCAGATGTGGGTCCGCAACCGCGTGAGTCCCGATGGCTCGTACCACATCCCGGTCGCGCTGCACCTGCGCGGCGACGTGGACGTCTCGGCCATGCGCGTCGCCCTGGGCGACGTCGTGGCGCGCCACACCCCGCTGCGCACCGTGTACCGCAACGGCCCCACCGCCGGCGAGCCCGAGGTCCAGGTGCTGCCCGCCGGCCCGAACCTCGTGCCCTTCACCGAGCGCTCCGTGGCGCTCGACGAGCTGATGACGGCCGCGTCGGACTACGCCGGCGAGCCCTTCGACCTGGCCGCCGACGTGCCGATCCGCGCGCGGCTCTACCGCATCGACGGCCGGCACCAGGTGCTCGTGCTGGTGATCCACCACATCGCCGCCGACGGCTGGTCGATGATGCCGCTGGCCGGCGATCTCGCCACCGCCTACGCCTCGCGGACCAGCGGCAAGGCGCCGAAGTTCCCGCCGCTGCCGCGCACGTACACCGAGCACGCCCGTTCCTACAAGCACCGCCTCACCGGGGCGCCGCGCCAGGCGCTCGACCGGTTCTGGTCCGACGTGCTGGCGGACCCGCCGGCCGAGTCGGTGCCGCCCGCCGCGGTGCCGCGCTCCGGCGGCGTCGTCTCCGCGGCCCGCTCGATCGACACCCGCGTCGCGCCCGAGGTGTGGGCCGGTGTGGCCGGCCTCGCCCGGGCCCACACCACCACGCCGTTCATCGTGGTGCACGCGGCCCTGGCGGCGGCGATCTCGCGCCTGTCCGGGCAGAGCGACCTGGTGGTCGGTACCGCCGTGGCCGGACGCGGTGAGGCCGAGCTCGACGGCCTCGTCGGCATGTTCGTGAACTCGATCCCCCTGCGCACCCGGACCACGAACGACCGCACCTTCGCGCAGCACCTGGCCGCCGTCAGCCACGGCGACCTCGACGCGCTGGACCACTCGGACCTGCCCTTCGAGTCGGTGCTCGAGCTCGTCGATCCGCCGCGCGCCGCCGGCCGGCACCCGATCTTCCAGGTGATGCTCAACCAGCGGCCCTTCGACACCCAGCACTTCCCGATGGCCGGCGTCGACGTCGAGGTCGTCCCCGTCGACGTGCCGATCGCCCGCTTCGACCTCGAGTTCACCCTCGGCGCCGACGGCACCATCGAACTGCGCTACGCCTCGGAGCTGTACCGCGCCGAGCAGGCCGAGTCGATCCTCGACGCGCTCGTCGCCGTGCTCACCGCGGTGGGCCCGAACCCGCAGACCACGATCGGCGAGCTCCCGATCATGTCGGCGGACCGGCTCGCCGAGCTGACCCCGGTGCGCGGCGTGGAGGCCGACTTCCACACCCCGCTCGGCCAGCTCATGCGCGAGGCCGCCCGCACCTACGCGAACCGTCCCGCCGTGGTCGACGGGCCGCGCACGCTCACCTACCGCGAGCTCTACGCCGACGCCCGCAAGGTGGCCGCGGCCGTCCTCGCCGCGGGCTCGCGGCCGGGCGAGGCCGTGCTCACCGACCTGCCGCGCTCGGCGGAGTCCATCACCGCCTTCTGGGGCATCACCCTGGCCGGCGCCGCGGTCGCCCCCGTGGACCCGAAGTATCCGCAGGACCGCCGCGACTACATCGCGAACGACGTGCGTGCCCGCGTGGGCGTGACCGCCTCCGGATTCGGTGTGGAGGGCGTCAACTGGGTCGCGATGGACAACCTGGACGGCGACGGGTACGACCCGCAGATCGTCCCGAACCTGGACGACGCGGCGTACGTCATCTACACCTCCGGCTCCACCGGCCAGCCCAAGGGCACCGTGGTCACCCACCGCGGCCTCGGCAACTTCGCCGAGGAGCTGCACGTGCGCCTGCAGACCGGTGCCGACACCCGGGTGCTGGCCTTCGCCTCCACCGCCTTCGATGCGACGGTGCTCGAGCACCTCATGGCGATCCGCGTGGGCGCGCCGCTCGTCGTGGTGCCCCCGGGCACCACCGGTGGACGCGAGCTGGAGAAGATCGTGGCCGATCACGGCGTGACGCACGGCTTCCTGACGCCGTCCACGCTCGCCACCGTCAACCAGGACGCGGTGCCGTCGTGGACGCACGTCCTCGCCGGCGGCGAGGCGCTGGGTCCCGGCCTGGCGAAGAAGTGGAGCGTCGGCCGCCGCCTGCACAACGGCTACGGCCCCACCGAGACCACCATCATGACCGCGATCTCCGACGCGCTCTCCGGCGACGGCCGCGTGCCGATCGGCCCGCCCGTCCGCGGCCAGGGCCTCATGGTGCTCGACGACGAGCTGCGCCCCGTGCCCGTCGGCATGCCCGGTGAGCTCTACGTGGCCGGTCCGCAGTTGGCCCGCGGGTACCACCGTCGCCCGCAGCTCACCGCGTCCCGGTTCGTCGCGAACCCGTACGGCGAGCCCGGCGCCCGCATGTACCGCACCGGCGACGTGGTGCGCTGGACCCGCAGCGACGGCGGTCAGCTGATCGTCGACTTCGTGGGCCGCAACGACTTCCAGGTCAAGATCCGCGGCATCCGCATCGAGCTCGGCGAGATCGACGCGACCATCGACACGATGCCCGGCGTCGACTTCGTCTCCACCCAGGTGCGCCCCGGCCCCGACGGCGCGCCGGCTCTCGTCGCGTACGTCAAGGGCGACGTGGACCCGTCGGCGGTCCGCGCCCACGTCCGGACCCGCCTGCCCGGCTTCATGGTTCCCGCCGCGGTGATGATCATCGCCTCGGTGCCGATGGGCAGCACGGGCAAGCTCGACAACGCCGCCCTCCCGGAGCCCTACTTCGGGGGCACCGGCAACGCCGCGGCCAAGCCCACCACCCCGGGTGAGAGCCGCGTCGTCGAGGCCTTCCGCAAGGTGCTCGGCAGCGATGCCATCGGCGTTGAGGACGACTTCTTCGATCTCGGCGGCAACTCGCTGTCCGCGAACGAGCTGGTGGGCCTGCTGGGCAACGGGATCGAAGCGCGGACCGTCTTCGACCTGCGCACCCCCGCCGCGATCGCGACCGCCCTCACCGGCGATCCCGACCGGATCTCCAACGAGTCCGCGCTCGAGGACCAGGGTCTGCGGCGCGTCCAGCGCGGCGACCGCATGCCGCTGTCGTCCGCGCAGGAGCGGATGTGGCTGCAGAACAAGATCGATCCGGGCCCGACCTACAACATCGGCGCGGCCTTCCTCGCGAGCCGCCCCGTCGACAAGGCCGTCCTCGACGCCGCCCTGCGCGACCTGCTCGCGCGGCACGAGAGCCTGCGCACCCGGTACCCGTCCTCCGCGGAGGGCCCGTACCAGGAGATCCTGCCCGCCGATGCGCCCGAGGTCCGCGACTTCGCCGCCGAGTTCGGCACCGCAACCTCCAACGTCGCGGGCCAGGAGTCGGCGATCGCCGAGTTCGTGGCGCGGCCCTTCGCGCTCAACCGCGACGTGCCGCTGCGCGTCATGACGGCGCCCACCGGCAAGGGCTCGATCCTCGCGATCGCGGTGCACCACATCGCGGCCGACGGCGCCTCCGTGGTGCCCCTGACCCGCGACCTCATGGCCGCGTACCTGGCCCGCAGCACCGGCGCCGAGCCGCAATGGACCGAGCTGCCGCTGCAGTACGCGGATTACGCGGTGTGGCAGCGTGGCCAGGCGGAGAAGGACGCCGGCGCGGTGGACTACTTCGCGGAGCGCCTCGCGGGCGTGCCGGAGGAGAGCTCCTTCCCGGCCGACGGCCCGCGCCCGACGATCGGCTCGACCGACGCCGGCGAGGTCGCCATCGTGCTGCCGAAGGCCGAGCGGGACGCCCTGGCGGACTTCGCCGGCAAGCGCGGCGTCTCCATGTTCATGGTGCTGCACGCGGGCCTCGCGGCCCTGCTGCACCGCGTCAACGGCGCCGACGACGTGGTCGTGGGCACGCCGGTGATCGGCCGCACCGACCGCCGCCTGCGAGACGTGGTCGGCATGTTCGTCAACACCGTGGCGCTGCGCACCACCGTGACCGGCACCGAGAGCTTCAACGCCCTCGTCGACCGGATCCGCAGCGGCGACCTCGACGACCTGGTCCACGCGACCGCGCCGTTCGAGCGGGTCATCGAGGCGCTGCAGCCCCCGCGCAGCCGCGACCGCCACCCCGTCTTCCAGGTGGTGCTGAGCCACCAGAACCTGGGCGACCCGCTCAGCGTCATCACCTCCGACGGCGGCGGCATGTTCGAGCTGGAGCCGCTGCCCCTCGCCGCGGCCACCACGACCTTCGACGCCACCTTCGAGGTGCGGGAGGTCGAGGAGGGACTCCGGTTCAACCTGCGCTACCGCACCGACCTCTACCGGCCGGGGACGGCCGAGGGCATCGTCGGCCGCCTCGCCCGGCTGGTGACCGCCGGCGTCGCGTCGCCGGACACCCCGGTGGCCGACCTCCCGGTGCTGCTGCCGGAGGAGCAGGAGCTGTTCCAGCGCGCCTCCACCACGATCGAGCCGCACACGATGGCGGAGATCCTGGCGCGGGCCGTGCGGCAGCGCCCGGGTGCCCCCGCTCTGCGCGACGGCGAGCTCCACTACACCTACTCGGAGCTGGACTCCGCCGTCTCGGCGCTCGCCAACCGGCTCGCCGGGCTCGGCGTGGGCACCGCGACCCGGGTGGCGGTGTCGATCCCGCGGTCCGCCGCCTCGGTCGTCGCGTTCTGGGCCGTCGCCCGCCTCGGCGCCGTGTACCTGCCCGTCGACCCGAACTATCCGACGGAGCGGATCGGCTACATCCTCGATGACGCGAAACCCGCTGTGGGCCTGACGGTCCGCGACGTCCTGGACGGTCTGCCGAAGACCGTCGACTGGGTCACGGTGGATCTCGCCTCCTCGCGGGTCCAGCACCCGCCGGCCGAGGTCGCGCCGGTGGGCGTCGACGATCCCGCGTACGTCATCTACACCTCCGGCTCCACGGGCAGGCCCAAGGGCGTCGTCGTGCCGCACCGCGGCCTCGCCGCCATGGCCGACACCCTGGTCCGCCAGCACGCCGTCGGCGCCGGCGCCCGGGTGCTGCACTTCGCCTCGCCCAGCTTCGACGCCTCGATCCTCGAGCTGCTGCTCGCGACCTGGTCGCGCGCCGAGCTCGTGATCGCGCCGGTCACGCTGTACGGCGGTTCGCCGCTCGGCGACTTCCTGGCGGAGAACGAGGTCACCCACGCCTTCATCACCCCGGCGGCGCTCGCCACGATCCCCGATCGTGACCTGCCGCTGCTCGAGGCGCTCAGCGTGGGCGGCGACGTGCTGCAGACCGAGCTGGCGCGCCGCTGGTCCAACGGCCGCATCCTGATCAACGCCTACGGCCCGACCGAGGTGACGATCGCCGCGACCATGGGCGCCGTCGACCCCGACAACGTGGGCATCGGCAGCGCCGTCACCGACGCCCAGCTGATGATCTGCGACGAGCGCCTCAACCTGGTGGCGCCCGGCACCGTCGGCGAGCTCTACGTCGCGGGACCCGGTGTGGCGCTCGGCTACCTGGACCGACCGGAGCTCACCGCGTCGCGGTTCGTCGCGAACCCGTACAACGACGCGCAGGGCTACAAGCGCATGTACCGCACGGGCGATCTGGTGCGTTGGCGCGCCTCCGACTCCGGGGAGCCGGTGCTCGAGTTCGTCGGCCGCAGCGACGATCAGCTCAAGGTCCGCGGCTTCCGAGTGGAGCCGGGCGAGGTGGCCACGGCCATCGAGAGCCACCCGGACGTGCGGCAGGCCGTCGTGGTCGTCGACCGCGGCGACGGCTCGCTCGAGGCGCAGGCCGCGGCCCGCCTGGTCGCGTACTACGTGACCGAGCGTGCCGTCACCGTGGGCGACCTCCGATCGTGGGTCGGGGATCGCCTGCCGCGGCACATGGTCCCGGCGGTCTTCCAGGAGATCGACAGCGTGCCGGTCACTGCGCACGGGAAGACCGACGTCAAGGCCCTGCCGCCCGTCGGCGCCCCGGCGTCCGGCGGGAAGGCCGACGAGGCCCCGGTCTCGCCGCTCGCGGCCGTCGGGCGGCCCGCGTCGGCCAAGCAGCGCGCGGTCTCGGCGGCCAGCCTCGAGGGCGCCGTCGCGGAGATCCTCTCCGACGTCCTCGGCGTCGCCTCCCTCGGCATGGACGACGACTTCTTCGCCGTCGGCGGCACCTCGCTGCAGGCCGCGATCGCCGTCGACCGGCTGCGCGAGCGGTTCAACGCCGAGGACGCCAGCATCCGCTGGTTCTTCGAGGACGCCAAGGTCGGCACGATCGCGGCCCGGATCGCCGGCGCCCCGGCGCCGGTCTCCACCACCGCCGTGATCACCGGCGTGGCTGCGGATTCCGATACCGCCATCACCGACCCGATCCTGCCGCTGCGCGCGGGCACGCCGGGCGTCGAGCCGCTGTACTGCGTGCACCCGGCCGTCGGGCTCGCGTGGAACTACCTCGGGCTGTCGGGCGAGCTCGACCCGAGCATCCCGATCATCGGCCTGCAGGCGCCCGGCATCTCGTACCCGATGCCGCCCGCCGACTCGATCCGGGAGCTCGCGCGCACCTACGTCCGCAACATCCGCGCGAGCCGGCCGCACGGGCCGTACAGCCTGCTCGGCTGGTCCCTCGGCGGCCTCATCGCGCACGAGATGGCCGTCGAACTGCGGGAACTGGGTGAGAAGGTCAACCTGGCCCTCATGGACGCCTACCCGCTGGGCGACTACCGCGGCCCGCGCGAAGAGATGTCGATCGCGGCGCTGCTGCGCGAGTTCGTGGGCCTCGACGTGGACGACGACGCGGAGCTGAGCACCGACGCCGCCCTGGACCTGCTGGCGTCGGCCGGCGGCCCGGCGCGCGAGCTCTCGCGCGGCCAGATGGAGCGGTTGCTGGCGAACTACCGGCACAACACGACGCTGGGCTACTCGCACCGCCCCCGCGAGTACGACGGCAACATGCTGGTCTTCCGCGCGACGGAGCAGACCACGGGCGGCCTCGTGCCGCAGCTGTGGCGGCCGTACGTGACCGGCCTGGTGCAGGTGCACGACATCGAGGCGACGCACAACCAGCTCGGCTCGTCGCCGGCGATCGACGAGGTCGCCCGCACCATGAACGTCTTCCTCACCGGCAACTACACCGCGGTGGTCACGTCGAAGAGCAAGACCCTCGACGACACGAAGCCGCTGGTCAGCGTCCGGGGCCTGGCCCGCAAGTACGGCCGCGGCAAGAAGGCGGTGTACGCGCTCAACGGCGTCGACCTCGACATCGCGCCCGGCAGCGTGCACGCGCTGCTCGGCCCGAACGGCGCCGGCAAGACGACCACGGTGAAGATCATCTCGACGCTCATGAAGCCATCCGAGGGCTCCGTGACCATCGACGGTGTCGACGCCCTCGCCGATCCGCGCCGCGCCCGGTCGATCATCGGCCTCTCGGGTCAGTACTCGGCGGTCGACGAGAACCTGACCGGTCGCGAGAACCTCGAGATGTTCGCCCGCCTCTACGGTTTCGACAAGATCTCGGCGAAAGCCCGGGCGAACGAGCTGCTCAAGCAGTTCCGGCTCACCGCCGCGGCCGATCGCGCCTCGGGCACGTACTCGGGCGGCATGCGCCGGCGCCTCGACCTGGCCGGGGCGATCATCGCCCGGCCGCGCCTGGTGGTGCTCGACGAGCCGACCACCGGCCTCGACCCGCGCAGCCGCAAGGACGTGTGGGACGTGATCGCCCGGCTCAGCAAGGAGGACGGCATCTCGGTGCTGCTCACCACGCAGTACCTGGACGAGGCCGAGATCCTGGCCGACCTGGTCACGATCATCGACCAGGGCCGGATCATCCGGTCCGGCACGGTGCCGGAGCTGAAGTCGGCCGCCGCGGCGGACCTGATCCAGATCGGCCTGCGCGAGCGCGACCGCGTGACCGCCTGGCCGATCCTGGCCCGGCACGCCATCGACGGCACCGCGATCCGAGAGGCCTCCGGGCTCAGCGCGATCCGCGTGGCCGACGGCCAGCACAAGCTCGTCGCCGTGCTCAACGACCTGCGGGAGGCCGGCGTCTACGTCGAATCGGCGATGCTGCGCGAGGCCACCCTGGACGACGTCTTCTTCGCCCTCACCGGCGAGGACGCGAACAAGACCGAGGAGAACAACGCATGACCGCGATCATCTTCCCGCGGGAGCGGGAGCCGTCGCTGGGCGGATTCCTCAGCGACTGCGCGGTGATGACCCGCCGCAACCTGACGACGCTGGTCCGGATCCCGCAGCTGCTGCTGGGCGCGACGGTGCAGCCGATCATGTTCGTGCTGCTGTTCAGCTACGTCTTCGGCTCCGCGCTCGGCGGCGAGGTGGGCGGCGACCGGTACCGCGAGTTCCTGCTCGCCGGCATCCTGGTGCAGACGGTCGCGTTCAGCTCGGGCCCCACCGCGATCGGCGTGGCCTCGGACATGAAGAACGGCATCATCGACAGGTTCAGCTCGCTGCCCATGTCGCGCCTCGCGGTCATGGTGGGGCGCACCACGTCCGACCTCGTGGTCAACGTGATCAGCGTGGCCGTGATGCTGCTGGTCGGCCTCGCGGTCGGCTGGCGCATGCGGGGCAGCTGGGTCGACGCGGTGGTGTCCCTGGCCGTGCTGTTCCTCTTCGGTTTCGCGATGTCCTGGCTGGGCGCCCTCATCGGCCTGTCCGTCTCGACGCCGGAGTCCGCGCAGGCGCTGTGCATGATCGTCATGTTCCCGATGGCCTTCATCTCGTCGGCGTTCATCGCCTCCGGCGACCTGCCGGGCCCGCTCCGCACGATCGCCTCCTGGAACCCCGTGACCTCGATGGCGCGCTCGCTGCGCGAGGCCTTCGGAAATCCCCTGAGCCCGAAGCCCGTCGTCGACGAGCCCATCAACTGGGCCGCGCAGCACGCGACCGCGTACTCGGCCCTCGTCTCCCTCGCGATGATCGTGATCATCGTGCCCCTCGCCGCCCGTGCGTACATGAAGCACTGACGGCCCACAGACCGACCGACCCACCATCCCTCCAACAAGGAGAAACGAATATGAACAACCCCTTCGACAACGAGTCCGGCGAGTTCCTCGTGCTGGTGAACGACGAGGGCCAGCATTCGCTGTGGCCCACGTTCCGCGACGCCCCGCGCGGCTGGACCGTCGCCTTCGGCGAGGGCGGCCGTTCCCGGGCGGAGTGCCTCGAGTACATCGAGTCGGCGTGGTCGGACATCCGTCCGCTCAGCCTGCGCGCCTGACCTCTTCCTCCACCGCCGCCGGCAGGGCTCGGCCCTGCCGGCCCGCGGTGTACGCCCGGCCGTGAGGCCGGCCCCGTCGCGTTCGACGGTGCGCCGTCCGCCCCGTCGTCCTACATGGCGTGCGGGTACACGCTCACCATGTGCGCGCCGTACCAGCAGGTGACGGTGATGACGCCGACGCAGGTCCACACCTGCGCCGGCTTCGAGGCCTTCGCCAGGGCGATGGCGATCGGGATCAGCAGCACGAAGGCGGGCAGCAGCAGGCGCGGGCGCGACATCATGAGGCCGCCCGAGCCGAGCAGCGAGATCACGACGAGGGCGCCGTACAGGGTGATCGGCCACGGCATCTTCGAGCGGACCGCGAGCACGATCAGCACGATCGACGCCGCGAGCAGCGCGACGACCGACAGGTCCGCGATGTCCGAGCCGTTGATCAGCGTGTAGTTGACGAACTGCCACGTCTGCACGCCCAGGTCGAAGGTGGTGCCCCAGCCCTCCGTCTGGATCCGGAACCAGCCGGTCAGGCTGCCGGTGTGGTGCGCCACGACCAGCAGGTACGTCAGCCAGCCCAGCGGCGTGAGCAGCACGCAGATCGCCGCCTTGACGCGTTCGGCACCGCCGGACGAGAGGACCGCGAGGAGCGCCGCGAGCGCCACCACCCCGATCAGGACCACCGACGTGGGGCGGCAGAAGCCGGCCAGGGCCGTGCAGATCCCGGCGAGGATCCACTTGCGCTCCATCACGCCCACCAGGGCCCAGCCGGCCAGCGCGCAGTACAGCGCCTCCGTGTACGCCATCGTGAGCACGATGGACATCGGGGCCGCGGCGAACAGCACCGTGGTGAGGAGTCCTGCCCGGTCGGCGAGGTGGACGGGCACCTTCGGCATGTGCTCGACGCACAGCCGGCCCAGCCGGTAGGCCGCGACGGCGGCCACGCAGCCCAGGATCACGTTGACGGTGAGGGCGGCGCGGTAGGCGTCGAAGCCGGGCAGCTGCGCCACGGCCCGCACCAGCATGGGGAAGCCGGGGAAGAAGGCGTAGGCGGTGTCCGCGGTGTGCTCGCCCCGCGCGTCCACGAACCGCCACGGCATGTCGTTGTAGCCGTAGGTGGCCAGGCCGATCATCCACTTGCCGTCCCAGGCCGTCAGGAGATCGGCGAGGTTCTGGTTGCGGAGCTGCGCGAACCGGGCGAGCACCGCGAGGCCGATGCCGCGGATCGCGAGGTAGAGGACGACCGGCAGCCACACGTCGCGGGTGCGGTCGAGCAGGGACGACGGTGCCGTCGCGGCTCCGGAGTCGGCGAGGTCGGGGGCGGTCGGCACGGCTTGCATCGTACCGACGGTGTCGGGCACGGCGCCCCCGCGCGCGCCGACCGCCGTCACGGCGCGGCGACCCGGGTGATCGTGCAGTCGACGGTGTTCGTCCCGGACTGGGTGAACTCCTGCTCGTTGACGACGATGGTGCAGGTCACCGGGCCGGTGCCGGTGACGAGCAGCGACATCCGGTCGCCGATCGTCGCGGTGCCCTGCCACTCCCACGGCAGCGTCGACGCCTTCGGGATGGTGTTGCCCTGCACGCCGACGACGAGCACCGCGCCCGCGCCCGTGCCGGTCGCCGACAGCTTGAGGCGCACCGTCTGTCCTGTGGACGTGCCGGTGGTGGTCTTCGGGGCGGTGGTGAGGAAGCCGTCGGACTGGGTGGCGGGTTCGCTCGGCGGGACGACCGCGCCCGACGTCGGGGCGCCCGCCGTCGTCGTGGTGGCGCCCGCCGAGAAGGTGACGGGCGACGCGGTCGAGGTGTCGTCACTGCGCAGGCTCACCCCCAGGGCCACCGCGCCGGCGACGAGGACCACGGCGACGATCGAGACCAGCGCGATGATCAGACCCTTGTTGCCCCCGCCGCCGTTGTTCCCGCCGTTGCCGCCGACGGGGCCGCCCCCGTACGGCGGGGGGCCGGCGGGGAAACCGCCCTGCGGCTGGCCGGGCTGCCCCGGCTGGCCGAAGCGCTGCGTGCCCTGCGGGCCCGCGGGACCGCCCTGGGGGACGGAGTAGCCGCCCTGCTGGGGGGCCTGCGGACGGCCCGGCTGCGGGTAGCCGCCCTGCCACTGTCCGGGCTGGGCGCCGGGCTGACCGCCCGGCTGCCCGGCGGGGGCGCCGCCGGCGTTCTGGCCGGGGTTCTGGCCGCCGTAGGGATTCATGGGGATCTCCTGTGTTCGCGTTCCCACCGATTATCCGCGATCCGGCTGAACGGTGGGTTGCGCACCGCTTGGAGCGGTGCCCTCCGGGCCCAAGAACCCAGGTCGGTAGGATCGAGGCGCACATCGAAGCCCGCAACGGAGAGGTTCCACGTGGCACTCGTCGTCCAGAAGTACGGAGGCAGCTCCGTCTCCTCCGCCGAGCGCATCCGGCGCGTGGCCGAACGGATCGTGGAGACCAAGCGCGCGGGCAACGACGTCGTCGTCGTCGTCTCCGCGATGGGTGACACCACCGATGAGCTGCTCGATCTCGCCAACCAGGTGTGCCCCGCGCCGCCCGCCCGCGAGATGGACATGCTGCTCACCTCGGGCGAGCGCATCTCCAACGCGCTCGTCGCGATGGCCATCCACTCGCTCGGTGCCGAGGCGCAGTCCTTCACGGGCTCGCAGGCCGGCGTGATCACCACCAGCAAGCACGGCGCGGCGAAGATCATCGACGTCACGCCCGGGCGCGTCCAGGCCGCCATCGACGACGGCAAGATCGTCCTCGTCGCCGGCTTCCAGGGCGTCTCGCAGGACACCAAGGACGTCACCACGCTCGGCCGCGGCGGCTCCGACACGACCGCCGTCGCCCTCGCCGCCGCGCTCAACGCCGACGTCTGCGAGATCTACACCGACGTCGACGGCATCTACACCGCCGACCCGCGCATCGTGCCCAACGCCAAGCACCTCAAGACCGTCTCCTTCGAGGAGATGCTCGAGATGGCGGCGTGCGGCGCGAAGGTGCTCATGCTCCGGTGCGTGGAGTACGCGCGCCGCTACAACGTCCCGGTCCACGTGCGCTCGTCGTACTCGACCAAGCCCGGCACCATCGTCAACGGATCTATGGAGGACATCCCCGTGGAAGAGGCAATTCTCACCGGCGTCGCCCACGACCGCAGCGAGGCGAAGATCACCGTCGTCGGCCTTGAGGACAAGCCGGGCTACGCCGCCCGCGTCTTCCGCGCGATCGCCGATGCCGAGATCAACATCGACATGGTGCTGCAGAACGTGTCCAAGGTGGACACGGGCCGCACCGACATCACCTTCACGCTGCCGCGCGAGCTCGGCCCGCTGGGCGTCGAGAAGCTCGAGATCCTGCGCAAGGAGATCGGCTTCGACTCGGTGGTCTACGACGACCACGTCGGCAAGGTCTCGCTCGTCGGCGCCGGCATGAAGAGCCACCCCGGCGTCACCGCCACCTTCTGCGAGGCGCTGTCCACGGCCGGGATCAACATCGAGCTGATCTCCACCTCGGAGATCCGCATCTCGGTGCTCATCCGCGACACCGAGCTCGACGAGGCCGTCAAGGCCCTGCACGAGGCCTTCGGCCTGGGTGCCGACGAGGACGCCGTCGTCTACGGCGGGACGGGGCGATAGTCATGGGCGTACGCGTAGGAGTCGTCGGCGCCACCGGCCAGGTGGGCGCCGTCATGCGGCAGCTGCTGCTGGACCGGAACTTCCCGGCCGACGAGGTGCGCTTCTTCGCGTCCTCGCGGTCCGCGGGCAAGAAGCTGCCCTTCGGGGACCGCGAGATCGTCGTCGAGGACGCCGAGACCGCCGATCCGACGGGGCTCGACATCGCGCTGTTCAGCGCGGGCGCGACGATGTCGCGCGTGCAGGCGCCGCGATTCGCCGCCGCCGGCGTCACGGTGATCGACAACTCGAGCGCCTTCCGCAAGGACCCGGACGTGCCGCTGGTGGTCTCGGAGGTGAACCCGGAGCAGGTCCGCGACCTGAAGAAGGGCATCATCGCCAACCCCAACTGCACCACGATGGCCGCGATGCCGGTGCTCAAGGTGCTGCACGACGAGGCGGGCCTGCAGCGGCTCATCGTCTCGTCGTACCAGGCCGTCTCCGGCTCCGGCCTGGCCGGCGTGGAGGAGCTCGTCTCCCAGGTCCGCGCCGTGGAGCCCGAGGCCGAGAAGCTGGTGCACGACGGCTCGGCCGTGGAGTTCCCCGCGCCGAACAAGTACGTCGCGCCGATCGCCTTCAACGTGCTGCCGCTCGCCGGCGCGCTCGTGGACGACGGCTCGGGTGAGACGGACGAGGATCAGAAGCTGCGCAACGAGTCGCGCAAGATCCTCGGCCTGCCCGAGCTGCTGGTGAGCGGCACGTGCGTGCGCGTGCCGGTGCTCACCGGCCACTCGCTGTCGATCAACGCCGAGTTCGCGAAGCCGCTGTCGGTGGCGCGGGCGCAGGAGCTGCTCGGCTCTGCTGCTGGGGTCCGGCTGGTCGACGTGCCGACGCCGCTCGCCGCCGCGGGCGCCGACGACTCGCTCGTCGGTCGCATCCGCCAGGATCCGGGCGTGCCCGAGGGCCGCGGCCTGGCGCTGTTCATCAGCGGCGACAACCTGCGGAAGGGCGCCGCGCTGAACACGGTGCAGATCGCGGAGCTGCTGGTCTAGCAGCCCTTCTCGACGGAACGGATCGAACGGCCCACGGAGGAATCCGTGGGCCGTTCGTCGTTCCCCCGGGGTCAGGCGGGCGTCGGGGCGATCCGCCCCGTCACCGCGCCGAGGTCGATGCGGCCGCCGCCCGGTGCCGGCGCGGTGGCGCGGAGGGTGACGACGTCGCCGTCCGCCAGGAAGGTGCGCTCGGAGCCGTCGGCCAGGCGCAGCGGCTCGGCGCCGTTCCACGTGAGCTCGATGAGCGAGCCGCGCTGGTCGCGCTCCGGGCCGGAGATCGTGCCGGAGGCGAACAGGTCGCCGGTGCGCAGCCGCGCGCCGTTCGACGTCATGTGCGCCAGCATCTGCGCGGGCGACCAGTACATCGGCCCGTAGGGCGGGCGCGAGACGATCTCGCCGTTGAGCTCGACCACGAGATCGACGTCCAGGCCCCAGTCCTCGACGTCGCGCAGGTGGGGGAGCGGCTCGGGCGACTGCGGCGGCGTCGCGATGCGCGCGGCCGCCAAGGCCTCCAGCGGCACGATCCACGGCGAGATCGAGGTCGCGAAGCTCTTCCCGAGGAAGGGGCCGAGGGGCACGTACTCCCAGGCCTGGATGTCGCGGGCCGACCAGTCGTTGACGATGCAGACGCCGAAGACGTGCTCGGCGAAACCCCCAGTGCCGACGGGCTTCCCGGCGTCGCTGCCCGCGCCGACGACGAAGCCGAGCTCCGCCTCGATGTCCAGGCGCACGGACGGGCCGAACGCGGGGGCCTCGTCCGACGGTGCCTTCCGCTGTCCGGCGGGCCGCACGATCGGCGTTCCCGAGGCGACGACGGTGCCCGCGCGCCCGTGGTAGCCGACCGGGAGGTGCTTCCAGTTCGGCAGCAGCGCAGCGGAGTCCGGGCGGAAGAGGCGGCCCAGGTTGGTGGCGTGGTGCTCGCTGGCGTAGAAGTCCACGTAGTCGGCGACCTCGAAGGGCAGCTGCAGCGTCACCTCCGTGAGCGGGTGCAGGGCGACGGTGCCCTCGGCCGCCCGTGCGGGATCGGTGAGCAGCGCGACGATCTCGGCGCGCACCCGGCGCCAGTCGGCGCGGCCACGGGCCAGGAAGCCGTTCAACGACGGCGCCGCGAAGACGGGATCGGCGAGCGCCGCGGCGAGATCGAGAACGTGGTCGCCGATGCGCACGCCCACGCGGGGTGCGCCGCCGACGGGACGGAAGACGCCGTAGGGCAGGTTCTCGACGCCGAAGCCGGAGCCGGCGGGCACGGGCGCCCAGGTGGTGGTCACGATCTCTGTCCTTCGGTCAGGTATGCGGGGGCGAGGCCGAACGCGGCGGCCTCGGCGGGCGGGGTCGCGGTGCTGCACGAGCCGTAGGCGCGCAGGAGCCGACGGGTCCGCGCGGCCCCGTCGGGCGGGAGGCGCAGGGCCTCGGCCGCGAGCGCCGGGCCGTCCGTGCTCACGAGAGCGGCGATCACGGCTTCGGGCTCGCCGGCGGCCGCGGTGCGCGCGGCGGCCAGCACCAGGTTGAGGAATCCGTGGTGGGTGAAACCGGTCGCTGGATCCCGGTGCCGGACAGCGTGATGCAGGCCGGCCGTCGCCTTGACCGGGACGTCGCCTGCGGCCGCCGTGACGAGCGCGGCCGCGACCTCGTCGGGGTGGGGGAACAGGTCGGCGCGGACTCCGCCGCACCGGATCTTCAGCCCCGCCCCGCGTCCCGCGAGGGCTGTGGCGAGGCGCGGGGTGTCCGTGCGGTCGGGCGACTCGACGAAGACCGCGGTGCCCAGGGCCATCGCGGCCGGGAGCGCCGCGTCCAGATCAGAGGGTTCGCACGCGATCTCCACGAGGGCGAGCCGCAGGCGCGGGTCGGCGTCAACCGTCGCCGCAGCGGCCGCGAGTGCTGTATCGGACGTGCCTGCGGAGGCGATGAGGCCCAGCGCGATCCGATCGTCGTCGGCGAGCCCGGCGCGGAGCTCGTCGATCAGATCGACGGGGCAGAGGAACCGGTGGGTGAGCATCGGGTCGCCGCCGGCGAGGTCGTGTCGGTGTCGGACGAGCGCCTCGCGCATCGGCAGCGCCGTCGGCGGGAACAGGCCCGCGTCGTCCACGAGCGCCGCCAGGAGCGGGCTCATCGTGACCAACTGCGGTAGTACACACCGTCGTCCACGGCCCGCGCGCCCTCGCCCAGCTGCAGCGGGGCGAAGGTGTCGACCATGACAGCGAGCTCGTCGAACCGCTCCATGCCGATGCTGCCCTCCATCGCGCCCGGCTGCGGGCCGTGCGCGTGGCCGCCGGGATGCAGCGAGATCGAGCCCGGGCCGATGCCGGTGCCCTTGCGCGCCTCGTAGTCGCCCGCGACGTAGAACATCACCTCGTCGGAGTCCACGTTCGAGTGGTAGTACGGCACCGGGATGGACAGCGGGTGGTAGTCGACCTTGCGCGGCACGAAGTTGCAGACAACGAAGCCCGGCCCCTCGAACACCTGGTGCACGGGCGGCGGCTGGTGCACCCTGCCCGTGATCGGCTCGAAGTCCGCGACGTTGAAGGTGTAGGGGTACAGGCAGCCGTCCCACCCGACGACGTCGAAGGGGTGCGTCGGCAGCACGTAGCGCGTTCCCGTCGCGCCGGCGGCGCCGCGGTGCTTGACCAGAAGCTCCACGTCGACACCCTCGCGCAGCAGGGGCTCCGACGGGCCGTGCAGGTCCCGCTCGCAGTACGGCGCGTGCTCCAGCAGTTGGCCGTACCGCGAGAGGTACCGCTTCGGCGGGGCGATGTGCCCGCCGCCCCCGCCGCACGCCTCGATCACCTAGGCGCGCACCGTCGTCCCCGCGGCGGGAACCCAGCAGTGGGTGGTCGCGCGGGGCATCAGTACGTAGTCGCCGGTGCGGAATTCGAGGGCGCCGAACACGGTCTCGACGACGCCGGAACCCTCCTCGACGTATACGCACTCGTCGCCGATCGCGTTGCGGTACAGCGGCGACGGATTCGAGGCGACCACGTAGGAGATCCGCACGTCCGCGTTGCCCAGCACCAGGCGCCGCCCGGTGACCGGGTCCGCTGAGGCTGCGCCGTCGAACAGGTCGTGCAGGCGCAGGTGCCGCGGCAGCAGCGGCGCGTTGGGCGTCAGGCTCAGGTCGCCGGGCTCCCACGGCTCGGCAGAGGTGATCGCCGACGGGATTCCGCGGTGGTAGAGCAGGGACGAGTCGGACGAGAAGCCCTCCTCGCCGACCAGCTCCTCGTAGTGGAGCTCCCCACTGTCGCGCCGGAACTGGGTGTGGCGCTTGGGCGGGATCGTCCCGACGCTGCGGTAGTAGGCCATGGGAGTCCTCCTGGATCCGGTCTCGTCAGAGGTTGCCGCGCCGGTCCTGCTCGCGCTCGATGGCCTCGAACAGGGCCTTGAAGTTCCCCTTGCCGAAGCCGAGCGAGCCGTGGCGCTCGATGATCTCGAAGAACACGGTGGGCCGGTCGCCCAGCGGCTTGGTGAAGATCTGCAGCAGGTAGCCGTCCTCGTCGCGGTCGACCAGGATGCCCCGCGAGCGCAGCTCCTCGACGGGGACGCGGACCTGACCGATCCGCGCCCGCAGCTCCGGATCGTCGTAGTAGGCGTCGGGGGTGTTCAGGAACTCCACGCCCTCGGCGCGCAGCGCGTCCACGGCGGCGAGGATGTCGTTCGTCGCGACGGCGAGGTGCTGCGCGCCGGGGCCGCCGTAGTACTCGAGGTACTCGTCGATCTGCGAGCGCTTCGCGGCGATCGCCGGCTCGTTGAGCGGGAACTTCACGCGGTGGTTGCCGTTCGCGACGACCTTGGACATGAGGGCGGAGTAGTCGGTGGCGATGTCGTCGCCGATGAACTCCGCCATGTTGGTGAAGCCCATGACGCGGTTGTAGAAGCCGACCCACTCGTCCATCCGGCCGAGCTCGACGTTGCCGACGATGTGGTCGAGGGCCTGGAAGATGCGCTTGGGCGCACCGTCGCGCTTTCGGAAGGTGCTGGTGGCGGGGACGTAGCCCGGGAGGTAGGGCCCGTCGTACCGGGCACCGTCGACGACGCGTTGCACCAGGGTGTGCCGGGTCTCGCCGTACGTCGCGATGGCGCCGATACGCACGGTGCCGTGCTCGTCGGTCACGTCGTGGGGCTCCGCGAGCACGGTCGCGCCGGAGGCCCGGGCGTGCGCGATGCACCGGTCCACATCGGGCACCTCGAGCGCGATGTCGACGACGCCGTCGCCGTGCCGGGCGTGATGCCCGACGAGGGGGCTGTCCGGGCTGACGGCGCCCTGGACGACGAACCGGATCGACCCCGACCGAAGCACGAACGACTTGTGGTCGCGGGCGCCCTGCTCCGGGCCGCGGTACGCGACCAGCTCCATGCCCCAGACGGACTGGTAGTAGTGCGCGGTCTGGGTCGCGTTGCCCACGACGAAGACGATCGCGTCCCAGCCGTTGACCGGGAAGGCGTCCCGCGTGGCGTCGTAGGAGACGAGCCCGACGAGCTGGTGCAACTGCTCGGCGCCGAGGCCGGCGAGCTTCTCCTCGTCGGTCAGGGTCTGCTCGAGGGAGGTCTGCTCGGGCGCGGTCTTCGTCGTCATGGTCGTCTCACCTTCCGGGCCGGATGTAACGTGCATCACTACCATCGGCCCGCGCGGAGCCGGTGACAACAGCGACAGCTCCGGCTGCCCAAACTGCCCCGAATTGCCGCCTCCGCGGCGGAGGAGGTAGGCAGATCGACTAGGAAGACCGTGCCATGCTGGAACCCGTGAAACTGGACGACGTCGACTTCGCGCTCCTCGACTCGCTGCACCGCGACCCGCAGATCGGGGTGCTCGAGACCTCGCGCCGCGTCGGGGTCGCCCGCGCGACGGTCCAGGCGCGGCTGAAGAAGCTGGAGGGCGCGGGCGTCATCGCGGGCTATCAGCCGCACCTCGACGTCGCGGCCGCCGGCTTCGGCGTGCAGTGCTTCGTCCAGCTCGAGACGGCGCAGGGCGAGCTCAGCGCCGTCGCCGAGGCGCTCGCCGCCATCCCGAACGTCCTCGAGGCCTTCGCGACCACCGGCGGGAGCGACGTGCTGTGCCGGGTGGCGGCCGAATCGCATGCGGGCCTGCAGGAGACCCTGCTCCGGATCGGGCGTTCCCCGCTGGTCGCACGGTCGATCAGCATCGTCGTGCTGTCCGAGATCGTCCCCTTCCGGGCGATGCCGCTGCTGCGGACGCTGGACGCACGGCCGGTGTCCCGCTCGCCGCGGTACCGCGGCTGAGCAGATTGCACAGCTCCACATCGCGGAGCTTCGCATTCGGTGCGCACTCTGTGTGATCGCCCGGCGGATCGTTGCCCGCGGGGCGCTGTGGGTTCCACAGTGATGCCGTTCACATCGGCATCCCGCAGTCCACAGGAGCGACATGAAGCAGCTGCTCACCCGGTTCGAAGCGAAGGCGCCCGAGGTGGTCTTCGAATGGCACGATTCCGAGACCTCCGCCCGCGGCTGGGCCGTGATCAACTCCTTGCGCGGCGGCGCGGCCGGCGGCGGTACCCGCATGCGCCGGGGCCTCGACCGCCGCGAGGTCGAATCGCTCGCCAAGACGATGGAGGTCAAGTTCACCGTCGCCGGGCCGGCGATCGGCGGCGCCAAGTCGGGCATCGACTTCGACCCCACGGACCCGCGGAAGAACGAGGTGCTGCGGCGCTGGTTCAAGGCGGTCTCGCCGCTGCTCAAGGCCTACTACGGCACCGGCTGTGACCTCAACGTCGACGAGAAGTCCGAGGTCGTCCCGATCACGGAGAGCCACGGCCTGTGGCACCCGCAGGAGGGCGTGGTGAACGGCCACTTCGCCGCGGACGGCCGCGAACGCGTGCAGCGGGTCGGCCAGCTCCGGCTGGGCGTCGCGAAGATCGTCGAGGACCCGCGGTTCGCGCCGGACCACGGGCGCCGGTACAGCGTCTCCGACCTCATCACGGGCTGGGGCGTCGCGGAATCGGTGCGGCACTTCTACCGGGTGTACGGCGGCTCGCTCGCGGGCAAGCGGGTGATCGTGCAGGGCTGGGGCAACGTCGGCGCGGCCGCGGCCTTCTACGCCGCGCAGGCAGGGGCGCTCGTCGTCGGGATCCTGGACCGCGACGGCGGCCTCGTCCGGCGCGAGGGGATCAGCGCCGACGAGGTGACCGACCTGTTCCTGGCGAAGCGGGGCAATCAGCTGGTCGCGGACGAACTGCTCTCGTTCGACGAGGCCGCGGAACGGATCTGGTCCATCGGCGCCGAGGTGTTCCTGCCCTGCGCCGCCTCGCGCCTCGTCACGCGCGACCAGGTCGACGCGATGATCGGTGCCGGTCTCGAGGTGGTCGCCTCGGGGGCCAATGTCCCCTTCGCCGACCCCGAGATCTTCTACGGCCCGGTGTACGAGCACGCGGACCGGCAGGTCGCCGTGATTCCCGACTTCATCGCCAACTGCGGCATGGCGCGCGCGTTCGCGATGCTCATGGAGGGCGAGGTCGAGGTGTCCGACGAGGCGATCTTCGGCGACGTCTCGCGCACGATCGGAACCGCCATCGAGCGCTGCCGCGCGCGCTCCGCGGGCTCGACGCTGGTGGCGGCCACAGCATTCGAGATCGCGCTGGACCAGCTCGTCTGACGAGACCGGACCGGGCCCAGGGCCCGGTCCGGCGTCTCACATGCGGCGCAGCTCCGGCCACAGCGTGGACCACGGCGCCCGCGGGTGGCAGAGCCGGATGTCCACGCCGGTCGAGGCGGTCGGCATGCCGATCCGGTGATCGAACCGACGGAGGGTGCGCGCCCGGTCGCACATGTCGTCCTGCAGCTCGGCCTCGGAGCTGATGACGCGGAGCACCGTCGTCGTCGAATCCGCGGGCGCACCGAAGTATCCGAAGCCGCGGTTCGGGCTGTAGACGGGAGGCAGGCCGTTCCCGTAGTACTGCAGAGCCGACGCCTGCCAGTAGGAACTGGCGACGATCGCCTGCGGCCGTTCGTCTTCCGGGAGCCCCGCGATCGACTCCTCGACCGCCCGCGTCAGCTCGGGCCAGCCGAACTGACCGTAGACGGAGATCTGCATGCCCGCCTCCATCAGCGACTTCGGTTCCGCGATCTCGGTTTCGGGGGTGAAGGGCAGGCTCACGACGATGGACGCGACCGCGAGGAGCGACAGCGGCGCCGTCAGTGCCACCTTCAGTTTCGGCTTCGGCAGCGCCTCGAACGCGACGGCGCCGGCGGCGATGATCACCGGCAGCATCCCGCCCGGGTAGTACGGGCGGCCCGCGGTGATGATGAAGACGATCACCAGCAGGACGAACGCGGGCGCCAGGAAGCGGTAGGGCCGCAGGCCTTCCGACCGCATCAGGGCGTACAGGCCGTAGAGCAGGAGGAGCGCTCCGAGCACGCCCGCGGTGAGCAGCATGATCGGGACGAAGCCGATGCGGCCGCCCGCGTACTGGCTCTCCTCGGCGACCTGGTCGGTGAGCTGGAGGTACGGCCAGCCCCGGTCTGCCTGCCACAGCAGCGCGGGGATCATCGTGACCACGGTGAAGGCCCCGCCCAGCCACAGCGCCGGCCGACGCACGAGATCCCGTGGGCCCCAGATCGAGGCGGCCACGATGGCGCAGACCCAGAACACGGGGATCAGCCACTTGACCTGCATGTCGATCGCGGTCACCACGCCCGCCGCGAACAGCAGCCAGTCCTGCCGGGTGCGCACCCAGCGCACCAGCAGCCAGGTGATCGCCACCCACAGCGGGGTGTCGATCGCGTTGGTGGCCAGCAGCGAGGACTGCAGCAGCAGGAAGGTCGACGTGGCGTACGCGCCGGCCGTCAGTGCCTGCGCGAATCGCCCGCCGCCGAGCTCGCGGGCGATCAACGCCGACACCAGGATCCCCGCGAGCGTGATGAGGACCGACGGCAGCCGGAACAGCACCAGGGAGTCGCCGGGCATCGCGTCGCCGAGGAGTGCCAGCAGGGGCAGGATCGGCCCCTGGTCGGCGTAGCTCACCGACAGGTGGTGGCCGGCGGCGATGAAGTACAGCTCGTCGCCGAACAGGTGGTACTTGCTCGCTCCGAACGCGGCGGCGATCCCGCTCAGCAGCAGGATAGGCACGAGGGCGACCCACGCGACGGGTGCGGGCGCGGTGTCGAGGCGGTCGGCGGGGGCGGACGTGGTCTCAGTCATCGGTGTCCTCCGACGGTGCGAGGGGAGAGGGCTCGTGCGGCGAGGGCTGCACCGCGGCGAGGAAGACGCGGACCATCTGCTCCGCGTGGGTGTCGAGGTCGAGGTCCGGATCACGGGCGGCGCGGCCCGCGGCACCGTCGATCGCGTCGCGGATGAGGCGGGCCATGATCATCGGATCGAAGTCGGAGGAGAACTCGCCGGAATCCTGGCCGCCCAGCAGGATCTCGGCGAGCGGCGCGAGCATCTCCTTCTCGCCGTCGCTCGGGCCGAACACGGGCGTGCCGTCCGGGTTGCGCAGGTTCAGGACCACCTCGACCATGGCCCCGAGGAACCGGCGCTCCGACTCGATGTATTCGAGGTTGGTCGCGATGTAGGTGCGCAGGATGTCGGTCGCCGTGTGCTGTTCGGCGAGTCTGGGGCCCATGAACTCCGCGCCGGCCACGAACAGGTGGATGACCACCTGCCGCATGAGGTCGTCCTTGCCGTCGAAGTGGTAGGAGATCACCCCCTTCGAGATGCCGGCCCGGTGTGCGATGCGGGCCAGGGTGGCGCGGCCGTACCCCTCGTCGGCGAGGACCTCGACCGCCGCCGCGATGATCTGCCGGCGGCGGGCCTCCTCGATGAACGACCTCTGGCCGCTCGATTCATTTTCTGGCCGCATGGTCAGAAATTAGCACGACCGGCCACAGGAAGGGAAGGGTTGCGAACGAAAAACGGGGCCCTCCGTGATGGAGGACCCCGTTTCCCGGGCTGCAATAGGTGGCTTGATCAGGCCTCGGTGGTGCGCGTCGGGCGCGAACCCAGCTCCTCGTCGAGGCGCAGGAGGCCGGGGCCGTCACCGTCGATCAGCTTGAGGCGACCGACGATCTCGCTGACCGTGGCCTCCTCCTCGACCTGCTCGTTGACGAACCACTGGATGAGGCTCTTGGAATCGATGTCCTCGTTCGCGGCCCGGTACAGGTCGCGGATCGAGTCCGACACGCGACGCTCGTGCTCGAGCGCGACGTTGAAGACGTCGAGGACGGTCTGCACGTCCACCTTCGGGGCCGCCGAGGCGCCGATCTTCGGGTGGTTGTCGCGGTCCGAGAGGTGATCGATCCACTTGTTGGCGTGGACGATCTCCTCGTCGGCCTGGTGGCGCAGCCATGCCGCGATGCCCGGGAGGTCCCGGATCTCCATCTCGATGGCCAGCTGGCGGTACACCAGCGAGGCCTCGAACTCCAGGGTGATCTGGTCGTTGAACTTCTCTTCGAGTGCATCCGTGAGCTTCATGAGAGCAACTCTAGAACCGTTCCAGCCACCGCGCAACGCAGGCAAGGCGACCCTTTCTGCAGGTCAGGGGCTGTTTCTTAGGTTAGCCCTACCCCTCTTAGCCACGCCTATCGCAAGATCGAGGACCACGAACGCCAGCAGCGAAACGCCGAACACCGGCAGGAACCACCCGAGAAACGCGATGCCCAGAATCGCCGGAATCGCGTGCGACGGTTCGACCTTCCGGATCGCGCCCCGCGCCGGCGGCTTCGGGAGCCCGCCGCGTTTCGGCCGTCGCTGCCACCACATGAGGTAGCCGCGCACGATCACGGTGACGAGAAGCGCTGCGAACGCAACCAATGCGATCTGGTTGAGCAGACCGAACTGCCAGCCCATGTGGGTGTTGATGAGCAGCTCCGTCGCCTTCGCCAGCAGCGGCCACGACGCGAAGGCGAGCACGGTGATCACCTGCCCCGTGTTCGGATCGACGGTGGCGGAGTCGATCCCCATCCGCCACGGCTGCCGGGTCTGGGCCACCGTGATCGCGACGGTCGGATCGGTCGGGATGGAGACCTGGACGGCACCGTCGACCCCGCGGGCGGCGGCCTCCGTGACGGCCCGGTCCAGGACCGCGATGTTGCGGGCCCTGGTCTGTTCCGCGACCTCCGGCGCGACCGGAGCGGTGGCGGCGGGCATCTCGTGATCGGCGTGCGCGCCGCCCCCGCCCCCCGCTCCGCCCGGCGTCAGCGACGTGGACAGGGCGGGCTTGGTCCAGCCCAGCTCCGTCCGCAACTGGCCGATGTTCTCGCCCGCGTACTTCGACCAGGTCAAGCCCGTCGCGGAGAAGAACAGCAGCCCGAGGAGCAGCCAGGTGCCGATGGAGGCGTGCCGGCTCATCCGGCCGCCCCGGCCCTTGGCCTTTCGGTCGTAGGCCAGCATCCGCCGCGGGTTCCCCCGACGGTGCCGCCACCACAGGTAGAAGCCGCCGAGCGCGACGACCCACAGCCACGACGCCGCGAGCTCGCTGTAGAAGCGGCCCACGTCGCCGAGGTGCAGGTCGACGTGCAGCCGGTCGATCCAGAACCGGATCGGCAGCGCCTCGACGGAGCCGTAGACGGGCAGCGCGCCCTGGACCTGCGCCGACGCGGGGTCGACGTAGACGGCGAGCTGGCGGCCGTCGGCCGTGAGCGCCGGATCGTCGAACAGCACGCGGGTGGTGAGCCCGGGGCCGTCGCCGGTCCGCACCGCCGCGACCGGCAGGCCGGGACGGGAGGCCTGCGCCGCGGCGACCTGCTCGGCCAGCGGCCGGGCGGGGCCGTCCGTCCGCGCCTCGAGCTGGTCGGCGTAGACGAACTTCTCGACGGTGGGCGCGGCGGCGTACAGGCCGCCGCTGATCGCCGCGATGAGCAGGAACGGGCCGACGAGCAGGCCCGCGTAGAAGTGCAGCCGCAGAATCGCGGCGCGCCACCCGGGCCGTGCCCTGGCGGGCGGGGCGGCGGGTGGAGTGGGTTCGGTCGGCGGCGCGTTCTCGGCCGCCGAATCGGTCACTGACATGGGGACACCTCACGAGGTAGTGCGCGTACGCGCGGGGAGCCCGGGCGGCGAAGGCCGATCCGGGCGGGTGATGAAGGGGGCGTGGGGTGTCAGGCGGGCGGCGCGCGTAGCGCCCCGTGCCGCGCGAGCACGGGGAGCGGGACGGCGCGGAAGGTCCAGACCGGGGTGACGACGGTGCGCGACCGTGCCCGCCAGGTCGGGGTCAGCGGGGTGAGCGTCGCCAGTGCGACGCGCAGCGCGTGCTCGGCTCCGGCGATCACGGCGCCGGCCACGACCGCCGCCACGAGGTGCGCCGCGGCCATGATCGGGCTCAGCGCGAGGTGGCCCATCGTCAGGCCGAGCGCGAGGTGGCCGGCGCCCTGGCCGAGCAGCAGCAGTGCGGTGGCGGCCCGCGGCCCGGCGGTGCGCGGCCGTGCGGCGAGCACGCCGAGGAGCGCGCACACGGCGGCGAGGAGCAGCACCGAGGTCGCCGGGATCGCCGGTGCCGTAGCAACGGAGGGGGCGTCCATCGCCGGCATCGTGTGCATCGCGTGCCCGGCCATGGCGTGCCCGGTCATCGTCGCCATGTCGTGTCCCGGCATGGCGCTCATGTCGTGGCCGGGCATCGAATGGCCCGACATCGCGGAACCGGCACCGCGCATGGCGAACGCGTGCGCCGTCAGGCTCGCCGCGAAGGAGACCGCGCCCACCGCGGCGCCACGGAGCGCGGCTTCGGGGTGGGCGGGGCGGAACACAGGCGGAATACTACTCCCCGTAGGGGACGGTGCCGGAGCGGGAACCGCAGGTCAGGACCGGGCGGCGGCGACGAACGCGCGGATCAGCGCGGGATCCTTCACCCCGGGTGCCGACTCGACACCGCTGGAGACGTCCACGCCCGACGGCCCGAAGGCGGCGATCAGCTCGGCGACGTTGTCCGGGCGCAGGCCGCCGGCGAGCAGCCAGTCGACGGCGGGCGGTACCGGCAGGTCCGCGGGGGCGAAGGTCGCGCCGGACCCGGGCACCGTCGCATCGATGAGCAGGCGCTCGTCGCCCGCGTGGCCGGACTCGGTGAACCGGGAGGCGGAGATCGCGCGGATCGTGCGGAAGCCGGCGCCGGCGGCGCGCGCGAAGTGATCGCCGGGTTCGTCGCCGTGCAGCTGGATCGTCTCGACGCCGGCCTCGCGGGCGAGGCGCAGCACCTCCTCGATCGGCTGGCCGCGGAACACGCCGACCGTCTCGACTCCGTCCGGAACCCGTGCGACGAGCGCCGCGGCGTCCGCGGGCTCGATCAGCCGGACGCTGCCGGGGGCGAAGACGAAGCCGACCGCGTCGGCGCCCGCCTCGACCGCGGCGTCCACGGTCTCGGGCGTCCGTAGTCCACACACCTTGACGAACACCCGTCGATCCTAGGCGAGGGCGGCGCGCCCGGAGCTCAGAGCGTCACCGTGCGCGAGACGATCGCCATCTCCGCGGTGTGGTCCCCCTGCGCATCGACACCGTCCGGGCGGCGGAGGAAGCCCGGCACTGCGTCGATCCCGTCGCTCGCGTCCTCCACGCGCAGGCGGAGCTTCGTCGTTCCCCTGACGGTGAGCGACAGATCCAGTCCTTCCTCGGGGAGGCCGTGGAACAGCAGCGAGAAGCGGTCGCCGACCGGGACGTCGCGCCCCCGAACGGAAGCCGCCCGCACGACCCCTTCCTGCTGCGTCAGCTGGAGTACCCGCGCTCCACGGGTGGAGTGGATGCGCACCTGCAGCACCCGGTCGCCGTTCTCCACCCGCTCGGACACCACCTGGACGTCCGCGGGGGTGAGTGCGGGGACGGGAGCGTCACCGACCGTCTCCTCGTCGAGCATCGGGAACTCCGCCGACAGGTCCGCGCGGGTGCGGACGAGAGCGTCGCTCCACCCCGTCGGATCGTCGCCCGATCGCACCCAGTACGCCCTCCCCGCGTCGGCGTCGAGCGCGTACTGCATGTTCACCGGTGTCGGATGCGCCGCGGTCGGGTGGTTCGCTGCGACGCCCGCGCACACGGCGACCACCGCCACCAGCGCGGCGGACAGCGCCGGGATCGCGCGAACCGTCGCGCGCGGCCCGTCCGTCGCCGCCGGGAACAGGCCGTCCACCAGCGGCAGCAGCACCACGGCGATGACGGCGGTGAGCAGTGCCGACGGAGCCGCCATGCGCAGGCCCATCGCGGGGAAGAACAGCGCGACCGTCGGCGCCAGGACCGCCACGGTCGCGGCGCCCGCGGCCAGATGAGCCGGGAGACCCCACCGCGTGCGGACGTCGACGATCACCGCCAGCGCTCCCGCCAGGGCGGGCAGAGCGGCGAGATAGGAACCGCCGGGCGCGAGTGCGGCCAGGACCGCACCGAGGGCGGCGAGCCAGAAGAGTGCTCCCACGGTCAGTTCCTCGACACCGAATCGCCCGCGGAGCAGGGTGATCCATGCCAGAACCACGGTGAGCACGAGCGCGACGACCGCGACCCGGAACCATCCCGGCGCCCACGGGTCGGCGAACCGTCCGTACTCCGGCTGCACGAGGACCAGCCCCTTCCAGATCGCCAGGGCGACCGCGGCGGCTCCGACGAAGGGCACGAGGCCCCACGCGATGCAGCCGACCAGGCGCGGCGTGGTCGTGCGCTCGCGGCGGAGGACCACGGCGGCGGCGCCGACGGCGAGGAGGGCGAGCAGCGCGATCGGCCAGACGAATCCACCGGGGTACCGGACCAACCGGCCCAGAACCGGGAAGTAGGTGGCGTCCGCGCCCGTCGGTTCCTTGAGGGTCGCGATGTCCGCGGCGCCGAAGGCCCGCGTCATGGCGAGCGCGTTGGCGCCCATGTGCTGGAGCGACGCCGGTGACTGGTGCGCGGCGTCGTCCTGCGGCTGGTGGTAGGTGGCGGAGCCGTCGATGTACGCCGAGTTGAGCCCGGTGAACCCGCCCGCATCGCGGAAGGGCGAGAAGTCCGTGTCGTTCGGCAATTTGCGGTAGACCTCCACCGCGAAACTGGTGGCCACAGGACTCGGGACCGCTGCTCCGTACAGCGACATGAGGTCGGAGTTGCCCCGGTTGGTCTCGAACATGATCGACGGCCCCGACGATCCCCGTGATTCGAAGTTCAGCACGACGCCGCCCTTCGCGGCCAGGCCGTCCTGGGTGACGAACGCCTCTGCTCCGCAGAGGCACGCCTCCTCGGCGTCGGTGAACAGCAGCACCACGTCGTTGCGCAGCGCGGCCCCCGCGCGGACGGCGCGCGCGGTCTCGAGGAGGGTGGCCACGCCGGCTCCGTCGTCGCCCGCGCCGTGCGAGATCGTCGCCGAATCGTAGTGCGCGACCAGGAAGAGCGTTCCCGACGAGTCGGAGCCCGGGAGAGTCGCGATCACGTTCTGCACTCGTGCGGAGGACGCGCCGCCCAACGCCGTGGTCGAGCCGACCGCGTCCTGGATCCGGGTGTCGATCCCCGCGGACGCGAGTTGATCGACGATGTACCGACGGACGTCAGCGGCGGCGGGCGACCCCGTGGGGTGGGGCTTCTCGCTGACCCGCTCCTGGTGGACCCGCGCGCGCTCGGCGCTGAAGGTGTCCGCCGGCGCGGTGGCGGGCGCCGGTGCCGGCGGGGCGACCGCTGCGATCGCTCCCCAGGCGAGCAGGGCGAGCACGAGGAGTGCGAGTGCGCTCGCCGGGCCTTTGAATCGATTCGTCACCCGGCGATGCTGCCCTAGGAAACGGACAAAAGGCAATCGCTGTTCCGGGTCAGGGAAGGTCGCCGCCCGCGCCGCGGAGGAAGGCGCCGCTCACGGCGACGGCGGGGCCCGAGCTCTCGCCGGAGACCACGAGGGTCGCGAAGGCGAGGTCGCCGACGATCCCGGCGAACCAGCCGTGCGCGTGGGTGTTGTCGCCGAACTCGGCGGTGCCGGTCTTGCCGCCCAGCCCCTCGATGTCGCGCAGCGCCGTCGCGGTGCCCGAGGTCACGGTCTCGCGCATCGCGGTGCGGAGCGCGTCCGCGACGCCCGGGTCGATCGGCTGGGGCTGCGTGTTCGCGGGGGCGGGCTCACCGTCGAACAGCGAGGGCCGGACCATGGTGCGGGCCGCGAGCGAGGCCTCGACGACGGCCAGGCCGAAGGGCGACGCGGTGACCCGGCCCTGCCCGATCGACTCCTCGACGCGCTCGGCGGGGGTGCGGGCGGCGGGGACCGAGCCGGTCACCGTCGTGATCCCGGGGATCGTGAAGTCCACGCCGAGCCCGAATCGTTTCGCCGTGTCGGTGAGGGCGGTGTCGCCGAGCTTCGTGCCCAGGCCCGCCATCGTGGTGTTGCAGGACTTCGCGAAGGCGGTGTACAACGGCACGGTGCCGAGCGCGAACTCGTTCTCGTTGGGGATCGTGCGGTCGCCGAAGGTGGCGCGCCCCGGGCAGGCCAGCTGCGCGTCGGGGGTGGTGATCTTCGCGTCCAGCGCTGCGGCCGTGGTGATGGTCTTGAAGGTCGAGCCGGGCGCGTAGAGGCCGGTCAGGGCGACGGGGCCCTGCTTGTCGGCGGCCGCGTTCTGCGCGACCGCGAGGATGCCGCCCGTGGACGGACGGATCGCGACGAGCATCGTCGCGCGCTTCTCGCCCGCGACGGCGGCGTTCGCGGCGCGCTGCAGTCCGGCGTCGAGCGTGGTGCGTACCGGTTGCACCGGCGCGGCGGGGAAGGAGTCGACGAGGCGCAGGGGCTTGCCCTCCCCGTCGACGACGGTGACCGAGGAGCCCGCCGCGGCGTCGACGGCGCTGCGCCACTTCTCCTCCAGGCCCGCGACGACGGGCGACCGCAGCACCGGCGCGGCGGTCAGCAGGCGGCCCTCCTCGCGGACCGTCACCCCGTCGATCCCGGTGAGCCTGCCGACCTTCTTCGCGTCGGCGGCGCGCAGCGAGATCACGGCGGTGGGGGAGTCCTTGCCCTCCACCGTCTTCCGCAGGCCGGCGGCGGTCACCGTCGGGTCGGCGGCGGCGAGCCGCGTGGCGAGGGCGTCCGCCGCGGAGGTCGCCTTCGCCGGGTCCAGGTTCACGACGGTGACCGTCTGCCAGGTCAGGAACGGCGCGTTCTTCCGGTCCACGACCGGTGTGCTGTACGGCTTCTCGTCGGCGTAGAGCAGCCGCGCGCCCTCGGACGTCGCGTCGGGATGCACGACCGTCGGCTTCCAGGTGACCTTGCCGCCCCCGGCGGCGACCTTGGTGGTGAACCGCACGCCGTGCTTGCGGGGGAGCGCCCACGACCAGGTGAGCGTCCGCTCCTCCCCGTCCTTGCCGGCGGTGACGGTCGGCTTCGCATCACCCATGCCGTCGAACGTGGCCTGCAGCGCGGTCGTGGCGGACTCGGGATCGGAGGTGAGGCCCGCGGCCTGCGAGGCGTCCCGACCCGACAGGGCGGTCGCGAACTTGGTCACCACGTCGTCCTCGGAACAGGCGACGAGCGAGGCCGCGAGGGCGGCGATCGCGAGGATCGCCGCGCCGCCGCGGGCGGGGCGGGCGGGCCGGTGCAGGGTGGAGCGCATGCGCCCAGTCAACCCGCGTGCGGCGATACCCGCCAAAGAGCGAAACCGGCGCCGACGATAGTCATTCGCTATCAGTGCAGGTCGAGCGGCATGCGAAGCGCGTCGACGGCGATCGCCGCAACCGTGCCGATGGCCGCGTCCACGCGCGGCAGGCTCGGATCGTTGCGCGCCGCGTGCGTGAACACCGCCACCGCGACGGGGTGCTCGCCGGGATACGCGACCACCGCCACCTCGTTGCGGAGCGCGCCGAGGGTCCCCGTCTTGCCCGCGATCGACGGTGCCGAGCCGAAGCCCGAGGCGACGCGGTGCCGGAAGACCTGCCCCGCGAGCGCCGAGCGGGCGAAGGCGCACTGCTCCGCGGACGCCGCGGTGTCCGACCAGATCGCGGCGAGCAGCGCGGTCATGTCCGCGGCGGTGGTCGCGCTGCCGAAGGTGGGGTCGTAGGCGCGCACGGGGCGCGCGAGGTCGTCGTCCGCGAGCGCCGCGAAGGCCTCGGCGACGGTGTGCGTGTCGGTCTCGGCCATCATCGCGGCCTGGATCTCGGCGTCGCCGCCCACGATCCGCGTGCCGTGCAGTCCCAGGTCGTCGGCGGTCCGCTGCACCGCGTCCAGCCCCACCAGCTCCATCAGCACGCCCGCCGCCGCGTTGTCGGAGACCGCGACCATCGAGCGCAGCAGGTCGCGCACGGTCAGCTCGACCGGATCCGACAGCGTCGCGATCCCCGTCGGCCCGGGCGTCGCGGCCGCGGGGTCGACGACGACCCGCCCGCGGGGATCGAGCCGCCCGGCGTCGACGGCGCGCGCCGCCGCGACCAGGAGCACCACCTTGTAGACCGACGCGGGGACCACCGGCTGCTCGCCGCCGAGCGACAGCACGGCCGCGGGGCCGAACGGCGACCCCACGACGCGCGCGTGCAGCCAGCCGTTGCATCCCGCGTCGGCGAAGACGGCGTCGATCCGCTCGGCCGGGGTCACCGCGCGAGCCGCCACAGCACCGACTCCAGCCGCACCGCGTCCGGGTGGTCGCGGCGGCCGAGGACCTTGACCCGCAACGGGAAATCCACCGCCGGGCGCCGTGCGGTACCGGCCGGGACGTCGTCCCCGGCGGCGACGGGCGTGAACGCGAGCCCCGCGGCCACGGCGGCGTGCGCGGCGGCCTCGGTCTCGGTGATGAGCACCGTCGACGTGATGCCCCGCGCCGTGAGCCGGTCCAGCAGCAGGTCCGCCGCGGGCGGATTCGCCGCGCGCGGCGGCAGCGCCACCGCCAGGGCGGACAGGTCGCGCAGGCGCGGCGACCGGAATCCCTCGGGCACCAGGAAGTCCCGCGGCAGAGCGATCACGGGCCCCGACGGTGCGCCGTCCCCCAGCACGGGGTGCTCGACCACCGCGACGTCCAGCAGGTCCTCGGCGACGGCCCGCGCGAGCTGGGGCGACGCGCCGGCCGAGAGGGTCAGCGGCGCACCGTCGACCCCGGGGGCCAGCGCGGCGGCGCAGGCGGCGGCCACCGCACCGCCGAGCGCATCGCAGAGGGCGACCCGGCGTTCCCCGGCCCCGGCGCCGAGGCGCGCCGCCTCGGCCACGAACCGGTCGGCGTCGCGGACCATGACCCGGGCCCGCGGAAGCAGCTCGCGCCCGGCCGGGGTGAGGTCGGCGCCCCGTCGGCTCCGGTCGATGAGGGTGACGCCCAGCGCCTCCTCGAGCCGGCGCAGGCCCGCCGAGACCGGGGGCTGCGTGATCCCGAGCCGGTCGGCGGCGCGGCCGAAGTGCTGCTCCTCGGCGACCGCTACGAAGAAGCGCAGGTGCCGGATGAGATCCATGCGCCGGAGTCTAGCCAGCCCAATCGCGCCCGCGCCGCGACGGGAAGCAGCACAATCGACAGGCGTGAGTGATGCCGTCGACGCCGAGATCGCGCAGATCCGGGACGCCCTGACCGCGCGGATGGGCGAGATCACCGTCTCCGTCGTCGCGTCGATCCGGCGCCAGATCCCCTTCTACGCCGACGCGGGCGCCGTCTCGGAGGAGATGGTCACCGAGGCGGTGCGGGACAACCTGACCTACATGGTCCGGGCGCTCACCGACACCACCTTCGACACCGCCCCGGCCGCGGCGACCGGCCGGACCCGCGCCGAGATCGGGGTGCCGCTGGCAGCCGTCATGCACGCCTACCGGATCGGGGTGCACCGCGTCTGGCAGGAAGTGCATGCGATCGCGGAGGCGCGGCCCGGGCTGAGCCGGCAGGCCCTGCTCTCCGCGACGCAGCACATGTGGGAGGCGCAGGACCAGTTCGTCGACGCCATGGCCGGGGCGCACCGGGACCGGACCACCGAGCAGGCGCTGGACGACGCCGCCGAGCGCGCGGCCCTCGCGGAATACCTTCTGCAGGGGCGTATCCCGAGCGATCAGAGTCTGTGGGAGATCGCGACGATCCTCCGCATCCCCACGACGGGCCCGTATCTCGCGGTGGCGGCGGCCACCGTCGAGGTGGGGCGGGCGCCGCTGCCGGGCATCGCCGATCGGCTGCGCGCGATCGACGCCTACTCGGCGTGGAGACTGTTGCCGGACCAGCAGATCGGGATCATCCACGCCCCGACGCCCGCGGTGCGCACCGCGGTGATCGACCTGCTGCGCCGCGTGGCCGTCGCCCGTGTCGGCGTGAGCGCGCCCTTCGGAGACCTGCGCGACACCCCGCAGGGACTGACGTTCGCACGCCGCGAGCTGGTCGGGCCGGGCATCGGCGTCTCGGTGTTCGACGGTTCCGTGCTCGGCACGGCCGCGATCGCGGCGCCCGAGACCACCGTCGACCTGGCGCGGGGCGTGCTCCGCGGCCTCTACGACCTGCCCGACGACGACCGCGAGCCGCTGTTCGCCACGTTCCGCGCGTGGGTCGCGCACGACGGCAACGTCAAGGACGCCGCGGCTGCACTGTTCGTGCACCCCAACACCGTCCGGCATCGCCTGCGGCGGGTGGAACAGCTGACGGGCCGCTCGGTGGGCTCGCCCCGTGAGGTCGCGGAGCTGTGCCTCGCGTTCGAGGTCGACGCCCGTGTCCGTTTCCAGGCGGGCGCTTCGCGCGATGTGACAGCCTGAGGTCGCGGCACGGTGACGTGCGCCACAGCGACCGGAGGAGCCTCCATGCCCGACACGGACGATCTCGCCCACCTCGACCTGACCGACGTGGCGGAGCTGCTCCGCTCGGGACGCGCCACCTCCACCGCGGTGACCGAGGCGCTCCTGGCCCGGATCGACGCCCTCGATCCGGCCCTGCACAGCTACGCGCACGTGGGTCGGGAGGCGGCGCTCGAGACCGCCGCGCGGGCGGACGCCGAACTCGTGCGCGGCCGGTGGCGCGGGCCGCTGCACGGCGTCCCCGTCGCGGTGAAGGACCTGTTCTACACCACCGACGCCCCGACCGCGTCGGGCAGCACGGTAAACGCGGGACACCGCTCCGACCACGACGCCACCGTCGTCGCGCGGCTGCGTGCGGCGGGCGCCGTGATCCTGGGCAAGCTCACGATGACCGAGGGCGCCTACACGAGTCACCACCCCGACCTGCCGACGCCGGTGAACCCCTGGGACGCGGACACCTGGTCCGGCGCCTCGTCCAGCGGCTCGGGCGTGGCGCCCGTCGCCGGGCTGTGCTTCGGCGCGCTGGGGACCGACACCGGCGGATCGATCCGGCTGCCGTCGAGCGCGAACGGCACGACCGGCCTCAAGCCCACCTGGGGGCGGGTGAGCCGCTACGGCAGCACGGCGCTGGCCGCGAGCATGGATCACGTCGGTCCGATGGCGCGCAGCGCGCGGGACTGCGCCGCCATCCTCGGCGTCATCGCCGGCCAGGACGTCAACGACCCCACGACCTCGCTGCTCCCCGTCCCCGATTACCTGCGCGACATCACCCTGCGCCGCGCCCCGCGATTCGGCATCGACCCCCGGCTCAACGAGACCTTCGACGCGCCCACGCGCGCCATGCTCGAGGGGGTCGTCGAGACGGTGCGCGACCTCGGTTTCCTCGTGGTCGAGGTCGAGACCCCGGACTTCCCCGCGGCGGCGCAGCACTGGGCGCCGCTGTGCGCCGTGGAGACCGCGTACGAGCACCGCGCGACCTTCCCCGGGCGGGAGTCCGAGTACGGGCCCGACCTCCGGGACCTGATCACCCTCGGGCAGGGCATCGGCGGCGTCGAGTACCAGGGGATGCTGGAGTGGCGGCGCGACTTCATCGGTCGCTGCCGCAGGCTGTTCGCCACCGTCGATCTGCTGCTGCTCCCCGGCACGGGCATCGCCTCGCCGACCCTCGCGCAGATGGCGAACCTGGGCAGTGACGAGGACCTCCTCGCCGGTCTCCTCGTTCCCACCGCGCCCCTGGACATCGCCGGGCTGCCGTCGTTGACCCTCCCCGGCGGCTTCACCGATCGGGGCACCCCGCTCGGCTTCCAGTTCGTCGGCGGGGAGTTCGCCGAGCAGCTGGTCCTGCAGGCGGGGCACGCCTACCAGGGCGTCACCGACTTCCACCGGCGCCGGCCGTCGCTCACCGCCTCCGGGCCCGTTCAGGAATAAAGGCTGACAAAGGCACGTAGTCGCAAGACTGCAATACCAAGCTGTGGTGATTGTGTTTCGTGACACCCCAGCGGGCGGAACGGTGTTTGCGTCACCATCGACGCGACAGGGTGTTCCGGGTCACTCTGTAAAGGACGAATCCGACACCCGCCCACGAAGGACCTCCGATGACGAACCTCGCCGAGAACCTCACCGCCGCCGCTGCTTCGCACGCCGACACCGTCGCCCTGAAGTGCGACGATCTCCAGTTCACCTACGCGCAGTTCGACGACGCGTCCGCCCGGTTCGCCACCTACCTCGCCGATCAGGGGATCGAGCCCGGCGACCGCGTCGGGATCATGCTCCCGAACACCCCGGCGTTCGCCATCGTCTTCTACGGCATCATGCGGCGCGGCGCCGTCGCGGTCCCGATGAACCCTCTGCTCAAGGCCGCCGAGGTCGAGTACTACCTCGCGAACACCTCCGCGAAGGCGCTGTTCGCCACCCCGGTCTTCGCGGACGACGCGGAGGCCGGCGCGAAGGCCGCCGGCGCGGCGTGCCACTTCGGCGACGACGCGGCCCTCGCCACTCTCCTCGCGAAGTACGAGCCGACCGCGGCGGTCGAGCCCCGCGATCCGTCGGACACGGCGGTCATCCTGCACACCTCCGGCACCACCGGTAAGCCCAAGGGCGCCGAGCTGACCCATCAGGGGCTCGGCATGAACTGCGAGATCTCGGGCCGCACGCTGCTGCACCTGACCACCGACGATGTGGTGATGGGCTGCCTGCCCCTGTTCCACGTCTTCGGCCTCACCTGCGGCCTCAACGCCGCGGTGCGCTTCGCCTCGACGCTCACGCTGATCCCGCGCTTCGATCCGCGCAAGGCCATCGAGGTCATCGGGCGCGATCGCGTGACCGTCTTCCTGGGCGTGCCCACCATGTACGCCGCGCTGGTCGCCGCGCTGCAGCCGGGCGACGACGTCTCCTCGCTGCGGGCCTGCGGCTCCGGCGGCGCGGCGCTGCCGCTGCAGGTGATCGCCGACTTCGAGAAGGCCTTCAACGCGATCATCATGGAGGGCTACGGCCTCTCCGAGACCTCGCCCGTGGCCTGCTTCAACCACCCGGACAAGCCCCGCAAGCCCGGCACCATCGGCACCCCGATCGAGGGCGTCTTCATGCGCGTCGTCGACGACGCCGGCAACGAGGTCCCGCAGGGCGAGCGCGGCGAGGTGCAGGTGCGCGGTCACAACATCATGAAGGGCTACTGGAACCTCCCCGAGGCCACCGCCGCCTCGATCGACGCCGACGGCTGGTTCTCCACCGGCGACATCGGCATCGTCGACGAGGAGGGCTACTTCTCGATCGTCGACCGCAAGAAGGAGATGATCATCCGCGGCGGCCTCAACGTCTACCCGCGCGAGCTCGAAGAGGTGCTCTACAGCCACCCCGAGATCGCGGAGGCCGCGGTCGTCGGCATTCCCCACTCCTCGCTCGGCGAGGAGGTGGGCGCCGCCGTCGCGCTCAAGGCCGGCAGCACCCTCACCGCCGAGGCCGTCCGCGACTTCGTCAAGGAGCGCGTCGCCTCCTACAAGTACCCGCGCCACGTCTGGGTGCTGACGGAGCTGCCCAAGGGCGCCACCGGCAAGGTCCAGAAGCGCGACATCAGCATCCCGTCCGAGTACTCCGCCTGAATCCGAACCTCCAGAGAGTCGAGGCACTGCCATGACCACCACTGACACCGATCGCACACCTGAGGACGAGTTCGGCGCCCCGCTCGACATGCTGCTCGTCAACTCGACGAAGTCCTTCGCCTCCCGCATGATGCCCAACGCCGCCTGGGCGCGCATGGCGCAGTCCCTGGCCGGTAAGCCCGTCACCGTCGCCGAGCGCGGCGCGGGTCTGGTCAAGGAGCTCGGGCTCATCGCCGCGGGCAAGAGCCAGCGCGCCCCGAAGAAGGGCGACTTCCGCTTCTCGGACCCGGCGTGGAAGGAGAACCCGCTGCTGCGTCGCGTCGAGCAGGCCTACCTCGCGGCGTCCGACACCGCCGACCAGCTCTACGAGGACGCCGAGCTCGACTGGAAGGACGCCGAGAAGATGCGGTTCGTCCTCGACAACGCGATCGAGGGCCTCTCGCCGACCAACAGCCCGCTGCTCAACCCCCTGGGCTGGAAGGCGCTCATCGACACCGGCGGACTCTCGGCGCTGCGCGGCGCGAAGAACTTCGCCCGCGACATGGCGAGCACGCCCCGCATCCCGTCGATGATCGACCCCGACGCGTACACGGTGGGCGAGACGCTGGCGACGACGAAGGGCACCGTCGTCCTGCGCACCCGGATGTTCGAGCTGATCCACTACGCCCCGCAGACCAAGCAGGTGCGCGAGGTGCCGATCCTGCTGGTGCCGCCGGTGATCAACAAGTTCTACATCATGGACATCGCGCCCGGTCGCAGCCTGATCGAGTACTACGTCAAGGGCGGCCAGCAGGTCTTCGCGATCTCCTGGCGCAATCCGTCGGCGCGGCACCGTGATTGGGGATTCGACGAGTACGGCGAATCCATCGTCAAGGCGCTCGACGCGCTCGAGGTGATCACCGGCGCCGACAATGCGAACATCTTCGCCACCTGCTCCGGCGGCATCCTCACGTCGATGATGATCTCCCACCTGTTCGCGACGGGCCACGGCGATCGGATCGCCGGGCTCACCCTCGGCGTCACCGTCCTCGATCAGAGCCACGCCGGCCTCGGCTCGGCCCTGGCCAGCGAACGCGGCGCCGATGCGGCCATCCGCTCCTCCGCGAGCAAGGGCTACCTCGACGGTGCCGCGATGGCCGAGATGTTCGCCTGGCTCCGCCCCACGGACCTGGTGTGGCGCTACTGGGTGAACAACTACATCCAGGGCAAGTCGCCCTCGCCTTTCGACGTGCTCTTCTGGAACGCCGACACCACCCGGATGTCGGCGAACCTGCACAAGGACATGGTCACCATGGGCCTGCACAACACCCTGGTGACGCCCGGCGAGCAGATGATGATGGGGACCCCCGTCGATCTGTCGAAGGTCGAGTGCGACGCCTATGTGCTGGGCGGCATCTCGGACCACATCTGCCCGTGGCAGGCCACCGAGCGCAGCGCCGCCCTGCTGGGCAGCAAGAACAACACCTACGTGCTGTCGACCGCCGGCCACATCGCCGCGCTGGTCAACCCGCCCGGCAACCCGAAGTCGTCGTTCCGCACCGGCCCGGTGCTGCAGGACCAGACCCCCGAGGAGTGGTTCGAGGCGGCCGAGAAGCAGGCCGGCTCGTGGTGGCCGCACCACCTGGCCTGGCTGAACGAGCGCAACGGCGCTGAGATCGACGCGCCCACCCAGCTCGGCGCCCCCGGCTACGAGCCGCTGGCGCCCGCACCCGGCACCTTCGTGCACGAGAAGTGAGGACACCCATGACCACCACGATCTCCACCCCCCAGGACCTGCTCGGCCTCGTCGGGCAGCCGCTCGGCACCACCGAGTGGATGACGATCGATCAGGAGCGGGTCAACCTCTTCGCCGACGCCACCGGTGATCACCAGTGGATCCACGTCGATCCGGAGAAGGCGGCCGCGGGGCCGTACGGACGCACCATCGCCCACGGTTACCTCACCCTCTCGCTGGCGCCGCTGTTCATCGCCGAGGCGCTGGTGATCGAGAAGGTCCAGGCCGGCGTCAACTACGGCCTCAACAAGGTGCGCTTCCCCGCGCCGGTCCCCGTCGGAGCGCGCGTGCGTGCCGCCGTGGAACTGGCAGGGGCGCAGGAGAAGCCGGCGGGGATCGAGGCCGTCATCCGGCTGACCTACGAGGTCGACGGTGCCGACCGCCCGGCGTGCATCGCCGAGACGGTGGTGTTGTACCGATGAGCGACGAGACGACGACCACGGAGGTCGAACTGCCCGACGAGCTGATCGCCACCGGCGGCCAGCGGATCCGGGTGCGCTACCGGCCCGGTGTGGGCGTTCCGCTGGTGCTGTGCAACGGGATCGGCGCGAGCCTCGAGGTGCTGGACCCGTTCGTCGACGCCCTCGATCCGCAGCGCCCGGTGCTGCGCTTCGACGTGCCCGGCACGGGTGAATCGCCCACATCGATCCTGCCGTACGGCTTTCCGTACCTCGCGTGGGTGCTGGGCCGGGTGCTGGACGAGCTGGACATCGGCGTCGTCGACGTCCTGGGCCTGTCCTGGGGCGGCGCGCTGGCACAGCAGTTCGCCTTCCAGAACCCGATGCGCTGCCGCCGCCTGATCCTGGTGTCCACGGGAACCGGCGCGATCATGGTGCCGGGCAATCCGCTGGTCCTGGCCAAGATGGTCACTCCCCGCCGCTTCAAGGATCCGGAGTACGGGGCGCAGATCGCGGGCGAACTGTACGGGGGCAGCGTGCGCGAGGACGGCCAGGAGGTGGCGGACCTCTTCATCCGGCAGCTGCACGCGGGCTCGAAGATGGGGTACCTGCACCAGCTGCTGGCGGGCGCGGTGTGGACGTCGATCTTCGCGCTGCCGGCGATCCGGCAGAAGACCCTGCTCGTCTTCGGCGAGGACGACCCGATCATCCCCATGATCAACGGGAAGATCTTCAAGACGCTGATGCCGCGGGCCACGCTGTACGCGCACGACGGCGGCCACGTCGACCTCGTCGCGCGGGCGGACCAGCTGGCCCCGGTGATCGAGGACTTCCTGGGGACGCCCCATCTGGGGAAACGGCAGTGGCGCGGCCGCGTGGCCGGACTGCTCACACCCGGCGACTGACCCTGGAATCATTCCAAAATCGGGCGTAGTCTAGTTCGCATGACTGAGGTGGACACCGCCGAGGACCGGCTGCGGGGCGTGGGGCTGCGGATCACCGCGCCCCGCGTCGCCGCGCTCGGCTACCTCGACGGGCACCCGCACGCCACGGCCGACGACGTGGCCGAGTACCTGCGCGGCAGGCTCGGCACCGTCGCCACGCAGACCGTCTACGACGTGCTGCGGGTGTGCGCCGAGAAGGGCCTGCTCCGCCGCATCGAGCCCGCGGGCTCCGCCGTTCGCTACGAGGCCCGCGTCGCCGACAACCACCACCACCTGGTGTGCCGGTCGTGCGCGAAGATCGTCGACATCGACTGCGCCGTCGGTGCTGCGCCCTGCCTGACCGCCGACGACGACCACGGCTTCGTCATCGACGAGGCCGAGGTCACCTTCTGGGGCTACTGCCCCGACTGCGCCCCCTGATCCACCGCCCGGCGGCGGATCGAACCATCGGCCGGAGGCCGGTTGTGATTCGGACTACTGTCGGGAGGGAACTCCGCCCGGACCGGGCGGGCACAACGCGAAGGAGCGCCGGATATGAGCTTGGACGTCGTCTACACCATCTCCTCGACCGCCACCGGTGGCGGTCGCGACGGGCACGTGAAGTCGGCCACCGGCCGCATCGACCTGGACACCCGGCCCCCGAAGGAGATGGGCGGCAACGGCGAGGGCACCAACCCCGAGGAGCTGTTCTCGGCCGGCTACGCGGCGTGCTTCCTGGGTGCGATCCGCGCCGTGGGCCGCAACGAGAAGGTCGCCGTCCCGGACGACACCACCGTCGACGTCACGGTCGGCTTCGGCAAGACCGAGTCCGGCTTCGGCATCAACGCCGCCATCAAGGCCACGCTGCCCGGCCTCGCCCAGGCGGACGCCGAGGCCCTCGTCGCCAAGGCGCACCAGCTGTGCCCGTACTCGAACGCGACGCGGGGCAACATCGACGTCGACCTGACCACCGCGGTCTGATCGGCGCCTGAGCACGCTACTGCGGCCCGCCGCCCTGGGGCTCGTCTTCCTGGGCGGCGCGGCCGGCACCTTCGTCCGCGCCGAGGTGGGGCACTGGCTGCCGCACAGCCCCTTCGCCTGGTCCACCTTCACGGTGAACATGCTCGGCGCGTTCCTCCTCGGCGGCATCGTCGAGGCTCTGTCCCAGCGGCCCGACGACGAGCGGCACCGTCGCATCCGGTTGCTGCTCGGCACCGGCTTCTGCGGGGGCCTGACCACCTACAGCGCGTTCGCGCTGGACATCCACGACGCGGCCCCGGCCGTCGGCGCGCTGTACGCCGGTGCGACGGTGCTCCTCGGCCTCGTCGCGGCCCTCGCCGGGGCGGCGGTGACACGACGATGACGACCCTCCTGATCGCCGTCGGCGGGGGCCTCGGGGCCGTCCTGCGCTACCTCGTCGACGGTGCACTCCGCGCCCGCCTCTCCTTCTGGGCCACGGCGGCGATCAACGTCTCGGGCTCGTTCGTGCTCGGACTGCTCGCCGGAGCCGTCGCCGGGGGAGGGCTCGGCGGGACGGCGCTGGCGGTGCTGGGCACGGGCGTGTGCGGCGGCTACACGACCTTCAGTACCGCCACCGTCGAGACCCTGACGCTCCTGCGGGACAAGCACTACCGCGACGGTGCGTTGTACGGGCTGGTGACGCTCGGCGCGAGCGTCGTGGCGGTGTGGGGCGGCTACGCCCTCGGCGCGCTGTGACCTTCGGTGCGACTCTGCGATGCGTGTCCGGCGTTCCGTCGCCGACACGCACCGAGGATCGTCACGCGCCGTTGCGCTCGACCGCGTACCGGTACACCGGCCGGGTGAGCGCCAGCGAGATCAGCATCAGGAACATCACGATGAGGGCGCCCCACATGGGCAGGCCCGCCAGGGGTGCGCCGTTGTGGTCGACGCCGAAGCGGCTCACCGGATCGCTGTAGTCGCGTTCGTTGCCGAGCAGCACCGACGCGGCGGCGAGGAGGAAGCCCACGAACACTGCGAGGCCGTAGAGCACCGTCGCCCAGCGTTGTCCGAACAGCGCGAAGAGGCCGGTGAAGGCCATGGCCGCGACCACCACGAGCCCGGCGATCGCGATGACCAGGATGGTGATCGTGCGCACGCCCAGCGGCGACGAGGGGAAGTTCCCCGGGTAGCCCGTGGTGCCGAGCAGCGCCGAGCACTGGATGATCGCGGTGACGTACAGGGCGATGGCCCCCGCGCCCGCGGCGAGCGAGACGAGGACCCACAGCCACATCGCGCCGGGCCGGCGCACGCTCGCCACCGTCAGGCCAGCCGGGCCTTGACGGCGGACGAGAGCCGCTTGCCGTCGGCGGCGCCCGCGGCCTTCGCGTTGGCGACCTTCATGACCTGGCCCATCTGGCGCACCGTCGGCGCCTCGCCGAGCTCCGCGGTCACCTCGGCGATCGCGGCGTCGACGAGGGCGTTCAGCTCGTCGTCGCCGAGCTGCTTCGGCAGGTAGCGGGACATGACCTCGGCCTCGGCGCGCTCCTTGGCGGCCAGCTCGGCGCGGTCGTTCGCGTCGAAGATCTCGGCGGCCTCGCCGCGCTTCTTCACCTCGCGCGCGACCACCTTGAGGAACTCCTCGTCGGTCAGCGCGTGCGCCGTGCCGGAGGTCTCCTCGTTCTGGATCGCCGACAGCAGCATGCGCAGCGTGCCGGTGACCAGGACGTCCTTGGCCTTCATCGCGGTCTTGAGATCGTCGCGGATAGCGGCCTTCACTTCTGACATGACGTCCAAGTTACGCGGTGTGCGAGGGTGCGGCAGCTGAGTATCCTGGGGGAATGGCAGTTCATCCTCTTCTCAAGGCCGGCGCCGGGCTGGCGGGCGCGGGTGTCGCGTCCCTCGCCTACGCGGGAGTCTTCGAGCGCAACGCCTTCACGCTGCGTGAGCACACGCTGCCGATCCTGCCGCCGGGCACGCCCACGCTGCGGATCCTGCACATATCGGACCTGCACATGACGCCCGGTCAGCGGCTCAAGCAGGCCTGGGTGCACGAGCTCGCCGCACTCGAGCCGGACCTGGTGGTGAACACGGGCGACAACCTGTCGCACCCGCGGGCGGTCCCGTCGGTCGTGCAGACCTTGAACCCGCTGCTGGGCCGCCCGGGCCTGTTCGTCTTCGGTTCCAACGACTACTTCGGGCCCACGCCGAAGAACCCGGCGAAGTACTTCGACAAGGATCACGAGCGCAAGCACGGCGAGCCCCTGCCCTGGCAGGACCTGCGGGCCGCGTTCGCCGAGCGCGGCTGGCTGGACGCGACGCACCAGCGGCGGCGGCTCGAGGCCGGCGGGGTCACGATCCAGGTGGCGGGTGTCGACGATCCGCACATCGAGCGGGACCGGTACGAGACCATCGCCGGACGCGCCGACGAGTCCGTCGACCTGCGGCTCGCGCTCACCCACTCGCCGGAGCCGCGCGTGCTCGACCGGTTCGCCGACGACGGCTACGACCTCGCGCTCGCCGGCCACACGCACGGCGGGCAGCTGTGCCTGCCGGTGTACGGCGCCCTGATCACCAACTGCGGCCTCGACCGGTCGCGGGTGAAGGGCGCCTCCGCGTGGGGCGCGCACATGAAGCTGCACGTGAGCGCCGGGCTCGGCACGTCGCCGTGGGCGCCGTTCCGCACCTTCTGCCGCCCGGAGGCCTCGCTGCTCACCCTCGTCGGCGCGCCGGTGCGCGACCGGGAGGTGGAGCTCGGCCCCGTCATCGCCCCCGAGGCGGTGCAGGCCTGACCTGCGGATTTCCTGCCCGACGGTGGCTGTAGTAATCTATTGCAGGTTGTCACCACGGGGTGTGGCGCAGCTTGGTAGCGCGCTTCGTTCGGGACGAAGAGGTCGTGGGTTCGAATCCCGCCACCCCGACTCGTTGGTTGAGACGACAGCAGGGCCCCTGATCAGTGGAAACACTGGCCAGGGGCCTTACTTGTTCCTCGATGGCCCGGGCGTCGGGTCGTGTCGATGTAGGGGAAGAGCATGAACGCTGAACCCGAGCCCTTCCTGCGGATCAAGCTCACCGCAGACGGGGACGCGCCCTTCACTGTCATGTTCGAACCGAGCGGGATGACGTACGACCTCGGCGGCGGGCAGTTCATGCTGGCCGACGTCGTGAATCCCTATGGCAATGAACTCGAGATAGATCATTGGCAGGGCGGGGTCTCCGTCTGGGCACCCGGCGCGGTGATCACTCGCGATGCCGAGGGCGCGGAACTCCACAGGCTCAATTAGCGGAGGGATCGTCGTTCTTGGACGGTGGCGGGTAGCCGTCTTCGGCGGCACGCGAGAGCGTCTGCGGGTGATTGCGCTGTGGACGAGGTGCGTGCCCCTTGTCGAAGGTCCACCAGCGAACTCTGCGGACTGACGGACTGTGGCCGGGGTCGAGACGTAGATTGACGAAATGTCGGAGTCGTACAACCTCGCCAAAGGGGCGAATGTCAAGGTCGCGGACGTTTTCAGCGAAGCGGACGCGCGCATAGCGCTGACCATTGAAACGTGTGTTCCTCCTGGAATGGAACCGCTGACAACGGACGTGAGTGTCCTCATTCTGGGCGACGATGGGAAGGTCCGAACGAACGACGACATGATCTTCTACAACCAACCCGTCGGTGGTGACGGGACGGTTGAGCTGAAGACGTCGTCGTCCGAAGGGGAGGCGACCATTGAAGTCGACCTGGCCGCACTACCCGAATCAGTCGCTCGGATCTTGGTCGCAGCCAGTGTCGATACGGACGACGTTCGCTCCTTCGGCGAGGCCGAGGCTCTCCGCTTATCCGTCGGGGCAGCGAGCGAGACGTCGGATGCGAAGGTCGTCAGTGAACTGACCGGATTGACCGCCGAAACCGCTGTCATTTTCGGTGAGATCTACCGGCGTGATTCTGATTGGAAGATTCGAGCCGTCGGTCAGGGCTACGACCAGGGGCTGCGGGCCCTTGTCACCGAGTTCGGAGTCGACGTGGACGACCCGACCGACGAATCGGCGGCCGGCGATGAGGGCGAATCCGCTCCGGCGCCCCTTCCTGTTTCGGACATCGTGGCGGAATCAGCGACTTCGACTGGCGCGCGCGTCGCGCTGGCTCGCAAGCGCCGGCCGGTGACGAAGCTGCCTGATGATTGGCGCGAGCGTACCTGCCCGGGACTTCCCCTCGATCGCCACGCTGGTCCGTGGAGGTCCGCGCGCCTGTTTCCTACGGTGGGGATCAAGAGCGGGGCGGAGCAGGAAGGACGCACCACGTCGGTGCTGCTTTCCGTCATGGAGGCTGTCCCCGACTTCGGGCGAAGAATCGGCTCTCTCGTCGGAGCTCCTCGAGGCCGGATCGAGACGTTCACGGAAGTGGCGTTCTCCCTAGCAGGGCAGGATCTCCGGCCCGATGGCATCATCCGGATATCGCGCGGGGCGAACGAGTGGGTTGCGCTTGTAGAGGTGAAGACAGCAAAAGGAACGTTGAGCGCAGATCAGGTCGGCGGATACATCCAGCTGGCGCGATCGAAGGGGTTCAACGCGGTCGTCACGATCAGCTGCGATCTTCCGGCCGCGCGCGGAGAGATCCCTGTTCAGCTCGATGCGCGACCTCCCAAGTCCGTTGTGGTGTCTCATCTCTCGTGGGAGGAAGTCATCACTGAAGCCTCCATCCATCTCGCCGAGCAGGATTCCGATCGGACTCAAGCGCGAATCATGGAACAGTTCCTCGTCTACGCTGCTGACCCTCAATCCGGCATGTGGCAGTTCGGCGACATGGGGAGGCACTGGGTGAAGGTCCGCAATGGAATTGCGGACGGTACGTTGTCTGCCAACGACCCGGCGACGGTGGACGTGTGCTCTCGCTTCGATCAGCTGTGTCGTCACGTGGCGCTGCAGCTGAAGGCGTTGACCGGACAGACGGTGTCCTCCCAGATACCGGGTAGTCCGGCTGATGCGGTCAGCCGAGCCAAGCAGCTCGCCGACTCAGGCGAGTTGTTCGGCTCTGTGCGAATTCCCGGGGCGACCGGGCCGGTCGTCCTGAATGCGAACCTCGCTCGAACGCGGATCGGATGTGCGCAGGTGATTCCGGCGCCCCGTACCGGCCGGACGACGACGAAGGTGAACTGGCTCCTCCGCCAACTCGAGGAAGCCCCGCCGAAGTTGCGGATCACGGCGCACCATTTGGGGAGCCGCACCGACGTCACCTCTGCCATGCTCGAGAGCATCCGCGACGACCCTTCTGTCTTGATTCCACCTGGCGGGAAGGATATCCGCGAGTTCACGATCACCGCAGAGGCGTCCATGGGTTCGAAGCGCGCTGCTTCCGAGAACGGCTTTGTGAGCAGCTTCGTTGCCCTGGTGAACGCCTTCCATCGCGATGTGACCGAGGTGGTGAAGGCTCCTCGACAATGAGCCGTGCCTGAAGTCGTCGGTACCGTCGAGGCATGGGGACTTCGACGCCACCGTCCAGATCCGGTACTGCCGCCGCTTACGACCCGATCGCTGAGGCTTATGCGCAGGAGAACGCGACGAGCCTCCTCAACGAGTACTACAACCGGCCCGCGATCCGAGCACTGCTCGGCGACGTCGCAGGTAAGCACGTCCTCGATGCGGGCTGTGGATCCGGTCCGACCCTCGTCGACCTCGTCGAGGGTGGCGCGTCGGCGGTCGGCACCGACGGGAGCGCGGCGTTGATCGACATCGCCCGCGAGCGCGTCGGCGGCGACGTGGAGCTGCACGTCGCAGACCTGGCCCAGCCTATGCCCTTCGGCGACGCGGTCTTCGACGACGTGGTCTGCTCGCTCGCTCTGCACTACCTCGAGGACTGGAACGCCCCGCTCGCCGAGTTCCGCCGCGTGCTCAAGCCCGGTGGCCGAGTCATCCTCTCCGTGGAGCACCCGTTCGTCATGTTGTTCACCCAACTCCAGGCCGGTCACACGCCGAACTACTTCGACACTCGGCCGCGCACGGAGTCCGAGATGGCAGGGATCACCGGTGAGCTCACCTTCTGGGACCGATCGCTCGCCACGATGTTCCGGACGTTCGTCGAGAGCGGATTCCGCGTCACCCACATGGATGAACCCGGCCCCGCGCCCGAGGCGCTGGAGCGGTTCCCCGACTTCTTCGCGGACAAGGACGATCCGCGGTTCCTGGCGTTCCTGTTCGTCGTACTGGAGGCGTGACCTCGCTGTTGCGCAGGCTCGCCGCCACCGGCGAGCGCAGTCTGTCATCACGGTGTGGCGCAGTTCGGTAGCGCACCGAGCGCGGTGATCACCCGCGCCGCCGAGGGCACGGAGATCCTCCGACTGAGCTGGCGGCGGGACCGTCGTCGGGCTACTGCGCGTTGGGGCAGAGAGTCTCGTGCAGTGCTCGTTGTGTCGCGGGAGACGATGTCGCGGTGAACCGGCAGGTCGCTCGTCCATTGACGTAGAGCGCGTACAGGGGCTCGTCGCCGATGAGCCGGTTGGTGACTCGCACCTGCTCCTTGGTCGTGTCGCTCTTCGTTCGGTGCAGGACTTCCCGGTTCTGCTCACAGAGCAGCACGCGGTGCTTACCGACGGCGCCCGGTTGGAGCGTCGGGAGGAGCTGGTCCCAGTTCGTCTCGTCGAACTGCATCCGCCACGACGTCGTGAACTCCTCTTGCGACTTCCAGTCGGCGTCGCCCGCGTAGGCGGGCGAGGTCATCCGCTGCCAGTCCTTCTCGACCAGTCGGCTGAACGCGCCGTTCAATTCCTCGTACGAAGGGTTCTGCACGTCTCCGAGTGACGCGCAACTGGGGAGCCCTTCGTCATCTCCGGTGATGAGGCTGCAACTCGCACCTCCCAGTGCAATGGTGGCCACGATCAGTGCGGCCGACGATCGACGTCGCATGGTGGGAGTCTATCCAGTTCGTGAAAGGTGCATTCGGCGCGTGGCGCCTGGAAGTGTTCGCCGAGTCGGCTTGCTGCGAAACCTCCTCGACCAGGCACGACGACCGTGACACCATCGCTGTATGGCTGATGACCACACGCTGCTGAGATCCATCTCGCAGGCGAACCCGCGGGGCGCCGGCCAGGGGGACCTGCCGGCGCTGCTGCGTCGGTTCGCCGACACCGTCGAGGCGCTGGGCACCGTCGAGGTGGAGGACCTCGTGATGCACGACGAGATCACCGAGGACGGGAGCTGGCTCAGCTTCACGCTCTACTACTCGAAGCCGCGGCTCGCGGCGGTACCCAACGACTGACGCCGCGTGAATCCACCGCCGGCGGACGGATCCATCGGTGTGTCTGTTTCGTGAAGACGGTTGACGCGGATACCCCCAGGGGGTATAAATCCAAGTACCCTCAGGGGGTACCCGCACGACGGTGGATCCGCCGCGCACGCACACCGAAGGAGCACGTCATGGACCACAGCGCACACGCCGCCGCACCGTTCCCGCAAGGGCTGCAGACCGCGGAGCAGGGCTACCGCATCACCCCGGCGCTGACGATCATTGACGCCGGCCGCACCCGCGTCGAGTTCGCGATCCTCGGCCCCGACGACGCGCCGGTCACCGCCTTCGACGTGCAGCACGATCGAAAGCTGCACTTCATCGCCGTCCAGCGCGATACCAGTGGATTCCAGCACGTGCACCCCGTCATGGACGCGGCCGGCACCTGGTCGGTCGAGCTGGACCTGACGCCGGGCGTGTGGCGCTTCTTCGCCGACATCGCCCCGACGGCGCTCGGCGCGGGCATCGTCCTCGGCGCCGACGTCGCCGTTCCCGGCGACTACCGGCCCCGCGACCTGCTCGAGCGCCGCACCGTCTCGACGGTCGACGACTACGTCGTCACGCTCGACGGTGCGCTCCTGCCGGGCGAGGGGGCCGAGCTCCGCGCCCGCATCACCCGCGGCGGGATCCCCGTCACGGACCTGCAGCCGTACCTCGCCGCCTACGGCCACCTCGTCGCGCTGCGCGCCGGCGACCTCGCCTTCCTGCACGTCCACCCCGAGGGCGACCCGACGGACCCCGCCACCCCTGCCGGCCCGGATATCCGGTTCCACGCGATGGCCCCGTCGGCGGGCACGTACCGGCTGTTCCTCGACTTCCAGCACGCCGGCACCGTCCGGACCGCGGACTTCACGCTCGTCGCCGGCGAGCCCGCTCCGTCCGCGGCGTCGGAGGCGCCGGTCGACGGCGCGGAGCCCGTCGCGTACGGCGGCCCGCACAGCAGCCATCACGCCGCGCACCACCACTGACCCGCATCCACTACGTCGGCACCGAACTCAGGAGAGATACCGTGGGTCCCTTCGCGAACCGCGACTTCCGGCTGCTGTTCAGCGCGCAGATCGTCGCCCTGCTCGGCACTGGCCTGACCACCGTTGCGCTGGGCCTGCTCGCCTACGAGATCGCGGGCTCCTCGGCCGCAGTCGTGCTCGGCACCGCGCTCACGATCAAAATGGTGCTGTACGTGGTCATCGCGCCGCTCGCCGCGGCGTACGTCGACCGGCTCCCGCGGCGGGCGTTCCTGGTGGCGCTCGACGTCGTGCGCGCGGGCATCGTCCTCGCCCTGCCCTTCGTCACCGAGGTCTGGCAGATCTACGTGCTCATCGGCACGCTGCAGGCGGCGTCGGCGGCGTTCACGCCCACCTTCCAGGCCGTCATCCCCGACATCATCACCGACGAGCGCGATTACACCACGGCGCTGTCCGCGTCCCAGGTCGCCTACACGATGGAGAGCCTGGTCAGCCCCGTCGTCGCGGCGCTCGCGCTGCTACTCATCGACTTCGACGTCCTGTTCATCGGTACCGCAGTCGGATTCGTCGTCTCCGCATTCCTCGTCCTCCGGGCGACGGTGCCCGACGCGCGCCGCGCGCCCGCGGGCGGTCCCGCCGACCGGATCCTCTCCGGCGTCAGGCTGTTCGCGCGCACCCCGAGCCTGCGGGGCGTCTTCGCCGTGAACTTCGCGGTGGCCGCCGCCGGCTCGATCGTGGTGGTCAACACCGTCAATTACGTCCGCGATCGACTGGGCGGCAGCGAGTCCCAGGTCGCGTGGATGCTCGCCGCTTCCGGCGGCGGCACCCTGCTCGTGGCGCTGGCCGTCCCGCGCCTGCTGGACCGGTTCACCGAGCGGTCCGTGATGCTCACGGGCGCAGTGCTACTCACCGCCGCGGCGGGCGGCGCCGTCGCGATGGCCGCCGCCGACACCCCGTCGTGGGCGCTCACCGCGGCGGTCTGGTTCGCCAGCGGCGCCGGCTCCGCCATGGCGATCACCCCCACCGGCAAGGTGCTCCGCGCCGCGGCGGCGCCCAGCGACGTGGCCGCCGTCTTCGCCGCCCAGTTCTCCCTCTCGCACCTCGCCTGGCTCATCGCCTACCCGATCGCCGGCTGGGGCGCGAACCGTTTCGGGCTCGTCCCGGCCTGGGCGCTCCTCGCCGGAATCGCCGCCGCCGGAGCGATCCTCGCGCCCGCTCTGTGGCGCCGCGCGCCGGCGACGCTCCCCGTATCGGTGGGCACGGACCGGGACGCGACCGTCGCGGCACCGTCGGGCACGGGGGACCGGACGCCGGAGCGCGAGCCCGACCTGGTGCCCGGCAGCCCCGCCTGGCGGCACGCCGCCGCCGCGGGAGGCACGCTCACCGAATGCCAGTGCACCTGCGGGCAGGCCGCCTGACCGCCGCTCACCCGGCGGCGGTCACCAGGCCGCGACGAAACCCGCGAGAAGCACGGCGAAGGCTCCGATCTCGGCGACGATGAGCGCCACCATGAAACCCCGCACCCCGGGCGCGGGCGGCGCGAGCTGGTTCTCCGTGTCCCGACGCGCGCCGTGCCAGCAGTAGCTGGCGATCGCCGCGACGAAGAAGAACACCAGGATCGCGGCCGCGGTCAGGTCCACCCACTGCGGCCACGCGCTGAGCTCCACGAAGACCGCCGCCAGTGCGATGGCGAAGGAGTACAGCAGCGCGGCGCGGTGGGCGATGTCCACGTAGACGTGTGCGTGGTGCTCCGGGGAGGTCATGATCCCGTGGTACTTCCACACCCCGAGGGCCAGCGCCCACAGGAAGACGAGGCCGGAGGCGAGCAGCGTCAGCCGGGTGTCGAGGCCCAGCGCTGTGGCGTCGATCGTCATGCGTGCGCGCGGCCGAGGACCAGGGGCGACGTCGGGATCGGCACCCACGCGGGCGCCAGCATCCGGTCCTCCACCGTGGTCACCGCGAAACCCGCCCCGCTGATCAGCCCGACGGCGTCGCGGTGCGCATGGCAGTTCCCGAACAGCCGCGGCCAGACGGTGGCGTCCGCCGCCTTCTGCAGTCCCTCCAGCATCCCGCCCCGCGCGGCGACGTGCTCGAGGAAGCGGAGCTCGCCGTCGGGCCGGAGGAATCCGCGGACCTGCCGGACCGCGCCCTCGGGGTCGGGCAGCGAACACAGCACCAGGCTGAACACCACGGCGTCGAAGGGCTCCGCGGCGACGTACTCGTCGAGCCGCTCGGGCCGCACCTCGACGCGCTCATCCGCCACCGCAGACGCCTCCGAGCGCAGGGCGTCCTCGGGCTCCAGCGCGACCACCGTCGTGACCTCCGGCGGGTACAGCGCGAAGTTCGTGCCGGTGCCCGCGCCCACCTCCAGGACCCGGCCCGACAGCCCGGCCAGGTTGCGTCGCCGCAGCTCGGTCAGCAGCGGCGGCTCGTTGCGCACCAGCCGCGGCCACATCTTCACGAAGAACGAATCGCCCATGCTCCATCAGTACCCCATGGCCGCCGCCGCGGCGGCGTTCCGGTGGATGCGAGTACAGGGCGCGCGGCGTCGCCTGGTAAACCCAATGGAATGACCACCCCGGAGGTACCCGCGCAGTTCGCCCGCAGCGGCGGCGGCTTCGATTCGCTGCCCGCCGCGGAGGGCCGCTGGGCGCCCGGCACCCTGTCGGGGCCGGCGATCGCCGGCCTGCTCGCGCAGGTCCTCGATACCGAGTTCGGCGAGGGCCTCGTCGGAACCCGCTGGCACTGCGACATGTTCCGCATGGTCCGCTCCGGCCACCTCGACGTGCGCACCCGCCTGGTCCGCTCGGGCCGCCGCATCCGCGTCGCGGAGGCGGAGATCATCCAGAACGACAAGACCGTCGTCCGCGCCGCCGTCACCTTCTACCACCGGGCCCCGCAGCCCGACGGTGCCGTCTGGTCCGATCCGCACGTCCCCGCCCCGCCGCCGCCCGGCGGCCCACGCCTCGCGATGGCCGGCGGCAGCGGCGACTACGTCTCGTCGGACACCCCGGAGCATTGGGCCACCGCCGAGCGCAAGCGCGTCTGGACCCGCGGATGGCGCGTCCTGGACGGCGAGGAGACGACGCCCTTCGCCCGCGCCGCGATGGTCTCCGACTGCACCAACCTGGTGACCGGCATGGGCACCGGCGGCGTCGAGACCATCAACGGCGACGTCTCCATGGCCATCGCCCGCGCGCCCCGCGGCGACGAGATCGGGCTGGAGGCAGATCAGTTCGTCATCGTCGACGGCATCAGCATCTCCTCGGCCAGCATGTTCGACCGCGACGGCCGGTTCGGCGTCTGCACCGTCACCGGCATCGCCACCGGCTCCGCCGTCCACGGGCCCACGTCGTCATGAGCGTCGTCGTCAGCCGGCGCGGACCGGTCACCGTCGTCGAGATCGACCGGCCCGATGTGCGCAACGCCGTCGACCGCGCCACCGCCGAGGCCCTCGCCGACGCCTTCCGCGCCTTCGACGCCGACCCGGACGCCGCCGTCGCCGTGCTGCACGGGCGCGGCGGGACCTTCTGCGCGGGAGCCGATCTCAAGGCCGTCGCCGCCGGCACCCCGAACCGCGTAGAGCCCGACGGCGACGCGCCGATGGGCGTCTCGCGGATGCGGCTGAGCAAGCCCGTCATCGCGGCGATCGAGGGGCACGCCGTGGCCGGCGGCCTCGAACTCGCCATCTGGGCGGACCTCCGCGTCGCCGCGACCGACGCGGTCCTCGGCGTCTTCTGCCGCCGCTGGGGCGTGCCCCTCATCGACGGCGGCACCGTCCGCCTGCCGCGGCTCATCGGTGCGAGCCGCGCGATGGACCTCATCCTCACCGGGCGGCCCGTCGACGCGGCCGAGGCCGAGGCGATCGGCCTGGTCAACCGCACCGTCGAACCCGGAACGGCCCTGGAGGCCGCCGTCGAGCTGGGACGGCAGCTCGCCGGATTCCCGCAGACCTGCCTGCGCAACGATCGCCTCTCGATGCTCGACGGGGAGGCGGAGTCCGAGGCCGAGGCCCTCGCGATCGAGTACCGGTACGGACTCGCCTCCCTCGCCGACGGCGCCGTCGCGGGCGCCACCCGGTTCTCCGACGGTGCGGGGCGGCACGGCGCGTTCCGCGACGAAGGACCTGTGCGATAGCGACGATTCGTCGGGTAACGGACACGCAACGGTCACCTGTAATTCGTCACACCGGTCACAGCAGCCACCTACTGTGCAGGTGAACGGCCCGCTCGGGGCCGCGCAGAAGGGAACATCATGGGGCTCGCCGGCGTCCGCAGCGAACTCGACGATCTCACCACTCAGCTCACGACCATCGCCGCGTCCATCGGCCGGACCGGCGACGACCTCCAGATCGACGCCCGCAGCCTGCACGAGACCGGCTCGTGCGACGCGGTCAACTCCATCGCCCGCCGCCTCGACGACCAGGGGCTGCAGCTGCGCCGCCTGCAGGCGCGGATCACGAAGGTGGTCGACTCGCTCGCCTGATCAGCCCCGGCCGATCCGCATCGCGGCCAGCCACGCGCGGAAGTCCGCGTAGGCGGCGGTGAGCTCGTCCGCCGGCCAACCCGCCGGCCGCAGCTCCGGCGGGAGCAGCGGATCCCGGTACAGGTGTCGCACCACCGAGACCATCGTCAGGAAGCGCGCCTGCCCGTCGTCGCCGGCGTCGGCGATCGCGCCCAGCAGCGCGTGCCCGTGCCGGGACCATTCCGGCAGGTCCCACAGCGTGCGCGCCAGGTCGACGGGGTCGTCGTCCGGCCGCGCGGTGAAGCGCGCGGTCACCTGGCGCACCGTCGTCGGGAGCATGCGGTCGAGGTTCGCGGGCCGCATCCACACGCCCTCGCGCAGCTCTGCGAGGCGCAGTCGGGTCATCTCGGTGCGCAGCTCGGCGCGGTCGCCGGCGCTGCGCCCGCTGGTGGTGACGATCGCCGTCTCCCAGGTGCCGTCCCAGGGCAGTGTCACGGGGGAGTCGGTGCGTGCCTGGCGCCGGGCGAGACGGTCCGACAGCGCGTAGCGCCCGCCGTCGCGGACCAGATCACCGGCGGATACCATGCGCGACATCGCCGCTCGCGTCGTGGATTCGGAGACTCCGAACAGCCGCATCGCGGCCACGATCTCGCGACCCTCCAGCTCCGGCGGATGCGCGCCCAGCAGCAGGCTCAGCACGGCCGAGCGCGCCGAGACCGTGGTGGTGAGGGGCGTGGACATCGGCGTCGACGCTACACCGCGAGTGCGTGGTCGCCGGGTCAGCGGTGTGCGAGCCGGCGCCGTCGGTGGCCCTGCGGAACTGCAGGGGCGGGCGACGGTGCTGCGTGGTCGTGACTCTCGGATTCTGTCCGGTTCGGACAAGTGCGGTGCACGGGCGGCCGCGCCTCGGGTGCGTGCGGCTCGGCGGGCGATGTGCGGCGCCCGCCCTGGTCAGAGCGGTCGATCCGTCGGCGGTCTCCGGCGCGCGGCGGCGCATAGTGCACCGGCCACCGTGCCGTCGATGCAGGCTCCGTCGTCCCCCGCGCGGCGCCGAAAGGAGGCTCCGGCGTTCGCTCCCCTACGGAACGTCGTGCGTGAGGTGGGGGACCAGTCGTCCCCCGCGCGGCACCGATTCCCGCACGAGAAGCCAGCTCTCCCACGCCTAACGCCGATTCCCCCATGCCGGGCCGTGGGGGTTCAGTCGTCCCCCGCGCGGCGCCGATTCCCTCACCTGGCGCCAGCTCTCCCACGCTGAACGCCGATTCCCCGTGGCGTGCCGCGCGCCCTCAGCCGTCCCCCGCGCGGTGCCGCGCTGCTCGTCCGAATGTTCCAGACGTGAGACCTGGGCCGTGTCCGAATCGGACAGAATCCGAGAGCGGCGTGAGCGCCGAAGGCAAGGGCGCGGCCCCACGCCCCACGCCCCCGTCCCCCGCGGCACGGCGGGCGGTCGGGTGCTCGGTTGGGCCGCCCACCACGAGTTCATTGCATATCTGGTGCGACTGTCGCTGATATGCAACACTGGGGTGACGGCCCGGACGGGCCGCGCACCGTCGAACGAAGGAGCAGGCGTGCCGACCCATGACGTGACCAATCAGGCGCCGCCGCTGATCGGCTTCAACACCGCCGAGACCCCGATGATCGACGATGCGCTGCGGCGCGCCCACGTCGACGCTGCGCAGCTGGACGCGATCCACGCGCTCGGCGCGCTCGGCGGCACGGCCGAGGCCCTCGAATGGGGCGACCTGGCCGAGGCGCACCCGCCCGTCCTGAAGACGCACGACCGGTACGGCAACCGCGTCGACGAGGTGGTCTACGACCCGGCCTACCACCAGCTCATGAAGGTCTCCGTCGAGCACGGCCTGCACGCCGCGCCGTGGGCCGAGGCCGACCCGAACGCGCACCTGGTGCGCGCCGCCAAGTTCAGCGTCTGGGGTCACGTCGATGCCGGGCACGGTTGCCCGATCTCCATGACCTACGCCGTGGTGCCGGCCCTGCGCGCCAACGCCGAGCTCGCCGCGCAGTACGAGCCGCTGCTCACCGCGAAGGAGTACGACTTCGGCCTCCAGGCGCCGCTGGGCAAGCGCGGCCTCATCGCCGGCATGTCGATGACGGAGAAGCAAGGAGGCTCGGACGTGCGCGCGAACACCACGCGCGCGATCCCGCAATCCGATGGGACGTACCGGATCACGGGCCACAAGTGGTTCACGTCCGCGCCGATGTCGGACCTGTTCCTCACGCTCGCGCAGACCGAATCCGGCGTCTCCTGCTTCTTCATCCCGCGCGTGCTTCCCGATGGGACGCGCAACGTCTTCGCCCTGCAGCGGCTCAAGGACAAGCTCGGCAACCACTCCAATGCCAGCAGCGAGGTCGAGTACGACGACACCGTCGGCTGGCTCGTGGGCGAGGAGGGGCGGGGCGTCCGCACCATCGTGGAGATGGTCAACATGACGCGCCTCGACTGCGTGCTCGGTACCGCCACCGGCATGCGCGCCGGGCTCGCGCAGGCCGCGCACCACGCCGCGCACCGGAAGGCCTTCGGCGCCGACCTCATCGACCAGCCGCTCATGCGCAACGTGCTCGCCGACCTCGCCGTCGAGGCCGAGGGCGCCACCACCGCCGGGCTCTGGCTCGCCGGCCTCACCGACCGGTCCGTCGCCGGCGACGAGGACGCCTCCCTGCTGCGCCGGATCGCCCTGGCCGTCACCAAGTACCACGTCTGCAAGCGCGGCCCGATCCACGCCGCCGAGGCCCTGGAGTGCCTGGGCGGCAACGGCTACATCGAGGACTCGCGCATGCCGCGCCTGTACCGCGAGGCGCCGCTGCTCTCGGTCTGGGAGGGCTCCGGCAACGTCGCCGCCCTCGACGTGCTGCGCGCGATGGCCCGCGAGCCGCAGGCCGTCGCGGCCTTCTTCGCCGAGCTGGACGCCGCCACCGGCGCGGACACCGCGTACGACGAGGCGGTCGCGAAGCTCAAGGGCTCCTTCGGCGCACTGGACCTCACCGACCAGGTCGCGATGCAGTTCGGCGCGCGCCGCCTCGTCGGCGACATGGCCGCCGCGCTGCAGGGCTCGCTCCTGGTGCGCTACGGGCACCCCGCCGTCGCGGATGCCTACACCCGCACCCGCCTCGCGGGCGACCGCGGCGACGTCTTCGGCACCCTCCCGCAGGGCGTCGACACCGCCGCGATCCTCGACCGCGCTACGCCGAAGGTCGGCTGAAGGCTCCGGTGGGATCGACCGTCGCGCGCCCCGACCGATCGACGGTCGTGCGACCGGGCACGGCTCCCGGGTCCGTCGAACGGGGGACGACAACGCCGGCGAGACCCGCTTCAATGCGAGGCATGGAGAATTCCGCACCACGGCAACCGGATACGACGCACGGCCGTCGTTCGCCTGCATCGCAACTCCACCGATCACTGGGGCCCGCGTTGATCCTCGTCGGAGCCGTGCTCGCGGTGGCGTTCCCCGATCTCAGATTTCTGTGGTTCCAGGGGCGACCACTGGGGCTTCTCCTCGTGATCATCGGTCTGTGGGAGACCGTTTCGACGTTCCGAGCGTCGCGCTGACGCTCCCGAGTCATGAGGTCAATATCGGCCACATCGCCGGAGCGATGACGTCCTTGAGCTCAGCCCACGGGACGGTGATCCCTCGGTAGTCGCCTTCGGCGTGCGATACACCGGCGAACACGACGAGCCCGTCCGTGCCGGGGATCCAATCGGCCATGTCGCGCGCCGGGTCCGAGAGGAAGGGGACGGTCCCGACCGCGGCCGCGTGTTGCTTCACCAGCGCGGCGAGCCGTGCCAGCCCGGCGTCCGGGGTGGCGAACAGATCCGTGAGCAGCACGGGGCGCGCGGTCTCCGTCGCGATGACGACCGTGCCGATCAGGGTGGTCGGGTGGGCCCCACGCGAGATGTAGGTGCTCGTCAGGAGTACGCCCGCGACCACGCCCGGCCCGAGACGGGTGACGCCGGAACGACGCCCGTCCGCCAGGCTCCCGTCCCGGACAGTCATCGTCCCCTGGATCCGATCGGGGAGCTTCAGCTGTGGTTCGAGCGATGCTCGCATCGACGAGTTGAACCGTTCGGCGACCGCGGGCGACCCGCCGCTCACCGTCGGAATCCCGACGTCGAAGGTCACCGGGCCGTCCGTGCCGGTGCGCCGCTCCGTGCCCGCGGCGTACCCATCGCGGGCGGGCACGGTCGCCGCCGACGCGGGCGAGGTCGTGGACGGGCCGGCGGAGACCACCACAGAACCGGCGGAGGCACCGGTCGTGCCGGCGGGCTCGGCCGGGCGGTCCCCGCACGCCGTCACCACGGTCACCGTCGCGACGACGACCAGGCCCGCGACCCACCGGCGCGCGAGCATCGTCAGTTGCCCGGGGGCTCCGGCGCCGGGGTCTCCACCGGGCCGCCGCCGCGGCCGCCCGCGCCGGGGATGGTGAACTGGCCGAAGCCCGGGATGGTGATGGTGGTGCCGCCCGGCCCCGTCTGCACGCCCGGCGCCGACGGGTTCGACGGTGCCGGCGCGATCCCGTTCGACAGGTTCAGCGTGATCGTCGAGCCGGGCTGGCTGAACCCCGACGGCGACGTCGAGACGACGGTGCCGTTGGCCGCGGAGTTGTTGACCCACGCCACCGTGGTCTTGAAGCCCGCCGCCTCGACGCGGGACTTCGCCGCCGCCTGCGTGAGCCCGATGACGTTGGGGATCTTGCCGGGGCCGAAGCCGTCCTTGTACTTCGGGTCCACGGGCGGCAGGGAGATCGGGCCGTAGATCGTCGAGATCGGCTTGAGCGCGGTGTACCAGGCCGTCGCCGGCTCGTTGCCGCCGTAGACGTTGCCGTCGCCGCACGGGCGCAGCGGGCTCGTGCAGATGGGCCCGGGGGAGTTGCCGTCGTTGTAGACGTAGCTGGCACCGGCGTACTGGTTCGTGTACGCGAGGAAGGCCGAGGAGCGGAAGGTCTCGGTGGTGCCCGTCTTGCCGGACAGCGGCAGCGTCCAGCCCGCGCGCGAGGCCGCACCGGCCGACGTGCCCGCGCCGCGGTCGTCGGCGCTGAGCGCGTTGGCGAGGGTGTTCGCGAGGCCCTTCTCGATGACCTGCTCGCACTTCTCCGACTTGTAGGGCACCGGCGTGGTCTCCGGCTTCCCGTCGGGCCCGACGGTCTGGATGCCGTCACTGTTGCGCTTGGGCTGCGTGATCGACTGGATCGGGTTCGCCGGGCACCAGACGCCGCCCGAGGCCAGCGTGGCCGAGACGTTGGTCAGCTCCAGCGCGCTCACCGCGGTCGGGCCGAGCGTGAACGACGCGAGGTTCTGCTTCTTGAACATGTCGGCGAGGCTGTCGTTGCCGAAGCCCGAGCTGCCGGGCTGGGTGTACGAGCGCAGGCCGAGCTTGACCGCCATGTCGACGACCGGGGTCACGCCCACCTGCTCGATCAGCTTGATGAACGGGGTGTTCGGCGACGTGGCGAGGGCCTGCGTCAGCGACATCGAGTACGGGTAGGGGCCGGCGTTCTTCACGCAGTAGGAGTCCGACGGACAACCGGCGTAACCACCGTGCCCCATACCCTTGACCTGCACCGTGGACGGGACCGTCACGTTGGTGTCCAGGCCCATGCCCTTCTCCATCGCCGCCGCGACGGTGAAGATCTTGAAGGTCGAGCCCGCGCCGTCGCCGACCTGGGCGAAGGGCTCGGGCTGGACGGTCTGCCGCTTGCCCACGTCCAGGCCGTAGACCCGCGAGGAGTTCATCGCGACGATGTCGTGCGAGGTCTCGCCCGGCTTGATCACGTTCATGACCTGCGCGACGTTCGACAGGGTCGGGCTGGCGGTGGCGTTGAGCGCGGCCTGCACCGAGTCCTGCACCCGCGGGTCGAGCGTGGTGCGGATCGTGTAGCCGCCGCGCATCACCGTCTCCTTGGGGATGCCCGCCTCGGAGAGGTACTGCAGCACGTAGTCGCAGAAGTAGCCGCGGTTCGCGACCGCCGAGATGCAGCCGCCCGGGAGGGTGTTGGGGCGCGGCAGCACGCCGAGCGGCGTCCGCTTCGCGGCCTCGTACTCCGCCGCCTTGTCCGGGAAGTTCGCGACGAGGGTGTCGAGCACCGTGTTGCGCCGCTCGATCACGCCCTGCGCGTTGGCGTACGGGTTGAGCGACGAGCTCGACTGCACCATCCCGGCGAGCATCGCCGACTCCTGGATGTTCAGCTGCGAGGCGCGCTTGCCGAAGTAGGTCTGCGCGGCCACCTCGATGCCGTAGGCGCCGTTGCCGAAGGGGACCAGGTTGAGGTATCGCGCCAGGATCTGCTCCTTGGCGATCACCTTGGCCTTGGCGTCGTCGACCCCGTGCTCCTGCTTGGCGCGCTCGGTGAGCGTGCGCTCGAGGGTGAGCGCCATCCGCACCTCGCGGAGCTTGCGGGCCGGGGTGGTGGCGACCGCCGCGCGTCGGTCCGCGTCCGACTTCGCGAGGACGAGCAGCTGGTAGTTCTTGATGTACTGCTGATCCAGCGTGGACGCGCCCTGCTGCACCTCGCCCGCGGACTGGTTCTTGAGGAAGGCGCGCACGGTGCCCTGGTAGTCGACGCCGTCGTGCTCCATGAAGCGCTTGTCCTCGATCGAGATGATCGAGCGCACCATGTCGGGCGAGATCTGATCGAACGGGACCTGCACGCGGCGCTGGTCGTACAGGTAGGCCATGGGCGCGCCGGTCGAGTCGGCGACCGTCGTGACCTCCGGGACCTGGCCCTCCAGCAGCTCGGAACTGATGTTGTCGACGGTATCCGCGGCGCGGTTCGAGATCAGGCCGAGCCCGCCGACGTAGGGGAACAGGACGCCGGCGACCAGCAGTCCGGCCAGCAGGACGCAGCCGGCCAGCTTCGCGATCACTCCGGGTTTCGACACGGTCACCAGGATACGTGCCGACCCGCCGTGAACCCCGGTCCCGACGCGCCGACCAGGCGATCGGTACGGGCGTGCTGGATTTCTTGGACCACTGTTCGATTTCCCTCGGCCCTCGACTTGTGTCCGTCGTGTGATTCAGGTAACACTATTGCAGACGATGTGGCGAGCACCTCGATCGGCCCCCCGCACACCTCCGGGATGGGCCGTCACCGGGTCCGGGCCGCACCACGCGAAAGGGGAGTCACATGACAAGTGCACGCGTTCTGGTCGACGACGAAGACCGCCTGGTTTGGGTTTCCAAGGCCAAGTGTCGCGAGGTCGATCCCGACGAGTTGTTCGTCCGCGGCGCCGCGCAGCGCAAGGTCGCCACCATTTGTCGTCACTGCCCCGTCCAGCTCGAGTGCGGCGCCGATGCGCTCGACAGCCGCGTCGAGTTCGGCGTCTGGGGCGGCATGACCGAGCGTCAGCGCCGCGCCCTCCTCCGCCAGCACCCCGAGGTCACCAGCTGGCGCTCCTTCTTCGAAGCCCAGCGCGACCGCAAGCGCGTCGCCGCGGGCTGATTCCCCGGCTCCCGTCCGGGAGTGACCAGGGCCTCGTACCGTTCGACGGTGCGGGGCCCTTTCGTTTGTCCAGCTACCTTTTTCGTCGTGCGAGCCGACCGGGGCTCAGGACCCGACGATCTGCTCGGCGACGGCCTGCAGCGCCTCGAGGTTCGCCACCTCGAACGGGAGCGAGGGCACCCCGACCACCGGCACCGTCGGGCAGCGGCCGACGAAGGCGCCGAGCATCTGCACCTCCCGCGCCGCGATCTCCGCGCGCCAGGCGTGCACCCGCAGCAGACCCTCCGCGGTGCGGGCGGCACCGTCGGGCCCGAGGCGGCTCGCGGCCTCCCGGGCCTGCTCCGCGCCGATCGCCGCCAGCCCCGGATGGGTGCGGTTGACGATGAGCCCGGCCAGCGGCATCGACTCGCCGGCGAGTCGTTCCACGAAGTAGGTGGCCTCGCGGAGCGTGTCCTCCTCGGGCGAGGCGACCACCACGAACCGGGTGCTGGGGCGGGCGAGGAGTGCGTAGGTCTGGTCGGCCCGCTCCTGGAAGCCGCCGATCAGGGAATCCATCTGCGAGACGAACGTCGAAGCGTCCGAGAGCATCTGGCTGCCCACGATGGTGGACACGAGCTTCAGTGCGATGCCCATGCCGCCGGAGACGAGCCGGCCGATGCCGCGGGTGGGCCCCGCGATCAGGCCCATCAGGCGCGAGTCCAGCATCGAGCCGAAGCGCTTCGGGGCGTCCAGGAAGTCGAGGGCGTTGCGCGACGGCGGGGTGTCGACCACCACGAGGTCCCAGCGGTCGTCGGCGGTGAGCTGGCCCAGCTTCTCCATCGCCATGTACTCCTGCGTGCCGGAGAACGACGAGGCCACCGTCTGGTAGAACGGGTTCGCCAGGATCTCCTGCGCCCGAACGGGATCGGCGTTGGAGGTGACCATCTCGTCGAAGGTCCGCTTCATGTCGAGCATCATCGCGTGCAGCGTCCCGTCGCCCGGGACGGTCACGGCCTGCGGCTCGTTCGTCAGGTCCGCGACGCCCAGCGCCTGCGCCAGCCGGCGCGCGGGGTCGATCGTCAGCACCACGACCCGTCGGCCGTGCTCCGCCGCCCACAGCGCCATCGCCGCGGCCGTCGTCGTCTTGCCCACGCCGCCGCTGCCGCAGCACACGACGACGCGCGTGCCCGGATCCAGGAGCTGCGGGCCGAGTTTCAGGTCGATCATCGGACTCCCGCCTCGACCAGCGCGCCCGACAGCTCGCGGACGCCGTTCAGGTCCACGCCGCCGGTGAGCAGCGGCAGTTCCAGCCGGCCGGGAGCGTCGATCGCGTCCAGGTCCTCGCGCGCCTCGTCCTGCCCGCGCACCGTCCGCGCGAACTGGATGGTCTCGGTGAGCAGCCCGGCCAGGTCGTCGTCGGAGAGCGGCAGCCCGGCACCGTCGAGCGCGGCCCGCACGGCCGGACCGTCCACGGTCCCGTCGGCGGCGGCGTCGAGCTCCGCGTCGGAGAGCAGCTGCGGCAGCGAGCGGTTCACGATCACGGCACCGACCTTGAGGTCCAGCGCGTGCAGCTCCTTCACGGCCTCCGCGGTCTCCTGGAGGGGAAGGGATTCGAGCAGCGTCACCAGGTGCACGACGGTGTCGGGGGAGTGCAGCAGGCGCACCACGCGGTCGGCCTGGCCCGCGATCGGCCCGGCCTTCGCGATCTCCTTCATCGCCCGCGTGACGTCGAGGAACTTCCCGATCCGGCCCGTGGGCGGGGCGTCCACCACGATCGCGTCGTAGGTGTAGCGCCCGTCGCGCGCGCGGCGCTGCGTGCACTCCATGATCTTGCCGGTGATGAGGATGTCCTTGAGGCCCGGCGCCAGCGTCGTCGCGAACTCGATGGCGCCGATCGACTTGAGCGCCCGCGCCGCCAGGCCCATGCCGTAATTGGTCTTGAGGTAGTCGAGGAACGTGGCCTCGACGTCCATCGCCAGCGCGTGGATCTCCCCGCCGCCGTCGGCCGTCGCGATCTTCGTCTCGGTCGGGGGCAGCTCGTCCACCTCGAAGGTCGGGGCGATGCCGCCGCGGCCCTCCACCTCGATGAGGAGGACCTTCTTGCCGCCGGAGGCGAGGGCCAGGGCGAGTGCCGCGGCCACCGTCGACTTGCCGGTGCCGCCCTTGCCCGACACGAAGTGCAGCCGGGACTCCCGCAGCCCTTCCGGCCAGGTCGTCCCCGCGTCCTGCGCGACCCCGCCGGGGTCCGCCTCACTCACCACCACGTTCGGAGCATATCCATACCTCCGTACACGGCCGGGCCGTTAACGTGAACCTTCCCCGGCAATGCGACCGAGAACACGTTCTGCGCGGGCGTAGGGATCGCGCCTGTCGCGCCGCGCCCGCGGTGGATAGGGTGATGCCATGAGCGAGAAGACCACCTGGGAGTACTCCACCATCCCGCTGCTGACCCACGCCACCAAGCAGATCCTCGACACCTGGGGTGCCGACGGCTGGGAGCTCGTCACCGTGCTCCCCGGCCCGACCGGTGAGCAGCACGTGGCGTACATGAAGCGGGCCACGTCGTGACCGCCTCCGCGCGCCTCGCCGAGCTGGGCATCGTCCTGCCCGACGTGGTGCCCCCGCTGGCCGCGTACGTCCCCGCGACGCAGGTCGGCGACTTCGTCTACACCTCCGGACAGCTGCCGATGCGCGACGGCGAGCTCGTGGCGCAGGGCAAGGTCAGCGAGAACCGCGAGGGCATCGTCCACCTCGAGGACGCGCAGTTCGCTGCCCGGCAGTGCGCGCTGAACGCGCTCGCGGCGATCCACTCCCTCGTCGGCATCGACTCGGTCAAGCGGATCGTCAAGGTCACCGGCTACGTCGCCTCGGCGCCCGGCTTCTCCAACCAGGCGCAGGTGCTCAACGGCGCGTCGCTGCTGCTCGGCGAGATCTTCGGTGACGCGGGCGTGCACGTCCGGTCGGCCGTCGGGGTCGCGGAGCTGCCGCTGGGTGCGCCCGTCGAGGTCGAGCTCACGGTCCAGGTATGACCGAGCACCCGGCGCCGGGGAAGCTGCGGCAGGTCACGCCCTACGCGGCGGTGCTGCTCTGCGACAACCCGTCGGTGATGACGCTCGAGGGCACCAACACCTGGATCCTGCGCGCCCCGGGGCGCGAGGAGGCCGTCGTCGTCGACCCCGGGCCCAAGGGCGACAAGAAGCACCTCAAGCGGGTCGCCAAGGCGGCGGGCACGGTCGCGCTCACCCTGGTGACCCACCGCCACGCCGACCACACCGGCGGCCTCAAGCGCTGGGAGGAGCTCACCCGCAGCCCCATCCGCGCCTTCTCCCCGACGTACTGCATCAACACCGCGACGCCGCTCACCGGCGGCGAGGTGATCGAGGTCGCGGGTCTGCGGATCACGGTGCTGCACACGCCCGGGCACACCGCGGACTCGCTGAGCTTCCTGGTCGACGGTGCCGAGGGCGAGCCCGGCGCACTGGTCTCGGGCGACACCCTCCTCGGCCGCGGCACCACGGTGCTCGACGCGAGCGACGGGACCCTCGCCGACTACCTCGGCTCACTGGAGTCGTTGTCGACGGTGGCCGCCGGCCGCGTCCTGCTGCCCGGTCACGGCCCCGACCTGCCCGACGCGGCGCCCGTCGTCGCGGCGTACGCCGCGCACCGTCAGGACCGGCTGCAGCAGGTCCGCGACGCACTCGTCGAGCTCGGCGTCAGCGCCGCCGACGCCAAGCCCATGAAGGTCGTCAAGCACGTCTACCGCGACGTCGACAAGAGGGCGTGGCCCGCGGCGAAGATGTCCGTGAAGGTGCAGCTGCAGTACCTCGCCGAGCACGGCTGACGAACGCTCATGGCGCAGCGCTGGATCGACGCTGCCTTCCTCCGGGGCGGCACCAGCAAGGGCCTGTTCTTCCGCGAGGGCGACGTTCCGCCCGCCGGCCCCGAGCGGGACGCGCTGTTCCTGCGTGCGCTCGGATCGCCCGACCCGTTCGGGCGCCAGCTCGACGGCATGGGCGGCGGGCTGTCGTCGCTGTCGAAGATCGTCGTCGTGCGCGCATCGGACCGGCCCGGCGTCGACCTGGAGTACACGTTCGGGCAGGCCGCCATCCGCGAGCCGGTGATGGACTACTCCGGCAACTGCGGGAACCTCTCCGCCGCCGTGGTCCCGTTCGCCTTGGGCGCGGGACTGATCGCACTCGACGACGGTGACCGCACCGTCGCCGTGCACAACACGAACACGGACAAGCCGATCCGCGTGCGGCTGGCCGTCGAGGACGGCGCCGCCGCGACCGAGGGGCCGCTCGCGATCCCCGGCGTCGCCGGGACCGGCGCGCCCATCGAGCTCGAGTACCTCGAACCGGGCGGCGCCCGGACCGGAGCCCTCTTGCCCGCCGGTGACGTGCGGACCGCGCTGCGCCATGAGGGCCGCGAGTACGCGGCCTCGCTCGTCGACGCCGCGACGCCGATGGTCCTCGTCGCGGCCCGCGAACTGGGCGTCACCGGCACGGAGAGTCCGGACGAGCTCGACGCCGACGCAGGTCTTCAGGCGCTGTTGGACGGGCTGCGTCGTGCCGGGGCCGTCGCGATAGGCCTGGCCGGCCGCCCCGAGGAGGCGCCGCTCGCGGTGCCCAAGATCGCCGTCGTCGCCGGGCCGCGGACGGCGCGCACGATCGACGGGGCGGAGTTGCCGGCGGACGCGGCGGACGTGGTGATGCGGGTGATCTCGATGGGGCAGACGCACCGGGCGATCCCCGGCGCCGCCGCACTGGCCGTCGCCGTCGCGGCCCGGCTGACGGGATCGGTGGTCGCGGAGGCGGCGCCGGACACCGAGGGCGGCGTACGCATCGCGACCCCGTCGGGCGTCGTCACCGCCCGCGCCGTCGTGACCCGGCGGCCCGGCGGGCCGCACGCCGTCAGCGCCTCGCTCCTGCGGACGGCCCGGCCGCTCATGCGCGGTCAGGTCGCCGTTCCCGCCGTGTGATCCCGCGACTACCGGTCCCACTGACGAAAAAGTCCGGGCATTCGTCTGGGCGATCGTGAGAACAAATGACCGGACACTCTCGGGTCCAGTGCCGCGCGGCTCTAGCGGGCGCGGCGCGCCAGACGCTCCGAATCGGTGATCACCACGGACTTGCCCTCGAGGCGCAGCCAGCCGCGGTGCGCGAAGTCGGCCAGGGCCTTGTTCACGGTCTCGCGGGAGGCGCCGACGAGCTGCGCGATCTCCTCCTGCGTGAGGTCGTGCGTCACCCGCAGTGCGCCGTTCTCGTGCGTGCCGAAGCGCTGCGCGAGCTGCAGCAGCTGCTTGGCGACGCGGCCGGGGACGTCGGTGAAGATGAGGTCGGCCAGGTTGTTGTTGGTGCGGCGCAGGCGGCGGGCCAGCACGCGCAGCAGCTGCTCGGCGATCTCGGGCCGGTCCCGGATCCACGCGCGCAGGGCCTCGCGGTCCATCGTCATCGCGCGGACCTCGGTGATGCAGGTCGCGCTCGACGTGCGGGGGCCGGGGTCGAAGATCGACATCTCACCGAACATGTCCGACGGGCCCATCACGGACAGCAGGTTCTCGCGGCCGTCCGGGGAGCGACGGCCGAGCTTCACCTTGCCGGACAGGATGATGTACAGCCGGTCGCCGGGCTCGCCCTCGTTGAAGATGACGTGGCCACGGGGGTAGTCGACCTCGTGCAGATCCTTGGTGAGCGCATCGACCGCGCCCGGCTCGACACCCTGAAAAATGCCGGCCCGCGCCAGGACCTCGTCCACGGGGTACCTCGTTCCTTGATCGACGACCGTCGCAGGCGGACATCGCCGCGACCTGAAGTGTGAGTTTATGCAGCGTTCCGTGCAGATGTGGGAAATCGCACAGACGACTACTGGAAAGGTTACCCGTTCACATGTCGAAGGGCACGACGGCGTTCCGCATTCGGGCCGCTCGGGCCCCGACCGTACTCCTCCGGATCAGCTGGCGCGGCGCTCCGCTCCACCGTCGAGGTCGAGGCTGTCCACGGCCTTGGGGAGGCCGATGCGCGCCAGCGTCTCGACGTCGGGCGCCTCGTCGTCGCCGGTCGCGGGTGGCGCGACGGGCTCGGCGGTCACCCGCGTCTCGATCCGCTCCATGGCCAGAGCGAAGAGCATGAGTACCACCGGGAACAGCAACCCGAGCAATCCTTGCATGCCGGACAGTAAACACAGCCAAGGTCTCGATACGGCAACGAACGAGCCACGGCACCGTCGTTAGAATCGGTTCCCATGCCCCCGGAGCCGGAAACCCACCTCGGACTGGTGCGCCGTGCCCGGCGGATGAATCGGACACTCGCCACCGCTTTCCCCCACGTGTACTGCGAACTCGACTTCACCGATCCGCTTGAGCTCTCGGTGGCCACGATCCTGTCCGCGCAGTGCACCGACGTGCGCGTGAATCAAGTCACACCGGCGTTGTTCGCGCGCTACCGGACGGCCGCCGACTACGCCGGGGCGAACCGGGCGGAGCTGGAGGAGTACATCCGCTCGACCGGCTTCTACCGCAACAAGGCCACGTCGATCATGGGACTCGGGCAGGCGCTCGTGGACCGCTTCGACGGCGAGGTGCCGCGCACCATGAAGGAGCTGGTGACGTTGCCCGGCTTCGGCCGCAAGACCGCCAACGTGATCCTCGGCAACGCCTTCGACGTCCCCGGCATCACCGTCGACACGCACTTCTCGCGGCTCGTGCACCGCTGGGAGTGGACGGAGGAGAGCGACCCGGTGAAGATCGAGCACGCCGTCGGCGAGCTGATCCCGCGCAAGGAGTGGACCCTGCTGAGCCACCGCGTGATCTTCCACGGCCGCCGCGTCTGCCACGCCCGCAAGCCCGCGTGCGGCGTCTGCGTGCTCGCCAAGGACTGCCCCTCGTTCGGGACCGGGCCGATCGACCCCGCCGAGGCCGCGGACCTCGTCAAGGGCCCCGAACGCGACCACCTGCTCGAGATCGCGCCGCCCCCGCCCCGTCGGCGCCGCGTCCAGCCGGGGGCCACCCGGTGACCGAGCCCGAGAAGCCCGACGCCGGGCGTGAGCCCGCGCCCCTGCTGCCCGGCGAGCGGAGCCGCATCCCCGCCGGCGTGCGGTGGATCATCGTCTGCGCGATCGTCGCCGTCGCCCTGGCCGTGGCCATCTGGCCCCGCGGGAACGACGGCGCCGCGGCCCCGACGACGCCGGCGTCGTCACCGTCGACCAGCACGAGCCCCGGCCAGCTGGCGGCCGCGCGCACCCGGGCCGCCCTGCCGCCCTGCCCGGCGGGCATCGGCGCGACCGCCCTCGCCGGCAGGGACCTCACCTGCCTCGGCGACGGCGCGCCCGTCGACCTGGCGGTCCCGGGGAACAAGCCCGTCCTGCTCAACATCTGGGCCTGGTGGTGCGGGCCGTGCCGCGTCGAGCTACCCGTGCTCGCGGACGTCGCGGCGCGCGCCGGTGACCGGCTGACGGTGCTCGGCGTGCACGCCGACCCCAACGCGGTCGCGGGGCTGGACCTGCTGGCCGAGCTCAAGGTCGCGCTGCCCACCGTGCAGGACCCGCAGGGCGTCGTCGCGACGGCCCTCGGCGCGCCGCGGGCCTACCCCGTGACCGTTCTGTTGCGTTCCGATGGCACTGTGGCCGGTGTGCACGCCCAACCCTTCACGTCCGTCGACGAGGTGGCCGCCCTGCTGCGGACCGAGCTCGGAGTCATCCTGTGAGCGCGCCGCGGTGGCTGGACCCGCTGCTCGGCAACCTGGGCGACGTGGCGAGCGAGATCGAGCAGCGCGGCGGCGCCGTCGCAGCCCTGCAGCGCGTGCGGAACCCGCGCCGCGCGTCCGTGCTCATCCTGTTCGACGGTGACCCGTCGGCGTCCGGGGCGACGCCGCCCGAGGACGCGACGGTGCTGCTCACCCAGCGCGCCTCCGCGATGCGGCAGCACGCGGGGCAGGTCGCCTTCCCCGGCGGCGCCCGCGATCCCGAGGACGCCGACGACGTGGCCGTCGCGCTGCGCGAGGCGTGGGAGGAGACCGGTCTCGACCCCGAATCGGTCGAGATCGTCGCCGAGCTGGACCCGATCGAGGTGCCAGTCTCGGGCTTCCGCGTGGTCCCGGTCATCGGCTACGCGGCGAGCCCGCCCGAGGTCCGCGCCGTCGACCCCGCCGAGACGGCGCTGGTCCGGCGCGTGCCGCTGGCCGAGCTCATCGACCCCGCGCACCGGTTCATGGTGCGCAAGTCCTTCTACCGCGGCCCGGCCTTCGCAGCCGGCCCGATGCTGGTGTGGGGCTTCACCGGCGGCCTGGTGAACGCGCTGATCGGCGCGGCGGGCTGGGAGCAGCCCTGGGACACCGACGACGTGCGGCCGCTCACCGACGAGGTGCGTGCCGCGGCCGCCCGCGCCCAGACCTGGCAGGAGAGCGCTCGATGACCGGTTCGACCTGGGTCGACGTGATCGTCGTCGTCCTCATGATCCTGGCCGCGATCTCCGGCTACCGGCAGGGCGCCGCCGCGTCCGTGCTCGCCTTCATCGGCGTGGTGCTCGGCGCCGCCGCCGGCGTCCTGCTCGCCCCGCACGTCCTCGGCTCGGTCGACGATGCCAAGGGCCGCCTCATCCTCGGCGTCGGCCTGTTGGCCGGCCTGGTGATCATCGGCGAGCTCTCCGGCATGGTGCTCGGGCGCGCGGTGCGCAGCTCGATCCGCAGCACGGGCCTGCGCACCGTCGACTCGGGCGTCGGCGCTGTGGTGCAGGTCGGCGCGCTGCTGGTGGCGGCCTGGCTGGTCGCGATCCCGCTCACCTCGGCCGCCGCGCCGCAGGTCTCGCGGTCGGTCAACGGCTCGGCTGTGCTCGGCGCCGTCAACGACTTCGCGAAGGTCGTCGGCGCCGACGGCCTGCCGCAGAAGTTCTCCGCGATCATCGACGACTCCGGGCTGCCGCAGGCGCTCGGCCCGTTCGTGAACACCCCGGTGGTCAGCGTGGAGACGCCCGACCGGGTCGACTTCACCGACCCGGCTGTGCAGCGCGTCCGCTCGTCCGTGGTCCGCATCGACGGCCAGGCGCCGTCGTGCAGCCGCGCGCTCGAGGGCTCGGGCTTCGTGGCGACGCCGGGCCGGGTGGTCACCAACGCGCACGTCGTCGCGGGCACCCGCAGCGTGCAGGTCACCGTCGACGGGACGAAGAAGTACAGCGCGCAGGTCGTCTACTTCGACGCGCAGACCGACGTCGCGGTGCTGAACGTGCCGGGGCTGCAGGCCAAGCCGCTGCGGATCGTCTTCAACGGCGCCAAGCCCGGCGATCCCGGCTTCGTGCTCGGCTACCCCGGCGGCGGCCCGCTGACGCTGTCGTCGTCGCGGGTGCGCAGCCAGCAGACCCTCGAGGGACGCAACATCTACCGCGACGCGCAGGTCCGCCGCGACGTCTACCTGCTCCGCGGGCAGGTCCGCCCCGGCAACTCGGGCGGCCCCGTCTTCGACCGCGAGGGCAACGTGGTCGGCGTGATCTTCGGCGTGGCCGTCGACGACGCCGACACCGCCTTCGCGCTCACCGCCAAGCAGGTCGAGCCCGCGCTGCAGGCGGGGACCACCGCCACCGCGGGCGTCTCGACGGGGGCCTGCGTCAACCGCTAGGCCGCGCCGGGCGCGGGCCGGCGGCACCGTCGGACGCGGGAGGTCAGGGGAGCAGCCGGGGCCCGGGCAGGCCCGCCAGGAAGTCCACGAGCTGCGGCCCGACGGTGCCGGGCGCCTCCTCGTGCGCGTAGTGCCCGGCGTTCTCGACGGCGCGGACGCGGTAGTCGGTCGCCCAGTCGTGGCTGGAGTAGACGGGCTGCGGCAGCACGTACGGGTCGACCTCGCCGCGGAAGGCGAGCACCGGGATGTGCAGCCGCTGGTTCATGCTGCTGAGGAACCGCGCCCCGTCGGGCCGGAACTGACTGCGCCAGGCCCAGCGAGCGTACTCGAGGGCGCTGTGCGCGGTGCCGGGGATCTGGATGGCGCTGCGGTAGCGGGGCAGGGCCTCGGCGTAGTCGGCGCTGCGCCGCCACGTCGCGCCGCTGCGGGCGGCGTACACGGCGCCGATCTCGGCACCGTCGTCGCGGACCATGCGGTCCTCTGCGACGCGGGGGAGCTGCGCGAAGGTGATGGGGCCGAGCATCGCCGAGCGCTGCTCCTTGTTCCGGAGAGCGGACCGCTTGAGCGCGATGGGATGCGGGGACGAGATGACCGCGATCGCGGAGACCACCCGCGGGTGCAGGGTGGCGGTGGCCCAGCAGCCGAGGCCGCCCTCGCCGTGCCCGACGAGCGCCGCCGACGTGTGGCCGAGCGCGCGGACGAGCCCCGCGACGTCGCCGGACAGGGTCCAGCCGTCGTAGCCGCGCGGCGGCTTATCGCTGTCGCCGTAGCCGCGCAGGTCGAAGGCGACGGCCCGGTAGCCGGCCTCGTGCAGCTGCGGCAGCACGTGCCGCCAGCTCCACCAGAAGCCGCCGAAACCGTGCAGCAGCACCACGAGTGGCCGGTCCGGGGCGGGATCGGCGCCCTCGGGCCGGTACTCGACGGCGTGCAGCCGGATGCCGTTGGCGCGCACGTCGAGGTGCTCCCACGGGCCGGGGAACCGGACGCTCGACGGATCGGGACTGGTCACCGGTGGTGCCTCAGGGTCGTGCCGTCAGCGTCGCGCGACGGTCGACGGTGCGCCCGCCGCATCGCGCTCGCCGGCCGAGAGCAGCGACTGCGACTCCTTGAGGGAGGCGATCGTCTTCTGCGGGCCCTTGATGCGCTTGACCTTGAGGTAGCCGAGGAACGCCGCGACACCGGCCACGACCAGCATGAGGATGAAGACGATGAGCGAGGCCGCCCACATCGGCAGCCACACGTTGAGCAGCCAGGTGAGGAAGAAGAAGAAGAAGAACGACGAGTACAGGGCCACGACGCCCGCGACGGCGAAGAAGGCCGAGCCGGTGGCCGCCTTCTTGACGTCCCGCATGGTCTCGGCCTTGGCGAGCTCGACCTCGGCGCGAACCAGCGAGGAGACCTGCGTCGAGGCGTCCCGGACGAGGCTGCCGATCGTCGGATCGCCGGAGGCGGTCACGTTGGGATCGGTGAGCGGGATCGCCGAAAGCGTCCGCGGGGTCCCGCCGGTGGGTGTGCTGTCCAAGCTCACTTGGTCCTCCTCTAGTTATCAGTCATCGTGCCAGAGGTCACCCCGGCGTGTCCGCGCGACCACGACGTGTCGACCTCCGCGCCGCGCGCCCGGCCCGTCACCGGGCCTCGTGCACCCTCCCGCGCCGCATGAGCAACAGCGCCCCGATCACCGACGCCGCGACCGACGTGAGCAGCACCGCCGCCTTGGCGAGATCGGCCTCGCCCTCGGGCAGCGCGAGCTCCGCGACGAGCAGGCTGACCGTGAAGCCGATCGCGCCGAGCACGCTGAGCGCCAGGATGTCCCGGTTGTCGAGGCCCTCGGGTCGTTCCGCCAGCCGCAGCTTCACCGCGATCACGCTGGCGCCCGAGATGCCGATGATCTTGCCGAAGAACAGGCCGATCATGATGCCCAGGGCGAGCTCGTCGGTGAACAGCTCGCGGAAGACCTCGCCGTTCACGGCGACGCCGGAGGCGAAGAAGGCGAAGACCGGCACGCAGAACAGGGCCGAGACCGGCTGGATCCGGTGCTCGAGTCGTTCCGCGGGCGATTCGCGCTCGCCCCGGTCCGGCTTCACGCGGGTCAGCAGGCCCAGCGCCACGCCCGCGATCGTGGCGTGCACGCCCGACTGGAGCATCGCCACCCACACGACGATCGCGATGGGCACGTAATAGAGGGGCGTGGTGATCCGACGGCGCTGCCCGAACCAGTAGAGCGCGCAGCCGACGGCGGCGACGGCCAGCCACCCGACCTTGAGGTCGCCCGCGAAGAGCACGGCGATCACCGCGATGGCGATGAGGTCGTCGACCACCGCCAGCCCGAGCAGGAAGACCCGCGCCCCCGACGGCAGGCGGGAGCCGATGAGCGAGAGGATGCCGAGCGCGAAGGCGATGTCGGTGGCGATGGGGACGGCCCAGGCGCTGCCGATGTACGGGTTGTCGCGGGCGATGCCGAACGCGATGATCGCGGGCACCACCACGCCGCCGACCGCGCACAACACGGGCAGCGCGGCGCCGCGCACCGTCGACAGTTCGCCGACGACGAGCTCGCGTTTGAGCTCCAGGCCGGCGACGAAGAAGAAGATCGCGAGGAGCCCGTCCTTGGCCCAGTCGGCGAGCGTCAGCCGGAGGTGGAGGGTCTGCCCGAAGATCGTCCAGTCGTCGCTGCCGATCTTGATCTCGGCGAGGTGGGCGTAGCTCTCCGACCAGGAGGAGTTGGCCCACAGGAGCGCGATCGCCGCCGCGACGAGAAGGGCTGTGCCGCCGACGGTCTCGGTGCGGAGGAAGCGGATCAACGCCCGTGAGGCCCGGAACCGGGGCGGTGCGTCGTTCATCTGTCGACCGTACCGCAGGTGTCCACGGTGACCCGGGTCACCGCATCCTGCCGGTGCCGCTCCGCGTAATCTCCTGCCAATGAATCGCAGGCGAATCGTCGTCGCCTCCATGGTGGGCACCACCATCGAGTTCTTCGACTTCTACATCTACGCGACCGCAGCAGTGCTGGTCTTCCCCACCCTGTTCTTCCCCAAGGGGGACGACACCGCGGCGCTGCTCGCCTCGTTCGCGACCTTCGGCCTCGCCTTCGCGGCCCGGCCCCTCGGCTCGATCCTGTTCGGCCACTTCGGCGACCGGGTGGGCCGCAAGGCGACCCTGGTGGGCTCGCTGCTCACCATGGGCGTCGCGACCTTCCTCATCGGCGTGCTCCCCACCTTCGACCAGGTCGGCTACTGGGCCCCGGCGCTGCTCGCGCTGATGCGGTTCGCGCAGGGCCTGGGCCTGGGCGGCGAGTGGTCGGGCGCGGCGCTGCTGGCGACGGAGACGGCCGCTCCCGGTAAGCGCGCCTGGGCGGCGATGTGGCCGCAGCTGGGCGCCCCCTTCGGCTTCTTCCTGGCCAACGGCACCTTCCTCGTGATCATGCAGCTGATGGACTTCGACTCGAAGACCTCCACCTCGAACCACGCGTTCATGACCTGGGGCTGGCGCATCCCGTTCCTCGCCTCGGCCGTCATGGTGATCGTGGGCCTGTACGTCCGTCTCAAGCTGACCGAGACGCCGGTCTTCGCGAAGGCCGTCAAGGACGGAAAGAAGGTCAAGGCGCCGCTGGGCGAGGTGCTCCGCACCGCGTGGCGGCCGCTCATCATCGGCACTTTCGTCATGGTCGCCACCTACACGCTGTTCTACCTGGTGACCACGTGGATCGTCTCGTACGGCACGGGCAAGGTGGTCGACAAGTCGGGCATCAAGCTCGGCATCTCGTACATCGACTTCCTCGAGATGCAGCTCATCGCGGTGCTCTTCTTCGCGGTCTTCGTCGCCGTGTCCGGCCACTTCGCCGACCGGATCGGCCGCCGCAAGCTGCTCATCGGCGTGACGATCGCGATCATCGTCTACGGCCTCTCGTTCAAGTGGATCCTCGACCCGGCCACCACCACGCAGGGCACGATGCTCGCCGTCCTCATCGCGGGCCTCACGCTCATGGGTCTCACCTTCGGCCCGATGAGCGCCGTGCTGCCGGAGCTGTTCGCCACCAACGTCCGCTACACGGGCAGCGGCATCTCGTACAACTTCGCGTCGATCCTCGGCGCCGCCATCGCGCCGTTCATCGCCACCTGGCTGGTCAGCTCGTACGGCGTCGGCTGGGTGGGCGTTTACCTCGCGCTCGCCGGCGGCGCCACCCTCATCGCGCTCCTCGTGATGCACGAGACGCGCGACGTGGAACTCGACAAGGTGTAGGTCGTGCGGATCCTCGTCGTGGGTGCGGGCGCGACGGGCGGGGCCTTCGGCTCCCGCCTGATCGAGGCGGGCCGGGACGTGACCTTCCTGGTCCGCCCGGCCCGGGCCGCGGTCCTGCGCCGCGACGGGCTCCGGTTCACCGATCCGGCCGGGACCGGCACGCACCAGGTCGCCGCGCTCACGGCCGATGAGCTCGCGGCCGCGCCGCAGGTCTTCGACCTGGTGATCCTCACGGTCAAGGCCCCGGCGCTCGACGCCGCGATCGCCGATCTGCGCCCCGCCGTGGGGGAGGGCACCGTCGTCCTGCCGATCCTCAACGGCATGGCGCATATGGACCGGCTCGAGGCCGCGTTCGGGCCGCGCGTGCTGGGCGCGCTCGCGATGATCGTCGCCACGCTGGACGACGGGGCGGTGGTCCAGATGACCGACTGGTCGGCCCTCACCATCGGCGACGGTGCGCCCGACGTCGCGCGGGCGCTCGACGTGCCCGGCATCCGGCTCACCGTGAGCGACGACGTCGCCGGGGCGCTGTGGGCGAAGTGGGCGTTCATCGCGGCCACCGGCATCCTCTGCTGCCTGTTCCGCAGCCCCGTCGGGCCGGTCATCGCCGCGGGCGGGGAGCCGCACGTGCGGGCGATCATCGCGGAGACCGAGGCGGTCGCGGCCGCCGCCAGCCATCCGGTGCCCGCGGAATCCCACGAGCGGACCGCCAGGACCCTGCTGGACCCGGATTCGGCGATGACCTCGTCGCTCTACCGGGACCTGGTGGCGGGCCTGCCGAACGAGGCCGAGCACATCCTCGGCGACCTCGCGGCGCGCGCCCGCGAGCTGGGCGTCGCGACGCCGTTGCTCGACCTCACGCTGGTGCAGGTCCGGGCGGACGCGCTGCAGCGAGGCTGATCCCCGCCGCCTCGGCGGCCCGACGGTACGCCGCCGCGAGCGTCGGCACGGTCTCGTGGGCGTTGAGCCCGCTCGGATTGGGCAGCACCCACACCTGCGTCTCGCCGATGGTGCGCTCCTGCGGGCCGGGAACGGCCTTCGGTTCGTGGAAAGCGGTGCGGTAGGCGGTGATTCCGAGGACCGCGAGGATGCGTGGCGCCACCTGCAGCACCCGCTCGACCAGCGCCTCACCGCCTTCCCGGAGCTCCTCCGCGGTGAGCTCGCTGGCCTTCGCCGTCGCCCTCGGCGCGACGTTGGTGATGCCGATCCCCGCGTCCACCAGCGCGTTCCGGTCGGCGAAGCTCATCCCGTCGGCGGCGTCGATGACGTGGTCGACGATGCCCGCCTCGTACAGCGCCGGATAGAAGCGATTGCCGGGCCGGGCGAAGTGCGCGCCCGTCGCTGCGGTCCACAGCCCGGGGTTGATGCCGGAGAACAGCAGCCGGCAGCCGGGACCGAGGAGGTCGGGCACCGTCGTATCCGAGTAGGCGAGCAGCTGCTCGCGGGTGAAACCCATGGATACTGCCTACCGGTTCACGCCCCCGTGGTCCACCTCCCGTGGTCCACTGGCGCTATGACGGTCGACGAACTCCTGGCCCGGCGCGAGATCGAGGACGTGGTGCTGCGGTACTGCCGCGGCATCGATCGCCTCGACCCGGAGGCGGTGCGCGCCTGCTACCACCCGGGCGCCGTCGATCACCACACCGGCTTCGACGGCCCCGTCGAGGAGTACGTGCCCTGGGTGCGCGGGCAGCTGGAGTCGCTCGGCGGCACGCACCACCAGATCGGCAACCACCTGTCCGAGATCGCGGGCGAGGTCGCGGTGGTCGAGACCTACTGCACCGCAACGCACTGGTCCGCGCCGGACGCCGAGCTGCAGGCCTACCTGACCCTGGGCCTGCGGTACGTCGACCGGTTCGAGCGGCGGGACGGGCGGTGGGCGATCGCCGAGCGGTGGGCGGTCACCGACTGGACGCGGTGGGAGAAGGACCTCACGGGGCCGCTCGGGGTCCCCGAGGCCGGTCCGCCGCCCGCGCGCGGCGGCGGCGATCCGCTGGACGTGCTGCGGGCTCAGGTGTTCGGGCGCGAGCGCTCGTAGAGCCGCCGCACCACGTCCTCGATGTCGGGCTCGTCGACGGTGAGGTCGCGCACCGTCGCCCGCTCGGCGACGGCCGCGAGCACCTGGGGCAGCGGCGCGCTCAGCTCAAGCCGCTGGCGCAGGCCCCCGCCCTCACTGGCGAGGTGTCGCGCACCGTCGACCTCGAGATCCGGTGTGGGCCGGTCCAGGTCGAGCACCAGCACGCGCGGCGCTCCGACGGTGCCGACGAGGCCGTCGAGCGTGCCGTCGAACGCGGTGCGCCCGTGGTCGACGACGAGGATCCGCTCGCACAGCCGCTCCACGTCGCCCATGTCGTGCGTGGTGAGCAGCAGGGTGAGGCCGCGCTCGGCGCGCTCGGCGATGAGGAACTCGCGCAGCCGCTGCTTGCTGAGCACGTCGAGGCCGATGGTGGGCTCGTCGAGGATCAGCAGCTCCGGCGAATGCATCAGCGACGCGGCGACTTCCGCCCGCATCCGCTCGCCCAGGCTGAGCTGGCGCACCGGCCGGTCGAGGTAGGCGCCCAGCTCCAGCTGCTCGATCAGCCGGTCCGAACGCTCCTTCGCCACTGTGTCGGGGAGGCGGTGCACGGCGGCCAGGATCTCCAGCGACCTGCCGGTGGGCAGGTCCCACCACAGCTGCGAGCGCTGCCCGAAGACGACGCCCACCCGCCGGGCCACGTCGCGCCGCCGGGCCAGGGGATCGAGCCCGACGGTGCGCACCGTCCCCGACGTGGGCACCAGGATGCCCATGAGCATCTTGATCGTGGTCGACTTGCCGGCGCCGTTCGCGCCGATGTAGCCGACGGATTCGCCCGGCGCGATCCGCAGGTCGAGGTGGTCGACGGCGGTCGTGACCGTCCTGGTACGGCCGTTCCAGCCCCGCTTGACGAAGGTGCGCGTCAGGCCGGTCGTCTCGATGATGTGCTCGGTCATCCGCCCGCTCCCCGGTAGTGCCGCAGTCCCCAGCGCCACGTCGCGCCCGCCAGGAGCACGACCCACGCGGTGGCCAACGGTAGCGCCCACGCGAGTTCCGGCCGGAAGATCCCGTCGCCGGGCAGGCCCAGGATGTACAGGGCCGGAAGGTAGCCGGTGAAGGCGAGCGGCAGGACGAAGCCGAAGGTCACCTTGATCGCGCCCGGCCACACCGACGCCGGCTGCGAGGCCGCGTAGCGGCCGCCGTAGACGAAGGAGCTGGTGAACTCCGCGCCGTTGACGAGCACGAACTGGAGCCCGGCGGCGATCACGAAGACCGCCGAATAGATGATCGGGCCGCAGACCAGCGCGATGATGAGCATGCCGACGGTGCCCGGGCCCCAGGCGATCGCGTTGTGCGTGAGCGCGTAGCCGAGCGCGAACAGGCTGACCGCCGGCCGGGTGAGCCGGTGGATGCGGATGTCGCTGGTCATCAGCTGCAGCAGGATCGGTTGCGGGCGCAGGTAGAAGACGTCGATGGTCCCGGCCCGCACGTATCGGGGCAGCTTGTCGAGGTGCCCGAAGAGGATGTCGGCGGCGCAGAAGGAGAGGTCGGCGAGCGCGAAGACCAGGAGCACGGCGGAGAAGGTGAGGCCGCCGATGACCTTCGCGTTGTGGAACAGCAGCCATACCTCCGCGAGCTCGACGAGGCCGAGCAGCAGCGCGGCGAACAGGTCCATCGCGAGCGAGGCGCGGTAGCTCACCTGCGCCTGCACGCGCGAGGTCAGCACCGCGCGGTACGGCGCGAGCGGGCCGGGACGGGCCTCGGCGGCGGTGTCAGCCACCCTGCACCTCCAACCGGCGGCGGCCCGCCGCCGTGAGCAGCGCGCCGACCGCGAGCACGGCCACCGTCCATCCCGCCTGGATCCCCACGGCGGCCAGGCCCGTCGCGGCGTCGATGCGGCCGGAGAGGATGTCGCACGGCGGCATGAGGATCCACCCGAAGGGCGTGAACTCCGCGATCTTGGCCAGCCAGCCGGGGAACAGGCCCACCGGCACGAACATGCCCATGAGGAACGTGCCCGCGACGACGTAGAACATCTGGATGCCGCGCGTGTCTACGACCCAGAAGCCGAGGATCTGCACGCAGTAGAGCAGCGCTTGCGCCAGGACGATCGACAGCAGGACGCTGACGGCGGCCAGCGGGTAGGCGGCGGGCTCGCTCGCCCACGCCATCATCGAGGTCGCGGCGCCGATCGCCGCGAGGGGCAGGGCCCGCGGGATCAGGGAGTAGACCGCGCCGCCGAGCACCGTCGCCAGCGTGGCGAACTGCACATCGAGCGGGCGGAGGAAGTCGACGGCGATGTCGCCCGAGCGGATCCGCTCGGCGAGGGATCCGTCGCCGCCGAAGGCGCCGATCGCCGTGAGCATGCCCTGCGACAGGAAGATGTAGCTGACCATCAGCTCCGGCGTGTACCCGCCGGCGACGCCGCCCGCGCCGGCGAGCGTCGCGAGCAGGATCGCCATCTTGACGAAGCCGAAGACGGCGTTGGTGAACACGCCGGCGGCCGCCGCGCCCAGATACGTGGACTGCTGGCGGAATCCGGCCACCGTCAGGCGGACGTAGGGCTGGAGGGCGGTGCGGACAGCGAGGAGGGCGGCACGCCCGGGGACTGCGGCCGCGGTTGGCGACGACACAGCTACCGGACGTTACCGCCCTCGTCGGTGGGCTGCTAGCCCTTTTGCTTGCGGATGTTCTCGAACACGCTGGGATCGACCAGCGTCGACGTGTCGCCCAGCTCGCGGCCCTCGGCCACGTCGCGGAGCAGGCGGCGCATGATCTTGCCGGAGCGGGTCTTCGGCAGCTCGGGCACGATGTTGATCTCGCGCGGCTTGGCGATCGGCGAGATGTCCTTGGAGACCTGGGCCGTCATCTCGGCGATCAGCTTGTCGGGATCCGAGTCGTCGACGCCCTGGCGCAGGATGACGAACGCGGCGATGGCCTGGCCCGTCGTCGCGTCGGAGGCACCCACGACGGCCGCCTCGGCCACGGCGGGGTGCCCGACGAGCGCCGACTCGACCTCGGCGGTCGAGATGCGGTGGCCCGAGATGTTCATGACGTCGTCGACGCGGCCCAGCACCCAGAGGGCGCCGTCCTCGTCGTACCGCGCACCGTCGCCCGCGAAGTACCAGCCCTGATCGGCGTAGCGCGACCAGTAGGTGTCCACGAAGCGCTCCGGATCGCCCCAGATGCCGCGCAGCATGGCCGGCCACGGCTCGTCGAGCACGAGCAGGCCGGATTCGCCGCGGGGCAGGGTGTTCCCGTCGTCGTCGACGATGTTGGCGCTGATGCCGGGAACGGGCTCCATCGCCGAGCCGGGCTTGAGCGTGGTGGTGCCGGGGAGCGGCGCGACCATCGCGGCGCCGGTCTCCGTCTGCCACCAGGTGTCGACGATCGGGGCCGTGCCGGCGCCGATGACGTCGCGGTACCAGCGCCACGCCTCGGGGTTGATCGGCTCGCCCACCGAGCCGAGCACGCGGATCGAGCTCAGGTCGTGCGCGTCGGGGATCTCGCGGCCCCACTTCATGAACGTGCGCACCAGCGTGGGCGCGATGTAGTAGATCGAGACGCCGTACTTCTCGATGACCTCGAAGTGGCGGTGCTCGTTCGGCGAGTTCGGCGTGCCCTCGTAGACGATCTGCGTGGCGCCGTTCGCCAGCGGCCCGTAGACGATGTAGGTGTGCCCGGTGACCCAGCCGATGTCGGCCGTGCACCAGTACACGTCCTTCTCCGGCTTGAGGTCGAAGAGGTAGAAGTGCGTGTACGCCGCCTGCGTGAGGTAGCCGCCCGAGCTGTGCACGATGCCCTTCGGCTTGCCCGTGGTGCCCGACGTGTACAGCAGGAACAGGGGGTGCTCGGCGTCGAAGGCCTCGGGGGTGTGGTCCGACGATGCCGCGCCCACCGACTCGTGCCACCACACATCGCGGTCGTGCCAGTCGATGTCGTTCTTGCAGCGCTGGACGACGATCACCTTCTCGACGGACGTGGCAGTCGCGCCGTCGATGTCCATGTCGAGCGCCTCGTCGACGTTAGCCTTGAGCGGCGCGGGCTTGCCGCGGCGGAACTGGCCGTCGGTGGTGATGACGACCTTCGCCTCGGCGTCGTCGACGCGCGAGCGCAGGGCCGCGGCGGAGAAGCCGCCGAAGACCACGGAGTGCGTCAGGCCCAGGCGCGCGCACGCGAGCATGGCGACGATGGCCTCGGGCACCATCGGCATGTAGATCGCGACCCGGTCGCCCGCCTGCAGGCCGATCGAGCTCAGGTAGTTGGCCGCGCGGCTGACCTCGTCCTTGAGATCGTTGTAGGTGAGGTCGCGGCTGTCGCCGGGCTCGCCGATCCAGTGGATCGCGACGCGATCGCCGTTGCCCGCCTCGACGTGGCGGTCGACGCAGTTGTACGCGACGTTGAGCTTGCCGCCCACGAACCACTTGGCGAAGGGGGCGCCGCTCCAGTCCAGGACCTCGCCGAACGGGGTGTCCCAGTGCAGCCGGTTCGCCTGCTCCGCCCAGAAGCCCAGACGGTCCGCTTCGGCACGGTCGTACAGGTCACGGCCCTGCGTGTTGGCCTGAGCTGCGAATTCAGCGGAGGGCGGGTAAGCGGCTGTCGCGGAATCAGTCATGGGTTGATCGTAGGGATCTCGCCGCGGCCCGAACAGAGCTTTCCCGAATCTGGGGCACGCCGAAGCGGGGTTGCACGGGGTTGCCCTTCACTTATACCCCGAGACGGGGATGTTCGGGCCGGACTCGCCGCGAGCGGGCCCGGCGGCGTGCATTGCCGGGACAGAGTAGTGAGGGGCGCTTAAAGTGCTGAGCACTGAACTGACCAACTCCGGCGGAGGTAGTTGTGAGAATACGAAGTAAGCGGTGGTCGACGACGCGGGCGATCCTCGCCGTCGCCGTCGCCGCGAGCCTGGCGGTGTCCGGGTGCAGCATGGACGGCGCGCGGTCGCAGAACACCGTCGGGCCCGATGCGATCGTGCGCGTGAACGGCGGCGAGCCCCAGAGCGGTCTGGTTCCATCGGACACCAACGAGAACATGGGAGGTCGCGTCGTCGACTCCCTGTTCACCGGGCTGTACAGCTACCAAGCGGACGGGACGCCCGAGCTGGCGAACGCGGAAGCGGTCGAGACCACGGATAACAAACACTTCGTGGTCAAGCTGAAGCGTGACTGGACGTTCACCGACGGTACGCCCGTGAAGGCGCAGAACTATGTGCGCGCGTGGAACTTCGGCGCGGCGATCGGCAACCTGCAGAAGCAGCAGAGCTTCTACGCCCCGATCGCCGGCTTCGAGGAAGTGGCCTCGAAGGGGTCCACCAAGACCGAGATGAGCGGGCTGAAGGTGGTCGACGATTTCACTTTCACCATCGATCTCACGGCTCCGAACATCGACTTCAAGCTGGCGCTCGGCTTCACTCCGTTCGTGCCGCTGCCCGACGTCTTCTTCACCGAGGGGAAGGAGAAGTTCGGCCAGAACCCGGTGGGCAACGGACCGTACAAGCTCAAGCAGTGGCGGCACAACGTGCAGCTCGACGTGGTCCGATACGAGGGCTTCAAGGGGCCGAAGCCGAAGAACGGCGGGCTCACGTTCGTGATGTACGAGTCGTACGATCCGGCGTACACCGATCTGACGTCGGGCAACCTCGACGCGCTCGACACCATCCCGAACAGTGCGCTGCGCTCGTTCAAGAAGACGCTCGGTAAGAAGGCGATCACCAAGCCGACCGCGCAGACCCAGTCGTTCGTGATTCCCGAGTTCCTCGAGCACTTCGGTCCGGACGAAGAGGGGCGTTTGCGACGTCAGGCGATCTCGATGTCGATCGACCGCCAGCAGATCATCGACGTGGTCTTCCAGGGGTTCCGCAACCCGGCGCTCGAGTTCACCGCTCGCTCGATCCCCGGGTGGAGCGGTGATCTCCCGGGCAACGAGACCGTCAAGCACAACCCGGAACTGGCGAAGCAGCGTTGGGCGCAGGCGAACGCGATCAAGCCGTGGACCGGTGCGTTCACCATCGCTTACAACTCCGACGGTGACCACAAGCAGTGGATCGACGCGGTGACGAACCAGATCAAGAACACGCTGGGGATCGAGGCCGAGGGCAAGCCCTACGCCACCTTCAAGCAGATCCGCGACGAATTGACGAAGCGCACCCTGAAGTCAGCCGGCCGCAACGGCTGGCAGGGCGACTACCCGACGCAGCTGAACTTCCTCGAGTCGAACTACGTCACCGGTGGTGGCTCGAACGACGGCGACTACAGCAATCCGGCGTTCGACCGGAAGATCGCAGAGGGCCAGCAGGCCCTGGATCCGGCGCAGTCGACCAGGCTGATCAATGAGGCGCAGTCGATCCTTCTGGCAGATCTGCCGGTCGTCCCGCTCTGGGACTACAACGCCGCGGCCGGCGTCGGCGACGGCGTTCAGGGACAGCTCACCTGGAACGGCCGCTTCGACTTCACGAACATCACGAAGGAGTGATGGCATGACCAGATATCTCCTGAGCAGGCTCGGGCAGTTGGTGATCGTCTTCTTCGGCGCCACGCTGCTCATCTACGCGCTCGTCTTCCTCGTTCCCGCGGATCCGATCGCCGCCCTCGGCGGTGACCGCACGCTGCCCCCCGAGGTGGTGGAGGGCCTTCGGGCGCAGTACCACCTCGACCAGCCCTTCCTCGTGCAGTACTGGTACTACATCAAGGGCGTCTTCTCGCTCGACTTCGGCACCTCCTTCTCCGGACAGCCGGTGTGGGACGTGATGAAGCGGGCCTTCCCGGTCACGGTGAACCTCGCGCTCATCGCGCTCGCGGTCGAGACGATCCTGGGCATCTTCTTCGGTGTGATCGCCGGCCTGAAGAAGGGCAAGCTCTTCGACACGTCGATCCTGTTCGTCTCGCTGATCATCATTGCGGTGCCGATCTTCGTGCTGGGCTTCATCGCCCAGTTCGTCTTCGGTGTGAAGCTGGGCTGGTTCCCGGTCACCGTCGGCGGCAACCTGGACTTCTACCATCTGCTGCTGCCGGGCATCGTGCTCGGTCTGGTGTCGTTCGCGTACGTCGTGCGGCTCACCCGCTCGCAGGTCTCGCAGAACCTCACCGCGGACTACGTGCGGACCGCGACGGCTAAGGGCCTGCCGCGCTCGCGCGTCGTCCTCGTGCACGTGCTCCGGAACTCGCTGATCCCGGTGGTCACCTTCCTGGGCGCCGACATCGGCGCGCTCATGGGCGGTGCGCTCGTCACCGAGGGCATCTTCAACATCCCCGGCGTGGGCGGCACCATCTATCAGGCGATCATCCGCGGTGAGGCCACCACGGTGGTCTCCTTCGTGACGGTGCTCATCGTCATCTACCTCATCTGCAACGTGGTGGTGGACCTGCTCTACGCCGCCCTCGACCCGAGGATCCGCTATGCATGACAAGCACACCTACCCCGGACAGGCACGGTTCGTCGCCGCGGCCGACGACGTCGTGGTCGGCGCGGTCGACGCCGTCGCCAAGGATGTGGAGCCCGCTGGCTTCTGGAAGACGGCGTGGTTGCAGCTGAAGGTCAAGCCGTTGTTCTGGGTCTGCGTCGCGCTCCTCGCGTTGATCCTGCTCGTAGTGCTGTTCCCGTCGGTGTTCGCCTTCGGAAGGGATCCGCACGAGGCATCGCTCGACCGATCGCTCCTTCCGCCCAGCGGTGAACACTGGTTCGGGACGGATCTGCAGGGCTATGACATCTACGCGCGGACCATCTACGGGGCTCGCGCGTCGGTGCTCGTCGGCGTACTCACCACCCTCGCCGTGGTGGTGGTCGGCGGCATTCTGGGCGCCACGGCGGGGTTCTACGGCGGTTGGCTGGACTCCTTGATCGCCCGCCTCTCGGACATCTTCTTCGGCGTCCCGCTCATGCTGGCGGCCGTCGTGGTCATGCAGATGGTCAGCTCGCGCACCGTCTACTCGGTGGTGCTGGTGCTCGCGATCTTCAGCTGGCCGCAGATCGCGCGCATCGCGCGGTCGGCGGCGATCTCGATCCGCAACGAGGAGTTCATCGACGCCTCGAAGTCGTTGGGCTCGTCCAAGGTCCGGACTCTGTTCACCCACGTGATCCCGAACTGCCTCGGGCCGGTCATCGTCGTCGCCACCGTGGCGCTGGGCATCTACATCGTCACTGAGGCCACGCTGTCATACCTGGGGATCGGGCTTCCGGCCAGTGAGGTCTCCTGGGGCATGGACATCTCGGACGGACAGACCCTCCTCCGCGAGGGCACCCCGATCCTGTTCTTCCCCGCGACCGCACTGGCGATCACCGTGCTCACGTTCATGATGCTCGGTGACGTCCTGAGCGACGCACTCGATCCGAAGGCGAGGAAGCGCTGATGTCCGACGAACGCAAGCACGGCCTGAGCAAGGTCAAGGACAAGGTCGCCTCGGCGCTCGGCAAGTCGCCGTCGCCGCTGCTCGAGATCCGCGACCTGGTCGTGGAATTCGAGGTCCAGGGCAAGCCGGTCCCCGCGGTGCGGGGCGCCAACCTCACGGTCTATCCGGGCCAGACGGTGGCGATCGTCGGCGAGTCCGGGTCGGGCAAGTCCACCACGGCCGCGGCCGTGATGGGCCTGCTCCAGGGCACCGGCAAGGTGGCGAGCGGGCAGATCGTCTTCGACGGCCAGGACCTGTCCAAGGCCTCGGAGAAGGACTTCCAGAAGATCCGCGGCAACGGCATCGGCCTGGTCCCGCAGGATCCGAACACGAACCTGAATCCGCTGTGGCGCGTGGGCTTCCAGGTCCGCGAGACCCTCAAGGCCAACAACGCCGAGGAGGGCGACGCCAAGAAGCGGGCGATCGCGCTGCTGGCCGAGGCCGGCATGAAGGATCCGGACAAGCGGGTGAACCAGTACCCGCACGAGTTCTCGGGCGGCATGAAGCAGCGCGCGCTCATCGCGATCGGCCTGGCCTGCCGGCCGAAGCTGCTCATCGCCGACGAGCCGACGTCCGCGCTCGACGTCACGGTGCAGCGCCAGATCCTGGACCACTTGGACACGCTCACCTCCGATCTTGGCACCGCGGTGCTGCTGATCACGCACGACCTGGGCCTGGCCGCCGAGCGCGCCAGCCACCTCGTCGTGATGTACAAGGGGCGCGTCGTGGAATCCGGTCCCGCGCTGGAGATCCTGCAGGACCCGCAGCACGAGTACACCAAGCGGCTCGTGTCGGCGGCGCCGTCGCTCTCGGCCCGCCGGGCCGAGAGCCCGCCCGTCGCCGCCGCGGTGACGGACGTCATGGAGTCGGGTGCGGGCGGGTCGGGCGTCGAGCTGGAGACGGTCAAGGGCGAGTTGAAGGACTCGGCCGCGACTGGTCCGGCGGAGGTCGTGGTCGCCGCGAACCTGGTGAAGGACTTCCCGATCCGCGGCTCGCTGCCGTTCCAGAGCAGCGAGTTCCGCGCGGTCGACGACGTCAGCTTCACTATGCTCCGGGGCACGACCACCGCTGTGGTGGGCGAGTCCGGATCGGGCAAGTCGACGGTGGCCCGCATGGTGCTCGGCCTCCTCGAACCGACCAGCGGCACCGTCGAATTCGACGGCAAGGACGTCACCACCCTCCGCGGCGCGGAGGCGAAGGCGTTCCGGCGGCGGGTGCAGCCCGTATTCCAGAATCCCTACGGCTCCCTGGATCCGATGTACTCGATCTACCGGGCGATCACGGAGCCGCTGGTGGTGCACGGCATCGGCGACAAGGCGTCCCGGCTGGAGCGGGCGAAGGAACTGCTCGAGATGGTGGCGCTGCCTGCGGACACCATGCACCGCTACCCGAACGAGCTGTCGGGCGGGCAGCGGCAGCGCGTGGCCATCGCGCGGGCGCTGGCACTGAACCCCGAGGTGATCGTGCTCGACGAGGCGGTCTCCGCGCTCGACGTGCTGGTGCAGGCGCAGATCCTGACCCTGCTCGAGGGGCTGCAGCAGGAACTGGGGCTGACCTACCTGTTCATCACGCACGACCTGGCTGTGGTCAAGCAGATCGCGCACCAGACGCTGGTGATGGCGGGCGGCAAGGTGATGGAGGCGGGGCCGACCGATCAGGTCTACGACAACCCGTCGTCGGACTACACCCGCAAGCTGATCGACGCCATCCCCGGCGGTTCGATCGAGCTGGCGGGCTGACCCGCAGGGACCGGCGACGAGCGGGCTAGGGTGGGTCGTGTGAACGACCCGCTGAGCCCGCTCGTCGCCGTCCCCGCCGTCGCGGAGGCGGCAGCCGCCGCCCGGGAGGCGCTCGCCACGGTGCACCGTCATCCCGCGAACCGCCGGGAGTGGCGGGCCACCGCGACGGAGTCGTCGCTCCGAGGCGCCCGCGCCTCGGCCGCCCTCGACGGTGCGGCCGTCGCGCTGAGCCGAGACGAGCTGATCAATGATCCGGTGCTCGCCGGGGCGATGCGCGCCTATCAGGCGATCGACGGCGACCTGCTCGACGCCTCGGTCGGGGTGTGGCGGCGCGCGCCGCTGCAGGTGCTCGCGAGGCTGCACACGCTCGCGGCGGCGGACCTCGTCGACGGCGACGACTCCCGGCTCGGCCGGCCGCGCGCCGGCGCGGGGGAGCGACTCGGACTGCTGGCGCAGCTCGTGACCGGCGGCACGGAGGCGCCCGCGCCGGTGGTGGCCGCGATCGTGCACGGGGAACTGCTCTCGCTCCGGCCCTTCGAGGTGGCCGACGGGACTGTCGCCCGCGCCGCGTCGCGGCTGGTGACGGTGGCGTCGGGTCTCGACCCGCACGCGCTCGGCATTCCCGAGACCACGTGGTTGAAGTTCGCGCCCAGCTACGCCGACGCCGCGGACGCGTTCGGGATGGGCGACCCCGACGGCGTGGTGGCCTGGGTGGTGCTGTGCTGTCAGGCACTGGAGGCCGGCGGTAGGGAGGCGTTGGCGCTCGCGGAGCGCTGACAGGGAAATCCGCTGCGGCGGTCCGGTATTCGGTCGAACGGACCCGGACATGCGCAACGGCGACCCGGCCTGAGCTGAGGAAGGGGCACTCAAGGTGCTTTCCTCAGAACGGGTCCGAATCGCCGTTCGCTAGCACGGATCCCGGTTACCAAGCGTGCGTGAGGGTGGGCTGTATTACGGCCTCGGCGTCTACCGGTGGAGAGATCCACTATCCGCGGATCCTGTGCTGACCACTGATTCCCCGGCGACGCAGGCTCACAGCGCTTTCCGCCATAGGTGGCGAGCTCCGCGTGGGTGCCTGGTGTCCGTGCTGGGAGCCTTGACGCTCAGGAATCCCCGACCTTCTCTTCCGGTGAGGATTTGGCTTTGCGCCGCTCCGTGACTCCTTTCTACCCTGTGAGCGCCATCACATCAAGGGGTAGGGCGGAAAAATCTCGAATCAGTTGCTACTGATCGGTATCAGTGCTTCTTGCGGTGCAGCACAAGGTAAGTCGCGACACCGGCTCCCGCGGCCACCACGCCGAGGCCGGCGCTCGCGAGGACCGAATTCCGCGACGGTGTGGGTATCCGGTCGCGCAACGGTGTGGGGTTCGAGAAGGAGACCACGGGCCAGCCGCGCTCCGCCGCCTCCTTGCGCAGGCCGCGATCGGGGTTGACCGCGGTGGGGTGGCCGACGGCGGCGAGCATCGGCACGTCGGTGATCGAGTCGGAGTAGGCGAAGCACTGCTCGAGGTCGTAGCCGTGCTCGGCCGCGAGCGCCTCCATCGCGACGACCTTGTTCTCGCCGTAGCAGTAGAACTCGACCTCGCCCGCGTACTTGCCGTCCTCGACCTTCATCTTCGACGCGACGGAGTAGTCGGCGCCCAGCATCTCGGCGATGGGGCTCACCATCTCCTCGCCGGAGGCCGAGACGATGACCACGTCGTGCCCGCGGGCGTGGTGGCCGGCGATCAGCTCGGAGGCCTCGGCGAAGACGAGCGGGTTCACGACGTCGTGCAGGGCCTCGCGCACGATGGACGTGACCTGCTCCACGTTCCAGCCCTCGCACATCTGCGTGAGGTGGTCGCGCATGCGCTCCATCTGGTCGTGATCGGCGGCTGTCAGCATCATCAGGAACTGCGCGTAGCTCGACTTGAGCACGGCACGACGGTTGAGCAGCCCCTCGTCGAAGAAGGGACGCGAGAAGGCCAGCGCGGACGATTTCGCGATGATCGTCTTGTCCAGGTCGAAGAAGGCGGCGACCCGGCGCACCGGGGCCTCGTCGGGCGCGGTAGGGCTCACGGGAATCAGCCTACCGGTGCGGTGGCGCTGCGCACCCCGCAAGAGCGGAGACCGGATTCCTCCACAACTTTCTCGAATCGGACAGGTTCATCCACAGGAGGAGGCGGGATCGGGCGAACAGGACAGGCTCCGGGGTGACGCTGTGCCCATGCGGGGGATAGAGATCGGGATGGCGGTGGCGGACGGGGCACTGGCCGACGACGTGCGGCGGGCCGCGGCGGCGGCTGCGCGGTCGGTCACGGACATCGACCGGGGCAGGCCCCGCGCGTGCTGGGCATCGGCCGCCGGGCTGGTGCTGGACCTCGCGGCCGCGACGGCGATGGCGGAGGCCGCGCGCGCCGGCGGTCTGCCGCGCCGGGAGGGCGTCGCCCTGGTCGCGGTCGAGGCGGGGATGCCGGAACTGGCGGCGGCCGTCGAGGTGGGGGCGGCGCAGGTCTTCGTGCTGCCCGGGCAGGTGCGTGACCTGGCACGCTTCCTCGCCGCCCGGGAGCAGGACGACGGTGCGCGCTCCCGCGTCGTCGCCGTCGTCGGCGGGCACGGCGGCGCCGGCGCCTCGGTCCTGGCGGCCGCCGTCGCGGTGACTGCCCCGGGCCGCGGGATCACCGCCCTGGCCGTCGACGCCGACCCCTGGGGCGGCGGCCTCGACCTGCTGCTCGGCTGTGCGGACATGCCCGGCCTGCGCTGGGGCGACCTGGCGCTGCGCGGCGGCCACGTGCCGTCCGAGGCGCTGGTCGCGGCGCTCCCGGGGCGTGCCGGTGCCGTCGCGGTGCTGTCGGCGGGCGGGTCGGTCGCCGCGGGGACACGGGACGTCGGTGGCGGGTCACCGTCGAACGCGATCCCGGTCGAGGGCCTGCTCGCGGTCATCGACGCGGGCCGCCGCAGCGTGGGCGTCACCGTCGTCGACCTGCCCCGGCGGGACGACCCCGCGACCTCCGCGTGCCTCGAGGTCGCGGACGTGGTGGTCGTCGTCTCCGCTGCCACGGTGCGGGGGTGCGCCGCCGCGCGCACGGTGGCCGACGGGGTGGCGGGCCGGGCTCGGCAGGTCGGGCTGGTGGTGCGCGGCCCCGCGCCGGGCGGGCTCTCGGCGCGCGACGTCGAGCGGGCCGTCGGGGTACCGCTGCTGGCGTCGATGCGCCCGCAGCCCGGCCTGGCCGCCCAGCTCGACGACGGCGGGCTGCGACTGCGCCGGGGTACACCGCTGGCCGTGGCGGCGGGCCGCGTGCTCGACGGCCTGCGACGGGGTGCGGCGTGACGTCCCCCGACGGCGACCTCCTGGCCCGGGTGCGGGAGCGGCTCGCGCACACGGCAGCGGTGCTCACGCCCGACGTGATGGCGGCCGCGCTCCGCGCCGAATGCGGGGGCGTGTTGGGCGATACGGACCTGCTCGACGGCCTCGCGTACCTCGAGACGGAGCTCGTCGGCGCCGGCCGACTCGAGCCCCTCCTCGCCGATCCGGACGTCGCGGACGTGCTGGTCTGTGGCCCGCGAAAGGTGTGGGTGGACCGGGGCCGGGGGCTCGAGGCCGCGGGCGTCGTCTTCGAGGACGACGACGCCGTGCGGCGCCTCGCCGCGCGGCTCGCGCTGGCGGCGGGGCGGCGGCTGGACGACGCGAAGCCCTGGGTGGACGGGCATCTGCCCGCCGGGCCGGGCGGCCGCGCTGGCAGCGGGATTCGGCTGCACGCCGTGCTGCCGCCCCTCGCGCACGGCGGCACCTGCATCTCGCTGCGCGTGCTACGACCGGCCACCCAGACGCTCGACACGCTCATCGGCGGCGGGGCGGTACCGGGCGAGGTGGCCGGCCTCGTGCGGCGGGTGGTGGCGGCCCGGCTCGCCTTCCTCGTGGTCGGCGGCACGGGCAGCGGCAAGACGACGCTGCTCAACGGCCTGCTCGGCGCGGTGGATCCGGCGGAGCGGGTGCTGTGCGTGGAGGACGCGCACGAGCTCGATCCCGTTCACCCGCACGTGGTCTCGCTGCTAGCGCGGGGCGCGAACGTCGAGGGCGTCGGTGAGGTGACGGTGCGGGACCTGGTGCGCCAGGCGCTGCGGATGCGGCCCGACCGCATCGTCGTCGGCGAGGTGCGCGGGGCCGAGGTCGTCGATCTGCTCACCGCCCTGAACACCGGCCATGACGGTGGTGCCGGCACGGTCCACGCCAACTCCCCGCGGGAGGTCCCGGCACGGTTGGAGGCCCTGGCGGCGCTCGGCGGCCTCGGCCGGGCAGCGCTCCACGCCCAGCTGGCCGCGGCCTTCTTATCTGTAGCTACTTGCTGGCCGTCTCGCTCTGTAGCGGACGGTGTTCTGAGGTGAAGCAGTGTACGTCTGCGTCGGTGTTATCTGAGCTGTAGTGGACGGTGGTGGGGGCTGTCGTTGCTGAGCTGTTCTTCCCAGTGGTTCCAGTCGTCTCCGTCGGGGTGGGTCTCGCCGAGGGCGGTGCGGTGGCGTGCGCGTTCCTGAGCGAACCAGGCTTCGGCCCAGGGCGGCAGCACTGTGACTCCGTCGTAGAAGTCGTCCCGGATGTTGTGCTCGGTGTCGTTGGGTAAGTCGCGATTGGTGCTCACTCTTATTGGACGCATCGGCTTGGTGATCGGTTCCCCTGCCTTCTCCTCGGCCCGGTCGGGCCGTCGAGTTTCGAGTGGTCGCGTTGCGGCGTGTCCGAACGGCAGGATCGTTACCCCCTCTGCAAGATGGACAGCAAGTTTGGTAACGACTTCTGGGGGCGTCATGGTGCGAATCGAGGGACTGCGTCCGAGGGCGCCGCGAACGCAGGCGCTGCGGATGCTGCGGCCGCACATGGTGCCGATCGCCGCGATCGCGCTCGCTGCGGATGAGGCGTGCACGCAGCTGTGCGAGGCGCTGTACTTGGATCCGGCGTCGCGACGTCGGTACGACTCGAAGTCGCGGGGCCTGCTGACCGCGATGGTGTGGTCGGAGGGGCTGCGCGAGTGGACCAACGAGGTGAACCCGCCGCAGGTGCGGCTGCATGAGCCGCACAATTGGACCGAGCTGATCGTGCACGGCAACCTGCACGTGAAGGTGGAGCGGGACACCCCCTGGAGGCAGGTATCGCAGAGCGAACGCCAGCGCCTGCGTAAGCAGCAGTGCCAGGATTACACGCTGCCGTTCGACGTGGTCAGTACTGCCGAGTTCGCGGTGACCAACGTCGACCTATCGGGGACGCTCAACGACGCGAACCGGATCACTGGGGTTCAGGCCCGCACCCGCCTCGGTGAGCGGTATCTGTGGGCGCCGCATGAGGTGGATATGGACGCTGCGCGCCGCATGCTGGTGTCCTGGCGCCGGCGGCGGGTGCCGTGGTTGATGACCTCCGATCGTGCGTTGGTGCTGGCTGCGACGGACGAAGCCCGTGAGGAGGCGGCTCGGCTGCGTGCCGAGAATGAGGATCTGCGGGACCGGCTCTTCCGCGCCGAGGCTGACATCGCCGTCCTGACTCGACGTGCCGGCCTGGTCGCGGAGCGCAGCCGTTTCGAGATCCCCACCAACCCGAACGCCGCCGAGGGCACCGCAGCAGACGATTAGAAGCTGGGCGTACCTCCCGGCCGATTCCCGGTGGGGCTGGTGTGACGGCAGAGATTACCGGTGTGCGGGGAATCATTGCGTGGTGTTCGGCACGTCAGCGTGATCGGTGTGGGTGGGAAGGTCTACGATTCTGGTCATGGGAACGGTGACGGATCTTGATTCGCGGGCATCGCGTTCGCCGCTGTCGACCGGCCGCGGCGCGGTGGCCGCGACGCTGACCGCCACTCGGGAGCGCCGCGGGCTGACCGCCAAGCAGGTCGCTGACGCCCTGGGGCGATCGCCGAGTTACGTCTCGCGCGCTGAGAGCGGCGACGGATCAATCAGCGGAGCGGACCTGACGTTGTGGGCGCAGGTGCTCGATGTGACCGAGGAACTGCTGTGCACGGTGTTGCCGCAGGAACCGCCTGAGGGGGTGCACTTCCGCAGTCAAGCCGTCACCAAACGGTTGCAGGACAGGCTGATTCAGCACGCGAACTTCGCGGGCTGGATGCTCAATCGGCTCCATGAGGACACGCTCGCGACCGCGGTGCATCCGCGGTCGGTGCCGCAGTTGGATGTGGACCTGCTCGACGAGGGCCCGGAGGAGGCCGCCCAGCTGGTGCGCAAGGCGTGGCGGCTGCATGGCCCGGTCTCCGATGTCGCTGGTCTGCTCGAGAGTGCCGGGATCATGATCTTGCCGATGCCCTCCGATGTGGACAAGGTCGACGCGATTAGTGTCCGCACCACCGGCCCGGTGACTGCGGTGATTCTGCTCAACCCCGACACTCCGGAGGATCGGCAGCGGCATACCCTCGCGCACGAGCTGGGGCACCTGGTGATGGATGAACTGTCTGGTGTGTCGTTGGGGCTCAAGGAGATCGAGAACCGTGCGGATCGGTTCGCCGCGGAGTTCCTCGCCCCGTACGGATCGTTGCGCGATGAGCTGCGGGGGATCACGCCGGCGCGGATCGATGCCCTCGATGATCTGCGGCGCCGGTGGGGTGTGAGCTTGTCGGCGTTGGTGCGTCGCGCGCACGTGCATGCCGACATCACTGAATCGCAGTATCGGTACTGGTTCCGTACCCTCAACGCCCGGAATCTGCTGCGGGACAAGCGACGCTCGACGTACCCGGTCCGGCCGCAGGCGGCCGCCGAGTTCCTGACCTCGTTGCGTAGCAGCCGCTACGCCGTCGCCGACATCGCCGCGATCACCGCGACCCGACCGCGGGAACTGCAGGACGTGTTCGGCGACTCGTGGCCGTTCCCGCGGCTGCGACCGCAGCTGAGCAGCGTTTAACCCATCCAGCTCGTGCGGGTCGTCCGCCGGAAGTGGCGTCCGGCACCGTTACCTCCTGATGCAGTGCACTCGGCCGCCGCGACGTTGCGTGAGCACCAAACCGAGCAGGACACCGCCGCCGGCGGCGAGGTGCGCCGGCGCATCATCTGCGATGACGGTGTGATCGCACTCGGCAGGATCAAGGTCGCCAGGCGTCGAAAAGCTCGCCGCACCTATGCTTTCCTGATCTGGCGCGAGCGTGGCCGTCGCCGCGAGCTGATGCTCGGCGAGGTGGTCGCCCGCACTTTCCCGGCCAACTTGCGTGACGCCTGGGATCTGGTGCACGTACATAGACTCACCACCCGCGAAGGGCGCCTGGCCTGGCCGCAGATCCGTGAACAGCTGCGCGCGGAAGCGCTCGACTGCCCCGGCGGTGAACGCTAGAGTCGTCCGCGCCGTGAGCCGCGCCTTCGCAGTTGTCCACGGCCGGCGCCAGGCACGTGTGATCTCGCGGTCATTCCCAGTAGGCGCGCCAGTCGAGTTCTTCGCGGATCTTCTCTTGGTGCAGCTGTGGAGATGCGGGTGTGAGCACCACGTCGGGGTGCGGTTCGGCGAAGAAATCGCCCTGCCCCCGGGCTGATTGGTGAGCGCCGGTATCGATGTAGCAATATCCCTGCCCTGATAGAGACGCTGGGGATTCGGCGAGCCCGAGGTAGTGCAGTACGTTTCGGGCCACCGCGGCGGCGCCGTTTTTGGCGAAGATGGCGGCCTTGGGGAGGGGCCTGTTCGTGGGGGAGGTGACTGCGGAGAGGTCGCCGATCGCCCATACGCCGCGGTGGTCGGTGAGCATGGAAGCTCGGTCGACGGGAATCCACCCCGGTGTGTCCAGTGTTAACGCGGGTTCGTGCGGTGGGACGAAAACCAGCAGGTCGAAGGTGACGTGCTCGCCGTTGGTGAAGTGCACGGTCTTGGTTTGATGGTCCACTCGTTCGACCTGGTGTTGTGGGTGCAGGTCGATTCCTGAGGCTCTGACGCGCTTGGCCAGTTCCCTGCCGACATCGGGTCCGGCGGACGGCATTGGCTGCGGTTCCGGGGTGTACACAGCGATATCTGTATTGTCCCGCACGCCGCGTTCGGCCAGGAGATCTGCCGCGAGAAAGGCGCCCTCGTAAGGTGCGACGGGGCAGCGGAAGGGCATCGATGCGACGAGGAAGACCAGTCGGCCGCCCGGGAACGCGGTCAGAGCGCGGTGGGCACGTGCGGCGTCGGCGGTGGCGTAATAGTGCACGGCGACGCCTGCGTCTGCCGCCTCCTGGAGACCGGGCACTCGATGCGTCGCATTGCGGGCACCCAGCGCGAGCACGAGCGCATCGAAGTCCACGCGCTCACCGTCGTCGAGGATGACGGTGCTGTCGGCGACGTCGACACCGGAGACAGTGCTGCGCACCGTGCGAATTCCGGTGAGGTTCTTCTCGGACGGTCGGATGGGAACGCTCGCTGGCGTGCGCCAGCCTCGCATCACCCACGGCAGGGTAAAGCCAAGGTAGTGCTCGAAGTTCTCGTCGACCAAGGTGATGTCGGTGTTGTCGAGGGGAGCGCCCGATTCGCGCAGCTCCTTGATCACGCTGAGCCCGCCAATCCCGGCGCCGGCGATGACGATTCGTTTGCTATTCATGATCTCGATTTGCTCCGTTCTCAGAGGTGGCTGTTACTAGGGTGTGCAAACCGTTGTACGGATGCGAAGGTCTCGACGGTGGCGAGTGTTTCGAGAGCGGTGAGCAAGTCGCGTGCGGCGGTGGGGGCCGGTATCGCGGTGAGCACGGGACCGTGGAAGACGGTCTCGCCGATCCCGATCAGGGGGCTTCCTGCGCTTTCGCCCGCGGCTTCTTGACTGAGCGTATGTGCATCGCGCACCGCGGCGTCGAAGGTCGGGTCGTCGATGCTCGAGATGTGGTGTGCGGGCAGGTCGAGCTCCAGTAGCATTTCTCGCACTGACTGATCGTCGATCGTGCCGCCGTCTCGGTGGTACTGGTCGCTGAACGTTCGCAGGGCCTGCCACATCCGCTCGCTGTCTAGTTCGCGCGCCAGCGAGGCGAACAGTCTGCCCGCCGCCCGGGAATCCTGCATCCGCTTGCGGGCAGGTTCGGGTAGTTCGCGTCCCTCGTTGAGGAGGGCGAGACTCATCTGTTTCCACTGTAGTTCGTTGGGATTGTCGACAGCGGCCAGCAGCCACTGTGCGGTGGTCCACGAGTACGGGCACACCGGGTCCAGCCAGATTGTGAGGGCAAGCGGTCGGTTCACTGTTCTCTCCTTCAGTTGTTCTCCACTGGATTGATCGCTGGTCGTAGCAAGTCCACTCTGAGCGGCGGCCTACCTAGAACGCCTTTCCGGATCGCATCCCTGTCTTCGTGAGAAGCCTCGCTGCTGGGCAGAACCCGGTGAGACTTGATTGAATGAGGTTCACCGAGACAAACAGCGCCAGGAGGATCCACCAGGATGACGCGGTGACGCTGAGGGCGACGCCGGTCAGGTTCAGTGTTCCGGCGAGGAGCAGAACTGCTCGGTCGATGGCGAGCTTGCGCATGGTGGGTGGCCGTTCCCTGTCGGTCGGAGTGGTAGAGATTTCAGGTGGTTAGAACCAGCGCCGTTTGGGACGCGCACCGGAGGCGTCGGGGTGTCCTGGGCACCAGCTTTCGGGTGGAACGGTGCGGCGGACTGCATCGATGTGGCTTCCGCATCCGGCCCAGGTGATCTTGTCGCAGGTGCGGCATCGAGTGGCGTGACACATTGCTGGTTTCGCTCCTTGACAGACTGTTGGGCGGTGTTGGTGACCTCGCGGAAGCGTTCGCGCCGGATGCGACCGCGAGGTCGCCAAGGGGGGTGTTGGGGATATCGCTCACGCGGGTTCCCTCGGGTGTCGGTCAGTCGGGTACTAGTCATGGGCGAAGCTGATGTTCGGCAGGACTTTGGCGAGCCAGGCCGGGCAGGCCCATGCGGCGCGGCCGGCCAGACGCAGTGCGACGGGGAGCAAAACGAGGCGGATGAGGAAGGTGTCGAGGAGAACCGCGACGCCGAGGATGACGCCCATCTCCTTCGGGGGCAGCGGCCCGGACAGGGCGAAGGTGAAGAACACGGCGACCATGACGCCCCCAGCGGCGAAGATCACGCGACCGGAGTGCGAGACAGCTCCGATCATCGCCTCTTTCGGGTCACCGGAGCGTTCCCAGTGCTCCTTGGCGGACGAAAGCAGGAACACTGTGTAGTCCATGGCGATCGCGAAGATCATCGCGAAGAAGAAGACCGGTGCCCAGGCGTCGAGGAAGCCCTGCGATTCGAAGCCGAGCAGGCTTGCGCCGATGCCGTCCTGGAACACCAGGCGGGCCACGCCGAATGCCGCTGCGGTGGACAGCAGGCTTACCCCGGTGCCGATCAGAGCGATCAGCGGCGCCCGTAGCGCGACCAGCAGCAGAGCGAAGCCCAGCAGGAGGATGACCGCGATCACTATCGGGGTGGAGGTGTCGAGTTGGGCCTTCAGGTCGAGGTTCTCCACTGCCGCGCCACCGACCAAGGTGCCCTCGGGAAGGTCGGAGCGGAGCCGGTCGACTGTCGCGGTCAGGCTCGGGTCGGAGGGATCGACCTTCGGCACCGCGGAGATCAGCGACAGGCCGCTGTCATCTGTTGCGGCGACGGGCGGCATCGCGCCGGCGATTCCCGCATCACCGGCCAGCACCTGGTGCGCCTGTGCTGCGGTCGAGGACGGGGTGATGATTTGCAGTGTTCCAGGAGCGCCGGGGCCGAAGGCTTGCTTGACCTGGTCGTAGCCGACTCGCGCGTTGGCATCGGACGGTAGCACCGCGATCGATGGCATCGCGGTCTTCAGTCCCGCCAACGGGATCGACAATGCGATCAGGATTGCTAGTGCGGCAGCGCCCCAGGCGAACGGACGCTTCCACAGCCGCTGTCCCCATCGCTCGAACACGGGTGAGTGGTGCTCACCGACGCGGGCCCACGGCAACGCGAGCGCGTTGATCCGCGCATCGAGCTTGACCAACACCAGCGGCAGCAGGGTCAGCGTCGCAGCGAGGACGAACACGACCGAGAGCATGATCCCACCAGCCATCGACCGGAACGACGGTGAAGGCACCAGCATCACCGCGGACAGGGAGATCAGCACGGTGACCCCGGACAGCAGCACCGCCTTGCCGGCGGTATTCATCGTCTGCGTGATCGCCTCGCGCGGCGAAGCCCCCTGCCCGAACCGGGCCGCCCGGTACCGCACCACCAGGAACAGGGCATAGTCGATGCCCAGCGCGAGGGAGAACATCATCGCGAAGTTCATCGCCCAGATCGACACCGGCACGATCTCGTTGATCAGCACCAACGCACCGGCCGAGGCCACCAACCCGGCCAACGTCAACAGCAACGGCAGACCGGCGGCGACCAACGTACCGAACGCGATCACCAGGATCGCCAAAGTGACGGGCCAGGAAAGCATCTCCGAGGTGAGCATCGCCTCGAGGTTCGCGGCGTTGAAATCCGACCACAGCACCGACGAGCCGGTCGGATTCACCGACACCGTCTCCGTCGATAGTGCACTGAGCGGCCCTTTGAGATCGGTCGCAGCCCGGACCATTTCATTCGTATCGGCCCCTGCGCCGGCGAGGACGATCGCCGTCTTGCCGTCCCCGCTCAGTGTGGCGCCCGGCTGTGGCGCGACGACCTGGGCGATCCGCGGATCCGCTCTCAGCTCGGAGGTCACCCGCTCCAGGATCTGAGGCCCTTGACCTTCGGTCAACGCCGCGGTGTCGCTGTGCACGACCACCTGGATCGCGTGGCTGGCGTTGCCACCGAAGTGTTTCTGCGCCAGCTCGCGCACCTGCACCGACTGCGAACCATCGGCCTGCCAGCCCGCACCGGAGAGGTTCTTCTCCACGAACGGCGCGAAGATCCCGAGTCCCACAACCAGCAGCACCCACACTGCTGTGACAACCCGGCCGTGCCCGGTCACCCAGACGCCAAGACGCCCCAACGCGCCGGTCAACGATGACCTGGGCGTGCCAGGAGCCGATTCTGCCGTATCTGTGACTGTCTCGGGCATTCCATCACTCCTCAAATAACCCCCGAGGGGGATGTGTTGTCCCGAAGTTAACATCCCCCTAGGGGGTTATGCAATACTGGATGCGGTGGCCTTTAGGTATTCAAGGAAGATGAGCCCATGAACGAATTCACGATCACTCGACGAGCGCTATGTGTGCCGTATGCGCAGGCCGCGTTAGATGTGCGAGAAGGCTTGGCGCGCATCGACGGCGGCGCTCGGTGAAGGTTCCAGAGCAAGCCGCCAAGCCCATCCTCACCAGGCTCAAGCGCGCACACGGGCACCTCGCCACCGTCATCCGGATGCTCGAAGACGGCCAAGACTGCGAAGACGTCCTCACTCAACTCGCCGCCGTCAACAAGGCCCTCGGACGCAGCGGATACGCCCTCGTAGCCACCGGCCTCCAACACTGCATGAGCACCGAAGGCCCCGAGAACGTCGACCAACAGAAACTCGAAAGGCTCTTCCTGGCGCTCGCCTAAGTCGACCGCCACTGACGTCAGACCGCGATATGATCCGGTGGGCGATTCGTCGGCCCCGCAGCCTCGCGAGGGTGCTTACGCTGGCCGCCGTAGAGTGCGCTCGCTGGCGGCAATACCCCCGGGGAGGGTTCGCTCAGTCCGGGGACAGGTCGTCGATCTCGCCGTGCAGTCGGGCGATCGTCGCTTCGTGCTGCTTGATCTGCCGGGTCAGCTCTGCGATCTTGGCGTCCTTCTGTTGGATCCGAAGATGCATGGCCGCGAGGACACCGGTCGCCGGATCCGCTGCGGCCGCTTCGTGGCCGGCAGCAGCTGGCGGCGGGGTCGCTGCGGTGCGTCGCTGGCGGTGAACCTTCGCCAGCAGCTCCTTGTGCCGGTAGACGGTCGAGCGAGCCAGCCCGGCCCGCCGCGCGACGGCCTGGACGTTGATGGTTTCCCCGTTGCGGCGCATCGCCTTGAGTGCCTTTTCGATACTGCGCTGCGATGCCTCGGACCGGAGCTCGGCGCTCGCGGCTAACGCGGCACGAGAGGCTTCGTTGGCGCTCACGCGCCGCCGTCCTCACCGGCGGTATCGCCGCCGGGATCGACATTGCTGCCATCGACTTCACCGGCTCTACCGTCAGCCGGTGTGCTGCCCGCGGCAGTGTCCGCAGCGCGGCCTGCAGCGGTGCGCAGGGCTGATTCGTGGCTCCCGCGGGTCTGGATCTGCAGGATCGGCAGCCGATCGGCGGCGCCGGCACCGGTCACCGTCCCTGCAGTGTGGCTGTGCTCGTCCTGGCCCGTGCGGCCCTGGCCTGCGCAGCCTTGGGCCTCGGCGGTGAGCCGGGTGATGATCTGCTCGAGCGAATGCAGCTCCCGCAGCCGTTGGTGCACCCAGATGTTGTCGTCGGTCAACGCCCGTCCAGTCCGGGCGTGGAACTGCTCACGACGGGCCTGCAGCAACGCGGTCGTGGCCGCGTGCTGCGAGCGCAGTTCGTCGAGGTGGGTTGCGTCGGTGGCGAAATGCCCACAGGACAGGCAGGCGTTGCCCTTGTCGCAGGTCTTCACCGGCGGCAGCAGGCACACCCCGTTGGGCAGGACCCGGTCGGTGCGCTTGGCCAGCTGGGTCATGTCGTAGATGTCGCTGGGACTGAGCGCGATATCGACGCCACCGGCGCCGATCTTCTTGTGCTTGAGGAACTCCGCCTCCGACGTCGCCGCCAGCGTGGCGGCGTACCGGAGCGTCATCTCTGGGCTCTTGTGCCCGAGGTAGCGCTGCACCACGTGCAAGGGCACCCCGTCGTTGAGCAGCTCGGTGGCGCGGGTGTGCCGCAGCCGGTGAGTTTGGGTGAACCGCAAGGCCCGCCCGGTGCTGTCGGTGAGTCCATGGATCCGATCGAGGTTGCTCAGTGCCTGCCGGTAGCTGTTGTAGGGGCGGTGCCGGCGGCCCTGGTGGTGATCGCGCAGCGGCACGAACAGATACCGCGGTGACCAGTCCGGGTGCTGCGCGGCGAGCCAGGCCCGCTGCTCGGCGATGACGTTGACCACGGCCTGCTCGATGAGGATCGTCGGGATCACCCCGTCGACCTTGGTCTGCTGGTACCGCAACTTCGCCACGAACACCCCGCTGTCACCGTCGTCGTCGCTGGCCACAGTCTCCTTCCCCATCCCGTCCCCGCTGGTAACCCTGTTCGCGGGGTGCTCTGCCGGGTTGGCGGGTGGGCGTTCGAACCCGGGGATCGGCTCGATCGGGTCGACGTCGAGCATGAGGATCTCCGAGGCCCGCCGGCCGGTGAGGGCCTGCAGGAGCCAGATCCGTGCCGCCTGCGGGTCCCCGAGGCCGGCGACGAGGGAGACGGTGCCGTCGGGGTGGGTGAGCGTGACGTGGCGGCCGCGGTCGGTGGCGAGGACGTCGAGGTAGCACAGCATCCGCTGCAGATCGCCGGTGCTGTACCAGGTCAGTTCCCGGTTCCTCGGTGTGGCGCGGCGGCGGAACGCCGGCCCCCACAGGCGGGTGTGCGCGGGGCCGACGTCGCCCCAGCGGGCGATGCCGGTCGCGGCGGCCGCCTCGCCGGCGTGGTCGACCATGAACGTGTAGAACACCTGCGTCTGGGACACGGTCGCTTCGATCGCCGAGCCGGTCAGTCGTCGGTTCGGGCGGGCGGAGGCGGCCGGGCTGCGCAGCCACGCGGCGAACTCGGTGAAGATCATGCGCAGCTGCGCGGGGTCGTCGGCCAGGACCGGGTCGTCGGTGTGCCCGGTGTCGGTGAGGAATCGTCCCAGGTGCCGGGTCGCCATCCTCGAGCGTTCCACCGCGGAGGACCAGCGCAGCAACTCCGCGGTGATGGACACGCGCAGCCAGAACCGCACCCCTTCGCGCAGCCACCCCGGTTCGATGCCGCCCAGGCGTGCGGCCATGTCGTGGCTGGGTTCGTGTTCGCGTTGCGGGATCCGCGGATCGACCCGCAGGTCCCAGATGTCGTGCTCCCACCAGGAGCGGTCGGTGCACCGCACCGACAGGTACAGGTGCAGCTGCTCGATCAGATGCGTGATGCTGCGACGAGTGTTCACCGGCGGGAGCCGCTTGTTGCGGGCCTCATACGCGAGCAGGGCGTGCCGCAGCAACGCCGCCGACGTCAGGTCGGTGATCGACACCGGCGGATGCCCATGCTCCTTAATGAAGCTCTGGGTGGCGAGGGAGATCGCCTCGCAACACCACCGCAGGTACGCCGGTTCGATCTTGCCGATCTGGTCGGTGGCGCACAGCCACACGAACCAGGCCACCTCCCGGGCGAACCGCGGCGGGCAGCCCTGCGGAGTGAAGTCCAGACGACGGCCGAGATAGCGCGAGTTCTGCCGGAACACCTGCCGGTGCTCGGGCGAGTCGATCTGGTAGATCGGCTCCCGCCACGCCGTCGGCACAAGGGCGGCTTGCGCCTGCCAGGTGAACGCGGTCGCCGCAGCCGCGGACAGCCGCGGCGCAGGCTCAGGGGTGGTCATCGTGCAGGCCTTTCCATCCGGCGACGTAGTTGCGCCACTGTGCGATCGACCGCATCTCGGCGTCTTCGGTGACCCACCCGTAGGTCGAGAGGGTGGTCTGCACATCCGCGTGACCGAGCCTGCGCATCACCACGTGCGGAGCGACACCGGAGAGCAGCAACGCCGTCGCGTGGGTGTGGCGGAGCCAGTGCGGCGTCCACCCTGGCTGCAGCACCCGCTGCCCGGGCTCTGTATCGGTGTGGGCGCCGTTGTTGGGGTGGTTGCAGCGGCGGGTGATGGACCGGACCGCCGCGTACACCGTTTCCGGCCGCATCGGCGCGAACCGGGTGCCGTGGGTGAGGTTGACGAACACGAAATGCGTACTGAAACCGGGCACTTCCAGATCAGCGCTGTCGTCGATCAACGCCCACACGTACTCCGAGTACAGGGCCGCCAGGTCGTCGCCGACGTAGATCCGCCGCGGCCCGGTCTTGCATCGCACCTCGTGCGGGTGGTCCTGGCGGCCGGCGACCTCCACGTACGGGGTGCCACCGCCACCGATGTGGAAATCGTGATGCCGCACCGACAACGCCTCACCGAGCCGCATCCCGGTCTCGGCGAGGATCGCGAACAGCAGCCGGTTCCGCAGCCCAGGGCCGGCGCCGGACCAGCGGGTGCCGTCATGGGTGGCGCAGGCGTTGAGGATCGCGGTGACCTCCCGCGGCAGCAGCACCGGGGTGGCGGCCCGGTTGGGTTGCCGTACCCGGTAGATCGGGTGATCGGTGGGGTGGCTGGGGCCGACACCGTCGAGGAACCCGACGTACCGGGACCGTCGGCGCCACTGCCCGTGCGAGGTGAACAGCTTCTCGTACGGGCCCAGCAGATGGTGCGCATCGGCCTGGAACCGGTAGAAGCTGAGCACCGCAGTCGCCCGCAGCTGCACCGTCGCTGTCGACGATCCGCCGACGATCTCGGGGCCGATCCGCCGGGTCCCGGGCAGATCCCCCGTCCGCAGGAACGTCAGGAACTGCCCGAACAAGGTGGTGGGGAACTCATCCCACCGGTGCCCGCTGTGATCGAGCACCGTCCACCACTGCGCCAAACCCGCGGCGTAGGCGCGGACCGTGTTCGGTGACGCCGCGCTCGCGGTGAGAAACCGCAGGTACTCCCGGGCGGGTTTGATCGGCCGGTCCAGCTCGTCGACCACGATGTACGTGCCCGGCCGGTCCGGGAACCGCACCCGCTGCACCTTCGCCACCGCTCGCGTCCCTGCCTGGTTCGTCTCGGGTCAGGCTCGCCGGGACCGCTGCTGGAATCGCCGGAAGTCGATCACATCCGCCGAACCGTCACCGGCACCCCGGTCCTCGCCCCGCGAACCCGCGGCGGCGTCGACGGCCGGCGCAGAGGGAGCCGCGCCGGAAGAGGTGGGGGAAGAGGAGGGGGGGGACGAGGTGGTGGAGGGGGCGGGCCGCTGCCCGACCAGGAAATCGGCGAGGATATCTCCGGGGAAGATCAGGTCGTAGGTCGCCAACAACTGCGGTGACTGCACGGAAAATCCCAGCTCGATCCACTTGCTCAGCAACCGCGGCCGTTCCACGGCTCGGTCGTCCCAGCCCGGCTCGGTCCGGCCCCAGGTCCGCCCGGTATCCGGGTTGACCCGTTGGTAGAGCTGCTTCTGCAAGCTGCGGAACCGGTCGTCGTCGAGCACGCCACCGGTGTGCAGGTGCCGTAGCAACGCGCCGATCGAAATGCCCCACTTCTGCTTGACCGGCACCAACGACATCAGCGACGGCGTCCGGGACACCTCCTTGCGTACCTGCGCCAACGGGGCGAGCAACTCCGAGGCGAACCGCGAAGCCTGCTCCTCCTTGTCCTCAGTGACATCGCCGCTCCAGTGCAAGCTCAGGTGGCCCAGCTCATGGGCGAGAGTCCACCGTGTCCGCTCCCAGGAAGTCGACTGCCTCACGACGATCAGCGGTCGCGCCTTGAACTCACCGACCCGTGTCGAATACCCGAGGTGCTTCTCCGATGCGGCTGCGCCGCCGTCGCGCAGGGTCGCGGCAGCGAGCATCCGTCGCATCACGATCGGCACACCCGCGTGCTCGATGTTGTGGGTCAGGTAGTCGATAGGCTCGTCCCGGCCCACACCGAGCGCATCACGTACCCGCCCGGCAGCCTCCGCGACCGGCACCGACGGATCGACCATCGGGATCTTCACCGCCGGCAGCTGCCACCGTGAATGCAGCTCGTCGAGGAACTCCCCGACCATCGAAGCGAAATCCGTCAGATACTCCTGCTCAGTCTTCGTCGTCGACTGCGGCGCCCGAAACAGCAAGTCCGATGGGTGGATCCGCATCGGCGGCTCCGTGGTGAAGAACCGTGGCGGGAATCGCAGAATCGTCGTCAACGCCTCCAGTTCACCGGTACTGATCTCGCTCGTGATCGACTTCTCCAAGCGGGTCAGTCGCGCCGCTGACGGCCAATTCAACTCAGCTGCCAGCGCTTTCGCGGTCATCTTCCGCATGATCCGGGCTTGACGCACCCGGCGTCCGTATACGTTCACCGTCGCCCTCATTGCACATCCGATTCAACGCTGCAGGTCCCCGCTGCATACCAGTTTCCCCCTGCTATGACGGCTACGCAGGCGTGGGCGTGGTATCCGGCCCACCGTCGTCGTGGTCGTCGCCGGTGCCCTGAGCGCGCTTGTCGTAGGTCCCGAAGTCGTCCGACGGGGCGCCGCCGATCGGCTTCGGCTTCTGCAGTCCGTAGAACGGTGACTCCTCCACCGGAGGGAACGGCACCAACGCCAAGATCTCCGCACTGCTCGGGTTGTCCACTCCACGAACCACCGCCAGGTGCAGCGCCTCCAACGTTGTGTTGTCCGTCGTCGACCACAACGCGAAGATGCCGTCGTGCTCGCGTTGGTCCTCGTCGTCCCCGCTGGCGCTGCGCTTCGCGGGCTTGGGGATCTGGCCAGGTCCGGCGAACAGATTCATCTGCTCCGGCCGCAGCCCGCCGTTCGCGATCTTCTGCTCGACCTCCGGCGGCAGCACGACCTCCCGGTCGACCGCCGCCTGCAGATGCCTGGACAGGAACTTCCGGAGCCGAAACTCCGTACCCAGATTCACAAACACGGCGCCACCGCCCTGACCCCGGATGCACCGCAGATTGACTCCGGGCCTGTCGTTTCGTTCGTTCTTCCAGATATCGCGCATCGTGTGCCGCACCGCCGAGCAGAACGCATCGCCGGACACCTCCGCCGGATCCGCATGCCGCGGCGACCACATCGCCCCGACCTCGGTGATCGCCACCGGCAGATCGAGACGCACGGTCGCCAACGCGGGACGATGCTGCTCGACGAACGCCTCGAGCGTCTTCTGAAGCTCCCCATGGAGTGCCATAGCGAAATAATTGCACGGAAACCCTCCACTCGCAAGAGGCTCGCCCACCATCGCGTTTCACGGTAGATCCGACCACTGACATGTATCTAATCCTACATGTAGCGGAAGATAAAAACTAGCGCTGACTGGGATGAATCTCCGTGTCCGGCAGAGTAATTACTGATAACGAGGTCAGGTGGTGTTCGCGGTGCACCGCTGGCCCTCGGGGCGGCGCGGGCTGCGCAGCATCGGCGTCGTCGACCGGGGCGATGACGGCTACGTCCGGGTGCTGCCCGCGTGGGACCGCGAGCGCGGTTTCACGGCGGAGGCGGAGCGCGTGCAGGTTCTGCTCGCCGAGCGGGGTGTCCCGTGACCGCCGTGATCGTCCTGCTCGCCGCGGCGGCGCTGGCCTGGCCGGGCGGTCCCGCCGCCGCGCGGCTCCGGGCGCAGTACGCGCCCGCGTCGTCGCCGGTCGCGGTGCGCTGGGGGTGGCTGGCGGTCGCGGTGCCGCTCGGCGCGCTGCTCATCGGCCCCGGTCAGGCGCTGGCGGCGGTGCTCGCCGCGGGCACCGTCCGCGATCTCCGGGCGCGGAACCGCGCCGCGCGGGAGCGGATGTCCCGGCTCTCGGCGATCCTCGCCGGCGTGGAGGCGATGGTCGCCGAGCTGTCCGTCGGCGCCCACCCCGCGGCCGCCTGCACCACCGCGGGCCGCGACGCCGACGACCCGCACGTCCGGGCCGTCTTCGCGGAGATGGCCGGGCGGGCGGAGCTCGGCGGCGACGTGGCCGTGGGCCTCCGGGCGCACGCCGGCGAGAGCGCGGCGTGGTCCCGGATCGCCGCGGCCTGGGAGACGGGCACGCGGCACGGGATAGGCATGGGCGAGCTCCTCGCCTCCGTCCGGGAGGACCTGCGGGCGCGCGAGCGGTACGAGCGGCGGGCGCACTCGTCGCTGGCCGGGGCGCGCGCCACCGCGCAGGTGCTCGCCGCCCTTCCAGTGCTCGGCGTGGCGATGGGCCAGCTGATCGGCGCCGACCCGCTCGGCACGCTGCTCGGCACCGGCGCGGGCGGCGTCCTGCTGGTGGTCGGGACGTGCCTGACGTGCGCCGGGCTGCTCTGGTCCCGCGCCATCGCCGACGGTGCCGCCGGCACCGGATCGGGAGAGCGGTCGTGAGCGGGCACGGACCGCTCGCCGCCGCGCTGGCGTTGCTGGCGGCGGCGCTGCTCGTACTGCCGGTGGCGGCGCGCTCGGCGGTGGCGGCCACCGTCTCCGGGGAGACGGCGCGGTCGCGCGGGATGCGACTGCCGCGGCGGGCCGCGGTGCCGGACCCGTTCGAGGCCGCCGCGGCCTACGACCTGTTCGCCGTCTGTCTGCGCGCGGGTATGCCGACGGCCGACGCGGCCCGCGCCGTCGTCGCGGGCGCGCCGCCCGCGCTCGCGGAGGTGCTGACGCGCGCGGCGGAACTGCTGGCCCTGGGCTCGGACGCCGAGACCGCGTGGCGGACGGAGTCGGCGGACCCGCAGGTCGTCGGGCTCACCCGCATGCTCCGACGGTCCGCCCGCGCGGGTTCCTCGCCGGCCGCCGGGCTGGCGGACCTCGCGCGCACCGAACGGGCGCAGGCCGAGGACCGCGCGGTCGCGGCGGGCGAGCGGGCCGGCGTCGCGGTCGCGGGGCCGCTCGGACTGTGCTTCCTGCCGGCGTTCGTGTGCTTGGGCATCGTGCCGGTGGTGATGGGACTCGCGGGCAAGGTGCTCGGGGAGGGGCTGCTGTAGCGGTCCGACGGAAGGGGGATGGAATGTGGATTCGATTGCGATGCAGGATGACCGAGCTGATGCTGGAGGACGACGGCATGTCGACCGTGGAGTACGCGATCGGCACCATTGCGGCTGCGGCCTTCGGCGCGGTGCTCTACGGAGTCGTTACCGGCGACAACATCGTCAGCGGGCTGACGGACATCATCGGCAAGGCGCTGGGCACCTCGACCGGCTAGCCGGGGAGGCGGGCGCGGTCACCGTCGAGGCGGCGTTCGCCGTCGCCAGCCTGATCACCGTGTTGGTGCTGAGCGTGGGCGCGGTCGTGGGCGTCACCGCCCATGTGCGGTGTGTGGACGCCGCGCGCGAAGCGGCCCGGCTCAGCGCCCGGGGCGACGACGCCCGCGCTTCCCGCGCGGTCGAGTCGGTCGGCCCGCCGGGCGCGACGTCGACGGTGAGCCGGAGCGACGACACGGTGACGGTGCAGGTCCGGGCCCCGGTGGCGCTGTTGCCGGGACTGACCGTCTCCGCCACGGCGGTCGCCGCCGTGGAACCGGGGGCGGCACCGTGACGGCGGGGCCGCGCGCCGCTCCGACGAGGGCCCCGCGTGGCGGGCGGGAGGACGGCGTGGCGACGGTGCTCGCCGCCGTGATGGTCGCCGCGATCGTCGTGGTGGCGGTCATGGTGGTCGACGTGGGCGCCGCCGTATCCGCCCGCCACCGCGCGCAGGCCGCGGCCGACCTGGCGGCGCTCGCCGGCGCCGCGAGCGCGATCGACGCGGAGGAGGCGTGCGCGGCGGCGGACCGTCTGGCCCGGGCGAACGCGGGATCGCTCCGGGCGTGCGGCGTGGACGGATTCGAGGTGACGGTGCGCGTGAGTGTCCCGGTCTCCCTGTCGGTCTTCGGATCCGACGAGGCCACCGCGGTCGCCCGAGCGGGCCCGGCGTGAGCGCTCTCAGCCGGCGAGGTAGCCCCACTCCGGCGCCAGCGCGGCCCACGGCCCGATCGCGGCGATCCGCCCGTCGACCAACACCACCACCCGGTCGGCCTGGGCCAACGCGGCCCGCTTGGACGTCGCCCCGATCACGGTGGCGCGGCGCTCGCGCAGCGCCTGCCACAGCTCGATCTCGGTCGTGGCGTCCAGCGCGCTGGACACGTCGTCGGCGAGCAGCAGCTCGGCGTCGGTGGCCAGCGCCCGCGCGAGCGCGAGCCGCTGGACCTGGCCGCCGGAGAGTCGCACGCCCCGGTGTCCGACCAGCGCGTCCCGTCCGCCCGCCGCGGCGACGTCCGATCCGAGTCGGGCGTCGGCGACGGGGCCGTCGAAGGCGCGCTCGTGGCCGAGCCGGACGTTGTCGGCGAAGGTCCCGGACAGCACCCGGGGCACCTGGGCGATGTGCGCCACCTGTCCCGGCCGCAGGAACACCTCGGCGTCGGCCACCGGCCGACCGTTCCACAGGATCTCGCCGCGGTGCGAGACCAGGCCGGCCAGCGCCGCCAGCAGGCTCGACTTGCCGGATCCGACCTGGCCCACGAGCAGCACCAGCTCGCCGGCCGAGACGCGCAGGTCGACGTGCTCGACGCCGATCGTCCCGTCGTCGTGGACGGCGGCGACGTCGCGCAGTTCCAGCTCGGCCAGCGGAACCCGGGGCACCTCAGGGGGCTCCGGTGCGGCGCCGGCGACCAGGTCGACGCCCGGCGGCACGGTCATCAGATCCACGCCGCCGGCGAAGCGGCTCGTCTCGGCCTGCCAGGCGCGGGTGCCGGGGGCATCGGTCACGACGCTGCCGGCGACCCGGCCGAACCAGCCGAAGCCGCTGACCGCGTTGGCGACCAGCAGCGTCGTCGCCAGCTCCCAGGCCCCGCCCGCGTACGCCGCCCACGCGGCCACCACCCCGGCGCTGACCATCACGACCGGCACGCCCTCCAGGGCGGCCTGCACGCGATGCTCGGTCACGGCGGCCTGGACGCGGCCGGTGTCGACCCGGCGCAGGTGGGCCAGGACCGCGGGGGTGGTGGCGGAGAGCTTGACGGTGCGCGCCGACTCCAGTGCGGACACCAGGGCGCGGCCGAATCGCGCTCGGGCCCTGGACGCCGCCGCCGCGGACCGGCCGGCGATCGGGCGGCCGATGCTGGAGGCGACGGCGGAGGCGAGCAGAACGACGAGCAGGATGCCGCCCGCCGCCCAGGTCCCGCCGAGGACCGAGGTCGCCGCGGCGATCAGGATGCCGTTGACGAAGTCCACCCAGCGATCGGCGTACCGCGCGTAGCGGTCCGCGTCCATGGTTCGGGCGACGACTTCCCCCGGCGGGGTGCGGGGGAGGCGATGCGGTTGGGTCTGGCCGTGCAGGACCGCCATCCGGACCCGCAGCATGACCTCGATCCACCACCGCGGGTAGAGCCGGAAGGCTTCGGAGATCGCCAGCGGTGCGACGATCATCGACAGCACCACCCCCACCGTCAGCCACGTCGGCCGTTCGCCCCGGCTGATCGCCTCCACGGTCTGGCCCCAGAGAAGTCCGGTCACCGCGCCCTGCGCGCCGGTCAGCGCCGCCACGAGGAACAGGACCGCGCCGACGACACCCCAGAGCGGCCGGACCAGCAGCACGTGGACGATCCCCCGGGTCAACGACGGGCCGTTGCCGACCTCCCGGAGCGGGGGCGGCGGTCCCATCCGCCGGCGACCCCCGACGGTGGCCTCCGGCGGCGCCGCCGGAGCCGCGGAGGACGCTCCCTCGGCCGGCGCGTCGGTCCTGCTGGCGGCGAGCAGCGCGGCGAACGGCCCGGGCACCTCGGCGAGCGCCGCCCGAGATCCCTGTTGCACGATCCGACCCCGGTCGAGCACGGCCACGAGCGGCGCCCGCTCGATGGTGGTGAGCCGGTGCGCGATCAGGATTCCGGTGCGGCCCACCAGCAACCGGTCCGATGCGGCGATCACGAGCTGCTCGGTGAGCGGGTCCATCCGCGCGGTGGCCTCGTCCAGGATCACCACATCGACGTCGCGGACCATGAGCCGACAGAACGCGACCAACTGCTCCTCACCCGCCGACAGCGTCGTTCCGCCCGGCCCGAGCGGACTGTCCACCCCGTCGGGCAGGCCGTCGACCCAGGTCTGCAGGCCGAGCCGGCGGATGGTGGCGTCGATCTGCTCGTGGGTGATCGACGGGTCGAACAGGGCGATGTTGTCGGCCAGCGACCCGATCAGGATCTCGGTCCGCTGGGTGACGACGCCGACCCGGGACCGCAGTCGGTGCAGGTCGATCCGATCGATGTCCATCCCGTTGAGGAAGACGGTTCCCGCCGGGGGATCGACGGCGCGCGACAGGAGCGCCGCCAGCGTCGACTTGCCGGACCCGGTCCGCCCGACCAGGGCGACGGTCCGCCCCGCGGGGATCGTGAGGTCGATCCCGCTCAGCGCGAATGTGCCTTCGGCGTAACTGAAGTCGAGGTCGCGGATCTCGATGCTCACGCCCGGATCGCCGTCGGGGGTGGGGATGTCCGCGCCGCCCTCGGGCTCCGGCGCGGAGGCGAGCATCTGCCGGATCCGGATGACCGCACCCATCCCTGCCTGCAGATCGGGCAGCTGCTCGGCCAGCTGGGCCACCTGACCGACGAACATCGAGGTCACCAGGAACAGGGTGACCAGCCGGGCGACCGACATCGAGCCGTCGACCGCCAGCGCGATTCCGGCGACCGCGATCCCGGCGAGCAGGCCATGCAGCAACAGTCCGGCGCGGCGCGCCAGCCGCGTTTCGACGCGGACGACGTCGTAGAACCGGGCGTGGATGACGGCCGAGAGCCGTGCCAGCCGGGCGATCGAATGCGACTGGCCCAGGCTGGTGCGCAGGTCGTCGCGGCCGGCGATGCCCTCCTCCAGGGCGGCCGCCTGGTCCGTCCACGCGATCTCCTCGATCACCTTGCGGCGCGCGATCTCGCCGAGCAGTCGCCGGATGGCGAACCAGGTGAGGGCCGCGAGGATCGGGAACAGGAGGAACGCCGGCCACCACGAGACGCCGGCGATGATCCAGATCGGCAGGCACGACGCGACCGTGCGGAACAGTGACCACAACTGCCAGCGCGCCAGGTTGCCGATCTCGTGGGTGTCGTCGTCGACCCGGTCGAGGATCTCGCCCACCGCCTGCTCGGTGAGCACCGACAGGGGCTGACGCATCGCCGACTGCAGGACGTCGTCGCGCAGTGCGCCCTCGGCGCGGTCGACCACTCCGACCCAGGCGATCTTGCCGACCGATTCGATCACCGCCGCCCCCAGCAGGCACACCGCCAGCGCGACGATCAGGTGGCCCGCAGGGTTCTCCGCCAGCCGCCCGGCGAACACCGTGCCCGCGGCGGAGCCGAGCGCGGCCACCCAGACGGCGACGATCGCGCCGACCGCCACGGGGCTGCGAAGCCGCCGCCAGGTCACCTGGCGTTCGGGGCTGATCGGCGGGATCGGCGGCGTCGCGGTCGGCGCGGCGGAAAGGGTCGAACTGGACATCGTAGGTCCACGGTAGAGCGCGCCGTCCGCCGCTGTCGCGTCCTTTTCCGGCCCGCCGAACCGGCGCCGTGCGCTGCGAAGCAATGCGCCGGCAAAGTCGTGAATCCCGTGCGCTCAGCCCTCGATCAGGGCGTCGGCGTAGTGGCGTGCCGAGACGCGGTACCGGGAGAGACGGTTCGCGAGGGCGTGGATCGTGGCGGCGAGCGCTTCCCGGTCGCGTCCCAGGTCCGCGAGCATCAGGGCGCGGAAGACGACGACGGCGTCGTCGAGCCCGTCCCCGCGATCGGTGTCGAGCGCGGCGAGCAGCCGCAGGCCGTCGTCCGGTTCGCCGAGGTTGCGGAGCGAGCTCGCGAGCTGGATCGTGGCCTGACGCGCGCGGTGGTCGTCGAGTCCCGCCTCCAGCGCCGCGCGGTAGCCGGCCACGGCGAGGTCCGGTCGATCGAGCGCGTCGTGCGCGCCCGCCACCTCGAACCGGCGGACGCCTTCGGGAACTTCGGGGGCGGCGACGGCGCGCTCCATCCGGGCGAGGAACGCGGCCGGCTCGTCGGTGTCCAGGTATCCCCAGATCGCCTCGATGTCGTCCTCCCACGCCATCCGATCAGTCGTCACCCCGCCACCGTAGTTCCCGATCGCCGGCGACGTGCTGCGCGCCGCCGATGACCGGCGCACACTGGGGCGATGGCGTACGACGAGGGGCTGGCGGACAGGATCCGGGACGCGATCGCCGGGCAACCCGGTGTGGTGGAGAAGCGCATGTTCGGCGGGCTGGCGTTCCTCGTCGACGGGCACATGGCGATCGCCGCGAACAGCAAGGGCGAGGCCATGGTGCACCTGGACCCGGACGTTGCGGACGAACTGCTCGGGCCGCACGTCACGCGCACCGTCATGCGGGGGCGCGAGATGCGCGGCTGGCTCGACCTCGACGCGGAGGCGACCGCCTCGGATACCGAACTCGCGGAGTGGGTGCGGCGCACCGTCGACTACGCGCGGTCCCTGCCGTCCAGGTGACTCAGCCCGCGGCCACGGCGGCGAGCACCAGGTCGAGCACGTGGACGGCGCCCTCCTTATCGAGCGGGTCGTTCCCGTTGCCGCACTTGGGGGACTGCACGCACGACGGGCAGCCCGACGGGCACTCGCACGCCGCGACCGCGTCCCGCGTCGCCACGAGCCAGGTCGCCAGGGACTCGTAGCCGCGCTCGGCGAAGCCGGCCCCACCGGGGTAACCGTCGTAGACGAAGATCGACGGCAGGCCGGTGTCGTCGTGCAGGGCCGTCGAGAGACCGCCGATGTCCCAGCGGTCGCACGACGCGACGAGCGGCAGCAGGCCGATCGCCGCGTGCTCGGCGGCGTGCAGCGCCCCCGGCCAGCGTTCCGGGACCAGGCCCGCCGATTCGAGCACCTCCGGGGTCAGCGTGATCAGGGCGGCGCGGGTGGCCAGCGTGGTCTCCGGCAGGTCCAGCTCGACGGCGTCCATCACCTCGCCGCTGCGCAGCGTCCGCAGGTAGCCGACCACGCGGCTGGTCACCTCGACGGAGACGAACCGCGCGGTGACGTCGCCCAGCACCTCGGTCTCGTGCACCGCGGTGACGTGCACGTCGAGGTCCTCGCGCGCCGACGTGGTCCACTCCGGCTCCTCCGCGTGCACGAGCGCCAGCCCGTCGTCGAGGTCCAGCTCGTCCACCACGTACGACTCGCCCTGGTGCACGTGCACCGCTCCCTGGTGCACCGTCGAGAGCGCGCGCGTGAAGTCGACGGTCCCGAGCAGCCGCCCGGTCGCCTCCTCGACGATGAGGATCTCGCTGCCCGCGCCGCCCCGGATGTTCACGCCCGCATGCGGATCGATCCCCGCCGCGAGGAAGTAGCCCGCGGGCCGCTCGCGCAGCAGCCCGTCGGCCACCAACCGGCCCACCACGTCGACGGCGCCGAGCGTGCCGACCTCCGCACGGCTCAGCGGGATCTCGCTCGCCGCGCACAGCAGCTGCGGGCCGAGTACGTACGGATTCCACGGGTCGGTGATCGTCGCCTCCACCGGCCGCCCGAGCAGCGACTCGGGATGGTGGACCAGGTAGGTGTCCAGCGGATCGTCGCGGGCGATCAGCAGGATCAGCGAGCCCTGCCCGCGCCGCCCGCTACGCCCCGCCTGCTGCCAGAACGAGGCGACGGTGCCGGGGAACCCGGCCATGAGCACCGCGTCCAGGCCGGCGATGTCCACGCCCAGCTCCAACGCGTTCGTCGTGGCCACGCCGAGCAGCGCCCCGTCGTTGAGGCCCTGCTCCAGCCGGCGACGGTCGTCCGCGAGGTAGCCCGCCCGGTAGGCGGCGATCCGCTCCGCCAGCTCGGGCGTCGCCTCGGCGAGCATCCGCCGGGCCGAGAGCGCGACGGTCTCCGCGGACCGTCGGGACCGGACGAAGGCGAGCGTGCGCGCCCCCTCGACCACCAGGTCGGACAGCATCCTCGCCGCCTCCGTGGTGGCGGGGCGCCGCACGGGCGCCCCGTTCTCGCCCTCCAGGTCGGGCAGCAGCGGCGGCTCCCACAGGGCGACGGTCCGCGGCCCGTGCGGGGACGAATCCTCGGTGACGGCAACGCAGTCCGCGCCGATGAGCCGCGACGCGGCGCCCGCGGGATCAGAGGTGGTCGCGGACGCGCAGATGACGGTGGGGGTGCTGCCGTACTTCGCCGCCACCCGTAGCAGGCGCCGCAGCACCAGGGCGGTGTGCGAGCCGAAGACGCCGCGGTAGTGATGGCACTCGTCGACCACCACGTACCGCAGGCCGCGGAGGAAGCGGGCCCACTTCGCGTGCCGCGGAAGCAATCCCACGTGCAGCATGTCCGGGTTGGTGAACACCCACCGGCTGTCGGAGCGCGCCCAGCGGCGCATCTCCTGCGAGGTGTCGCCGTCGTACATGGCGGGCGAGGCGTCGTTCGGGCCGTAGTCGGTGGTCAGGCGCACCGCGGCCCGGTGCTGATCGGTGCCGAGCGCCTTCGTCGGCGACAGGTACAGCACCGTCGCGCGGGGGTCCTCCGCGAGGGCGGCGAGCACCGGCAGCTGGTAGGCGAGGGACTTGCCCGAGGCGGTCCCCGTCGAGATCACGACGTGCCGGCCCGCGTGCGCGTGCTCCGCGGCCGCCGCCTGGTGGCGCCACGGCTCCCGGACGCCCTCGTCGACGAGCCCCTCCCGCACCCGCGGCGGGACCCAGGTCGGCCAGGGGGCGAATTCCGCTCGGCGTGACGGGATGTCCGCCACGTGGGTCAGGCTCTCGGCGCCGGACCCCGAACCGGCCATGACCCGGTCCAGCAGCTCCCTGCCGAAGGTGTTGTGCTCCACCGTGATAGCCCCCGCATCGACCCGGCGTCCGTCGGGCCGCACGGGCCGCGGACGCGCCGATCGTCCAGTCTAACCGCGCCGAGAACGGACCGTCGTCCGGTGGGACGGCGGGTGAACGGAAGGCGAAATCGCGCCGCCCGCTGTTGCTCGATGGGAAATCGTGATTGACTGTATGCGGTCGCAGCTCCCGCCGGGGGTCCGAAGGGACCATCGGGGGATCGATGTTGCGGGCGTGGTACTGAAGGTTTTTGTGTGCGGTCTCCGCAAACGGCTCCAGAAAGTATGGCGGCCGGAACCGGCCAGGAGTCGCGCCCCACAGGGGGAACGGTTCCTACACCGGTAGGTAGACAAGTTAGGAAACATCTCAATGGCACAGGGAACTGTGAAGTGGTTCAACGCGGAGAAGGGCTTCGGCTTCATCGCACCGGCCGACGGCTCGGATGACGTGTTCGTCCACTACTCGGAGATCCAGGGCAACGGCTTCCGTACCCTCGAGGAGAACCAGCTCGTGGAGTTCGAGGTCGGCCAGGGCACCAAGGGCCCGCAGGCCACCGGCGTCCGCGCTCTCTAAGAAACCTCGCACCACGCGATAAGAGTTTCTCGCAGCACCCCTCCGCCTTCTCGGCGGAGGGGTGCTGTGCATTTCCCGGCCCGTTCGCCGTGTCGACGGCGCCGCCGCACCACGGCCCTCTAGGCTCATCACGTGTCCCAACTGTCACTCTTCTCCGCCGAGCAGACCGAGCCGTCGCCCCGCGACCTCGCCGGCCTGCTCGCCTCGACGGGGCAGATCGTGCAGGTGGGTGGGAGTGCGCGGGTCTCGGTGGTCGTCGCCGATCCGTGGCGCGCCGAGGCGATCGCCGTGATGATCGAGGAGGCCGGCCTGCGGCCGCAGCTCGACACCTCCGAGGAGGGGAATCCGCTGGTCCGGACCCTCGCGGCGCCGGAACTGCAGCCGATGGCCGTCGCCTGGACGCGCGGCGCGGCCAAGACGGCACCGTCGACCTGGGTCCCCGGCCCGCGCGCGCTGCGGGCCTGGGCGCTCGCGGGCGGCGACGTGGACGGCGTGCACTACCTGCTCGCGCTCGACCAGCACGCGCCTGAGAGTGCCCCCGTGCTGGCGACGGCCCTCATGCGGGCGGGCGTCGCGCCCACCCTGGTGGGCACGAGGGGGACGAAACCGGCGCTGCGGGTGTCCGGGCACCGTCGGCTGCTGCGACTGCGGGAGAGCATCGGCGACCCGCCCGCGCACGCCGACGCGGCCGCCCACTGGCCGCAGCCCTGACGCCCGGATCGGACCCGTCCAGCGGAATCCATGAGGCGTGCAGCGGCCCCTGTATATAAGGTGGGGCCCGAGGTGCGGCAGAATGGGCACCGGAGTGGCCGCCTACGTCGCAAGTGACGCGAGGGGTCGAGGTGGTGACGCAGGTGCCACCGGAACAGATCAGGAGGGTCCATGGCGGCACGAGGGAAGGCAGCAGCTGGAGACGGCCTGCATCGTCTGGTGATCGTGGAGTCCCCCGCCAAGGGCAAGAAGATCGGCGACTTCCTCGGCCCGGATTACACGGTCCGCGCGTCGATGGGCCACATCCGCGACCTCCCCAGCCGCGACAACCCGCTGCCCGAGGCCGACCAGGGCAAGCCCTGGGCCCGCCTCGGCGTCGACGTGGACCACGACTTCGAGGCCCACTACGTCACCTCCGCCAGCAAGCGCTCCACCGTCTCCGAGCTGAAGTCCCTGCTCAAGCAGGCCGACGAGCTCTACCTCGCGACGGATGGTGACCGCGAGGGCGAGGCCATCGCGTGGCACCTGCAGGAGGTGCTCAAGCCCAAGGTCCCGGTCAAGCGGATGGTCTTCCACGAGATCACCCAGCAGGCCATCCAGGCCGCCGCGGAGGAGCCGCGCGAGCTCGACATGAACCTCGTCGACGCGCAGGAGACCCGCCGCATCCTCGACCGCCTCTACGGCTACGAGGTCAGCCCCGTGCTGTGGCGCAAGGTCAACCAGGGCCTGTCCGCCGGCCGCGTGCAGTCCGTCGCGACCCGCATCATCGTCGACCGGGAGCGCGAGCGCATCGCCTTCCGCACCGCCGGGTACTGGGACATCGCCGCGCAGCTCGACGCCGGCGCCGAGGCCACCCCGCGCACCTTCGGCGCGCGCCTCGTGACCGTCGACGGCGACCGCGTCGCCACCGGCCGCGACTTCGACGCGCAGGGGCAGCTCAAGAAGCCCACCGGGATCACCGTGCTCGACGGTGCCCGGGCGAACGCCCTGGTCGCCGGCCTGCAGGGTGCGAACCTGACGGTGACCTCCGTCGAGGAGAAGCCCTACACCCGCAAGCCCTACGCGCCGTTCATGACCTCGACGCTGCAGCAGGAGGCGAGCCGCAAGCTGCGGTTCAACACCGACCGCACCATGCAGATCGCGCAGCGCCTTTATGAGGGCGGCTACATCACCTACATGCGTACCGACTCGACCACGCTGTCGGAGACCGCGATCGCCGCGGCCCGCGAGCAGGCCGGGCAGCTGTACGGCCCCGAGTTCGTGCACCCGACCCCGCGGCAGTACACCCGCAAGGTCAAGAACGCGCAGGAGGCGCACGAGGCGATCCGCCCCGCGGGCGAGACCTTCCAGACGCCGGGCGTGCTGGCGTCGGTGCTGAACTCGGACGAGTTCCGGCTCTACGAGCTGATCTGGCAGCGGACCGTCGCCTCGCAGATGGCCGACGTCAAGGGCACCACCCTGAGCCTGCGCATCGGCGGCGCGGCCTCGACGGGCGAGAGCGTCGAGTTCGCCGCCTCGGGCCGCACCATCACCTTCCCCGGCTTCCTCTCCGCGTACGTCGAGACCGTCGACGACCAGGCCGGCGGCGAGGCCGACGACGCCGAGTCGCGGCTCCCGCAGCTGGTGAAGGGCCAGGCCATCACGGCCGCCGAGCTGGCCGCCGCCGACCACGTCACCAGCCCGCCCGCGCGCTACACCGAGGCCTCGCTGGTCAAGACCCTCGAAGAGCTGGGCATCGGCCGACCGTCGACCTACGCCTCGATCATCAAGACCATCCAGGACCGCGGCTACGTCGTGAAGAAGGGCAACGCCCTCGTCCCGCAGTGGGTGGCGTTCGCCGTGATCGGGCTGCTCGAGGGTCACTTCGGCGGCCTCGTCGACTACAACTTCACCGCGTCGATGGAGGACGATCTCGACGAGATCGCCGGCGGCCGCGAGGGCCGGGTCGACTGGCTCACCCGGTTCTACTTCGGCGACGGCGGGCCCGAGGGCGACGGTGCCGCGGTCGCCGGTGCCGACGGTCCCGGCCCGGACAGCCCCGGCCTGAAGAACCTCGTCGCCGCGAACCTCGACGCGATCGACGCCCGCGCGGTCAACTCGATCCCCCTCTACACCGACACGGACGGCAACGTCGTCTACGTGCGCGTGGGCCGCTACGGCCCGTACCTGGAGCGCACCGTCACCGGCGAGAAGGGCGAGCCGGAGGTCCAGCGCGCCAACATCCTGGCGTCGATGACCCCCGACGAGCTGACCGAGGAGGTCGCGGAGAAGCTGTTCGCGACCCCGCAGGACGGCCGCCCGCTGGGCATCGACCCGGCGACGGGCCACGAGATCGTCGCCAAGGAGGGCCGCTTCGGCCCGTACGTCACCGAGATCCTGCCGGAGCCCGAGAAGGACCCCGAGGCGGAGGACCTGGACGCCGAGGCCGCGAAGCCCAAGACTCGCAAGAAGAAGGCCGACGCGCCGAAGCCGCGCACCGGCTCGCTGCTCAAGACCATGGACATCGAGACCGTGACCCTCGAGGACGCGCTGCGGCTGCTGTCGCTGCCCCGCGTCGTGGGCGTCGATCCCGAGTCCAAGGAGGAGATCACCGCCCAGAACGGCCGCTACGGGCCGTACCTGAAGAAGGGCACCGACTCCCGCTCGCTGGCCACCGAGGACCAGATGTTCACGGTGACCCTCGAGGAGGCGCTCAAGCTGTACGCGGAGCCCAAGCGACGGGGCCGCGGCGCCGCCGCCGCGCCGCCGCTGCGCGAGCTGGGCAACGACCCCGTCTCCGGCACCGCGATGGTGATCAAGGACGGCCGGTTCGGCCCGTACGTCACCGACGGCGAGACCAACGCCTCGCTCCGCAAGGGCGACGAGGTCGCGACCATCACCGACGAGCGCGCCTCCGAGCTGCTCGCGGACCGTCGCGCCCGGGGGCCGGTGAAGAAGAAGGCCACCAAGAAGGCGGCGGCCAAGAAGGCACCCGCGAAGAAGGCGCCCGCCAAGAAGGCCGCGGCGAAGAAGACGGCGGCCAAGAAGACCACCGCGAAGAAGACGGTCGCCAAGAAGACCGCGCCCGCGAAGAAGGCGCCCGCCGCGGCGCCCGCGGACGAGACCGTCTGATCAGTCGTCGACGGGGCGCGCCAGCCGCGTGAGCTGGCCGCGCCCGCGGAGCTCGATGGCCTCGCCGAGCACCCACAGGGCCTGCTCGGCGGGCGTCGCCGCCTCGACGGCGCGGCCGGCCGCGAGTAGCGACGAGGGCTCCGACTTCGCGATCTCGGTGATCCGCGCCGCCTCGTTCACCGGGTCGCCGATCACGGTGTACTCGAAGCGCGCCTTCGCGCCGATGTGCCCGGCGACCACCTGACCGGCGGAGACGCCGATGCCGAAGCCGGTGCCGCCGAGCACGTCGCTGAGCTGGATCCGCATCTCGCGGGCCGCGGCCAGCGCGGCGCCCGCGGCGTCCGGGTGGGGCAGCGGGGCGCCGAAGATGGCCAGCGCCGCGTCGCCCTGGAACTTGTTGACGAAGCCGCCGTGCAGGTCGACGAGGTCGACGACCACCTTGAAGAAGTCGTTGAGCAGGTCCACGACGGCGGCGGGCTCCTCGGTGACCGCGATCTTCGTCGAGCCCACGAGGTCGACGAACAGCACGCTGACCTCGTTGATCTCGCCGCCCAGGTGCGTGCCGTGCTCAAGGGCCTGCCGCGCGACGTCCTGACCGACGTACCGGCCGAACATGTCGCGCATCCGCTGCCGCTCGGCGAGGTCGTGCACCATGTCGTTGAAGCCGGCCTGCAGCAGCCCCAGTTCGCTGGAGTCGTAGATCTTCACGGAGGCGGCGAAGTCGCCGTCGCGGACCTTGCGCTGCGCCTGGAAGAGGTCGCGGATCGGGTCGCCGATGGACTTCGCGGCCCGGACCGTGCCGAGCAGGCCCGCGCCGAGTGCGACCACGGACAGCAGCAGCACCGGGTTGACCAGCGTCGGGGCGTCGGGATCGATGATGCCCGACTCCTGCGAGACGACGACCATGATGATGCCGACGATCGGCGTGGCCGTGCCGAGCACCCAGCTGAGCAGGATGCGGGTGGTCACCGAGAGGCCCGCGGAGCCCTGCGGCTCCTGCGCCAGCGCCGCGACCGTGATGGGCCGCAGCACCCGCTCGGTCTGCATGTAGCTGAGCGCGCACGTCGTGGTGGCACCCAGCAGCACCGTCAGCGCCACGACGATCCGGATGCCGCCCGGCGAGTTGTAGTTGATGACCACGAAGATGCCGCCGCCGATGAGCCAGAAGATCGCCTGCATGAGGGCCATGCGCAGCGGAATGGCGAGGGCCCGGCGGGAGATCTCGGGGTCGTACGGGGCGCTGCGCCGGTGCCAGCGCAGCACCGGGAGCACCAGCTTGAGCCCGATCAGCATGCCGAGCACGCTCGCGACCACCAGGTAGGTGATGAACACCAGCAGGTTGACGCCGCTGATCTCCTGGAGCTGCACGGACTGCTGCACGGGCAACGCGAACCGGAGGAAACCGAAGACGAAGACCGCGCCCAGGATGTTCGACCGCAGGATGTCCAGCGCGAAGATCGGCCAGGGGGTCTTGGCGAGCCACCGCGCCAGTCGCATAGCGCGACTGAGTCTGCTCTTCGGTGCTGCCACCGCTCCAACTTAGCGTGCGCTCGGCGTCGGACGGGAGGGCTAGGGTGTGGGGGTGAGCTCAGTGTTCGATCGCCTGGTGGGGCAGGAAGCGGTGGTGGTGGGCCTGCGGGCCGCCGCCGAGGCCGCACGGGAGGTCGTCGCGAGCGGGGGCACCGTCGCCGATCTGGCGGGATCGTCCATGACGCACGCCTGGCTGTTCACGGGCCCGCCCGGCTCGGGGCGGTCCGTCGCCGCCCGCGCGCTCGCCGCCGCCCTGCAGTGCGACGATCCCGAGGAGCCCGGCTGCGGGCGCTGCCGGGCCTGTACGACGGTGCTCGCCGGCACCCACGCCGACGTGCGCGGCATCGCCCCCGACGGGCTCTCCATCGCCGTCAAGCAGATGCGCGAGGTGGTGGCCGACGCGTCGCGGCGGCCGTCCGTCGGGCACTGGCAGATCGTGCTCATCGAGGACGCCGACCGGCTCACCGAGCAGGCGGGCAATGCGCTGCTGAAGATGGTCGAGGAGCCGCCCGCGCAGACGATCGTGCTGCTGTGCGCGCCGACCGTCGACCCCGAGGACATCTCGGTCACGCTGAAGTCCCGGTGCCGGCACGTGCCGCTCGTCACACCGTCGGCGCCTGCGATCGCGGCCGTGCTGGAGCGGGACGGCATCGACGGCGAGCGCGCGGCCTGGGCCGCGGGCGTGTCGGGCGGGCACGTCGGGCGGGCCAAGCGCCTCGCCACGGACCCGGAGGCGCAGAAGCAGCGCAAGCAGGCGCTGAGCCTGGCGCGGGCGGCCACGTCCGAGGGCGTCTACGGCGTCGTCGAACAGCTGCTGCGCGACGCGGAGAGCACCGCCAAGGAGCTCAACGCCGACCTCAACGAGCGGGAGACCGAGGACCTCAAGACGGCGCTCGGCGCCGGCGGCGTGGGCCGCGGCACCGCGGGCGTGATGCGCGGGTCGGCCGGGCAGCTCAAGGACCTCGAGAAGCGGCAGAAGGCCCGCGGCACCCGCGCGGTGCGCGACGCGCTCGACCGCGCGCTCATCGACCTCGCCGCGCTCTTCCGTGACGCGCTGGTGCAGGGCTCGGGCGCGCAGGTCACGCTCATGCACCCCGACGAGGCCGAGCAGACCCGCCGGCTCGCCGGCTACGCGCGGCCCGAGGGGCTGCTGCGCTGCGTCGAGTCGGTGCTTCAGTGCCGCGAGGCGATCGACCTCAACGTCAAGCCCGTCGTCGCACTGGACGCGATGGCCGCGGGCGTCTCGTCGGCGCTCCGGGAGAACCGCCGCTAGTCGCCCTTGAGCTGCACCTGCTCGAGGGTCGTCGACCACTGGCCGTTGTCGACCTTGACCAGCCCGGTGATCCACACCAGCACGTACCTCGACGACGGTGCGTCGCTCGCGGTGAACTCCGTGTCGCCGTTCGACAGGGTCCCGCTCCACACCCGCTGCGTGTCGTCGATCGAGCTCGGCGACGCGGAATCCGCGATCCGGATCTCCACCGTCGAGCCGGAGCTCGGCGACGTGATGGTGCCGGAGGTGATCCGCGTGGCCTTGTCGAGGGTGATCAGCAGGCCCGTGCCCTTCTTGAGGCCGCCGAAGCCGGGGCCGGAGAAGTAGTAGTCCGTGCGCCACGAGGGCTTGTCGCCGGTGAGCACGTTCGCGGCGCTGGAGGATTTCTCCGCGCCGGCCTGGAAGTACACCTGCTTGACCGAGGAGGCGGTCACCGTCGAACCTCCCCCGGACCCGCCCAGGTCGCCGATGGACGGCTTGACCAGGTAGAAGACGCCCGCGGCGAGGGCGATGATCACGACGGCGGCGAGCGCGGCGACGGCGCGGCCCCAGCTGCGGGGCGGCGCGGGCGGGGGCGCGACGGGCGCCTCCTGCCGGGCGGATGCGGGCAGCTGCTCGGCGCGGGTGGGCGCCGGCTGGGCCGCGGTGTGCGGGCCGGGGTACTCGCCGGTCGGGACGTACTGCCCCGTCGGCGGCCCCGGGTAGGGCGCGGTGCCGGGCCCGGCGTGGGCGCCCGTGTGCTCGCCCGTGTACGCGGGCTGTTGGGCGGTGCCGGCCGGGATCGACTGTGGTGCGGTGCCCGACGGCATCGATGACGGTGCCTCCCCGCGCAGCCCGGCGACGAACTCGGCGCACGTGGCGTACCGGTCCTCGGGGCGCTTGGCGAGGGCCTTGCGGAAGACGGCGTCCAGGTGGCCCGGCAGCGACGGTTTGCGTGCCGTGATCTTCGGCGCGGGCTGGTTCAGGTGCGCCGCGATGACGGCGGCGGGGGAATCGCCGGGGAAGGGCGGCTCGCCCGTGAGAAGTTCGAAGACGGTGCAGCCGAGCGAGTAGAGGTCGGCCCGGTTGTCGAGGATCTTGTTGTCGAAGGCCTCGGGCGACATGTACGCCATGGTCCCGACGGTGATCCCGGTCGACGTGACGCCCACCGCGTCGCCCGCGGCCTTGGCGATGCCGAAGTCCGCGAGCTTGACCTGCGGCGCACCGTCGGAGTCGAAGGCGACGAGGATGTTGGCGGGCTTGACGTCGCGGTGGGTGATGTTCGCGCGACGGTAGGCGTAATCGAGCGCGGCGCCGGCACCGTCGGCGATGTCGATCGCGAGCGACAGCGGCATCGGGCCCCGCTCGGCGACCATCCGCGCGGTGTCCGGCCCGGCGACGTACTCCATCGTGATCCACAGCCGACCGTCGACCTCGCCGCGGTCGTAGAGGTGGATGATGTTGCGGTGGTTGAGCTGCGCCAGCACGTAGGCCTCGCGGTCGAACCGCGCCTTGTACTGCGGGTTGCTGCTGACGGAGGTGTGCAGCAGCTTCAGCGCGTCCTGCCGGGGCAGGCGCGGGTGCTGGACCAGGTAGACCTCGCCCATTCCGCCGCCGCCGAGCTTGCGGACCACCCGGTAGCCCGCGATCTGCTGCTCGTTCATCCGCTCCCTCAAAACGCGACCGCCCGTCGGCCGCACCGAGTCAACGGTAGCGGTAGACGGGCGGCAGCGGCGATCGTTGCAGGTCAGACGGTGACCTTGGCGTGCTTGCTGGAGCTCAGGCGCAGGCCGGACTCCTCGCCGAGGGACAGCTCGCTGTTCAGGCGCTTGGCGTCCTCGAAGTAGCTCATGGACATGCGCCAGTCGTCGGCCTCGCCCTGGCGGGGGAGCTCCTTGAGCGCGCGCTGGACGTAGCCGGCTTCGAAGTCGAGGGCGGGGCGGGTCGCCATGTCGGGATCGGCGACGGCGACCGCGGTGTCCAGGCCCTTCGCGTCCATCGTCGAGATGAGCTGGGTGATGTACTTCCACAGCATCCCGACCTTGAGCGTCCACGACGAGTTCGTGTAGCCGATGGCGAGTGCCGCGTTCGGGACGCCGGAGAGCATGGCGCCGCGGTGGATGACGGCGTTCGGCACGTCGACGTCGCGGCCGTCGACCGACAGGGTCACCCCGCCGAGCAGCTTCAGCTTGAGGCCGGTCGCGGTCACGATGATGTCGGCGTCGAGGTGCTCGCCGCTCGCCAGCTCGATGCCGGTCTCGTCGAAGGTCGCGATCTTGTCGGTCGCGACGTCCGCCTTGCCGGACCGGATGGCCTTGAACAGGTCGCCGTCGGGCACGGCGCACAGGCGCTGGTCCCACGGGTTGTACGGCGGGTTGAAGTGCACGTCCACCGGGTAGCCCTTGGGGAGGCGCTTGGCGTTCTCGTTGCGGATGATCTTGCGGGCGAGGTCCGGGAAGCGCTGCGCGAAGACGTACACGCCGCGCTGCTGCCAGATGAACCGCTTGCGGCTCAGGTCGTGACCGATCTTGTGGCCGAAGACCTTGTGCAGGGTGTTCGTGATCGGGTCCTGCTTGGGCACCGGCATGATGTACGTCGGCGTGCGCTGCAGCATGGTGACGTGCCCGGCAGGCTTCTCGCTGGTCAGCAGCGACGGGACCAGGGTCACCGCGGTCGCGCCGGAGCCGATGACGACGACCTTCTTGCCGCTGTAATCCAGGTCCTCGGGCCAGAACTGCGGGTGGATGATCTGTCCGGCGAAGGTCTCGCGGCCGGCGAACTCGGGCGTGAAGCCCTGCTCGTAGTCGTAGTAGCCGCTGCCGAAGAGGACCCAGTTCGCGGTGAGCGCGATGCGCTCGCCGGCGTGGTCGACCTGGACGGTCCAGCGGCCGTCCTCGCTCGACCAATCGGCGGAGACCACCTTGTGGTCGTAGCGGACCTTGTCGAGGAGGTCGTTCTCCTCCATGGTCTCGTGCAGGTAGTCGAGGATCTTGTGCGCGTCGGCGATCGAGTCCTTCGACTCCCACGGCTTGAACTCGTAGCCGAAGGTGTGCAGGTCCGAGTCCGAGCGGATCCCGGGGTACTTGAACAGGTCCCAGGTGCCGCCGAAGGTCGCGCGTCCCTCGAGGATCGCGAAGGACTTCCCGGGCAGCTCGGTGGTGATGTAGTGGCCGGCGCCGATGCCGGAGATGCCGGCGCCGATCACGATGATGTCGAGGTGCTCGGGCGTGGTGCTCGTCATGCTGTCTCTCCTGGTCTCCGACGGATCGGCTGGGCTCAGTGATAGAACCGATGACTTACTCTCTCGCTCGACGGCCCGTCGCGGCCAGCGCAGAGTGCACCCGGTTGCCTCCCGGTCTGGTGCAGATCGTCACGCGGGGCCGTCGGGCCCGAGCCAGCGCAGCACGTCCAGGGCCACCGCCACCCCCGTGGGGTTGTCGGCCAGGGGGCGGGGCAGCAACTCGTCGGCCCTGGTCAGGCGGCGGATCACGGTGTTGCGGTGGGTGTACAGGCGCTCCGCCGTCCGCGAGGTGTTGAACTGCTCGTCGACGTACGCGGCGACGGTCTCCCGGGTCTCCTGATCGGCGTCCATCAGCTCGCCGAGAGTGTCGCGGACGAACTCGTCGGCCTTGCCCGTGTCGCTGGTGACCAGGGAGATCAGCGCGATGTCCTCGTACCGCGCGACGCGCCGTCGGGTGCGCAGCCGCGCCATCAGGCGCTGCGTCGTGCCGGCGTCGAGGTGACTGCGCCGGAAGCCGTCCAGGTCCTCGCCCGGCCGCCCGATCGCGACCCGGACCTCGGGGTGGTCGGCCAGTTCTCGGGCGAGGTCGCCGGAATCGAGGTCGACGGTGCCCGGCAGCCACAGCCACAGTGCCGAGGCGCTCGCGACCACGGTCAGCGGCCGCGGGGTGCCCGCGCGGCGGGCCAGGGCGTGGGCTGCCGCGTCGAGGTCGCCGACGGTGCCGGTGGTCCAGATGACGGCCGCGGTGTGCGGTCCGGTGAGCCGGTAGCCGAGCTGCTGCTCGGCGCGGGGCCGGGTGATGGGGGCGCCCTCGAGAATCAGCGAGACCGCGGCCAGACGGTCCGCGTTGGTCCCGGTGGTCAGCTGCTCGCGTTCGCCGGCCATCCGGATCGTGATGGCGTCGATGGTGTCGTCGACGTACGTCGACATCGACGCCCACGTCACCGCGAGGAGTTCCCGCAGCTCGGCGGGGTCGTCGGTGAGTTCGAAGCAGACGTTCATCCACAGCGTCCAGGCGGTGTTGAGGCCCTTGCGGTAGGTGTCGATCCCGTGCAGGTCGAGGCCCCGTCGGACCAGGTCACGAGCGACGGCGAGGGCGTCGGCGGAGTCGATGTTCGGCGGCACCCGTCGGCCGGGCTGGGCCAGGTTGTGCGCCGCCCAGTGCAGCATGACGGCGGTGTCGGAGTTGCGGACCAGCTCGGCGAGGGTCGGGTCGGAGGCGATCGGCGAGAGGATGACGCCGGTCAGCGTCGCGTCCTGCAGCGCGGTCACCCACTCCTCGGGCGCGTTGCTCGCGACCTCCGCGGCGCGGCGGATCAGTTCCTTCACCCGGTCCGAGGGCTCGGGCCAGCTCTGTTCCGTCGGCGCACCCATGGGAGGAACCCTACTGACCCGCCGCCCGAACTAGGGTGTGCGCGTGGCGCGAATGCGGGTGGTCGGCTGGGCGGAGGACCACCAGGTCCCGCTCTACCTGGCCGGCCTCGGCTTCGGGGCCGCGCTCGGGCTCTGCGTCCCGACGGTGGCGGGCCCCGCCGAGGCCGTCATCAACCCGGTGCTCGCGCTGCTGCTCTACGCGACCTTCCTCGGTATCCCGTTCGCGCGGATGGGGGAGGCGCTGGGGGATGTGCGGTTTCTCGGCACGGTGCTGGCGGTGAACTTCGTGGCGGTCCCGGTCGTGGTCTTCGCCCTGTCGCGGATCGTCGCGTACGACCGGGTGCTGCTCGTCGGGGTGCTGTTCGTGCTGCTCACGCCGTGCGTCGACTACGTGATCGTGTTCAGCGGCCTCGCGGGCGGCGCCAAGGACCGATTGCTCGCCGCCGCGCCGCTGCTCATGCTCGTGCAGATGGTGCTGCTGCCGCTGTACCTGTGGCTGTTCGTCGGCGCGGACGTGGTGCGGACCGTCGAGTACGGGCCGTTCGGGGAGGCCTTCGTGTGGGTGATCGTGGTGCCGCTGTTGCTCGCGGGTGCGACGCAGTGGGCGGCGGCCCGGACCCGATGGGGCGCTGAGCTCGCAGCGGGGGTGGCCGGCGCGATGGTGCCGATCATGGTGCTGACGCTGGCCGTCGTGGTGGCCTCGCAGATCGCGGGCGTGCGCGACCAGCTCTCGTTGCTGTTGCTCACGGTCCCGGTGTACGTACTGTTCGCGTCGGTGATGACGCCCGTCGGCGCGGCGGCGGGCCGACTCGCCGGGCTCGACGTGCCGAGCCGCCGCAGCGTGGTCTTCAGCGGTGTCACGCGGAACTCGCTGGTGATCCTGCCGCTGGTCCTCGCCCTCCCCGCTGAGTACGCCCTGGCGCCGCTGGTGGTGGTCACGCAGACCCTCGTCGAGCTGGTGGTGATGGTCCTCTTCGTCCGCCTGATCCCGCGGTTGATCCGCTAGCCGAGATTCATCGATCGCTATCCTGACATGATGGATGCGGATTCCGGTCAGGTCGTTGCTCGGCGGGCGACGCCCCTCGGCGTCGTCGGCGCGGTTCTGGCAGTCCTCGTCGTGGTCGAGGTGCTGGCCTGGCTGTGGGGTCAGACCGTCGGCACTGACCTGCTGTGGCAGGCGTTTTCTCTATTGGTCGGCGGCGTGCTCGTTGTGGTGTGGCTCATCTACCTCGCGACCTGGGCGGCCCGCCGCAAGCGGTTCGCCTGGCACCTGCTGATCATCCCGGCGATCGGCCTGCTCGGGATCGCCGCCGCGTTCACCGGTCTGCCGCACAAGGCGCGGTGGGCCTACGACGAACCCCGGCTCACCGCAGCAGCGCAAACAGTGCTGGCCGATCCGCGGACGGAGTTCTACGACCACGGCGACCGCCGGATCGGCACGCAGGAGGTGTACAACACCGCCAAGGTCGACGGAGTGGTCACCTTCTCCATCTTCGGCGGGGGTTTCAGCATCACGACGCTCGAGTACCGTCCCGACGGGAGTTCCCCGGATCGCTGCGGTACGAACCGCTGCCGACATCTGTCCGACGACTGGTGGCGCGTTCTGGTCGACTAGAGGCGGCCGGTCACCTTCGCGCGACGCGGACGGGCAGCGACGAGAGTCCGCGCACGTTGAGTGAATGCACCCGCTCGATGTTCTCGAAGTCCACGTCGTAGCTCCGCACCGTCGATACCACCTCGCCCAGCGCGATGTCCGCCTCCAGCTTCGCCAGGTGCGAGCCGAGGCAGAAGTGGCTGCCGAAGCCGAAACTCAGTGAGGCGGAGGTATCGCGTCCGATCCGGTAGGCGGCGGCATCGTCGAACACCTCCCCGTCGCGATTCGCCGACGCCACCAGGAGCAGCACCCGATCTCCCTGGGGGATCACGGTTCCCGCGAACTCCACGTCGACGGCCGCGCGCCGCAACAGCATCTGCGTCGACGTGTCGTAGCGCAGGGTCTCCGCGGACCAATCCGGCACGGCCGACGGTGCGCCGAAGGGCTTCGCGCCCTCGTCGGGATGTCGTGCACCCCAGTACATGGCGTTGCCCAGCAGCTTCGTCGTGGTCTCGTTCCCGGCGACGATCATCAGGATGAGGATCCCGACGATCTCCGCGTCGGTGATCGATTCCCTTGCGCCGCTGTCGTTCTCGACCTGGGCGGCGATGAGCGCGGAGATCAGGTCGTCGGCCGGCCGCGCGCGACGCGCGGCCACCAGGTCGACGTAGTACTGGTACAGCCCGAAGAACGCCTCGGCCGCCGGCTGGGGCACGTCGAAAACCCCGTCCTCGCGGTGGATCAGGACGTCGCCGAGGCGGCGCAGCTCGTCGCGGTCGGCGATCGGGACGCCCATCATCTCGGAGATCACCTCCATCGGGACGAGCGCGGCGAAGTCGGCGACGAAGTCGAACTCGGTCCGGTCCAGGCACGCCGCCCAGTGCTCGCGCACCCGCTGCTCGATCCACGGCCGCAGCGCGGCGACGCGCTTCGGGGTGAAGGCCTTGGCGACGAGCCGGCGGATCCGCAGGTGCCGCGGGTCGTCCATCGCGAGGAAGCTCATCGCGTACTCCGCGTCGGGGGTGTACGCCGCCGGCTCCAGCGTGACGCCCCACGCGCTGGAGAGGCGCTCGGTGTCGCGGAAGGCGGCGCGGACGTCGTCGTACCGCGACAGCGCCCAGAAGTCGCGCTCGGCGTTGTAGTACACGGGCTGCTCCGCGCGCAGCCGCTCGAAGACCGGGTACGGGTCGTCGTGGAAGGCGTAGGAGTACGGATCGAGAATCAAGCTGGACATGTGTCCAGACAGTAGTCCAGAAGCGTTCGAAAGGGAACAGGTTCTTGTTCGTCAGTGCGACATCATCAGGTCGACGGCGCGTGTCAGCGCGGCCTTCGAGGCCTCGAGGTCGAGGTACCCCATGCCGGCCTGGACGAGCACGCCGGAGTACGCGAGCTCGACCGACTCCACCAGGCCCGACGGTGCGCCGCGCCCCAGGGCCTCCGTCAGCCGGGCGCGGATGAGCAGGCCGACCCGCAGCCGCGCGGTCTGGGCGTCGGCCTCGTGCCCGAGGAGCGCGGTGTTCACCGCGGTCGCGAACTGCGGATCGATCAGCACCAGCTCGACGAGGCCGGTGAGCACCTGCAGGACCCGCTCCCGCGGCGGGGCCGCCGGGTCGGGCTCGACGAGCTCCGCCTCGACCCGTCGCGCGAAGACCTCGGCGATCAGGTGGTTCTTCGACGAGAAGTACGTGTACGCCGTCGCGGGCGAGACGCCCGCGGCCCGCGCCGCCAGGCGCACGGTGAACCCGTCGACGCCGTGCTCGGCCAGCGTTGCTGGCACCGCAGCGCACAGCTTGGACACCGTCTCGGCCTGGGCGGGGGACAGTCGCCTGCGGGGGAGGTCGGTCGGGCTGGACATGCGTCCAGACGTTAGACCATGCGCCGTCTCGTCGGGTTCAGGCTCCGAAGGATTCGATAGCGATGCGAGCGCCGGCGATGAGGCGCGCGCGGGTGAACACCTCCGGCTGCGACAGCAGCAGTCTGCCGGACTCGATCACCAGGGCGACGATCATCCGGGCGTACAGCTCGTGATCGCGACGCGGGTCGTGCGTGGCCTCCTCGCCCGCGGTCATCGACAGCATGCGGGTCACCATCTCCGCGGCCTGGTCGCGCCCGCGGTCGACCGTCCTGCGGAACTCCGGGGTCGCGCTGTCGACGAGCTGCAGGATCGCGCTCCACAGGTCGGGCGAGGTGTCGAACATCTCCAGCAGATTCGCGTACAGCGCCATGGCGAGGTTCGCCCGGTTCTCCTGGGTCTTCGCCCGCGCCGCAGCGTCGTAGCACTGGGCGATCGCGCGGCGCTCCTCCCGCTCCAGCGATGCCCGGAGGAGCGCCGGGGAATCGTCGAAGTGCTTGTAGACCACCGGACGCGATACCCCGGCGGCCTCGGCCACGGATTCGATCGACACCTTGTGCACGCCGCGCTCGACGACCACGCGGAGGACCGCGTCCAGCAGGTGCTCCCGGCGCTCCTCCGGCGTCATCCTCGGGGCGTACGGGCGCTTGGCCTCCGCCTTCGCCACATCTGTCATCACGCCGCCCCTCTCGTTCGGTCGTGTCGGGAATCTCGGGCAATCCTACGGCTTGTGTAGCTACAGCGATCGAAGCTACATTGTCTGTAGCTACAGTGAATGTAACTTTGGGAGATCGGTCGATATCACGACTCCCACGCCCGGATCCGCCGGATACGGCCGAACGGTGTTCGGCTCATCGAACGAGGAGTTGGTGCAGTGGACAACCGAAGTGATCGCGTCTGCGTGATCGGGGCCGGCTACGTCGGAAACGGTGTCGCCGGCGCCCTGAAGCGGACCGGAGTGCCCTACGACCAGATCGAGGCCACCGACCGGATCGGCGGCAACTGGTCGCACGGGGTCTACGACTCGACACACTTGATCAGCTCGAAGTCGTCGACCCAGTACGTCGAGTTGCCCATGCCCGCCGACTACCCGACCTTCCCCAGCCGGGCCCAGATGCTGGCCTACTTGCAGTCCTACGTCGATCACTACGGGCTCGCGGAGCACATCGAGTTCAGCACCGAGGTCGTCGACGTCCGTCCCGTGGACGCCAACGGCATGGCGGGCTGGATCGTGCAGCTGGCCTCCGGCGAGGTGCGACGCTACCGCGCCGTGGTCGTGGCGAACGGCCACTACTGGGAGCGCAACCTGCCGCAGTACCCGGGCGAGTTCACCGGCACGCAACTGCACTCGAAGGACTACAAGCGGCCCTCGGACTTCGCCGGGGGCGGCCGGGTGCTGGTGGTCGGCGCGGGCAACTCCGCCAGCGACATCGCCGTCGAGGCATCGGCGACCTTCGGAACGGCCGATATCTCCATGCGCCGCGGCTACTGGTTCATTCCCAAGGCCATGTTCGGCATCCCGGTCTCCGAACTCGACCGGGTGTGGTGGCCGATGACCCTGCAGCGCGCGGGCTTCAAGATGATGCTGCGCTTGAGCTACGGCGACTACAAGCGCTACGGCCTCCAGCGGCCCGACCACAAGCTGTTCACCCGCGACGTCACCGTCAACACCTCACTGATGTACGCGCTCCAGCACGGCAAGGTGCGGCCGCGGCCCGAGATCGAACGGTTCGACGGTGCCACGGTGCACTTCACCGACGGCACCTCGGCCGACTACGACACCCTGGTCTGGGCTACCGGGTTCCGCACGCGATTCCCCATGCTCGACGAGTCGATGTTCGTCTGGGAGAACGGCGATCCGCTGCTGATCGAGCACGTGCTCGCGCCCCGGTTCGCCAACCTCTACCTGATGGGCCTCGTTGCCCCGCGTTCCGGCGCGGGACGGATCATCTCGCACGGCTCCGCCTTCCTCGCCGAGGCGATCCCGGCGCAGGCACACTTCGCCGAGCCGCTCTCCGATGTCGTCGCTCGCTGGATTCCGGCGCGTTCGACGATGCTCGCCGGCTCGGCGGAGATCCTCGGCCGCGTCCGGCTGTTGCGCCAGGCGATACGACTGCTGGTGGCGAAGTCGGTGCTCCGCCCTCAGACTCCCGGGCTCCGGGCCCCTGCTCCGCAGTCGTCCGCGCCGCAGCCGTTCACCGCACCCGTCCCGCTCGATCCGACCCCACCGGCCGCCGCGCCCCAGCACGCCGCGCGTGTCGATTCCACACCCAAGGAGAGCATCCCGTCATGAGTCTTCCCACTCCCACACCGGATTCCCGGATCGTCGTCACCGGCGCCTCGAGCGGAATCGGTGAGGCGCTCGCCGAGTCCTTCGCCCGCCGCGGGTATTCCCTGATCCTCGTCGCGCGCCGTGAGGATCGGCTGCGGGCCCTCGCTGAGCGGCTCGCCGGCCGCTACGTGGTGCAGGTCGATGTCGAGCCCTGCGACCTGGCGGACGCGACCCAACGCGCCGAGCTGATCCGCCGCCTCAGCAACGTGGAGGTCAGCGGGCTCTGCCTGAACGCCGGCTTCGCCACCTACGGCAGCATCGTCGAGCTGGACGCCGACCGGGAGCGTGAGCAGGTCGAGCTGAACGTGGTAGCCGTCCACGACATCCTCGTCGGCCTCCTGCCCGCCCTGGTCGCCCGCGGCTCGGGAGTGGTCCTGGTGACGGGCTCGACCGCCGGCAACCAGCCCAGCCCGAACAACGCCACCTACGCGGCGAGCAAGGCCTTCGCGAACGCCCTCTCCGAATCGCTGCACGGCGAGCTCGCGGGCACCGGCGTCACCTGCACGCTGCTCGCCCCGGGGCCGGTGCGAACGGAGTTCGCCGAGGTCTCGAACCTCGGCGCCATCGAGCAGCGCCTCCCCGGCTTCGCCTGGGTCACCGCGGAAGCCGCGGCGGAGGCCGCCGTCCGCGGCGCCGCCGCCGGTCGCCGCCGGGTGGTTCCGGGCGCGACCGCGAAGCTGCAGGACTTCGGCGGCAAGTACGCGCCGCGCACCATCCTCAACCCGATCCTCCGCAAGGCCTACGGGGATCTCCGATGAGGGGCCGCGGATCGGAGTACAGCCTGCGCGGCAGCGTGCGGCAGGTGCTCGAGCTCGCGCCCCCGCGCGGCATGCTGTACCGGGACGCGCACTACTTCACCGCGACCGTCGAGGTCGACGTGCCGACGATGCAGTCCTGGCTCCCCGCGGGCGTCCACGCGGTGACCCCGGGGCGCGCGGACGTCTTCACCGCTTGGTTTCCGGACTGCACCTACGGCTCGGTGTATCACGAGGCCGGAATCTTCGTCCACATCAAGACGATCGGCGGGCGCACCGGTATCCACTGTCCGTGGATGATCCTCGACGACGACGTCGCCCTCATCCTCGGCCGCGAGCTGCTCGGCTATCCGAAGAAGCTCGGCGAGATCGAGTGGAACCTCGAGGAGCCCTGCATCTCCGCTAAGGCCGCCCGCCGGGGAACCGAGGTGATCGCCATGAGCGGCCGCCTCGGGGAGGTGATCGAGGGCGCACCGCCAATCCTCGGCCGGCCGCACCGCAACGTGACCGGGACCCTCGGCGTGGCCGTGCCCCGGATCGTCGGATTCACACCGGGCGAGCATCCGATCGAGACCCGCGCGGTGCACCTCGACGAGTTCCGCATCGCCGGGTCGGATCGCGACCCCATCGACCGGATGGGCCTCGGCGAGGTCGTCGACGCCCGCCTGCATCGGGTGGATCTGTCGGCCGGGATCCCCCCGATCCCGCTGCGCCCCCTGACCCCTCTGTTCTCCCTGACCCGCCTGCGACCGAGAGTGCTGTGAGCATCATGACCGAATCCCTCCTGTCCGAACCCCTGGTCCTGCCCTGTGGGCAGACCATCTCTAACCGCATCGCCAAGGCCGCCATGAGCGAACAGTTGGCCAAGCGCGACGGCACCGCGAGCGACGAGCTCCGCCGCCTGTACGCCGTCTGGGCCCGCGGCGGCGCCGGCCTGCTGCTCTCGGGGAACATCATGATCGATCGGGACGCCCTCACCGAGCCCGGCAACGTGATCCTCGACGACGCCCGCGGCCTGGAGGCGATCCGCGCCTGGACGGGCGCCACGTCGGGCACCGACGCCAAGATCTGGGCCCAGATCAACCACCCGGGCAAGGTCGCGGTCTCGCCGTTCGATCGTCGCCCCGTCGCCCCCTCGGCACGACGCAGCACGGTGCCCGGCTACAACATCCGCAAGCCGCGGGAGCTCTCGTCGAGCGAGGTCGGCGACATGATCGCCAAGTACGCCCGGACCGCCGAGCTGGCCGTGGCAGGCGGTTTCGACGGAGTGCAGGTGCACGCCGCCCACGGCTACCTGCTTTCGCAGTTCCTCTCGCCGCTGTCCAACCAGCGCAACGACGAGTGGGGCGGCGACGAGACTCGGCGCATGCGGGCGCTCCTGGAGACCGTCGCGGCGGTGCGCGCCGCCGTCGGCAACGGCGTCCCCGTCTCGGTCAAGCTGAACGCGACCGACTTCCTGCGCGGTGGTTTCGATTCCGAGCAGGCGCTCGCCGTGGCGCTCACCCTGGGGGAGGCCGGTATCGACCTGCTCGAGATCAGCGGCGGGGGCTACGAACAGCCCGCCATGACGGGTGTCGCGGCGGGACAGGCCACGGGGGCGGATGGGCGCGGCTACTTCTTCGACTTCGCGCAGCGGATCCGCGCCGCCTCGACGGTGCCGATCATGCTCACGGGCGGCCTCCGCGACCCCGCCGTCATGGACGAGATCCTCGGCGCCGGCGTCGTCGACGTGATCGGCGTGGGACGACCGCTCACCTTCGTCCCGGATTACCCGCGACACCTGCTCGACTGTCACGCCCCCGCGCTCCCCAAGAGCGCGCCGCGCGTGGGGTATCGGCCCGCGAACGGATACCTCGAGTTGGCCTGGCACAACAACCAGCTGCACAAGATCGCCGCAGGCAAGACCCCGCAGCGCCGCCCCGGGATCCGGACGCTCGCCCAGTCGCTGACGCGCATCACGGTCGCCGCCGGCAAGCAGATGTCCATCCCGCGGTAGCCCGAGAAACCAGAAACGCCAGGCCGGACGTGTCGTCCGGCCTGGCGTTTCTCGTGAGCTGCCTGCGAGAATCGAACTCGCGACCTTTTCATTACGAGTGAAGCGCTCTACCGACTGAGCTAAGGCAGCGTGGCCCCGCACGGATGCGTGACCGAGGACCAAGTGTACTGACCGCCCCGTCGACCACCAAATGCACCGCTCAGCTGGTACGTCTCGCCAGTACCTGCTCCCGGAGGATGTCGGCGTGCCCGAGGTGCTGCGCCAGCTCGCGCAGGACGTGGAGGTAGGCCCACCGCAGCGGTAGAGGGCCGAGACGGTGTCCGGGGAGGACGTCGTCGAGCGCGAGGTCGGCGGTCGCCCTGCGCGATGCGGCGCACACGTCGGCGTAGGTGGCGCGCACCGACGCGATGTCGTCGGCGTCGATGAGGATGAACGACTCGTCGGGGTTCTCCGGGATGCCGATCTCTGCGCGCGTCCGGCCCGTGAGTGCGGAGTCGAACCACACCTTTTCGACGAACGCGCCGTGTTTCACCAGGCCCAGCAAGGTGGTGCGCGACGGCACGAGTGAGGCTCGCGCCTCCTCCTCCGTGAGTCCGTCGAGCGTCGCGGCGAGCCTGGCGCGGTGCTCGTCGAGGAAGGTCTCGAACTGTTCGCGTATCTGCGCGTCGAGGGTCGTGCGCCCGATGGTCGGCTGCGTCATCGCACCCGCTCCCGCGGCGACGGTGACCAGGCGTCAGGAGGCGGTGCCAGTGGCGCAGGCGCCACAACTTGCCGGATCCCCCAGACGATGGGGCCGAGTACCGGGACCATCCAGGACGCCCTACTCCATGCCCGCTTCCGGCGGGGCGACATCGCGGTGGGCCGGATCGATGCCGTCGCGCTGCGAGCGGAGAGAATCCAGACGGCCATGGCGATGAGCAGAGCAGGCAGTCCGATGATCAGGAGGAACACCAGGAACATCTCGTCGTTGAGTTCCTTGCACATGGGGACCTCGGGCATCCGCGCGCATTCGCTCAAACCGGCTTCCGCGAGGATGGGCACCGTCGTCATGCCCTGATGCTACTGAGCGCCGGCCCCCTGGCGTCGCGCCGGCGAGTGCCGATGACCGGCCTGACGATGTCCGATCTGTCACGTGCGGTCACGATGTCATAGGCGCCGGGGCGGACCGTACGCCCGCCCCGGCACCGTCGGACTACTTCCCCGAGATCCAGGAGGGGATCGCGGGCCCGGGCACGTCGAAGGCCTTCGCGATGTCCGCGAGGATGTGGTACGCACCCTGCACGCTCACGGCGCTCATCCACTCGGCGTCCTTGACCTCCACGGTCCGCGGCTCGAGCGGCGCCCACAGCGGGTTCTGCCGGTAGGTGTTGAGCGAGTCGACGCCCTTGTCGCCGTTGGTGGTCACGAAGATCTTCGTGCCGTCGGCCTCGGGGATGCGCTCGGCGCTGATCTCGGTCATGAACTCGTCGATGTTCTGCGACGCCGGCCGCGCCAGGCCGGCGTCCTGCAGCACGATGCCGGAGAAGGACTTCTTCGCGTAGAGCCGGGTGGGGCCGTCGAGGAAGCGGACCACCGAGATCGTGGTGTCGGGCCCGGACTTGGCCTTCACCGCGTCACCGACGCGGCGTGCCTGCGCCTCGTACTCGGCGAGACGCTGGTCGGCGAGGGTCTCCTTGCCGAGGGCCTTCGCCAGCAGCCGGATGTTGTCCTTCCACGTCGGGCCGGTGGTCTCGCTGAAGACCGTCGGCGCGATGCCGGTGAGCTGCGCGTACTCCTTGGCGTGCCGCACCTTGGCGCTCACGATGAGGTCGGGCTTGGTGGCGATGATCTTCTCGAGCGACGGCGCGGCCAGCTTGCCCACGCTCTGCGCCTCGGCGCCGTAGTTCGTCGCGGACGCCCCGAGGTAGTCGGGGAGCTTGCTGCCCAACGTGTTGTACTCGGTGAACGCGACCACCTTGGTGTCGAGCATCAGGGTCGCGTCGGTGAAGGAGGCGTCCAGCGCGGCGACGCGCTGCGGCTGGCTCGGGATGGTCGTGCTGCCCATCGCGTGCTCGACGGTCCGCGGGAATCCGCCGGCGGCCGCGCTGCTGCCGGTCGCCGTGTCCGACGGTGCGCCGCTGCCGCACGCGGTGAGCGCGCCGATCGTGAGCGCGGCGAGCGTCACGCGCGCCAGGGGGAGCTTCATGGGTTCGGGGTTTCCTTCCTCCCCGCGGGCATCGCGAGGATCGCGAGAGGGAAGGTTACGCTCGCCTTACTGCATGAGACAACAGTGATTAGCGCTGGTCAGGGTTTGCAGGTGGCCGCCCGGGGCCGCGCATCGGCTGCGCCTTCCGCGGCATCCGGCCCGCGTCATCGAGCGCCCGGCGCAGCAGGAACTCGATCTGCGCGTTGACGCTGCGCAGATCGTCCGCGGCCCATTTCGCGAGCGCCTGATAGACGGCGGGATCGATCCGGAGCGGGACCGCCTTGCGGCCCCGCTCCGGACGGTCGCCCGCGGCGGGGCGCTCGGGGGAGTCGGTCGAGCCCACTAGCTGTACAGGCTCCCCGTGTTCACGACGGGGGTGGTGCGGCTGTCGGAGCACAGCACCACCAGCAGATTCGAGACCATCGCCGCGCGCCGGTCGTCGTCGAGCTCGACGGTGCCGTTGTCCTCGAGCCGGGTGAGCGCGTTCTCGACGATGCCGACGGCACCCTCGACGATCTTCTCGCGGGCCGCGAGCAGTGCGGAGGCCTGCTGCCGCTGCAGCATGGCCTGCGCGATCTCGGGGGCGTAGGCCAGCGACGAGATGCGGGCCTCGAGGATCTCCAGGCCGGCCAGCTCGACGCGGGCGGCGACCTGCTCGGCCAGCTCCGCGGCCACCTGATCGGTGGACCCGCGCAGCGACGTCGCGCCGGCGACCGCGTCGTCGGCGTCGTACGGGTGGCTCGTGGTCACGTGCCGCAGGGCCGATTCCGCCTGCGAGACGATGAACTCCTCGTAGTCCTCCACCGCGAACGTGGCGCGTGCCGTGTCCGCGACCTGCCACACGATGATCGACGCGATGTTCACCGGGTTGCCGGTCGAGTCGTTGACCTTGAGCTCGGCGGTCTCGAAGTTGTGCACGCGCACCGAGACCCGCTGCCGCGTGGTCAGCGGCAGCACGAGGCCGAGGCCCTGGGTGCGCACGGTGCCGACGTACCGGCCGAAGAGCTGCACCACCAGGGTGTGCCCGGGCGCGACCACGACGACCATGCTGATGAGCAGCAGTGCCGCGATGCCGAGCAGCACGCTGACCACGATGAGCGCCGGCGCCTTCGCCGAGATCGACAGCACGACGAGGCCGACGGCCCCGGCGATGAGCGCGAGGAAGCCGAAGAACGCGGCTACCGCGGCGCCGGCCCCGGCGTGCCACGCTGCCCGCTCCGTGATCGCCACCTGGGTGTCCTCGGGTTGAACGATGCCTGTCATCACCCCTCCTTATTCTGATATCACTTAAGTAAGTGATATCAGTTTTTCGTTCGCGACGTCAAGGACGCGTCAGGGTCCCGTCAACGGCCCTTCCCGCCGGACGGGGCCGGTAATAGCGTTCCGAGCCATGACCTTCCTGCTGATCGTGACGGGCGTGCTGCTGCTCTTGCGCCTGGTCAACGAGCTGTACTACCGCCGCGTCGACCGTCTTCCGATCGAATCGCGCTGAACCGAAGGCTTGACCTCAACCGGGGTTGATAAGCGAGCCTGGAGGCATGGCTGACGACCTCTCGCGGAACCCTGCCCGCGACCTTCCGGACATCCTCGGCGACGGCGCGCCCGGCGACGCCACGGCGATCGTGGACTTCGTCTCCGAGGTGCTCGAGGCGCAGCGCGCGGGCAGCGTCCCGCGCGTGCGCTCGCTGTTCCGCGACGACGCGGTCTGGACCACGGCGCACGGACGCCGCCTGCACGGCCGCGCCGCGATCGACGCCTTCCTCGCGCGCACGGTCCACGGCTCGATGGCGCGCGGCGCCGCCGATTACGTCGTCGAGCGGGTCCTGTTCATCCGCCCCGACGTGGCCGCGGTCAGCGTCCGGGTCCGGCCCCTGGGGCCCGACGGTGCGCCGCACCCGGCGGTCCCGGACGCGGCGCCGCTGTACGTGCTGTCCAAGGACGACGGTGCCTGGCGCATCGCCGCCGCGCAGTCCACGGCCGTCTTCGACGATCCGGCGGCGCAGCACCGGCGCGCCGGGTAGCCTTCGGTCGTCGTTCGACGGTGACGTCCCGCTCGCGCAATCGCGCGCGAACGGCCCCCGCGAAACTGGAACGTGTTACAGTTCTGCCCACGAGACCGTGAGCGTCGAGCTGTCCTGCCTGGGCTTTTCCGACGGCGCTGCGGGAGAGGGGTAGCACCATGGCGACATCACAGCCCGAGACCGACGACGTGACCGTCGAGTCCGTCGACGAGCCCGGCGCCGGCGCGAGCGAGACCGAGGCGGCCGAGACCACGGCGAAGATCACCACTACGAAGGCTCCCGCGCCGAAGGCCGCGAAGGCCCGCCCGGCGGCGGAGAAGGCCGACGAGGCGCCGCGCGGCATCGTCGTCACGCCGCTCATGCTGGCGCTGTCCGCCGTCGTCGTGCTCCTCGCCGTGGCCGCCACGGCGTTCGGCTTCCTCTGGCAGTCGGCCGCGTCCGACCGGGACGACGCGCGCGATCAGCTCGCCGCCGTCACCGCGACGCAGGAGACGGACGCGCGCGCCGAGGACATCGCGAAGAAGTACGCGATCGGCGCCGCCACCATCGACTACCAGAACCTGGCCGCGTGGCGCACCGCGCTCACGGCCGGCACCACCGACGAGCTCGCGAACCAGCTCCGCGAGGCGTCCACGCAGTTCGAGCAGGTCGTCGTGCCGCTGCAGTGGCAGTCCACCGCGACGCCGCTCGGGACGATCGTCGCGTCCACCAAGGACGGCCTGATCACGGTCAACGTCTTCGTCAACATGATCACCAAGAGCACGCAGCGCCCCGAGGGCATCCCGTCGACGGCCACCTACACGCTCACGATCGACACCAAGCAGGACTGGAAGATCAGCGACGTGCGCGGCATGGACGCCGCCCTGTCCGGCAAGTAGCGGCTCCACACGAAACGGCGCGGACCCGAGGGGCCGCGCCGTTCGTCGTGTCAGGGATTGCGGGTCAGGGCTGGCCGGGCAGGAGCTGCACCATGAGGCCCTCGCCGTCGGCGAGCAGGGTGCCGTCCTCCTCGGTGAGGCGCGCGGTGATGAAGGTCTTCCGCCCGTCCACCCGGTCGACCTTGCCCTCGATGACGAGCGGCACGTCGAGCGGCGTCACCTTGCGGTAGTTCACGTGCAGGTACGCGGTGCGGCTGATGGGCCGCTTCGCCGCGTAGACGACGTTGCCGAAGTTGTCGTCGAAGATGAGCGGCAGCACGCCGCCGTGCGCGACGCCGCCGCCGCCCAGGTGGTACCGGCGCAGCACGCCGCGGGCGACCACGGACTCCTCGTCGAACTTCTCGACGTGGAAGGGCGGCATCAGCAGGCTGCCGCGCCCGGGCAGCGACATGCTGCGGTTCGCGGGCCCCTTGCCCTCCCGCGCCGCGTACGGCGCCAGCAGTTCGACGAGTTCGGCTGCTCTGTCCCGCGCGGCCGCGTACACCTCGTCGGGGGCGTCGACGCACACCGCGAGGTCCTGCAGGCGCCGCATGTTCTCGACGAAGTCGCCGAACGCGGGCGGCGGCGTGGCCTCTCGGAATCGCGGGATCTCGCTCCGCAGGTCCACCTTGTCCGAATCCGAGTCGCTCATCCGTCAGACCTTACTCAGGACCAAACCGCTGGTCGGAACCCCGGTCCCGGCGGTGACCACGGCCCGCTCCGCGCCGGCGACCTGATTGGCGGCCGTTCCGCGGAGCTGACGTACCGCCTCGGCGATGCCGTTCATCCCGTGGATGTACGCCTCGCCCAGCTGTCCGCCGTGCGGGTTCAGCGGCAGGGCCCCGTCGAGCTCGCCGGTCCCGGCCGCCAGGAACGACGGCGCCTCGCCCCGCCCGCAGAAGCCGAGCTCCTCGAGCTGCATGAGCACGTAGGGGGTGAAGTGGTCGTAGAGCACGGCCAGGTCCATGTCCGACGGTGCCATCCCCGCCTGCGCCCACAGCTGCCCGCCGACGACGCCCATCTCGGGCAGGCCGGTGAGCCCGTCGCGGTAGTAGCTGGTCATGACGTACTGGTCGGGTCCGCTGCCCTGCGCCGCGGCGGCGATCACCGCGGGAGTCTGCTTCAGGTCGCGGGCGCGTTCGGCGCTCGTGATCACCAGCGCCACACCGCCGTCCGACTCCTGGCAGCAGTCCAGCAGGTGCAGCGGCTCGGCGACGAACCGCGACGCCTGGTGCTCCTCCAGCGTGACCGGCTTGCCGAAGAACCAGGCCTTCGGGTTGGTCGCGGCCCGCGCCCGGTCGAGCACGGCGACCCGGCCGAAGTCCTCGCTGGTGGCGCCGAAGTCGTGCATGTAGCGGCGCGCCGCCATCGCGACCGTCGCCGCCGGGGTGGCGATCCCGGCGGGGTAGTGGAAGGCGTTGTCGATGCCGTTCGTGTTCACCTGCTGCGCGGCGGCGTTCGAGACCTGTCCGAAGCGGTGCCCGGACCTCTCGTTGAAGGCGCGGTAGGCCACCACCACGTCGGCGACGCCGGTCGCGACGGCCATCGCCGCCTGCTGCACGGTCGCAGCCGCGGCGCCGCCGCCGAAGTTGATGCGGCTGAAGAACTTCAGCTCGGGAATCCGCAGCTCGCGCGCCACGGCGATCTCGGAGTTGGTGTCCATCGTGAAGGTCACCAGGCCGTCGACGTCCTGCGGCGTGAGGCCGGCGTCGTCGAGCGCCGCCCGCACGCACTCCACCGCCAGGCGCAACTCGCTGCGGCCGGAGTCCTTGGAGAACTCGGTGGCGCCGATACCGGCGATCGCGGCCCTGCCGCTCAGCCCGCTCATGCCGGCAGCACCACGGTCGCGGTGCCCGAGATGTGGTCACCCAGGCTGTCCTTCGCGGTCACGGCGATGGTGACGGCGGCACCGTCGACCGCGGTGACCGCGCCCGAGAAGTGCAGTGTGTCGCCGGCGTAGCAGGGCGCGCCGAGCCGGATGGAGATGTTCCGCACGAAGGCCTCCGGGCCCGCCCAGTCGGTCACGTACTTCTGGACCAGGCCGTTGTCGGTGAGGATGTTGACGAAGATGTCCTTGCTACCGCGGGCGTGCGCCGCGTCGCGGTCGTGGTGCACGTCCTGGAAGTCGCGGGTCGCGATGGCCGTGGTCGCCACGAAGGTGGTGCTCGCGTGGATCGTCATGGGCGGCAGCGCGGTCCCGACGGTGACCGCGTCCGCGCGCAGGGTGGTGGGGTACGTCATCGTGCCTCCCAGGCGGGCAGGGTCAGGTCGTCGTCGACGCGCAGGAACACACTCCGCACGGGCATGCCGATCTCGACGGCGGCGGGATCCACGTCGATCAGCTCGCCGAGCACGCGCACGCCCTCGTCGAGCTCCACGAGCGCCACCACGAAGGGGAGGCGCTTGCCGGGGACCTTGGGGTGGTGGTGCACCACGAAGCTGAAGACGGTGCCGGTGCCGGGGGAGACCACGTAATCGGGGACGAGCCCCAGGTCGCCGCCCGGGTCCATCGGACCCGGCGGGTGGCGGAGCGTGTCGCCCCAGCGCTGGATCCGCAGCTCCCCGGCCTTGGCGCCGTCCCAGTAGAAGGCGGTGTCGCGCGAGATCACGGGCCGCAGTACGCCGCCCGCGTAGGCGGAGGCGTCCACGATCCGGCCGCTCGGCCCGGCATCGGGCACGGTGCCCTCCGACGGCGCGTCGGCCGACGGCGGGCGGAACTTCAGCATCCGGAAGGTCATCTCGGCGACGACCTCCTCGCCCACGCGCCACAGCGTCCGGGTGGTGAAGAACCAGCCCTCGCCGAGCCCGGTCTTCTTGGGGCCCACCACGTCCTCGAGCCGAGAAGAGGAGGTCATCACCTCGCCCGGCCGCACGTGCCGGTGGTACGTCTGGTCGGAATTGGTGGCGACGACGGAGGTGAAGCCGGCGTCGTCGAGTGCGGCGGACATCAGCCCCATCGGGTCGTCGTCGGCCCGCACCCCGTGCAGCCCGCGCATCGACCACACCTGCGCCATCGCGGGCGGCGCCACGGGCCCGCCGAACACCGACTGCTCCGCGAACGCGGGGTCCGAGTACAGCGGGTTGGCGTCGCCGATCGCCTCGGTCCAGTTGTTGATCATCGGCTGGTTCACGGGATCCCGGCCGGCGCGCGGCGCGGAATCGCCGAGCGCGCGAATGCGTTCCGCCGCGGCGAGCACGGCCGCGGTCGTGTCCGCCGTCGTGTCGGGCGCGGTCATCGCGGCACCCGCGGCAGCTGCAGGCCCATGAGGGCGATCAGTTCGCGCTGGATCTCGTTGACGCCGCCGCCGAAGGTGAGCACCAGGTGGCGCTTGGCCTGTACGTCGAGCCAGTGCAGCAGCTCGGCCGTGGCCGGCTCGGCCGGGTCGCCGTGCGTCCCGACGGTCTCCTCGAGCAGCGCGGTCAGGCCCTGGATCCGGTCGGAGCCGAAGACCTTGGTGGCGGAGGCGTCCGCCACGTCGACGGGGCCGCCGGCCTCCGCGGCCGCGACCTGCCAGTTGAGCAGCTCGTTGATGAGCTCCGCGGCGCGCACGCGGGCGAGCGCCTCCGCGACGTCGGGCACGCCCAACAGCTCCTGTTCGTGGGCCCAGGCGTCGACCCGGTCGTAGAGCGCGCCGATCCGGCCCGACGGGCCGAGCATGACCCGCTCGTGGTTGAGCTGGGTGGTGATGAGCTTCCAGCCCTCGTTCTCCACCCCGACGAGCATGTCCACCGGGACGCGGACGTCGTTGTAGTAGGTGGCGTTCACGTGGTGCGCGCCGTCGGCCGTGATGATCGGCGTCCAGCTGTAGCCGGGGTCCTTCGTGTCCAGGATGAGGATCGAGATGCCTTTGTGCTTGGGCGCATCCGGATCGGTACGGACGGCCATCCACACGTAGTCGGCGTCGTGGCCGCCGGTGGTGAAGATCTTCTGCCCGTTGACCACGTAGTGGTCGCCGTCGCGGACCGCGGTGGTGCGCAGCGACGCCAGGTCGGTGCCCGCCTCCGGCTCCGTGTAACCGATCGCGAAATGCACCTCGCCCGAGAGGATCTTCGGCAGGAACTTCGCCTTCTGCTCCTCGGTGCCGAAGGCCTGCAGCGTCGGCCCGACGGTCTGCAGCGTCACCGAGGGCAGCTGCACGTCGGCGCGGGAGGCCTCGTTGACGAACAGGTACTGCTCGATCGGCCCGAAGCCCTTGCCGCCGAACTCGGTGGGCCAGCCGACGCCCAGCCGGTCGTCGCGGCCCATGCGCAGCACCACGTCCCGGAAGACGTCGCCGTGCCGCTGCACCAGCATCGCGGTGCGCTCTTCCGGCGTCATCAGGGTCGAGAAGTAGTCGCGCAGCTCGGCCTGCAGGGCGCGCTGCGCGGTGGTGAGGGCGAGGAAGCGGCCCGATTCGTCCGCGCTCGTCGCGTCGTCGCGGTGCGCGGTGGCCAGCGCCCGCACCGTCTGGGGGACGCCGCCCACGAACCGGGTGAGGTCCTTGATCGCCGAGTAGAACCGGTGCAGCGGGTACGTCGCGTCCACGCCGATGCCGCCGTGCAGGTGGTGGCAGGTCCGCACGGCCGACGGTGCCTCCGCCGCCAGCCAGTGCGCCGCGAGCGCGGTGGCCTCCTCGGCCGGCGAGCCGGTGCCGATCCGCCACGCAGCCGAGACCGCGGCGAGGTGCAGCGTGCGGGAGGCGATGTAGACGTCGGCGATCTGCTGCGCCACGGCCTGGAAGGCGCCCAGCGGGCGCCCGAACTGCTCGCGCTTGCGCAGGTGGTCGACGGTGAGCGCGAGGGCCCCGGCGAGCGCACCGTCGGCGACGGCGGCCGCGCCGGCCAGCCCGCACTCGCGCACGGCCTGCGCGACGGTCCCGTCGGTGGACCCGCCCAGCACCGCCTCGGCCGGCACCTCGACACCGGCGAGGTCGACGGTGCCCTCCGGCGTCCCGGCGGACGTGGGGCTGGGGGAGACGGTGACGCCGGGCGCGGACGCGGGCACCACGAAGACCGCGGCGCCGTCGTCGGTGGCGGCGCTGACCAGGAGGTGCGTGGCGTGCTGCGCATACCCGACGGCCACCTTCCGGCCGGTCAGCGCCCAGCCGCTCGCGGTGCGCACGGCGCGCGTGGACGGTGCCGACGGCACGGCGGCCCCGGCCTCGCCCAGCGCGCCCACGATCAGCTCGTCGCCGGTCAGGGCGGCGGGCAGGAGCCGCTCGCGCTGCTCGACGGTGCCGTGCGTCGCGACGGGCAGGATGCCCAGCGCGAGGGCGGGGAGCAGCGGGGCGGCGATCGCGAGCCGGCCGGCCTCGGTGAGCACGGCGGCCACCTCCTCGGCGCCGAGTCCGGCGCCGCCGAGGCTCTCGGGGGCGGGGAGGCCGAGGAGATCGGCCCGGGCGAGGTCCGCCCATGTCGCGCGCCAGGCGTCCCCGGTCTCGGCGCCTCCGCTCTCGCGCGCGGCGGCGTGCCCCAGCACGTCGGCCGCGAGGCCGGCGACGGCCACCTGGTTCTCGTCCGGACGGAAGTCCACGCGCACTCCTGATCTCGATACCGCGTACAAACGGTGAAACGTGTTCTATTTTTAGCAAGTGGAGTGAACGCTCGCAAGCAGTTCGACGAAAGGGTGACCATGCGATTCACGTACGCCGAGGCGATGACGGATCCGTCGTACTACGTCCCGCTCGCGCAGGCGGCGGAGGAGGCCGGCTACCACAGCATGTGCGTCGCCGACAGCATCGCGTATCCCGAGGTCTCGGACTCGACGTACCCGTACACCCCCGACGGCAGCCGGGAGTTCCTCGACGGCAAGGAGTTCGTCGAGACCTTCGTGCTCGCCTCGGCACTCGCGGCGTCGACGAAGACCCTCCGCTTCACGCCCTTCGTCCTGAAGCTGCCGATCCGCCCGCCGGTGCTGGTCGCCAAGCAGGCAGCGTCGCTGGCCTCCCTCAGCGGCAACCGCTTCTCGCTCGGCGTGGGCATCAGCCCGTGGCCCGAGGACTTCGAGATCATGGGCGTGCCCTTCGAGCGCCGCGGTAAGCGCATGGACGAGTGCATCGAGATCATCAAGGGCCTCTCGACCGGTGAGTACTTCGAGTACCACGGCGAGTTCTTCGACATCCCGTCCATCAAGATCGCCCCCGTGCCCACGGAGCCGCTGCCCATCCTGGTCGGCGGCCACGCCGACGCTGCGCTGCGCCGCGCGGTGCGCCTCTGCGACGGCTGGATGCACGCCGGCGGCGACGGCGAGGAGCTCGACCGCATGCTCGCGCGGATCGACGAGCTCCGCGCCGAGCACGACAAGAAGGAGTTCGAGATCCACGTGATCTCCCTGGACGCCTACACCGTGGACGGCATCAAGCGGCTCGAGGACAAGGGCGTCACCGACGTGATCGTCGGCTTCCGGCTGCCCTACCAGCTGGGCCCGGACACCGAGCCGCTGCAGCCCAAGATCGACCACCTGCGCCGCTACGCCGATTCCGTCATCAGCAAGTTCTAGGAGGCCTCATGAAGGACGATCACCCCGCAGTGCTGGCCGGCCGCGCCTCCCAGTCCGCCGCGAGCGGCCACCGCAAGGAGGAGTGGCTCGACCTGTTCGCCGCCGACTGCGTGGTCGAGGACCCCGTCGGCCCCTCCGGCTTCGACCCCGAGGGCAAGGGACACCACGGTCGCGAAGAGATCGCGGCCTTCTACGACAAGACCATCGGCGTCGCGGAGTCCCTGGAGTTCCTCTTCGACGACGGCTTCGCCTGCGGCAACGAGGTGGCGTTCACCGGCCTCATCCGCACGGTCATCGGCGGGCACGTCATCGACGCCGAGGGCGTCTTCACCTACAAGGTCGATGACGCGGGGAAGATCGAGGCGCTCCGCGCCTTCTGGGAGGTCGACCGCGCCATGGCCACCGCTCGCCCGGTCTGAACACTCGGTCCCCGGTCTGTGAATCCACGGCTCAGCTCGACAGGAGGCCAGATCTGGCTGTCTGTTCACCTCAGCCGTGGATTCACGGACGGGTCAGTGGTGTGGAACGGGAGCCGGCTCAGCGCGCGGTGAACACCGCGTCCGCGAGCACGGGGGCGGCTCGTTCCACCGACTCCGCGGTCACCAGGTGGCGATCGCCGTCGCGCCAGATTCGCACGCGCAGCGTCTCGCCCGGCAGCATGATCCCGGCGAACTTCGCCGACCAGGAGCCCACCGCGGAGGCGTCGCCGTCCACCACCGCATCGGTCACGGCCTTGGCGACGATGCCGTAGGTGCACAGCCCGTGCAGGATCGGCGCGTCGAAGCCCGCGCCCTTCGCGAACGCGGGATCCGAGTGCAGCGGGTTGCGATCGCCGCACAGCCGGTAGAGCAGCGCCTGCTGGGGCAGGGTCGGCACGTCGACGGTGACGTCGGCGTCCCGCTCGGGCAGCTCGACCTTCTCCGACGGCCCGCGTTCCCCGCCGAAACCGCCCTCGCCGCGGGCGAAGATGGACGACCGCGCGGTCCACAGCGGCTCTCCGGCCCCGTCGACCACCTCGGTCTCCTGCCAGATCACGGCGGCCTTGCCCTTGTCGTGCACGTCGCTGATCCGGGTGCGGGCCACCGCGGTGCCGGAGGCGGGCAGCGGACGGTGCGCGGTGACCGACTGGCTGCCGTGCACCACCTTGGCGAGGTCGATCTCAACGCCGGGGAACGAGACCTTCGGCGGCTCGGTGGCGTGGAAGTTCTGCGCCACGGTCGCGAAGGTCGGCAGCACGACGATGTCCTGCTCCGTGGCGTAGCGCAGCTCGCGGGTCGAGAGCGGGTCCGCCCCCGCGCCGAGCGCCAGCTGGTAGAGCAGCACGTCGGAGGTGCTCCAGGAGAACTCGGCGGTGCCGAGCTCGGCACCGATCGCGACCGACGGGTCGATGGGCATGGATCTCCCTAGGCAGTAGGACGGTGACGGGCTATTCGTAGGTGATGTGCACGGACGGGGTGCGGCGCATCGACTGGCAGGCCAGGATGAGCCCGTCGTCGAGGTCCTCCTGGTCGAGCACCTCGTTGTGGGCCAGCTCGACCTCGCCCTCGACGATGCGGCAGGCGCAGGCGCTGCACGCGCCCTCGCGGCAGGAGTACGGCGCCTCGAGGCCGGCCTCGAGCATCACGTCCAGCAGCTTCTTCTCGGCGGGCCACGCGAGCTCGGTGGTCGTCCCGTCCAGCTCGACGGTGACGGTGCCCCCGTCGTCCGCGGGCGCCGGTGCGTCGTCGACGGGCAGATCCTCCGCCTCGGCGATCGCGGCCTTCTCCTCCGCCTCCTCCTGCGCGGCCTCCACCTCGAAGGGGTTGCGCGGCAGGGAGCGGAACTTCTCGATGTGCACCTCGCGGCGGCCCTTGCCGAGCGAGGTCATGGCCTCGGAGACCGCGTCCATGAACGGCCCGGGGCCGCACACGAAGACCTCGCGGGAGGCGTAGGGAGCGGCGAGCGCGGCGAGGTTGGCGGCGCTCGGCAGGCCCTGCACGGATTCCAGCCAGTGGACCACGACAAGGCGGTCGGGGTACGTGCGCGTCAGTTCGGCGAGCGCGGAGGCGAAGATCACCGACTGCGCATCGCGGTTCGCGTAGATCAGCGTCACGGAGCCGGTGCCGGTCTCCAGCACCGACCGCAGGATCGACAGGATGGGCGTGACGCCGCTGCCGCCCGCGAAGAGCAGCATGTCCACGTCGACGGACTTCGGCGTGAAGATGCCCGCGGGCACCAGCACGTCGACCTCCATGCCGGGGGTGGCGTTGTCGCACAACCAGTTCGAGGCGTAGCCGTCCGCGGTGCGCTTGACGGCCACCCGCAGGGGGCCGCTGTCGTGGGGCGCGCTGCACAGGGAGTAGCAGCGCGCCACCGAGCCGGTCTCGTCGCTCGGCACGCGCAGCGTGAGGAACTGGCCCGGCTTGTAGGTGAACTGATCCGCCAGCTCGGCGGGCACCTCGAACTCGATGGAGTGCGCGTCGTGCGTCTCCGAGACCACCTTGGCGACGAGTAGTCGGTGGATGCTCACTTCTTCGTCACTCTCCTAGTCGGTGTCCGGCGGAGCGACGTCCGTCGGCACGGGTACCTCGCCGAGTTTCGCGGCGCGCGTGATCGATTCCATCAGGCGCGGGCAGGTGGCCCGCAGGGCGGACCCGGCACCGTCGGTGGCGAAGACCGTGCACTCGCGCGCGGAACCGCACCACTGGATCGACGTGTGCTCCCGGCTGTTCTTGCGGACCTGCACCGCGACGCCGCAGGTGCCGCAGTTCAGCGGGGTGAAACCGTCGGTGAGGAAGCCCTCCCGATCGGACACCGTCGACGGCAGCACGACCGGCTCGCCGAACATCGTCACCGTGGGGGACATGGGATCAGGCCCCTGCCCCGGATGCGTCCGCGGCGGCCTTCTCGGACTCCTGGCGCGCGATGTTCTGCGCGACCTCGGCCTCCCACGCCTCGACGGCGTGGGTGGTGTCGATCTCGAACTCGAAGCGCTGGGTCATGTCCTCGGAGACCTCGGCGGCGTCGACGTAGAACTGCTCGTACCACCGGCGCAGCTGGTAGACGGGGCCGTCCTCCTCGCACAGGAGCGGGTTGTCGATGCGGGTCTTGTTCTTCCAGATCTCCACGTCCTGCAGGAAGCCCAGGCCCACGTTCTTGGCGAACTTGCCGGCCAGGTAGTCGGACTTCTCGTCGTCGAAACCGGGCAGCTTCTTGACCTTCACGCCGTACATCAGCTTGAACGAGTGCTGATCGATCGGGTAGTGGCAGTTGATCAAGATGTTCTCGATCTGGAAGCCCTTGTAGTCGTTGTGCAGGTAGTTGATCATGTACGACGGCCCGAAGTAGTGCGCCTCGGACTTGAGCAGCACGTCGTCGCCGCCGGAGAGCCCGATGTCGGTGACGTCGTTGCGCCCCTTGGTATCCAGGTACTGCGAGGCGATGTGCCCGTCGAAGACGTTCTTGAAGTACGTGGGCAGGCCGTAGTGGATGTAGAAGAAGTGCGGCATGTCGACCACGTTGTCGACGATCTCGCGGCAGTTGCTGCCCTCGATGATGATCTCGTTCCACACCCAGTTGGACCACTCGGGCCCGTCGACGTCACCGTCGATCTTGGGAATGTCCAGTTCCGCAGGCGGCTTGGAGTTCTCCACGTCGTGCCAGATGAACAGCTGGTCGTTCTCGACCATGGTGGGCCACGTGCGGGTGCGGGCCCGCAGCGGCACGCGCTTGGCGTACGGGATGGCCTTGCACTTGCCGTCGCCGCCCCAGCGCCAGTCGTGGAACGGGCAGGCGATCTCGTTGCCCTTGACGGTGCCCTGCGTCAGGTCGCCGCCCATGTGCCGGCAGTAGCCGTCGAGGACGTTGATCTTGCCGTCCTCGCCGGCGAAGACCACGAGCTTGGTGCCGAAGGCCTCGACGGAGTGGGGCTTCCCGTCGGCGAAGTCCTTTAGCAGGCCGACGCAGTGCCAGCCGCGGGCGTAGCGGGTGGGTGCCGTGCCGCTGTCGATGAGGCGGGCTGTCGCCTCGGTCTCAGTACTCATGCGATCTCCTCTTCCGCGCGGACGGGGGCTGCCGCCGCGGGGATCGATTCCTTACCCGCCATGTCCTCGACTGCGAGGTAGGCGAAGACCATGGCGGGGCCGATGGTGGCGCCGGGGCCCGCGTAGGTGTGGCCCATGACGGGCGAGCTGGTGTTGCCGGAGGCGTACAGGCCGTCGATGACGGTGCCGTCGGCGCGCTGGACCCGGCCCGCGACGTCGGTGCGCAGGCCGCCCTTCGTGCCGAGATCGCCGGGGACCATACGTGCAGCGTAGAACGGCCCGGTGGTCAATTCGGCGAGACTGGGGTTCGGCTTGTTCCGGGGGTCGCCGTAGTAGTGGTCGTAGGCGCTCTCGCCGCGGTGGAAGTCCTCGTCGCGCCCGGCGCGGGCGAAGCCGTTGAACTTGTCGACGGTGGCGGTCAGCGCCTCCGCCGGGACGTCCATCTTCTCGGCCAGTTCGGCCAGGCTGTTCGCGCGGACCATGTTGCCGGACTCGTACCAGCGCTTGGGGAGCGGCTGACGCGGGGGCTGGCCGGCGAACATGTAGCGGTTGCGGTAGCGCTGGTCGAAGACCAGCCAGCACGGCACGTTCTCGCCCGGGCCCTCGCCCTGGCCGTACCGGCCGCCGTACATCGCGTGCACGGCCTCCACGTAGGGCGCGGACTCGTTGACGAAGCGCTCGCCCGCGGTGTTCACCATGACGCTGCCCGGCAGCGAGCGCTCGGACAGGGCGAACCAGGCCATCTTCGGCAGCTGGATGGAGGGGCCCCACCAGGCGTCGTCCATGAACTCGAGGGCGCCGCCCACGGCCGCTCCCGCGCGGATCGCGTCGCCGGTGTTGGCGGGGACGCCGTTGGTCCACTCGGTGCCGATGGGGGCGCGCTGGTATTGCGCGCGCATTTCAGCGCTGGATTCGAAGCCGCCGGCGGCCAGGATCACGCCGCGCCGGGCGGTGAGGTGCACCTGCGTGCCGTCGCGGTCTACGGTGACGCCGGTGACCCGGCCGTCCTCCTCGGTGAGCCCGACGAGGGAGGTGTTCAGCCACAGCGGCACGTTCGCGCGCTGCAGGCCGACGCGCAGCGCGGCGATCAGTGCCTGGCCGCGTCCGAGCAGGTGCTTGCCGCGAACCCGGGCGCCGTAGTAGCGACCGGCCACCCGGAGCGCGCGCAGCGGCCCCTTGGGGTGGCGCATGATCAGGTTGAGCCACTTGAAGTCGGCCTGCGTGACCACCAGGTTCATGGGGGCCTTGGTGTAGTCGGGCTCGAGGTTCTTCAGCTCGTCGCCGAGCTGCTTGCCGTCGAAGGGTTTCGGCTCGCAGGAGCGGCCGTGCGCCCGGCCGCCCGGCGCCTCCGGGTAGTAGTCGGAGTAGCCCGGCACCCAGGTGAGCTCCAGCGGGCTCATCCGGTGCACCATCGAGATGACCTCGGGGCCGCGGTCGATGTAGGTGTCGATCCGCTCGGCCGGCACCACGTCGCCGATGATGGAGTGCAGGTACTTGCGCGCCTCATCGGGGGTGTCCTTGATCCCGGCCTTCATCAGCGACTCGTTGCCGGGTACCCAGACTCCGCCGCCGGAGCGGGCGGTGGACCCGCCGTAGTGCGCCGCCTTCTCCACGACCAGCACGCTGAGCCCGCTGTCCGCCGCCTTGAGCGCGGCGGTCATGCCCGCTGCGCCGCTACCCACCACGATCACGTCGTATTCGGTGGTCTCCGCCGTCATCGACTCTCCTCGCTGATGAAACAAGTTCTCTAGCCTCACCTGCGCCGATGGGCAGCAGGTACGCGCTACAACTGCAGCATAGACTAGAACACGTTTCACTCGCCAGGGTTCAGCGGTGATCGGGCCGCGGCGCCACGCGGGCGCCGCCGCCGAGGAGGTCGATCGTCAGGCGATCAGCAGGGGATGGTGATCCGCTCGTAGGTCCCGGTACTGGGACGGAAGACCCACTTGGGCTGCGGCGTGCACCGCGGCGTCGGGGCCGGAGTGGTGACCCGCGGCGCGGTCCGCACGGGCGCGGGCGCGGTGGTGACGGGCTCGGGCGGCGCGACGGTCGTCGGCGGAGGGGTGGGGCTCGGCGCCGACGGCGCGGTCGTGCTCGCGAGCGCCGGGCTCGACGGTGCCGTGGACGACGGGGAGGCGCTCGGCGCGATCTCGGTCGACCTGAGCGAACCCGACGGTGCCACGACGGGCCGCGGGTCGGTCGACGGGCCGCTGCACATGCTCACGCTGACGGCGATCGCCGCGACGCAGAGTGCCGTCGCGGCCGCGATCGCGAGCACCCGGCCGGTGAAGCCGCCGAGGCGTGCGGAGCTCGAGGAGTTCACCCGGTGGGTCATGTCGTGCACCGGTCCCGGTTGCTCGCGGACGCGGCGGACGCTGTCGCAGTCATCGCACCATCTTCGCAGCCCGCGGCTTGTTTCGGGAGAACCGCACCAGCGCGAGTGTGGTTGGCACACAGCGAATTCGATCCCGTGTCCGTGGTCCGCGAACGCGGATCGCCGAATTCGTTCGCGATCGCGACAACGTCCAGGTCGAAGGGCAACAGGAGCGCGGGTTACTGCAAAGCGAACCGCTATCCGGTTGCGGCTGCGATGCCCGCGCGACGACCGAAGAAGCTCCCGTCGCCGAGGCTCGTCCCGCTGGCGTACCCGCCCGCGCACACCCCCGACGTGCACCGTCCGGCCGCGAACAGGCCGGGGATCGGCGCACCGTCGACGTGCAGCACCCGCGCCTCGACGTCCGTGCGCAACCCGCCCAGGGTGAATCCGGCGGTGAAGCCGCGCATGTCCCAGGCGGCCACGGGCCCGGCGAGCGGCCGCACCCACTGCTGCTTCTTGTGCAGGAGGGGATCGGTGCCGTTCTCCGCGTGCCGGTTGTACGTGTCGACGGTGCCGGTCAGTGCGCCGGCGGGGAGGCCCATGTCGGACTCGAGCTCCGCGACCGTCTCGGCGGCCCAGGTCGGCGGCTGCCGGAAGTAGGGCGTCGAGGTCTCGGTGGCGAGCGCCTCCTCGTGCGCGTCCATGTCCATGACCAGGTACGCCGCGTTGTCCTGCTGGATCAGCACGGCCTGGCCGATCCGCCCGCCGTAGGTGTCCTCGGCGATGAACCGCTGGCCGCGGCCGTTGACGAGGATCCCGCGGGCCATCATCTGGGGGTCGCCGAAGAAGGCGACCTCGGTCGCATCCATGTGGGCCAGCGCGGCGCCCGCGGCCTGCGCCATGAGGATCCCGGCCCCGTCGTGCTCCTCGATCGCCGCGGCCGGGCGCCCGATCAGCCGCGGCGCGTAGGTCTCGATCATCTCCGCGTTGTAGGCGAAGCTGCCGGTGGCGAGGACGACGCCCCGTCGGGCCCGCACGTGCAGGTCCGTGCCGAACCGGCGGGCGACGAGGCCCTCGACCCGGCCGTCCGGGCCCGTCACCAGTGCCCGCGCGCGGACGTCGTACTCGGCGCGCACCCCGAGCGCCTCCGCGGTCTCGACCAGCGGTTTCATCAGCATGTAGCCCGCCCCGCGCACGCCCGTCCGCTTGTCCGCCATCTGCGGGACGTGCCCGCGGGGCGCGGGCGCCGCGATCGTGCTGAAGGGTGCGGCGTTCTCCCCGCCGGAGAAGCCGAGCCCCTCGTCGTGCGGCACCTCCCAGCCGGGCTCGCCCCAGAACTCCTCCTTGAAGACCACGCCGCAGCCGGTCAGCCAGTCGTAGTGCTCGGTGCTGCCGTGGGCGTAGGCGTGGATCTTCGCCCTGTCGACGCCGGGCCCGAGCGCGGCGGTCAGGAAGGTCTCCATGTTCTCGGCGCTGTCCTCGAAGCCGAGTGCTCGCTGCAGCGGGGTGCCGCCGCCGAGATAGATCCACCCGCCGGACAGGGCGGCCGCCCCGCCCCAACCGCCGGTGCGGTCGAGGACGAGGACGTCGGCGCCGGCGCGGGCCGCCTCGATCGCGGCGCAGACGCCCGCGATGCCGTACCCGGCGATCACCACGTCGGCCTCCAGATCCCAGGTCGGAACGTCGGCGGCGGGGACGGGGCGGCGGCTCTCGGGCATGGCTCTCCTCGGACGGTCTCGAAACCGGTTACAACAGCAAGATAGGTGGATCCGAACCTTTGATGTAGCGTTTCGCGTCAGAAAATGAGAACGTGTTCTAGTATCGATTCCAACGGCGGGCTTCGGGGTTCGCCAGAGGGTCTTCAGGAGGCGAGGAAAGATGAGCGATCAGAGCGTCGACGCGGTGCTGGCTGAGGTGGCGGAGCTGCTGCCCACCCTCCGGGACCGGGCGCAGGAGACGGAGGACGCGCGCCGGATCCCGGCCGAGTCCATCAAGGCGCTGCAGCAGAGCGGCTTCTTCCGCCTGCTGCAGCCGAAGCGCTACGGCGGTTTCGAGGCCGATCCGGTGGCGTTCTACACCGCGGTCAAGATGCTGGCGAGCGCCTGCGGTTCCACCGGCTGGGTCTCCTCGATCCTCGGCATCCACCCGTGGAACGTGGCCCTCTTCGACGACCGCGCGCAGCAGGAGGTGTGGGGCGAGGACCAGGACACGCTGATCTCCTCGTCGTACGCCCCGATGGGCAAGTCGGAGATCGTCGAGGGCGGCTACCGCCTCTCGGGCAAGTGGAGCTTCTCCTCCGGCTGCGACCACGGCACCTGGGCGCTGCTCGGCGGCCCCGCGTTCAAGGATGGCAAGCCGGTCGACTTCCTGACCTACCTCGTGCCGATCAGTGACTACACGATCAACGACGTGTGGCGCACCGTCGGCCTCCGCGGCACCGGCAGCAACGACATCGTGGTGGACGACGTCTTCGTCCCGGCGCACCGCGCCCTCAGTTTCCAGCTGGTCAGCAAGTGCAAGGGGCCGGGCCAGGAGGTCAACACCAGCCCGCTCTACAAGCTGCCCTTCGGCTCGGTGCACCCGTCCACGATCACCGCCCCGATCATCGGCATGGCGCAGGGCGCCTACGACGCCCACGTCGAGCATCAGCGCAAGCGTGTGCGCGCCGCCTACGCGGGCGAGTCCGCGAAGGAGGATCCGTTCGCCATGGTCCGCGTGGCGGAGGCGGGCAGCGAGATCGACGCGGCGTGGCTCCAGCTGATCTCCAACATCAACGAGGAGTACGCGCTGGTCAAGGCCGGCGAGAAGATCCCGTTCAACCTGCGCCTCAAGGTCCGTCGCGACCAGGTGCGCGGCACCGAGCGGGCGATCTTCGCCGTGGACCGCATGTTCGAGAACTCGGGCGGCCGCGCGCTGGCCGAGGGCACGCCGATCCAGCGGTTCTGGCGCGACGCCCACGCCGGCCGGGTGCACGCCGCGAACGATCCCGAGCGCGCCTACAAGATGTTCGGCACCGGCGAGTTCGGCCTGCCCGTCATGGACGGGATGGTCTAGGCATGCCGGACACGGACGTGGACGTCCTCAAGGAGGGGAAGTTCGCCACCACGGCGGCCGGCCTCACGCTGCACTATCACGAGGCCGGCGAGGAGAACCGCGCCAACGGCACCGTCGTGCTGCTGCACGGCAGCGGCCCCGGCGTCTCCTCGTGGAGCAACTTCGGGCGCAACATCCCGGTGTTGGCGCAGCGCTTCCACGTGCTCGCCGTCGACCAGCCGGGCTTCGGCCGGTCCGACAAGCCGACCGAGCACCCGCAGTACTTCGTGCACAGCGCGACGGCGCTCGCGGGCCTGTTGGACACGCTGGGCATCACGGGACGCGTACACCTGGTGGGCAATTCGCTCGGCGGCGGCACCTCGGTGCGGTTCGCTCTCGACTTCCCGGAGCGGGCGGGCCGGCTCGTGCTCATGGGCCCGGGCGGCCTCAGCGTGAACACCTTCGCGCCGGACCCCACGGAGGGCCTGCGCACCCTGCAGAAGTTCTACGCCGCTCCCAGCAAGGAGCGGCTCGAGGACTTCCTGCGGATCATGGTCTTCGACCAGAAGATGATCACGCCCGAGCTCGTCGAGGAGCGCTTCGAGCTCGCGCTCGACCCCGAGGCGATCGCCGCGTTCAAGGCCATGGGCAAATCCTTCGCGTCCGCGGACTACGAGAAGGGCATGCTCTGGCGCGACGCCTACAAGCTGCGCCAGCCCGTGCTCATGATCTGGGGCCGCGAGGACCGGGTCAATCCGCTCGACGGTGCCCTGCTCGCGCTCAAGCAGATCCCGCGCGCCCAGCTGCACGTCTTCGGGCAGTGCGGCCACTGGGCGCAGCTCGAGAAGTTCGACGAGTTCAACCGGCTCACGGCCGATTTCCTGGCCGGCTGACAAGGAGAAACAGGTAGATGGCGATCAAGGCCCTCGGGTACATGCGCATCGAGGCCACCGACATGGCGGCCTGGCGCGAGTACGGGCTCAAGGTGCTCGGGATGATGGAGGGAACGGGCAACGACCCCGATTCGCTCTACCTGCGCATGGACGACTTCGCGGCCCGCCTGGTGATCGTGCCCGGCGAGAAGGACCGGCTGCTGGTCTCCGGCTGGGAGGTCACCGACGCCCTCGGGCTCCAGGAGCTCCGCGACACCCTCAGCGCCGCGGGCGTCGCCTTCGAGGAGGGCACCAAGGACGAGAAGACGGAGCGCCGCGTCGAGGGCCTGATCCGCTTCCAGGATCCGGCGGGCAACACGCTCGAGGCCTTCCACGGTGCGCAATACCTCGGCCGACGCTTCGTCAGCCCGTACGGCCACCGGTTCGTCACCGGCGAACAGGGGCTCGGCCACGTCGTGCTCACCTGCACGGACGACGCGGCGGCGCAGGAGTTCTACCAGGGCGTGCTCGGCTTCCGGCTCCGCGACTCCATGCGGCTGCCCCCGCAGATGGTGGGGCGCCCCGCGGACGGCGACCCGGCGTGGCTGCGCTTCTACGGCTGCAACCCGCGCCACCACGCGCTCGCCTTCCTGCCCCTGCCCAACCCGACGGGGATCGTCCATCTCATGGTGGAGGTGGAGAACTCCGACGACGTCGGCCTGGCGCTGGATCGCGCGAACCGCAAGAAGGTCAAGATGTCCGCCACCCTCGGCCGGCACATCAACGACAAGATGCTGTCCTTCTACATGAAGACGCCGGGCGGCTTCGACATCGAGTTCGGCTGCGAGGGGCTCGAAGTCGAGAACGACGACTGGATCGCACGGGAGTCGACCGCGGTCAGCCTCTGGGGCCACGACTTCTCCATCGGCTTCAAGGAGCAGTGATGACCGCCCCCGTGATCGAACCGCTCGACTACCGCACCGCGATGGGGCACTTCTGCACCGGCGTCACGGTGATCACCGCCGCGGACGACGAGGGGCCGGTGGGCTTCGCCTGCCAGTCCTTTTCGGCGCTGTCCCTCGACCCGCCCCTGGTCCTGTTCTGCCCCATGAAGACTTCGGGCGCGTGGCGCACCATCGAGCGCACCGGGCGGTTCGCCGTCAACGTGCTCGGCGAGGGCCAGCAGGACGTCAGCTCGGTCTTCGGCTCTCGGCACCCGGACAAGTTCGGGGCGGTCGCGTGGAAGCCCTCGCGCACCGGTTCGCCGCTGCTCGACGGTGCGCTCAGCTGGATCGACTGCGCCGTCGAGACGGTGCACGACGGCGGCGACCACCACATCGTGATCGGCCGGGTGCTCGAGCTCAGCGCGCCGAACGCCGGGCGGCCGCTGCTCTTCTACAAGGGCCGCTACACGCAGACGGTGACCGATCCCGGCGAGGCCCTCCCGCGCACCCTGTCGCTGGACTCGTTCCTCACCTGGCCCGTCGGCGACGACTGGATCTGACCCGAACCCGCCGTGGCGCAGTGCCCTTCCTGGTAGTCAGGAAGGGCACTGGCGTTCGTACGAGGAGATGACATGACGGAGCGGATCACCGCGCTCGACCTGCCCGCGGGCGAGCTGAGCGAGGGCACGCGGAAGTACTTCGAGATCTGCCGCGAGAAGCTCGGCATGGTGCCGAACGTCCTGCAGTCGCTGACCTTCGACGAGGCCAAACTGCGCGCCTTCAGCGACACCTACAACGACCTCATGCTCGGCGACTCGGGCCTGAGCAAGCTCGAGCGCGAGATGATCGCCGTCGTCGTGTCCTCGGTGAACAAATGCTTCTACTGCCTCACCGCGCACGGCGCGGCCGTGCGGGAGCTGTCGGGCGACCCGGTCCTCGGCGAGATGCTGGTGATGAACTTCCGTGCGGCCGAGCTGCCGGCGAAGCAACGGGCCATGCTCGAATTCGCGGAGAAGCTCACGGAGGCCCCGTCGAAGATCGACGAGCCCGACCGGCAGCGGCTCCGCGACGCCGGGTTCACCGACCGCGACGTCTACGACATCGCCAACACCGCGGCCTTCTTCAACATGACCAACCGGCTCGCCTCGGCGATCGACATGCGGCCGAACTCGGAGTACCACTCCGCCGCACGGTGACTCAGTCGGCGGGCAGCGCCGCGGTGAAGTAGCCGATCGTATCGGCCATGAGCGACGCGTCCGCGGGGACGGTGTCCTGCACGCCGTAGCTGCGGCCCAGTTCCACCGGGTTCCCCGCCCGGGTGACGGTCCAGCCCTGCGCGGTGAGGAATTCGGCCGGATCGGAACGGTCCTCGTCGGCGACGAACAGCGACGTCACGTCGAAGTCGCCGAGGGGATTCCCCTTCTGCGAGTACTTCTCCGTGATCGCGCGGAAGCCGTCGAGGTCGAGCGGTCCGTTCTGGCCCTCCACGGCGACCCGGCTCCCCGGCGCGGAGAGTTCCACGATCCGCTCGAAGAGCAGTACCTGCGCTGCGGCGGGCAGGTAGGGGAGCAGGCCCTCCACGAGCCACGCCGTCGGTGCGGCACCGTCGAACCCGGAGGACTGCAGCGCGGCAGGCCAGTCGTCGCGCAGGTCGACGGGCACGTGCCGGAGCCCGGCCGCGGGCGCCGCGCCGCGCTCGGCGAGCGTCGACTCCTTGAACGCCAGGACCTCCGGCTGGTCGAGCTCGTAGACGACGGTGCCGGCGGGCAGGTCGAGCCGGTAGGCGCGGGAGTCCAGTCCCGCCGCGAGGATGACGATCTGCCGCACGCCCGCCGCGACCGCGGCCGCCACGAAGTCGTCGAAGTAGCGGGTGCGCACGCCGAGATGGCGAGTCGCGGCCATCGGATTGCCCGCGCCGTCACCGGCGTCGGCCAGGGCGATCGCACGGGGATCGCCCGCGGCCTCGAGGAAGACCCGCGCGAACGGGTCGCGCGCGAGCGCGTCGGCGCGCTCGGTCTCCACGGCCCGCGCCGCGGCGACCAGCAGGGCCGTGAAGCCCACGCTGGTCGTGATGGTCCAGGTGTCGCCGTCCGTGCGCGTGGTGTCCGACATCCGCGTTTCCTTTCACAAGTAGTTCGTCTACGAAAGTACCTTGCGTCCGGAGGTCCGGCAAGAACATGTTTCAGGAATGCGCCAGCTCCCGGCGGGCCAGGTGGTGCGCCGGATCGCCGAACAGCTGCGACGAGGAGTGCGCGCGCTTGAAGTACAGGTGCGCATCGTGCTCCCAGGTGATGCCGATCCCGCCGTGCAGCTGGATCATCTCGGCCGCGACGGCGCTGAACGCCTCGGAGCAGTAGGCCTTCGCCGTCGCGACCGCAAGGGCCGCGTCCTCGTCGCCGCGGTCGAGGGCCTCGCCCGCCGCGAGGGCCGCGGACCGGGCCGACTCGACGAGGACGAACATGTCCGCCATCCGGTGCTTGAGGGCCTGGAAGGAGCCGATCGGCCGACCGAACTGCACTCGGGAGCCCGCGTACTCGACGGTGATCGCGAGGGCCTGCGCCGCCGCGCCGGCCTGCTCGGCCGCGAGGACCGCGCACGCGACGTCGAGCGCGCGGACCAGTGCGGCGCGCGCGCCGTCCCGGAGGAGGCGGGCGGGTGGACCGTCGAGGGCCACCTTCGCGAACCGCCGGGTCGGGTCCATCGCCGGGGTGTGCCTGCGGGTCGTCGCGGAGCCGTCGACGAGGTACAGCTCGTCGCCCGCGACGACGAGCAGATCGTCGGCGCAGTCACCGTCGAGGACGAATCGCGCGGTCCCGGTGAGTCGCCCGTCGGTCGCGGTGATCGGGCGTGCGGCGAAGTCGTCGCCGGCGAAGGCGACGGCGGCGATCCGCTCGCCGCTCGCGAGACCGGTCAACAGCTCGGCCTCGTCGGTGTCGGCCAGCAGCGCCGTCGCGAGCACAGCGGAGCCCAGGAAGGGCGACGGGACCAGGTGTCGCCCCAGTTCCTCCGCCACCGTCTGCAGCGCGCGCACCCCCGCGCCGACGCCGTCGTGCGCCTCGGGGACCGCCAGCGCGGCGACGCCGACCTGCTCGCACAGCACCGACCACAGGCCGCGGTCGTAGCCCTCGGCGGAATCGATCGCGGCGCGCAGCGCCGCCGGCGACCACCGCCGGTCGATGACGCTGCGGACCGCGGCCGCCAGATCGTCCAGTTCCGAGCTCATCGCGCCGCCTTCCGGACCGCGTCGAGCACCGTCGCGCGGTGCTCGGCCTGGGTTCCCCACGCCGACTGCAGGGCCCGGACCTTGGTGATCCACAGGCCGAGGTCGTACTCCGCGGTGTAGCCGATCGCGCCGTGCACCTGGAGCGCGGTCCGCGCGGCCAGGTAGGCGGCGTCCGCGGCGGCCACCCGCGCCGCCGCGACGTCGCGCGCGGGATCGAGATCGACGCCGCGGGAGGCGTTGCCCGACAGCGCCACGGCCGCTCCGCTCAGGAGTGGCGCCGCCAGCTCGAGCCGCGTCGCCACGTCGGCGAGGAGGTGCTTGATCGCCTGGTACTCGCCGATCGCCTTGCCGTACTGGGCGCGGGCCTTCGCGTACTCGACGGTGTCGTCCAGCAGCCGCCGCCCGGCGCCGAGCAGCTGCGCCGCCACCGCGAACGCCCCCGCCACCTCGCCCGATTGAACGACGTTCTGGAGATTGCGACCTGGGGTTTCTCCCTCCAGAACGTCGTTCAATTGCGGGGGGAAGAGGCGCCGGGTCCGGTCGACCGAGCCCAGAGGGGCGGTCGACGGTGCCTCCACCGTCGCGATCGCGCCGTCGGCGCCCACGACGAAGCGGAGGTCCGCGACGTCGGCGTCGAGCAGGAACGGGGTGCGCGGCGCGAGGGCGACGGTGCCGATCGCGCCGTCCGCGAGGGAACGAAGGTGCCCGGGGTCGCTGAGCAGCGCGGGCAGCACGGCGATGGACTCGACGACCGGTCCGGGCACGCCGTGATAGCCCAAGGCCTGGAAGGCGACGGCGAGATCGACGGGGTCGCCGCCGACGCCGCCGTGCTCCTCCGGGATCGCGAGGCCGGTCACGCCGAGGTCGGCGAGCGCCGCCCAGACCTTCCGGCCGGGGCTGTTGTCGCCGTCGGCCCACGCGCGGGCCGCGGCCACCACGCCGGCCCGCGAGAGCAGATCGTCGAGCGACTCCGTGAAGGCCGCGTTCTCCTGCGACGGTGCGAATCTCATCGGGCTCCCCGAGGTAGGCCGAGGAGACGCTCGGCGATGGTGTTGCGCTGGATCTGGTCGGTGCCGCCGTAGATGGGGCCCGCCAGCGAGAACAGGTAGCCGGCCGGCCAGCGCCCCTCGTCGGGAGCGGATTCGCCGGTGAGTTCGCCGCGCGGGCCGAGCAGGTCGAGGGCGGTCTCGTTGAGCGCCACGTCCAGGTGGCTCCAGAACAGCTTGTTCACACTCGATTCCGGGCCGAGCTCGCCGCCGTCCTGCAGGCGGGTCACGGTGCCGAAGGTGTACAGCTGGTACGCGCGCGCCCCGATCCAGGCGTCGGCGACGCGCTGCGCGTCGGCGCTGGAGGTGTCGCCGTCCTCGCGCTCCCACAGGTCGACGAGGGCGTCGGCGGCCGAGAGGAAGCGACCCGGGCTGCGCAATGAGAGACCGCGCTCGTTGTTGGCCGTCGTCATCGCGACGCGCCAGCCCTGGCCGGGCTCGCCGATCACGTCGGCGTCGGGCACGAAGACCTCGTCGAGGAAGATCTCCGCGAAGCCGGGCTCGCCGTCGAGCTGGGGAATCGGACGCACGGTCACCCCCGGCGCACGCAGGTCGAACATCAGGTAGGTCAGACCGCGGTGGCGCTCCGACCCGGGCTCGCTGCGGAACAGGCCGAAGGCACCGTCGGCGAAGGCGGCGCGGGAGCTCCACGTCTTCTGACCCGAGAGCTTCCAGCCCCCGTCGACGCGCGTCGCGGTCGAGCGCAGCGAGGCGATGTCGCTGCCCGCCTCCGGCTCCGACCAGGCCTGCGCCCACACCCGCTCCGAGCGGGCCATCGCCGGAAGGATCCGGGCGCGCTGCTCGTCGGTGCCGTGACTGAAGAGGGTGGGCGCCAGCATGAACAGGCCGTTCTGGTTCACCCGCAGCGGTGCACCCGCGGCGTAGTACTCCTCCTCGAAGATCACCCACTGCAGCATCGTCGCGTCGCGCCCGCCGAACTCGGCCGGCCAGGAGACCGCGGCCAGCCCGGCGTCGGCGAGCTTCGCCTCCCACGCGCGATGCGCGGCGAAGCCCTCGGTGGTGTCGAAGGAGGGGAGGGGCTCGGCCGGCACGTTCGCGGCGAGCCAGGCGCGCACCTCGTCGCGGAAGGCGACGTCGGCGTCGTCGAACTCGAGGTCCACTATTCGGCCTTCCGCGCGGAGTCGCCGGTCGCGCTGCGCGCTCCGGACGCCATCGATTTGGCGCTCTGTCCGCCGAGGGAGTCGCCGCCGGAGACCTCGGCGTTGTGCGCGTGCGCGAAGTGGTGCAGGCCGAACACCGAGTCCATGCCGGCCCGCATGCCCATGAGGTCCTCGCACTGGTTGACGGCCTTCTTTGTCAGTGCCAGGCCGAAACTCGGCATGTCCGCGATCCGCTCGGCGAGCGCGAGCGTCTCCTCCTCGAGCTCGCTGCGGGGCACGACGCGGTTGACCATGCCCCACTCCTTGGCCTGCTGCGCCGAGAAGCGGTCACCCGTGAACAGGAACTCCTTGGCGGCCCGCGGACCCATGACCCACGGGTGCGCGAAGTACTCGACGCCGGGGATACCCATGCGCACCACCGGGTCCGAGAAGAAGGCGTCGTCCGAGGCGACGATGAGGTCGCAGCTCCACGCCAGCATCAGCGCGCCCGCGATGCAGGCCCCCTGCACCGAGGCGATCACGGGCTTCGGGATCTCCCGCCACCGCCGGCACATGCCGAGGTACACCTCGGACTCGCGCGCGAAGCGCTGGTCGCCGCCCTCGCGACCCACGTGATCCCACCAGAGCACGGCCTTGTTCTCGAAGTGCTGGTCGACGTCGCGGCCCGGCGTGCCGATGTCATGCCCGGCCGAGAAGTGCTTCCCGTTGCCCGCCAGCACGATCACCTTGACCGCCGGGTCCTCCACCGCGCGCACGAAGGCGGCGTCGAGCGCGTAGGTCATGGCCGAGTTCTGCGCGTTGCGGTACTCGGGACGGTTCAGGGTGACCACGGCGACGGGGCCGCGCACCTCATAGGTCACCACCTCCGCCTCGGTGTTCGCGTCGGGGGCGGGCGTGCTGTCGGTCATCGCTTCTCTCCTGCTGCAGGGGCGGGCTCGCCGCGCAGGACGCGCTTGAGCACCTTTCCGGTCGCGTTGCGCGGTAGCTCGCTCACGAACTCCACGCTGCGGGGGACTTTGAAGTTGGCCAGGAACTCCCGGCAGTGCTCGATCACGGCGTCCTCGGTCAGCTCACGTCCGGCGGTGAGCACGACGAAGGCCTTGCCGACCTCGCCGAGGCGCGGCTCGGGGACGCCGACCACGGCGCTCTCGGCGACGCCCGGGATCCGGGCGATCACCTGCTCGATCTCCGCCGGGTAGACGTTGAACCCGCCGTTGGTGAACATGTCCTTGATGCGGTCGGTGATCCGCAGGTTCCCCGCATCGTCCATCGATCCGGCGTCGCCGGTGTGGAACCAGCCGTCGGCGTCGAAGGCCTTGGCCGTCGCCTCGGGATCCTCGAAGTACTCGGCGATCACGTTGGGGCCGCGCACCAGGATCTCCCCGTCGTCCGCGATCCGCACCTCCATGTCGCGCACCGCCCGGCCGGAGGTCGTGGCGATCACCTCCGGGCCGTCGTCCGCCCGGCACATCGTCACGACGGGGGCCTCCGAGAGGCCGTAGGCGGTGAGCACGCGCTCGTACAGTTCGGCGCGCATGCGCTCGATCAGGACGACGGGGATCGTGGCCGCGCCGGTGGTGGCGGCGCGCAGGCTCGACAGGTCGTATTGCGCGCGATCCGGGTGGTCGAGCAGCATCTGGTGCACGGTGGGCACGCCGGGCAGGATCGAGATCCGTTCCCGCTGGATGAGATCGAAGGCCGCCGTGACGTCGAAGGTCTGCGCCGGGTAGATGGTCGCGCCGAACTGGAGCGCGGCGAGCACCCCGGCCTTGTAGCCGAAGATGTGGAAGAACGGGCTCGCGATGAGGTAGCGGTCCGCCTCCGTGACGCCCACCAGTTCCGCCCAGTTCGCGGCGTTCGCCAGGGTCTGCGCGTGGGTGCTCATCGCGCCCTTGCTGCGGCCGGAGGTGCCGGAGGTGAAGAAGATGTCCGACGGGTCGTCGGGTGTGACCGCGGCGGCGGCACCGTCGAGCTCGGTGTCGGCGATCCGTGCACCCCGTGCCGCGACACCGTCCCACTCCGGCAGGCGGAGGACGGCGGCGATGTCGCCGGGGAGGCCGCCGGCGGTCGCGATGACGAGCTCGAGCCGGTCCACTCCGAGGAACGGGCCCGCCACGACGAGGCCCCGTGCCCGCGTGCGCACCAGCAGGTCGACGATCTCCGGACCCGTGTAGCGGGTGTTGACGGGGACCAGGACGGCGCCGATGTACGCGGCGCCGAGCGCCGCCTCGATCCACTCGTGTCCGTTCGGCGCGCAGACGGCGACGCGGTCGCCCCGTCGGATCCCCTCCGCGAGGAACGCCCGGGCGACGTCGCGGGCGCGACGGTGCAGATCCGCGTAGCTGATCCGCAGGTCTCCGTCGACCACGGCGGTGTGCTCGCCGAAGCGCTCCGCGGCGTCGCGCAGCGCCGCTGCGATGGTGCGTGACATGCGCAAACCCTTCTGCCTAGCAAGTGCTTGGTAGAACACGTTACAGTGCGAGTCGAGTCTGTGTAACCTGATTCCACCAAGCAATTGCTTGGTGGAATGGCGAAGGGAGTGCCGTGGCCACGGCGAGCGGCGAGACGGACGCGGAATTCCGGGCGCGGATCCGCGACTGGCTCGCGACCAACCTGTCCGGCGAGTTCGCCGGACTCCGCGGCGCGGGCGGCCCGGGGCGCGAGCACGAGTTCTTCGACGAGCGCGTCGCCTGGGAACGCCACCTGGCCGCCGCCGGGCTGAACTGCATCGGCTGGCCGGCCGAGAACGGCGGCGGCGGGGCCAGCATCGCGCAGCAGGTGATCTTCCACGAGGAGTACGCCCGCGCCGGCGCGCCCGCCAAGGTCTCGCACCTCGGCCAGGAGCTCCTGGGGCCCACGCTCATCGCCTTCGGCTCCGACGAGCAGAAGGCGCGCTTCCTGCCCGCCATCCGCGACGTCCGCGAGCTGTGGTGCCAGGGCTACTCCGAGCCCGGCGCCGGCTCCGACCTGGCGAACGTCAGCACCACGGCGCGCCTCGAGGGCGACGAATGGGTCATCTCCGGACAGAAGGTCTGGACCTCCCTCGCGCACGTCGCCGACTGGTGCTTCGTGGTCGCCCGCACCGAGCCCGGCTCCGCCCGCCACAAGGGCCTGTCCTACCTGCTCGTCCCGATGGACCAGCCGGGCGTCGAGGTCCGGCCGATCGTCCAGCTCACCGGCACCTCGGAGTTCAACGAGGTCTTCTTCGACGGTGCCCGCACCGCCGCCGCCAACGTGGTCGGCGAGCCCGGCGAGGGCTGGCGGGTCGCCATGGGGACGCTCGCCTTCGAGCGCGGCGTTGCCACCCTGGGCCAGCAGATCGGCTTCCGCCGCGAGCTGCAGACCCTCACCGACCTCGCCCTCGACACCGGCGCGGCCGACCGCCCCGAGGTCGCCGACGCCCTGCGTCGCGCGTGGACCGAGCTCGACGTGATGCGGGCGCACGCCCTCCGCACGCTCGGCTCCGCCGAGACCGGCACCGCCGAGGTCGCGAAACTGCTGTGGGCCAACTGGCACCGCCGGCTCGGCGAGATCGCGATGACGGTGCGCGGCGCCGCCGGACTGCTCGCCGACCCCGAGCTCGACGACTGGCAGCGCCTCTACCTGTTCACCCGAGCCGACACGATCTACGGCGGCTCCAACGAGATCCAGCGCAACATCATCGCCGAGCGCGTGCTCGGCCTGCCGAGAGAGGCCCGCCCGTGAGTGCCATCCCCGCACCCCCGTACCCCCAGGGACGCAACCTCGTCGAGGACAAGGTCGTCGTCGTCACCGCGGCCGCCGGCACCGGCATCGGCTCCGCGACCGCGCGGCGCTGCCTCGAGGAGGGCGCCCGCGTCGTCATCTCCGACTGGCACGAGCGGCGACTGGGCGAGAAGCGCGACGAGCTCGCCGCCGAGTTCGGCGACCGGGTGCACGCGATCACCTGCGACGTCACTGTCGAGGAGCAGGTGCAGGCCCTGCTCGACGGTGCCGCCGAGCGCTACGGCCGGATCGACGTGCTGGTCAACAACGCCGGCCTCGGCGGCAGCGTCGCCGTGCAGGACATGACCGACGAGCAGTGGTCGCGCGTGCTCGACGTGACCCTCACCGGCACCTTCCGCGCCACCCGCGCCGCCATCAACCGGTTCATCGCGCAGGGCGGGGGCGGGGTCATCGTCAACAACGCCTCCGTGATCGGCTGGCGCGCGCAGGCCGAGCAGGCGCACTACGCCGCCGCGAAGGCGGGCGTGATGGCTCTGACCCGCTGCTCCGCGGTCGACGCGGCGCCGCACGGCGTCCGGATCAACGCCGTCTCGCCCAGCATCGCGATGCACGCCTTCCTCGCGAAGGTCACCTCCGACGAGCTGCTCGACGAGCTCTCTCGCCGCGAGGTCTTCGGGCGCGCCGCCGAGCCCTGGGAGGTCGCGAACGTGATCGTCTTCCTCGCCTCCGATTACAGTTCTTATATGACCGGCGAGGTGGTCTCGGTGAGCAGTCAGCATGCGTAGTCCGTGTCCTCCCTCCATGCCCCTCGAGGTGGTCTCGGTGAGCAGTCAGCATGCCTAAGCCGGACCCGTCCGCGCGCCGCGCGGAGGTCCTGTCCCTGAGCGCGAAGCTGTTCGCGGAGAACGGCTACCGCGCGACGACCGTGCGCGACATCGCCGACGCCGCGGGGATCCTCTCGGGGAGCCTGTACCACCACTTCGACTCCAAGGAGTCGATGCTCGACGAGATCCTCCGGGACTTCCTCGACCGCCTCTTCGGCGAGTACCGCGCCGTGCTGGCGACCACCCTGGCCCCGCGGGACCAGCTGCGCGGCTGCGTCATCGCCTCCTTCGCGGCGATCGACGCGAGTCCCGACGCCGTGGCGATCTACCAGGCGGAGGCGCGCGGCCTCGCGCAGCAGGAGCGCTTCGCGTACATCGCCGACTTCCTGCAGGAGTTCCGCTCCATGTGGCGCGGCATCATCACGCGTGGTATCGAATCCGGTGACTTCCGAGCGGATCTCGACGTCGACGTCACCTACCGCTTCCTCCGCGACACCGTCTGGGTCGCGGTCCGCTGGTACCGACCCGGCGGGCAGCTGTCCGTGGGCGCGGTCGCCGACCAGTACCTCACGATCCTGGAGCACGGGATCGCCAGCCCTGACAAGGAGCAGTCATGACCGATCTCGCCCCCGGCGCCTACATCCTGGACGCGGTGCGCACCCCGTCCGGCAAGCGCGGCGGTTCCCTGTCGACGGTGCACTCCGCCGACCTCGGCGCACACGTGCTGCGCGCCTCCGTGCTGCGCTCCGGCGTCGACCCGCAGCTCGTCGACGACGTGATCATGGGCTGCTGCGACACCATCGGCCCGCAGTCCGGCAACATCGCCCGCACGTCCTGGCTCGCCGCCGGCTTGCCGGAGCACGTCCCCGGGGTCACGGTCGACCGGCAGTGCGGCTCGAGCCAGCAGTCCGTCCACTTCGCGGCGCAGGCGATCCTCTCCGGCACCGCGGACGCCGTCGTGGCCGCCGGTGTGCAGAACATGAGCGCGATCCCGATCAGTGCGGCGATGCTCGCGGGCCGCGAGTACGGGTTCGACGATCCGTTCTCCGGCTCGGTCGGCTGGCGCGAGCGCTACGGCGACGTCGAGGTCTCGCAGTTCACCAGCGCCGACATGATCGCCACGAAGTGGGGCGTCTCCCGCACCCGGATGGAGGAGTTCGCGCTCGCCAGCCACGAGCGTGCCATCGCCGCTACCGACGCGGGCCGGTTCGAGGCGGAGATCGCCCCCGTCGGGGACTTCGCCATCGATGAGACGCCCCGTCGGGGGACCACGCTGGAGAAGATGGCCGGTCTCGCCCCGCTCGCGGAGGGATCGGCGATCACGGCCGCCGTCGCCAGCCAGATCGCCGACGGCGCGGCCGCCGTCATGGTGGCCTCCGCCGACTTCGTCCAGCGCCACGGCCTGCGGCCCCGGGCGCGGATCCACCACATCTCGGTGCGCGCCGCGGACCCGGTGTGGATGCTCACGGGCCCGATCCCCGCCACGCAGTACGCACTGCAGAAGACGGGGCTGACCGTCGCCGACATCGACCTCTTCGAGTGCAACGAGGCCTTCGCCTCCGTGCCGCTGGCCTGGATGGACGAGCTGGGCATCCCGCACGACAAGGTGAACGTCAACGGCGGTGGGATCGCTCTGGGGCACCCGCTGGGCGCCACCGGGGCGAAGCTGATGACCACGCTGTTGCACGAGCTCGAGCGCCGCGGCGGCCGGTACGGCCTGCAGACGATGTGCGAGGGCGGTGGCACCGCCAACGTCACCATCATCGAACGGATCTAGCGGAGCACGTAGCCGAACCCGCGCACGCTGTGCACATGGCACCACCCCGGGGTGTCGATCTTCCCGCGCAGGCGTTGGACCGCGTTGTCCACGATCCGCGACTTGCCGTGGAAGCCGTGCCCCCCCGCGAGCGTCAGGAGCGATTCGCGCGACTGGGGCACGCCGCGCCGCTCGGCGAGCGCGATCAGCAGTCGGAACTCGGTGGCGGTGAGCGGGATCGGCTGCCCGTCCCGGCTGACGGTCTGCCGGCGGACGTCGATGCGGAGCCCGCTGGGCTCGACCACGATCTCCGAACCGGACCCCTCGTGCGTATCGCAACTGAGTGAGCAGACGGCGCCGGCCGTCCGCGAACGGCGCAGGATCGCTCGGAGCCGCGCGTCGATCTCCCGGCCGGTGACCGGCAGCGCGACCACGTCGTCCGCGCCGACGGCGAGGTCGGCGACGGTGTCGACCTCGTCGTGCCGGGAGGCGAGGACGAGTAGGGGGACGCCCGTCGCGCGCCGGACATCGCGGCACGCGTCGGTCCCCGCCGCGCCGTCCGCGGCGACGATGACGGCATCCGTGGCCGCGAGGGCGGGTGCGGGGAGCGGCGATGCCAGCGCCGATTCCGTGACCTGATGCCCGAGTGCGCGAAGGGAGTCACCGCCTCGCCGAACTCGGTCCCCGGGTGTCGGCGTGAGGTACAGGATCTGCACTGGGCAACCTCCTCGATCAGTGCGAGATAGCAAAGTGACTATACCCATGTTCCCCTTTGCTACGCGATGTCATGGTTCGACGGGGTGGTCGCCCGAGGTTGCTCGGATGGATTCCGGCGGAGAAGCGACCCTGACGCCAAGTGAACGGATGTTCTCGAAAGGCTGCCTGATTCGCACAGGACAGGCCGTTCATGGCGAGATGGCGGTTCCGGTGTCGAGCGCGTGAAGATTGTTGCAGAACGGCCGCGGGCCGCCGACTTCTGTCGCAAGCGGCGGCGATAGTAAAGATTCGTGTTGGTGAATAGTTCGACGGCGTGCTTCGGTGAGTCATCTCGAACGAGTGGACACGAAGGAGTCGAAGAGTGAGACGTTTCAGCGTCGTCGCAGCGGGGGCCGTCACGGTGACCGCGATGATGTCGGCGGCCGTCGCCGGCCAGGCCGCAGCCCAGATCACCCCGCAGAACCCGTCCGGGCCGGTGAAGGGCGCGACCCAGAGCCTGAGCTCGCCGGAGGGGCTGCGCGCGAAGATCGCCCTGAAGGATCTGAAGGCGAAGCTGTTCCCGCCGCTCGCGGGCGACAACAAGTCGCGGCTCGCGTACGTGGACGGCAAGGCGGAGGGCACGATCCAGGCGGGCAGTTCCGATGCCGCGTCCGTCGAGGTCGGGTACGTCGTCGCGTGCGGCGTCAAGGACGGCGGCTTCGAGTCGTGGATCGGGAGCAATCAGACCATCGGCGCCGCGGGCGCACTCGCGGGCAGTATCCCGGCGGCGGGCGCGGCCCTCGTCGGTGTCGGCGGGTCGCTGGGCCTGACCCAGAACCAGGTCATCAAGACCGCGCCGGGCGCGATCGTCTACCTGCCGGTGGGCACCAAGGATATCGACAAGCCGAAGGCCGGGGAGACGTTCGGCGTGCGGTTCGGGGAGAAGCGGGTGAGCATCGAGGGCTGCATCGGCAGCGTCGACGCGGTCGCGTACGCGACGCTCAAGGTCTCGTCGCGGACCTTCGACGACTCCAAGACCGTCTACAGCGAGGTCATGCGCTTCGCCTGATGTCGAGACCGGGCCGGCGGCGGGGGTCCTCCGCAGAATCCGCCGCCGGCCCGGGTTCCGTTCCCCGGCCGCGTCGCTGCGGCCGGGGCGGGATCAGGCGCGCAGTCGCGCGAGCTCGTCGAGCCGCGACTCCGCGTCGGCGACGATGCGCTCGATGAGGTCGGCCACCGTCGGGAGATCGTCGATGATCCCGGCCACCTGGCCCGAGGCGAGGACCCCGGCGTCGGTGTTGCCCTCGACGAGGCCGGCGCGCAACAGCATCGGCGTGTTCGCCGACATCATGAGCTGGCTCCACGAGCGGTCGCCGCTCTTCTTCATCGCGAGCCCCTCGCCGACCAGGCCCTTCCAGGAGACGCCGGTCAGCGCCTGGAAGCGGACGGTGTTCAGGGCGGCATGCGCGAGCGTCGCCACGCCGTGCGAGCGCTCGAGCGCGTCCACCAGCGCGGTGCGCAGGACCCGGTGCGGCATCCCGTCGACCTTGGTGGTGACCACGGTGTCGCCGAGCCCGCGCTGCAGGTACTCGGCCTTGACGGACTCGGGGACCCGGCTGTCCCGGGTGAGCAGGAAGCGGGTGCCCATGGCGACGCCGGACGCACCGTACGCGAGCGCCGCGGCGAGGCCGCGGCCGTCGAAGAAGCCGCCGGCGGCGACCACCGGGGTGTCCACGGCATCGAGGACCGACGGCAGGAGCAGCGTGGTGGCGACGCCACCGGTGTGGCCGCCGCCCTCGCCGCCCTGCACGACCACGGCGTCGGCGCCCCAGGAAGCCACCTTCTCCGCGTGTCGCGCCGCGCCCACCGACGGGATCACGACGAGCCCGGCGTCCTTGAGCTTCGCGATCATGTCCCGCTTCGGCGCGAGCGCGAACGAGGCCACCCTGACCCCCTCGCGGATGAGGAGATCCACGCGCTGCTGCGCGTCCTCCGCGTCCGCGCGCAGGTTGACGCCGAAGGGCTTGTCGGTGCGTTCCTTGGTCTTGAGGATCGCGGACTCGAGCTCGGGGTAGGTCATCGTCGCGGAGGCGAGGATCCCCAGCCCGCCGGCGTTCGCGGTGGCCGCGGTCAGGTGGGCCCCGGAGACCCAGCCCATGCCGGTCTGGACGACGGGGTGCTCGACGCCGACCAGCTCGGTGAACGGGGTCCGCAGCGTCATGCCGGGACCTCCTTGCTGCGCAGGTCCTTCGGGTCCACCACGGTGCGGATGAGGTCGAGCTCCTCGGCGGTGGGCACCCTGGTCTCCGGCACGTCGGAGCCGGCCAGCGCGAAGCCCGTGGCCTCGCGCACCTGGTCCTCCGTGACGCCCGGATGCACCGACAGCAGCGTCATCGCACCGTCGTCACCGAAGCCGAGGACGGCGAGATCTGTGACCACGCGGTGGATGTCGTGGAACCGCGATGCCGATGGCCCGGCCGCCCGGGCGCGGTCGTAGCCCACGCCGCTGACGACGTCGACGGCGTCCACGAAGACGCGCGTCGAGTGCTTCGGAATCCAGTACGAGGTCCGGTTGTTCACGGTGTTGCCGGGTCCGCCGCGCACGCCCAGCAACTGGCGCGACGGTGCCCGGTGCTCGCCGATCGCGGAGATGTTCTGGTTGCCGTACCGGTCGATCTGGCTGGCGCCCATGATGACGTGGCGCTTACCGTTCGGGACCACCACGTCGAGCACCTTCTTGAAGGGCTGCCAGCCCTCGATGCCGGCGGACGGGTTCGCCGCGTCGGCGACGAGGTAGGCCTCGCCGTCGGAGAGCAGAAGGTCGGGGGCGAAGGTCAATCGGGCGAGGCGCCCACCCAGAGACGGGATCAGGCCCATCGGGCTGGCGGTGATCTCGCCGTCGCCGCGGAACAGGTCGGCGATCGCGGTCACGCACACCTCGGCGCGGGTGATGTCGGTCATTTGGTCGTCTCCTCCGCCGCCCACGCGGCCACTTCAGCCTGGTAGTGCGCCTCGTCGCCGGAGAGGAAGCGCTGCTCGAACGCGGCCCACGCGGCGGGATCCTTGGCGCTGGCGGCGTAGTGCCGCTGGAACTTCTCGTCCCGCCCGTAATCGGGGGCGGCGGTGGTGAAGTGCGCGCCGTTCGGCGTCTCCACCACGCCGGCCACGGCGCTGCGGTTGATGATCAGCGACTGCACGGGCCCGCCGGCCACCAGCTCCTCGGTGGTCACGATCCGCTCGCACGAGACGTAGCAACGGTCGGCGGCGAGCGCGAAGTCGTCGTCGAAGTACGGGTCGGGGCCCAGGTACTGGGCGTTCCCCCGGGCATCGGCGCGGTTCATGTGCACGAGTGCGGCGTCGAGCCGCAATGCCGGAACCGCCACCAGCTCTTCGCCGTCGGCGTAGGGGGAGACGATGGTGCGCAGGTCCGGATTGACGTCCATGACCGACGAGCCGAGGCCGGCGCGGATCGGCAGGAAGGGCAGGCGCTGCACCGCCGCCTTGAGGCCGGCGGCGAACATGCCCTCGTCCCACTCGGCGACCTCGATCGCGCCGGACTGCCGGGCGCGCGCGAAGTTCGGGTCGATGGGCACCGTATCGAGGGTGACGAAGCCGAACACCAGCTTCCGGATCTTCCCCGCCGCCGCGAGCAGGCCCACGTCGGGCCCGCCGTAGGACACCACGGTCAGGTCCTTGAGGTCGGAGCGCAGGATCGCGCGCACCAGGGCCATCGGCTTGCGCCGCGAGCCCCAGCCGCCGATGCCGAGCGTCATGCCGTCCTCGAGTTCGGCGACCACCTGCTCGGCGGTCATGGTCTTGTCGGTCATGCGTTCTCCTGTGCTGCGTCGTCGGAAACAGGTCGCCCGCTCGCTTCGCTCCCGGCGCTGGACGCCTCGCCGACCGTGCGGCCGGTGGAGACGAACTCGCGGCGGTGCTCGTCCGAGTAGCCCGCGAGATTGAGTTCGAAGGTGAAGCCCTGCTCGAACCGGTAGCTGGTGTGGACGTTCACCGGGTCGATCCCGTTGATCGCCTCCTTCGCCTTGCGGATCACGCGGGTGTCCTTGGCGGCGATGGCCCGTGCCACCTCGAGGGCGGCGCCGTCGAGCTCGGCGCGGGGCACCACGCGGTACACCGAGCCGAAATGATGTAGCTGCTGGGCGGTGATCGTCCCGGCGGTGAAGTACAGGGTGCGCATCAGGTGCTGCGGCACGAGCCGGGCGAGGTGCGTCGCGGCGCCGAGCGCGCCGCGGTCCACCTCGGGCAGGCCGAAGGTCGCATCGTCGGAGGCGACCACGACATCCGCGTTGCCGACGAGGCCGATGCCGCCGCCGAGGCAGAAGCCGTTCACGGCGATGATCACGGGCACCGCGCAGTCGTAGACCGCGGAGAAGGCCGCGGCGCAGCCCTGGTTCGCACCGATGAGGGCGCCGTAGCCGTCGCCGGCGGCCTGCGCCGCGTCGATCTCCTTGATGTCGACGCCGGCGTTGAAGCCGCGGCCCTCCGCGCGGACCACCACGACGTGGCACGACGGGTCGCGTCCGGCCTCGGTGATGGCGCTCGCGAGGTCGAACCAGCCCTGCACGGTGAGGGCGTTGACGGGGGGTGCGTCGACGGTGATCGTGTGGATCCCGGGCTCGTCGACGGTGGTCGTGATCGGTGAAGGCACACCGACTCCTTCGAGGTAGGCAGGTAGAACGTGATCTAAACCTAGCAATTGCTTGGTACGCTACCACCGAAGCCCGGCCGACCGGAATGGGAAGTGGTGAATCTTGTGGCGAACGCACCTGCGGGGCGCGATCTCGGACTCGACGGCGCGGTGGTGCTGGTCACCGGCGGCGTCCGGGGGATCGGCGCGGGCATCGCCCGTGTCTTCCTCCGGCAGGGCGCCACGGTGGTGGTGTGCGCACGCAGGGAACCCGAGAGCCCGGTCGAGGCCGACGGTGCCGTCGCCGAATTCGTGGCCGCCGACGTCCGCGAGCCCGAGCAGGTCGACGCCCTGATCGCGGGCATCGTCGAGCGGCACGGCCGGCTCGACGTGCTCGTCAACAACGCCGGGGGAGCGCCCTTCTCGGACGCGGCCACGGCGTCGCCCCGGTTCCACGAGAAGGTCGTCGGGCTCAATCTGCTGTCCCCGTTGCTGGTCGCGCAGCGAGCGAACGCGGTGATGCAGGAGGCCGGCAGCGGGGCGATCGTCAACGTCTCGAGCGTCAGCGCCACGCGCCCGTCGCCCGGCACCGCCGCCTACGGGGCGGCGAAGGCCGGTCTCGACTCCCTCACCGCGAGCCTCGCGGTGGAGTGGGCGCCCGCCGTGCGGGTGAACGCGCTCGACGTGGGCATGGTGCGCACCGAGGCGGCCGAGCAGCATTACGGCGACGACGCCGGGATCGCGGCGATCGGCGCAACCGTGCCCCTGGGCCGGCTCGCCGACCCCGAGGAGGTGGGGGCGTGCGCCGCCTTCCTGGCTTCGGCGCTCGCGTCCTACGTCACCGGCGCGACACTGCTCGTCCACGGCGGCGGCGAGCGCCCCGCTTTCCTGGCCGCGGCGAACGCCGAGCGCGACGCGCGGTAGATCCGAACCACGAACGAGGAGAAGAACAATGACAGGAATCGTCGACGGTCGTGTCGTCATCGTCACCGGCGCGGGCCGCGGCATCGGCCGCGCACACGCGCTCGCCTACGCCGCGGAGGGCGCGGCCGTGGTGGTCAACGACTACGGCGTCGGGCTCGACGGCGCGGACGCCTCGTCGGGCCCCGCCCAGCAGGTCGTGGATGAGATCCGTGCCGCGGGCGGCCGCGCGATCGCGAACGCTTCCGACGTCGCGGACTGGGACGGCGCGCAGGCGCTGGTGCGCAGCGCGATCGACGAGTTCGGCCGGCTGGACGTGCTGGTGAACAACGCGGGCTTCCTCCGCGACCGGATGCTGGTGAACATGTCCGAGGCGGAGTGGGACGCGGTGACCCGGGTGCACCTCAAGGGGCACTTCGCCATGCTGCGCCACGCGGCGGGCTACTGGCGCGACGAGTCCAAGGCGGGGCGGCAGCCCGACGCCCGGGTGATCAACACCAGTTCCGGCGCCGGCCTGCTCGGCAGTGTGGGCCAGGGCAACTACGCCGCCGCCAAGGCGGGCATCGCCGAGATGACGATCCAGGCCGCCGCCGAGATGGGGCGCTACGGCATCACCGTCAACGCGATCGCGCCCGCCGCGCGCACCCGCATGACCGAGGTGACCTTCGCCGACGACATGGCCGCGCCCGAGGGCGGTTTCGACGCGATGGCGCCCGAGAACATCTCGCCGCTGGTGGTGTGGCTCGGCAGCGTCGAGTCCGCCGATGTCACGGGCCGGGTGTTCGAGGTCGAGGGCGGCAAGGTGTCCGTCGCGCAGGCCTGGCGGCACGGCCCGCAGCGCGACAAGGGCGCCCGTTGGGCGCCGTCGGAGCTGGGTACCGTCGTGCGCGAGCTGATCGCCGAGGGGCCGGCGCCGGAGCCCGTGTACGGGGCCTGAGCCCCGGAAACGACGATGCCGGCCGCGCGGGAGGGGATCTCCGCGCGGCCGGCCGCGTCTCGGCGAGGGGGTGTGCCGAGTCTGTGGGGTCAGTCGAGCCGGCCGGACTCCGCGAAGAACCGCACCAATTCGGTGGCGGTGGTCGCCATCGTGCGCGGTGCGTAGCCGAGTTCGTTGCGGGCCTTGCTGATATCGACCAGCGGCGACGCGAAGAGCGGGCCGAGGGCCGCCTTGGACAGCACGTCCGACCCGAGCCGGGCGTTGATCGGCTCCAGGACGGGCATGATCGCGGCGAGCGCCCCGATCGGCACCGCGACCCTCGGCCCGGACTTGCCGGCGGCCTGCGCCGAGAGCCGCATCGCATCGATGATCGGCGCGAATTCGCCGCCCAGGAGGTAGTTCTCGCCCGTGCGGCCCTTCTCGGCCGCGAGCATCACGCCCGTCGCCACGTCGCGCACGTCGACCAGGTCGAAGCCGGCCTTGGAGACGAAGGCGGGCATCCGGCCGCGGGCCGCGGTGTGCGCGAGGCGGTTCAGGCGCGAGAGCGCGGCACCGTGATCGGCGGGCCCCCACACACCGGTGGGGTTGCAGACGGTGGCGTCCAGGCCGTCGTCGATGACCTTGCGGAGCTCCTGCTCGCCCGCCCACTTGGACCGGTCGTAGACGGGGATCTCGGGGCGCTCGGACCGCGGCGCCGTCTCGTCGATGACGTCGACGAGATCCTGGTCGAAGGCGTGGATGGAGCTCAGGTGCACCATCTTCCGCACGCCCGCGTCCAGCGCCGCGCGCGCGACAACGCGCACACCCTCCGTGTTCAGGCGCCACGCGGCCTCGTCCTGCATCCGCAGGGTGATCATGGCGACCAGGTGGTAGACCACCTCCACGCCCTCGAACGCCGCACGCATCTCCGTGGGCTCGAGCACGCTGGCCTGCACCCAGCGCACGCCCTCCGGAGCGTGCGGCGAGCTGGTGCGGTCGATCGCGACGACCTCGTGCCCCTGCTCGACGAGCTGCTGCAGGAGGTTCCCGCCCACGAATCCGGCCGCGCCGGTGACTGCTACGCGCATCGGCTCAGATCCGCTCGATGATGGTGCCGGTCGCCATCGCGCCGCCGCAGCACATCGCGATGAGGGCCGTCGACGCGTCGCGGCGCTCCAGCTCGTGCAGCGCGGTGGTGATGAGGCGCGCGCCGGTGGAGCCCACCGGATGGCCGAGCGCGATGGCGCCGCCGTTGACGTTGACCTTGTCCGGGTCGGGGCCGATGACCTGCTGCCAGGACAGGACGACGGAGGCGAAGGCCTCGTTGACCTCGAACAGGTCGATGTCGCTCAGCGAGCGGCCGGAGCGCTCGAGCACGCGCTCGGTGGCGCGGATCGGGCCGTCGAGGTGGTAGTACGGCTCTCCGCCGACGAGGGCCTGCGAGACGATCCGGGCGCGCGGGGTCAGGCCGAGCGCGGCAGCGCGGTCGGAGTCCATGAGCAGAACGGCGGCGGCACCGTCGGAGACCTGGGAGGAGGTTCCCGCGGTGTGCCTGCCCCCGTCGAGCATGGGCTTGAGCTTGGCGAGCCCCTCCGCGGTGCTCTCGCGCGGGCCCTGGTCGCGGGAGACCTCGATTGTCTCGCCGGTGGGCGCACCGTCGGCCATGGCGGGCGCCTTGAGCGAGACGACCTCGCGGTCGAACCGACCCTCCTGCCAGGCCTGCAGGGCCTTGCGCTGGGAGGCGAGGCCGAAGGCGTCGATGTCCTCGCGGGTGAGGCCGCGGCGCTCGGCGATCCGCTCTGCGGCGAGGAACTGGTTGGGCATGTCGATGGTCCACGACGGGGGCCGGGAGGTGCCGAGGCCCTCCGGCCGGTTCGCGCCCAGCGGGATGCGGCTCATGGATTCGACGCCGCACGAGACGCCGACCTCGATCGCGTCGGTCGCGATGAGGCCCGCGATCAGGCCCGTGGCCTGCTGCGCGGACCCGCACTGCGCGTCGATCGTCGTGGCGCCGGTCAGCTCGGGCAGGCCGGCGTTGAGCCAGGCCGTGCGCGTGATGTTGCCGGCCTGCTCGCCGGCCTGGGTGACGTTGCCGCCGATGATCTGCTCGACCTGTGCCGGATCGACGCCGGCGTGCTCGAGGAGTGCGGTGACGGTGCCGCCGAGGAGTTCGGCGGGGTGCAGTCCGCTCAGCCAGCCGCCCCGCTTGCCGATGGGGCTGCGGACGGCGTCGACGATGACGGGGATGCCCATATCGATCGTTCCTCACATTCTCGGCTCGCCCGATTGGGTAGAGCACGTTCTCGATTGTGGCGCCGATCTCCGGCTCTGTCGAGCCTCATGCGGTGGCGCCGCGACTGGTTCGTCCCTGTGTAACTGCTGTGCAACCAGCGTCCTTCGCAATCTAGCTCACGAGCGGACCGTCTGTGCTTCAATGAGTAGAACATGTTTCAGATACGCCTGGCCAGAGTCCGGGTGGAGACGCTTGAGGAGGCGGCGTGAGCGTGCACTTCCCCGCGGGGTTCGATTTCACCAGCCCCGACCTGTGGTCGGAGCGGCGGCCCGAGGCCGAGTTCGCCGAGCTGCGGCGATCGGCACCGGTCTGGTGGCAGGACATCCCGCCCGGCACCACCGGGTTCGACGACGGTGGCTTCTGGGTGGTGTCCAAGCTGGAGGACATCAAGGCCATCTCGCGGAACCCGAAGCAGTACTCGAACTGGGAGAACGGAGCGATCGTCCGGTTCGGTCCGGAGATCGAGCGCGAGCAGATCGACATGCAGCGGATGCTGCTGCTCAACATGGATCCGCCGCAGCACACCAAGACGCGGCGCATCATCTCGCGCGGTTTCACGCCGAAGGCGGTGCAGTCCCTGCACGACGCGCTCGCGGAGCGGGCCGAGCAGATCGTGCACGAGGCCCGCAAGGCCGGCGGCGGTGACTTCGTCGAGCAGGTCGCCAGCGAGCTCCCGCTGCAGGCGATCGCCGAGCTCCTGGGCGTGCCGCAGGAGGACCGCAAGAAGCTCTTCGACTGGTCCAACTCGATGATGGCCTACGACGACCCCGAGTTCGAGGGCGACTACCTCACCGCCATGACCGAGTTCACCGGCTACTCGTGGAACCTCGCGGAGGAGCGCCGCAAGTGTCCGATGGACGACATCGTGACCACGCTGGTGCAGGCGGACATCGACGGCGACGGGCTCGGCAGTGATGAGTTCGCGTTCTTCGTGCTACTGCTCGCGGTCGCAGGCAACGAGACCACCCGCAACGCCATCAGCCACGGCATGAAGGCCTTCGTCGACCATCCCGACCAGTGGGAGATCTACAAGGAGCAGCGGCCGCGCACCGCGCCCGACGAGATCGTGCGCTGGGCGACGCCCGTCTCGGTGTTCCAGCGGACCGCGCTCGAGAACGTCCAGCTCGGCGAGCAGACGATCAAGAAGGGCCAGCGCGTCGCGCTGTTCTACGCCTCGGCCAACTTCGACGAGGACGCCTTCGAGGATCCCTACACCTTCAACATCCTGCGCGACCCGAACCCGCACGTCGGCTTCGGCGGCTCCGGCACCCACCACTGCGTGGGCGCGAACCTCGCCCGCCTCGAGATGGACCTGATGTTCAAGGCCATCGCGGACGTCATGCCGAACCTGCGCGAACTCGAGCCCCCGCAGCGCCTGCGGTCGGGCTGGCTCAACGGCATCAAGCACTGGAAGGTCGCCTACGAGTAGTCGGCGAACTCACTGACGAGGCCCCCGGGATTCTCCCGGGGGCTTCGTCGTGGTGGTGCGAGCCGGAAACCCGGTGGCCCCGGGACGGTCGTGGCGGTTAGCGTGGTCGGGTGAGCACACCGGAATCGCATGAGGAAGGGGTCGCCGGTCCCGCCGCCGACCCCGTGCAGAACCGCGCCGTCGTGCGCTGATCCGCGGGCCCGAGTCGGCCGCGGCGACCGGAGACGATCCCACGTTTCCGTCGTCCCAGGAGTGCTTCGTGCCTCGACTCGTCCTGTTCCTCGCCCTCGCCGTCTTCGCGATGGGTACCTCCGAATTCATGCTCGCCGGCGTGTTGCCGGCCCTCGCCGACGACCTCGCCGTCGCCCCGTCCGCCGCGGGAAGCCTCGTCTCCGCGTTCGCGGTCGGGATGGTCGTCGGTGCCCCGGTCACCGCAGCCCTCGCCCGACGGTGGGCGCCCCGCTCGGCCCTGCTCGGCTTCCTCGCGCTGTTCGCGGCGGCGCACGTCGTCGGCGCGCTGACCGCGTCCCTCCCGGTGCTGCTCGGGACCCGCGTGGTGGCCGCCTTCGCCAATGCGGGCTTCCTCGCCGTCGCGTTCACCGTGGCGGCCGCGGTGGTCGGCCCCGACCGTCGGGCGCGGGCGCTGTCGATGCTGCTCGCGGGGACCACCGTCGCCATGGTCGCGGGCGTTCCGGCAGGCGCAGTCGTGGGCGACGCGGCGGGGTGGCGCGCGCTGTTCTGGGCGGTCGCGGTGCTGTGCGTGCCGCCCTTCCTCGCGATCCTCGGTGCGGCTCACCTCGACCCCGTCGACAGCGGGCGTCGCTCACTCCGAACGGAACTCGTCGCACTGCGCGAAGGCCGGACGGCGACGATGCTCGTCCTCACCGCGCTGGTGAACGCGGGCACCTTCGGCGTCCTGACCTACCTCGCGGTCCCGGTGGCGGAGGTGCTGTCGGCGGCGTGGATTCCGCTGGTGCTGATGCTCTTCGGGGCGGGTGCGTGCGCCGGCGTCGCGCTCGTCGGCCGCGTCGCCGACGCCCGACCGCGAGCCCTCCTCGCTGCGGGAGCACCGCTCCTGGTGGGCGCGTGGATGATTCTCGCTTCTGGCGGACGGGACCCGCTCCTCCTGCTGGCGATCGTGCCCCTGTCGGGTCTCCTCGCATTCGCCGTCGGCGGGACTCTGATCGCGCTCTCGATCGGGTCCGCTTCGGAGACTGCACCCACGATGGCCGGTTCCTACGCCACCGCCGCGCTCAACGTGGGCGCGGTGGCGGGACCCATCGGCGCGGGCGCCGCCCTCGACCGTCTCGGCGGGATCGCGGGTCCGGCCGGATTCGCCGCGGCCGTCGTCACCGCGGCGATCGTGGGCGGCGTCGCGCTCCGGGCGAACGCTGCGATGTGGTGAGGCCGGAAGTGTCGAAGAGCGCTGAGGTCCTCGACGGGCAGTGCGTGCTCGACTGGGAATCGCGCATCCGCTCGCGGTCGAGGCCAGGGCTCGCCTGCCCGCGACCGCCCCGGTAGGTTCGGCGTATGCGGAGGTCACCGCGACAGCAGCGGGCTCAGGAGACGGTGGACGTGCTCCTGGAAGCGGCTGCGCAGGTGTTCGACCGCGAAGGATTGTCGGCCACGACGAATCGCATCGCGGCGCGGGCGGGTTATTCAGTGGGCAGCCTCTACCAGTACTTCGCGAACAAGGCCGCGCTTCTCGAAGCGCTCGCGACCAAGCACGTCGACGAGGCAGCGGCGGCCGTTCAAACGATTCTCGACGATGCCCGGGCGGACCCGCCGCCCCTGGAGCAGCTGATGGCATCGCTCGTTGACGCGATCATCGAGTTGCACGACGACCGTCGTGCGCTCCACGCTCTCATGTACCGTGCTGTCTCCCGAACGGGGATCGCAGCGCGACGGGGCGAACTCCTTGAACAGGCGGTATTACCAGAGATCTCGTTTCATCTCGTCAGGGCGAGCCGGGGTGCGCCGGATCCGGAACAAGCAGTGTCAGCGATCCTGACCGGTGTGGACGGGTACTTGCACAGGGTCTTCCTCAGGACCGGCGACCGGGTCGCGTTCCACCGGGTAGTGGCCGGACTGGTCGACCTTCACGCTCCAGCGTCGTCGAGCGCTTCGGAGACCACCGCGAGGAACTGAGAAAGACCCGGCTGCTCGATCGGAAAATGGCCGCAGTTCTCGAGCGGCACATGACGCGTCGTGCTCGCAATGCGATTGAGAAAACGCATACTGAGCCGGGAGGGTGTCCACGCGTCGGCGGCCGGATGCGCAAGGGTGATCGGCGTGCCGATCGCTGATTCGGGACGCCAGTGATCGAAGGTCATGAAGTCGGTCAAATAGCCCAGTGGAACTGAGGCGCCGGCTCCGCGTGAATCACCCAGGCAGGCCCGCGTCAGCGCGGGATCCCGGCTCATCCTGCGCGCCTCGGCGAACCATCGAACAGGAACGCGGAGGCTGCCGGCGGCTCGTCCGATAACCCTGAGGACGTGGGTGGGCACACGTTCTATCCAAGGAAGACGCGAGGCCGCCGCGATCGCCTCGGGATCGCGCGGGTCCAGCAGGCACGTTGCCACAACGTGCGCGATCTCACCGGTTCGCTGTGCCGTCTCGTAGGCGAGCATTCCGCCCATGCTCGCACCGACGATCACGATCGGCCGGGCATCCTCGCGTCGTTCGTCGGTGACGAAGTCCGCGGCCAAGGACACCCAGTCCGTGTATCGCACAGCCCGGGGGCGTGGGCTCACGGTGTCCCCGTAGAGCGGAAGGTCGATCGCGGTCACATCTGATCCGAGTGCGGCTAGGCGACCCAGCATCGGCCAGAGCATGCCGGCGTTGCCTCCGGCGCCGTGGAACGCAAGAAGGCGTGCGGTGGCCTGAGGGTTCGGTGCCCGCGCGACGTGCACCGCATGGCCGCGCCAGAGGTACCACTCCGAGGCGGGTGGGGAGACCGGATGCTCGCGCAGCTCGAGCGGCATTCGACGTTCGTATCTCTCGACATCCATGCCTCCAGCGTCACCGCGGCAGGCGCCGTAGACAACTCGCTTTTCGGGCCCCGCGATCTGGGGAGAGGGGCCTTGTGGCCTGCGGCTTCGTGGCTACCGTTGCGTCGTGATGGCCGCTGCTCACTTTCTGCGGCTACTGCGGCTTGTCCGCGCCCACCAGCCACATCGAGAAGTACTGTGAACCGCCGCCGTAGGCGTGCCCGAGTGCCTTGCGGGCACCGTCGACCTGGTAGTCCCCGGCCCGCCCCATGACCTGCTTCGCGGCCTCCGCGAACCGGATCATGCCGGACGCGCCGATCGGGTTGGAGGAGAGCACGCCGCCGGACGGATTCACGGGCAGTTCCCCGCCGATCTCGGTGCCCCCGGATTCCGTGAGCTTCCAGCCCTGCCCCTCGGGGACGAACCCCAGGTTCTCCAGCCACATCGGCTCGAACCAGGAGAAGGGCACGTAGATCTCGGCGGCGTCGACCTCGCGCAGCGGGTCGGTGATGCCGGCGTCGCGCCACAGCGCGGCTGCGGCGTCCTGACCTGCGCGAGGACTGACGTGCTCGCGGCCCGCGTAGGCGAGGGGTTCGGTGCGCATCGCGGTCGCGAGCACCCAGCCGACGCGGTTGCCGGTGGCCGCCTCCGATGCCGCGGCGGCCTCCTCGTCGCCGAGTACGATGGCGCAGGCGCCGTCGGACGACGGGCACGTCTCGTCGAAGCGGATGGGGTCCCAGAGCATCTGGGACGCCTGCACGGATTCGAGGGTGATGTCGGGCTGGTGCAGGTGCGCCAGCGGATTCCGGGCGCCGTTGCGCCGGTCCTTGACCGCCACCATCGCGCCGACGTGGTCGGGCGCGCCGGAGCGCCGGATGTAGGAGCGGACGTGCGGGGCGAAGTAGCCGCCGGCGCCGGCGCCGACGGGCACCGTGAACGGGACCGGGATCGACAGCGCCCACATGGCGTTCGACTCCGACTGCTTCTCCCACGCCACCGTGAGTACCCGCTTGTGCACGCCCGACTTGATCAGGGCGGCGGCGACGGCGGCGGTCGACCCGCCGACCGAGCCCGCGGTGTGCACGCGCAGCAGCGGCTTGCCGACGGCGCCCAGCGCGTCGGCGAGGAACAGCTCGGGCATCATGACGCCCTCGAACATGTCGGGCGCCTTGCCGATCACGATGGCGTCGATGTCGGCCATGGTGGTGCCGGAATCGAGCAGCGCTGCGTCGACGGCCTCGCGGATCATGCCGGCCATCGAGACGTCGGTGCGCTTGGCGCGGTGGCGGGTCTGGCCCGTTCCGAGTACTGCGGTGGGCTTGCCCATCACTTGGCCTCCATCACGGCGATCAGGTTCTGCTGCAGGGCGTGTCCGCCGGTGGCGTGCGCCAGGACGCGTTCCGCGTCGCCGTTCCACACGGCGCGGGCGGCCTCGCCGATCCGGGCGAGACCCGCGGAGAACATGGGATTCCCCACGAGCGCACCGCCGGACGGGTTGATCCGTACGTCGTCGTCGAGACCGATCGCCCTGCGCAGGATCAGTTCCTGGTGGGTGAAGGGCGCATGGAGCTCGGCGAGCTGCACGCCGTCCGCTCCGGCGGCGCGGGCCGCGGCGGTGGTCGACGGCGACAGGGTGAGGTCGCGCGAGCCCAGTGCGGGCGAGTCGATCCGGTGCTCGAGGCCGGTGATGAACGCGGGGTTCTCCCGGATCTCGCGGGCGCGCTCGGCGGAGGCGAGGATAGCGACGGCGGCACCGTCGGTGACGGGCGCGATGTCGTGCCGGCGCAGGGGATCCGCCCACAGCGGCTCGCCCAGGAGCGTCTCCGCGTCGACGGTGCGCGACACCTGCGCCGCGGGGTTCGCCGTCGCGTCGGTGAGGCTGCGCGCGGCGACCGCGGCCATGTCGGCCTCGGTCCACGCGCCGGAGTCGATGCCCGCACGGGCCTGCAGCGCGGCGACGGACACCGAATCGGGCCACAGCGGCGCGACGGTGTACGGGTCGAGCTGCATGGTCAGCGTGCGGCGCAGCACGCCGGCGGAGGACTTGCCGAAGCCGTAGACGAGGGCGGTGTCGATCTCGCCGGTGCGGATCTTCACCCAGGCCTCGTACAACGCCCACGCGGCGTCCATCTCCACGTGCGACTCGTTGATCGGAGGCACGGCGCCGATGGAGTCGATCGCGGCGATGAACGAGAAGGCCCTGCCTGCCAGGTAGTCCGACGACCCGGAGCACCAGAATCCGATGTCGGACTTGGTGAGGCCGGTCTGGGCGAAGACGTCGGCGAACAGCGGGATCAGCATCTCCACGCCGTTGGTCGTGGTCTGCGCGGCCCGCAGCCACGGGGTGGCGGCGTAGCCGACGACAGCGACGGAGCCGTCCGGATCGGTGCAGGTGCGTGTGCTCACAGGTGCTTCTCGTAACTGGAGTAGGAGGCGTCCGGCTCACCGGTCGGTTCGAAATGCGAGATGTTCCCGGGACTCTCGGTCCACTCCTCGCGCGGCTTCCACACGGCGCGCACCCGCATGCCCATCCGTACCTCGGACGGGTCGCAGCCGAGCACGAGGTGGAGGAACGGGATGTCGGCGCCGTCGATCAGCACGTAGGCGGCGACGTACGGGGGCTTGATCCGCTGCCCCTGGAAGGGCACGTTGACCACGCAGAAGGTGGTGACCACGCCGGTGTCCGGCAGGTCGACCTCCTCGGTGGTGGGGATGCCGTCGATCGGGCACGCGTTGCGCGGCGGGACGTAGACGTTGCCGCACGTCCCGCACCGCTGCCCCAGTAGCCGTCCCTCGGCCAGGGCCTGCAGGTACCGGGTCTCCGGCACGGAGGCGGAGTGCTCGAGCCGCAGCGCGACCGGGGTGATGAGGACCTCGATCGGGTCGCCCGACGGTGCGGCGACCGCAGGGACGCCGTCGCCCTCGCCGGGGACGAAGTGCGTGATGTCGCCGATCGCGCCGGTCGTCTCGGCGGCCCAACGGGCGTGCACCCGCATGCCGGTCGAGATGTCCTCGGGGCCCTCGACGTCGACGGCGTGCAGGAGGGAGGTGTCGGCACCGTCGAGCTTGATGAGGGCGTACGCGAAGGGCCGGTCGAAGGGCTGCCCGTCGACCGGGTGCGCGTTCCAGCTCCAGCTGGTCACCGTGCCGGTGTCGGAGACCGGAACGATCTCGTTGAGGGCGGCCGTGGTGTCGGGATCGAACTCCAGCGGGGGCACGTGCACCCGCCCGGCCGCGTCGCGGGTGCCGACGATGCGGCGCTCGCGGAGGTTCGTCATGAACGCGCCCAGGACCGGTCCGAGCGACCGGGTGTAGTCGAAGGACAGGTGCATCGGCGCCGAGAGGGTCTGCGTTTCTGCGGTCACCTCACGAGTGAAACATGTTCTAACTTTTTGGCGCAAGGGTATCCCGGAAACGGCGATCAGCCCTTACCGTGGAAAACGTTCCTACCGCGTTCCGCGCCGGTATTCCCGCAAACGATCCACGAGGTGTTCCATGGACGATCTGCACCGCGAGCCACTGGCCGGCGACATCCTGCTCGGCTCCCTCGCCGCCTACCCCGACCGCGTCGCCGTCCACGTCACCGGAGCGGACGGTGACTCCGTGCTGACCTACGCGCAGGTGCGCGACGAGGTCAGTCGCTACGCGCAGGCGTACGCCGCCGTCGGGCTCGGCGTGGGCAGCCCAGTCGCGATGCTCTCCGGCAATCGGCACGAGGTCCTGATCGCCCAGTCCACCAACCTGATCACCGGCGTCCGCTTCGCCGCGCTGCACCCGATGGGCTCGCTCGACGATCACGTCTACGTCATGGAGGACGCGGGGATCGAGACCCTCATCTACGACCCGCGCCTGTACGAGCAGCGCGCCGCGGACCTGCGGGACCGGGTGCCGGGGCTGAAAACACTGCTCTCCCTGGGGCCCACGGAGGCGGGCGTCGACCTCACCGCCGTCGCGGCCGGATTCGAGCCAGGACCGCTCGCTGCGCACACCGCCGACCCGTCGTCGACCGCGAGCCTCGCGTACACCGGCGGCACCACCGGCAAGAGCAAGGGCGTCATGCTCAGCTACTCCGGCGGCGCGGCGCTGCTGCGCATCCAGCGCACGGAATGGGAATGGCCGGAGGAGATCCGGTTCCTCGTGTGCGCGCCGCTCAGCCACGCCGGCGGCGCCTTCTGGAACCCGACGTCGATGACCGGCGGCTCGATGGTCGTGCTGCCCCGGTTCGAGCCGGAGGCCGTGCTCGCGGCGATCGAGAAGTACCGGATCACCGCGACGATGCTGGTGCCCACCATGATCTACGCGCTGCTCGATCACCCGAAGTTCGGCGACTACGACCTCTCCAGCCTGGAGACCGTCTTCTACGGCGCGTCCGCGATCTCGCCGACCCGGCTGACCGAGGCGATCGAGCGCATCGGGCCCGTGTTCTTCCAGTTCTACGGTCAGGCCGAGTGCCCCATGACCATCTCCGTGCTGCGCCGCGGTGACCACGCCCCATCGAAGCCGGAGCGGCTGGCGAGCTGCGGCAAGCCCGTCCCGTGGGTGAATGTCGCCCTGCTCGACGATGCCGGGCGCCCCGTCGAACCCGGTGCGCCGGGGGAGATCTGCGTGCGCGGCCCGCTGGTGATGCAGGGCTACCTGAACAAGCCGGAGCAGACCGCCGAGGCCACCGAGCACGGCTGGCTGCACACCGGCGACGTGGGACGGTTCGACGACGAGGGCTACCTGTACATCGTCGACCGGAAGAAGGACATGGTGGTCACCGGCGGCTTCAACGTCTTCCCACGGGAGGTCGAGGACGTGATCTCGACGCACCCGTCGGTCGCGTCCGTCGCGGTGATCGGTGTGCCCGACGAGAAGTGGGGTGAGGCCGTGAAGGCCGTCGTGGTGCCCCGCGCCGGCGCGACCGTCGACGTCGAGGAACTCCGCGATCTGGTCCGCGACCGCAAGGGCGCCGTCTACACACCCAAGACCGTCGACCTCGTCGAGTCGATCCCCGTCAGCCCCCTCGGCAAGCCGGACAAGAAGGCCCTCCGCGCCCAGTACGCCTGATCACCGCAATTGAACGACGTTCCGGAGAGTAAACCCGCAGGTCGGATTCTCCAGAACGTCGTTCAATTGCAGGGTCAGCGGCCTTCGAAGACCGGGGTGCGCTTCTCGGCGAAGGCCCGCGGGCCCTCCTTGGCGTCGCGGGAGAGGAAGACGGGCAGGCCCTCCTTCGCGTCGACCTTGAAGGCCTCCTCCTCGTGCATGCCCTCGGTGGCGCGCATGGTGCGCAGCATCGCCTGCACGGCGAGGGGGCCGTTGGCGTTGATGAGCTCGGCGAGCTCGAGGGCCTTGGCCAGTGCGTCCCCGTCGGGCACGACGTGGCCGATCAGCCCGTACTCCTTGGCCTCCGCAGCGGTGATGTGCCTGCCGGTGAGCAGCAGGTCCGCCGCGACCGTGTACGGGATCTGGCGCGGCAGCCGGACGGCGGAGCCGCCCATCGGGTAGAGGCTCCACTTCGCCTCGGAGACGCCGAACTTCGCGCTCTCGCCCGCGACGCGGATGTCGGTGCCCTGCAGGATCTCCGTACCGCCGGCGATGGCGGCGCCCTCGACCGCGGCGATGAGCGGCTTACCCGGCCGGCGGCCCTTGATCAGGCCGGGGATCCGGGCCGGATCGAAGGCGCTGCCCTCCTTCATCGCCTCGCCGGGGTTCGACTTCGCCATGTTCTTCAGGTCCGCGCCGGCGCAGAAGGCGCCGCCCGCACCGGTGAGCACGGCGCTGCGGATCTCGGGGTCGGCATCGATGCGGTCCCAGGCGTCGCTGAGGATCTGCAGCATCTCGCCGGTGAGCGCGTTCTTGCGCTCCGGCCGGTTCATCGTGATGAGCAGCGTGTGGCCGCGCTGCTCGACGAGGGCGTGCGGGGCGTCTGTCATGACTGAGGCTCCTGGGTCGAGGACCCTCGCCGAGACGAGGATCGGCAATTGCGGGAATCCGCCTCCCCGGACAGTAACAGGTTCTAGTTTGGAGGAAAGAAGTCTTCAGGAGGATTCATGCGCACACCCCTGTGCGAGGACCTGGGCATCCAGTACCCGGTCATCGCCTTCACCCCGTCGGAGCACGTGGCCGCGGCGGTCTCCCGGGCCGGCGGCCTCGGCGTCCTCGGCTGCGTCCGGTTCAACGATCCCGCGGAGCTCGACGCCGTCCTCGACTGGATGGACGCCAATACCGACGGGCGGCCCTACGGCGTGGACATCGTCATGCCCAACAAGGTGCCCACCGAGGGCAGCGCGGGCGACCTCACCGAGCTCATCCCCGCGGAGCACCGCGCCTTCGTCGAGCGAACGCTGCGCGAGCTCGGGGTGCCCGAGCTGCCCGACGGTGCCGCCGGCGCGGGCGTGCTCGGCTGGCTGCACTCGGTGGCCCGCTCGCACGTCGACGTCGCACTCAAGCATCGGATCGCGTTGATCGCCAACGCCCTCGGCTCGCCGCCGAAGGACGTCATCGACGCCGCGCACGAGCACGGCGTCAAGGTCGCCGCGCTCGCCGGCCGCGCCAAGCACGCCCGCGCCCACGTCGACAACGGCGTCGACATCGTCATCGCGCAGGGCTACGAGGCGGGCGGTCACACCGGCGAGATCGGCTCCATGGTGCTGCTCCCCGAGATCGTCGACGAGGTGGGCGACGACGCGACCGTCGTCGCCGCGGGCGGCATCGGCTCCGGCCGGCAGATCGCCGCGGCCCTGACCCTCGGCGCCGAGGGCGTGTGGATGGGCTCGTACTGGCTCACCACCACCGAGTACCTCGAGACGCACACGAAATCGCAGACCATGCAGGACGCCCTGGTCGCCGCGACGAGCGCCGACACCGTGCGCACGCGGATCTTCTCCGGCAAGCCTGCCCGCCTGCTCAAGACCCGGTGGACGGAGGCTTGGGAGCAGCCCGGTGCACCGTCGGCCCTGCCCATGCCCCTGCAGAACCTGCTGGTGGGGGAGGCGCACAGCCGGATCCACGCCTCGGGCGATCCCTCGGTCGTCGCGATGCCGGTCGGCCAGATCGTGGGCCGGATGAACGCGGTGCGGCCCGTCGCCGAGATCATGGCCGAGCTGGTCGGCGAGTTCGAGGATGCCGTCGACCGCCTGAACCTGGCACGCTGACCCCATGGGAACGAATCAGCGCGGCACGATCCAGATGACCGAGGCGGAGATCGGCGACTTCCTCGAGCGCAGCCGCACCGCCACCATCGCCACCCTGGGTGCCGGCGGGGTGCCGCACCTCGTCGCCATGTGGTACGCCGTGATCGACGGCGACCTGTGGATCGAGACGAAGGCCAAGTCGCAGAAGGTCGTGAACCTGCGCCGCAACCCGCTCATGAGCGCGTCGGTCGAGGCCGGGCAGTCCTACGACCAGTTGCGCGGTGTCACCATCGAGGGCACCGCCGAGATCGTCGAGGACGAGGCCACGGTGCGCGCGGTCTGCGAGCAGGTCTACGAGCGCTACTTCGGTCCGTACTCCGAGGAGCTCAAACCCGCGATCGACGAGATGATGAAGAAGCGCGTCGCCGTGCGCCTGCGCGGCGGCCGCGTGCGCTCCTGGGACCACCGCAAGCTCGGCATGCCCGAGCTGCCGGTCGGCGGAAGCACCGCGGCGTACCTGTAGGGGCGGACGATGCCCGGATCGCATGCGCAGTCGGAGGATTCCGAAGGGTTCGTCGAGATCAGCCCCTGCGTCGGGGGCCTCGTCCGGACCTGGTCGGACGACGGTGCCACCCGCCTCTGGTCGGTGCCCGACGACGCCTGGCTCCGCGAGGTCCAGGCGACGGGCCGTGTCGGCCGTGTCTCGCGGAAGGAGGGCCGGTACCGCGAGGCGGCGCGGCTGTCCGAGGCCGACGGTGCGCTCCTCGTGCGGCCCCGCGTCCCGCTCCGGGCGGACGACGGGAGCCTCACGATGGAGGCGCAGTCCATCGCCCTCGCCCCGGAGAAGCGGCCCTCCCGCTCGACCTTCGAGGACTTCCGCGAGGTGCTGACCCGGGCGGTCGAGCACTGCGCCGCCACCGACGAGTACCTCGTGGTCGAACGCGGCGCGCGCGACGCGAAGCGCGAGCCCTTCTGCCTCTTCGCGGTGCTCCCGGCGGGCGCCGAGCCCGGCGTCTTCGTCACCGTCGTCGAGACGGCGCCGCCGCCGCGGGACTCCGATCTCTGGGCGCCCTACATCGACGACTGGGACCGGACCGCCACGATCAGCGCACCGTCGAGTCCAGAGACCGTGGCGACCGCCCCGACCGTGATGATCGAGGCGATCAGCCGGTGGGACGCGGATCCGTGGGATCTCGCCTTCACCTTCGGCCGGCGCTGACGCTCAGCCCCGGGCGGCCTCGGCCAGCGCCCGCAGCGTGGGCTCGTCCCGGACTCCGCTGAACAGCACCGTCGTCACCGGGGAATCCCGCCAGAGTGCCAGGCGCTCGGCGATCCGGTCGATCGGCCCGAGCAGGGCGATGGAATCGGCGAGCTCGTCGGGGACGGCGGCGATGGCGCCCACGCGGTCGCCCGCGAGGAACTTCTCCTGCACCGCGACCGCGGCGTCGGCGAAACCGAGCCGCCCGATGAGGTCGAGGTGGAAGTTGGTCGACTTGTGGCCCATGCCTCCGATGTAGAACGCGAGCGGGACCTTCGCCTGGGTGAGCGCGGCATCGAGGTCGTCGGAGACGATCACCGAGACGGTCGCGGCGATCTCGAAGTCCGCGGATCGGCCGGCCAGGGACTCGCCGAAGACCGACTCGACCTGCTGCGGATCGGCGAACAGCGGCAGCCAGCCGTCGGCGATCTCGGTCGACAGCGCGACGTTCTTCGGTCCCTCCGCGCCGAGGAAGATCGGGATCCGCGGCCGCACCGGCAGGGCGATGGACTTGAGTGGCTTGCCCAGTCCGGTGCCGCCCGGCAGCGGCAGCGGGTAGTGCGGGCCCGCGCTGGTCACGGGCTCCTCGCGGGCGATCACCTGGCGCACGATGTCGACGTACTCGCGGGTGCGGGCGAGCGGCTTGGGGAACGGGCTCCCGTACCACCCCTCGGCGACCTGCGGGCCCGAGGCGCCGAGGCCGAGCACCATGCGGCCGCCGGACAGGCCGTCGATCGTCAGGGCGTGCATGGCGGTCGCGGTGGGCGTGCGCGCGGGGATCTGCGCGACGGCGGTGCCGAGCTTGATCCGCTTCGTGCGGGCCCCGTACCAGGCGAGCGTCGAGAAGGCGTCGGAGCCGTAGGCCTCGGCGGTGAAGACGTAGTCGTAGCCGAGCTCGTCGGCGGCGACCACGGCCGCGGTGTGGTCCTCCGGCCCACGGGTCCAGTAGCCGAGGTTGATGCCCAGATTGAGATCGTTGACCATTCCTCGAATCTAGAACAAGTTCTAGGGTTTGGGTTACAGTTCGGTATGGCTTCGCCCACGCAGATCGACAGCACCCTGCCCGCGCGCATCACCGACGAGCTGATCGAGCGCCTCACAGCGCTGGTGGTGGCCGACGGCAGTCGCGAACCGTTCACCATGAGCGAGGTGTTCACGGGCGCGGCCATCGGTGCGCTCCCGCAGTCCACCCCGAGCGACGTGGTCGCGGCCTTCGCCACCGCCCGGGAGGCGCAGCGGCAGTGGGCGCAGCGCTCCCTCGAGGAGCGCCTCGCCGTGTTCCGGCGGCTGCACGAGCTGATCCTCGAGAACAACGAGCTGCTCGTCGACCTCATCCAGAGCGGCACCGGCAAGAACCGGCGGATGGCCTTCGAGGAGTCCTGCGACGTCCCGATGGTGATCAGCCACTACCTCAAGTCCGCGCCCAAGCTGCTCCGCTCCCGCCGCCGCGGCGGACCCGTCCCCGTGGTGAGCAACTCCGTGGAGCTGCACCGGCCCAAGGGCGTCATCGGCGTGATCGCTCCGTGGAACTTCCCGTTCGCGATGGCCCTCTCGGACGCGATCCCCGCCCTCATCGCCGGCAACGGCGTCGTCCTCAAGCCGGACAACAAGACCGCGCTGGCCGCCCTCTACGGCGTCGAGCTGCTGCGGCGCGCCGGCGCGCCGGAGGGACTGTTCCAGGTGGTCTGCGGGCAGGGGCCGGACGTGGGCCCCGCGCTCATCGACGAGTCGGACTTCGTCATGTTCACCGGCTCGTCCGCCACGGGCGTCACCGTCGGCGAGCGGGCCGGGCGCAACCTCATCGGCTGCAGCCTCGAGCTCGGCGGCAAGAACCCGATGATCGTGCTCGACGACGTCGACCTCGACGAGGCCATCCCGTCGGCGATCTTCGCGGTCTTCGCCAACGCCGGCCAGGCGTGCATGCACATCGAGCGGATGTACGTGCACGAGAAGATCTACGACGAGTTCTCCCGTCGGTTCGTCGCCGCCGCGGGTGCCCTCAAGCTGGGCGCCACCTACGACTACGAGCCGGACATGGGCTCGCTCGCCTCGCCCGACCAGCTGCGCCGCGTCTCCGCACACGTCGAGGACGCGCGGGCCAAGGGCGCCACTGTGCTGTGCGGCGGGCGGGAACGCACCGACGTCGGCCCCGCCTTCTACGCGCCGACGATCCTCACCGGCGTCACCCCGGACATGCACCTCGCCTCCGCCGAGACCTTCGGCCCCGTCGTCGCCCTGTTCCGGTACTCGAGCGATGACGAGGCGATCCGCCTCGCCAACGACACCCGCTACGGCCTCAACGCCAGCGTGTGGGGCAAGGACCTGCGCCGCGCGGCGCGGATCGGCGCGCAGCTCGAGGCGGGCAACGTCAACGTCAACGACGGCTTCGCGGCCTCCTTCGCGAGCAAGGGCACCCCGTCGGGCGGCTGGAAGGCGTCGGGCGTCGGCGTGCGCCACGGCGACGCGGGCCTGCTCAAGTACACCGACACCACCAACCTCGCGACGCTCAAGCAGCAGGTGTACAACCCGCGCCCGGGGCAGAGCTACGAGCAGTACGCCCAGCAGACGAAGCAGGTCCTGCGCTGGATGCGCAAGCTGCGCATCCGCTGAGCGGGCCACCGCGACCGCGGACCGGCGGACCGTCCGCGACTACGCTGGCCGGGTGCACGACGGCAGCGCCCCCGACGACGCGGCGATGATCGGCGTCCTCGGACCGGTCGTCGCCGGCGGTCGGCCCGTGCCCGGCGTGCGGGCCCGGCGGCTCCTCGTCGCCCTGGTGCTCGCCGACGGTCGCCCGGTCAGTGCCGACCGTCTCGTCGACGAGGTGTGGGGCGACGCCCCGCCCAAGTCGCCGAACGCCGCGTTGCACACGCAGATCTCGCGCGTCCGTGCGCTCATCCGGCCCGCCGTCCTCGAGGCCGTGGCCGGCGGCTACCGCCTCGACGCGGACTCCGATCTCGCCCGGGCCGAGGCCGCCCTCCGCGATCGGGGCGACGAGGCGCGGGCCCTGCGCCTGTGGCGCGGAACCCCGGCCGGCGACCTCGACGACGGTGGGCCCGCGGACGAGCTCGCGCGGCGCGCGGCCGGCGTCTTCGACCGCCTCGAAGCGCGGCGGGCCGCCGGCGCGCTGGCCGCCGGCGACCTCGACGCGGCGCACGCGATCGCCGAGCGGCGCATCGCCGCCGATCCGCTCGACGAGCCCGCCCGGGTGGTGCTCATGCGGGCGCTCGCCGGATCGGGGCGGACCGCCGAGGCCCTCGCCGCCTACGCGGACCTGCGGCGGACGTCGATCACCGAGCTGGGGACCGAGCCCGGCGACGAGGCGACGCGCCTGCACCGCGAGTTGCTGGCGGGTACGGCGCCGACGTCGTCGAAGCCCGCACGCGCCGCGGCCGTGGGACTTCCGGCCGAGGTGACGCCGCTCATCGGGCGCGCTGCGGAGGTCGCCGAACTGGTGCGCCTGGTCGACGAGGCGCGGGTCGTGACCGTGCTCGGACCGGGCGGGGTGGGGAAGACCCGCATCGCCGAGGCGGTCGGCGCCGCCGTCGCGGACGCCGGCACTCCGGTCTACTACGTGCCCCTCGCCGCGGTCCGCTCCGCGGCGGGCGTGCTGCCCGCGATCTCCCGTGGCCTCGGCCTGGCGGAGTCGGACCTCGGCGCGGACGGTATGCCGCGCAGGGTGATCCGAGATCTGGGCGCCCGTGTTCTGGAGGCGCTGGGGCGGCGCCGCTGCCTCGTCGTCCTGGACAACTGCGAGCAGGTCGTGGACGCCTGCGCCGACGTGGTGGCCGACCTCGTGGCCGGGGCGCCCGGCGTCACGGTGCTCGCGACGAGCCGCTCGCCCCTGCAGATCCGGGCGGAGCGGGTGCACCCGTTGCCCGTCCTGGCGACCCACGGTGCGGGGTCCGCCGCGGTCGAGCTGTTCGCGCAGCGCGCCCGCGCCGTGCGTCCCGACGTGGCGCTGCCGGAGCACGCCGTCGCCGAGCTGTGCCGCCGACTGGACGGCCTCCCGCTGGCGATCGAACTCGCCGCGGCGCGCGTGCGCACCCTGAGCGTGGAGGAGATCACCGACCGGCTGGAACAGCGGTTCGCGCTGCTGCGCTCCGCCGACCGGTCCGCACCCGACCGCCACCGCACGCTGCACGCGGTGATCGAATGGAGCTGGGACCTACTGGAACCCGACGCGCAGCTCGCCCTGCGCCGGCTCTGCCGCTTCCCCGCGGGTTTCGACACCGGGGCCGCGGCCGCGACCACGGGGCTGGATCCGGTCGCGCTCGACGACGCGCTGATCTCGCTGGCGAACCAGTCCCTCGTGCACGTCGCCGAGAGCGGGGGCCGCACCCGCTACCGGATGCTCGAGACGGTCCGCGAGTTCGGCGAGGAGCGGCTCACGGAGGCGCCGCCGTCCGCCGCCGGGACGCCCGAGAGCCGTCTCGTGGACCTCGCCATGTCGTCCTGGGCCGCCGATCTCGCCTCCGCGATGTGGCGCGAATACCGTTCCGTCGGTGGTCATGCGGTGATCGGGCGCCTCGCGGAGGACCTCGAGAACCTGGCGTTCGTGCTCCGCGGGGCCGTAGACGCGCTCGTCGCCGGCGATCGCGACGCGGCGTGGACGGTGATCCGGGTCTTCCCGCTGCTCGCGGGCCTGTGGTCGATGCGGAGCCTGCACGCGCAGGTGCAGGAGATCGGCATCCGGATCGTCCAGGCCCTCCCCGACCCGCGGGAGGAACTGGCCGCGGGGCTCGCCGACGAGGACCGCGAGCTGTGGCAGGCCACGGTACTCGCGGCGTGCGCCGCCCCGGGGGCGGATCCGACGTCGCGGCACGTCGCGCGGGGCCGCACCATGATCCGCCGGCTGCACCGGCCGGAGCGAACGCTGCTCGAGCCGGCCGATTACTTCAGCGCCTTCTTCCTCCAGCGTTCGGTCTACGGCCTCCTCCGGCTCGTGCTGGCCGGGGTGAGCTCGCCCGCGGACGACGTCCGCCTGCACGCGCTGGCGGCGCGGATGAACCTGCGGGAGAACTGCGGTGATCTGGTGGGCGCCCTGGAGGACTCCGCCGCGATCGGCGCGATCGGCGAACCGGGCGACGCGTGGACGGAGGCGATGCTCGCCATGAGCACGGCGAGCATCTTCGGCCAGCAGGCCCGCTGGGAGGAGGCGGAGCGGCGCTACCGCACGGCAACCGAGAAGCTGGCCTCGATCGGGGCCGACGAGGACGCGAAGCAGGCGATGGCGTACCTGGTCGCGAGCCTGTGCTCGCTCGGCCGGATCGACGAGGCGGAGGCGCTGCAACGCACCCTCCAGGGGGCGTGGCTGCCCACGGACCCCGATCCCGACGGCGGGCCCGAGATCGTGGCCGCCATGATGATCGGGGCGGCCGAGCTGGCACGGCTGCGGGGCGCCCCCGACGCGGCCCTGTACCGGCGGGCGGGCGAGCTGCTGGTGCGGCGGATCCCCAACGGCAGCAGGGACCCCGGCGGCGAGATGCTGGTCGCCATCGCGCTGCTCGGGGTCGTGGCGAGCGTGGCGCCGGAGACCGGAGGAGAGCTCGTATCGGCGCTGATCGCCGGCGACGAGGCCATGTTCGGGATCACCGGCTACTGGGACCTGCCCCAGGCGGCGACGATGGCCCTGGCCGTCGGTGCCCACCTGGTGGCGACGGATCCGGCGTCCGAGGAGGCCGCGATCATGGCGGGGCTCGCACGCAGGCTCGGTGCGCGTCAGGACTATCCGGTCATGCACGAGACGATGCAGCGGCTCGCCGACCCGCCGCAGGGCGCCCCGGAGGCGGCGTGGCGCGCTCAGGGCGAACGCATCGCGGGACTGTCCCGGTCCCGAGCGGTCCGGCTCCTGCGCGACACCACCGCCGCGCTCCGCCGGAGGGCGTAGCGCGGCGGTCGGGTGCCGGCGGCTGCTGCGGGCGGTCCCGTCAGCGGGCGTTGCGGATGTAGGCCCGCACGGCGAGCGGCGCGAAGATCGCGATGATCACCAGCGCGCCGACGAGGCTCCACACGACGTGGATGCCCGCGTGGCCGGTGTTGCACAGCTCGCGGATCGCGGAGACGAGGTGGCTGATCGGGTTCACGTTCACGAAGGCCTGCAGCCAGCCCGGCATGGTCTCGACCGGGACGAAGGCGTTGGACAGGAAGGTGAGCGGGAACATGATCATCATCGAGACGCCCTGCACGGCGGTGGCCTTCTGCATGAGGCAGCCCATGAGCGCGAAGATCCACGACACGGCGAAGCTGCAGAACAGGATCAGCGCGGTGGAGGCCAGGACGCCCACCGGATCCGGGCGCCATCCCATCGCGATGCCCACGATGAAGGTGATGACCGTGGCGATGAGGTAGCGCACGACGTCCGCGAGCAGCGCGCCGGCGAGGGGACTGATCCGGGCGATCGGCAGCGACCGGAACCGGTCGAAGACGCCCTTGTTCATGTCCTCGCGGAGCTGGGTGCCCGTGACGATCGACGCGACGATCACGGTCTGCACGAGGATGCCGGGGATGATGACCGGCAGGTAGCTGTGCACGTCGCCGCTGATCGCGCCGCCGAAGATGTACGTGAACATCAGCGTGAAGACGACGGGCTGCAGCACGACGTCGAAGAGCTGCTCCGGGTTGTGCCGGATCTTGAGCACGCCGCGCCAGCCCATCGTGAAGGACTGCCGGACGGTCTCGGCGAGGCCGATGTGGTTAGGAGCCGCGCGGTCCGGTGTGCGGCCGGGGGCGCGGGTGAGGGTGGTGGTCATGACGCCTCCTGGGCGGAATCGGTGGCGGCCGCGTCATCGGGGCGGCCGGTGAGGGTGAGGAAGACCTCGTCGAGGCTGGGCTTGGAGACCGTGATCTCCTCGATGGCGACGCCCTGCTCTCGCAGCGCGATGAGCAGGTCGGGCACCAGGTCGGGGCGGTGCAGCGGGGCGGTCACGCGGGCCGCCTCGGGGCTGAACGCCGCCGTCTCGGTGAGGATCTTCTCGACGGTGCGCGCGACGACCGGCGCGTCGGCGCGGTCGGCCGGGGTGAGCTGCAGCGTCGACGAACCGACCGAGGCCTTGAGCTCGTCGGCCGTGCCGTCGGCGATGACGAGGCCGTGGTCGATCACCGCGATGCGGTCGGCCAGCTGGTCGGCCTCGTCGAGGTACTGCGTGGTGAGCAGCACCGTCGAGCCCTGGGCGACGAGCTCGCGGATGGTGTCCCACATCTGCGAGCGGGTGCGCGGGTCGAGGCCGGTGGTCGGCTCGTCGAGGAACAGCAGCGGCGGGGTGTCGATGAGGCTGGCGGCCAGGTCGAGCCGCCGCCGCATGCCGCCGGAGAACTCCTTGAGCGGGCGGTTCGCCGCGTCCTCCAGGCCGAAGGCGCCGAGCAGCTCCTCGGCGCGCGACCGGGACTCGGCGCGGCTCTTGCCGAGCAGACGGCCGAAGAGCACGAGGTTCTGCCGCGCCGTGAGGTCCTCGTCGACGGAGGCGTACTGGCCGGTGACGCCGATGAGCGAGCGCACCGTGGTGGACTCGGCGACGACGTCGTGCCCGAAGACGCGGGCGCTGCCCGCATCCGGCTTGAGCAGCGTCGCGAGCATGCTGATGGTGGTCGTCTTGCCGGCGCCGTTGGGGCCGAGGACGCCGTAGACGGTGCCGGTGGGCACCTGCAGGTCGACGCCGTTGACCGCGCGGGTCGCACCGAAGTGCTTGACCAGGCCGCGGGCGTCGATCGCGAGGTCGGTGGGGGAGGACGGGCTCTGGCCGGTCCTCATCTGTGTGATCGTCATGGTCATCACGATGCATCGCCCCGCTGTCGTGGGACTGTCGTGGCGCTGACGCGGACCGTCGCCCGCTGTCGCGCCGCTTCTGTCAGGGGTCTGCGCCACAATGACGGGGTGCTGTTCGCCGAGGTCGTCGCCGTGTCCACCGAGGTCGCGGGCACGCGCTCGCGCACCGCGAAGATCGCCGCGCTGGCCTCGATGATCCGCGCCGCCGACGCGGCGGACGTGCGCCCCGTCGTCGCGTGGCTCTCGGGGGAGCTGCTGCAGGGCCGCCTGGGCGCGGGGTGGCGCACCGTCGCGCGGACCGTCGACGGGCTGGCCCCGGCGGCGGAGCCGACGCTGACGGTCGAAGAGGTGACCGCGGCGCTCGACGAGCTGGCCGGCACCTCGGGCGCGGGCTCCGTCGCCCGACGGGACGCCGTCCTCGTCGGCCTGTTCAGACGGGCGACGGCCGCGGAGCAGCGGTTCCTCGTCGGGCTCATCACGGGCGAGCTGCGGCAGGGCGCCCTCGCGGGCGTGGTGACCGACGCGGTCGCTCGCGCCGCCGACGTCCCGCTGGAGACGGTGCGGCGCGCGGCGATGCTCTCCGGCTCGCTGCCGGACACCGCCGCCGCGGCCCTGCGCGGCGGCACCGACGAGCTCGCGGGCTTCGGCCTCGAGGTGCTGCGCGGCGTCTCGCCGATGCTCGCCTCGCCGGCGGAGGGCGTGGACGCCGCGCTGGCGGACCTGGGCACCGACGTGAGCGTCGAGTTCAAGCTCGACGGCGCCCGGATCCAGGTGCACCGCCTCGGCGACGAGGTCCGCGTCTTCACGCGCACGCTGCGCGACATCACCGACGCGGTGCCCGAGATCGTCGCGCTGGCTCGGGAACTGCCCTGCCGGTCCGTCGTGCTCGACGGAGAGTCGCTCGCGCTCACGGATGCGGGTCGGCCGCGGCCCTTCCAGGAGACGATGAGCCGGTTCGGGTCGAGCGAGTCCGGGGAGACGGTGCTGCGCCCGTACTTCTTCGACTGCCTGCACCTCGACGGGCGCGACCTGCTGGACGAGCCGCTGTCGGTCCGCCTCGACGCACTGCAGACGGTGACCGGGGAGCTACGCATCCCCGCGCTGGCCCGGCCCACCCGGGATGAGGCCGTCGCCCACTACCAAGCCGCCCTCGCCGCGGGGCACGAGGGCGTCATGATCAAGGCGCTCACCTCGCCGTACGCTGCGGGCCGCCGGGGCCGCGCGTGGCAGAAGGTCAAGCAGACCCACACCCTGGACCTGGTGGTGCTCGGTGCCGAGTGGGGCTACGGGCGCCGCACGGGGATGCTGTCGAACCTGCACCTCGGCGCCCGCAACCCGGACGGCGGCGATCCGGTGATGGTGGGCAAGACCTTCAAGGGGCTCACCGACGCGCTGCTGCGCTGGCAGACCGACGAGTTCCCGCTGCACGAGCGTGCTCGCGACGGGCACACCGTCTACCTGCGGCCCGAGATCGTCGTCGAGATCGAGCTCGACGGGGTGCAGGTCTCGCGCCGTTACCGCGGCGGCGTCGCCCTGCGCTTCGCCCGCGTGCTGCGCTATCGCCCGGACAAGACCGCCGCCGAGGCGGACACGATCGACGCGGTGCGGGCACTACTGCCCGGGTAGCGGTGCGGTGGCGTCGATCCCGTCCGCGACGAGGGCGCGGCGGAGCACCTTGAACGACGGCGTCCGCGGCAGCTCGGCCACGACCCGCCAGCGGCGCGGGTACTGCCGCGGTCCGAGGTCCGGCTGTGCACGCAGGAACGCGGCGAACTCCGTCGGGTCGAGGTCCGTGCCAGGTACGAGGACGAGTGCCGCCGCCACCTGGTCTCCGACGCGGTCCGGCAACCCGTAGACCGCGGCCTCCGCGACCGCCGGGTGGCGCAGGAGAGCGCGCTCGATGGGGGCGACGCCCAGGTTCTCGCCGCCCACCCGCATCCAGTCGCCGGTGCGGCCGGCGAAGTGGACGTAGCCCGCCTCGTCGACGTACGCGAGATCGCCCGTGCGGTAGACGCCGCGGTCCGAGCGCGCCGCGTCGGCGGCGGGATCGTTGTAGTAGCCGGAGAACCCGCCGGTGCCGGCGGTGTTCACGAGTTCGCCGATCGCCTCGTCGGCGTTGCGGAGCGTGCCGTCCGGGGCGGTCTCGGCACGCGGGCACTCGATGGAGGTGCCGGGCTTCCACACGGCGACGCCGTCGGGCAGCGGGCCGAGTGCGTCGGCCGGGGTGTCCGGGGTGCGGGCGATGGCGACGCCGTTCTCCGACGAGCCGTAGCCGTCCTGGACGTGGCAGCCGAAGCGCCGGGCGAAGGCGGCGACGTCCTCGGCGCGGCCCTCGTTCCCGTACAGGACGCGCAGCGGGTTGTCGGCGTCGTCGGGGCGCTCCTCGGTGGCGAGGATGTAGGAGAGCGGCGTGCCCACGTAGTTCGCGTAGGTGGCGCCGTACCTGCGCACGTCGGTGAGGAAGCCGGACGCCGAGAAGCGTTCGGCCAGGGCGATGGTCGCGCCCGCGGCCACGGCCACCGCCCAGCCCGCGAGGAGCGCGTTGGAATGGAAGAGCGGCATCGCGACGTAGGCGGTGTCGGCGCCGCCCAGCCCGAACCGTTGCGCCAGCATGATTCCCGCGCCGGTGAACTTGCCGTGGGTGGCCTGCACGGCCTTGGGCTCGCCGCTGGTCCCGGAGGTGAAGACGAGGGCGAGCAGGCTGTCGGTGGTCACGCCGGCGGTCGGCAGCGGGGCGTCAGCGTGGGCGTCGAGGAGCGCGGCCCACCGCGGACCGTCGAGATCGATGACCGGGACGCCCGGGTCGAGGCCCTCGAGGAGCCCGGCGTGCCGGCCCTGTGTGAGGACGACGCCGCAGTCGGCGAGCGCGACGTCCCGGGCGAGGGCATCGCCGCGGCGGGTCGGGTTGAGCCCCACCACGACCGCGCCCGACAGTGCCGCCGCGCCGAGGAGCAGCGAGAACTCGGGGACGTTGTCCGCGAGCACGCCGACGTGCTGCGGCGCGCCGTCCGGAAGGAGCTCCCGCAGGACGGACGCGCGGACCGCGGACGCCGCGACGTGCTCCGCCCAGCTCCACGTGCGGTCGCCGGCCCGCAGGCCCGCGCCGGGATCGTCGGCGCGGGCACGGAGCAGGTCGGCGACCGTGGGGAGCGGAGCCGTCATCTCAGGCGCCGAGGAACCGCGCGCACATCTCGCCGATCATGTACGACGGGGCGTTCGTGTTGCCGCCCGTGATCGACGGCATGATCGAGGCGTCCGCGACGCGCAGCCCCTCGACGCCGATGACCTTGAGCTCGGGATCGACGACGGCGCGCTCGTCGGTGCCCATCCGGCAGGTGCCCACCGGGTGGTACACCGAGTGCACGCGATTCGGGAGCTCGCGGCGCAGCGCGGCGTCGTCCGCGTACGCGGCGCCCGGGGTGAACTCCTCGCTGACCATCGGTGCGACCGACGGGTGGCTCATCACCTCGCGGATCATGCCGATGCCCTCCATGAGCACCTCGGTGTCCTGCGGGTCGCTGAGGTAGCCGGGGTCGATCGACGGCTGATCCAACGGGTTCGCGGAGTTCAGGCGCAGCTCGCCGCGGCTCTGCGGGTAGATCAGTGTCGGCAGGATCGTCAGACCCGGCCGCGGATCGACCATGTGCAGCTTGTCGGCGTCCTGGTTCGGCGTCGGGTAGTTCCACGGCAGGCAGTGGATCTGCAGATCCGGGATGTCCTTCGCGTACGAGGTGCGCACGAAGGCGGCGGCGTCGAAGACGGTGTTGGCCATGAAACTCTCGCCGGGGCTGCGCCACTCCTTGGCGAGGCCCTTCGCGAAGTACGGGGGCGTGCCCTTGTGCACTGCATCCTTCATCAGGAAGGTCAGCGGGACGAAGAGGTGATCGTGCAGGTTCTGGCCGACGGGGAGGTCGGCGTGCACGTCGATCCCCTTCTCGCGCAAGTGCGCACCCGGTCCGATGCCGGAGAGCATGAGGATCTGCGGGGTGCCGATGACACCGCCGGAGACGATGACCTCGCGGTTGGCGCGGATCGTGGTGACGGAGTTGCCGTCGAGCACCTCGACGCCGGTGGCGCGTCCGTTCTCGATCACCACCCGCTTGACGTGCGCCCCCACGTGCACGCGCAGGTTCGGTCGCGCTCCGCGGAGGTAGCCGTGTGACGAGCTGAACCGCGTTCCGCCCGATGCGCTCTGCTGGAAGACGCTGACACCCTCCTGCGACGGTCCGTTGTAGTCCTCGATGACCGGCGTGTCCAGCGTGGACGAGAGGGCCTGCATGTAGGACCGGGTGGCCGCGGTGAGGTGGCGCTGGCGGGTGACCTCGATGGGGCCGCCGGTACCGCGCAGGTCGGTGGCTCCGTCCTCCCAGTTCTCGAGTCGCTTGAACGCGGGCAGCACGCCCTCGTAGTCCCAGCCTGTCGCGCCCTCGGCGGCCCACGAGTCGTAGTTCGCGCGGTTGCCGCGGACGAACAGCATGCCGTTGATCGAGCTCGAGCCGCCGAGGATCTTGCCGCGCGTCATCGGGATCCGCCGGTCGTTGGCGAACTTCTGGGGCACCGAGTACTGCTTCCACGCGACCCGGGACTTGAGCTGCGGCACCGTGTGGACCATCGAGATCATGCCCGGTACCTGAGCGAGCCGGGTGTTGTCGTTGCGACCCGCTTCGAGCAGCGCGACGGTGGCGCCGGTGTCGGCCAGCCGGCCCGCCACGACGGAACCCGCGCTGCCCGAGCCGATCACGACGTAGTCGACGGCCTCGTTCGGCGACAGCGGGGTGGTCGCGGTCTTGTACAGCTTGCGGATCATGCGGGGTTCCTTCCGGCGAGGGTCGCGCCGAGGGCGCGGAGATGGGCCGTCGCGCCGCCGAGCGCGAACTCCGCGCGCTTGGCCGCCACGAAGTAGCGATGGGTGGGGTGATCGGTGTCGATGCCGACGCCGCCGTGCACGTGGACGGTGGTGTGCGCCACCCGATGTCCGGCCTCGGCGGCCCAGAACTTGGCGGTGGCGATCTCGGCGGTCGCGTCGAGTCCCTCGGACTCGCGCCAGGCCGCCTCGAGAACGGTGAGGCGGACGGCCTCGACGTCGATGTAGGCGTCGGCGAGCCGCTGCCGGACGGCCTGGAAGCTGCCGATCTGCTTGCCGAACTGCTCGCGGGTGCGGGCGTAGTCGGCGGTCAGTTCGAGTGCCCGCTCGGTGATGCCGGCCTGCAGGGCGCACCAACCGATGATCGCGAGGCGGCGGGCCCGGGCGGGGTCGCCGAGGAGACGGGCCCCGCGCGGGAGCGGCACGGCCGCGGCCTCCACGAGCGCGGCGTCGGAGCCGTTCACCACGTGCTGCCGGGTGATGCTGATGCCCTTGGCGTCCCGGGGCAGCAGGAACAGCGCGGGCCCCTCCGGCGTGGTCGCCTCGATCAGCAGGGTGTCGGCGAAGGCCGCCGACGAGACCGCGGTCTGGGCGCCGTTGAGTCGCCACCCGTCGGGGGAGACGGTCGTCGTGAAGCCGGTGTGGTCGTCGCTGAAGACGAAGGCGACGGTGTCCTCGCCCCGCAGCACCGGGACGAGCCACGTCTCGATCTGCTCGGGCGTGCCGTACTCCGCGAGGATCTCGGCGCCGACGAGGACGGTGTCCAGATACGGGGCGGGGGCGACGGTGCGGCCGAGCTCGGCGAGTACCGCGGCGTGGGCGGTGACGCCGAGGCCGCCGCCGCCGACCGACGTGGGCAGCGCCGCGTCGAGGACGCCGGACCGGGCCAGCGCGGCCCACAGGTCGCGGGACAGGCCCGAATCGCCGGGCTGGGGGTTCTTCTCAGCCCAGTCCTCGACGATCCGGCGAGTGAGCGAGGCGAGGTCGGTCTGTGCCTCGGGAACGGTGAAGTCCATGGGTGCCTCTCCTTTGCTCAGCGGCTCACGGGCAGGTGCAGTCCGGCACCAGCGATAAGGTCGCGCTGGATCTCGTTGGTGCCGCCGCCGAACGTGAGGATCAGCGAACTGCGGTGCAGCCGCTCGATCCGCCCGCGCAGCAGCGTGCCCGGCGACTTGGCGCGGATGATCCCCGCGCTGCCCAGCACCTCCATCAGCAGGCGGTAGCCCTCGGTGGCGTACTCGGTGCCGAAGACCTTGGTGGCGGAGGCGTCGGCGGGGCCGAGCTCGCTGTGGTCGGCGGCCCAGGCGATCTTCCAGTTCCGCAGCTTGAGGTATTGGGCGTGGGCGTACACGCGGGCCAGGTGCGTCTGCACCCACTCGGCGTCGATCACGCGCGAGCCGTCGGCCAGCCTGGTGTTCTGCGCCCAGTGCCGCACCTGCCGCTCCGAGTCGAGCAGGGGCGCCGCGGAGGTTAGGGCCACGCGCTCGTGGTTGAGCTGGTTGGTGATGAGCTTCCAGCCGCCGTGCAGGTCGCCGACGACCGAGGTCACCGGGACCCGGACGTCCTGGTAGTAGGTGGCGGAGGTGCCCGGCCCGGCGACGGTGTGCACCTTCGTCCAGGAGAAGCCCTCGGCGTCGGTGGGCACCACGAGGATCGAGACACCGCGATGGCGCTGCGCCTCGGGATCCGTCCGCGCCGCGAGCCAGATGTAGTCCGCGTACTCGATGAGCGAGGTCCACATCTTCTGGCCGTTGATGACGTAGTCGTCGCCGTCGCGGACCGCGCGCGTGCGCAGCGCCGCGAGGTCGGTGCCCGCCTCCGGCTCGGAGTAGCCGATGGAGAAGTGGGTCTCGCCGGCGGCGATGCCCGGCAGTAGCTCGGCCTTCTGCTCCGCGGTGCCGCCCGCCATGATGGCGGGGCCCACGGTGTTCACCGTGAGGAAGGGGACGGGCACGCCGGCGACGGCGGCCTCGTCGGTGAAGATGAGCTGATCGAGCATGGGCCGGGCCTGCCCGCCGAACTCCTCGGGCCAGCCGATGGCGAGCCAGCCGTCCTTGCCGAGGGTGCGGGTGATCTCCTTGTACACCTCCCCGTCGCCGTACTCGCCGCCCGGCCCGAGCAGGGCCTCGCGGCGCTCGGGCGTCATCAGCTGGGCGAAGTACGCGCGCAGCTCGGCCCGCAGCTCCTGCTGTTCCGGCGCATAGTCGATCCGCATGGCGCCACTGTAGAACAAGTTCTAGAAAAGCGGAACGAAACCGCGCTCTCGGCAGTATTTTCCTTGAAGGAGGGAGCGCGCGCTCCCCGGTGGAACAGGTTCCTACATCGAAGGGTGGCACATGACGCGGGCAGAGACGGAGAGCCTGGACAGCAAGGTCGCGATCGTGACCGGTGCGGGGGCCGGCCTGGGCCGGGCCGAGGCGCTGGCTCTCGCCCGCGGCGGCGCCGCCGTCGTGGTGGGCGATGTCTCGCCCGCGGCCGAGGAGGTCGTCGCGCAGATCCGGTCCGACGGGGGCCGCGCCGAGCTCGTGCTCGGGGACTCCGGCGACCGGGAGACGGCCGATGCGCTGATGGCCGCCGCGGAAGGCCTGGGCGGACTGCACATCGTGGTCAACAACGCCGGCTTCTGCCGGGACAAGATGATCTTCTCGATGACCGACGAGGAGTTCGATTCGGTCGTCCGGGTGCACCTGCGCGGACACTTCCTGCTCTCCCGGAACGCGTCGGCGTATTGGCGCGACGCGGCCAAGGCGTCGGGCGGCGAGGTGTACGGCCGCGTGATCAACACCTCCTCGGAGGCGTTCCTGTTCGGCTCCGTCGGGCAGCCCAACTACGCCGCCGCGAAGGCGGGCATCGCCGCGCTCACCATCGCCACGGCGCGCGGCCTCGGCCGCTACGGCGTCCGCGCCAACGCGATCTGCCCGCGCGCGCGGACCGCCATGACGGAGGGCGTCTTCGGCGACGCCCCCGACGGTGCCGTCGACCCGCTGTCCGTCGACCACGTCGCGCGCTTCGTGCGGTTCCTGGCCGGGCCCGAGGCCGCGAAGGTCAACGGGCAGGTCTTCGTGGTGCACGGCGGGATGGTCGCGCTGATGGCGCCGCCGAGCCTGGAGGCCCGCTTCGACGCCGACGGCGGCCAGTGGGACGACGCCGGGCTCGCCGCCGCCGTCGGCGACTACTTCGCGGACCGCGACGACCGCATGTTCGTCGCAGCACAGCTGGAGGGCTGATCATGACGAGCACGACCGGAAGACTCAGTGGGAAGCGGGCGCTCGTCACGGGCGCCGCGCGCGGACAGGGCGCCGCCGTCGCGCGACGGTTCGTCGCGGAGGGCGCGCAGGTGCTGCTCGGCGACGTGCTGGACGAGCAGGGCGAGGCCCTCGCCACCGAGCTCGGCGACGCGGCCGTCTACCGCCACCTCGACGTGACGAGCGAGGAGGACTGGGCCGCCGCGGTCGCCGAGGTGCAGGAGCGATTCGGCGGGCTCGACGTGCTGGTCAACAACGCCGGCGTGCTCTTCTTCTCGGCCCTGGAGCAGACCGCCCTCGCCGACTACGAGCGCGTGATCCGGATCAACCAGTTCGGCTGCTTCCTCGGCATGCGCGCCGCCGTCGAGCCGATGAAGGCCGCGGGCGGCGGGTCGATCGTCAACACGTCGTCGGTCGAGGGGCTGGGCGGCATGCCGTACTTGACCGCGTACACCGCCAGCAAGTTCGCGATCCGCGGCATGACCAAGTCGGCCGCGATGGAGCTGGGGCAGTACGGCATCCGCGTCAACTCGGTGCACCCCGGCATGATCGACACCGCGATGGTCGCCGACGCCCTGGGCGGAAACGAGCCGCCCACCGACTGGCTCAAGCAGCGCTTGCCCATCGGGCGGCAGGGCAGCGCCGACGAGATCGCCTCGCTGGTGCTTTTCGTCGCCTCCGACGAGGCGAGCTACAGCACCGGCGCGGAGTTCGTCGCCGACGGCGGTGCCACCGCGACGCACGCGCTGAAGCTGTAGATGCCGGGCACGGAAGCGATCCGGCGGGTGGTGGAGGCGTCCCCCGCCGCGGTCGCCGCGCACGACAAGGACGCCTGGACCGCGTTGTTCGCGCCCGGAGGCGCCGTCCACGATCCGGTGGGCCCGCCGCCGCAGACGAATCCGGCCGCGATCGCGCGGTTCTACGACATGTTCATCGCGCCCAACCGGATCGTCTTCGACGTCGAGCACGACATGATCGTCCCGGGCGAGGGCACCGGCCTCATGATCCGCGACCTCACGGTGCACACGACGATGAGCACGGGCGTCACGCTGCACATCCCGATGCACCTGCGCTACACCGTGACCGACGGGCCCGAGGGCGCCGCCATCACCGGGCTGTACGCGCACTGGGAGCTGCGGGGGATGATCGCCGCGCTGCTGCTCTCCGGCCCGCGTGGGCTCGCCGCGGGCGCACTCCTCGGCCCCCGCCTCTTCCGCACCCTCGGGACGCGCGCCGCCCTCGGCTTCCTCGGCGGGATCCGCGGCGTCGGCGGCAGGGGCCGCCGCCGGGCCGCCGACCTACTTCACGTGCGAGGGCTGCAGGTGGGCAAGGTCCTCGCCTCGGGCTCGACGGTCACCGCCACCGTCTACGACGGTGACCGCCGCGGCCTCGCCGTCGTCGACCTCACCGGCACCGAACCGGCACTCACCCTCCACCTCCCCGATTGAACGATGTTTTGGAGAACGCGACCTGCGGAAATGCTCTCCAAAACATCGTTCAATTGGGGGCGGTGACGCGGGAGAGGGTGAGGGCGGCGGCGCGGACGGCGGGGCCGACGCGCTCGGGGCGCATGCGGTTGCTCCAGCCCGCCACGGAGATCGCGGCGACGGGGGCACCGTCGGCGTCGAGGATGGGGCAGGCCACGCAGACGGTGCCGTTGCCGGACTCCTCCCGCTCGTAGGCCACGCCCTCGTCGCGGACCCGCTGCAGCTGGCGGCGCAGGATCGCGGGGGAGGTGATGGTCCGGGTGCTCAGCCGCGGCAGGCCCGTGGCGATCACGCCGTCGACGACGGCATCGTCGGCGAACGCGAGGATCGCTTTGCCCACACCGGTGGCGTGCGCGGGCATGCGGCCGCCCACACGCGACGGCAGGTCCGGCGCGTCCGGTCCGGGCAGGACCTCGAAGTAGACGACCTCCGTGCCCTCGAGGCGCGCGAGGTGGACGGTGTTGCGGGTCGCGGAGCGCAGATCCGCGAGCACCGGTCGCGCCGCGTCGACGAGATCGCGGTGGCCGGTGGCGAGCTGGCCGATCTCGAACAGGCGCACGCCCAACCGCAGGTCGGTCCCGGACCGCTCGAGCAGGCCCGCGGCGACGAGGTGCCCGGTGAGGCGGTGCACCGTCGACTTGGGCAGGTCCGTGCGCCGCGCCAGCTCGGACACCCCGAGCCCGCCATCGCCGGGGCGGTACGCCGAGAGCAGCGCGGAGATGCGGTCGACGGTGGCGCCGTCGTTCCGCTCAGCGGGACACATGGCCACAGTGTGCCAGCCCGGGCCCCGTCGGACGGCTATCCGCGGACGATCGGCCCGACGAACCGGACGAGGAGTTCGTGCTCGTAGGCGGCGCTCGCCCCGGGATGCGCCAGGAGGCCGACGATGACCCGGACGACCCAGTCGAAGACCTGCGGATCGGCGAGCTGGGGGAGGTCGGTGGAGACGCGGGAGCGCGACGCCGCCGCGGCGAGCGCTCCGGCGTTCTCGGCGAGGACGGGGCCCACGGCGAAGTCCTCCGAGGAGAACCAGGCGAGCAGCTCCGGCCGGTCCCGCACGTAGGCGACCGCGGCCTCGATCACGGCGACGAGGCGCTCCGGGGCGGATCCGGACGGCGGCGCGGTCGACGCGAGGTGGTCGAGGGCCCGGGACATCTCGCGCAGCACGTACGCGGACCGCAGCAGCTCGCGGTTGGCGAAGTACCGGTAGAGCGTGGCGCGGGAGCAGCCCGCGGCCCGGGCGATGTCGTCCATGCCCACCGCGGCGACGCCGTGCTCGGCGAAGAGTGCGGCCGCGGCGTCGAGGATGCGCTCCGCCGCGCCGGACCGGGCGGCCGCGGCCCAGCTGCTCGGCGTGGCGGAGGTCATGGCGGTCATCCTACGGAGATCGGCACCGTCGTCGGGCGGCGCACGTACGCGCCGGGCGCCCAGCGCACCTCGTCGAGATCGACGGCGAACTCCGGGATGCGGGCGAGGAGTTCCTCGAGGGCGACGCGCGACTGCATGCGTGCGGCCGCGGCGCCCAGGCAGTGGTGCGCCCCCTGCGCGAAGGTGAGGATGTTGCGCGGGTTCCGCGTGACGTCGAGCTCATCGGCGTCCGCGCCGAAGACCCGCTCGTCGCGGTTCGCCGAGCCGTAGAGCAGGAGCACGCGGCGGTCGGCGGGGATCGTGGTCCCGTCGACGTCCACCGGGCGGGTGGTGGTGCGCCCTAGGCCCTGCACCGGCGAGGTGAGCCGGAGGAACTCCTCGACGGCGCCGGGGATCTGCCCCGGATCGCCGGCGAGGAGACGTCGCTGCTCGGGGTGCCGGTGCAGGAGCTGGACGGCGCCGCCGAGCAGACCCGTCGTGGTGTCGTTACCGCCGGCGACCATGGTGAACGTGAACCCGAGGATCGAGACCACGCCCGCCGGGTCACCGTCGGCGCCGACGCCGGCCGCGACCAGGTGCGAGACCACGTCGTCCTCGGGATCGGTGCGCCGCCGCTCGATCAGCGCCGCGAAGTAGGCCATGAGCTCGCCGACCGCGTCGGCCGCGGAGGCGACCACCGAGGAGAGGTCTCCGCCGCCGGAGTTCGCGGCCACGATGCTCTCGGTCCAGCCGTCGAACCGCCCGCGGTCCGCGGCGGGAACGCCCAGATAGTGCGCGACCACCATGGACGGCAGCGGCTTGAACAACTCGTGCACGATGTCGCCGCCGCCCTGCCCGCGCAGGCGCTCGATCCGCTCCACGACGAAGGCGCGGACGTCGGGCTCGATCGCGGCGACCTGCCTCGGCGTGAAGCCGCGGGCGACGAGGCGACGGAACGCGGTGTGCACCGGCGGATCCTGCATCACCATCGGCGGGTTCTCCTGCAGGCCGATCTTCTCGAGCTCGCCGTAGTGCAGCGTCAACCCCTGCGCGGACGAGAAGTCGCCGGGCTCGCGCAGCGCGCGCCACACGTCGGCGTGGCGCGGCACAACGTAGTACTCGAGCTCCTCGCCGTCCAGCGGCTCGGCTCGGTGCACTGCGCCCGTGGCGCGGAGGTCGCGGTACAGGGCGAACGGGTCCGCCCAGGTGTCGGCGGAGCGGGGAGCGAAGGCGACTGCGGGCATGGATGCTCCTGGTGAGACAAACAAGATAGAACGTCTCGAATCTAAGACTTCGAACGCAGTTCGTCAATGGTGCTGAGGTCCGGAGCTGGTGTTCCGCTGAGCGGAACGCGGGCGTGGACGCGGCCACGCCGCGCGGCCGACGATGGCGGCATGACGGAGAAAGTGATTGCGGCGATCGTCGGGCCCGGCAACATCGGCACCGACCTGCTGGCGAAACTGCGACGGAGCGAGCACGTGGACGTGCGCTACATGGTGGGTGTCGACCCGGAATCGGACGGCCTCAAGCGCGCCGCCGAGCTCGGGCTCGAGGCCTCGGCCGAGGGGGTGGACTGGCTGCTCGCGCGGCCGGAGCCGCCGCAGTTGGTCTTCGAAGCGACGTCGGCGAAGGCGCACCGCGCCAACGCCCCCCGGTACGCGGAGGCGGGCATCGTCGCCGTCGATCTGACGCCCGCGGCCGTCGGCCCGCTCGCCTGTCCGGTGGTGAACCTGGAGTCCCAGCTGGACGCGCCCAACGTCAACATGATCACCTGCGGCGGACAGGCGACGATCCCGATCGTGCACGCGGTCAGCCGCGTGACGCCCGTGAGCTACGCGGAGATCGTCGCGTCGGTGTCCTCGCGCTCGGCCGGACCCGGCACGCGCGCCAACATCGACGAGTTCACGGAGACCACCGCCCGCGCGATCGAAGAGGTCGGCGGCGCCGCCAAGGGCAAGGCGATCATCATCATCAACCCGGTCGAGCCGCCGATGATCATGCGCGACACCGTGTTCTGCGCCATCGACCCCGACGCCGATCGCGACGCGATCACCGCCTCGATCGAGAAGATGGTGGCCGACGTGCAGGCGTACGTCCCGGGCTACACGCTCAAGGCCCCACCGCAGTACGACGAGCCCCGGCCCGGCTGGGAGGGCAAGGCGCGCGTCGCGGTCTTCCTGGAGGTCGCGGGCAACGGCGACTACCTGCCCACGTACGCGGGCAACCTCGACATCATGACCGCCGCCGCCGCGCGCGCCGGCGAGCTGCTCGCGCAGCGCATCCTGGCAGGAGTGAACGCATGACCGGCATCAACGGCGACCTCTGGAGCGACCCGAACCGGGACGTGCGCATCGTCGACACGTCGCTGCGCGACGGCAGCCACGCGATGGCCCACCAGTTCACCGAGCAGAACGTGCGCGACACCGTGCGCGCCCTCGACGACGCGGGCGTCTCGCTCATCGAGGTGACCCACGGCGACGGCCTCGGCGGCAGCACCTTCAATTACGGCTTCTCGCTGGTCGACGAGCGCAAGCTCATCGCCGCCGCGGTCGACGAGGCGCAGCAGGCGAAGATCGCCGTGCTCATGCTCCCCGGCCTGGGCACCGTCGAGGACATCCGCGTCGCGGCGGATCTCGGCGCCGGCGCGCTGCGCATCGCGACCCACTGCACCGAGGCGGACGTCTCGATCCAGCACTTCGGTGCCGCACGGGAACTCGGTCTCGAGACGGTCGGCTTCCTCATGCTCTCGCACATGTCCACGCCCGAGGCGCTGGCGAAGCAGGCGCGGATCATGGCCGACGCGGGCTGCCAGTGCGTCTACGTCGTCGACTCGGCCGGCGCACTGATCCTGGAGGACGCCGGCGATCGCGTCGCCGCGCTCGTGGCGGAGCTCGGCGAGGACGCGCAGGTGGGCTACCACGGCCACCAGAACCTGAGCTTCGGCGTCGCCAACTCGGTGCTCGCCTACCGCGCCGGTGCGAAGCAGATCGACGGTTCCCTGCTCGCCCTCGGTGCGGGCGCGGGCAATTCGCCGACCGAGGTCCTTTCGGCCGCCTTCGAGAAGCTCGGCGTGCGGACCGGCACCGACAAGGACGCGCTCATGGCCGCCGCGGAGGAGGTGGTGAAGCCGTACATCACGCGCCTGCCGGTGATGGACCGCAGCTCGATCGTCCAGGGCGCCGCGGGCGTGTACTCCAGCTTCCTGCTGCACGCGGAGCGGGCCGCGGAGCGCTACGGCGTGCCCGCGTACGAGATCCTCTACGAGTGCGGCCGCCGCGGCTACGTGGGCGGCCAGGAGGACATGATCATCGCCATCGCCGTGGAGATGTCCGCGGCCCAGAAGGTCTGACGGGCGGCCCGACGGTGCCCGCGCGGCACCGTCGGGCCACTACCCTTGACTTAACAGCGTTAGCCCATACCGAACCCGCAGGTGACGGTATGGGCTAACGCTGTTAAGTCGGGGGTGGGGTCAGTTCTCGATGCGGATGGCCTGGGTGGGGCACTGGGAGGCCGCGTATTCGATGTCCTCGCGGTCGGCGTCGGTGAGGCCCTCGTCGGTGGCCTCGGCGAAGCCCTCGTCGTTGACCTCGAAGACGTCGGGGCGGATGCCCTCGCAGACACCGAAACCGGTGCAGGCGTCGCCGATGATGATCTTCATGGTGTTCTCCGTTCGGGGTCGGTCAGGGGGCGAGGACGGCCGTCACGGAGCCCAGGGGGCCCATGTCGGCGACGACGATGTCTCCGGCGCGCACCGGTTCGGCGCGCGTCATGGAGCCGGGCAGCACGACGTGGCCGGGCTCGAGCGTGGTGCCGAGCGGGCCGACGGTGTTCGCGAGCCAGACCAGCGCGTTGATCGGCGAGCCGAGGACGGCGCCGCCGGCGCCCGTGCCCACCTGTTCGCCGCTGATCCGGAAGGTGCACCCGACGGTGCGCAGGTCGACGTCGGCGAGGCGGGTGGGCCGGCTGCCGAGGATGACCCCGCCCGACGAGGCGTTGTCGGCGACCGTGTCGACGATCGAGATGTTCCAGTCCTTGATCCGCGAGTCGACGACCTCGAGGGCGGGGACCACGAAGTCGACGGCGCGGATCGCGTCCGCCACGGTGACGCCGGGGCCGCGGAGCTCGCGGCCGAGGACGAAGGCGATCTCCGGTTCGATCCGCGGCTGCATCCACGACGAGGTGTCGATCGGCATCTGCTCCAGGTGGAACATCGATGCGGTGAGGTGCCCGAAATCGGGCTCGTAGACGTTCATCTGCCGCTGCATCGCGAGCGAGGCGAGCCCGACCTTGTGGCCCTTCACGGCGTCGCCCGAGGCCTCCCAGCGGCGCACCTGCTCCTGCTGGATCCGGTAGGCGTCGGTGATCGTGGCGTCGGGAAACATGCCGATGATCGGGTCGATCGGCGCGCATGCGGCGTACGCGCCGAGCAGCGCGTCGGCGGCGGCGGAGACAGCGGAATCGTCCATGCTCGAATACTAGAACAGGTTTCAGTCCTGCGGTAGGGAACGACTCAGGAGCGGGGGAGCCCGAGGAGTTGCTCCGCCGCGACGTTCCGGAGGATCTGCGACGTCCCGCCCGCGATGGACAGGCACCGGGTCAGGAGGAACTCGTACCGCGCGTCGGCCGGGTCCTCGGGGCCGGCGATGGCACCGTCGGGCCCGAGGCGCCGCAGGCAGGCCCCCGCGACCGCCTGCCGGTGCTGCACGCCGACCAGCTTGCGCACGCTGGACGCCGCGCCCGGGTCCTGGCCACCGACGCTCGCGATGACGGCGCGCAGGTCGAGGAGGGTGCAGGACGCCGCCTCGGCGACGAGGCCGCCGAGCGCCGCCAGGTCGGGCTCCGGGCCGGGGTCGGCGAGGAGGGACTCGAGGCGCGCGCCGAGGCCGGAGCCGCTCATCGCGACCCGTTCGTTGGCGAGGGTGGTGCGGGCCAGCCGCCAGCCGCCGTTCACCGCGCCCACGACGCAGTCGTCGGGCACGAAGACGTCCTCGAGGAAGACCTCGTTGAACCGCACGTCGCCGGTGATCTCGCGGAGCGGGCGGACGTCGATCCCGTCGGAGAGCATGTCGACGAGGAAGTAGGTGATGCCCTTGTGCTTCGCGGCGTCCGGATCGGTGCGCGCCAGGCAGATGGCCCAGTCGGCCTCGTGCGCGAGCGAGGTCCACACCTTCTGGCCGGTGAGCGACCAGCCGCCGTCGACGCGCGTCGCCTTCGTGCGCAGCGAGGCGAGGTCGGAACCGGCCTCGGGCTCGCTGAACAGCTGGCACCAGCGGATCTCGCCGAGCAGGGTGGGCCACACGAAGCGCTCGGCCTGCTCCGGCGTGCCGTGCTCCAGGATCGTGGGGGCGGCCCACGCGCCGATCACCAGCGGCGGCCGCTCGACCCCCGCCGCCTCCAGCGCGCTGTCGAGCACCAGCTGCTCCGCGGGGCCCGCGCCCCGCCCGTACGGCGGGTCCCAGTGCGGCACCAGGAGACCGGACTCCGCGAGGGAGCGCCGCTGCTCGTCCGCCGTCATCCCGGCGATCCGTTCCGCCTCCGCCGCGGCGGCGCTGTGGTCGCCCTCCACCTCGTAGTCCAGCCCGCGCCGCACGCCGGCCAGCGCGAGTTCTGCGGCGCGCGTGCGCCATCCGGGGGTGTCGCCGAGCAGCAGTCGCAGCGCCGTGGCGCGTCGCAGGTACAGGTGTGCGTCGTGCTCGAAGGTGAAGCCGATGCCGCCGAGCACCTGGATCGCGTCCTTCGCGTTCTCCACCGCCGCGTCGAGGGCGCCCGCGGCGGCGACGGCGGCCGCCAGGTGGTGCTCGGGACCGGCCCCGACGGACCGGGCTGCGTCCCAGGCCAGCGCCGCGGACTGCTCGGAGCGGCACAGCATGTCGGCGACGATCTGTTTGATCGCTTGGAAGGAGCCGATCGGCTTGCCGAACTGCACGCGCACCTTCGAGTACTCGGCGGCGGTGCGCAGGGTCCACGCGGCGACGCCGGCGGCCTCGGCTGCGGCGAAGGTCGCGAGCGCGGCGCGGGCGTCGTCGCCGGTCAGCCCGGGGATCTCGGTGGTCGCGTCGAAGTCGGGGCCCTCCAGGTGGATCCGGGCGAGCGGCCGCGAGGTGTCCAGGCCGGGCAGTGGCTCGACCGTCACGCCGGGGTGCCCCGGCGGGAGTAGATGCCAGGCGCCCGACGGGGACTCGACGAGCAGGTGCGACTGCGGGGTGGCGTCCGCGGTGAGGGAGCCGTCACCGTCGACGACGAGCGCGGCCCGCGCCTCGCCGGCGGCGAGATCCGCGCGCACCGCGGCGAGCCGGTCCGTCCCGCCCAGGTACCGCTCCAGGAGGACGCCCACGGCGACGGTGCCGGCCACGGGGCCGGGGGCGAGGACCGCCGCCGCGGCCTCGACGGCGGCCGCGGCGTCGTCCGGGCTACCGCCGAATCCGCCGAGGTCCTCGCTCAGCGTGATGCCGAAGACGCCGATCTCCGCCAGTCCGCGCCAGGCCTTCTCGACCGCGCCGGCGTCGCCGGAACGGACCGCGTCGACGGGGTGCGCGCGCTCGGCCCAGTCGCGGATCGACTCGGCGAGGGCGGTCTGGACATCGGTGATCGCGAGGGCCACGGTTCTCCTTCGGCCCGCGTCAGCGGGGCTGCGCGGGGGTGCTGGACGGTGCGGTGCTGCTGGACGGAGCCGCGGGCTTCGAGCTCGATGACGGTGCGCCCGAGGGCTTGGCGGACGGCTTCGCCGACGACGGGCCCGCGGGGCGGGCGTCGGACGGCGCCAGGCGCAGGGTGACGGCGCCGGAGCGGCCGCGGACCGAGGCGAGCGCGGTGTCGAGCAGCTGGCCGCCGTTGATGGTGGACAGCGGGTCGGCGATCGCCCGGACCGACGGGAGCATCAGCTCGGACAGGTACTGCACGCTCGGCGCGGCACCGTCCTCGAAGCCCTGGATCACCTTGAACAGCTCCAGCATGCCGTCCTTGATCACGTTCGGGTAGTCGCCCTTGCTGATGTACGAGACGGAGTAGGGCGCCATCTCGCCGTAGCCCTTGCCGAAGGTGCGCAGCGGCTGGTCGAGGCTGAGCAGCAGCGCGCCGACGTCGCCGGCGCGCGGCGTGATCGAGTTGAAGGACTGCAGCAGGTCGCTGATGTCGGGCAGCTGGCGCAGGATCGACGTCGCGGTGAGGACCGCTCCGGCGTCGATGGTCGGCACCGTCCGCTCGCCGTCCGGCAGCGCGTCGTCGGCGCGGGCGAGGAGGCGCTGCACCGTCGCGGGATCGAGCTGCTTCATCAGGCGGGACAGGGAACTCGACAGCGCGCCGACGGTGGAGTCGGCGGTGTCGACGACGCCCTCGAGGCGCGCGCCGTCGGGGACGGCGGCGCCGTCGCCCTGGGCGATGGTCAGGTAGGTCTCGCCGAGGCCCGAGAGGTTCTGCACGCGGACCTTGGCGCCCTGGGTGATCCGGGTGTCCTTGGCGTAGCCGACCTCGACCTCGACCCGGTCGGCGTCGACGGTGAGCCCGCGCACCTTGCCGACCTCGACGCCGCGGTCGAGGACGCGCGAGCCCTCCTGCAGGCCGTTGGCATCGGTGAGGCGGATGTACGCGACCCGCTCGTCCGACGGCGAGAACCATTGCACGCCCTGGTTGCCCAGGAGCAGCATGGAGACCACGACCAGTGCGATGAGGCCGAGGGTGGAGGCGAGTCCGGAGCGGGTCATCGTGCCTGTCCGATCAGTCGCAGCACCTTGAGTGCGCCGGGGGAGACGTCCTGCCCGGCGGTGTTGGTCACCGAGTCGACCTTCACCACCGGCTTCTTCAGGAAGGGGGCGAGGTTCTTGTTCACCAGGATCGAGCCGCCGTGGATGGCGGAGCCCAGCGAGACCATGTCGGCGGTGAGCAGCTCGAAGAGGTCGGAGGACGAGTTCATCAACGGGATCAGCCAGGAGCCCTGCTGCAGCATGCCTCCGACGGCCGGCAGCAGCACGCCGATGTTCGACATGAGCTTGCCCTGGTTCGACCAGTACTTGAGGTGGTACGGCGAGAGCGTGTCCTTGAAGTTCTTCTCCTGCTTGGCGATCCGATCGGCCATCTCGGTCGCGGAGTCGAGCAGGCGGTTGACCTCCGCGGTGCCGGCCCCGATGCCGGTGATGTCGCGGTTCAGCTGCGCGGAGAGCAGGTCGAACTGCGGACGGTCCTTGGGCAGAGCGGTGTTCAGGCGCGTGATCGTCTTGCTGACGTCCTGCACCGAGCCGCTGCCGAAGTAGTCGGCGAGGATGGTGAGCGTGCTCTCCACCGACCGGGGCGGGCTCGTCTGGCTCAGCGGCAGCACCGAACCGGCGCGCAGCGGTGCCGCGGTGCCGGTGGACTTCTCGGGCGTCTCCAGCCGGACGTAGGCCTCGCCGAGGAGGGTGTCCTGCAGCACGGAGGCGTGGATGTCCGAGGGCAGCGAGACGGTCTTGTCGACGCGGACGGTGACCGTCGCCGCGTCCTCGCCGAGGGCCACGGCCTTCACCCGGCCGACGGTGAGGCCGCCGAGCGAGATGCGGGCGCCGATGGGCAGGTTCAGCACGTCGGCGAACTGGAGCTGCACGTCGTACTGGTCGCCGTCGCCGAGCGGGTTGCGCATGTCCATGTTGGCTGGGCTCACGCCGCAGCCGGCGAGGACGACGGCCGCGCCGATCACGATCGCGGTGGACACGCGGCGGGGGAGCCAGCGCACGGCGCTGCGGGTGCGGGTCATCAGCGGCCTCCCTGGAAGGGCAGTTGCGCGAGGTCGACGGTGGCGGTCTGGGCCTTGCCCGCGACCACGGTGCAGGCGCCCGGCGCCTGCGCGTTGATCTGCGCGCACAGGGCGTTCGGATCGCGGGTGGCGACGGTGGTGACGGGGACGCCCGCGACGGCCGTGGGCGCCTCGTCGCCACGGGGGAGGTACGGCGCGATCTGCGAGCCGAACACCGGCAGCATGCGCGCGAGAGCCTCGTTGGACCGCACGCCGCTCGCGGCCAGCTTGACCGCGTCCGCCGCCATCGTGCCGCCGGGCCGCAGGATGTGGCCGTAGCGGCGCATCATGTCGTCGCCGACGAGGAAGAACACGGGCAGCGTCTGGAAGATCTCGGACACCGCCGGGAAGGTGATCTTGCCGTACTGGTCGAGGACGTTCCCCACGTGCTGCAGGGTGAGCAGCAGCTCGCCCCACTGCTGATCCATGCTCTGCATCAGCGGGCGGACGTTACTCACCACGGTGGTCACGTCGCCGAGGAAGCCGGCCGGATCACTGAGCACGGTGGAGAGGTTCGTCAGCGAGCGCGCGGCCTGCGGCGGCACCGACGGGCCGACCTCGGTGTCGAGGCGGGTGAGGAGCCGACCGAGGTCGGCGGAGGCGCCGCCCTCGGTGACGGAGTCGACCAGGCGGGTCGCGGCGGAGGTGGTCTCGGAGATCGACTTGGGCGTCGCCGAGTTCTCGCGGGTGATGCAGGTGCCCGGGTTGAGCGTCGCCCCCGACGAGTAGTTGCCGACGAGCTCCAGCGAGCGGTCCGCGAGGATCGACGTCGAGCGCGTCACGGCCTTCACCGTGGCGGGCAGCGTGCGGCCGGAGACGTCGAAGGTGACCTTCACCCCGTCGCCGGAGGGCTCCACCTTCCGGACGGCGCCGATCTTGACGCCCATCTGGGTCACGTCGTTGTCGGGGTACAGGCCGATGCCGTCGGCGAGGTACGCGCACTGGGTGCTGGCGGCAGCCGTGGCCGTGCCGATCCCGGCGGGCACCAGCGGCGCCAGCAGGGCCGCGGCGGCGGCGAGCAGAGAGATCCTCATCGGGCGCATCAGCAGCTCACCGTCGCCGTCGGGAAGCAGAGGCGGCTGGCGAGCACCGTATCGGCGGACATGGGCTTACCCTGCTTCTCCAGGCTCTTCTGCATGGTGTCGATCGCCTTCTGCAGTTCGCCGATCATGGCCGGGATGGTGACGTTGGTCGTCTGCAGCGCCGTCTCCATCTTCGCGAAGGCGTCGCCGAGGGTGTCGCGGTACTTCCAGTACAGATCGAGGAAGGGCTTGATCTTCCCGAACATCCCGGCGAGGCCCTGATAGGCGATGCCGAAGTTGGTGGCGGTCTGGTCGAGCGTGACGATCGCCAGCGACGCCTTGTGGATCATGTTCATGATCGTCTCGCGCTGCTCGGCGAAGCCGGTCGCGTACTGGGTGCTGACGTTGATGATGCGGCCGATCTGGTCCCGCTGCTCCGTGAGCTGGCCGAGGAGCGAGTTCACGCCCTCCACGATGTTGTCCACCGAGCCGGGGTTCGCGTCGAGCCCGGTGCTCAGCGCCTTGATCGAGGACGCGAGCTGCGTGCGGTCGACGGGCTCGAGCTTCTCCGGGGTGTCCTGCAGCAGGTCGCCGATGCTGTACGGCAGGCTCACCCGGTTCCGCGGGATCGGCTTGTCGCCCAGGGCGGCCCGTCCGGCCGAGGACACCGCCACGTAGAAGCCGCCCGCGACGGTCAGCATGCGGACCGCGACGGAGGTCTGGTCGCCGACGAAGACCGAGTCGTCGATGCGGGTGGTCACCTGCACGTCGTCCTTGCGGAGCTCGACCGAGGAGACGGAGCCGATCCGCACGCCCGACGCGCGCACCTCCACGCCCGGCTTGATGAGCGCGGCGTCCTGCGTGACGAAGGTCAGTTCCTTCTGGCCCGGCGGGCGCAGGTAGACGAAGGCCAGCACGGCCGTGATGAGCAGCGCCACCGCGACGGCGATCGCGCCGAGCTTGGTGCTGCGGTTGATGAGTCCGCGCCAGGGCGGGCGTCCGGTGAAGATCATTTCAGGCACACCGTCACATTCGTTCCGCCGGTCAGCACGGTCACCTTGTTCGGCAGCGGTGCCGACCCCTTCGAGCAGGGCGCGGGCGGCGCGCCGAGCAGCGCCGCGACGCCGGTGAACAGGCCGGGCAGCTTGCCCATCGCCTGCACCGCGGCGCCCGGGTCCTGGAAGGCGGTGCGCATGAGCTTCTCCACGTCGAGGTCCTTGGACAGGCCGAGCGCGGTGAGCACCCGGTTGGTCGCGGCGCCGAAGCCCGGACCGTAGGTGGCGGTGCGGCGGAACTCGTCGAGGTTCTCGAGCACCTTCGTCAACAGCAGGTCGAAGTTGAGGATGAACTCCACGACCTGCGGCGAGTAGTCGTTGATCATGTTGGCGACGCGGGTGACGTTGTCGATGAGCGTCTTGATGACGGTCTGCCGGTCGGCGAGGTTCGCCGTGATCCGGTCGATCGACCCGAACGTCTGCGCGGCGGTCGTGTCGTCGCCCTGCAACAGCCCCAACAGGTTCCGCGTCAGCTCGTTGACGTCCTCGGGGCTCAGGGTGCGGAGCACCGGCGCGAGCCCGTTGAACAGGGTCGTGATGTCGAACGACGGGGTGGTGCGCGACATGGGGATCGACGTGGTGGGGGCGCCGCCCGCGGAGCTGCCGGGCTGGACCTCGATGAACCGCTCACCGGTGAGGTTGCGGTACTTCACCGCGAGCCGCGTGGTCGACGTGACGGGGTGGTCGTCCTGCGCGGAGAAGCCGATGACCGCCTCGTTGCCGTTCCCGTCCGCGGTGCCGCGGACCTCGACCGCCGTGACCTTCCCGATGAGCACGCCGCGCAGCCGCACGTCGCTGCCCACCCGCAGGCCGGAGGCGTCGGAGAGGTGCGCCTCGTAGTCGCGGGTCTCGCCGCCGGCCGGGTTGCGCAGCGCGGCGAAGATGCCCGCCGCGATCACGAGCGTGATGATCAGGGCGATCGCGAGGGTGATGGTGGCCCGAGTGTTCTTGGCGCGCATGTCATCGCCCCCCTTCGAGGACCGAGGCGGCGCCCGGGAGTCGATCGGCGACGACGTTCATGCGCAGTGCGGTGCCCTCCGGGACGGTGATGAAGGCGCTGTTGACGCCGGTGATCAGCGGGACGATCTGGCGCGGGACGCTCACGGTGCGCATCACCTTGGTGGTGCTGTCCATGATGACTCGCAGCATGACGGTGCCCGGCGTGAACTCGGTCTCGTGCGAGCCGAACATGTCGGCCAGCGGCGTGAAGAAGCCGGTGCCGAGCAGCGTGGTCGTCTTGTCGATCTTGTCGTAGTTGTTGACCGTGTAGTCGAGCGTGCCCGCGACCTCGCCGCCCCGCATCTGCGGCACGAACCAGCCCTCGAAGGCCCCCTCGACCAGGCCCGGCGCACCGTCGAGCGTGGTGCGGACGGTGCGCAGCGTTGTCCCGATCGGCACCCTCACCGATCGTGCGTTCTGCTGCTCGACGGAGAACGCCACCTGGAGCAGCGGTGTGATCGCCTGGGTGTACTGGGTGGCCTTCCGGGTCACCTCGATCAGCTTGGGCGTCATGACGCCGGACACCGACACCGCGCTGCGCGTGAGCAGGTCGGAGATCGTGTCGTTGCTGGAGCGTGGGCGCAGCGTGCTGCCCGAGCGGAGGTCGGCGCCGCCCTGGCCGGGCACCAGCGCCATCTCGGTGACGCCGAAGTAGTTGCCGGGCTGGTACCGCACGGACAGCGCGTCGGTGAGGCCGCGGAGGCTCCCGCGGTCCAGGCGGACGGCCACACGGGCCTGGCCCGCGCGCGGGATGACCACGGACTCGACCTCGCCGACGGGCACGCCGCGCAGCGTGACCCGGGTGCCGGTCTTGACGCCGGGCCCGACGTCGGCGGATTCGACGGTGAGCGCGAGCCGCGGGTCGGATGCGGGGATGCGGGAAGCGACGACGCCCGCGAGGACGGCGATCAGGATCACGGCGATCGTCGCGACGCCGACGGTGAAGAAGACGCGTTGTTGGCGACCGGGTGTGCCGCCGAGCAGTTCGTACATCGGTCTCCCCCTAACCCTTGAAGATGATCGTGGGGGTGATGCCCCAGAACATGATGGTCAGGATGAAGTCGAGCGTGAGCACCGTGACCAGGCTGGCGCGCACGGCACGGCCGCTGGCGAGGCCGACGCCCTCCGGGCCGCCCTTGGCGAAGAACCCGTAGTAGCAGTGGATGATCGTGACGGCGGCGCAGAAGACCACGGCCTTGAGCGTCGACAGCGCGATGTCGCCCGGGCTGAGGAACTGCTCGAAGTAGTGGTTGTACGTGCCCAGCGCCTGGCCGTGGAAGACGACCACGATCAGCTTGCAGGTGAGGAAGGCGAGCAGCAGCGTGAGCATGTACGCCGGGATCACCACGACGATGCCGGCGATCAGGCGGGTGCTGACCACGTAGGGGATCGAGCGGATGCCGAGGGCCTCGACGGCGTCGATCTCCTCCGCGATCCGCATCGATCCGATCTGCGCGGTCATGCGGCAGCCCGCCTGCGCGGCGAAGCCGATGCCGGCGGAGATGGGGATCATCTCGCGGATGTTCGCGAGGCCGCCGATGACGCCGGTGAGCGGGCCGAAGCCGATGAGGTTGAGGCCTGCGTAGGCCTCGATGGCGACGGCGGCGCCGCTCGCCGCGCCCAGGATGACCATCATGACGACGACGCCACCGTCGACCACGACGGACCCGCGGCCCCACGCCAGCTGCTTGAGCACCCGCGAGGTCTCGCCGCGGTACTTCATCAGCGCGACGGGCACGAGGTAGATGGACTGGGCGACGAAGACGACGGCCTCGCCGATCCGCGCGACCAGGCTGGCGGGCTTCGAGTCCAGGGCGGGGGTCTTCTTCTTCGCCTGCGCCGGCGCCGGGGGATTCGTGGTGGTCATCAGGCCACCTGACTCGGGAAGAACATCGTCTGCAGCTGGGTGAGGCCGAGGAAGGACAGGAAGATCAGGGTGATCGACAGGACCACCGAGGAGTTCACGCCGTCGGCGACGCCGCGGGGGCCGCCCGAGGCCTCGAGGCCGCGCAGGCCGGCGACGAGGCCGACGATCATCGCGCCGGTCTCCGCCTTGAGCACCGCGAAGGCCAGGTCCGACGGAGCCGAGAAGGCGCCGAAGGAGGACCAGAAGCCGCCGGAACTGAGGCCGAACTGCCACACCGAGACGGTGAGGGCCACGATCATGGCCACCGCCACGATCGCGACGAGCAGCATCGGCGCGATGATCATGAGGGCGAGCATGCGGGGCGCGATGAGGCGGGCGATCGGATCGACGCCCATGACCTGCATGGCCTGCAGCTCCTCGCGGACCGTCCGGGATCCGAGGTCGGCGGCGATGGCCGAGGCGCAGACGCCGCCGAGCAGCACGCCCGTGGCCAGGGGTGCGCCCTGCCGGATGATGCCGATGCCCGACGCGGCGCCGACCAGCGAGTTCGCGCCGACCGTGTCGACGAGTGCGCCGACCTGGACGGAGACGACCGCGCCGAACGGGATCGCCACCAGGATGGCCGGCAGCGTGGTGACCCGCAGCAGCGTCACCGACTGGGTGATCATCTCGCCGACCGCGAAGTTCCGCTTCAGGATCCCGCGAACGGTCCACGAGATGATCTCGCCGGCGAGCACCACCGAGCGTCCGATCGTGGACAGGCTCTTGGTGAAGATCGCGGCCAACCGGTACAACCGGTACAGCGCCGCGGCCCTCACGCCGGGCCTCCGAATACCACCATCGGGTGTCCTCTCCTCATTTTCGAGAGGAGCGTATCAACTGTCGGGGCAAAACTAGTACGTGTTTCAGTTTTTCCCTGGACTACCCGATGTGACCTGCGTTGTTGTCAGTCCTTGATGAGGAGATCGACGGCCACGGAGAGGCGCTTCTGCACCTCGGTGGCCGACGCGCGGTGGGTGACCCAGGCAACCAGGTTCGCCATCCACACATCGGCGATCAGGTGGAACGTATCGCGCTGGCGCTCGTCGGGGTCCTCCACGCCGAGGGCGTGCGCGAACATGCCCTCGAGCAGGCGGCCGACCCGCTCGACCTCGGCCGCGGCCGTGGCGTCGGCGAACATGAAGGCCCGCACCATCGCCTCGGTGAGCAGGGGGGCCCGCTGCAGCGCCTCGGTGTTGCGGTCGAGCACGAACATCAGGCGCTCCGCCGCGGTGTCGCCCGGGATCTGCGCCTTCCCGATCCGCTCGCCCGCGCGCTCGAACTGGCTGACCAGGCCGGCGACCAGCAGGTGCACCTTCGACGGGAAGTACCGGTACAGGGTGCCCAGCGCCACGTCGGCCTTCTTCGCCACCGCGCGCATCTGCACCGCGTCGTAGCCGCCCTTGCGGGCGAGCGCCAGCGTGGCGTCGATGATGCGCTTGCGCCGCTCGCGCTGCCCCGCTGTATCGAGGTCCTCCCGCGACGGGGCGGGAGCGGGCGCAGTAGCGGTGGCGGCGGGGGTGCCTTCGGGCGGCATGGGTGGTCACCTCGGAATCTCTTCGGCCGCCGGCAGGTGTCCGGACGGTCGGTCGCATGTGATGTCGCGACAATTGAAACAGGTTTTCGTGCCGGACCAGTGCGTTCTACGCCGGTTCGGTCGAAGATCACACGATCGGTGGCGTCAGGAGGTGGCTTCGCGCCGCGCGTAGGCCGCCTCGACCCCCGCCTTGCCGGGCTCCCACCACGCCCGGTTCTCCCGGTACCAATCGACGGTGGCGCGCAGGCCCGCGTCGAGGTCGGCGTGCGCCGGCGCCCAGCCCAACTCGCGGCGGAGCTTGCTCGAGTCGATGGCGTAGCGCAGGTCGTGCCCGGGCCGGTCGGGGACGGTGTCGAAGTCGTCGGCCGGGCGGCCCATGACGGCGAGCAGGGTGCGGAGCACCTCGCGGTTGGACCGCTCGCCGTCGGCGCCGATCAGGTAGGTCTCGCCGATCGCGCCCCGCTCCAGGATCGCCCACACCGCGTCGTTGTGATCGTCGACGTGGATCCAGTCGCGCACGTTGGCGCCCGCGCCGTAGAGCTTCGGTCGCTCGCCCGCGAGGATGTTCGTGATCTGCCGCGGGATGAACTTCTCGACGTGCTGGTACGGGCCGTAGTTGTTGGAGCAGTTGGAGATCGTCGCCCGCACGCCGAAGCTGCGGACCCACGCCCGCACCAGGTGATCCGACGACGCCTTGGACGCCGAGTACGGACTCGACGGCCGGTAGGGGGTGTCCTCGGTGAACCGCTCGGGCGTGTCCAACGGCAGGTCGCCGAAGACCTCGTCGGTCGAGATGTGGTGCAGCCGGACGTCGTGCCGGCGGACCGCGTCGAGGAGCACAGCCGTGCCGCGGATGTTGGTGTCCAGGAAGGGCCACGGGTCGCTGAGCGAGTTGTCGTTGTGCGTGTCGGCGGCGAAGTTCACCACCGCGTCGGCGCCGGCGACCACCTCGTCGACGACGGAGGGGTCCGCGATCGAGCCCTTGACGAAGTCGATCCGCTCGCGCAGGTCGTCGAGCGAGGACTCGTTCGCGGCGTAGGTCAACGCGTCGAGCACGGTGATCCGCACGTCCGGACGGGTCCGGGCGGTGCGCCGGACGAAGTTCGCGCCGATGAAGCCGGCGCCGCCGGTGACCACGATGTGCATGGGATCAGGTTAGTGGGGTTGCAAGGGCGCGTCGAACCAGCGGAGGAGTCGCAGGGACGAATCGGCCTCCGCGGCCGCGAGCGCCGCCCACGCGCGCGCGGCGCTGTCGCGGGCCCGCGCCCCGATCCAGTTCGGCGGCAGCAGCTCCGGCGGCAGCAGGGGATCGGGCTCGTGCGCGCGGGTGAATTCGGCGACGAGGCCGACCGTCAGCGCGAGCCGCTCGGCGTGCGTCGCGTCGCGGGTCCGGTCGAGGGCCTCGGTCGCCCGGTCCGCGAGCCGACGGTGTCCGTCGGCCAGCTCGTCGAGGGGCCACAGGCGGGCCGCGGCGGCGGCGCCGCGCGCGCCACCCACGTCGAGGTCGGTGCTGCTCAGGGTGGTGAGGTAGGTCGCGGCGCCGGCTTCGCGGGCGGTCTCCCGCAGCGCTTCCTCCCAGGCGTGGGCGGAGGCGTACAGCCCGCCCTGCACGGGCGCGCCGCCGAGGGCGACGATGGCGTCGCGGAGCGCGCCGCGTGCCTCCCGTTCCGCCTCGGGCACGGCGAAGCCGGCCAGGTGCCAGACGCCGTCCCACGGCGCCTCCCCGCGGTCCTGCGCGTACATCAGCCGGACGTGCTCGCGGTCGGGCTCGATGCCGGCCCGGGTGGCGTCGGTCGCGGTGAGGACGGCACCGCGGCCCCGCCCGGCGACGGTGAACCGGCCCTCCGCCACGAGCCGCTTGATCGCGAGGCGCACCTGTTGATCGCCCATCCCGAGCGCGTCGGCGACCGCGTACAGCTCGCCCGCGTCGATCGTCGCGTCCTCGCGGAGCATCGCCTCGATGAGCGCGCGCGTCGAGATCAGTCCGTCAGCCATCCGGCCTCCTCCTCGATGATCACGCGCGTGCCCGGAAACGCTACCGCGAGGTCGGCGAACAGCCGCGGACCGTCGAGTACGGCGTCGGGCGGGTGCACCCCGGGGCGGCGCACGCCGGGCAGCTGCGCCGTCGCCAGCGCCGCCGGGACCCCGGTGACGGCGGCCATGTCGTGCAGCAGCGCACCGTCGGTCTCGAGGCGCGCGCAGATCCGGACGGGGCGCCCGTCGACGGTGCCGTCCGCGGCGGCGAAGAAGGCCGGCAGGTCGCCGGGGCCGGGGCGGGTGAACGCGCCGGGGAGCGAGCGGAGCACGCGAGATCGGGACGGTGGTTCCAGCACGCTCGCGGCATCGTCGGGCGAGAGCCGCCCGGCGTCGATGTCGCGGCGGAGCACGTCGAGGTAGGCGGCCGTCGCGGGCCGGAGCAGCATGAGGCAGGCCGACTCGCCCGACGGTGCCGCCGTCCGGTGCAGCGTGACGGGCTCGGGATGCCCGACGGTCCAGCCGGTGCCGCGCCGCCCGCCGGGGAGCCGCAGGGCGACGGGCCGCAGCGGGGCCCGGCGGACGACGGTGCCCCCGGAGAGTTCGGCGACCTCGCCGCTGCACTGGTGCATCCAGTGCACGCCCGCGGCGCCGGCCATGGACTCGGCCGGGGCGTCGCCGGGGGAGGGCCGTCCGACAGCGTCCACGGGCCAGGCGGTGTAGAGGTCGCGCACCCGGTCCAGGCGGCCGGCGGCGGCGCCCGCCAGCAGGGTGCTCAGGCCCGGGCTGGCGCCCGCGCCGACCACGGCGCAGACCCCGGCCGCGCGGGCGGCACCGTCGAGCTCAAGCAGATGCAGCGTGGGCTCCCAGTCGTCGCAGATGTCGACGTAGTCCGTCCCGGTCTCGATCGCGGCGCGAAGGACGCCGGCGCCGAACCGGTAGAAGGGCCCGACGGTGGTGAGCACGGTGTCGACGCCCGCGAGCGCGCCGCGCAGGGCCGGCCCGTCGGTGACGTCGATCCGCCGGGCCGTTGCGCGGGGGAGCCCCGCCGCCACCCGCGCGGCGACGTCCCCGTCGAGGTCGCCCACCACGAGCGCCTCCACGCCGGGCAGGCCGGCCAAGGTCCGGGCGGCGCGGGCCCCCATCGCGCCCGCGCCCAGGACGGCGACCCTCATCGCGCGGCCGGCTGCCGGGACGCGAAGTCGGTGAGCGCGTCGAGGTATCCGGGCGCGTAGATGTCGCGCGGCGCGAGGACCGCCCGGGCGATGACCCGGGGGTCGTCCGGGCGGTACTCGATGTCGTCGCGGGTCAGGCTGTGCGTGGCACCCGGAAACGTGTGCTCGGTGAGCAGGCCGGGGCGCATCCGCGCGGCGTAGACGCGTGCGGTCTCGGTGGTGTCCATGTTGCGGTCCGCGGTGCCGAGGAGCAGCAGGGTGGGCACGGCGATGCGTCCCAGGTCGGGCGTGACGTCGGCGCGGAAGTTGCGCAGGACGAAGTCGTAGCGCTCCTCGGTCATCGGCTTCTCGTCCACCTTCGCCGCGAGGTACTCCTGGTAGGTGGCGCCGCGCTCGAGCAGCGCGATGTTCGCGGTGCGGCGGGCGAAGGCGCGCTGCTTCTCCTCGTCGGAGGCGTCGCGCAGGTCCGACCGGAGGTTGTACTCGCCCTGGCGGAGCCAGTTGATCGCCGCGCCGACGAGGACGAGGAAGCGCAGGTCCGGGCGGCGCGCCGCCAGGGGCGGCAGCACCCAGCCGCCCTGGCTGACGCCCCATGCGCCCATGCGGGCGGTGTCGATCTCGGGCCGGGTGCGGGCCCAGTCGAGGGCCGCGGCGACCTCGGCGCCGCGGTCGGCGAGCGACTGGTCGAGCCAGTTGCCCGGCGCGCCGCCGACGCCGGCCTTGTTCCACGACAGAGTGGCGTAGCCGGCGCGGGCGAAGGCCTCCCAGATCGGGCGGTAGGCGTCGTCCCGGGAGGCGTTCGCCGGACCGTCGCCGTGCACGAAGACGACGAGGCCGTGGCGGCCCGAACTCCCCTTCGGGGTGGTGAGCACGCCGTCGAGACGGCCGCCGGTGTGCGCGTCGGGAACGGTTCCACCCGCCGCGACCGCGTCTGTGACGGGGATGCTCACCGCGTGCTCGTCGACGGCGAAGGTGTTCGCCACCGCGATCCGGATGCCCAGGGGCACCACGAGGGCGGCGACGAGTGCGACGGCCGCGAGGGCCCAGGTTTTCTTGCTTATGAAACTATCGTAGCAATGACGACCGGTATTGAAAAGATAGTTATGTGATCCGATAGAGTCGCAGCATGCGAGGGATCATCCTGGCCGGCGGCACGGGCAGCAGGCTCCACCCGATCACCGTCGGCGTCAGCAAGCAGCTGCTCCCCGTCTACGACAAGCCGATGATCTACTACCCGCTCTCGACCCTGATGCTCGCGGGCATCCGCGAGGTGCTGGTCGTGACCACGCCGGGCGACGCCGACCAGTTCCGGCGGCTCCTCGGCGACGGTTCGCAGTTCGGGATCCGGATCGAGTACGTGGTGCAGCCGCGCCCCGAGGGGCTGGCGCAGGCCTTCGTGCTCGGCGCCGACTTCATCGGCGACCAGACGGTCTCGCTGATCCTGGGCGACAACATCTTCTACGGCCCGGGGCTCGGCACCCAGCTGCGCCGGTTCGACGGGATCGACGGCGGCGCGGTCTTCGCGTACCGGGTCGCCGACCCCCGCGCCTACGGCGTCATCGAGTTCGACGGTGCCGGGCGCGCCGTGGGCTTCGAGGAGAAGCCGGAGCACCCCCGGTCCCCGTACGCGGTTCCCGGCCTGTACTTCTACGACCCGTCGGTGGTCGAGGCCGCGCGGAACCTGAAGCCCTCGCCGCGTGGCGAACTCGAGATCACCGACGTCAACCGGCACTACCTGGACGAGGGTCGGCTGACGGTCGAGGTGCTGCCGCGCGGCACCGCCTGGCTCGATACCGGGACCTTCGACGCCCTCGCCGACGCCACCGGCTACGTGCGCGCCGTGGAACAGCGGCAGGGCACCAAGATCGGCGCCCCCGAGGAGGTGGCGTGGCGCAGCGGCTTCATCGACGACGCGCAGCTGCGCGACCATGCGGATCGCCTCGTCAAGTCGGGCTACGGCACCTACCTGCACGGACTGCTCGAGGAGGGCCGATGAACGTCGCGCCGCTGCCCATCGCCGGCGCCTTCGTCCTGGACCCGATCGTCCGGCCGGATACGCGCGGCGAGTTCTTCGAACTGTTCAAGGCGTCCGCGTTCCGTGAGGCCACGGGGCACGAGCTCGTCGTGGCGCAGACGAACGTCTCGGTGAACCGGGTGGGCGCCGTGCGCGGCATCCACTACGCGGATGTCCCTCCGGGGCAGGCGAAGCTGGTGGCGTGCCTGCACGGCGCGATCCTCGACGTGATCGTGGACCTGCGGGTCGGCTCGCCCACCTTCGGCGCGGTCGAGACCGTGCGCCTCGACGCCGAGGGGCACCGCACGGTGTACCTCGCGGAGGGGCTGGGGCACGGATTCTGCGCCCTGACGGACGGCGCGGTGGTCGCATATCACGTCTCGTCCGAGTTCAACCCGTCCGCCGAGCACGGTGTGGACCCCCTGGACCGGGAGCTCGCGATCGCCTGGCCGGACGACGTCCCGCCGACCCTCTCCGAGAAGGACACCGCGGCACCGTCGTTGGCGGAGGCGCTCGCCGCGGGCGCGCTGCCGCGCTGGCGGGGCTGATCAGGCGTTGTGCGGCAGGAGCGCGACTATGAGCGCTTCGCAGTCGGCCAGCGCCGTCCCGTCGGTCTCGGTGAGCCGGGCGGTCACGTGGATCTTGCGCCCCTCGACGCGGTCGATCCAGCCGTCGAGCACGAGGTCGGTGTCGAGCGGTGTCACCTTGCGGTAGTCGACCTTGAGATAGGCGGTGCGCGCGATGGGATGCCCGCCGCTGTAGACGATCCAGCCGAGGTGCTCGTCGAAGAGCTGGGCGATCATGCCGCCGTGCGCGGCGGAATGCCCGCCGAGGTGGGCCCGCCGGAAGCGCACGATCGATCGGATCCCGTCGCCGTCGAAACGCTCCATCCGCCAGGGGATCTGCATCGGGTTCCCGCGGCCCGGCAGCTCCGGCACCCGGCTCGCGGGGCCCGCCGCTTCGGTGGCCTCGCGGTGGGGCGCGAGCGTCGCGCTCGCCCGCCGGATCTGCTCCGCGGCCAGCGCGTAGGCGGCGTCGTCGGCGTCGGAGGCGACCGCGAGGTCCATCAGGTCGCGCATCGCCTCGACGAAGGCGCCGTACGACGGCGGCGGGGTGACCGGCGTGAACTTGGGGAATTCGGCGCGCCGGTCGACGATGCCTTCGGTGTCGCTCATGCGACCACGCTACAACAAAATATATCTACGTGGACTGGTCGAACGATCGGTTCTCGTGGGCGCGACGGTCGAGGAGGGCGCGCTCGCCGGCGTTGCGGGTGCGGCGCGCGGCCTCGTCGAAGTGCGCCGCCGCCTCCGCGTGCCGTCCGGCGCGCTCCAGCAGGTCGCCCCGGACGCTCGGCACGAGCGGCGCGTCGCCGAGGGCGGCCGGATCGACGGCGTCGAGCACCGTCAGGCCCGACTCGGCGCCGAACGCCCGGCCGTGCGCCACAGCCCGATTGACCTCCACCACCGGTCCCGGGGCGGCCTGCGCGAGCGCGTCGTACAGGCGGGCGATCCGCGTCCAGTCCGTGTCGGCGGGCGTCGCTGCGCGGGCGTGCTGAGCGGCGATCGCGGCCTGCAGGTAGTAGCGGCCCACCGGGATCCCGCGGGCGGCGAGTTCCTCGGCCCGGCGCAGGGCGGTCAGGCCCCGTCGGATCAGGAGCCGGTCCCAGCGCTCCCGGTCCTGGTCGTCCAGGAGGACCGGGGCACCGTCGGCGTCGGTGCGGGCGTCGATGCGGGAGCCCTGCAGCTCGACGAGCGCCTGCAGGCCGTGCGCCTCGGGCTCGTCGGGCGCGAGTTCGGCGAGCATGCGGGCCAGCCGGATGCCCTCGCGGGCGAGGTCGGGGCGCATCCAGTCGTCGCCCGCGGCGGCGGAGTAGCCCTCGGTGAAGATCAGGTAGATCACGGCCATGACGTCGTCGAGGCGGCGGGTGCGCTCCTCGCCGACGGGTAGTTCGAACTCCGCGCGGGCGGTGGTGAGCGTCTTCTTCGCGCGGGAGATGCGCTGCCCCATGGTCTTTTCCGGTACCAGGAAGCCGCGTGCGATCTCGCCGGTGGTGAGCCCGCCGACGACCCGAAGGGTCAGCGCCGCCCGCGATTCGGGGGTGAGCGCCGGGTGGCAGGACAGGAAGATCAGGCGCAGTGCGTCGTCCTCGATGAAGTCGACCTGCGCGTCGAGGTCGGGCATACCGTCGTCCTCCCGCAGGCCGCGACCGATCTCCTCGGTCTTGCGGCGCAGGTTCTCGGCACGGCGGATCGAGTCGACGCCGCGGCGCTTCGCGGTGGTCATGAGCCACGCGGCGGGGTTCTTGGGGACACCCGTCTCGGGCCACTGCTCCAGCGCGGCGACCAACGCGTCCTGCGCGAGGTCCTCCGCGAGCTGGATGCTGCGGGTCATGCGGGTGAGCGCGCCGACGAGGCGCGTGGATTCGGCCCGCCAGGTGGCGGTGATCGCTTCGGCGGTGGTCCCGGCTGGCACTCGACCAGCGTAGGCGGGACCACCGCCGGCGCGTCAGTCCTCCGCGGGTCAGTCCTCCGCGGCCGCGGGCGGCTCGTCGGCGACCTGGCGGAGCGTGGCGACCATGGAGATCTCGGGCCAGTGCTCGGCGTGCAGATCCGCGAACGCCTTCTGGCCCTCGATGGCCTCCTCGAGGGTGTCGAACTGCATCAGTGCCCAGCCGCCGACGACCTCCTTGGCCTCGGCGTACGGCCCGTCGAATCGGGTGACCTCGCCCTGGCGGACGACGAAGTTCACCGCGTCCTCGGTGCCGAAGAGTCCGCCTCCGTCGAGGAACTGGCCCTTGGCCGTCTGCTCGGCGATGAGCACGTCCATCGCGTCGAAGAGCGCCTGCGGCGGGGCACCGAAGTCGCCGCCCTCTTCCATTCGTACAAGTCCCATGAAACGAGGCATATCGATCAGTCCTTCTTCTGTGGTGGTGAGCGTGTCTCGTACAGGCGTCGAACGGGACGACCCCGTTTCGACATCGGCCCCACAGAAAAGTTTCCGCCGCCTCGCGGCCGGGCGGGCGGGATCGGGTCAGAGCGCGGTGAGCACGGGGAGCGGCGGCAGCGCCGTCTCGTACAACCACGTGCGCCACAGGTCGCGCAGCGGCTCCGGGCTGTGCTTCGCGACCAGCGAGACGAAGTCCTCGGTCGTGACCGACTGGTGCGCGTACTCGGAGGTCCACTCGTGGAGGACCGAGAAGAACGCCGGGTCGCCGAGCGCGACCCGCAGCGCGTGCACCGTCAGCGCGCCGCGCTTGTAGACGCGGTCGTCGAACATCAGGTCCGGGCCCGGGTCGCCGACGACGATGTCGGTCCGAGAGCCCGCGAGCTTCGCGTAGTAGCGCGCCGCCATCTGCTGGGTGGTCGCCTCGCCGCACTCCTGCGCCCACAGCCACTCGGAGTAGCAGGCGAAGCCCTCGTGCAGCCAGATGTCCTTCCAGCGGGTCAGCGTCAGCGAGTTGCCGAACCACTGGTGCGCCAGCTCGTGGGCGACGAGCCGCTCGGCGTGCCGCGTCCCGTCGCAGTGGTTGGCCCCGAAGATCGAGACGGTCTGGGCCTCGACGGGGATCTCCAGCGTGTCGTCGGTGACGACGACGGTGTACTCGGGGAACGGGTACGGGCCGAACCAGCGGGTGAAGGCGCGCATGATGCGCTCCTGGTTCCCGAAGCTGCGTTGGAAGTCCGAGGTCAGCCGGGCCGGGACGGCGGCCCGGATCGGCACCGGCTTCTCGGCGACCTTGAGCAGGTCGTAGCTGCCGATCTGGATGGTCGCGAGGTACGAGGCCATCGGCGCGGCCTGCTCGTAGACCCAGGTGGTGTGCGCGGCCGAGACCTTGCGGGAGACGAGCCGGCCGTTGGAGACGACGCGGTACGGCGAATCGGTGGTGATGGCGATGCGGTAGGAGGCCTTGGAGGCGGGATGGTCGTCGCAGGGGAACCACGACGGTGCGCCGCTCGGCTGCGAGGCGACGATGACGCCCTCGGACAGCTCCTCCCAGCCGACCTCGCCCCACGTCGAGCGGATCGGCTTCGGCGTGCCCGCGTACCGGATGGAGATCGTCATCGCCGCGCCGGCGGGGACCTCGTTCGCGAGGGTGAGCTCCAGCTTGCCGCCCCGCTGCGAGTACCGCTGCGGACGGCGGCCGTTGATCGCGATCTTGGAGGCGGTCAGCGCGTCGGAGAGATCGATCGCCAACCGCTTGAGCGGCTCGTTCGTCGTCGCGGTGATCTCCGCCTTGCCCTCGAGGCGGTTGCTCTCGACCTTGTACGTCAGCTCGAGGTCGTACCGCGAGACCCGGTAGCCGGGATTGCCGTGGCCGGGGATGTACGGATCCACCGCGCGCGCGTGCTGCGGATTCGGTGCTGCGACGAGCTTCGGCCTGGCCGACTTGCGCACCACGGATCCACTTCCTTCTCGCTCGGGGGTCGGGTGATCACCTTACCGGTTTGCGCAGCGTCACCGTCGCGACGCCGCCGTGCGGCGCGGGTTCGGGATCGGAGACGACGTAGCCCGCTCGCTCGTACGTCCGGATGTTGCGCGCGCTCCCCGCGCCGGTGAACATGATGAACTCCTCGGTGCCCTGCGGGGCGAGGGACTCCATGAGGGCGATGAGCTCGGTGCCGAGGCCGCGGCCCGCCAGGTCCGGCGCCACCATGATGCGCCCGATGTGCCAGCGGTGGTTCGGCTCCGCCCGGCCGCGGACCGCGCCGATGAGCCGGCCGTCGAGCCGCATCACGAAGGTGGCCCACTGGGAGGTCCACTGCAGGATGTCGTCGTGGGTCTCGGTCAGCGGCGGGATCTCGAGGCTGTCGTTCGCGATCGCCTCCTGCACCCAGCAGCAGCGCTGCAGGACGAGCAGTTCCGCCACGTCGCTCGGCTGGAACGGGGTGATCTCGAGCCCGTCGCTCACGGGGGGACCTTTCGTCGGGGGTGTCGGTGCCAACCCTAGTGGGCGGCGCTGTCGTTCCCGGCCCGGAACGCGGCGATGACGGCGTCGAGGGCGGCCTGCGGCGGGGCGTCGATCCGGCGGGCAGCGTCCGCGTAGCGCGCCGCGGCCGCACGGAGGGCCTCGGCGTCGTAGGCGGGCGCCTCGTCGGGCGAGGGCAGCGCGATCACGCGGGTGCCGCCGCCCCGGCGGCTCTCGATGAGGCCGGTCGCCTCGAGTTCCCGGTACGCGTGCGCTGCGGTGCCGACCGCGATGCCCAGGTCCCGCGCCAGCTGGCGCAGCGGCGGTAGCTTCGCCCCGACCGGCAGCGCGCCCGCGGCGATGTGCCCGGTGATCTGCCGCCGGATCTGCTCGAACGCCGGGGTGGGGTCCGACTCGTCGACGCCGATGCGGGGTGCCGTCACAGTGCGGTGGCCTCGTCGCCGGAGTCGTTCTGCGGGGCGGCGACCGGGGCCGCGGCCGTGGCGAGGGCGCGCGGCACCGGCGGACGGGCGAAGATCACCAGCGCGACGACGATGCCGAGCATCAGCAGGGCGCTGATGCCGTCGGTGACGTACGGGACGGTCGTCGAGTTCAACCACGCGGGCCATCCGTCGACCGCCTCGCCGCCGGCGCGCACGTGATCGACATAGGCCATCGCCGCGTTGCGGGGAATCTCGAGGGCGTCGATGATCACGAAGACCGCCGGGATGTAGAGCAGGCACAGGGCACGGACCGAGGTGCCGCTGCGCCCCCAGCTGTCGCTACCGGTGAGCGGGTCGATGTCCGGTCGACGGGCGGCGGCGAGGATCACCGAGAGGGCGAGGGCGGCCGCGACGAGGAAAGTGCCGTAGGAGATCCAGATGTCCGACGGATCCACCGAGTACTCCTGCGTGGGAGGGTTGCTCGCGCTGCCCAGGGCGCGATCGGCGCCGAGCGGGGAGAACAGGATCAACGGCGCGAGCGCGGCGGTCGCGAAGGCGGAGCCGAACGCGACGAGGAGCCAGCGGGGGAACAGCTCGCGGACGCCGCGCGGCGCGAGCGTCGCGACGCGGGGGCCCGATGGGCGGGTCGTCTTCTCTGTGAGCAGCATCGCCAACAGCGGGAACAGGAAGATGCCGGGCCACCAGAGCAGACCGAGGACCACGCTCACGGGCCGGTAGGTGGGGTAGGGGTTGGTCGGATCGAGTGCCTGGGCGATGATCCCGTAGATCGTCGCCACGACAACGGCCACAACGGGAACGAGGAAGGCGACCTTCAGCCGGGAGCGCATCGTCGCCCGGTAGGCGCGGTAGCTCGCCGACTCCGGCGCGGAGTCGTCCGGTGTCAGGGTGCGTGTGATGACGTAGGTGATGGTCACGATCGTCGCGATGACCGTGAGGCCGATGAACGGAAGAATCAGCATCCGAACTCCTTGTGTCAGTGGACTGGCACAAGACTAGATCGCTTCTCGATCTTGTGTCAATCGACTGGTTCAAGTCGTGATCGCGGCAGCGGCGGCCGCCCACAGTAGAGAACTCCGCCCGCCCCGCGGACGTGCGGGGCGAGCGGAGTTCTCAGCGGGTCGGCGGACCGTCGGGTCAGTCGCGCTTGCGCTTGCCCTCGTTGAAGACCCACGGCGAGATGGGGTTGCCCTGCCACTTGGTGTTGGCGGGCACCGAGTCGCCGCGCATGACGAGCGACGCCGGGCCGACGGTGGCACCGTCGCCCACGGATGACGCGGGGAGCGCGACGCAGTGCGGGCCCAGCGTGGCGCCCTTGCCGAGCACCACGGTGTCCATCGCCATGATCCGGTCGTGGAAGAGGTGCGTCTGCACGACGCAGCCGCGGGAGACGGTGGCGGCGTCGCCGAGGGTGACGAGGTCGGCCTCGGGCAGCCAGTAGGTCTCGCACCAGACGCCGCGGCCGATCTTCGCGCCCAGCATCCGCAGCCACAGGTTGAGGATCGGGGTGCCGGTGGCGGCGTGCGCGAACCACGGCGCGGCGACGCACTCGACGAAGGCGTCGGAGAGCTCGTTGCGCCACACGAACGAGGACCACAGCGGGTGCTCCTCGCGGCCGATCCGCCCGACCACCAACCACTTCGCGGCCGCGGCGACGCAGCACGCGATCGCGCCGGCGACGAGCAGCGTCACGCCCGACAGCAGCGCCGCGAGCCACCAGCCCACGTTGATCACGAAGTAGTTGAGCGACACGAGCGTCGCCAGGCCCAGGCCGAAGCTGACGAAAACGGCCAGTAGGCGCGCCGTCTCGACCGAGCCGCGCGCGACGCGCAGCGCGAACGACGGGTTGTAGGTGAACGTCGAGTCCGTGTTGCCGGCGGTGCGGCGCAGGCGGACCGGGGGAGAGCCGAGCCAGGAGCTGCCGCTCTTCGCCTTCGACGGGGTCGCGCTCAGCACGGCCACGAGGCCGTCCTTCGGGACGCGGCGGCCCGGCCCCGTCATCCCCGAGTTGCCGAGGAAGGCGCGCTTGCCGATCTTCGCCTCGTCGATGCGCATCCAGCCGCCGCCGAGCTCGTAGCTGCCGACCATGGTGTCGTCGGCGAGGAAGGAACCCTCGCCGATCGTCGTGAACTTGGGGATCACCATCGCGGTGGAGATCTCGGCGTCCTTGCCCACCTTGGTGCCCAGCATGCGGAACCAGATGGGGGTCAGCAGCGAGGCGTACAGCGGGAAGAGGAAGGTGCGAGCGGCGTCCATGAGCCGCTCGGTCGCCCAGACCTGCCAGCCGACGCGGCTGCGCACCGCGTGGTAGCCCGGCTTGAGGCCGACCGCGAGCAGCCGGACGGCGATCAGGGTGAGCAGGGCGTACACGGTGAGCGAGACGATCACCGCGATGGGCAGCGCCGGAAGGGCGTGCAGCGCCGCCTCCTTGAGGTTCGAGTCGTCGCGCACGATCCACCCGAGGAGCGCGAGCCCCGCGCCGATCGCGACCATCGGCAGGCCGGCCAGGAGCACCGAGCTGACGCCGTAGACGAACACCCAGTAGGGCTTGCGCGGCGGATGCTCCGCGGGCCACGGGTGCTCGGCCTTGCCGATCTTCTCCGCGGGCGAGCCGGCCCAGTGCTGCTTCGCCTTGACCTTGCCGAACACGGCGGAGCCGGGGCCGACCTCGGCGCGCTTGCCGACCTTCGCGCCGGGCAGCAGCGTGGAGCGCGCCCCGATCGAGGCCTCCTCGCCGATGCTGATCGCGCCGATGTGCAGCTCGTCGCCGTCGAGGTAGTGGCCGGCTAGATCGACCTCGGGCTCCACGGAGGCGTGGTCGCCCAGCTCGAGCATGCCCGTGACCGGGGGCAGCGCGTGCAGATCGACACCACGGCCGATGGTGGCGCCGAGAGCACGGGCGTAGTAGATCATCCACGGTGCGCCGGAGAGGTTCTCGGCGCCGGACGCCGCGGTGAACCGCTCGGCGATCCACAGCCGCAGGTGCTCGGGGCCGCCGCGGCGGTAGACGCCGGGCTTCAGCCCGCCCAGCAGCAGGCGGCACGCGACCACCGAGAGCGCCATGCGCCCGATCGGGGTGATGAACACCAGGAACAGCGCGAGGACGACCCACCAGTTCAGCGTGGGCAGCAGCGTCGAGCCGGTGGCCCAGGCGAAGACGTTGTTGGCGATCGCCATCCACGTCAGCCACTGCAGGCCGGTGAGAGTGGTGAGCGGCACCGACAGCAGGATCTGCGCGACGCCCGTCGAGCGCGGCGTCGGCCGCACGTCGCGCGGCTCGGCGACCTCGGCCGGCCGTAGCGAATCGAGGTACGACGCGAGCGATCCGAGGCGCGGGTGGTCGTAGAGATCGGCGACGGTGACCGACGGGTACTGCTCGCGCAGCGCCGTGACCAGCTGGGCCGCGCTGAGCGAGCCGCCGCCCTCGGCGAAGAAGTCGGCGTCCTCGCTGGTGATCGACGCGCCGAGGATGCCGGACCAGCGCTCGGCGACCCAGGCCGCGGTGCCCTCGAGATCGCCGGTGTCGGTGTCGTCGGAACCGGGCAGCGGCCAGGGCAGAGCGTTGCGGTCGACCTTGCCCGAGGTGCGGGTGGGCAGTTCGTCCATGAGCGCGAGCCGCGGGACCAGCGCGGCCGGCAGCTGCTCGGCGAGCAGCTCGCGGGCGGCCTTGAGGTCGAAATCGGGGTCGGTGGAGGCGAGGTAGCCGACGAGCATCGAGGTGCCAGCCTTGTTCTTCCGCACGGCCGCGGCCGCGCCGGAGACGCCGGGGAGGTTCTGCAGGGCGTTGTCGACCTCGCCGAGCTCGATGCGGCGTCCGCCGACCTTGACCTGGTCGTCGGCGCGGCCCTCGAAGAGCAGGCCCTCGGGTTCCAGACGCACCAGGTCGCCGGAGCGGTAGGCACGCTCCCAGCCGAGGGTGTCCATCGGCGCGTACTTCTCTGCGTCCTTCGCCGGGTCGAGGTAGCGGGCCAGGCCCACGCCGCCGATCACCAGCTCGCCGGACTCGCCGACGGCCACGGGCAGCGACGTGGCGGGGTCGACCACCGCGAGGTCCCAGCCCTCCAGCGGCAGTCCGATCCGGACGGGGCCCTGCCCGTCGAGCGGCGCGGCGCACGCGACGACGGTGGCCTCGGTGGGGCCGTAAGTGTTCCACACCTCGCGGCCGTCGACGGCGAGTCGCTGCGCCAGCTCGGGCGGGCAGGCCTCGCCGCCGAAGATCAGCAGGCGCACGGCCTCGAGGGCCTCGGCCGGCCACATGGCGGCCAGGGTCGGCACCGTCGACACCACGGAGATGTCGCGCGAGACGAGCCAGGGCCCGAGGTCCATGCCGGACCGCACCAGCGAGCGCGGCGCGGGCACGAGGCAGGCGCCGTGGCGCCAGGCGAGCCACATCTCCTCGCAGGAGGCGTCGAAGGCGACGGACAGGCCGGCGAGGACGCGGTCCCCGGGGCGCAGCGGCTCGTCCTGCAGGAACAGGCGCGCCTCGGCGTCGACGAAGGCCGCGGAGTTGCGGTTCGTGACGGCCACGCCCTTCGGGGTGCCGGTGGATCCGGAGGTGAAGATGATCCAGGAGTCGTCGTAGGGCACGGGCAGGCGGTTGCCGGGTTCGACGGTGCCGGCTTCGATCGCGGCCGCCCGCTCCTTGGTCGACGGTGCGCGCCACAGCCCGTCGCCGGTGAAGATGGCGGCGGCGTGCGCCTCGCCGAAGACGAGGTCGGCCCGCTCCTGTGGGTCGTCGGCGTCGACGGGCACGTACGCGGCGCCCGCGGCGAGCGTGGAGAGGATCGCGACGTAGAGCGAGCGGTGCCCGGACGGCATCCGGATGCCGACGCGGTCGCCGGCCTGCACGCCGCTGCGGCCGAGGAAGGCGGCGCCCTCGAGCACCTCCTCCCAGAGCTCGGAGTAGGTGAGGACCGCGTCGCCGTCGTCGATGGCGGGCACCTCGGGGTAGGCGTCGACGGTCGCCCGGAGGATGTCGATCAGGGTCCGCGGCTCGGGCGCTTGGGCGGACAGCAGGTACTGCGGGGGGATCTCGTTCGGGACCACGATGGCCGACTTCCTCCGGTTATGCAGACGGGCACGACAGAGAACACAGAACTTCGCGTTGATTGTGTCAGGTCACGCGGATGTCGCCGCATCGACCGGCGGGGCTATCCTGGAGGCATAGATTACTGGCCAGTAACAAGGAGTGTTCGACATGGCCGTCATCGCCCATCGCGGCCGCAGTGTGCGCGCCCTGATCGTGCTGTGGTTCGTCCGGATCGTGATGAAGACCGTCTTCCGCGTCTTCCCGATGAGCGACCGGACCCTGCCGATCCTCCGCGCCGCGGAGCCCTACCTCAGCCGGGTGCCCCAATCGGTGCGCGGCGTCCGGATCGAGAAGATCACCCTCGGCGGGGTGCCCACCGAGCGCATCATCCCCGACGGTGACGCCGACCCGCACCCGCGCGCGGCCCTCGTCTACTACCACGGCGGCGCCTTCATCGGCTGCAACCTGGACACCCACCGGCGGATCGCGGTGCTGCTGGCCCGCGGCCTGCGGGTGCCGGTCTACAACGTCGAGTACCGGCAGTACCCCGACGGCGGCGTCGGCACGTCCGTCGCCGACGGCTACGCCGCGTACCGCGAGCTGTTGGACTCCGGCGACTTCGACCGGATCCTCGTGGCGGGCGACTCCGCCGGCGGCTTCGTGTGCGCCAAGGTGATCCAGTACGCCGCCGAGGACGGGATCCAGCACCCGACGGCCTTCGCCGGCTTCTCCCCGTTCCTCGACATCAGCGCGACGCTGCCGCGCTCCTCGCGGCACGACGCGATGCTGCCGCTCGGCAAGATCCGCAAGCTGCGCACGGTGCTGGGCCGCGGTCCGGAGGACCTGCGCGGCCCGGAGGACATGACCACCGACGCCACGGCGCGCTACTTCCCGCCGAGCATCCTGTTCGCCGCGAACCGCGAGGCGCTCGAGCTGGACTCGCTGGAGCTGCACGCCGCCCTCGACCGCGCCGGCGTCGAGAACGAGGTGCACGTCTACGACGGCCAGGTGCACGCCTTCGTCGTCAGCGCCGGCCTGACCCCCGAGTCGTGGGCCGCGTACAAGACGGCCGTCGCCTTCCTCTCCGAGCACCTCACCGAGGCCGAAGCCGAGCGCAGCGCAGCGGCCTGACCGAGTCCGGCGAAACATCGCGCACCAGGGGTTGCTCATCGTAAACTCGCCGCATGGGGATGCGATGGACGGTCCGGGCGCTCGCTGCTACGACGGCCGCGGTCGCCTGCGCGAGCACGGTCACGGCGCTCGGCACCGCGGGAACCGCCTGCGCGTGCAGTTGTGCGCCGCCGCGGGTGATGCCGAATCCCGTCGTGATCGAGGGCGTCGTCCGGTCCGGCCGCGAGGTCCCGCGTGATAGGGAACAGTGGGCCGACGGCCTCGTCTACACCGTCGCGGTGACCCGGATCCTCGGGAACACCGGGGCGCCGGCCCCACGCACCGTCACCGTCGGGGTCCCCGCACGGCTCGGCGCGTCCTGCGGCCTGAACTACCGCGACGGAGCGAAGGTCCGGCTACTGGTCACCAAGAGCCGCACCGGCGCCGCGTCGTGGTCGACCGACCTCTGCACGAACCTCGCCGTCTCCAAGGTCGACGTGGCCCGGTTGCCCGTCGCCGTGCCGGCGTGATGCGCGCCGCCTCGGCCCCTCGGCGGCGGAGGCGAGCAGTCCGAGGGCGAACGCCGCGGTGCACAGCGCGGCGAGGTAGGCGATGGCACCGTCGGGCGACCAGGGCGGCGCGAAGATCAGCTCCTGCCCGCTCGCGTACACGGCGTTGAGGAAGGTCATGTACCGCGGGGCGTTTGCCGCGCCGGGGACCAGCGCGATACCGGGCTCGATGATCTCCGCCCACCCGACAACGGCGACCAGGGCCGCGACCGGGTGCCGGAGCAGGAGCGCGACGCCGATCGCCGCGCCGCACAACAGGAACGCCGTGACTCCGCCGACCACGACCATCCGCGCGCCCGCGCCGCTCACCAGCCGCACGTCGCCGTAGACGCGGGGGAAGACGAGGGGCAGTGCGGCGAGCGCGATCGCGGTGAGGCCCGAGGTCGCGGCCGCGGCGAAGCCGCCGAAGACCAGCCACCGGGCCGCGGCGCCCACTGCCGGGTTCGGGACCAGGAAGCGGTCCCATTCCCGGCGCGCCGAGCCCGCCGCCGCGTACGTCGTCACCGCGCAGCACGCCACCGGCGTCAGCGACAGCACCCAGTAGGCGGCGTTCGTCGTCGCCACCGCCGTCACCTGGGCGGACGACGCGAGCCGCGCGACGTGCTCGGACAGCGCCGCCACTGCGAGCGTCACCACCGCGGGGGCCACGATCGCGAGGGCGAGCAGCGCCGCGGACGCGCCGCGCCGACCGCCGATGCGGATCGCCTCCGCGCGGACCGCACGCACGACGCCCGTCACGGCGCCCCGCCGATCGCGCGCAGATACGCGGTCTCGAGGGCGGCGCCGTCGGCGAAGTCCGACGGGAGGTGCTCCCCGACGATCCGTCCGCCCGCGAGCACCGCGAGCCGGTCGCCGGTGCGGAGCGCCTCGTCGAGGTGATGCGTCGCGACGAGGACGCTCGCGCCGCGGGCGGCGAGGTCGGCGAGCACGCCGCGGAACCACAGCGCCGCGTCGATGTCGAGGCCGTTGAGCGGCTCGTCGAAGATGACGGTGCCCGCGTCGGGGAGCAGGGCCGCGGCGACCGCGACGCGTTGCCGCCACCCGAGGGAGAGGGTGCCGATCCGGGTCCCGGCCACCCCGTCGAGGCCGGCGTCGCCGATCACGGCGTCCACGCGCGACCGCGGGCAGCCCGAGCCCGCGGCGACCCAGCGCAGGTGGCGGCGCACGGTGTGCCCGGGGTCGGCCGTGTCCGGGCCCAGGTGCAGGCCGATGTCACCGCCCGGGTCGACGGTGCCGGCACTGGGCCGGACCAGCCCGGCGACGGCGCGGAGCAGCGTCGACTTGCCTGCGCCGTTGCGTCCCAGCAGGTAGGTCACGGCACCGTCGGGGATGGTGAGCGTGACGCCCCGCAGGACCGGGCGTCGGGAGCGGTGCACCCGCAGGTCCTGGACCGAGATCATCAGGCGTTGCAGAAGATGGGCAGGCCGACGGCCTTGACGCCCTCGCACATCGAGCTCGAGGCGAGCTTCCAGTTGCCGCCCTCGCGGACGAAGTCGACCTTCATCCGGACGGTGGGGATGCCGACCGAGCTCGCCGTCAGGTTGCCGGTGACCCGGTTGCCGTTGCGGGCCAGCGGGCCCGTCACTTCGCTGGAGCCGCGCGGCGCGCGGAACAGGCCCAGGGTGTAGACGGTGCGGGGCACGACGACCGAGGACATGCCGCCCTCGACGTTGGCGGCCTTGTCGGCGTCGCTGGCGGGCGTGGTCACGATGAATTGCACCAGGTCGTTCAGCTCGGCCGCGGTGGGGCTCTCCGAGGTGACGCGGAATCCGGCGCCGGGAGCGGCGAGGGCGGGCGCGGCGGGCGCGAGCGCGCTGAGGGCCACGAGCGTGGCGGTGGCGACGGTGCGCGGGCGGATGGTCGGCATCGGTTCCTCTCTCACCGGGCGACGGTCGCCCGGATAAAAAGGAGTCTGACTCATTCAAATAATTTAGGCAAGGCTCGCCTTGTGGAGATGTCGATCACACGGTGCGAGCCGCCATCGGGGCCAGGCGGACGCCGATCGCGCAGTCGCCGTGGGGATCCGGCTGCACACGCACCGCGTACTGCGAGCCCAGCGAGGGCGAGGCGATCGCCAGGGCCTGCTCGACGGCGCCGCGGACCACGCCGCGCGCGACCTCGGGTGAGCCGCTCGCCAGGCTCTGCAGCGGGCATGCGCAGATCCGCAGTGTGTGCGTGCCGAACGCGCTGGTCGTGGACTCGATCTCGAAGCCGAGGGCGCGCAGGATCGCACCCGCGACGGCCGCGGGGTCCGGCAGGCCGTCGGACGGCGCGGCCACGGCGCGCGACGAGGCCCACAGCCGGCCGGCATCGGCCGCCGCCCGCTCGCGCAGCTCGGGCGTGGGCCCGAGTTGCGCGAGGAGCAGTCCGAGCAGCTCGCCCGTGGGTGCCTGCGGGCGCGCGGTGTAGGTCACCCGCGGCCGGCCGACGGTGCGCCGCTTGTCCGGCGCGGTATCGACCAGGCCGGACTCCACCAGGTTGGTCAGGTGGAACCGGGCCGTGCTCACGTGGACGTCCAGTGCCTCCGCGACCTCCGGGGCGGTCAGCGGACCCCGTGTGCGCACGAGCGTCAACACCCCGTCGCGTCCCGCCGACTCCATGCGCATGACCTCCCGGACCGTCTCGCCCGGGGCCCGGGCGCTCACCCCACCAGTATGAGGGTGACGTCGGCGTCGGTGACGGCGGTGAGGGAGTGCGGGACGCGCTCGTCGATCTGGACCGCCCGCCCGGACTCCAGAGCGACCATGTCGCCGTCGATCTCGACGGTGACGGTGCCGCGTTGCCCGAGGAGCACGATCGGCCGGGGCGCGCTGTGCCCGGGCATGCTCTGGCCTGCGGAGAAGGTGATCTGGATGATGCGTGCGGCGTCGGTGCGCTGCCGCAGCCTCACGTCGGGGGCGCCGCCGGCCTTCGGGGTTCCCGTCGCCAGCCCGTCGACCTCGGCCCAGCCCGCGCTCACGCCTCCGCCCGCTTCACGGCGACGATCTCGATCGCGGCCAGGTTGGCCTTGTGCCGGGTGAACACCGTGCGCATCGCGAGAATGCGCTTGCGTGCCTCACCGTCGCGCAGGACGTTGCCCACGAACCGCAGGGTCCGTACGACGCCCTCGTCGGCGATCACGCGCCGGGGCTCGAGGAGTGCCATCGGCGCGAACCGGACGACCTCGACGTCGAATCCGGAGCGGTCGAGCGTCGCCCGCCACTCGTCCTCGGTGAGCGGCCGCGCGTTCACCTTGATCGAACGCGCGAGGGCCTTGCGGATCTCCGTCTTGGTCTCGTCCGGCAATGTGTCGGGGTGCAGCGCGAGCTCGTGGATCGCGTAGCGGCCGCCGGGGCGGAGTACGCGGTGCGCCTCGTCGGCGATCTCCTTCTTCCCGCGCTCGGTCTGCATCGTCAGCATCGCTTCGCCGATCACGACGTCGGCGCTGCCCGCATCCAGGCCGGTGGCCTGGGCCTCCGCGACGACGACGCGCCCTTCGGCGCCCCCGCAGCGCCGGTCCAGTCCGCGGCGGCCGGGTCGGATTCGACACCGACGTACGACGCGGGGGAGCGGCCCACGATCTCGGCGGCGGTCTTGCCCAGGCCGGGGGCGAGTTCGACCACGTCGGCGCCCCGCAGGCCCGCGTCGGTGAGCAGGTCCTCGGTCATCCTCCGCCCGCCGGGCCGGAGCACCCGCTTCCCGAGGCGCGCGAGCAGCCAGTGGCCGGGCAGGTCCTCGGTCCTGCGGGCGTGCAGCGGGAGTTCGTTGGTGGGTTCGGGCATCGCGCTCCGCCTCTCTCGATATTTACCGGAGAGTATTGCACTAAATAGGCGAGCCTTGCCAATACTGTCTCAGCGGCGCCGGTCGATCTCCGCGACGACGGCATCCTGCCCGCGCGCGACGGCGTGCTGGCGCGCGGTGACGCCCTGCCGGTCCGCGAGGTCCGGGCGGGCCCCGGCGTCGAGGACGAGGCGGACAGTCTCGACGTGGTTCGCGTCGCCGTTGCCCAGGATCACCGCCTCCAGCAGGCAGGTCCAGCCCGAGTTGTTGACGTGGTCCACGTCGACCCCGGCGGCGATCAGTAGCTTCACGTTCTCGACGTGCCCGTGCTCGCACGCCGGGATCAGCGCCGTCCCGCGGTAGCGGTTGAGGCTGCGCACGTCCGCGCCGTGCCGCAGCGTCGACGCGAGGATCTCGGTCATCCCCTCCGCGCCCGCGTAGAGGTACGCGGAGTCCTGGATGTCGTCCTTGGCGTTCGGGTCCGCGCCCGCGTCGAGCAGGGCCAGCGCGATCTGCGTGTGCCCGGCCTTCGTCGCCGCCACCACCGCCGTCCGGGCGCGGGTGATGCGCACCTCCAGGTCGGCGCCGTCGGCGATGGCGGCGCGGGTGCCGGCGAGGTCACCGTCGGTGACCGCGCGCACGAGGGCCCGGGTCGCCTCCGGGGTCGGGGCGGGGCGCACCGTCGACGACGGTGCCGCGATCGGGCCCGACGGGGCCGCCGACGTGCTCGAGGGAGCAGGCGGGAGCTGTTCGACCGAGCAGCCGGCGAGCAGCGCCGCGGCGGCGATGGCGGCGAGGCGCCTCACGCGTCGACGCCCGCGGCGCGGGCGTGCAGGGCGCGCACCTCGTCGGCGAGGGAGGGCTCCGGGCCGGAGACCGGCACCGTCGGCGCGACGGTGTGGATCGGCAGCGGCGCGACCGGCGCCGGGGCGACGCCCCACTCCGCGTGCCAGGCGACCAGCTGCTCCGTGCTCCCCGCGTAGACGATGCGGCCCAGCCCGACCCAGGCGTGCGCGGCGCTGCACATCGCGCAGTGCTCGCCCGACGTGTACGTCACGGACTCGGCGCGCTCCGCCGGGGTCAGGTGCTCCACGGCCCAGCGGGCGATCTCGAACTCGGGGTGCCGCGTCGCGTCGCCGTCCGACACCCGATTGCGGTCCTCGAAGACGATCGCGCCGGCGTGCACGAGCAGCGAACCGAAGGGCTCGTCACCGTCGTCGAGGGCGGCGCGGGCGAGGTCGACGCAGCGGCGCAGATACGGCAGATCGGCGGCGCTGGGCGCGGTGACGGTCATCGCTCGACCGTAGCCCGCGGCGCCGGACTTGACCCTCCCCTCGGGGGGAGACCCCATACTCGACCCGTGACCACACCGGGCCTCATGTCGATCGGGATGTTCTCGCGCGCAACCCTGCTCTCCGTCAAGCAGCTGCGGCGCTATCACGAGCAGGGCGTGCTGGTGCCCGCCGCGATCGACCCCACGACGGGCTACCGGCACTACGACGCGGCGCAGGTGCACGATGCCGCGGTGCTCACCCGGCTCCGCGACCTCGACGTGCCGCTCGCGGCCGTCGCGCGGGTGCTGGAGGCGCGCGACCCCGACGTGACCCGCGAGATCCTCGCCGAGCACGAGGCGACGCTGCGCGAGCGTCGCGCCGATCTGGAACGGGCCATCGTCGCGCTGCAGGATGCGACGGCCCCGGTCGCGCACACGCCGACCCACCTGCGCGAGTTCGAGGCGATCGACGTGCTGGAGATCGCGGGCACCGTCGAGCACGCGCGCCTCCCCGAGTTCCTCGACGCCGCCTACTCCGAGCTCGAGGCATGCGCGGCGGCGTCGGGCCTGACGGTGACCGGGCCCTCGCTCGCCGAGTACCCGTCGCAGGTCGCCGAGGTGGAGCAGGTGGCGGCGCTGATCCCCGTTTCCGGCCCCGGCGCCGTGACCGGGCGGGTGCGCAACCGCCGGCTCGGCCGCGCGCTCTGCGCCGTCGCCGTGCACCACGGCTCGTACTCGACGTTCGACGAGACCTACGGCCAGCTCGGCGCGTGGGTGGCCCGCAACGCCACCGACGCGGGCGGCGCCGTCATCGAGCGCTACCTCGTGGACCCCTGCGCGGCCGCGACCCCCGCGGACCTGCGCACCGAGATCTGGTGGCCCGTCGAGGCCACCGCGACGAAGGAGAACTGACATGGCCCTCACACTGCAGATGATCAACGTCGACTGCGCCGACGTCGCCGGACAAGCGAGCTTCTGGTCGCAGGTGCTCGGCGTGCCCGTCGACGAGAACGACGGCAACGCCTTCATGCGCACCATCGGCTACGCGAATCCCGCTCTGCCGCGGATGATGTTCCTCGCGGTGCCCGAGGGCAAGACCGCGAAGAACCGCCTGCACCTGGACCTCGTGGCGGACGACCGCGCGGCGGAGGTCGCGCGCGTCGAGGCGCTCGGCGCGACGACGGTGCGCGAGCACGACGAGTGGGGCATCCAGTGGACGGTGCTGCAGGACCCCGAGGGCAACGAGTTCTGCATCGCCTACGCCGGCGGGCACTGAGCCCGGCCAACGCCCCGTCTCAGGCCGCCTGGTCGGCGAACTGGGTGCGGTAGAGCTCCGCGTAGCGCCCGCCGCGCGCGAGCAGGGTCTCGTGCGTCCCGCGCTCGACGATGCGTCCGGCCTCCAGCACCAGGATCTGGTCGGCCGCGCGGATTGTGGAGAGACGGTGCGCGATCACGAGCGAGGTGCGGTCGGCCAGGGCCTCCGCCAGCGCGGCCTGCACGGCGGCCTCGGACGTCGAATCCAGGTGCGCCGTAGCCTCGTCGAGGATGACGACCGAGGGCTGCGCGAGCAGCAGCCGCGCGATGGTGAGGCGCTGGCGCTCGCCGCCGGAGAGGCGGTAGCCGCGCTCGCCGACGACGGTGTCCAGGCCGTCGGGCAGGTGCTCGACCAACTCCTCGAGGCGGGCGCGCCGTAGCGCGTCCCGGACGTCGGCCTCGGTCGCGTCCGGGTTCGCGAGCAGCAGGTTCGCGCGGATGGTGTCGTGGAAGAGATGGCCGTCCTGCGTCACCAGGCCGACGGCGGAGTGCAGGCTCCGGGCCGTGATCTCGCGCAGGTCCACGCCGTTCAGGCTGATCGCGCCCGCGTCCGGATCGTAGAGACGGGTGGCGAGCTGCGCGATCGTCGACTTGCCGGCGCCGGAGCTGCCGACCAGCGCGACCATCGAGCCCGGCGCCGCGGTGAACTCGATACCGTGCAGCACCGTCTCGCCGCCGCGGGTGTCGAGCTGCGCGACCTCCTCCAGCGACGCCAGCGAGACCTTCTCCGCCGAGGGGTAGGCGAAGTCGACGCCGTCGAACCGGAGCTCGGTGGGGCCCTTGGCGATGTCGCGCGCGTCCGGCGCGTCGCGCACCATCGGCTCCAGGTCCAGCACCTCGAAGACCCGCTCGAACGAGACCAGAGCGGTCATCACCTCGACCCGGGCGTTCGCGAGCGCGGTGAGCGGCACGTAGAGACGGGTGAGCAGCAGCGCGAGGGACACCACCGCTCCCGCCTGCAGGTCGCCGCGGATCGCGTAGAAGCCGCCGAGGCCGTAGACGAGCGCCAGGGCCAGCGAGCTGACCAGCGTCAGGATCGTCACGAAGGTCATGCGCCACATCGCCGTGCTCACGCCGATGTCGCGGACCGCCGCGGCGCGGGTCGCGAAGGCGTGCGATTCGATCGCGGGGCGTCCGTACAGCTTCACCAGGGTGGCGCCGGGCGCGGAGAAGCGCTCCGTCATCTGATCGCTCATGGACGCGTTGTGCCGGGCCGCGCGGCGCGACATGCCGGCGATCCTGCGGCCCATGCTGCGCGACGGGATGATGAAGACCGGCAGCAGCACCAGCGCGAGCAGCGTGATCTGCCAGGAGATGCTGAGCATCACGCCCAGCGTGAGCGCCAGCGTCACGACGTTGGTCACGACGCCGGCGAGGGTGTCGGAGAAGGCGCGCTGCGCGCCGAGCACGTCGTTGTTGAGGCGGCTGACCAGCGCGCCCGTGCGGGTGCGGGTGAAGAAGGCCACCGGCATCGTCTGGACGTGGTCGAAGACCGCGGTGCGCAGCTGGTAGATCAGGCCCTCGCCGATGCGGGAGGAGAACCAGCGGGAGAGCAGGTCCACCCCGGCTCCCACGATCGCGATGGCGGCGATGAGCAGCGCGATCTGAACGACGGTGCTGGTCGGCCCGCCGCCGACGATCCGGTCGACCACCCTGCCGGCGAGCAGGGGAGTGGCCACCGCGAGCAGCGCGGAGAAGACCGACAGGGCGAGGAACGCGGCGAGCCGCCAGCGGTGCGGGCGGGCGAACGGGCCCATGCGGCGCATCGTCTCGATGGGGCGGCGCGTGGGGGCGTCCAGCGACCGATTCCCTTGATACAGCGTGCTCCACGCGACGGATTCCATGCTCATGCATTGAAGCCTAGGACCTCAAGTTACGTTGATGTCCAGTCCGTTCGCCCTGGGCGAAGAGCAGGCCCTCGTCGAAGGTCGCCGGACGGTGGAGACTGGGCCCATGGGGAGCCTCGTCTGGGATCAGCATGCCTGCCTGCCGCTCGTCGTGGGCACCGGGGTCGAACCGCTCACCCGGCTCGCGTCGCCCGCCCCGACGTTCGTCTCCGTCAACGCGGGGTACCGGCCGCAGTCGTTCGCCGATTCGACGGCGCTGCTCACCTCCTTCCGCGCCTCGATCGCGGCGCATCCCGGTCTGCGCACGGTCGGCACCGTCGATGAGCTGCGGGCCGCGACCGCGTCGGGGCAGGTGGCAGTCGCCTTCGACCTCGAGGACGCCAATCCGCTCGACGGCGACCTCGACAACCTCGCCCGGCTCGCCGAGCTGGGCGTGCACACCGTCGCCCCGACCTACAACCACGCGAACCGGGCCGGCTCGGGCTGCCTCGACGCGACCGACGCGGGGCTCACCCGCTGGGGCCGGGACCTGGTCGCCCGCATGAACGAGGTGGGCGTCGTCCCCGACGGCTCGCACTGCGGCCGCCGGACGGGCCTCGACATCGCGGCGTCGTCGTCGGGTCCCGTCGTGTACAGCCACTCGTGCATGGCCGCGGTGTGGGAGCACCCGCGCAACATCACCGACGATCAGGCAAGGGCGTGTGCCGAGACGGGCGGCGTCGTCGGCATCACCGGCGTCGGGATCTTCCTGGGGCCGAACACGCCGACCCTCGAGGCGATGGCCCGCCACCTGGAGTACGCGGTCGAACTCGTGGGGATCGAGCACGTCGGGGTCAGCACGGACCACTCCTTCGACGCCGACGACTTCCTCGCGGAGATCGCGGCCAATCCCGAGGTCTTCGACGAGTCGTACACGCGCTGGGGGCCGATCCAGTGGATGCCGCCGGAGGACTTCGTGCGGCTCGAGGCCTTCCTCGCGGGCCGGGGCTGGTCACCGTCGGACATCGCGGCGGTGACGGGCGGCAATTTCCTGCGCGTCGCGGAGCGGGTCTGGGCGCGCCGATGACGCCCAGCGCTTGACAACCCTCGATCTTTACTTGAGTCTCAGTAGTCACAACAGTCACGTCAGCCCCACGGGCTCGTGGCCGACGACTGAAGGAGACCCGAGGATGCCCGTGTGGATCGACGGCGGCCCCCGGCGATCGCGGCGCAGCCGTGCCGCCCGTGCCGCGCTCCTCGCGGCGGTGCCCGTCCTGGCCATCGGCGGAGTTCTCGCGGGGACGGGCGCGCTGCCCGAGACGACACTCGTCGACGCCCCGGGCGACGTCGCGCCGGGTGCATCCGGCGGGCACGGCCGCGGCATGAGCCAGCTCGGCGCGCTCACCTACGCCAAACAGGGATGGGACGCGCAGCGGATCCTCGCCTACTACTACCCCGGCACCACGCTGGGCACCGTCCACACCGGCCTCCCCGTCACCGTCCGGCTGAGCGAGCGCAACCGCGTCGACGTGCTCGCGCCCGCGGGCGCCCTCGTCGGGGGCAAGCAGGTCGCGCCGGGCCAGGCTGTCAGCATCGACGGGACCACCGCCACGATCCGGCAGGGCTGCGGCGGGCAGGTGCTCGGCACCGTCGAGGCCGCGGACCGCACCATCAGCCCGCTGACCGCCGACCAGGGCATCGCCCCCGACCAGGTGCTGCGCTTCTGCGGCGACAACGCCCGGTACCGCGGGCGGCTCGTCGCCCGCGACGGCGCCGTGCTCAATGTGGTCGGCATCGAGGACTACGTGCGCAGCGTGGTCCCCGTCGAGAACTCGCCCGGCTGGGCCGATCAGGGCGGCGTCGCCGCGCTGCAGGCGCAGGCCATCGCGGCGCGCTCCTACGTCCTGGTCCGCGGCGCGGAGCGCGGCGAGACCTTCGACGACACCCAGGCCTCCCAGGTGTACGGCGGCGTCGACAAGGAGGACCCGCGCACCGACGCCGTCATCGTCAGCACGTACGGCCTCGTCATGGCCAAGGACGGCCGCGTCTTCGAGACCGAGTACGGCGCCTCCCGCGCCGACGACCCCGCCTCCCGGTAGCCGGACGAACGTCGCTGCCGTCGGCGAAGTCCCAGGTCGCCGCACACAGTGACGGTGTCCGATCGGACGCAGTAGTGTGAGTCGCATGGCGAAGTTGCAGCTGGGGTACAAGGCATCGGCGGAGCAGTTCGGGCCCCGCGAATTGGTGGAGATCGCGGTCGCGGCGGAGGCCGCGGGCATGGACTCGGTCGCGGTGAGCGATCACTTCCAGCCCTGGCGCGTGAACGGCGGCCACGCCCCGTTCTCCCTCGCCTGGATGGCCGCCGTCGGCGAGCGCACCGAGCGCGTGAAGATCGGCACGTCGGTCATGACGCCCACCTTCCGCTACAACCCCGCGGTCATCGCGCAGGCCTTCGCGAGCATGGCGTGCATGTACCCCGACCGCATCTTCCTCGGCGCCGGTACGGGTGAGGCGCTCAACGAGTACGCCACCGGCTTCCAGGGCGAGTGGCCCGAGTTCAAGGAGCGCTTCGCGCGGCTGCGGGAGTCCGTGCGGCTCATGCGCGAGCTGTGGTCCGGCGAGATCACGAACTTCGAGGGCGACTACTACCACACCAAGGACGCCGTCCTCTTCGACATTCCGGACAAGCCCGTGCCGGTGTACATCGCCGCCGGCGGCCCCGTCGTGGCCAAGTACGCGGGCCGCGTGGGCGACGGGATGATCTGCACCTCCGGCAAGGGCATGGAGCTCTACACCGACAAGCTCATCCCCGCCGCCAAGGAGGGCTCGGACCTCGCCGGCCGCGACTTCGACGCGCTGGACAAGATGATCGAGATCAAGATCAGCTACGACCCGGATCCCGAACTGGCGCTGGAGAACACGCGCTTCTGGGCGCCGCTCTCGCTCACCGCGGAGCAGAAGCACTCGGTGAACTCGAGCGCCGAGATGGAGCGCCTCGCCGACGAGCTGCCCATCGAGCAGGTCGCCAAGCGGTGGATCGTCGCCTCCGACCCCGACGAGGCCGTCGCGGCCGTGAAGCAGTACGTCGACGCGGGGCTCAACCACCTCGTCTTCCACGCGCCCGGCCACGACCAGCGCCGGTTCCTGGACAACTTCCAGCGCGATCTCGAGCCCCGCCTGCGTTCGCTCGGCTGAGCCGCGGCTGCGATAGTAAATCCCATGGCCGCGGATCGAGCACCGAAGACGACCAGCATCTACATCGCCTCCCCCGAGGGGGACACCGGCAAGTCCACCATCGCGTTGGGCGCGATGAACCTCCTCACGTCCACCGGGTGGACGATCGGCGTGTTCCGGCCGATCCCCCGCTCGACGGGCGAGCAGCGCGACTACATCCTGGAGCTGCTCATCGAGCAGGCCACGGCCGAGCTGGACTACGAGGAGTGCGTCGGCGTCAGCTACGAGCAGGTGCACGAGGACCCGGACGCCGCGATCGCCGAGATCGTGAGCCGGTTCCACGCCGTCGCCGACAAGTGCGACTTCGTGCTGGTCCTCGGCTCCGACTACACGGACGTGACCACGCCGACGGAGCTCTCCTTCAACGCGCGGATCGCCGCCAACCTGGGCTCGTCGATCCTGCTCGCGGTCAAGGCGCTCGACCGCACGCCGGAGCAGGTGGTCGCCGTCGCCGAGCAGTCGATGGCCGAGATCAAGGCCAATCACGCGCACACCGCGTCGATCATCGCGAACCGGTGCGCGCCGGAGCAGCTCGAGGCGGTGTGCGAGGCGCTCAAGGCCGACACCGGCCTGCCCGTCTGGGTGCTGCCCGAGGAGCCCGTGCTCACCGCGCCCACCATGGGCGAGCTGATGGAGGCCATGGGCGGCCGGCTGCTCTGGGGCGACCCCGAGCTGCTCTCCCGCGAGGCGATGTCCGTGCTGGTCGCGGGCATGACCGCCGAGCACAGCCTGGAGCGGATCACCGAGGGCGTCGCCGTGGTCGCCGCGGGCGACCGGTCGGAGGTGCTGCTCGCCATGGTGACCGCGCACCGGGCCAACGGCTTCCCGTCGCTGGCCGGGATCATCCTCAACGGCGGGTACATGCCGCACCCGATGACCGCGGCTCTGGTCGACGGCCTCAAGCCCAACGTGCCGATCATCTCCGTCGAGCACGGCACGTACGAGACCGCCCGGCTCGCGGCGACGACCCGCGGCCGCGTCGGCCCCGGCTCCGAGCGCAAGGTGGACCTCGCGATCGCGCTCACCGAGAAGTACGTGGTCTCGGACGCGCTGCTGGAGGCCCTGCAGGTCTCCAACCCGGGCGTCGTGACCCCGCAGATGTTCGAGTACAGCCTCATCGCCCGGGCCCGCGCCGACCGCAAGCGCATCGTGCTGCCCGAGGGCGGCGACGACCGCATCCTGCGCGCCGCCGGCCGGCTGTTGCAGCGCGAGGTGGCCGACCTGACCATCCTCGGCCAGGAGTCCCGCGTGCGGGCCCGCGCCGCCGAGCTGGGCGTCGATCTCGGGAACACCGACGTGATCGACCCCAAACGCGCGACCGACCTCGTCGACAAGTTCGCGCAGGCCTATTGCGAGCTGCGCAAGCACAAGGGCATGACGCTCGAGCGCGCCGCCGAGACAGTGGTGGACGTCAGCTACTTCGGCACGATGATGGTGCACCTCGGCATGGCCGACGGCATGGTCTCCGGCGCCGCGCACACGACAGCGCACACCATCCGGCCGTCCTTCGAGATCATCAAGACCAAGCCGGGCGTCTCGACGGTGTCGTCGATCTTCCTGATGTGCCTGGCGGACAAGGTTCTCGCCTACGGCGACTGCGCCGTGGTGCCCGATCCGACCGAGACGCAGCTGGCCGACATCGCGATCTCGTCGGCACAGACCGCCGCCCAGTTCGGGATCGACCCGCGGATCGCGATGCTGTCCTACTCGACGGGCGAGTCCGGCACCGGCGCCGACGTCGACAAGGTGCGCGCCGCCACCGCCTTCGTCCGCGAGCGCGCCCCGGAACTGTTGGTGGAGGGCCCGATCCAGTACGACGCGGCCGTCGACCCCGGCGTCGCGGCGTCGAAGATGCCCGACTCCGCCGTCGCGGGCAGGGCGACGGTGCTCGTCTTCCCCGACCTCAACACGGGCAACAACACCTACAAAGCCGTGCAGCGCTCCGCCGGCGCCATCGCGATCGGCCCCGTGCTGCAGGGCCTCAACGCCCCGATCAACGACCTCTCTCGCGGCGCGCTGGTCGAGGACATCGTCAACACCGTCGCCATCACCGCGATCCAGGCCCAGGCCTTCGCCGCGGACCGGAGCGCCCGATGAGCGCCGTCGCGGGGACGGTCCTGGTCCTCAACTCCGGCTCGTCGTCGCTGAAGTACCAACTGCTGCACCCGGACACGGGCGAGGTGGTGCACGGCGGCATCGTCGAGCGGATCGGCGAGAGCGATGTGCCCGACCACAAGGCCGCGCTGCGCCGGGTCTTCGAGGAGTTCACCGCGCGCGGCCTCGACCTCGCCGACGGTGCCGGCACCCCGGCGGGCATCGCCGCCGTCGGCCACCGGGTGGTGCACGGCGGCCGCTCCTTCCACTCGCCCACGCTCATCGACGACCACGTGCTCGCCGAGATCCGCAGGCTCAGTTCGCTGGCGCCCCTGCACAACCCGGCGAACGCGCAGGGCATCGAGGTGGCGCGCGAGCTGCTGCCCGGGGTGAAGCAGGTGGCGGTCTTCGACACCGCCTTCTTCTACGATCTCCCGCCCGCGGCGGCCACCTACGCGATCGACCGCGAGCTCGCGGCCGAGCACGCGTTGCGCCGCTACGGATTCCACGGCACCTCGCACGAGTACGTCTCGCAGCAGGCCGCGGCGTTCCTGGGCCGCCCGAACGCCGAGGTGGACCAGATCGTGCTGCACCTGGGCAACGGCGCCTCCGCCTCGGCCGTCCGCGGCGGCCGCGCCGTCGACACGTCGATGGGCCTGACCCCGCTCGAGGGCCTCGTCATGGGCACCCGCAGCGGCGACGTCGACCCGGGCCTGGTGCTGCACCTCGGGCGCAACATCGGCATGAGCATCGACGAGATCGACGACCTGCTCAACCGCCGCTCGGGGCTCAAGGGCCTCGCCGGGGAGAACGACTTCCGCGCGCTGGGCACCCTCATCGAGCAGGGCGACGAGCACGCGAAACTCGCCTACGACGTGTACATCCACCGCCTCCGCCGGTACATCGGCGCCTACCTCGTCGACCTCGGCGGGGCCGACGCCATCACCTTCACCGCCGGGGTCGGCGAGAACGCCGCGCAGGTCCGCGCCGACGCCCTCGCGGGGCTGGAGCGGTTCGGCATCGTCGTCGATCCCGCGCGCAACGCCGGCCGCATCACCGAGCCCACCCGGATCTCGCCGGACGAGGCACCCGTGGCCGTGCTCGTGATCCCGACCAACGAGGAACTCGCGATCGCCCGCGAAGCAGCGGCACTCTGATGCCCCTCGGGCGCGCGGTGGGGATCGAGGGCGACGGGGCCGACTACGGCTCGCCGCTCCTCGGCACCCGCACCGACGGCGCCCGACGGCGCAGGACCCGCACCGTCGCGCTGATCGCCGCGAGCAGCTCCGTCGCGACACTCGTCGGCGGCGGCTTCGCGGCCATGCTGATCGTGGTGGGCATCCCCGAGCCCTCCGTGCAGCGGCCCGAGCTGCACACCGTGAACACCGTGGCGGTGCCCTCGTACATCGCGGCGGGCCTCGTCGTGGGCCACCTGTACACCTTCTGGCTGGTCTACCGCTCGCTGCGATGGACCGGCGGCGACGACCCGCCGACGCAGCAGGAGGCCGCCGACGCCCTGGCCCTGCCGCGCCGGCTCTACTGGTTCGAGATGGTGGCGTGGCTGTGCGCCGCGATCCTGTTCGGCTGGCTCTACGGCCGCGTCGACCCGGACCTGGTGCCGAAGGTCTCCCTGGTGGTGCTCGGCGCCGGTCTGATGACCTCGGGCGTGGTGCGGGTCCTGACGGAGTTCAGCATGCGGCCCGTCACGGCGATCGCGCTGCAGGTCACCCGGCCCGAGCCGCGGCACCAGAGCCTGCAGGGCCGGTCGCTGCGGCTGTGGCTGCTGGGTTCCGGGCTGCCCTTCCTCGGCGTCATCACCGTGGCTCTGTTCGCGCTCTTCGAGCCGGCCGCCACCGTACGCGGCATCGCGGTGAGCATGTGCGCCCTCGCCGCCGGCGGCTTCTTCTCCGGCATGACCTTCAATCTGCTCTCGTCGTCGCGCACATCCGCGCCCGTGAAGAGCGTGACCACCGGCATGCGCCGGGTGTCCGAGGGCCGGTACGACACCGAGGTCGTGGTCTACGACGGCACCTCGCTGGGCGATCTGCAATCGGGCTTCAACGCCATGGCCGCGGGGCTCCGCGAGCGGGAGCGGGTGCGGGACCTCTACGCCCGGCAGGTCGGCGAGCAGGTCGCCCGCGCCACCATCGAGAGCGAACCCGAGCTGGGCGGCGTCGAGCAGACCGTCGCGGTGATCTTCATCGATCTTGTCGGCTCCACGGCGCTGGCCGCCGAGCGCCCCGCCGCGCAGGTGGTCCAGATCCTCAACCGGTTCTGCGGGGTCGTCGTCGCGGAGGTCAACAGCCGCGGCGGGCTGGTCAACAAGTTCGAGGGCGACGCGGTGCTCGCGATCTTCGGCGCGCCCGCCCCGCTGACCGATCCGGCCGGCGCCGCGCTCTCGGCGTCGCGGGCGATGATGCGGCGCCTCGCCCTGGAGGTGCCGGAGGTCCGCGCCGGCTGCGGTGTGACCTTCGGCGTCGTCGTCGCCGGCTACGTCGGCGCGGCGGATCGGTTCGAGTACACCGTGATCGGCGACCCGGTCAACGAGGCCGCCCGGCTGTCGACCTACGCCAAGGCGGACCCGACGGTGCCGTGGGCCTCGGCCCCGGCGGTCGAGACCGCCGACCCGGGGGAGTGCGCGCGGTGGCGGCCCGGGCCCATCGACGTGCTGCGGGGGCGTACCCAGGAGACCCGGATGTACGTCGCGAAGCGCTGACGCGACTCGTCGGGTCGCTGACCCGCCCGACGGTGGCGGTCAGGCGAAGGCGGGAAGCCGCGGCGGCAGCTGCTGCAGCACCCACTCGATGGTCACCGGGTTGGGCATCGACATGGCGTTCCCGATGGTGCGGTCGATGGTGGTGACCCGGTTCTCGCGGCTGACGGCGAGGGCGCGGAAGGCGGTGTCCTCCTCGACCTTGGTGCCGTAGTCCAGGTAGACGAGCGCGTCGAGGTCGAGGACGCTCACCCGCTCCGCGGAGATCTCGGCGAAGAACTTGCCGGTGGGGATCAGTGAGGAGACGGTCTCGGGCAGCGCGAAGCCGAGCATGGTGAGCACCTGCCCGCGGCCGTCGGTGGTGGCGTAGGCGTAGAAGCCCCCGTCGGACTTGGGCAGGACGGTGGCCGCCGTCTTTCCCCGGTACTGCGGGTGCTGCTCCTGGGTGCGGCGGATCGTGTCCTGCGTCTTGGTGATCAACGCATCGCCCTGCGCCGCGCGGCCGACGCCGCCGGCGATGGCGCGGACCTGGTCCTCCCAGGGCACGCCCCACGCGGCGAACTGCGCGGGCCGCCGGATCACGGGCGCGATCGCCTCGAGCCGGGAGAACGTGGCGTCGTCGAAACCGGAGTTCACGGCGACGATCACGTCGGGCTTCGAGGCGGCGAGCGTCTCGATGGCCTTGGTGTCCATCTGCGTGCCGGTGCCCAGCAGCATCTGCGGGTTCTTGCCCTGCAGCAGCGGCTTCGCCCACTCACCGACCGGTTCCTTGGCGTCCTGCGCCCACGGCGCGACGATCACGGGCAACACGCCGAGCGCGAGGAGCGTGTCCACGTCGCCCAGGCCCAGCGAGGCGACCCGCTGGGGCGCGGCCGGCGCCTCGCTCGTCGAGCTCGGGTCGACCCCCGACCCGCACGCCGCGAGGGCGAGCGAGAGCAGGACCGCGAGCATTGCCGAGACCAGACGCATACCGCCCCTTCCTTGGAATGAAGGGCAGCCTATCATTACGGTTGTGACCCTATCTGCGACTGAGGAGGCCCCCGCCGGGGGCACGCCCGCGCGGCCGGAGGCGACCTCCGGCGCCGCCCGGCGCAAGCGCCGTCTGTTCGGGCTGATCCTGCTGCTCGTGCTGCTGGTGGTGACGGTGATCGCCTCGCTGGCGATCGGTTCCCGGAGCCTCGCGCCGTCGCTCGTGTGGGACGGCCTGTGGCACCGCTACACCACGGGGCCGAACCCCGCGGACCCCGAGCTGAACCAGGCGGCGATCATCATCCAGACGCTGCGCGTGCCCCGCACCCTGCTGGCGCTCATCGCCGGCGCGGCGCTGGCGCTCGCGGGCGCGTTGATCCAGGGGCACACCCGCAACCCCGTCGCCGATCCCGGCTTCCTCGGTCTCACGCAGGGCGCCGCCTTCGCCGTCGTCTGCGCGACGTTCATCGGCGGCCTCACCCAGCCGATCCAGTACGTGTGGTTCGCCTTCCTCGGCACCGCGCTCACCGCGATCCTCGTCTTCGGGCTCTCCAGCCTGGGGCGCGGCGTCGGCTCGCCGCTGACCCTGGTGCTGGCCGGCATGGGCGTCGCGATGTTCCTCAGCTCGATGACCTCGGCGATCGCGCTCAGCGACAACGCCTCGCTCGACACCCTCCGGTTCTGGAACGCCGGCGCCGTCGTCGGCCGCGGCTACGACGTCATCCTCGTGGTCGTGCCGTTCATCGCCGTCGGGCTGCTCCTCGCCCTGGCCAACGGCCCTGCGGTCAACCTGCTCAACATGGGCGACGACGTCGCGAAGGGCCTGGGCCTGAACATCGGCCTGGCGCGCACCGTCGGCATCGGCGCCGTGACCCTGCTCGTCGGCGGCGCGACCGCCGCCTGCGGCAGCATCTCCTTCCTCGGGCTGATGGTGCCGCACATCGTGCGCTACTTCACCGGCCCCGACTACCGCTGGCTGCTGCCCTACTCGGCGCTGATGGGCGCCTGGCTGCTGCTGGCGGCCGACATCGTGGGCCGCGTGGTCGCCCGGCCGGGCGAGCTCGAGGTCGGCATCGTCGTGGCGCTCTTCGGCGCGCCCTTCTTCGTGGCTCTCGTCTGGTGGCGGAAGGCGGTCAAGGTATGAGCACCACCCTCGACACGGTCGACGAGCAGAAGAAGCCGCCGATCCGGCCCGGCCTGCGGTTCGGGAACGTCGTCTCCTTCGTGTGGCGGCCCTGGCCCGTCGCCGTCACTCTGGCCCTCGCCCTGGTGGCGTTCGTCGCCTTCTGCGCGAGTATCCGCCTCGGTGCCTTTCCGATGACCTTCGGCGAGGTCCTGCAGGCGCTGACCGGCACCGGCGATTCGACGACGCACTTCATCGTCATGGAGCTGCGCATGCCGCGGGCGCTCGTCGGGCTCCTCGTCGGCGCGGCCCTCGGCATGTCCGGCGCCATCGTCCAGTCGATCGCGCGGAACCCGCTGGCCAGCCCCGACATCCTCGGCGTGACCGCCGGCGCCGGCGTGGCCGCGGTCTTCCTGGTCACCTCCACCGGCACCCTCGCCGCCACCCTCAACACCGACTTCGGGCTCCCCGTCGTCGCGGTCACCGGCGGCCTGCTGACCGGCGGGTTGGTCTACCTCCTCGCCGTCCGGGGCGGCGTCGACGGTATGCGGCTCATCCTCGTCGGCATCGCGATCACCTTCCTCATGCGCGCGCTCGTCGACTGGATGCTGGTGCGCGCCGACATCCGCGACGTGGCGCGCGCGCAGACCTGGCTCGTCGGCTCGCTCGAGAGCCGCGACTGGTCGGACGTGTGGACCGCGCTCGGCCTCGGCCTGCCCGCCGCTCTGCTGGCGCTCGCCGCAGCCTTCCCGCTGCGCGCCGTCCAGCTCGGCGACGACGTGGCGCTCGGCCTCGGCGTCCGCCTGGGCCGCAACCGCGCAGTGCTGCTCATCGCGTCCGTGCTGCTCGCCTCCGCGGGCGTCGCCGCAGCCGGCCCGATCGGCTTCATCGCTTTCGTCTCGCCGCAGTTGGCGATGCGCCTGACCCGACTGCCCACGCCGCCGCTGATCCCGTCGGCGCTCATGGGCGCGGCGCTGCTGTCGTGCGCCGACCTCGCCGCCCGCACGATGTTCTCCGTCGCGCTGCCCGTGGGCATCATCACCGCCGCCGTGGGCGGCCCGTTCCTCGTCTATCTCCTCGTCCGCCAGAACCTCAAGGGGGCCAAGTGACCACCACAGAAACCGCGACGACGGCACCGTCGCGCCTCGGCGCCCGCAAGGTCACCTCCGGCTACGGGCAGGTGACGGTCCTCGACGACCTGGACCTCGACATCCCGTCCGGCGTGGTCACCACGATCATCGGCCCCAACGGCTGCGGCAAGTCGACGCTGCTGCGCACCCTGGCCCGGCTGATCAAGCCCTCGTCCGGGCACGTGGTGCTCGACGGGAACGACATCGCCAAGCTCAAGTCGAAGCAGATCGCCACCACCATGGGCCTGCTGCCGCAGAGCCCCCTCGCGCCCGAGGGGCTCACCGTCGGCGACCTCGTCGCCCGCGGCCGGCACCCGCACCAGTCCTGGCTGCGGCAGTGGAGCTCCGACGACGCAGAGGTGGTCGACGCCGCGCTCGAGCAGACCGGCGTCCGCGACCTCGCGGATCGCGCCGTCGACTCCCTCTCCGGCGGCCAGCGGCAGCGGGTGTGGATCTCCATGACCCTCGCGCAGGGCACCGACCTGCTGCTCCTCGACGAGCCCACCACCTACCTCGACCTCTCGCACGCCCTCGACGTGCTGGACCTCGTCGACGAGCTCAGCAGCCAGGGGCGGACCGTCGTCATGGTGCTGCACGACCTGAACCTCGCCATCCGGTACAGCGACAACATCATCGCCATGAAGGACGGTGCCGTGGTCGCCCAGGGCGCGCCGGCGGACGTCATCAGCGAGGAGATGCTCCGCGAGACCTTCGGACTCCACTCCAAGGTGATCGACGATCCCGTCGCTCCCGGCCGGCCCTGCATCGTGCCGATCGGCACCCGCCGCACCGGCGAGGCGTAGCGGGGCGCCCGGCACCGTCGGGGCGCCTTCCCTAGCGGGACGTGAATCGCCCTCGCGCGCCGTGCATTCCCCATGTTCATGGACATAGGGAGGTGGCCGCCCCGCTAGGGAGCGCGCGAGCGCAGCGAGCGGGCGCGCCTCAGAACAAGGTGCGCGGGCGGATCGCGTTCGCCAGGTCGACCAGTGCGTGCCGCTGCCGCTTGCGTTCGGCGAGCGCCGCGATGTCGCGCAGCGACTTCTCCGTCGCCTTGCGCAGGCCGCGCTCCGTGAGCGCGTGGTCGAGCAGGGTGCGGGTGCCGTCCAGCCGGCCGTGCTGGTTGCGGTGTTGCACCCAGCCGAGGGCCACGCCGAGGACCAGGGCGCGCAGCTGCAGCCGGCGGAACTCGGACTTGGGCAGGGTTCGCACGCGCCGCGCCGCCTCGTGCAGCTGCGCCTCCGTGACGTCGGCCAGGTCGCGGCCGTGCACCAGCGCGACCACAGACGAGCACAGCGCGTTGTGATAGTGCCGGCTGGTCGACGGCACCTGGTCGAGGATCTCGACGGTGCCCACGATGTCGCCCGCCGCGCGCCTCATCCGGGCGGCGCCGAACGCCGCCGAGATGATGCCGCGGTCGGTGCGCCACACGTTCTCGTACCGGCATCGCGCCCGGTCCAGCCAGCCCTCGGGGTCGGATTCGCCGGAGACGTAGCAGAACTCGGCGGCCACGGCGGCGGCCAGCTTGGGGGCCGCCTCGCCGGGCGCCTGGTCGGTCACCGTCTCGAAGTAGTCGTAGGCGGCCGCGTAGTCGCCCTGCATGAGGGCCGTCTCGGCGCGGTACCAGGTCACCTGCCAGCGGTGCGGCTCGCGCGAGGCGAGCGAGTCGAGCAGCGTCGTCGCCGCGTCCACCTCGCCCAGCTCCAGGTGCGCGCGGGCCTCCGCGAGATCGATCTCGACGGTGCCCGCCATCGCCTCCCGCAGCTCGGCGAGCGAGTCGAGGATCTGCGTGGGGTCGCTGCGCATGGTCAGCGCGAGTACGCCGGCCGCGGGGTCGGCCGGGTTCGCGATCGGGATCGGCAGCGCCGCCAGGACTTCCGGTGCCCGCAGCCGGTCGTCGTGGACCTCCGGGTCGGGATCGACCGCCCGCAGCATCAGCTCGACGCCGAAGGTGGAGCGCTGCGGCGTGAAGACCACTGAGAGGCCGGGACGCGGCTCACCGGACTTGGTGGACAGGCACTCCCGGAGCACGCCGAGCAACTGATCGGTGAGCTCCGCCGCCGAGGAGAAGCGTTCGTCCGGGTCCTCCGCCGTGGCCTTCACCAGCAGCCGGTACAGCGAGTTGTACTTCGCGAGCGTGTCGTCCTCGGTGGGGGAGGGCAGACCGTCGACGTACCGGCCCCCCTCCATCGGCACCTTGGCGACCAGGACCGCGAGGGTGCGGCCCACCGTGTAGACGTCCGAGGCCACCGACGGCCCCGTCTTCGCGATCTCCGGCGCCTGGAAACCCGGTGTGCCGTAGATGTATCCGTAGCCGCCGAGCGGGGCGACGGCGCCCAGGTCGATGAGCTTGACGTCCTCCTCGCTGATCATGATGTTGTCGGGCTTGAGGTCGTTGTAGGCCAGGCCCAGGCTGTGCAGGTAGCCGAGGGCGGGCAGCACCTCGAGGATGTAGGCGATCGCCTGCTCGACCTCCACCTTGGCGCCCGCGTCGGCGTCGTCCGCGGCCTCGGCGAGGATGTCCTTGACCGTCTTCCCCGGGACGTACTCCATGACGATGTAGCCGATCTGGGTGCCGTCCGGATCGGGGTGCTCGACGAAGTTGTAGATCTTGACGATGGACGGGTGCGTCATCTCGGCGAGGAACCGTCGCTCCGAGACGGCGACGGCCTGCGCCTGGGCGTCGCCCGAGTTGAGCAGGCCCTTGAGCACCACGGGCCGGTCCACCACGTTGAGGTCGGTGGCCAGGTAGATCCAGCCCATGCCGCCGTGCGCGATCGCGCCCTTGATCTCGTACTGGTCGGCGACGATGTCGCCGGGCTTCAGCGCCGGCTCGAAGGAGAACCGGGCGCCGCAGTGCGGGCACGAGCCGATGAGCTGGCCGGGCTCGCCGTCGTGCGCGCGGCCGACGGGCTTGCGGCAGTTCCAGCAGTACCGCTTGCCCTCCGCGATGATCGGGTTGGTGCGGATCGCCTCCGACGGGTCGACCTCGGTGATCCGAGGGATCTCGACGAGGCCGCCGCCCACGCGCCGCCGCGCCGCGACACGGGTGGTGCTCGCGGTCCGCACGGGACCGTTGCCGAACCGCGGCGTGGCCTCGGTCGCCACGGCGGGGGCGGGCGGCGGCACCGTCGTCACCTGGGTGCCGACGGGCGGCGGCTCGGTGTCGTCGAACAGGTCCACCATCGGCGCGCCGACGGTGCCCTGCTCGGGCTCCTCGTCGTCGTCGAAGGAGACGGCCTGGGCCTGCGTGTGTTCCTCGACGTCGTCAGTCATCGTGCATCACCCCTCGTACCTCGCCGCCGGCGCCGACCAGACCTGGCCGAGCGACGGCGCGAACCACTGGTTGTACAGGCGCATCCACGTCCCGTCGAAGGCCATCCGCAGCAGCACCCCATTGATGAAACGCACGAGGTCGGTCCGGTTCTTCCCGACGCCGACCGCGTAATACTCGAGCCCCATCGACGGCCCGGTGATGGTGAGGTTCGGGTCCTGGTCCTCGAGCCCGGCGAGGATCGCGTCGTCGGTGGAGATCGCGTCCACCTGCGACTGCTGCAGCATCACGAGGCAGTCCGACCAGGAGTCCACCGCGACGACGGAGGCGCTCGGCACCAGCCGGCGCACCCGGTCGAGCGAGGTGGTGCCCCGCACCTCGCACACCCGCCGGCCGGAGAGGTCGCCGACGGTGTTGATCGGCGCGCCCCGCGGCGCGAGGATGCGCTGCTGCGCGATGAAGTAGGTGGCGGAGAAGGCCACCGACTTCGCCCGCTCGCAGGTGGCCGACATCGTCTTGACCACCACGTCGACGGTGCCCTCCTCGAGCGCCTTCTGCCGCTCGGCGGTGGAGAGGATCCGGAAGTGGATGCGGTCGGGGTCGCCGAAGATCGCGGCGGCGATCTGGTGCGCGACGTCGGCGTCGAAGCCCTTGATCTCGCCCGTGATGGGGTCGCGGAAGGAGAGCAGGTTCGACCCGATGTCGATGCCCACCACGAGGCGGCCGCGGTCCTGGATGTCGGCCATCGTCGTGCCCGGCACCATCTGCCCCGGCGCGGGCAGGCCCGACGGGGACGGCGTGGCTGTGCACATCGACACCTCCGACGGGATAGGCGCGTCGGTCGGGACGAGGGAGCCGGAGCCGGGCACCGGCTGGACGACGCCGGTCACCGCGTCGCCGGGGGCCTCGGGGGCGGCGACGACGCAGCCCGTCGACGCCAGCGCGACGGTCAGCGCGAGGGCGATCCCCTGCAGTGTGCGGCGCATCATCGGTACTCCCTGACTCGGGGGTAGAAGCCCGCGGCGACCCCGGCGGCCGCGAGCACGCAGAGGATGAACGCGCCCGGGCCGGAGAAGGCGATCGCGAAGCGGGCGGTGTTGACGTTGTCGCGGTACAGGGTGCGGGCCCGGTCGATCGCCGCCGTGAGGTGCCCGTCGAGGGAGCGGTAGGCGACGGCCGCGGAGCCGGGGTCGGTGCCGATGGCCAGCCGCGTCGCACCCAGGTAGTCGCCCGTCGCCTCGCGCGCGGCGATCTGCTGGTGCGCGGTGACCCAGCGCTGCGCGTCGGCCCGCGCCGCCTCGACCGCGGCGGCGATCTGCGGGTCGGAGTCGCCGACGGACTCGAGGTCCTTCTCCGCGCTCTGCAGCGTCTCGGCGAACGCCGACGCGGGCACGCCGCGGCCGGCGCCGCGCTGCACCAGCCCCATCGTCTCCATGGATCGGGCCTTCTGCGTCAGGGTGCGGGCCTGCGAGAGCGCGTCGACCGCGGCGGTCCCGCGCTGCTCGGCGCGCAGGGAGTAGGTCGACGAGGTGAAGCCCGCGACCACCACCCAGGTCATCGCGATCGTCAGCGCCGCGGCCGCGACGACCAGGCCCCGGTTGACCCGGCGCTGCGTGCGCCGCGCGAGATACTGGTGGGTGAGCAGCACCGACGCCAGCGCGATGCCGAGCACCCCGTAGATCGCCCATGGCGGCGAGGCGAACTGATCGTGCGTGCGGCGCAGGTTCTCGGTCTCCTCGCGGTAGAAGCTCTCCGCCGCGGGCAGCAGGGTGTCCTGCATCAGGGTGGACGCGGTCGCCAGATAGGCGGCCGCCACCGAGTTGTCGAGCCGGTTGTTCGTGCGCGCCGTCTCGACCAACCCGGTGTACACGGGCAGGTTCATCGCGATGGTGTCGAGGTTGTCGTGGGCGCGACCGTCGTCGGCGGGAAGGCTCGTCGCGGAGGTGATGAGCGCCTTCCCCGCCGTGGCGAGGGCGACGCTGTAGCTGCCCTGGATCTCGTCGGACGGGAGGCCGCCCGCGACGAAGGCGGCGTTGGCGGACTCGTTGGCCGCCGACAGCGAGCTGTAGAGCACCTGCGCCGCGTGCGCGCGGGGCTCGTAGTCGGCCAGGTTCTGCTGCAGCACCTCGGTGCGGGAGAGCTGCGCCGCGGAGGTGAACCAGCCGGCGAACAAGCACATCGTGATGAGCACGAGCGCCATGGAGACGAGCTTGCCCGGGCTGGAGGTGAAGAACTCCCGCAGTTCCGCGAATACCGAGGATTCCGGGAAGGATCGGAGGCGCAGGGACGACAGCTGCCGATTCTTCGACGCCTGGGCTGTCACCGTCTGCTCCTTCCCTGAGAGCCACCCTTCGGCCGGGGTCGGGCCACTGCGAACTTCGTGCCTTCGACCCTATCGCGCGACCCCCTCCCGAAGACGGGATGACGCGCATTGTGTGCGCCCCGAGTGGCCCCTTCGTCCGCTACGGTGGGTGTCGTGTTGGGTGACGGGAACGGCTGGGTCCGCGACCCGGACGGCTCCCGGTTCTGGGGCCGGTTCGGCGCCGCGGGTCTGTTGGCTCTGTCGCCGGACGAGAGCCGGGTGTTACTGCAGCACCGCGCGTGGTGGAGCCACCAGGGCGGAACCTGGGCGCTGCCCGGCGGAGCGCGCGACTCGCACGAGTCCGCCGCCGCCGCCGCCCTCCGCGAGGCCTTCGAGGAGACGGGCCTCCCGCCCACGTCGCTCGAGGTGCTCTCCGAGGTGGTCACCGCCCGCTCGCAGGTCGGCTGGACCTATACGACGGTGCTCGCCCGTCTCGTCGAGCCGCGGGACCTCGTGCCCAACGAGGAGTCCACGGCGCTGGAGTGGGTCTCGCTGGGTTCGGTGACCGACCGCAAGCTGCACCCCGCCTTCGCCGCCGCCTGGCCGGACCTGCAGGTCCAGGTCCGCGCCCTCGCCGAGGACTGACCGTCCGTGTACGGGGTAGCGCTGTGGGCGCTGCTGCTGGTCCTCGTCGTCACCGCGGTCGTGCTGATCTTCCTCGTCCCACCGCGCTCGCGTCGCCGCGGCGAGCGGCCGCGTTCGCCCCGCCGGCACTGATGCCCACACGGCTCGTGCAAGCGCCGTCGATGGCAGGCGGTAGGCGACGTCACGTACGTTCGGCCACACCGAACGGGTTGTCGATGACGTACCTCCACCGCCCGTCCCGCCCGCGTCGAGCCACATCGGTCGCCGTGCCGCGGACGTCGACGTCGTCTCCTGCGGCGGTTCGTCCGACGATCTGCCAGTCGACGATCAGCAGCGCGAGTGCGTCGTCGAACACGTGCACCTGTTTCACCGCAATGCGGATCGGGACGCCGAGCGACTGCAGAGCGGTGTTCGCGGACCGCCGTTCGTCACCGGTGACCGCGGTGTCTTCGCGCGGGATGAAGACCGCACTCGGCTCGTACACCCGCTCCAAAGCCGCCGGATCGCCGGAGTTGAAGGCCGCGGCGAAGACGTCCGGATGCAGATGCGGCTCGGTGGTCAGCTCGATAGCGTGGGCTGTGTGGTCCATGAGCACACGCTGGCAGCCGTTTCCGTGGCTCACCAAACGGTGAGTGCGGCAGTGGTCGACGATCTCGTCCCGGACGGTGCGGGAAACCACAGCGCGCCCTCGGACGACTGCCCGGTGGAAACCGCGCTGGCAGCGATCGCGGGGAAGTGGACGACGCTCCTCCTGCGGGAACTGAGCCGCGGCGAGCTCACCTTCGGCGGCCTGAAAGCGGCGCTTCCCGACCTCTCCGACAAGGTGCTCGCCGAGCGCCTGGCCGCACTGGTCGACCGCGGCATCGTCGATCGGATCGCCCATCGCGGCTACCCGAATCGCGTGACGTACTCGCTCACCGAGGCGGGACGCACTCTGCGGCCCCTACTGATCGAGCTCTACCGGACGGGAACCCGACTTCAGGAGCTGCACCGCGGTCCGTGAACCGTGCGGCTATCCGAGGGCGGCCTTGAGGGCGCGGGCGGCGGACTCGGGATCCTCGGCGGCGGTGATGGCGCGGACGACGACGATGGCATCCGCGCCGGCGGCGGTCACCTCGGGAACGCGGGCCAGGTCGATGCCGCCGATCGCGAACCACTTCCGCGTGGGTGCGGCCGCGGCGGTCTCGCGGACCAGCGGCAGCCCCGGCGCGTAGCGACCCGGCTTGGTGGGCGTGGGCCAGCACGGGCCGGTGCAGAAGTAGTCGACGCCCTCCTCGGCGGCGGCCGCGAGGGCCTGGGCACCGTCGTGCGTGGACCGCCCGATCACGACGTCCGGCCCGACGATCTCCCGGGCGACGGGCACCGGCAGGTCGTCCTGGCCGAGGTGAAGCACGTCGGCCCGGGCCGCGAACGCGACGTCGGCGCGGTCGTTCACCGCGACCAGCGCGCCGTGCGCGTGCGCGATCTCCCGCAGCTGCGCGACGATCTCGATCTCCTGCGCGGCCTCGATCGCTCCGAACTCCCGCTCGCCCGCCGAGCCCTTGTCGCGCAGCTGCACGATGTCGACGCCGCCACGCAGCGCCGCGGCGACGAACTCGGCCAGGTCGCCGCGCTCGCGGCGGGCGTCGGTGCACAGGTACAGGGAGGCGGAGGTGAGCCGCTCGCGGGGGGAGATCATGGCCCCAGCGTAGGCCCGGCGGAGTAGGCTGGGTCACGTACACACGGGAGCTCCCGCCGCGGGGCTGAGAGTGGGGCACGTCGCGCCCCTGACCGTCAGACCTGATCCGGGTAATGCCGGCGAAGGAAGGATCCATAGGTGTGAAGAAGACTGTGACCGTCGTGGGCGGAGGCGCCGTCGGCCTCACCGTCGCCTGGACGCTGGCGCGGCGCGGGAGCACCGTCACCGTCGTCGATCCCCGGCCCGGCTCGGGCGCCTCGTGGGTGGCGGGCGGCATGATCGCCCCGTACTCGGAGGCATGGCCCGGCGAGGAGGAGCTGTACCGGCTCGGGGTCGAATCCCTGGGCCTGTGGGAGGGATTCGCGCGCGACCTGCAGCCCTACGCCGACGGTCCGCTTGTCACCTCCCGCGGCACCGTGCACCTCGCCGTCGACGAGGGCGACGCCGCGGACCTGCAGACCGTCGCCGATGCCGTCGGCGATCCCGCGGTATTCGCGCCGCTGCGTCCGTCGGCCGCCGCCCGCGCCGTTCCCGGTGCGGCGCCGCGGATCCGGGCCGCCGCGACCGCGCCCGACGAGATCTCGGTCGACAACCGCCTACTGCACCGGGCACTCCGCGCGGCGTGCGCGGCGGAGGGCGTGGCCTTCCGCGCCGAGGAGGTCGACGGTGCCGCGGCGCTCGACGGCCTCCCGGGTGACGCCGTGATCGTCTGCGCGGGTGCGGATTCCGCCGCGCTCGCGCCGGGGCTGGGCGTGCGGCCGGTCAAGGGCGAGGTGGTGCGGCTGCGGCGCGGCCCCACCTGCCTGCCGCCCCCGACGGTGACGGTGCGCGCCCGGGTCCGCGGCCGGCAGGTGTACGTGGTGCCCCGCGCCGACGGCGTGGTCGTCGGCGCGACGCAGTACGAGAACGACCGCGACCTCGGCGTGCGGGTCGGTCCCGTGGTGGAGCTGCTGGACGACGCCTTCGCCGTGCTGCCCTTCCTCCGCGAGTACGAGTTCGTGGAGGTCGCGGCCGGGCTGCGGCCGACGACGGCGGGCAACGTCCCGGTGATCGCGCCGCTCGGTGGCCGCGTCTTCGCGGCGACGGGGCACGGCCGCAACGGATTGCTGCTCGCCCCGGTGACCGGGGCGCGAGCGGCGGATATGGTTCTGAAGCAGGAGGTGCAGGCATGGAGCTGACGGTGAACGGTGACGACCGGCAGGTGCTCGACGGGACGTCCGCGCAGACGCTGCTCGAGCAGCTCGGGCTGCCGGACAAGGGCGTCGCGATCGCGGTGAACGGCGCTGTCCACCCGCGCTCGCGGTGGGACGAGGCGCTGCCGGCCTACGCCGACATCGAGGTGCTGACGGCGGTCCAGGGTGGCTGAGCACTCCGATCCGCTGGTCATCGCCGGCCGGGAGTTCGGCTCGCGACTCATCACGGGCACCGGCGGCAGCGCCAACCTCGAGCATCTGCGGGCCGCCCTCGTGGCGTCCGGCACCGAGCTGACCACCGTCTCGCTGCGGCGCACCAGCCTGGCCGAGGGCGGCGGCGTCCTCGAGACCATCCGCGAGCTGGGCATCATGCCGCTGCCGAACACCGCGGGCTGCCTCGGCGCCGCCGAGGCGGTCCTCACGGCGCGGCTCGCCCGCGAGGCGCTGCACACGGATTGGATCAAGCTCGAGGTGATCGGCGACGAGCGGACCCTGCTGCCCGACGCGGTCGCCCTCGTGGACGCCGCCGAGGAGCTGGTGGCCGACGGCTTCACGGTGCTGCCCTACACCAACGACGACCCGATCCTCGCCCGCCGCCTCGCCGACGTCGGGTGCGCCGCGGTCATGCCCGCCGGCTCGCCGATCGGCACCGGCCTGGGGATCCTCAACCCGCACAACATCGAGATGATCGTGGCGCAGAGCTCCGTTCCGGTGATCCTGGACGCCGGGATCGGCACCGCGAGCGACGCCGCGCGCGCGATGGAACTCGGCTGCGACGCCGTGCTTCTCGCGTCCGCGGTCACCCGCGCCGCGGATCCGGCGGCGATGGCGACCGCCATGCGGCTCGCGGTGGAGGCCGGCCGGCTCGCCCGCGGTGCCGGCCGGATCCCACAGCGCCGCTGGGCCGTGCCCTCCTCCCCGATGGACGGCCGGATGGCCGCGGCGACGGGCTCCCGTGGCGGGGCCTGAGCGGGGCGGGCTGCCGGACGGGGCGTCGGAGGCACCGTCGGGACGGATCCGCCGCAGCGCGCAGATCGGCGGTGTCGCGGTGCGCCACGCCGCCCGGACGGCGGGCACTCTGGCCACCGGACGGTTCCGCGACGATCGGGCGGCCCGGGACGCCCGCGACGCGACGCTCCTCGCCCTCGCCGACGACCTGGTGACGGTGCTCGGCGGCATGCGCGGCGCGGCCATGAAGCTGGGCCAACTGATGGCCGTGATCGACATCGGGATCACCGGGAGCTCGGCGCGGGAGGCCTTCGCGGAGCGCCTGCAGCCGCTGTTCCGGTCGGCGCCCCGGTGGACCGACTCCGCCATGATGACGGTGCTCGACCGGGAGCTGGGGGAGCGGCGGGGGCGCATCGTCCGGCTCGACGGGCCGATCGCGTCGGCGTCGATCGGGCAGGTCTACCGCGGCGTTCTCGACGACGGTCGCGCCGTGGCGGTGAAGATCCAGTACCCGCGGATCGACGCGATGGTCCGGGCGGACCTGAAGAACATGCGACTGCTGCTCAAGGTGTTGGGCAAGTACATCCCCGCGACGAACGCCGCGGCGCTGTCCGAGGAGATCGCCCGCCAGGTGCTCGCGGAGCTGGACTTCGTCGCCGAGCTGCGCCACCACCGCTACTTCGCCGACCTCTTCGCCGGACACCCCGGCATCGTCGTCCCGCCGCCCGTCGACGAGCTGTGCACCGGCCGGGTCCTGGTCACCGAGTTCCTCGTGGGCGAGCCCTTCGCCTCCGCCTCCGCCCTGGACGGGCCGGCGCGGGACCGGATCGGCGAGGCCGTGTACCGCTTCTACTGCGGCGAGATGTACCGCACCGGCCGGTTCTGCGCAGACCCCCATCCCGGCAACGTGCTCGTGCTGCCCGACGGCCGCGCCGGATTCGTCGACTTCGGGATGACGGTGCACCTGACCGACGAGGAGCACGCCTTCGAGCGGGACCTGTTCACCTCGCTGCTGCGCGGCGACACCGAGCGGGTGCACGACCTCGCCGTGCAGGCGGGTTTCATCGGCCGCCCGGACCTCATGGACGCCGACGACCTCGCCGAGTACATCGACCACGTCGTCGGCTGGCACCTGCGCGAGGGCACGGTGACCATCACGCCGAAGACCGCGCGCGACGCCGTGATCGCCGCGACGCTCCCGGCCGGCGGCTTCTACGACAAGTTCGAGGGCCAGATGCTGCAGGCGGAGCACGCCCTCGGTCGGCGCACCGACATGTCGACGGTGGCGCTGCTCGGCGAGCTCCGGGCGAGCGCGCCGTGGCGGGCGATCGCCTGCGAGGTCCTGGAACTGGGGGAGCCCGCGACGCCGATGGGCGTTGAGATCGCAGAGTGGCGGACTCGCCGGGAGGCCGAACCGCGATAGAATCTTCAACCATGTCGGTAACGGAGTCGGGCGTCGCGGAGGCCCCCAGGCCGCGCCGCGGCCGTCCGCCGTCCGTCGGCCTCGCCGAGCGGCGCCGCGAGGAGCTGACGGACGCCGCCTTCACCGTCTTCGCCGAGCAGGGCTACGAGCACGCCTCGGTCGCCGACATCGCCAAGCGCGCCGGCATGGGGCAGGGCACGCTGTACCGCTACGTCGAGGGCAAGCGCGAGCTCCTCGACCTCGTCTTCGATCGCTGCGTCGACGAGCTGATGACCGCCATCGCCCCGGACCGCGTCGTCGACGTGACCGCGAGCGGCGACCTCGCCGCCGCCGAGGAGATGGTCGAGGGCGTCGCCGGCCGGCTCTTCGGATTGGTCGATTCGCGGCCCGACATCCTCAAGGTGGTCATGGTGCAGTCCGGCACCGTCGACGAGGAGCTCCGCTTCCGGATCCAGGGCCTCTACCAGACCTTCGACTCGATGATGGGGCGCGCGCTCGGCCACGCCCGCGAGCTCGGGTGGATCGTGACCCGTACCGAGCACCCGGAGACCGAGACCGTCCACCTGGGGCGCCTGCTCCCGGCCCTCGGTGTGCCCGGCCTGGTGATGGCGCTGACCGCCGGTGACGATCCCGAGCGGCGGCGGGACTACGTGCGCGCCGCGGTCCGGATGTCGGCGAGCGGGATCCTGTCCGGCGAGGCGCGGGCGGCACTGCCACCCCTGGCACCGTCGGGCGAAGAGGCGCCCGCGGAGCCCGACGCCGCCGCGCCGGTGCCGGTGGCCGGACGGTCCGCCGAGCTGCTCGATGCCGCGATCGCCGAGTTCGTGGAGAAGGGCTACGCCGCGGTCGGGGTCCGCGAGATCACCGAGCGCGCCGGGGTCAGCCACGGCACCTTCTACAACTACTTCGACAGCAAGCGGCACATGCTGACGGTGCTCGTGGAGCGGAACCGGCAGGCCGTCCTCGGTCGGCTCGACCGCGTCGTGGCCGATCCGCCCGCGGCCACCGTGGAGGCGCTGCAGGCCGCGGTGTTCGACCTGAATCGGGATGTGCTCCAGGACATCGCGGAGCGACTGGACGAGTTCCGCTTCCTCGCGCTGGAGGTACCCGGCGTCGACGTCGAGGCCTTCGACACCTACCTGGTCCTGTACCGGGAGGCCGCGTCGAGATTCGAGGAGATCCTCGGCGGAGCGCTGGCAGTGGGCCTGCTGCACGAGAGTCTCGGCATCGGCGACATCGCGGAGGTGTGGCTGGGCTACATGCTCGGCACCGCGGCGGCGATGGTGAGCGACGTCGACGTGACGAGCCCCGCCGAGAGCGCTCGTGTGGTCACGAATCTGCTTCTCGGCGGGGCCCGTACGCTCTGATCGGTCAGACGCTGGCGAGGTCCTCGCCGGGGCGCGCGTCGTCGCGGTCGGCCGGCGTGGACTCGACGATGTCGTGGTCCTTGGTCTCCGCCATCAGGTAGCAGCAGAGCACGCTCACCGCGGAGAGCCCGGCCAGCATGAAGCCGACCCACAGCTGGTTGCCGTCCGCCACCCACTTCGCGGCGATCAGCGGCGGGATGGCGCCGCCGAAGATGCCCGCGAGGTTGTAGCCCAGGCCGGCGCCGGTGTAGCGGTAGCGTTCGTGGAACATCTCGGGCAGTGCGGCACCGGCCGGGCCGTAGGCGATGCCGAAGATGATCAGCGTGCCGATCAGCCCGACGGCGTACATCGGAAGGCTCTTGGTGTCGAGGATCGGGAACAGGACGAGCGACCACACCACGGCCAGCCCGCAGGAGGTCATGATGACCTTGCGACGGCCGATCTTGTCGGAGTAGATCGCCGACGCGGCGATCGCGAGGCCGAAGAAGACCGCGCCGGCCATGCCCATCGCCAGCACCGTGGTGCGTGGGAAGCCCAGGTTCTTGGTGGCGTAGTTCGTGAGGAACGCGGTGCCCATGTAGAACAGCGAGAACAGCGACGCCAGCGCACCGGCGGCGATGAGGATTTCCTTCCACTGGAAGCGGATCGCGTCCAGGAAGGGCAGCTTGGTGCGGTTGATCTCGCTCATCGCGCGCTTGCGGACCTCGGTGAAGACGGGGGTCTCCTCCACGGTCAGGCGCACCCACAGGCCGACCAGCACGAGCAGTGCGGACAGCAGGAACGGGACGCGCCAGCCGATCGTCATGAAGGCGCTCTCGGCGTTCTTGGTGTCACCGGCGGTCAGCGTGAACAGCAGGAACGTGCCGCTGGAGAGGAAGAACGCGAACGACGGGCCCAGCTGCGGGAACATCGCGTACAGGCCGCGCTTGCCCTTCGGGGCGTACTCGGCGGTGAGCAGCGTGGCGCCGGCCCACTCGCCGCCCACGGCGAAGCCCTGGAAGAAGCGCATCACCACGAGCAGCACCGGCGCGAGCGTGCCGATGCCGTTCGGGAACAGCCCGAAGACGCCGGTCTCGCTACCGGGCAGCAGGCCGATCATCACCGTCGCGGCGCCCATGATGAGCAGCGTCCACACCAGGGTGCGCTTGCGGCCGATCCGATCGCCGAAGTGCCCGAACAGGATCGCGCCGACGGGCCGGGCGAAGAAGGCGACCGCGAAGGTGGCGAACGAGGCCAGCGTCGCGACGCCGGGGCTCATGTTCGAGAAGAAGATGGTGGGGAACACCAGGGCGGCGGCGGTGCCGTAGATGAAGAAGTCGTAGAACTCGATCGTGGTTCCGATCGAGCTGGCCATCGCCACCCGGCGGAGCCGGGCTTTCGGGACGGCGGGGAGTTCGGGTGCAGTCACGTGCGCTCCTCGGGTCGGTGAACCCCACGAACGGTAGTGACCGCGGTCACACCCCTGATACCCCCGAAAGGGGGTAGACGGTGCCCGGGCCTACGGCAGGAGTCCGAGGCTGCGGGCGCGGGTGACCGCCTCGAACCGGGTGCTCGTGCCCAGCTTCTGGCCGGCGCTGCGCAGGTATGCCTTGACGGTCTCCGCGCTGATCGACAGGCGCTGCGCTACCTCGGCGTTCGTGCAGCCCAGGGCCACGTGGGCGAGGGCGTCCAGCTCGCGGGCGGTGAGCGGACGCTCGGGCCGGGCGGCACCGCCGGACGGGCGGCCGAGGTCGGTGATCCGGCCGCACGCCGATTCGAGGCGGGTCCGCACGGCACCGTCGGTGATCTCCCCGGCGAGGGCGCGGAGCTCGGAGAAGACCTCGCGCAGGAGCTCCCGGTCGACGCCCCCGAGCGCGGAGCGCTCCGCCGCGGCGGCCTCGGCGAACTGCATCCGCCGCTCCACCTCGTCGCGCACGCGGAGCTCGTAGGCGAGGTCGCGGACGGTGCGCGCGACGGCGCCCAGGACCGCATCGCCGAAGGTGGACTGCCTGTGGTCTGCGGCGTAGAAGACGGCCCGCACCACCCCGTTCACCGCGAGTGGGACCGCGACCATCGAGCGCAGGCCCTCCGCCTGGACGTGGGCGTGGTAGTGCTGGGTGATCCCGGCGGTGCCGTAGTCGGCGACGGCGGTGGGGCGGCCGGTGCGCAGGACGTGCCCGCCGAGGCCCGCGCCGCGCGCGACCGGGAGGCCGTTGAGCGCGGGGGTGCGCAGCCCGACGCCGCCGCCGAGGACGACGTGGTCCTCATCGACCAGGCCGACGAAGGCGACGGGAAGTTCTGTGCGCGTACGAATGGTTCGCAGGGCGGACCGGGTGACGTCGGCGTCGATCGTGCTGGCGGTCATCGGTCTCTCCGGGGTCACAGCGGGTGATTCATCATCGCATGACCGGTTCGTCCGTGTGATGGGAACCACAGCCGGGCGGCGTCAGCAGGGCGCCGCCGGCAGGGCCCCGAGCTGCGCGCGGACCGTCTCCGCGAGCCGGGTGAGTGCGTCCTTGCCGGATGCGAACGAGCCGTCGGCGGGCCGCGCGGACAGCATGAGCCCGGTGTAGCCGCGCGGCGTCTGCACGACGGCCAGCTGCCGGACCACGTAGGCGCCGTCGGTGCCGGGGCCCCAGCCGCCCTTCACACCCACCGACTGCGCGCCGCGCAGACCGAACGCGCCCCACTGCTGGTTCGCGTCGACCTCACGCATGAGTCCGGCGGCGATCCGGCCCGACGGCGAGCAGGGGAGGCGGGCGGCGAAGGTCGCGGCGGGGCCGTCCTCCCAGAGGGTCTGGCCGAAGGCGGAGTACTCGGGGCGCACCTTGCTGGACTGCACCACGGTCTGCGCGTCGCCGCCCTCTCGCAGCACCTGCTGCACCGCGAGGCCGGCCTTCGCGGGCGGGCCGAGGGAGTCCCAGATCGCCTCCGCGGCGGCGTTGTCCGAGTGGGTGATCGCGGCACGCATGTCCGCGGTGGCGGTGGGCTTCTCCGCCCGCTCGAGCGCCGCCATGACCAGCGGCACCTTGGACGTCGACCATGCCGGGAAGCCGGTGACGTTCCCGGCGGTCACGACGCGCCCGTCGCCCGCGACGGCGATGCTCGCCTGTCCGGGGATCCGCTCGACCGCCCGGTTCAGCGCCGCCAGCAGTGGATCCGCGGCGCGCGGTGCGGGGCTCGACGACGGTCCGACGGGCGCGCCGGAGCGCGCGCTCGCCGCGTCGTGCGGCGCCTCGGACGATGACGGGGCGGTGGAGCCCGCGTCGCCGACCGTGCACGCGGCGGAGCAGAGCGCGACCGCGAGAAGCGCTGCGGCCCTAGTAGATGTAGACGATCGCATTGTTCCCTCCCCGGCACGTCACGACGTTCGTCGTGCCGGTGCACGACATGGCGATCGATCCGAGGTTCGTCGCGTTCGGGCTCACCCCCGAGACCGATCCGGATTGGGGCGCGGTGAACTGCGCGCGATAGGCGGCCGCGATGACGTTCGCGAAGCCGCACGAGGTGTAGGGCTCGCCGGGGACGCCGCTGCCCCTGTCCGCGGCGACCGTGCCGAAGACCGCGCTCGTACTCCCGACGCAGACCTCGACGTTCGGCGGCTGGGCGGCCTTCGTCACCGTCGGCGTGGCCGACGGTGACGTGGTCGTGGTGGCCTCGGAGGTGGGCGCGACGGTGGTCGTCGTCGCCGCGACGGGCGTCGACGGTCCGCCGCCGCCCAGCAGGACGACGGCGGCGACGATGCCCGCGACCAGCAGGATCGCGCCGACCGCGAGTGCGGGGATCAGTATTGGACTGCGTCGCGGCGCTGCCGCGGCGGGCGGGTACGCGGCGGGCGGCGCGTAGCTCGGGGTGACGTACCGCGGCTGCCCACCCGAGGACGGCCCGCCGTGCGGGTACGAGATCTGCGTGGGCAACGGCGCGGACGGCGGGCCCGCCGCGCGCGGCGCCGAGGGCACCGTCGTCGTGGTGCCCCAGCTCTGCGGCGTGCTCTGCAGGGCGGCGGTGGCGGCCCGGGCGAGCGAGCCGCAGGTGGGATACCGATCCTCCGGACGCTTGGCCATGCCCTTGGCGATCACGGCGTCGAGCGCGACGGGGACGGGGCGGGGCGCGGCGGCCGCCGCGCGGGGCGGCGCCGAGAGCAGGTGGTGCCGCATCATCTCGGAGATCGAGCTCGCGGCGAACGGGGGCCGGCCGACGAGCAGCTCGTACAGGACGCAGGCGAGCGAGTAGACGTCGCCCGTTGGGGTGGCGCCGCCACCGTCGAAGCGCTCCGGGGCGGCGTAGGCCTGCGAGCCGACGAACAGGCCGGCGGAGGTGAGCCGGTCCGCGTCGCCGACCACGACCAGGCCGAAGTCGAGGAGGTACGCGAAACCCGACGGGGTGACCTGGACGTTGGCGGGCTTCACGTCGCGGTGCACCAGGCCCTGTAGATGCGCGGAGTCGAGTGCGGAGGCGACCTGTGTCACCAGGTCGACGGCCCGCTCGGGCGGCAGTGGCCCCGCGGCGACGAGCTCGGCGAGGTTGCTGCCGTCGACGAGGCGCATGTCCAGATAGAGGGTGCCGTCGATGTCGCCGTAGTCGTGGATCGGGATGACGTGGGGGTCCGACAGCCGCGCGGCGGTCCGCGATTCGTTCGTGAAGCGCTCGCGGAATCCGGGATCCTGCGCGACGCCGGCATGCAGCAGCTTGAGCGCCACGTCGCGGCCCTTGACGGTGTCGTGTGCGAGGTACACCTCGCCCATCCCGCCGCGGCCCAGCAGCCGCACCAGCCGGTACGGGCCGAAGGTCGTGCCCGCCCGGTCGCTCGTCGAGTCCCCACTCATCGCTCGCCCCCTCCGCGGAGTCCGGTCGGGCCGAGTCTATGGCCGGGCGCGCGTCACGGCGGCGCGGCCGAAGAATTGTTAGCGTGAATCCATGATCGAAGTCGCGGGTTTGACCAAGACCTACGGGGCCGTGCAGGCGGTGAACGACCTGTCGTTCGCGGTGCGGCCCGGTCGCGTCACCGGGTTCCTGGGGCCGAACGGCGCGGGCAAGTCGACGACGATGCGCTGCATCCTCGGACTCGACCGCCCCACCGCCGGCCGCGCGACGATCGGCGGCAGCGAGTACAGCGCCATCGACCGCCCGCTGACGAAGGTGGGCGCGCTGCTCGACGCGAAATGGGTGCACCCCAACCGGACCGCGCGCGACCACCTGCGCTGGCTCGCGGTGGCGAGTGGCATCCCCGCCGGGCGCGCCGACGAATGCCTCGCGGCCGTCGGCCTCACGGACGCCGCGCGGAAGAAGGCCGGCGGCTTCTCCCTCGGTATGGCGCAGCGCCTCGGCATCGCCGGTGCGCTGCTGGGGGATCCGGGCGTGCTGCTGTTCGACGAGCCCGTGAACGGCCTCGACCCCGAGGGCATCGTCTGGGTGCGTACCTTCATGAAATCCCTCGCGGCACAGGGGCGCACCGTCTTCGTCTCCAGTCACCTGCTCGCGGAGATGGCCCTCACCGCGGATGACGTGGTGATCGTCGGCCGGGGGCACCTCGTGTGGAACGGCACCATGGCCGACTTCATCGCGCAGAACTCGGAGCACACCGTGCGCGTGCGGAGCCCGCGCGACCGCGAGCTGGCGAAGGCGCTCACGTCGCGCGGCCTCGCGGTCGATGCGGCGGCCGAGGCCGCGCCCGGTGGCGGCGGCCGGACCGTCCTCACCGTCCGCGGCACGACGAGCGACGCCGTCGGTGAGATCGCCGCGGCGGAGGGGCTGCCACTGGCCGAGCTAGCCCCGCAGAGCAGTTCACTGGAACAGGTCTTCATGCGCCTCACGGGCGGAGCCGTGGAGTACCGCGGAACGGGAGGCATCGGATGATCGTCCGCGCTGTACAGGCCGAGTTCGTCAAGCTCGCGACGGTCCGCGCCACCAAGTGGCTCCTCATCGGATCGTCGGCGGCGGCGCTGGCCATCACCGTGATCGTCGCGCTGGTGGTCCGCAACATCGGGGAGACCATCGACGACATCGGCGTGGTCGCCCTGGCGCCCCTCTCGGGCTTCGCGGCACTGCCCGGTATCGCCATCACCTTCGCCGGGGTCATCGGCGTCCTGTCGGTGACCACCGAGATCCGGTACAACACGCTGCGGACGACCTTCCTCGCCGTCCCGAACCGGTGGATCGCCCTGCTGGCCAAGACTTTCGTGGTCGCCGTGGTGTGCGCCGTGACCTACGCCGTGGCGATGGTCGTCGCGGTCCTGCTGTTCGGCGTGATCGTGGACGGATCCCCGGCGGAGGTCCTGCGCTCGGGCGCGGGCTCGTTCCTCGCCTTCCCGATCGGGACGGCCTTCGCGGCGGTGCTGGGCGTGGCGGTGGGCTGCGCGCTGCGGAACGGCGCGGGTGCCATCACCCTGCTGCTGGGCTACCTGTTCGTGGTCGACAACGTGATCACGACGATCCCGCAGACCCGGGAAGCCGGCCCCTATCTGCCGCTGTCGAACCTGCAGAACTTCATGGGCGTCCTCTTCGACGAGAGCTTCCCGTGGGGCGCGCCGGTGTCCTTCGTGTACCTGGTCGTGGTGATCGGCGCGCTGTGGGCCGGGGGCGCGGCGCTGGTCGCGCGACGTGACGCATGACTCATTGCGCCTTCACATCGACGCAGCTCACAGGGTCTATGTAAGCATCGCGTGAACGTTCGTCGCCGGCCCTTTCCGCTGATCGTTCGCAGTGCTACATAGGAAGGGTGACCGTCGAGAGCGCCGCCCCGCCGACCGCCCCGGACGCGCCCGTGCGGGACCCCGCGCCGGGGCTCGTGCGGCGCACCGTCGGGCGACGGGGCGTGCGGTACGTCGCGGTCCTCGTCGGGGCCTGGCTGCTGGCCGAGGCGATGGGGCTGTTCGGGGTCCCCGCGCCCGCGCTCCTCGCGGCGCTCGTGCTGGGTGCGACGCTGCGCATGGCGATCGGGCGGGAGGTCGCCGTCCCCGCCGAGGTGAGCCGGTGGACGCAGGCGTTCATCGGCGTCATGCTGGGCGGCTACCTGAATCTGGAGGCGATGCGGGCCGTCGGTCCTGTGCTCGCGCCCTTCCTGGCCATCTCGGTCCTCACCGTCGTCCTCTCCGTCGCCGCAGCCTGGGTGCTCAGCAGGTGGGTCTCCGGGCTCGACCAGCGCACGGCGACACTGGGCCTCATGGCCGGAGGCTCCTCGGCGGTGGTCACCCTCTGCGACGAGCTCGGAGCGCGCAAGGACGTCGTCGGCGTGATGCAGTACTCGCGCGTGCTGCTGGTGAGCCTCACCGCGCCGTTCGTCATGGTGGGCCTGGCCGGCGGCGCCACGGCGTCCTCGCAGTCCTGGCTGCTCGACCTGCAGATCGTGGGGCGCGGCGACCAGGTGGCGGGCCTGTCCACGGCCTTCGTCTTCGCGCTGGCGGGCATGTGGCTCGGGCGCAGGCTGCACCTGCCCGGCGGCGGGCTGATCGGGCCGATGCTCCTGGCCGCCGTGATCGGCGGCGCCGAGCTCACGCGCGGCTTCGCGCCGCAGGGTGCCTTCAAGGAACTGCTGCTCATCGTCGTCGGGCTGGAGGTCGGGCTGATGTTCGACCGGCGCCTGCTGCGCCGGTTGGCGCACCTGCTGCCGGCGATCGCGGGCGGCATCGTCGTCCTGTGCGGGCTGGTCGCGCTCCTCGCCGCCGCAGCGGCGTACCTGACCGGGGTGCCGCTGGCCGACGCCTACCTCGCCACGACCCCCGGCGGTATCAACGCGGTCGTCGCCAGCGCGACCGGCAGTGCCGAGGCCGATATGGCGCTGATCGCGACGGTCCAGAGCCTGCGGCTCATCATCGTGGTGCTCGCGCTGCCGTTGGTGGTGGCCGCGATGAACAGGTGGACGGGCCTCAGGAACTCTCGCGCAGCCGCCACGACGCGTTGACGGGGCCGTGGCCGGCGCCGACGGGGTACGCGGCCGCGAGGGACCGGGTGACCCACTCCTTGCCGAAGGCCACGGCCTCCGGGACGTCGTAGCCGTGCGCGAGCGCGCAGACGGTGGCCGCGCCGAGCGTGTCGCCGGCGCCGTGATCGTGCCGGGTGTTGAGGCGCTGCGCCTCGAACTCGAGGAACTCGGCACCGTCGTACAGCACGTCCGTGCTGGTGGCCGCGGTCCGCAGGTGGCCGCCCTTGACCAGGGCCCACCGCGGCCCGAGGGCGTGCAGGGCGCGCGCAGCGTCGCGCTGCGTGGCCTCGTCGACGACGTCGATGCCGGTGATGAGGCGCACCTCGTCGAGGTTGGGGGTCACCAGGTGCGCGAGCGGGAACAGGCGGCGCAGCAGGGTCTCCAGCGCCTCCGGCGTGAGCAGCGGGTCGCCGCGCTGCGACGCGCAGACCGGGTCGACGAGGAAGGGGATGCGCGCGCCGATCCCGAGTTCCTCGGCGGTGTCGGCGATCGCGTCGATGATCCCCGCGGTCGCGAGCATGCCCGTCTTCGCCGCCCCGATCCCGATGTCCTCCACCACCGCCCGGATCTGGCCCGCCACGGTCTCGGGCGGGATCGGGTGGAAACCGGTGACGCCCAGGCTGTTCTGCACCGTGACGGCGGTGATCGCGCTCGTGCCGTGCACGCCGGCGAGCGCGAAGGTCCGCAGGTCCGACTGGAGGCCTGCGGCGCCGCCCGAATCCGAGCCCGCGATCGTCATCACCCGCACGGGGGTCTCGCCGTCCGCGGGCAGGGGGAGGAACTGCATGGGGTGAGGATACCGCCGGGAACCGGCAGGTCGGCGGGTGCGTCCGCGCGGAAAAGGCGTTGCGGGCGCAATCGCCCGCTCCTATCCTCGACCTGCTCGCCACGCCCGGACGACCGGAAGGAGGTGCGGTATGAGCACGTTCGTCCCCGCTCCGCCGGTGCGGGTCTTCAACGCCGACTACAGCCCGCTCGACGCGGTGCACTGGCAGGACGCCGTGGGCATGATGCTGCGCGAGGTCGCCCTCGCCCTCGAGCCGCACGACCCGCCCAGGGTGCTGCGCTCCCCGAGCACGGTGATCGAGGTGCCCAAGTCGATGCTGCTCGTGCGGTACGCGGCGGTTCCCTACCGTCGCACCGCCGATCACGCGAGCAGGACCGAGATCCTGCGCCGTGACGACCACACCTGCCAGTACGCGGGCTGCGGCGCGCGGGCCACGACGATCGACCACGTCTTCCCGCGCTCCCGCGGCGGCGGCAACACGTGGACGAACCTCGTCGCTTGCTGCGCGGAATGCAACCACCGCAAGGCCGACCGCACGCCGGCCGAGGCGGGCATGCGCCTGGTGCGCGAGCCCTTCCGCCCCGCGGCGGTCTGACCCCCTGCTCCGATTGAACGATGTTTTGGAGATTCCGACCTGCGGTTTTCCTCTCCAAAACATCGTTCAATCGGGGGTGGCGACCGCCCAGAGGGGGTTGACGGGGCCGTGGCCCGCGCCGAGCGGGTACGCCCAGCGCAGGCCCTCGGTGACCCACGCCTTGCCGAAGGCGACGGCGGCCGGCACCGACGCGCCGTGCGCGAGGGCCGCCGTCGTCGCCGCGGCGAGGGTGTCGCCGGCGCCGTGGTCGTGCCCCGTCGGGACCCGCGGCGCCGTGAACGCGATGGACTCGGTGCCGTCGGTGAGCAGGTCCGGGCTCTCCGGCGAATCGCGCAGGTGACCGCCCTTGACCAGTGCCCACTGCGCCCCGAGCGCCAGCAGGGCGTCGGCGGCGGCCGCCTGCGTGGCGGAGTCCACCACGTCGATCCCGGTGATCAGCCGGACCTCGTCGAGGTTCGGGGTGACCAGCGTGGCGCGGGGGACGAGCACGGAGCGCAGCGCGTCGAGGGCCTCGGTCGCGAGTAGCGGGTCGCCGTGCATCGACGCCGCCACCGGGTCGACGACGAGCGGCACCGCACGGCCGTGACCGATGTCCTCCGCGTCCGCCGCGGCGGCGACCGCCTCGATGATCTCCGTGGACGCCAGCATCCCGGTCTTCGCGGCCTCGACGCCGATGTCGCCCGCCACCGAACGGATCTGGGCCGCCACGATCGCCGGCTCGACGCCGCGGAAGTCCTGCACGCCCACGCTGTTCTGCACCGTGACGGCGGTGATCGCCACGCAGGCGTGCAGTCCGAGCACGGCGAAGGTCCGCATGTCGGCCTGGATGCCCGCGCCGCCACCGGAATCCGAGCCGGCGATGGTCAGCACCCGGTGCGGCGCGGAGCCTCGCGGGGCGCTCGGCAGGCGCGACGGTGCGCCGACCGTCACCGTGGTCGGTTCGGATCGGCGATCCGTCATGCCCGGGAGGGCTCCAGCGGGATGTACACGCGCCCACCGGCGTCGGCGAACTCCTGCGACTTCGCCGCCATATCGGCCGCCAGCTTGGCGTCGATGTCCTCCTGCGTCACCAGGTTGTGCTCCTGCGCGTAGGCGCGCACGTCGGCGCTGATCCGCATCGAGCAGAACTTCGGGCCGCACATCGAGCAGAAGTGCGCCGTCTTCGCGGGCTCGGCGGGCAGCGTCTCGTCGTGGAACTCGCGGGCCGTGTCCGGGTCCAGCGACAGGTTGAACTGATCGACCCAGCGGAACTCGAAGCGCGCCTTGGACAGTTCGTCGTCCCGGGACTGCGCACCGGGGTGCCCCTTGGCGAGGTCGGCGGCGTGCGCCGCGATCTTGTACGTGATGACGCCGGTCTTCACGTCGTCGCGGTTGGGCAGGCCCAGGTGCTCCTTGGGCGTGACGTAGCAGAGCATCGCCGTGCCCGCCTGCGCGATGATCGCCGCGCCGATCGCCGAGGTGATGTGGTCGTACGCCGGCGCGATGTCGGTGGCGAGCGGGCCGAGCGTGTAGAACGGCGCCTCCTCGCACAGCTCCTCCTCGAGCCGCACGTTCTCCACGATCTTGTGCATCGGGACGTGGCCGGGGCCTTCGATCATCACCTGCACGCCATAGGACTTCGCGATCTTCGTCAGTTCGCCCAGGGTGCGGAGCTCGGCGAACTGCGCCTCGTCGTTGGCGTCCGCGATGGAGCCGGGGCGCAGGCCGTCGCCGAGGGAGAAGGTCACGTCGTACTCGCGGAGGATCTCGCACAGCTCGCGGAAGTGCGTGTACAGGAACGACTCCTCGTGGTGCGCGAGGCACCACGCGGCCATGATGGAGCCGCCGCGGCTGACGATGCCGGTGACCCGGTTCGCGGCGAGCGGCACGTAGCGCAGCAGCACGCCGGCGTGCACGGTCATGTAGTCGACGCCCTGTTCGCACTGCTCGATCACGGTGTCCCGGAAGATCTCCCAGGTGAGCTTGGTCGGGTCGCCCTTGACCTTCTCGAGCGCCTGGTAGATCGGGACGGTGCCGACGGGGACCGGCGCGTTGCGCATGATCCACTCGCGGGTCTCGTGGATGTCCTTGCCGGTGGAGAGGTCCATGATGGTGTCGCCGCCCCAGCGGGTGGCCCACACCATCTTCTCGACCTCCTCGGCGATGGAGCTGGTCACGGCCGAGTTGCCGATGTTCGCGTTGATCTTGACGGCGAAGGCCTTGCCGATGATGGCGGGCTCCAGCTCCGGGTGCTTGCGGTTGGCCGGGATGACCGCGCGGCCGGCCGCCACCTCCTCGCGCACCTTCTCGGGGTCGAAGCCCTCGCGGGACGCGACGTAGCGCATCTCGTCGGTGATGATTCCCGCACGGGCCCAGGCGAGTTGGGTGCTCGCGCCGTCGACCGGGGCGGGTGTGGTCCAGGCGTCGCGGGTCTTGGGGAGGCCCTCGGCGAGGTCGTGCAGCTGATCCTCGGCGGTGTACTGGGTGTACGGGCCGGAGGTGTCGTAGACGTCGTGGTGATCGCCGTTGGTGAGCGCGATCCGCCGGAACGGGACGTGCAGGTCACCGTCGGTGCCCGGGACGGTGCGGTACCGCTTCTCGGAGCCCTCGATCGGGCCGACGGTGACGGTGGAGACGGGGGTGGACGACGAAACAGGCATGCGGGACTCCTCTTCCCTACGCCGGCATTACCCGGACAGGTTCGTACGGTCGACGCCCGCGATAGACGTCCTCTCAGCTCACTGCGGTGAGCTCCCGTGTGGTGTGCGTTACCGAGGGTAGCGCACACACGGCGGAGTCTCAGGCGATCCGCACGCCCCGCGGCAGGTTCGCCGCGGGAACCCGCAGGCGGCGGGCCGCGAAGGCGAGCCCGAGCCCGCCCAGCGCCAGGTTCGCCAGCAGGCCCCAGTACCAGGAGTGCCCGAGGTAGCCGTCCGTCCGTCGCGGGTCGCCGAAGTCGGAGTAGTAGATGAAGTCATCGCCCGTGGAGAAGCCCGGCCGCCCGCAGGTGCGGTCCTGGTTCGCCGCCGGCGGGGTGCGCATGTCGGACACCCCGTCGGCGATGGTGGCGAGGCCGGATTCGGACGGGATGCGCTGGTCGTCCGACGTGTAGCGGTTCCAGGCTCGGCGGTCCCGGTCGGCGTCGCGGCCGTAGTCCCGTTGCGCGGCGGAGTCCGCGAGGACGACCGCCGGGTTCGGCGCGAGGATCCACCAGACGCGCTCGGTGTGTTCGACGGTGACGTTCGTCCGCTCGATGCGGCAGGTGCCGCTCTCCCCGTTCTCGGAGTACGTCCAGATCGGCCGGTCCGCGGAGACCTCGGTCTTCGTCGCAGGGACCAGCAGGACGGCGATGATCGGAAGGCCGATCAACAGGAACAGCATGGCCAGCTGCGTGACGGCGGCGGAGCCGATCGGTCGAGCGAGCAGCGCGGAGAAGCCGAGACCGATGCCGCAGTAGGACAGGAAGATCAGCGCGGTCACCACGACGCCGAGCACGGAGAAGACGACCGGGTACTCGGCGACGGCGATGGCCCAGATCAGGTACGGCGCCGACACCACGAGCAGGGCGCAGGAGGCGATCCACGCGCCGAGCAGCTTGCCGGTCGCGAGCTGCGCGCCGCTAGCGGGGGTGGCTTGCACGACCGCGAGGGTGGCGTCCTTCCGGTCGCCGTTGATCGATGTCGCCGTCATCGTCGGGGCGATCACCAGCCCGAGGAAGCCGACGAAGCCGAGGACGATGAAGTACAGGTTCTCCTCGAAGGACTGTCGCCCGGATTCGGGAGAGGTGACGGTCATGAACCACAGCAGGCCGAAGACCACGGCGGAGACCACGAGGAAGAACACGCCGAGCAGGACGCGCCAGCGGGTGGCGCGGGTGCGTTGACGGAGTTCCAGTCCGGTGAGCACGCCGACGGTGCGCCACCACTGCGTGAAGCCGTTCATGTGCGATCAGCCTCCAGTGCGAAGTACGAGTCCTCGAGGGCGTTGGTGGCGCGGGCGAACTCGACGATCCGGGCACCGTCGGCGATGCTCTGCGCGAGGTGTGCGGCCGCGTCGGCCTCGGAATCGAAGGTGAGATACGTTCCGCCGCTCGGTGGTTCACCGAGGAGCCGGATCCGCCACCGGGTGACCGCGGACTCCGGCGGCGCCTCGGTGCGGCCGCGCGCCATCATCACCACGTCGTCGACCATCTCGCCGAGCTCGGAGAGGATGTGCGAGGAGACGAGGACGGCGACGCCGCTGTCGGCGAGGGCGCGCAGCGAGTCGCGTAGTTCGAACCGCGAACGCGGGTCCATGCCGGAGGCGGGCTCGTCGAGCAGCAGGATCGGCGGGTGGTGCACCATGGCGCGGGCGAAGCCGAGGCGCTGCTTCTGCCCGCGGGAGAGGACCTGCGCCGGCCGGTCGGCGAACTCGGTCAGGTGCACGCGGGCCAGCAGGTCCGTCGCCCGGGCGCGGGCCTCGCCGGACGGGACGCCGTACAGCTTCGCGAAGGTGGTCAGGATCTCGGTCGGAGTCAGTGAGTCCCAGGTCCCGAAGACGTCGGGCATCCACCCGACGCGGGACCGGAGCGCATCGGGGGCGATGGGCGCACCGTCGAGCTCGATGGCGCCCGACGACGGCTGCAGCAGGCCCGCGAGCATGAGCAGCAGCGTCGTCTTGCCCGCGCCGTTCGGGCCCACCAGTCCGGTGATGCGGCCAGGGGGCAGCGTGAGCGTCGCGTCGGCGACCGCGACGTGCTGTTTGAAGGTCCGCGTGAGCCCGCGGGCGACCAGCGTCATGCGGTTCACAGTAACCGCGTTCCGAAGTTCACGATCGAGAAATGTGACAGATGTGAAAACACCGGTCGCGAGTACGCCGACTTGTCGGGGTTCGGGCGTACGGTGGGGTGATCCGCATCACATGGAGGTGTTCATGGCTGACAAGGTCGAGGTTCCCCCGCCCACGCTGGAACTGGGGGAGTCGTTGCGTCTCTTCGACAATCCGGTGCGCGACCGGTACGAACTCTGGTCGGGCGACGAGCTCATCGGGGTCGAGGGCTACGAGGTCACCGACCACGGTGACGTGATCCTGCTGCACACGGTGGTCATGGAGAAGTTCGGCAAGCAGGGCTTCGCCCGCGCCCTCGTGTCGGGGGTGCTGGACGATCTGCGCTCCCGGAACCGGCGCGTGATCCCCGTGTGCACCTACGTGCGCTCGTTCATCACCCGGTTCCCGCAGTACCAGGACGTCGTCGACTCGGCGGCGCACACCTAGGAGCCGGGACGGCGCAGCGCCCGGACGTACCGGGCGCGCGCCACCTGCTGCGCCACGAGGAGTGCGGGGAACGCCGCGCGCCAGAAGCCGCGCGGCGCGGGCCGGGTCAGCGACCGGATCGTCAGGCGCACGGTGGCGCCGTCGCGGTGCACGACGAAGGCCTCCTCGCCGCGCACCGGATGCCCGGGGAGGGTGCGGTACGAGAAGCCGACCCGTTCAGGGGCGTCCACCACCTCGACGACCTCGACGGGCTCCCGGATCGTGATCCCGGCGACCCGGGCTGTCACCGTCAGCCGCTGGCCGGGTTCGACGGGGCCCGCGGCCGAAACGGCGAAGCCGCTGCGCGTCTTCACCGCCCACCGCAGGACGTCGTGTGCGGCGCGGGCGAAATCCTCGTCGCCGGAGCCGATCACCGTGGTGATCTCCGCGCGACGGTGGTCGGCGGGACCAGGACCCCACGCCGTGGCACCCGGCGCCGTCACTGCGGCTCGGCCCAGTAGTGGTAGCCGTGATGGCGGGTGAAGCCGGCCCGGCGGTACAGCTCCCGCGCGCCGGAGTTGTCGGCGGTGACCTCGAGGAAGACGCGCTGCGCGCCTTCCTCCGCCGCCCGCGCCCGGAGCGCCGCGAGCACGCGGGTGGCGAGGCCCCGTCGACGGTGCTCGGTCGCGACGGCCATCGATCCGATCCCGCCCCACAGCGTCCCCGCCGCGTCCGCGGTGAGCGCGAGGCGCCCGGCGGCGACGGGGGCACCGTCGGGCCCGGCGATCGATGCGAAGAGCGCCGCCCCGTCGACCGAGGTCACGAGGGGCTCGGCCGTGCCGGTGAGCGACAGCCAGGCGCCGTCGGGGGCGCCGGCGAAGCGGACCTCCGGGTCGGCGCCGTCGGCGATGGCCGGCGCGATCAGCACCTCCGTCGGCTGCACGACGGGCGCGAGGCCGGATGCTCCCGGCAGTACGCGGTCGGACAGCGTCAGGCGCAGCGGCAGGTCGCGGGCGGCGTACCAGGCGCGCACCCCGTCGAGCCGGTCGAGCGCGGCGTCGGGGTGCAGGGGCGCGGCGGCGTTCGCGCGGTGCCCGGGCAGGCCCACCGCGGCGCGGCACAGCCAGCCGTCGATCCACTCGCGTTCCACGGACCACCACGACCGGGCGCGCGCCAGGTCCAAGGACCGGATCTCGCTCGCCCGGACGGGGCGCGGCGGCACTGTCTTCCACCGGATGATCTCGGCACGGGGAACGGCGTGCTCGGCGCCGTCGCGGTCGGCGCGGACGAGCAGCGGGTCACCGTCGGACAGCAGGGTGCCGATGACGTCCGAGGCCTGCCCGGACGGCAGCAGCCGCCGGACCACCACCCGGTCGCCGGGCGCGGGCACGTCAGTGACCGAAGGGATCTTCGACGGTGCCGGGCATCCAGGTCAGGCCCGGCACGGTCCAGCCCTGCTTCTTGATGAACTTCTTCGCCTGCCGCGCGTACCGGCCGGTGAGGACGTCGGTGTAGAGGAAGCCGTCGAGGTGGCCGGTCTCGTGCTGCAGCATCCGCGCGAAGAAGCCGGTGCCCTCGATCTCGACCTTCTCGCCGTTGCGGTCGGTGCCGACGACCTTGGCCCAGTCGGCGCGGCCCGTCGGGAAGGACTCGCCCGGGACGGAGAGGCAGCCCTCCCAGTCGTCGTCCGGATCCGGCATGGTCTCGGGGATGTCCGAGGTGGTGAGGACGGGGTTGATGACCTCGCCGCGCCGGCGCTCGCCGGTCTCCTCGTCCGGGCAGTCGTAGACGAAGAGGCGCAGGCCTCGGCCCACCTGATTGCCGGCGAGTCCCACGCCGTTGGCGACGTCCATGGTCTCGTACATGTCGTCCAGGAGGGTCACGATCTCGTCCGACGGCTTGCCGCCCGCGTCCAGCTCGACGGGCGTCGTGGGGGAGTGCAGCACGGGGTCGCCGACGATGACGATGGGGAGAACGGACATGGCATACACGGTAGTCGGGGGCGGTGCGGGCCGCACCGGCGCACCGGGCGTCGTGGGGGCCCGGCGGCGCGGGAGCTGCGCGACACGCGCCCGTAGCCCCGCGACGGCGCCGCCGGCCGTGGTTAGATTGACGCGAACTACAGAAGTGTTATTTCGAATGCGAGGGGAACGCATGGAGGGCGCCGGTGCGGCCGCGCAGAAGACGGTCCGAACTGACGCGCAGCCCGTCGACGAGCGCGGCGACGACGGCCTGACCAGGCGCGAGCACGACATTCTGGCCTTCGAGCGCCAGTGGTGGAAGTACGCGGGCGCCAAGGAGGACGCGATCAAGGAGCTCTTCGGGCTCTCCGCGACCCGCTACTACCAGGTGCTCAACACCCTGGTCGACACGCCCGAGGCACTGGCCGCGGACCCCATGCTCGTCAAGCGCCTGCGCCGCGTCCGCGCCGGCCGGCAGAAGGCCCGCGCCGCCCGCAAGCTCGGCTTCGAGATCACGTGATCCGATACAGTCGGGTGTCGTGAGCACTCAGAACACCCGCGCCGTCCCGATCCGGACCATCATCATGATCCTGATCTCGGCCGCGATCATCCTCGCGGCGGTCGGGGTCCACGGGCTCGTGACCCGCAACGACGATCCCCAGGCAGCGCTCAACGCGCAGGAGGCCAAGATCAAGGCCGCCGCCACCGAGACCGCGGCTCCCGCCGCCGACAAGCCGACGGTGTGCCTGATCTCCGTGGCCAAGGCGCCGGTCGCCGACACGCGCGACAAGCTCACGAAGGCCGGCTTCACCGTGCAGGGCGAGGCCGCCGCGGCCTGGCCGAACCGGCCCGCCGCGCCGCGCGCCACCACCGTGTACTTCGCGGACGGCGGCGAGGACGCCGCCAAGACCGTCTCCACCGCCCTCCCCGGCTCCGCCACCGCCGCCCGCCCCGCCGGGCTCGAGGCGTGCGAGGGCGCGCTCGCCGTCGCCGTCGTGAAAAAGTAGCCGGCGACGGGCGGAGCGGGGTCCTGTCCCTCGCTGCGAGAGCGGCCCCGATATGATTTCGGGCAACACCAGCCCCAGGGCGGCCCAGCCCCGGTAGCCGTCGCATAAGGAGTCATCGATGACGAAGCGTCAGTTCCTCGCCCCGATCGCGATCCTTCCGGTGGCGGCCATCGCCCTGGCCGGCTGTACCACCAACGAGAAGCCCTCGGACACGCCCGGAACGAACCCCGCGGTCGTCACCGGCGCGACGGTGCCCGCGCAGGGCCCCGTCCGCAGCCTGGACCCGAACGCCGCGCACGGCGAGGACAAGCCGGGCGAGAGCTCGCCGTCGGCCGGTGCCGCCGAGGCCTCGCTCGTCAAGCCCGACGGCAGCAGCGCCGGCAAGGCCACCTTCTCGGAGAAGGACGGCGTCGTGGTGATCGACGTCCGCGTGACCGGCCTGCCCGCCGGCTTCCACGGCATGCACATCCACGAGGTGGGCAAGTGCGAGGCGAACTCGGTCGCCAAGAACGGCGCCCCCGGCTCCGCCACCAACTTCGGCTCCGCCGGCGGCCACTGGCAGAAGCCCGGCGCCTCCGGCCACCCCATGACGGGTGACCTCGTCTCGGTCTACGTCAACGCCAACGGCACCGGCCAGACCGTCACCAGCACCGGCGCCTTCACCCTCGCCGACATCAAGAAGAACACCGAGGGCAACGCGCTCATGATCCACGCGGGCCCCGACAACTTCGGCAACATCCCGTCGGCGCGCTACACCAACATCGTCCCGGGTCAGCCCGTGCCGGACGAGACCACCCTCAACACCGGCGACGCCGGCGGGCGGATCGCCTGCGGCGTGATCAAGGTCGGTTAATCATCGAGCCCGTCGCCTTCGAGGCGTCGCCGCGGCCGACGATCGGCGTCGAGTGGGAGTTCGCCCTCGTCGACCGGGAGACCGCGGACCTGGTCAGTCGGGCCGGGGAACTGTTCGACGGCATCCGCGCCACCCATCCGGACATCGCGCCGCAGGTGCATTCGGAGATGCTGCGCAACACCGTCGAGGTGGTGACGGGCGTCTGTGAGAACACCGCGGAGGCGATGGCGGACCTGGCGCGCATCATCGCGGCGGTGCGGGAGACGTCGGACGCGATGGGCGTCGACCTGTTCGGCGCGGGTACCCACCCGTTCGCGCAGTGGAACGCGCAGCAGCTCACGGAGAATCCCCGCTACGACGAGCTGATCGCCCGCACCCAGTGGTGGGGCCGGCAGATGCTGATCTGGGGCGTGCACGTGCACGTCGGGGTGAACCACCGCGACAAGGTGCTGCCGATCATCTCGGCGCTGCTCAACCACTACCCGCACCTGCTGGCGCTGTCGGCCAGCTCCCCGATGTGGGGCGGGCACGACACCGGGTACGCCAGCACCCGCGCGATGATGTTCCAGCAGCTGCCGACCGCGGGCCTGCCCTTCCAGTTCGAGCAGTGGAGCGAGTTCGAGCGGTTCGTGCACGACCAGAAGACCACCGGGATCATCGACCACCTCAACGAGATCCGCTGGGACATCCGCCCCGCGTGCCACCTCGGCACCATCGAGGTGCGGATCTGCGACGGCATGTCGTCGTTCGCGGAGCTCGAGGCGATCGTCGCCCTCATCCACTGCCTCGTCGTGTGGCTGGACTCCCGGCTGGACGCGGGGGAGACCCTGCCGACGCTGCCGCCCTGGCACGTGCAGGAGAACAAGTGGCGCGCCGCCCGGTACGGCCTGGACGCCATCATCATTCAGGACGCGGACAACAACGAGCGCCTGGTGACGGAGGACCTCGACGACCTGCTCGAGCAGCTCGCGCCCGTCGCGGCCCGCCTCGGCTGCTCCCGCGAGCTGGCCGCCGTCGCCGACATCGCCCGCCGCGGCGCCTCCTATCAGCGGCAGCGTGCCGTCGCCGGCGGCGTCTGCAACGTGGACACCTACCGCGACGTGGTGCGGTCGGTGACGAGCGAGCTCGTCCTGCCGTAGCCGCGTGTCGATGCACGCATAGCCGCATGCGTCTTTGTTAACGAAAATGATTCTCGTTAACTTTATCGCGTGCTCACCACCTCGCTCGGCCGTCGCGCCGGCGCCTCCCCGCTGCTCCTCGCCGGAGTGCTCGCAGCGGTCCTCGTCGTGTCGATGGGCATCGCGGTGTCGCAGGGCGCGGCAACGGTGCCGCTCGGCGACGTCCGGCGCCTGCTCTGGGCGGCCCTGACCGGCGGCCCCCTCGCCCGCGAGGACCAGTCCACCTACTCGATCCTCTGGGACCTGCGCGTGCCGCGGGTGCTGCTCGCGGCCCTCGTCGGCGCCGGCCTCGCCATCGCGGGGGTCGCCTGCCAGGCCCTCGTCCGGAATCCGCTCGCCGACCCCTTCATCCTCGGAATCTCCAGCGGTGCGTCCGTGGGCGCCAGCTTCGTCGTCACCACCGGCGTCGTGGCGGGCCTCGGCATCGCCGGCACGGCCGGGGCGGCGTTTGCGACCGCCGTGCTCGCCTCGCTGCTGGTCTACCTGCTCAGCCGGACGGCCGACGGTGCCCTCAGCCCGGTCCGGCTGGTGCTCACCGGCGTGGTGCTCGCCTTCGCCTTCCAGGGCCTCGCGGGCGCGATCGTCTTCTTCGACCCCGTCGGCGACGCCGCGCGGTCCGTGATGTTCTGGCTGCTTGGCGGTCTCGGGGGAGCGCAGTGGTCCGTGCTCCCACTGGTCGCCGTGACGGTGGCGGCGTGCGCCGCCATCACCGGGCGCCTCGCGGGCGTGCTCGACGTCCTGGCGCAGGGCGACGAGGCCGCCGCGGCGCTCGGCCTCGACCCGCACCGCGCGCGCCGAATGCTCTTCCTGGTCATCGTGGTCATGACCTCGGTGCTCGTCGCGATCGCGGGCACGGTCGGCTTCGTCGGGCTCGTCGTCCCGCACGCGGTCCGCATGATCGTCGGCCCGGCGCACCGGGCGGTGCTCCTGCTCGCCCCGCTCGTCGGCGCCCTGCTGCTGGTGTGGGTGGACCTGCTGAGCCGCCTGGTGGTGGCGCCGCGCGAGCTACCGCTGGGCATCGTCACCGCGCTGGTCGGCGTGCCCGTCTTCATCGTCCTGCTGCGGCGCCGCGGCGGACTGCTGGGCGGCGCGGCGTGAGGGTCGAACTGGATCGGATCACCGTGGAGCTCGGCGGAACCCGAGTGCTCCATGACATCTCGCTCGACATCGCCGCGGGTGCGCACGTCGGGCTGATCGGGCCGAACGGCAGCGGCAAGTCGACGCTGCTGCGCTGCCTGTACCGGGCGATCGCCCCCGCCGCGGGGACGGTGCGCGTGGGCGGACGGGACCTCGCAGCGCTGCGCCGGCGCGACGGTGCGCGCCTGGTCTCCGCCGTCACGCAGAGCGAGACCGGGCATCTGGGGTTCACGGCGGAGGAGACGGTGATGTTGGGGCGCTTCGCCCACGGCGACGCCGGCAGCGCCGCCGCGATCGACGCCTGCGAGGCGGCCCTCGTCGCGGTGGACGCCACCGCGCTCCGGCGGCGCAGCGTGCTGGGACTCTCCGGGGGCGAGCGGCAGCGCGTCCTCATCGCCCGCGCCCTCGCGCAGGACACACCGGTCCTCCTGCTCGACGAGCCGCTCAACCACCTCGACGTGCGGCACCAGCTGGACCTGCTGCGCCTGCTCCGGGCGACGACCAAGACGACCGTCACCGCCATCCACGACATCGACCTCGCCGCCCAGAGCTGCGACCGCCTGGTGCTCCTCGACCGCGGCCGGGTGGTCGCCACCGGCACCCCGGGCGAGGTGCTCACGGCCGACCGGATCGCCGAGGTCTACGGCGTGCGGCCCGTGGTCGCCGCGGCCGACACGGGTCCGCCGCGCATCCGCTTCGAACTGTAGAAACCGACCGATCGAAAGGATCGACCGATGCACCCCCGTCCCCTGCTCGCCGCGGCCCTCGCGGCGAGCACCCTGCTCGCCGGCACCGCCTGCGGTGCGCGCCCCGCCGAAACCACGACCGACCTCGTCGATGTCACCAACTGCGGTGTGCACCAGCAGTACCGGTCGCCCACCGCCGCGGTGCCGTACGACGTCTCGGCGATCGAGAAGATGTTCGCGCTCGGCCTCACCGACCGCATCAAGGGCATCGTCCTGCCGAAGACGGTGCACGGCGTGATCGCGAAGTCGCCGTACCGCGACGAGTACGCCAAGGTCCCGATCCTCAGCGACGGCGTGCTGACCCAGGAGCCGCTCGTCGCCGCCAAGGCGGACTGGGTGTTCGCGGGCTGGCAGGCGGGTTTCAGCCCCGCCCGCGGCGTCACCCCGGAGTCGCTGGGCAAGCTGCGGATCGACAGTTACATGCAGGAGGAGACCTGCTACAACTACGGCGACAAGCCCGCCGTGCGGGAGGTGAATCCGTTGGCGGACACGTACACCGACCTCACCAACCTGGGCGCGATCTTCCGCGTCCCGGACCGCGCCACGAAGCTGGTCGATGACCTGCGGGCCCGCGAGCGCGCGCTGCAGGAGCGCGCCGACCGCAAGACGGTGAAGCCGTCGGTGTTCGTCTACGACTCCGGGACCGCGGAGCCCTACACCGCCGGTCGCCGCGCCGCGGCCGACCAGGTGGTCTCCCTCGCGGGCGGCCGCTCCGTGACGCACGACGTGGACGGCCGGTGGACCTCCGTCGGATGGGAGTCCGTAGTGCAGGCGCAGCCCGAGGTGATCGTCATCGTCGACTACGACAAGCAGCCCGCGCAGCAGAAGATCGACTACCTGCGACAGTCGTCGCCCATCAAGGACTCGCCGGCGGTGCGCGAGAACCGGATCCGCGTGGTGGACTACGCCGAGCTGGTGGCCGGACCGCGCAACCTCGACGCCGCGGCGGTGCTCGCCGACTACCTGGAGCAGAGCGGAGCCGCCCGATGATCGCACCCGACACCGCCCCCGGCTCCGTCGCCGACGTCCTCGACCTCGCCCGCGAGGTCGCGCAGGACGAGGTGGCCCGCAGCGTCTTCTTCGTCGCGCACGGCACCCGCCTCGCCGGGAGCGAGCAGCGTTACCGCAACCGGTACGTTCTCGTCCGCGTCGGGGATTCCTTCGGTGCGTGTGCCTTCGAGGAGGGCGAGCTCGACCCCGATATCGCGGACCTGTCCGGCGAGCCGGTCGCCGCCCTGCTCGAGCACGCCGCGCAGCCCCTGCGGATCGCCGCGGCCGACGCCGCGCTCGGCGCCGCGGCGCCGCACCGCGAGGACCCCCGCGCCGAGCTCCGGACGCTGCCCACCGGCACCCCCGACGTCCGCGCGATCGCCCGCGACGCCGCGGTGGCGGAACTCCTGTCGGTCGCCCCGGGCGCTCGGGTCGCGCTGATCGGCGTGGTGAACCCCCTGGTGGCCGCCATCCGCGAGCGCGGCGGCGAGCCCCTGCTCGCGGACCGGAACCTGCAGCGCACCCACTGGGGCGACCCCGTCGCGGACGATCATCGTGCGGTGCTCGCCGAGGCCGACGCGGTGCTCGCGACCGGGATGACCCTGGGCAACGGCAGCTTCGACGAGATCCTCGCGACCTGCCGGGAGCGCGACGTGCCGCTCGCCGTGTACGCGCAGAGCGGGTCGGCCGTCGCCCGCGCCTTCCTCGGGGCGGGCCTGAGCGCGCTCTCCGCGGAGCACTTCCCGTTCTCGCAGTTCTCCGCCGACGCCTCGCCCATGTACCTGTACCGGGGCCGGGCATGAGCGCACCCGGGGACCGCCCCGTGCCGGACCGGGTGCTGGTCCGCGCGATCTGGCCGATGCTCGCCGCCGCCGCGCTGGGCCTCGTCCCGTTCACCGTCATGGCGAACTTCCTCGTCGCCATCGCCGCGGACGCGAACGCGGGCGTCGACCTCATCGGCGGCCTGCGCGGCCTCGGCGGGGTCGCCGCCCTCCTGGTCGGCGTCGCGGCCGCGCCGCTGCTGGACCGGCTCTCGCGCTCGTCGGTGGCCGCGCTGGCCCTGCTCGTGCTCGCGCTGGGGTGCGGGCTCGCGCTGCAGGGCAGCACCGTCGCGTGGATCGCCTTCTGCCTGTTGATCGGCGCGGGCACCGCCGTGCTCAACCCCGCGGTGTCGGCCATGGCCGCCGACCGGTTCGACAGCCCGGCGGCCTCCGCGCGGGCCGCGACCCTCGTCTCGTCGACCATGACGCTGACCGCGGTCCTCGCGGCCCCGGTCCTGGCCCTGCCCGCCGTGCTGTGGGGCTGGCGCGCCGACATGGCCGCGACCGCCGTGGTGCTGCTCGTGGTTGCGGCGCTCATCGCCCGCCGCCGCGATCCGCGCGGCGGGAACACCTCCGTGAGCTACCTCCAGGCCTTCCGCACCGTGCGGGCGATCCCCGGCGCCCTCGACACCCTGGCGGTCTCCCTGTTGCGCACGCTCGCGTTCATGGGTTCCCTCGCGTACATCGCCGCCGCCTTCGGCCAGCGCTTCGGCATCGGGACGGGCTGGTTCTCCCTGGTGTGGGCCACCTCCGGGCTGGCCTTCTTCCTCGGGAACTTCCTGGGCGGCAGGGTGATGCAGGACCGCGGTGCCGACCGCTTGCTCGGCACGGTGCTCGCGGCGATCCTCGTCGCCTCCGTCGCGATGGTGGCGCTCTACACCGCGCCGCACGTCGCCGTCGCCTGGCCGATGGTGGCCCTTGTCTCGGCCTCGCACGCCGTCATCGCCGCCGCCGTGACCACCACGCTGGTCCGCGGGGCGGGACCGGTGCGCGGCACCGTCCTCTCGCTCAACGGGGCGGCGCAGAGCGTCGGCGTCTTCGCGGGCGCCTCCCTCGCCGGCGGGGCCCTCGCGCTCGCCGGCTGGACCGGCGTCGGCCTCGTCCTCGGCGGCGCCACCGCGCTCTCGGCCTTCTTCGCCCGGCGCGCGCTGCGCGGGGCCCGCGCGGAGGAGCGCATCGGATGAGCGCACCGCGCAACACCTCCCGCGGTCGCGGGGTGGGCAGCAGCAGTGGCCACCACGGCGAGTTCCTCCAGGGCCGGTTCCGCTGCCCGGTTGAGGGCGAGTGCCCGGGCCTGGTGACGGTGCCGATCGGCACCGTCGGATCCGTGGCGGTCTTCGCCCCGGACGCCTCCGGCGCGGTACGGGCGCGGACCACCGGCGGCGAGCGCGATCTCGACAAGGCACGGCGCGCCGCCGTGGCGACGCTGGCCCACCTGCGGGAGCGCGGCGCGCTCGGCTGCACCGGCGGCGAGCTCCGCATCGCGCGGACGACGGCCGTGGGCCTGGGGCTGGGCTCCTCGACCGCCGACGTCCTCGCCGCGGTCCGGGCGGTCGCCGACTGCGCGGACGTCGAGCTCGACGCCGACACCGTCGCCCGCCTCGCCGTCGCCGCCGAGGGGGCCTCGGACCCGCTGTGGGCCGACCGCCCGATCCTGTTCGCCCACCGCCACGGCCACGTCATCGAGGACCTCGGGGCGACGCTGCCGGGAATGCTGCTGGTGCGATGCGTGCTCGGCGGTCCCGTCGACACGCTGGCACTGCCCCCGACGGGATCCGGCGACGTGGCGGAGTACGAGGAGCTGCGCGGTCTGCTGCGTCGCGCGGTCGCCGCCGGCGACGCGGCGGGGGTCGGCGCGGTCGCGACCCGCAGCGCGCTGCTCAACCAGAGTCGGCACCACAAGCCCGGTCTCGATCGCCTCATCGCGGCGGCCGAGCGCGGCGGAGCGCTCGGCGTGCAGGTGGCCCACTCCGGGAACGTGGCCGGGCTGCTGTTCGAGCGCGAGCACCCGCGGGAGCGCCTGCGGCGGGCGTGCGCCCGTGTGCGCGCCGTCGGCTTCCGCGTGTCCGACGCCCCGATCGTGATCGGCGGCGCCGCATGAGGATCGACGGCCACATCGCCGAGGCGCTGAGCCGCCCCGCCCTGCTCCGCGCCACGGACGACCGGTACCTCCTGCGGTTCGAATCGATGAAGGTCGCCTCGGCGCGGGCCGCGCTCCGCGCCGCCCTCGACGCGGGGCGGGTCCGGCCGGGCGGCACCGTCATCGACTCGTCGTCGGGCATCTACGCCTACGCCCTGGCCCTGGCCTGCCACGAGGCGGGCGTGCGCTGCCGCATCGTCGGATCGACCACGATCGACGAGGGCCTACGGGTCCAACTCCTCGCCCTGGGAGTCGAACTCGAACAGATGCCGCCGTCGGCGTCGCTCAAACTCGACCAGGACCGCCGCGTCCGGCGCATCACCGAACTGCTCGCGCAGGACCCGTCGCTGCACTGGATGCGGCAGTACCACGACCCGGTGCACTACCTCGGCTACCGCGACATCGCCCGCGGCGTGGCGGCGGAGCTGGCGGCCGAGGGAGTCGCGGCGGTGCGGCTCGTCGCGCCCGTCGGCTCGGGGGTGTCCAGCGGCGCACTGCGACTCGGCTTCGAGGAGGCGGGCCTGGCGGTGGAGCTGGTCGGCGTGCAGCCCTTCGGCAGCGTCACCTTCGGCGCCGAGCACGTGGAGGATCCCGCCATGCTCATCGCCGGCATCGGCTCGTCGATCCCGTTCGACAACGTGCGGCACGGGCTCTACGACGTGATCCACTGGGTGTCGTTCGAGGTCGCCCGCGCCGGCACCCACCGGCTGCTCCGTGAGGCGGCGCTCTTCGCCGGCCTGTCCTCCGGCGCCGGGCAGGTGGCGGCCGGCTACGAACGGCAACACGGCACGTCGGTCGACGCCACCGTCCAGGTGCTGCCCGACACGGGGCACCGCTACCTGCGCGCGCTGGCCGACCACGTCGACACGGCGGAACCGGTGGGGCCGCGGCTCGTCGACGACCCGGCGGAGATCGCGCTGCCGTGGTCGCGAATGCGCTGGTCCGGGCGGTCCGGAGCCTGACGGCCCGGAGGAGCCGCTAGTCGCGGCTGCCCGTCTCCATCTGGTCCGGGTCGATGGTGCTGTCGCGCAGCCGCTGCTCCTGGTAGGCCACCCGGCCCACCCGGTGCGCGACCGCGGGCGCGGTGATCATCGTGAACAGCCCGGCCAGCACCAGCATCCACACGTCGACCGAGTCGGTCATCCGGACGATCGCGCCGGCCAGCAGCAGGAGCATGCCCAGGGTCTGCGGCTTCGTCGCCGCGTGCATGCGGGTCAGCGTGTCCGGGAAGCGGATGATGCCGATCGCGGCGGTCACGGCGAAGACGGCGCCGGTGAGGAACAGGATCGAGGAGACGACGTCGACGATCATCGCAGGCCCCCGTTCCGCGGCGCGATGTCCGGCGTCTCGTCCGGCGGCGACGGGGCCGTCCCGGCATCGTCGGGCACCCGGAACCGGACCACCGAGACCGAGCCGACGAAGCCGACGAGCGAGAGCGCCACGATCCCGGGGATCACCGATGAGTTGCGGCTGTACGCCGCCCACACGGCGAGCCCGCCGACGGCGATCGCGACGAGCGCGTCCACCGCGACGACGCGGTCGAGGGTGTTCGGGCCGCGCAGCAGGCGGTAGGCCGTGAGGAAGGCGGCGGTCATGAGGATCACGCCGGTGATGACGAAGACGACGGTCACGACTTCTCCTCTCCCTCGGTGCTCTGTGCCTTGCGGTAGGCGATCTCCGGCGCGGCCATGCGGCGGGCGTCGCCCGCCAGGCCGCGGGCGCCGGGCGTGACGTGGTGGAAATCGTCGTCGTCGATGCCGTGCATCGGGCTGGCGTGCCACTCGTTGTCGCGCTCGAAGGCGTTGATGAACAGCCGCTCGAGACGCGCTGTGCTGCGGTAGAACTGCCGCACCGCCTTCTCGCTGCTCACGTCGACCACGTGCACGTAGAGCAGCCGCCGCTTGGTGTCGATCTCCAGCACCATCGTGCCGGGGATCAGGTTCATCATGTCGACCAGCAGCGTGAGCACCAGGTCGGACTTGATCGAGACCTTGGCGCGGAGCACCGCGCTCAGCGGCATCCCGCCGGGCCGGATCGCCAGCCAGGCCACCTCGATCGACGAGCGGAACATCTCCACGAGGAAGACGCCGATCAGCTTGAGCAGCGAGCCGACGTGCACGCGGCCCTCGACCGGGACCGGCGGTAGGGGGAGCAGCAGCAGGATCGCGAGGCCCACCAGCAGGCCGCCGGCGATGTTGCCCCAGGTCACGCTGCCCCACAGCATCACCCACACCGCGTCGAGCCAGATCAGCTGCGCCACCTTGACGCCGACGGCGCGGCCGTCGCGCAGGTCCGGCAGGACCCTCGTCACGAGTCGCCTAGCCATGCGCGCCTCCCTGTGGCCCGACGGTGACGGGCGCACCGTCGGGCGTCTTGAGCTTCTCCAGGGCCTCGGGGCCGAGCACGGCCTCGATGTAGTCCGCCCGGCCGATGAGCTGGTCCGCGGCGCGGTCCGTGACGTCGAACATCGGGCCCGCGAAGATCGCGAGGATCAGGCCCACGCCGAGCAGGCCGGCGGTGGGCGCGACCATGCTCATCGGCATGCGGCCCGGGTCCTCGCGGTCGGCGAACTCGATGACGTCGGCGTCGTCGAGCAGGGCCTCCGGGTGCGCGACCGCCAGTTCTCCCTCGGGAGCGTCCGAGCGGGGGCGCCAGAAGGCCTTGGTCCACACCCGGATCACCGCGTACAGGGTGAGCAGGCTGGTGATCACGCTGCCCGCGACCAGCACCCACGCCAGCACCGAGCCCTGTCGCACGCCGGCCTCGAGGAGGCCCACCTTGCCGACGAAGCCCGAGAACGGCGGGATGCCACCGAGGTTCAGGGCCGGCAGGAAGAACAGGATCGCGAGCACCGGGCTGGCCGCGGCGAGCCCGCCGAGGCGGCGCAGCGAGGCCGCGCCCGCCTGCCGCTCGATGAGGCCCACCACGAGGAACAGCGTCGTCTGCACGAGGATGTGGTGCACCACGTAGTAGATCGTCGAGCTCAGGCCCAGTGGCGTGGAGAGACCGATGCCGAAGATCATGTAGCCGATGTGGCTGACCAGCGTGAACGAGAGCAGGCGCTTGATGTCGGTCTGGGCGATCGCGCCGAGGATACCCACGATCATGGTGAGCAGGCCGGCGATCATCAGCACGTCGTCGAGCGAGCCGCCCGGGAAGAGCAGCGTGTGCGCGCGGATGATCGCGTACACACCGACTTTGGTGAGCAAGCCGGCGAAGACCGCGGTGACCGGGGCGGGCGCCGTCGGATAGGAGTCGGGCAGCCAGGTCGAGAGCGGGAAGACCGCCGCCTTGATCCCGAAGGCCACGAGCAGCACGGCGAACAGCGTGGTCCGCGTGCCCGACGGTAGGTCCTGCAGCCGGATCGCCATGTCCGCGAGGTTGAGCGTGCCCGTCGCGAAGTAGGCGTAGCCGATGCCGAGCAGGAAGACCACCGACGAGACCATCGAGACCATCACGTACGAGACGCCCGCCCGGATCCGGTCGGCGCTGCCGCCGACCGTCAGGAGCACGAACGATGCCGCGAGCAGCATCTCGAAGGAGACGAACAAGTTGAACAGGTCGCCCGCCAGGAAGGCGTTGCACACGCCCGCCGCGAGGATCAGGTATGTGGGGTAGAAGATCGAGACGGGCTGGTGCTCGTCGCCGTCGCGGATACCCTGTCCCACCGAGTACACGAGGACGCCCAGCAGCACGATCGCGGAGACCAGCACCATGAGTGCCGCGAGCTGGTCGGCGACGAGGGTGATGCCCAGCGGCCCGCCCTTGCCGTCGCGGTCGCCCCAGCCGCCGACGTGCAGCGCGACGGTGCCGTGCCGGTCGGTGTAGTAGAGCATCAGCGCCGCGACCGCGACGATCGCCACGAGGGAGATCAGCGAGATCAGGCGCTGCAGCCGCGGGTGCCGGCCCATCACCATGGTGATCGCGGCCGCCACGATCGGCAGCACCGTGGGCAGCGGGATGAGGGCGAGCATCATCGATTCGGTCATCGCTCGCCCTCCTGCTCGCTCTTCTCGCCCGGCGGGAGTTGCTTCTCGCGCGGCACGGCGGGCAGCGGCAGCGCCCCGGTGTCGACGACGTCGACGCGGGCCCGCTTGAGCTCCTCGGCGGAGAGCAGCTCGCCGTCGGGGCCGTACGCGTCGCCCAGGGCCGACGGTGCGCCGGTGATCGGATCGTCGGAGGCGTCGTAGTCGGGATCGTCGGCCGCGACGTCGACGTCGCGCTCGAGGACCTTCGTGTCCTCGGGGTCGTCGTCGACCTCGTCGTCGGTGTTGATGGTGAAGGAGCGGTAGGCCAGCGCGAGGATGAACGCCGCCATGCCCATCGTGATGACGATGGCGGTGAGGATCATCGCCTGCGCCAACGGATCCGCGTCCGTCAGGCGTCCCTCCGAGAAGTACCCGACGATGGGCGGGTTCCCGGGCGGGGAGGACAGCGCGAGGATCAGCAGGTTCACCGCGTTGCCGAACAGGATGATGCCCATCAGCATGCGGGTGAGGCTGCGGTCCAGGAGCAGGTACACGCCGGTGGCGACCATGACGGCGATCACGGCGAAGAGACCGATGTCGACGATCATCGCGCGCCACCCCCCGTCTGGACGGGCAGGGGCGAGGTCATGTCGGCGGGGGATCCCTCCAGGTCGAGTCGTGCTCCCAGGCTGCGCAGGACGTCGAGCACCAGGCCCACGACGATGAGGTACACGCCGGCGTCGAAGATCAGCGCAGTCACCACCTTGACGTCACCGAAGACCGGCAGGGTGAACTCGAAGGCGACCGACGACATGGCCGGCGCGCCCGCGAGCAGCGAGACGATGGTGCCGCCCGCCGCGAGCAGCAGGCCCGTGCCGAGGATCCGGCCCGCGTCGAGCGGGAGGGCCTCGCCGATCTCGTACCGGCCGCCCGCGAGGTAGCGCAGCACCAGCGCGAGTCCGGCCGTGAGGCCGCCGGCGAAGCCGCCGCCGGGCGCGTTGTGGCCCGCGAAGAAGAAGTAGACCGAGACCACCATGATCGTGGGGAAGGCCATGCGGGAGGTGATCTCCAGGACCAGCGAGCGGTGCCGCGGGTCGCGGAGGGCGCTGCCCCGCAGCCAGGTGGTGCCGGGAGCGGCGGCGGCCGCGGCGGCGGCCTCCGCGCTGACACGGGGCGCCGAGCCGAAGCGGCGGTTGCGGAAGACCAGCGAGGCGACGCCCGTCGCCGCCACCAGCAGTACCGAGATCTCGCCGAAGGTGTCCCAGGCGCGGATGTCGACCAGGATCACGTTGACCGTGTTGTGGCCGTAGCCGAACTTGTAGGCCTGCTCCGGCAGCCGGTCCGCGACGGGGGCGGCCACTCGCGCGGCGCGCGCCGCGATCGCCACCACGACCACCATCGCCGCCACGGCGACGCCGAGCAGCGCGCGCGCCACCCGCGACGGACGGCTGCCGGTGATCGGCGCCTCCGCGGGCAGCTTGCGCAGCACCAGCACGAAGATCACCAGGGTCAACGTCTCGACCAGGAACTGCGTGAGCGCCAGGTCGGGGGCGCCGTAGATCGCGAAGATCACGCCCGTGCCGTAGCCGGTGACGCCGACGACGAGCACCGTCGCCAGGCGGTTCCGCAGCAGCACCGCGGTGAGCGCGGCGGCGCACATGAGCAGCGAGATCGCCAGGAACAGCGGCGAGGCCTCGATCCGCATGTCGGGTCGCGCGCGGGTGCCGAAGGCCAGGGCCACGAGTGGCAGCAGCACCAGCGTCAGCAGGATCGTGCCCTGGGTGAGCGGCAGCGAACCGCGCTGCGTGCTCTGCGTCATGCGCAGCGACAGCACGTCGGCGCCGCGGAGCGTGGCGTCGTAGAGCCGGTCCGCGTTGCCGAGCAGGACGCTGTTGCGCTGGCGCAGCCGCGAGAACGGGCTGTGCGGCTGCACGATGACGATGCCCGTCGCGATGATCAGCACGGTCAGCAGCAGCGGCAGCGTGAAGCCGTGCCACAGCGCGAGGTGGTACGGGTCCTCGGCGGGCGGGAAGGACCGGTCCGGGTACTCGGCCAGCACGTGGTCGAGCCAGGGCGAGAAGATCCCGTCGATCAGGCTGAGGACGGCGAGCAGCGCGGGGCCGGCCAGGAAGAGCGGGCTGATCGCGTGCATGTTCTCGACGGCACTGGTGGGCTTGGCCTGGCCTTTGCGGCCGAAGGCGCCCCACAGGAAGCGGATGCTGTAGGCCACCGTCAGCGCGGAGCCGGCGCACATGCCCACCAGCAGGATGAGCGGGAGCGGCGACGGCAGCGAGGCGTGCAGCATCGTCTCGAGCGCCGCCTCCTTGCCGACGAAGCCGTACAGCGGCGGGATGCCGGCCATCGACGCGGCGGCCAGCGCGGCGATCACCGCGAGCACCTTCTGGCGGTCGCCGAGCCGGGCCAGGCGCCGGATGTCGCGCGTGCCGGTGGCGTGGTCGATGATGCCGACCACCATGAACAGCGTCGCCTTGAACAGGGCGTGCGCGGTGAGCATCGTCATGCCCGCGAGCGCGACGTTCCGCTCGCCGGTGCCGACGAGCACCATGAGCATGCCGAGCTGGCTGACCGTGCCGAAGGCCAGGATCAGCTTGAGGTCGAACTCCCGCAGGGCGCGCCAGCCGGCCAGGATCATCGTGAGGATGCCGAGGCCCAGCACGATGACCCGCCACGACGTGAGGTGCGCGAAGGCGGGAGCGAGCAGCGCGACGAGGAAGACGCCGGCCTTCACCATGGCGGCGGCGTGCAGGTAACCGGAGACGGGCGTCGGCGCGGCCATGGCGCCGGGGAGCCAGAAGTGGAAGGGCACGATCGCCGACTTGCTGATCGCGCCGATGAGGATGAGCACGACGCCCACCTCGACGCCGATGGAGATCGTCGACGGGTCGCCGACGGCGCGGGCGATGACCTCGGAGAACAGGTACGTGCCGTAGTGCTCGCCCAGTTCGATGATGCCGACCAGCATCGCGAGGCCGCCGAGCGTGGTCACGAGCAGCGCCTGCGTCGCGGCGCGGCGGCTGGTGGCGCGCTCGGCGTAGTAGCCGACGAGGAGGAAGCTCAGCACCGAGGTGAGCTCCCAGAAGACGTACATGACCAGCATGTTGTCGCTGACCACGAGGCCGAACATCACGGCCATGAAGGCGACCAGTTCGGCCGCGAAGGTGGGCAGCTTGCGAGTGTTGGTGACGCCCGTGAAGTAGCCCGCGCAGTAGACGAGGATGACCGCGCCGATACCGAGCACGAGGACCGACATGACCGCGGCGAGCGGCGTGAGCCGCAGGTCGACGTTCATGTTCAGTGCCGGGACCCACTGCAGGGACTCCGTGCGGTCGGGCTCGCCGGAGACGGGCCAGACGGTGACGATCCAGACCAGGGCCGCGGCGGGCGCCAGGGCGAGCGCCAGGAATCCGCGCGCGCCGAAGCGACCGACCACGATGGGTGCGGCTAAGGTCGCCAGTGACAAACAGACAAGGATGACAAGCAAGGGCACTCCGTCCTTTTGTGAGCGGGGTGTCGTTCTTTTGGAATTCTACCGGTAGGCATGTCGGGAGCTGCATGGACCAGTCGACGGATCGTCCGACCACTTCGATCGCGCGGGTCGCGCGGGGCGTCTTCGGCGCGCTGACCGCGGCGGCGCTGCTCCTCGGGGCCGCGGGCTGCGGGGACGAGACCAAGGACACGCCCGCCGCCACCGTCACCCTGCCCGCGTCCTTCCCGAAGGCCGAGGTGCCGATCGTCGACGGCAATCTCATCGACGCCGGGGAGCGCTCGCAGGGCGGCGTCACCGTCTACAACGTGACGGTACAGGCCGGCGACGGTGGCTATGACGCCGCGACGCGCAAGCTCACCGACGCGGGCTACCTGGCACTCGGCGCCGGTGCCGGCACGCCCGACAACGCCACCCGGTCCGCGCAGTTCTCGGGCAAGGGCTACGTCGTCACCGTCAGCTCGGTCCAGGCCGGCGCCGTCCCCAACGCCGTCTTCTACTCGGTCAGCAAGGCCTAGGCCTACGTCGCCCGACGGTCCGCGTACGCCTGCAGGTCCGCGACCTGCACCGGGTCCAGCGACGGCCGCACCGCCAGCCGCGCGGCCTCGACGTCGGCCGCGGTCACGGTGGCCGCGTCCATGTCGCGCCGCATCGCGGTGAGCGCGGCCTCGCGCAGCAGTGCGCTGCAGTCGGCGGCGGAGTAGCCGTCCAGCTGCTCGGCCAGCGCCGGGAGATCCACGTCGTCGGCCAGCGGGATGGAGCGCGAGCTGGTCTTGAGGATCTCCGCGCGGGCCTCGGCGTCCGGCGGCGGCACGAAGATCAGCCGCTCCAACCGGCCCGGACGCAGCAGCGCGGGATCCACGAGGTCGGGGCGGTTCGTCGCGCCCAGGACCACCACGTCGCGCAGCGGCTCGGCGCCGTCGAGCTCGGTGAGCAGCGCGGCGACCACCTTGTCGCCGACGCCCGAATCGCTCGACTGCCCGCGCCGCGGCGCGAGCGCGTCCACCTCGTCGAGGAAGATCAACGACGGCGCGCTGCCCCGCGCCCGCGCGAACAGGTCGCGGACGGCCTTCTCCGATTCGCCGACCCACTTGTTCATCAGCTCCGCGCCCTTGACCGCGTGCACCGACAGCTGCCCCGACGCCGCGAGCGCGCGGACCACGAAGGTCTTGCCGCAGCCGGGCGGGCCGTAGAGCAGCACGCCGCGCGGCGGCTCCACGCCGAGCCGCGCGAAGGTGTCCGGGTGACGCAGCGGCCACAGCACCGTCTCGGTGAGGGCCTGCTTGGTCTCGACCATGTCGCCCACGTCGTCGAGGGTGATCGACCCGACGGACACCTCCTCGGTGGCGGACCGCGACACGGGCCGGATCACGCCGAGCGCCCCGAGCAGGTCCGGCTGGGTGATGGCGATCCGCTCGTCGGTGCCGACCACCCGCGCCGCGGCGCGCAGCGCGCCCTCCCGGCACAGCGCCGCGAGGTCGGCGGCGACGAAGCCCGGGGCCCGCAGCGCGACCTCGTGCAGGTCCAGGTCCAGGGTCGGCGCGTCGCGCAGCAGCAGGTCCAGCAGCTGCTCGCGCTGCTTCGCGTCCGGGAGGTCGACGGCGACCGTCCGCTCGGCGAGGTCGGGCTCGCGCAGCCGCGAGTCCAGCTCGCCCGGCGCGGAGGTGGTGGCGAGCAGCGCGACCCGCGGCGTCGCGACGGCGCGGCGCAGCTCGTCGAGGATCATCGTCGACACGGGCTCGCGGGTCGCCGGCAGCAGGGCCTCCACGTCGCGGACGAGCAGCGCCGCGCCCGAGCCGTCGACCGCCTCGCGGACGCGCGCGACCGCGGAGCGCACGCGCTCGAGCCGCGCCTGCGGCTCCAGGGCGCCGGTCAGCGCACCGTCGAGCTCGACGATCGGCCGCGGCGCCACGACGGACCGGGCCACGGTGGCCTTGCCGCCGCCCGTGGGGCCGGTGATGAGCACGCCGAGCCGGGCGGGCGCGCCCAGCTTCTCCAACAGCTCGGGCTCGTCGAGCGCGAGGGACAGCCACTCGGTGAGGCGGCGGACCGCGCCGTCGGCCCCGACCAGGTCGGCGACGGGGCGGACGGCCGGCGTCTCGACGTCCGGGACCTCCTCCGTGAAGGTCACGACCTCGGTGGCGGACGACGCGACGGCCGGCGCGGCCGGAGCGCCGGAATCGTCGGCCCACAGCACCGCGGAGTTCGGCTGGATCGACACCGGCCCCGGCGACGGGTCGACGGAGACCACGGTGAGCAGCTCGTTCGTCCACGTGATCCCGACCAGCCGCGACAGCTGCTGCACCGCCTCCGCGGTCGACGTGCCCGGCCCCAGGTCGCGGGGCAGCAGCGAGACGCTGTCGCCGGGCATCATCACCTTGCCGAGCAGCGCCTGCCGTAGCGCCGCGCCGTCGAGGGCGTTGCGGGTGAGTGCGCTGCCGCGCAGGAGGACCCGCTTCGCGCCGTAGACCGTGGCGGGCGTGATCACGACGGTCGCGTCCTCGCGGAGGCCGCAGTTGGTGATCGTCAGCTCGTCCAGCAGCGCGACGCCGGGAGCGCTGCCCGCCGGCGCCGCCGCCACGACCGCGGCGGTGCGGCGCGCGCCGAGCAGCTCGATCCCGTCCCACTCGCGCAGGCCGAGCGCCGCGAGGGCCTCGGGGTGGATCCGGACGATGCCCCGTCGCGCCTCGAGGGCCGAGGTCTGCAGGCGGACGGTGAGCGAGAGGTTCGACACGCGATCCACCCTAGTTCGCGTCGCCGGACGGCGGCGGGCCGCGACGCGACCGGTTCAGTCCTCGCGCGTCGGGCGGCGCAGGCCCAGGCGGGCGGTGGAGCGCCGGGGACCGCGGCCGGCGGTGGCGGCGCGACGGTGCGGGCGCACCGCGCGGCGCTGCTCGCGGCGCATCTGCCGGCGCTCGGCGGGCTTGTTGTCCCAGGCCTCGGGGCGAGCGGTGACCCACCGCTTCGACCGCCACGCGAAGGGGATGTGCAGCAGGTACAGCGCGATCACCAGGAGCAGCGCGATGTACGGGTAGGTCAGCATCAGCGCCGCGAGGCCTGCGACGGCGACCAGCACGCCGGCGGCCTTCGCGGGCTGCACGGTCATCGTCTTGAAGCTGGAGGTGGGGATGCGGGAGACGGTGAGTGCGGCGACGAACAGCGTCCACGCCGCGACCATCGGGGTGCTGACCCACCAGCCGTCGCCCCACTCCTGCTGGGCGGCCAGCGGAGCCAGGACCAGCAGCGCGCCGGCGGGCGCGGGCACGCCGACGAAGAAGTCCTTGGTGTACGCGGGGGCCGTCGAGTCGGCGGCGAGGGTGTTGAACCGGGCCAGCCGGAGCACCATCGCCACCACGTAGAGCAACGCGACGATCCAGCCGGCGGGCGAGCCGGGGAAGCACACGAAGTACAGGATCAGCGCGGGCGTGACGCCGAAGTTGATGGCGTCCGCGAGGGAGTCCAGCTCGGCGCCGATCCGGGTGGAGGCGCCCAGCAGCCGCGCGACGCGGCCGTCGAGCCCGTCGAGGATCGCGGCGACGACGACCAGCATGATCGCCAGATCGACCTTGCCGTCCGCCGCGAACCGCACGCCCGTCAGGCCCGCGCACAGCGCGGCCACCGTCAGCATCGACGGCAGGATCATGACCCCGACGGGGCGGTGCGGCGCGGTGGACGAGTCGGTCACGGCAGGCGCGCGATCACGGTCTCGGCCGCCACCGCGCGCTGGCCGCTGTAGACGGTCAGCTCGGTGCCGGCGGGGAAGTACGTGTCTACGCGGGAGCCGAAGCGGATGATCCCGTAGGTTTCGCCCAGCTCCAGGGTGTCGCCGGGGGCGCAGTCGGTGCGGATACGCCGCGCCACGAGGCCGGCGATCTGCACGACGCCCACGGGGCCGTGCTCGGTGGCGAGGCGCACCGAGTTCCGCTCGTTCCGGTCGCTGGCCTCGGGGAGGTCGGCGGGCAGGAACTTGCCGTCGGTGTGCACCACGGAGTCGACGACGCCGGCCAGCGGCGCGCGCTGCACGTGCGCGTCGAAGACCGACAGGAAGATCGACACGCGGGGCAGCGGCGCGTCGCCGAGGCCCAGCTCGCGGGGCGGGACGTGCTCGTCGACGAGGGTCACCTCGCCGTCGGCGGGGGCCACGGCGATGCCCTCGGTCTCCGGAACCACGCGGGCGGGGTGCCGGAAGAAGCCGGCGCACGCGGCCGCGGTGAGCAGGGCGGGAACCCGGATCCAGCTCTTGCGGTAGCCCGCCGCGGCGACCCCGAGGGAACCCGCGATGAACGGGGTCCCCGCGGGGTGCAGCGGAGGAACGGTGTGCCGGATGAGCTCGGTGATGTGCTCGATGCCGGAGGTGTGCTCGGTCAGATGGCCGTCGACCGGCGTGCGAGGTCGGCGTGCCACCTAATCGTCCTTACTGTTCGCTGTCATATCGGGTGACATCTTCTCACCCGAGGGTGTGATCACTTGCGTCCGGTGACCAGCTTCACTGCTCCGATCACCACGCAGGCGCCGACGAGCGCGGTGACGAAGGTGAGGACCCAACCGAAGGTCCCGGTGTCGACGCCGGCCAGGCGTAGCACGTAGCCGCCGAGCCAACCGCCGATGATGCCCGCGAGGACGTTCTTGATGATGCCCATCTGGCCGTCGGACTTCATGATCTTGCTGGCGATCCAGCCGGCGAGGCCGCCGATGATGATCCACGCGAACCAGCCGGGGCTGAAGTTGGCCGATGCGAGCATGACGGTGTCTGCGTACTGCGCGACCATGAGAATCTCCTCGTTAGTGGGTCAAGAGGATCAGTTCCACCGGGGTTCCCGCGGCCAGATGCTCGACCTCGGCGGGGACGTCCAGCAGGCAATCCGCCTGTGACAGCCATCGTAGGTAGTGCGAACCCGGCCCGCCGAGAACCGAGACCGAATCGGTACCGTCGTCGTTCCTCGTGAGGAGTCCGCGCAGGTACTGGCGCTTCCCGGGGATCGAGTCGACGGGCTCGGCGAGCCTCGCGACGCGACGGGCGCGGTCGGGCAGTCCCAGGGCGGCCCGCAGCGCCGGCCGCAGGAAGACCTCGAAGGAGACGAGCGCGCTCACCGGGTTCCCGGGGAAGGTCACGAACTTCACTCGCACGCCGCCCAGGTCGACGGTGCCGGAGCCCTGCGGCATGCCGGGCTGCATCGCGACCTTGACGAAGTCGACGCCCCGCGACGCGAGGGCGTCCTTGACCACCTCGAACGCGCCGGCGCTGACGCCGCCGCTGGTGACGACCAGGTCGACGCCGCCCGCGGAGATCCGCTCGGCGAGCCGGGCGAGGAAGGCATCGGCGTCGTCCGCCACGAACCGCACGACCTCCGCGGTGGCCCCGGCCTCGCGGATCGCGCTCGCCAGCATCGGGGCGTTCGATTCGTAGATCTGCCCGGGCCGCAGCGGCGTGCCCGGCTCCACCAGCTCGGAGCCGGTGGACAGCACGGCGACGTGGGGCGGGGCCAGCACGGGCACCGTCGTCAGGCCCAGGGCCGCCGCGAACCCGACGACGGCGGGCCCGACGGTCTCGCCGCCGCGCAGCGCGGTCTCCCCGGCCTCGATGTCGCTGCCGGCGGCGCGGAAGAACCGTCCGGGCTCGGGCGTCTCGTCGATCCGGACGCGTTCGACGCCGCCGTCCGTCCGCTCGACGGGGACGATGGCGTCGGCACCGTCGGGCACGGGGGCGCCGGTCATGATGCGACACGCGGCCCCCGGCGGGAGCGCGGGCACGTCGGTGCGGCCGGCGGGCACGTCGAAGGCGACGGGCAGCACGGCGCCCGCGACGGCGTCGGCGGCGCGGACCGCGTAGCCGTCCATCGCGGAGTTGGTGAACGGCGGCAGCGAGAGCGGCGCGGGCACGTCGCGGGCCAGGACGAGGCCCAGGGCGTCCGCCACCGGCAGGTCGACGGTCCGCGGTGCGGGGATCAGTGCGGCGACCGCGGCGCGGTGCTCGTCGACGGGCCTCACGCGCCGGCCAGCCGGGTGAGCAGCAGCGCCTCGGCCAGCGCGGTGCGCCGCAGCTCGGACGGGTCGACGGACTCGTTGGGCGCGTGGATGCGGCACTGCGGCTCCTCGACGCCGAGCAGCGCGATCTCGGCCGTCGGGGCGGCCTTGCGCAGCTGGGTGCACAGCGGGATCGAGCCGCCCTGGCCGCTGAAGGCGACCTCGGCACCGTCGTACGCCTCGACGAGGGCCTCCTGCAGCACCCGGTAGGCGGGGCCGGTGGTCTCGGCGGCGAAGGGCTCGCCCACGGATTCGACGACCGCGTCAACGTGCGCGCCCCACGGGGCGTGGTTGGTCAGGTGCGCGACGAGCAGCGCGCCGGCGTTGTGCGGGTCGGTGCCCGGCGGCACCCGCAGGTTCAGCAGGGCCGCGGCGCGGGGCTGGATCGCGGCGGCGGCGGTCGCCGTCGCGGGGGCGTCGAGGCCGATGACGGTGACCGCGGGCCGCGCCCACAGCTGGTCGGCGATGGCGCCGGAGCCGAGGATCGCGGCATCGTCGTAGATCGCGGCGTCGGCGGCGAACTGCGCCGGCTCGTAGGGCTCGCCGGCCCAGCGCGCGGAGCTGTCGAGCCCGTCGATCGTGGTGTTGCCGAAGCCGTCCCGCAGCGTCGCGAGCAGCGCGATGAGGGCGGCGATCGCGTCGGGGGCGGCACCGCCGAAGGCGCCGGAGTGCAGGTCGGAGGTGCCGGTGCTGAGCTCGACCCGCACGCTCGCGACGCCGCGCAAGGAGGTGGTGAGGGTCGGGCGGCCGACGGCGACGTTGCCGGTGTCGCCGATGACGATGAGGTCGGCCTGCGCCAGCTCGGGGCGCTCGGCGACGAGGTCCTCGAGGCCCGCGCCGCCGCCCTCCTCGGAGCCCTCGATGATGATCCGCACGCCGACGGGGAAGGCCCCGTCCTCGCCGCGGACCGCCCGCAGCGCGGTCAGGTGCGCGACGAGGTTGCCCTTGCAGTCGGCGGACCCGCGGCCGTACCAGCGGTCCGCGCCGTCGGGGCCGGGACGGGTGGTGAGGGTGAACGGATCGGACTCCCAGGCCTCACGCGGCCCGGGCGGCTGCACGTCGTGGTGGCTGTAGAGCAGCACCGTCGGGGCGCCCTCCGGCGCGGGCGTGTGCCCGACGATCGCGATCGACCCGTCGGACGTGGTGACCTGCTCGATGCCCGCGATCCCGGCCTCCGTGAAGGCCTTCGCGACCCACGCCGCCGACGCCGCGTTGGGTTCGGCGCCGAACTCGGGGGAGTCGTGCACGGACGGGTGCGCGACCAGCTCCGCCAGGTCCGACCTGGCCCTGTCCATCAGGTTCTCGACGGTGTCCTGCAGGCTGCGCGCGGTCATCGGCTCACCTTAGCGCGGCATAAGTACGCGGCAGGCCGGTCGTGGTTCACTTGTGTGAACTCTTGGAGGAGGAATCCATGCTGCGTAAGTCGCTGTGCGTGGTGGGGGCCGCGGTGCTGCTCGCGGGATGCTCGACGACGGTGCCGGGCTCGCCCGTCGCCGACCCGTCGGGGGTGCCGAAGCCGGACACGGGGTCCTACGCGACCGCGCCGCGCCAGCTCGGTGCCATGACGGAGAAGATGCACATCGCGGCGGAGGCGTTCCGAATGGTCGAGATCATCCCGCTGGCGTCGGAGGTCGACCCTGCGCTCCGGTACGGCGGGCGACCGTCCGTGGGACGGATCGAGAGCACCGTCAAGATGGCGTTCGGTGACGGGGTCGCAACCGCGGTCGGCGGCATGGAGGTCGGCGCCTACATCTCGGCGGACGACAAGGCACCCGGGTCCGATGCCAAGTCCTCGAGGAGCCTGATCACCGGCCTGTTCCGGTTCAAGGACGAGGCCGCGGCGCGGGCGGCGGTGGCGAACCCGGCGGTCCTGTCGCCCGACAAGGCGTTCGGTTCCGAGACACCGCGCCCCAAGAAGGCGGAGACCGTACCCGGCTACTCGGAGGCGACGGCGTACTCCAAGTCCGCGGGGGACTCGACCTCACGGGTCGGGCTCCTCGCGAGCGGCCGGTACGTGATCGGCGCCTGGACGAACAGTTCCGTCGACCTGATCAAGAAGTACTTCGACCTGCAGGTCAAGTCCCTCGCCGGCTTCGTGCCGACGCCCGTCGACAAGTTCTCGACCCTCACCCGCGCGGACGAGGACCTGTTGCGGTACACGCTCGTGGAGGAGTCGCCGACGGTGTTCGAGACGACCTACTCGCCGCGGGGCTTTGCCCCGTTCGCCTCGGACACGACGGGCGCGCTGGCGGACTTCGCCGCCACGGGCGTCGACCGGATCGCGAACGCGGACAACGTCGTCTACCGGGCGCGCGACGCCGCTGGTGCATCGCAACTCGCGGACAGATTCATCGCGGAGAACACGCGCTTCTATCCCGGAGGTGAGTCCTCTACGGTGCGGGGCGTTCCGGGAGGCCGATGCCGGTCGTTCCCGCAGTACACGGGCTCGAAGGACAAGCGGACGTACTGCGTCGTGCCGGTGGGGCGCTATCTGGCCGAGGTCAGCGACATGCAGGATGCACGGGCGAAGCAGGCTCTCGGTGCCTCGTATCTGATTCTGCAGCAGGCGAAGTGAGGATGAACATGAAGAAGTCCCTGGCGGCGCTCGCGGTGTCGGCCCTGTTCCTGGCGGGATGCTCCTCGACGGTGGCCGGCACCCCCGTCGCCGATCCGTCCGGCGTGCCCAAGCCGGAGACCGGATCGTTCGCGACCGCGTCCCGGACCATCGGCTCGACGACTCAGGCCGACGGGGAGACGCTCGAGGGATACCGGATGGCGGAGACCGTGCCGTACCTCTACGAGATCGATGCGGCCATGCATTTCCGCGGCAGTGCGCGCGCGACGTCCCGGTCGGCCATTCAGGGGATGGTCAAGGGCGTCTTCGGTCAAGCGGCGGGAGATGTACTGGGCACCAAGGCCGAGGTCGCGGCTTCGGTGGGCGCCAGTGACACGCAGCAGGGCACCAAATACGACTCGAAGAGGAAGGAACGCGGCGAGACCGTCGTCCTGGTCCGCATGGCGAGCCCGGCCGACGCTTCGGCCGCTGTCGGCCAGGCGCTGCGGGCGCGCGAGAAGGACTCCTCCGGCGAGGATCTGCCGGCGAAGGTGGAGACAAGGATTCCCGGCTACGACGCAGCCGTCGCCTACACGCAGACGTACGGCGCCCCCGTCGGCACCGCGACGGTGGGCTTCCTCGCGTACAAGCAGTACGTGATCGGCGCCTTCGGCGACCTCTCCGTGGATCAGCTGCGCACCTACTTCGACCGGCAGACCAAGGCGCTCGACGGCTTCCAGCCGACGCCGCTCGACAAGGTGAGCACACTGCAGCTCGATCCCGAGGGCGTCGCGAAGCTGACCCTCGCGCCGTCGAAGGGCGATGGCGGCTACTCCCTGCCCGCCCGGTCCGCCGTACTACGGCAGACCGACGTCTCGCGATCGGTGAAGACCTTCGCCGATGCGGGCGTCGACGTCGTCGGCATCGGTGGCAGCACCGTCTACAGGGCGAAGGACGCGAAAGGCGCGCAGCACGTCGTGGACGAGTTCACCGACGAGACCCGGAAGGCCTTCACGAAGGTCGAGGAGGAGAAGATCAAGGGCGTGCCGGGCGGGGTCTGCCTGACCTTCGCCACCTACGAGGGCGCGACCTCGAGGCTCACCTGGTGCTCGGTCGCCGTCGGGCGGTACGCGACGGAGTTCACCTCGTCGCAGCGGCAGCAGGCGGTCCAGGCCATCGGTGCCGCCTATCTGATCCTCAAGAGCGCCGCGTAGCCGCACGGGATTCCGCAGACGACGAAGGGGCGCACCCACCGGGTGCGCCCCTTTCTCGATTTCGGGAGGTTACTTCGCCTCGGACTCGGTCTTGATGTGCGAGAGCGTCTGCTTCATGCCGACCAGCAGGCCGCGCTCGAAGTCCTCGTTGCCGCCGAGGAGCGCGGCGATGAGGCCGCTGCTCAGCGCGGTGGTCTTGCCGTCCTTGGCCTCGCGGCGCTCGACGACGGTGGTCTTGTCGCCGTCGGGCACCAGGGTGAAGCTCCAGGTGGTGTGGTTCTCGGCCACGCGGAACGCGACGCGCTCGTTCGGCGTGAACTCGGTGACCTGGGTGTTGGTGGGCCAGACCTTCCAGCCCTGACGGTTGATGTTCAGCATGCGGGTGCCCACCTTGAGCGGGCCGCCGAACACGAACACCTTCTTGCACTGCGGGCTGCGACGGCCCATCGCCTCGAGGTCGGACACGACCGACCAGACCTTCTCCACGGGCGCGTCGATCACGACGCTCGACTCCAGAACGGGGGTTGCCATGACCGGATCCTACCCAGGAGTAGGAAGGGTCCGTCCAGCCCACGGCGAACGACCTTGCACTCGACCCTGCCGAGTGCTAGAAACGACTTAGCACTCGGATTACGTGAGTGCTAGGTCGAAGAGGTGAGACCGGGCCCTGTGCGCAACCCGCGCAGGTGACACGCCGGGTCGTCCGTCGCGGGCATCGAATCGACCTAGAAGACGTGTCCAAAGTAGGGCCGAACCGGCCCCTATCTGGAGGAATCACTTCGCAATGGCCAAGATCATCGCGTTCGACGAAGAGGCCCGCCGCGGTCTCGAGCGGGGCCTGAACGCCCTCGCCGACGCCGTCAAGGTGACGCTCGGCCCCAAGGGCCGCAACGTCGTGCTGGAGAAGAAGTGGGGCGCCCCCACGATCACCAACGACGGTGTTTCCATCGCCAAGGAGATCGAGCTCGAGGATCCCTACGAGAAGATCGGCGCCGAGCTCGTCAAGGAGGTCGCCAAGAAGACCGACGACGTCGCGGGCGACGGCACCACCACCGCCACCGTTCTGGCCCAGGCGCTCGTGCGCGAGGGTCTGCGCAACGTGGCCGCGGGTGCGAACCCGCTGGGCCTCAAGCGGGGCATCGAGAAGGCCGTCGAGGCCGTCACCGAGCACCTGCTGAAGGCCGCCAAGGAGGTCGAGACCAAGGAGCAGATCGCTGCTACCGCGGGCATCTCGGCCGGCGACCCCGCCATCGGCGAGCTCATCGCCGAGGCCATGGACAAGGTCGGCAAGGAAGGCGTCATCACCGTCGAGGAGAGCAACACCTTCGGTCTCCAGCTGGAGCTCACCGAGGGCATGCGCTTCGACAAGGGCTTCATCTCGGGCTACTTCGCCACCGACGCCGAGCGTCAGGAGGCCGTGCTCGAGGACGCCTACGTGCTGCTCGTCTCGGGCAAGATCTCGACTGTCAAGGACCTGCTGCCGCTGCTGGAGAAGGTCATCCAGTCGGGCAAGCCGCTCGCGATCATCGCCGAGGATGTCGAGGGCGAGGCCCTGTCGACGCTCATCGTCAACAAGATCCGCGGCACCTTCAAGTCGGTCGCCATCAAGGCCCCCGGCTTCGGCGATCGTCGCAAGGCGATGCTGCAGGACATGGCGATCCTCACCGGCGGCCAGGTCATCTCCGAGGAGATCGGCCTGTCGCTCGACACCGCCGGCCTCGAGGTCCTGGGCCAGGCGCGCCAGGTCGTCGTGACCAAGGACGAGACCACCATCGTCGACGGTGCCGGCTCCAAGGAGCAGATCGCGGGCCGCGTCTCGCAGATCCGCGCCGAGATCGAGAACAGCGACTCGGACTACGACCGGGAGAAGCTGCAGGAGCGCCTCGCGAAGCTGGCCGGCGGCGTCGCCGTCATCAAGGCCGGTGCCGCCACCGAGGTCGAGCTCAAGGAGCGCAAGCACCGCATCGAGGATGCCGTGCGCAACGCGAAGGCCGCCGTCGAGGAGGGCATCGTCGCCGGTGGTGGCGCTGCTCTCGCGCAGTCGGGCACCGTCTTCGACAGCCTCGCGCTCGAGGGTGACGAGGCCACCGGCGCGAACATCGTCAAGGTCGCGCTCGACGCCCCCGTCAAGCAGATCGCCGTCAACGCCGGCCTCGAGCCCGGCGTCGTCGCCGAGAAGGTCCGCAACTCGCCCGCCGGCACCGGCCTCAACGCCGCCACCGGTGTGTACGAGGACCTGCTGGCCGCCGGCATCAACGACCCGGTGAAGGTCACCCGCTCGGCGCTGCAGAACGCGGCCTCGATCGCGGCTCTGTTCCTCACCACCGAGGCCGTCGTCGCCGACAAGCCGGAGAAGGCCGGTGCCCCGGTCGATCCGACCGGCGGCATGGGCGGCATGGACTTCTAAGTCCTGCCACTCGGCTAGGGAATTCAGGGCCCGGCATCGTCGTTTCGACGGTGCCGGGCCCTTCCTGTTTCCCGGTTTCCGAAAGTCGAGTCGTACGAGCCGCCGCGGCAGTACACGGCGGTGATGCCCGTAGAACTCGACTTTCGAAAGCGCGGGCTAGGACGAGTGCGCGACGCGGGCGATGAGCTCGGCCAGGGTTCGTTCCGACGCAGAGCCCTGCTGCGCCTGGTACGCCACGACCAGCTGCCCCGGTGCCGCCGCCACCTCCAAGGTCGACCACTCCAGCTCGACCACACCCAGGTCCGGGTGCGCGATCACCTTGCCGCCGTTCGTCTTCGCCTGCACTTCGCCGTCACCCCACAGCCGCGCGAAGTGCGGGCTCCGCACCGAGAGTTCGCCCACCAGTGCCATCAGCCGCGGGTGCGAGGGATTCGGGCCCGACAGCGCCCGAAGATTCCCGACCGACTCCCGAGCGACGGTGTCGAAATCGAGGAAGACCTCACGGGACCGCGGATCGAGGAACAAGGACCGCACCATGTTGTCCCCCACACGGAGTCCGATCCCGCAGTGCAGCTCCTCGCCGGCGGCGTTGGTGCCGATCAGGTCCAGGAGGGAATTGGTGACGATGGTCGGGTTCGGCCACGAGTCGAGGAGGCGTCGCACGACACCGGACATCTCGTCGACCACCTCGCCTCCCCGGCCGTCGGGGAGTTCGGCCAACTGCGCGAGATGCGCCGCAGCGTCGGGGTCGAGGTGGAGGACTTCCGCGAGCGCGGCGACCACGGCGGGCGACGGCCTACGGTCCCTGCCTCTTTCCAGCCGCACGAGGTACTCGACGCTGATCCCCGCCTGCGCGGCCACCTCCTCCCGTCGCAGCCCGGGGGTTCGACGCACCCCCATGGTGCGCAGCCCGAGCGTCGCCGGGTCGACGCGCTCGCGCCGGGCGCGTAGGAATTCGCCGAGGAGGTTCACGTCCACTCGTCCCACGCTACCCATCGGCCCAGGTCCAGCCAGGTAGTGCGGCTACCCCGCAGCGTCACGGCCTGTCGTGCCCCGCCCAGACGGGGCAGCGTCATGGGCATGACCTCGTTGACTGAACGCACAGCCCTCATCACCGGCGCCGGAAGCGGCATCGGTGCTGCCACCGCCGCCGCCCTTGGCGCGGCCGGAGCGCGAACGGCGGTGATCGGCCGCCGTGCCGACCGCCTCGCCGAGGTCGCCGCCGCGACCGGCGCCGCCCACGCTGCCGCGGACGTCACGGATCGCGCGGGATTCGCCGGCGCCGTCGACCAGCTCCGCGACCGCGTTGGCCGGTTCGACCTCGTCGTCGCCAACGCCGGCGCCATGCTTCCCGCGGCGTTCGACACCGCGGCCGAGGGCGACTGGGACCGCATGGTGTCCACCAACATCACAGGCCTGCTCACCACTGTCCGCGCGACGATCGATGACCTCGTCGCTGCGGCGGAGAGCGGACCCGCCGACCTGGTCCTGGTCGGTTCCATCGGCGCGCACATGGTGCTGCCGGGCTACTCCGTCTACAACGCGACAAAGGCCGCCGTCGCGCACCTGACGAACCACCTCCGCGCCGAGTTCGGCCCCCGCGGTGTCCGAGTCCGGGTCATCGAACCCGGCATGGTCGAGTCGGAGCTCGCGGCGGGCGTCACGGACCCGCACGCCGCCGTGGCCCTAAAGCGGTACGCCGTCGAGAACCCGCCGATTCCGGCGTCCGCGATCGGCGACGCCGTTGTCTGGAGTGCATCGCTGCCCTCCGCCGTCAACGTCGCCTCGATGATCGTCCTTCCGACCATGCAGGGGTGAGGCCGTGGTGAGCCCGCCTCACCCGGTTGGCAGAATCGATCCCAGCACCGTCCGTGATGAGAAAGGCGACGACGTGACCGCAGAGACCCTCCAGTTCCAGGCCGAGACCGATCAGCTGCTGTCGCTGATGATCCACTCCGTGTACTCGGAGAAGGACGTCTTCCTGCGCGAGCTGATCTCCAACGCCTCGGACGCCCTGGACAAGCTGCGGCTGGAGGCATACCGGGACAAGGACCTCGAGGCCGACGCCTCGGACCTGCACATCGAGCTGCGCACGGACCCCGAGGCGCACACGCTCACGATCTCCGACAACGGGATCGGCATGAGCCGCGCGGACGTCGTCGACCTCATCGGCACCCTCGCCAAGTCCGGCACCGGCGAGCTCCGGCGCAAGCTCGAGGCCGCGAAGCAGGCGAAGGAGCAGGGCGCCTCCGCGGAGCTCATCGGCCAGTTCGGCATCGGCTTCTACTCGGCGTTCATGGTCGCCGACCGCGTGACCCTGGTGACCCGCAGGGCGGGCGAGGACACAGCCACCCGGTGGGAATCCGAGGGGCACGGCACGTACACCGTCACCGACCTCACCGGCGACGACGTCCCCGCGGGCCACGGCACCACCATCACGCTGCACCTGCGCGCCGCCGACGGCGACGGCGACGAGAGCCTCCACGACTACACCTCCGAGCACGTGCTGCGCTCGGTCGTGCGCCGCTACAGCGACTTCATCGCCTTCCCGATCCGCCTGGCCCCCGCCCCGGTCGCCGAGGCCGACGACGCCGAGGCCGAAGACGCCGAGGCCGACGATGCCGAGGCGCCCGGCCCGGAGACCCTCAACTCCATGCAGGCGCTGTGGGCGCGCCCGAAGGAGGAGGTCTCCGACGAGGAGTACGCCGACTTCTACCGCCACGTCAGCCACGCCTTCGACGAGCCGCTGGAGACCATCTCGGTCCGCGCCGAGGGCACCTTCGAGTACCAGGCGCTGCTCTTCATCCCGACCATGCCGCCGTTCGACATGTTCTACCGCAACACCAAGTCCGGCCCCGCGCTGTACGTCAAGCGCGTCTTCATCATGGACCACTGCGAGGCCCTGCTGCCGCCGTACCTGCGGTTCGTCGCCGGTGTCGTGGACGCGCAGGACCTGTCGCTCAACGTCTCCCGCGAGATCCTGCAGAACGACCGGCACCTGGTCATGATCCGCAAGCGCCTCGTCAAGCGGGTCCTGCAGACGGTCACCGCGCTGCGCGAGAACGAGCGGGAGAAGTACGACACCTTCTGGTCGGCGTTCGGCGCGGTCTTCAAGGAGGGCTTGCTCGACGATCAGGACAACCGCGAAACCCTGCTCAAGGCATCGTCGTTCGAGTCGACGTTCAGCGAGACCGGTACCACCGGACTCGCCGACTACGTCGCCCGCATGCCCGAGGGGCAGGACGTCATCTACTACGCCGCCGGCGACTCCCGCGCCCGGCTGGAGTCCTCGCCGCACCTGGAGGCCTTCGCCGCCAAGGGCTTCGAGGTCCTGCTCCTCACCGATCAGGTCGACGAGCTGTGGACAACCGGCGCCGAGTTCGACGGTAAGCGGTTCGTCTCCGTCGCCAAGGGCGAGGCCGACCTCGGCGACGAGGCGCCGGAAGCGGAGGGCTTCGAGCAGCTGACGGAGTGGCTGGCGACGACTCTCGACGAGGACGTGGCCGGCGTGCGTCTCACGTCGCGCCTCACGACCTCGGCGGCCTGCCTGGTCGGCGGCGAGTTCGACCTCACCCCGCAGCTCGAGCAGATGTACCGGGCGAGCGGCCAGGAGGTGCCCCGCACGCGTCGCACACTGGAGCTGAATCCGGAGAACGAGCTCGTCAAGAGCCTGCGCGACCGGGTCGCCGCCGCGGAGGCGCCCGCCGAGGACGAGGCGCTCACCGATGCCGCCGAGATCCTCTACGGCACAGCCCTCCTCGCGGAGGGCGGCTCGGTCGCCGATCCCGCCGCCTTCGCCGCGGTCCTCGCTCGCCAGCTCGGCCGCAGCCTGGGCTGATGGACGGGGGCGGGTCGCTGCGCAGGTGTGCCGCCTTCAGCCCGGCGCAAGTATCGCGAAAGACGTTCCCGACACTCTGTACTCGACGCGCCGATCGGCGCCGAGGACGAAGGAGTGGATGTGGCGTTTCCAGCGGTGCCCGCGCAGGGGTGGATCCGTTTGATCTGCGTGCCGGGTGACTCGGCGAACGCGTTCATCAAGTACGAGCACGGCGTGAACGTCAGCGCCTTCGTCGACAGCGTCGCCCGGATGTCGAACTGGGGCGAGAGCTTCCTTCCCGTCACCCCTGGGGACCACGTACTCAGCGTTCAGTTGGGTGCCTTCGGGAGTTTCGGCGGCACTCCCGGCAGCGCGGTGCTCAACACGCAGTTCGGCACCGCGAGCATCCCGCTCAGGGTGGCCGCAGGACAGACGGTCACCGTCTTCACGCCGCCCCGAACGGTATCGGGACGCCCGGGCGCTTCAGCTTCACTCCGCCGCCCCCACCGCCGGTCAACGGCGTCAAGATCGCGCAGATCGCGATCCTGTCGCTCTGCGGCGCCTTCCTGCTCCTCATCATCGGCTTCTGTCTTCTCCTGCTCGTGGGTTCCTGATGGGCCCTGCCTGTGGCGGTAGCGGCGTACCGTCGGAGACATGGACTCAGCCGCTGCACGGGACCTGCTGATCGACGCGTTCGCCCGGATCCGCGAGCACGTGGAGGACGTCACCGAGGGACTCGACCCCGACATCGCGAACAGACGGATCGTGCCGGATGCCAACACGATCGCATGGCTCGTGTGGCACAGCGCCCGGGTGATCGACGCCCAGCTCGCGCCGATCGCCGGCGTCCCGGAGGTCTGGACCGCGAACGACTGGTACGGCCGGTTCGGCCTCGACCTGCCGCCGGAGTCGACGGGCTACGGCCACACCCGTGCCGAGGCGGCCGAGGTGCACGGCAGCGATGCGCTGCTCATCGGCTATTTCCGCGACGTCGATGCCATGGCGACCCGCTACCTCGACGGCGTCACGCCGGACGAGCTGGCCCGCGTGATCGACGCGGCCTGGGACCCGCCGGTCACCGTCGCGGTGCGGCTGGTGAGCATCGTCGACGACTGCGCCCAGCATCTCGGCGCCGCCGCGTATCTCAAGGGTGCGCTGCAGGATTGACGCCGAAGGCGCGCACCGCGTGCAGCGCCAGCTCGACGTACACGCGGCGCTCATCGATGGGATGCCCTAGTACCTGCTCCACCTGGCGGATCCGGTAGCGCACGGTGTTCGGGTGCAGCATCAGCGCCGCGCCGGCGGCGCGCGCGTCGCCCCCGGCGCCGAGGTAGGCGAGCGCCGTCTCGCGGAGCCGCGCCGCAGCGGCGGTGTCGGCGGCGAGGTCGCCCAGCTCGCGCTCCACCAGCGTCGACGGCCCGTCCGGCCCGGCGATGCCGTGCGCGAGGCAGGCGAGCTCCACGTCCCGATAGGCCACGACGCCGCGCCCCGTCCGCCGCGCGACGGTCAGCGCCGCCGCGGATTCCGCGTGGCTGCGGCGGAAGCCGTCGAGCCCGGGATGCGCGGTGCCGAGCGCGCAGCGCACCGTCGGCGGCAGGTCGAGAGCGCCGGGTACGCCCGATCCCGCGCTCCAGCAGCGCAGCGAGCGTGCGCCGGTCCGCTGCGCCAGGCGGTGCTCGCCGCGGACTTCCCGATGCACGGCCGTCGCGGCGCGCTCGAGGAGCCGCTGCACGTCGGCGTCGGCCACGGCCTCGTCCACCCACAGCGTGTAGGCGGTGTGCGCCGCCGCGACGGGGTAGTTCAGGGCGGCGGTAGCCTCGCCGGGATCGACGTCCTGCCCGGCCAGCACCGCGTCGACGGTGGCGGCCTGCCGCGCCAGGGCGCCCCGCTGCCACTGCTCGCGCTCGGCGACGAAGGTGCCGATCATCTCCTCGATCGAGGCGTCGAGCCACTTGGTCACACGCGGCCAGAAGTGCAGCAGCACCTGCGAGCGCACCTCGGCGTCGGCGATCTCGGCGGCGGCGCGCGCGGTGAACAGGTCCCACGCCGCGTTCTGCCCCACCCGGTACACCGCGAGCAGCACGCGCAGCTCGAAGCCGCGCCGCGCCATCGTCCGCGCGAGATCGTGCGTCTCCTCGCCGGGGCGCACGACGATGGATTCGCGGATGGCGTTGCCGAGGACGCCGCGCCAGTGCGCCCGAGTGCTGGCGTCCAGCTCGGCGCGCAGGAGCGGCTCGTCCATCTCCGGCAGCGCCGCGACGATCGCGTCGTCGACCTCGCCGACCATGGCGTCGAGGGCCTGCTCGTTCTCGCCCGCCCGCGCGAACTCCGCGAGCCACCCCCGGGCCGGCGGCGTCAGCCCCGCCACGACGGCCCGCTTTGTTCCGGCGGACAAATGTCGTCGCGAATCTTGCTCATGACGCCAAGACTATGACGTGCATCACAGTGAGTATTGGAACTCCCGAACAATGCCGCACACCCAGGGAGCACCGAGATGACCTTCGCCTTCGATCCTCGCCAGCGCGCCGCACTCACCGCCGTTGTCGACACCTTCGTCGCCTCCGTCCCCCGCGACGACGACCCGACCGACTTCTGGGCGATCAAGGGCAGCGACCTCCAGGTCGACGCCGCCGTGGAGGAGTACCTGCTCGGGCACATGTCCGACGAGCAGCTCGCCGGTCTGGCCGGACTGCTCGGTGCCGCCGCGGACGCCGGGCTGGCCGAGGGCGAACAGGACGCCCGTGAGGCGATCCTCGCGGGTCTGGCGGCGTCGGGGGCCGAGGCGGCGCTGGCGATCGCGAGCCTGTGCCAGCTGTCGACGATGATCGCTTACGGCCTCATGGACGAGCAGGGCCGCAACCCGCTGTGGGCGGGAATGGGCTACCCGGGACCGGTCTCCGCGCCGCCGGCGACACCCAAGACCATCACCACGATCACTCCCACCGGCGGTGAGGCTCTCGCCGCGGACGTGGTGATCGTCGGGAGCGGCAGCGGCGGTGGGGTCGCCGCGGCGATGCTGGCCCAGGCCGGTAAGCGGGTGATCGTGGTCGAGGGCGGAAGCTACCGCAACGAGGCGGATTTCGTGCAGAACGAGCTGTTCGCCTACCAGACGCTGTTCCTGCGCGGCGGCTTCTTCCCCTCCGCGGACGGCATGGTGATGCTGGCCGCGGGTGGCACCGTCGGCGGCGGCAGCACCGTGAACTGGTCCAACTCGCTCAGGACCCCGGAGACGGTCCGCAAGGAGTGGGCCGGCGCGGGTCTCGACGACGCCCTCGGCCCCGAGTTCGACGAGCACCTGGACGCGGTCTTCGCGCGGATGGGCTGCAACCAGGACGTCGCGCTGCAGAACGGCCCCCACGAGCGGCTGTCCGACGGCGCCGCCGGGCTCGGCTACTCCTACAAGAAGGTCGATCTCAACGTGAACCCCGATCGGTTCGACCCGGTGCGCAGCGCGTACAGCGGCATGGGCGACCAGACCGGAGCCAAGAACGGCGCCCTGCGCACCTTCCTGCAGGACGCGTCCGACGCGGGCGCCCGGCTGCTACCGAACACTCGCGTGCAGCGGATCACCACGGCCGACGGCACCGCCACCGGCGTCGATGCGACGTACACCGACCCGGCGACCGGCGTGCAGACCGCCGTCCGGATCGACGCGCCCACCGTCGTCGTCTCCGCCGGCAGCCTGGAATCGCCCGCGCTGCTGCTCCGCTCGGGGATCGGAGGCCCGGCCGTCGGCACGACGCTGCGGCTGCACCCCGCCACCCTGGTGAGCGGCATCTACGACGAGCCGCAGGACCCGTGGCACGGCCCGGCGATGGCGGGCGTGATGACCGAGTTCGCCGACGCCGATTCGGGTTACGGCTTCCTCGTCGAGTGTGTGCAGCACCTGTCGGGCCTCTTCACCAGCGTCGTCCCGTGGCTCGGCGGCGCCGCGCACAAGGAGCTCACGGCGCAGTACCGCAACCGCGCCGACTGGGTCGTGCTCGTCAAGGACCGCGGCGTCGGCTCGGTGACGATCGGCGAGGACGGCGAGGCCGTGCACGCCTACCCGTTCGACGACGAGCTGGACCGCAAGCACTTCCGCGAGGGCATCGCCGCCTCGATCCGGATGCAGGAGGCCGCCGGCGCGCGGCAGATCTACGTGGCCGGCCAGCGCTTCGCGCCGTGGACCCGCGGCGACGATCTCAACGCCTTCATCGCGCAGGTGAACGAGATTCCGATCGGACCCGGCGGCACCCCGGTGTTCAGCGCGCACCAGATGTGCAGCGCCCCGCTCGGCGCGGATCCCGTCACGTCCGTGGCGAATCCGTCGGGCGAGCTGCACGACACCCGCGGGGTCTGGATCGCCGACGCCAGTGGCATGCCCACCTGCTCCGGCGTGAACCCGATGATCACCACGATGGCGCTGGCGCGCCGCACCGCGACCAACCTCCTGGCCGCCGGCGCCTGATCTGCGTACCGAAACCGGCCCTCAGCTCGTCCTCGACGGAAATACTTCCGCGCGACCGAGCTGAGGGCCGGTTTCGGTGGCGTAGCGGCTACAGGTCGGCGACCTGCGGCAGCACCTCGGCGCCGATCCACTCGACGTGGTCGAGGTCGCTCTGGTCCAGCACCTGCAGGTACACCCGCGAGGCGCCGGCCTCGGCGAAGGTGCCCAGCTTGTCGACGATCTCGCCGGCCGAGCCGGTGAGCCCGTTCTCCCGCAGCTCGGGCAGCTCGCGGCCGATGGTCGCGGCCCGCCGCGCGACGGTCGCCTCGTCCGAACCGCCGCACACCACCTGCGCGGCGGACTTGATGATCGACTGCGGGTCCCGCCCCGCGGCGACGGCGGCGGCGTCGACCCGGGCCCACACCGCGGCGGCCTCGGCGACGGGCACGAAGGGCGTGTTGTACTCATCGGCGAAGCGCGCGGCCAGGGCGGCGCTGCGCTTCTTGCCGGCGCCGCCGAGCACGATCGGCACGTGCTTCTGCGCGGGCTTGGGCAGAGCGGGGGAGTCGGTGAGCGAGAAGTGCTCGCCGCGGAAGGTGTAGGGGCCCTGCGCCTCCCACAGGCCGGTCACGATCTCGAGGGTCTCCTCGAAGCGGTCGAAGCGCTCCTTCACGTCGGGGAAGGGGATCGCGTACGCGGCGTGCTCCTCCGCGAACCAACCGGCGCCCAGGCCCAGCTCGACGCGCCCGCCCGACATCTCGTCGACCTGCGCGACCGAAATCGCCAGCGGTCCGGGGAACCGGAACGTGGCGGAGGTGACCAGCGTGCCGAGGCGGATGGTGGAGGTCTCACGGCCGATCGCGCCGAGGGTGATCCACGAATCGGTGGGGCCGGGCGCCCCGTCGACGTTCATCGCCACGTAGTGATCCGACCGGAAGAAGGCCCCGAATCCGGTCTCCTCCGCGGTCCGCGCGACGGCGAGCTGGTCGGCGTAGGTGGCTCCCTGCTGGGGTTCGACGAAGATGCGTAGCTCCATGGAAGACCACTGTGCCACTAGAGCCGAGGGCGCGTGCGATCGAAGGGGGCCTGCACGAAGCGGATGTCGTGATGCCGTTCCAGGGAGCGCCGCTCGTACCGCGCGTCGAGCCGCCGTCCGTCGACGGTGCCGCACAGCCGCAGCCCGTCAGGCACTGTCGTGACCTGCAGATCGACGGGTGCGGCGCCGGCGCCCCGGCGCACGGTGAACCGGTCGCCGTCGGCCCGCAGCCCCCAGGCGGTGACCGCACCGTCGGGGGTCTGCGTGACCAGGCTGTCCTGCGCCGATCCCTTCGCCGGACGGTCCGCGGTGCCGCGCAGGGTGATCGCGATCGACGTCCAGACGGGGCCCGCATCGCCCGTGGCGAGGGCGGGCGCGCCGTCGATCGTGAGGGCCGTGGCCCGCCAGACCCCGTCGCGCGGGTCGCGCGGGGTGTTCATCGCGTCCACCCGCGCCAGGTTCCCGGCGACGGTGGCGGCGATGAGGACCACGGCGAGGACGGCGGCGGCCACGGTTCCGGTGCGCCGCGCGGGCGAGGCCGTGGCGGGGAGGACGGCGCGCAGCAGCGCGCGGCGGTACGGGAACACCAGGGCCAGTGCGATCACCAGGAGCTCGGCGGCGAGCAGCTTGACCGGGACGTCGTAGAACAGGTTGAGGAGAACGATCTGGGTGAGCGCGACGACCGAGAGCAGCGCCCCGGCGAGGCGGGTGCGGGGAACGATCAGCAGCAGGCCGGCGGTGAGCTCGATCGCGCCGGTGACCACCGTGTAGGGCGTCGAGGCGGCCATGTACCCCCAGAGCAGGGAGAAGGGCTCGGTATCGCCGACGGCCTGCAGCTGGTACGCGGGCAGGTTCATGTGGCCCATCTGCGCGGGGATCACCTTGGCCAGGCCGTAGAGCAGCATCGCGACCGCGAGCACGGCGCAGGCGATCGCGCGGAGCACGCGGGCGGCGCGGTCGACGCCCGCCGCTCCCCGCGTGCCGGACCGCACGGCGAGCGCGCCCCAGACGAGGCCCGCGACGATGCCGATGACCAGTGCGCCCGCGTGGAACTGCCAGGCCCAGGCGAGATCGCTGCCGGTGGCCACGTCGACGGGGGCTGGGTCGCTGCCGGTGACCAGGGCTCCGACGGTGCCGATCGCCCGCCAGACCGGTGTGAACACCGACGCCGCGGAGACCGCGGCGAAGATCTGGGAGAGGAGGACGGCGGCCGTGAACAGGACCAGGACGAGGCCGGCGACGGCGAGCGCGACGGTGCGGGCGACCGTGCCGGCGGGGGTGGGGGACTCTGCGCGGCTCATGGCACCACCGTACCGATCAAGCTTTGGTTACCCTAACCTCATCGATGAGTGGGGCGGGGTGCCGCGTCAGCGCCTTCATGTGCTTTGATAAGCCTGTCCTAAATATCCTGAGAAAGGGCTAGTTCATGGCCAAGCACGTGCGATACCTCGTCGCCATCCTGTGCGCCGTCGGCCTGGTCGCCGGCTGCGGGGGCGGTTCGACCGACTCCGGCACCGAGGCGTCCGCGACGCGCACCGTCAGCACGGTGAAGGGGGACATCACGATCCCCGTCAAGCCGAAGCGCGTCGTGCTGCTCAACTACAACCTCGCGGGCTACCTCTACGACCTGGGCCTCCCCGTGACCGCGATGGTCACCGAGTACACCGATCGTGATCCCGCGAAGGCCCAGCCCTTCGACGCCTGGAAGGACGACTTCACGAAGGCCGGCACCAAGTTCATGCACTGGCCCGCCGGTGGCTACGACATCGAGGCCATCGCGGCGGAGAAGCCCGACCTCATCGTCGGCGGCGGCCTCGGCTTCCCGTTCAAGCAGACGGGCGACGCCTACGACCGGCTCAAGGCCATCGCGCCGACGCTGGTGGTCGACAACAAGCTGGAGAGCTGGAACCAGCAGTTCGAGTTCCTGGCCAAGGCCTTCGACCAGCCGCAGGTCTACCAGGACGCCGTGAAGAAGTACGACGACCGCGTCGCGCAGGTCAAGGCCGGCATCACGCCGCCCCCCGGCCCCGTGGCCTTCCTGTCGATGACCGCGCAGGGCAAGGCCTACGGCCTGATCGAGAACCGCGGCGTCCCCGCCGAGTTCGCCAAGCTGGGCATCGAGGCCGCGCCGATCTTCGCGAGCGGCAAGTTCAAGCCGTACACCGCCGGTGGCGACTCCTACGAGATCACCCAAGAGGCGCTGCCCAGCACGGTGACGCAGCCCTCGGTCTTCATCGTCGGCTTCAGCGGCCAGACCTTCACCGCGGATTCGCTGCGTTCGCAGCCGGTCTACGCCTCGCTCCCGGCCTTCGCCGCGAACCGGGCCTTCGACCTGCCCTACTGGGTGCAGCGCCCCGACTTCGACAAGGCCATCGCCACGCTCGACGTCGTCGAGAAGATGTTCAAGAAGTAACGGCTCCACCCGCTCCACAACGCGAACAGCCGCGGCCCGGATATCACTTCCGGCCGCGGCTGTTCGCGTTCCCACTCCCGAGGTCAGTCCGGGAGCACCTGCACCATCGCCTCCTGGGTCACCGTGGCCACCAGCTCGCCGCCGGCGTAGAAGTGCCCGGTGGACAGGCCCCGGCCGCTGCGGGCGACGGGGGAGTCCACGACCAGCAGGTGGAACTCGTCGAACCGGGTGTGCCGGTGGAACCACAGCGACTGGTTCAGCGTCGCCGCGCCGACCCGGTCGTAGCCCCACGCCAGGCCGTGCCGGGCGATGATCGGGTCCTGCACCGTGAGGTCGGACGCCCACGCCAGGGCGGCGTCGTGCAGCACCTGATCGTCGGGCAGCGCACCGTCGGCGCGCATCCACACCAGGTTCCGGCTGTCGGCGCCGTCGGCGTCCCGCTTGTCCCACACCGGCTCCGACGCGAACCGCATCTCGATCGGGTGGGACGCGTCGACGAGGGCGCGCAGCCGCGACTCGTGCCCGGCGAACAGCTCCTCCATCGTGGGCAGGGCCAGCGGGTCGCCGGCCGCCGGCGCGGCCTCGGTGTGCTCCAGCGGGTTCGAGGCGTCCGCCTGGTAGGCGAGCGTCATGACCGCCAGGATCCGCCCGTCCTGTTCGACGGTGACCTGCCGGTTCGCGGCGGTCCGGCCGTCCCGCAGGCGGGTCACCCGGTAGGTGAGATCCTCCGTGACCGTGCCGAGTTCGACGAAGTGGGTGTGCGCCGCGTGCAGCGGCAGGGCCGCGGCGCAGAGCGTCGTTGCCGAGGCCACGATCGCCTGCGCCAGGATCTGGCCGCCGAAGGTGTGCACGCCGACCTTCGCGGGATGCCGCCCGGTGAAGACGTCCGGAGCGTCGGTCCCGCCGAGCCGCAGCACGTCGAGGAACTGCTCGAAATCGCTGCCCGCCGGGGCGTCCGGCGCCGCGGATTCCACCGCACGCGCGGCGATCCCGGCGATCGAGCGGCCCTCCAGCACGTCGCGCGCGCTGAGCTCGAAGCCGAGGCGACGCGCCCGGGAGACCACCTGCAGGGAGACGAGGGAGTCGCCGCCCAGCTCGGTGAAGTCGTCCGACAGCCGCACCTCCTCGGTGTCCAGCAGCTCGCGGAAGACGGCGAGGAGCGCCGCCTCGGCCGCGGTCGCGGGCTCCCGGTCGGGGCCGGTGTCGGCCCGGGCCGCGGGCTCCGGGAGGGCGTCCCGATCCAGCTTGCCGGTGGGGCCCAGGGGGAGCCGGTCCAGAACGACGTAGGCCGCGGGGACCATGTGCGCGGGGAGTTCCGCGCCCAGCGCGGTGCGGATCGCCTCGGGATCGGGGTGCGCGCCGTCGTTGCGGACCAGGTAGCCGACGAGCCGGTCGCCGCGGACGAGCACGGCCGCGGCGCGCACGCCGGGCTGCTGCGCGAGGGCGGTCTCGATCTCGCCCAGCTCGATCCGCAGGCCGCGGATCTTCACCTGGTGGTCGGCGCGGCCGTGGAAGGAGAGATTGCCGTCCTCCCGCCACGCCACCAGGTCGCCCGTGCGGTACATCCGGGATCCGGGCTCCCCGAACGGGTTCGCCACGAAGGTCGCCGCGGTGAGGTCCGGGCGGTGCAGGTAGCCCTGGGCCAACGAGTCGCCCGCGAGGTACAGCTCGCCGAGCACGCCCGTCCCCACTGGGTTGAGCCCCTCGTCGAGCACGTAGCAGGGCAGGTTCGGGTCGGGCCGGCCGATGGGCAGGGGGCCCGGGTCGTCGGGCTCGTACCGCCAGGTGACGGCGTTGATCGTCGCCTCGGTCGGGCCGTAGCAGTTGAACAGGGCGCGCCGGCCCCGCCCCCAGTGGTCAGCGAGTTCCGGGTCGAGGCGCTCGGCGCCCACCATGAAGATCACCGACGGGTCGACCTCGGCGTGGTCCGGCATCGCCGCCAGGAAGGAGGGCAGCAGGTTGATCACCGAGACCCGTTGCCGCTCGATGTACTCCAGCAGTTCGTCGCCGGGAACGCGCACGGCGTCGGGCGCGATCACGGAGGTGGCGCCCGCCATCAGCGGGCCGAGGACCTGCAGCACGGAGATGTCGAAGCTGGGCGAACCGGTCTGCAGCACCCGCTCATCGGCGCGGAATCCTAGCGCCTCCATCACGAAGGCCATCAGATCGGGCAGGCCGCGGTGGCTCACCGCGACGCCCTTCGGCCGGCCGGTGGTTCCGGAGGTATAGATGATGTACGCCAGGGCGTCCGGCGTGAGGCCCTCCCGCGCGTGCGCCGGATCGGTCGCCTCGCCGGCGACGTCCCACGGGTCCACCGCGCGCACGGGCACCCCGCCGGGCACGGAGGCCGTGGTCGCCTCCGGGATCGCGCCGCACGTCAGCACGGCCGACGGTGCCGCGTCCTCCAGGAGGAACTGCAGCCGCGCTGCGGGATACGAAGGATCGAGCGGCAGGTACACCGCGCCCGCCTTGAGCACGCCGAAGACCGCGACGTACCAGGGCAGTCCGCGCTCGGCGAAGACCGCCACCACGTCCTGCTGCCGCACCCCGTCGGCCAGCAGGCGGTGGGCGATCCGGTTCGCGGCCTCGTCCAGCTCGCGGTAGGTCAGCTGCTCGTCGTCGCAGACCACGGCGGGGTGGTCGGGCGTCGCGGCGACGTGCGCGCCGAACTCCTCGAGCAGCGGCCCGTACGCGCCGCGCAGGGGCACGTCGCCCAGCGCCAGCATCGCGGCCCGCTCGTCGGCCGGCAGTGTGCCGATCGCCCCGACCGGGGTGTCCGGCGCGGCGACCACGGCGCGCAGCACCGCGGTGAGCCACCGGCCGTAGGCGCGCACGGTGTCCTCGGCGAGCACGTCGGTGCGGTAGCCCAGGCCCAGCGTGAGGCGCTCGCCGGGGAGGACGACCACGGTGAGCGGATAGTGGGTGGCGTCCGTGATGTCGACGCCCGTGAGGTCGAGGCCGGGCTCGACCGGCTGCACGCTGCGGTCGGAGAGCGGGAAGTTCTCGGTGACGACCATCGTGTCGAAGAGATCGCCGAGCCCTGCGGCGCGGGTGATCTCGACGAGGCCGAGGTGATGGTGGTCGGAGAGCGCGAGGGCGCGGCGGTGCACGTCGGCGAGGACCTCGCCGACCGGCTGCTCCGGCGTGGCCCGCACGCGGATCGCGATGGACTCGCCGAGCTGCCCGACCATCGTGCCCACGTCGGGCACCTCCACCGGGCGGCCCGAGACGGGGCAGCCGAAGACCACGTCGCGGCGGCCGGTCAGCCGGCCCAAGAGCAGTCCCCACGCGGTGTGCAGCACGCTGGTCAGCGTGACGCCGCGGGTGCGCGCCAGCTCGGCGAGGCCGCGGGTCAGGTCGTCGTCGAGCTCGACGAGGATGCGCTCCGGCGCGGCGTCGGCGGCACCGGAACCGGTGGGCGCCAGCAGCGTCGGCGCCTCCAGGCCGGCCATCTCGTCGGCCCACGCCGCGCGGGCGGCGGGGACGTCCCGGTCCGCGCGCCAGCGGTAATAGCCGTCGAGTGGCGCCGACGCCGGTGCGGCCGGGCCGCCGCCCAGCTCCGCGTAGATCGCGAGCAGGGTGCGGCCCGCGATCGGCATGGACCAGCCGTCGAGTAGCGAGTGGTGATTGGTGAGCGCCAGCCGGTGCCGGTCGGGGCCGGTGCGGCACAGCAGGAACCGGATGAGCGGCGCCGTCGACGGGTCGAAGCGGCGGGCCTGCTCGGCCGCGGCGACCGCGGCGAACGCCGCCGCCGGATCCTCGCGGTCCGCGACGTCGACGAACGTGAAGTCGGGGCGCACCGTCTCCGGGATCACCTGCACCACGTCCGACGAGGCGGTGTAGCCCAGCCGGGTGCGCAGCGAGGGCACTCGGCGCAGCAGTTCCGCCGCCGCGGCCGCCATCCGGTCGGGGTCGACGGGGCCGTCGAGGTACGTCGCGGCCTGCACCGTGTAGACGTCGGGCTCGCCCTCGGCCAACACCTGCGAGTGGTACGCGAGACCCACCTGCAGCGCGGTCGCCGGCAGCACGTCGGCGATCGGGCCGTCCTGCTCCAGGTGATCGATGTCGGCCTGGTCCAGCGTCACCAGCGGCAGGTCCGACGGGGTGAGACCGCCACCGTCGGGCCCGATCCGCGCGGCGTGCGCGGCGAGCGCGCCCACGGCCTCGGCCCAGCAGGCCTGCAGCTCGGCGACCGCGGCGGCGTCCAGCACGCCGCCCGCGGCGGTCCACTCGACGGTGAGCCCGTCGGCGCCGTCGAAGCAGTTGATGGCGAGCACCTGCTCGAGCGCTTTCGTGGCCGGGTCGAGCACCGCGAACGGGGTGTCGCCGGGGAGCCGCCAGCCGTCGTCGGGCGCGGCGAACCGGCCGAGGTAGTTGAAGACCACGTCCGGCGCGGCGCCCAGCGGCCCCGCCTCGGAGTCCAAGTGCCGGAGGACGCCGTAGCCGATGCCCTGCCCGGGCACGCCGCGGCGGGCCTCCTTGACGGCGCGGACGAGCCGCCCGGCCGCGGCGCCGCCCGCGAGGGCGTCGTCGAGCTCCGCGTCGTCGAGCGGGACGGGAAGGCGGACGGAGTGTTCCACGGTGAACCAGCCCACGGTCCGGGCGAGATCCGCGGAGCGCAGCACCTGCTCGCGGCCGTGCCCCTCGACGGTGACCGCCGCGGCCGCGCGCGGGGCGAGCCCGGCGCGGCGGCGCCGCAGTCGGAGCGCCAGGGCGAGGGCCGCCAGGAGCGTCTCCTCGGCATTGGCGCGGTACGCCCGTGCCAGCCCGGAGGTCACCGGCTCGGCGAGGGGCGCGGGGGTCCGGGTTCGGGTGACCGCCGCGGTGGCGACGCGGTCGACGGCCGGGTCGAGCAGCCGCCCGCCGAGCCGTTCGGCGTCGTCCAGCGTCGCCCGCCACAGGTCGACTTCGCCTCGGTACGTGCCGCTCTCGCCCTGTTCGGCGAGGGCCAGGGCGTGCGCGCGCCAGGGCGTCGCCTCGGCGCGGACGGCGGGCGCGCGGCCCGCGGCCGCGTCCCGGTGCGCCTGCGGGAGGTCCTGCAGCAGCACCCGCCAGGAGACGCCGTCGACGGCGAGGTGGTGGATCACCAGGACCAGCCGGTCCGGGGTGTCGTCACCGCGCACGATCCGCGCGCGCAGCACGGCACCGGCGGCGGGGTCGAGTTCGGCGGCGAGCTCGGCCGCCGCGGAGTCGACGGTGCCGTCGCCCGCGGTGACCTCGACGGGCGGGGCCGCCTCGTCGATCGTGAGCATCGATGGGCCCGAGAGACGCAGCCGCAGTGCGGGATGCGCCGCGACGACGGCCTGCAGTGCCGTCCGGACCGTCTCGAGCGTGGCTCCGACGGGCAGCTCGGGGGCGATCCACTGCGCGTAGCCAGCGATGTCTCGCGAGTCCGGGTTGAGATCCAGCAGTGCGGCGACGATCGGCGGCGCGGGGAATTCGCCCTCGGCGGGGACGACGGGGCCCTCGTCCAGCGCGGCGGTCTCGGCGGCGCCGGCGGCCAGCGTCGCGAAGCTGCTGCCGGAGAGGAAGTCCCGCGGTCGCACGTCGAGCCCCTGGGTCCGGAGCTCACTGCACACCGTGATGGCGCTGATGCTGTCGCCGCCCAGGCTGAAGAAGTCGTCGTCGACGCTCACCTCGGGGACGTCGAAGGCGGCCGCGACCACCGCGCAGAGCAGCCGCTCGCGGTCGGTGCGGGGCGCCCGGCCGGCGGTCTGCACGGCGGGCGCGGGCAGGGCGGCGCGGTCGAGCTTGCCGTTGATCGTCACCGGCAGCTCGTCCAGCACGACCACGGCGGAGGGCACCATGTGGTCGGGCACGGCCTCGCCGAGTGCGGCGCGGACGCCGTCGGCGGTCACCGAGCCGGTCACGTAGCCGACGAGGCGGTCTCGGCCGGCGTCGGTGCGGACCACGGCGGCGGCGCTGGTCACTCCGGACACGGCGGCCAGAGCGGTCTCGACCTCGGCCAGTTCGATCCGGTAGCCGCGGATCTTCACCTGGCCGTCGCCGCGTCCCAGGTATTCGTAGCCACCGTCCCCAGCCCACCGCACGCGGTCGCCGGTGCGGTACATGCGGGAGCCGGGTTCGCCGAAGGGGTCCGCGACGAACCGCTCGGCGGTCGCCGCGGGCAGGTTCAGGTAGCCGCGTGCCAGGTGCGGTCCGGCGAGGTACAGCTCGCCGATCTCTCCGTCCCGGACCGGTTGCAGCGCACCGTCGAGCGCGTAGGCGGCGGTGCCGGGCACGGCGCGCCCGATGACGGGGGTCTCCCCGGCCACGACCGCGGTGGTGGCGTCCACGGCGGCCTCGGTGGGCCCGTAGACGTTCACCGCGGGCACGCCGGCGGCCGCGATCCGGCGCCACAGCGCGGGCCCGGTCGCCTCGCCGCCCAGGATCAGCAGCGACGGCCGGTGTTCGCCGTCGAGCAGCCCGCCGTCGATGAGCGGCGCCGCCATCGACGGGGTGGTGTCCACGACGTCGATGCGGTCGGCGCGGTACGCGGCCAGCAGGGCGTCGGCGTCGCGGGCGGTCTCGGTCGAGTACAGGTGCAGCGCGTGGCCGCTGAGCAGCCACAGCAACTGGTCGAGGGAGGCGTCGAAGGAGAACGAATAGGTGTGCGCGCAGCGCAGGCGGCGCTCGGCGTCGCGGGCCGTCGCCAGATCGGCCAGCGTCGCGCGGTGGTGTCGCAGCAGGCTCGTGAGCCCGCCGGTGCGAGCCGCGACGCCCTTCGGCCGACCGGTGGAGCCGGACGTGTGGATGACGTAGGCGAGGTGGTCCGGGTCCCGCGGCGCGGCGAGCTCCGACTCGCTGAGCGGGGCGCCGGACAGCTCGTCGAGCCGCGCGCCGATCGCCGGATCGTCGAGCCGAAGCTGCGGGATCCCCTCGGGCGCAGCGGAACCAGTGACGCCGACCAGGAGTACGGGCCGCGAGTCCGCGACCAGCTCGGCGTGCCGGGCGGCGGGGTGCGCCGGGTCGAGGTACTGGTAGGCGGCGCCCGCGTCGAGGACCGCGAGGATCGCCACCACCAGGTCGACGCCGCGCGGCAACGCCAGGGCGACCACGTCGTCGGCACCCGCGCCCTCCGCGCGGAGCAGGCGGGCCGTGCGGTGCACCCGATCGGCGAGCTCGCCGAAGGTGAGCCGGTCGTCGCCGTGGACGAGGGCGAGGGCAGCGGGATCGCGGCGGGCCTGCGCCTCCAGCGCGGCCGGGACGTCCTGGACGGGGTGCGCGGATTCCGGTGTGCGGGAGCGCTCGATCAGCGTCTCGCGCAGGCCGGCGGGGAGCAGCTCCACTTCGCCGAGCGCGGGCGCGGCGGGGGAGGCGAGCTCGGTGATGAGCGTGACGACGGCGTCGAGCCGGCCCTCTACCTGCTGGTGCGTCGCGGAACGCGCGTCGACCTCGAAGCCCACCAGGAGCCCACCGTTGCCGGTGGGGATGACGCTCAGCCCGTAGTCCTCCGGGGGGCCGCCCGCCACGTTGCGCATCGTGCCGGCCGAGCCGGCGAAGTCGAGGGTGAGGTCGAAGGCCTTGAGGTTGATGCCCCGTCCGTGCAGCAGCGCCCCGACGGTGGGGGAGCCCAGGTCGCGGGGGAGGTCCTCGCCGCGGTAGCGCTGGTGGGCGCGCATGCGCCGCATGGTCTCCGCGACGCGGGCGCTGAGGTCGGCCAACCGGTCGTCGGCGCGCACCGGCAGGCGCAGGGGCAGCACGTTCACCGCCATCGCGGGGGTGCGCAGGGCGACCCCGCCGCTGCGGCACATGAGCGGCATCGCGAAGACCACGTCGGACTCGCCGAGCGAGCGGTGCAGGAAGGCGGCGTAGCAGGCGATGAGGGCCTCGCCCCAGGTGGTGCCGGATTCGTCGGCGACCCGGCGCAGGGCGTCGAAGATCTCGGGGGACAGCTCCGTGCGGGCGGTGAGTACCTCGCTCGCCGGGCCGTCGAAGCCGGGGCGCTCCGGCGGTTCGGGCAGCGGGGTGAGCTCGTCGCGCCAGTAGGCGCGGTCGGCCTCGTGCCGCTCGCTCGCGCGGTACTCCTGATCGGCCGCGACGAACTCGGCGAAGGAGCCGAACGGGGACTTCGGCGGCTCCGCCCCGCCGATGAGCGCCGTGTAGTGCGCGGCGACACGGCGGGAGAGCATCGCGGCGGAGTAGCCGTCGAAGACGAGGTGGTGCCCGAGCTGGGTGTACCAGACCTCGGTGTCCGACAGGCGCAGGATGCGGAAGGCGAAGAGGTCGCGGTCGGTCATCGCCGTGCAGTGCGCCGCCAGTCGCGCGCGCTCCGCGGCCACGGCGGCCTCGGCCGCGGCCCGCGGGTCGGGCTCGCCGCGCAGGTCCACCACGATCGGCTCGGAAACGGTACCGTCGTCGATCCACTGCCGCGGGCCGTCCTCGGTCTCGACCACCCGCAGGCGGAGGCTGCCGGCCTCCGCGACGGTGCGCGTGATCGCGGTGCGCAGGGCGCCGAGGTCGACCGCGCGGTCGCCGACGATCTCCAGCACGTCGCCCACCACGTAGTACGGCGAGTCCAGTTCCAGCCGTTGCGCGTTCCAGATCCCGTGCTGGGCCGCGGTGAGCGGCAGCAGGATCGGTGCGTCGGTGCCGGCCGATGCCGGGGAGGGGGCGGCCTCTGCGAGGGTCACGTCGGGGGCTCCTGGGCGGTGGGTGGCTAGCGGGGGAGGTCGGCGCGCTGTGGGCGGAGGTTCGTCCACGCGGCCTCGATGTGCGTGCGGCAGTCCTCGCGCGAGGACGGGCCGAACTCGACGGTCCAGCCCGCCGGGATCTCGGCGAAACGGGGCCACAGCGAGCGCTGCTCGAGGTGGTTGCGGAGGACGAGGAAGCCCGCGTCGGGCTCGTCGAACGGGTTCATTCGCCGACCACGAGCCGCTGCCAATGGGCGAGCTCGGGCTGCTCGGCGAGGTCGGGGAACTCGAGCTCGGCGGCGCCGGCGTCGCGCCAGCGCTGGATCAGCGTCATCACGCGGACCGAGTCCAGACCCAGGTCGAAGAGGTTGTCGTCGTCCGCGATCGACTGCGCGGGGACCTGCAGCAACTCGGCGACGTCGGCGCGCACGCGGTCTGCGGTCAGCGGGGAGGTGGACATATCGGAAACCGTCTCCTTGGGGTAATCTGCGGTGCGATCAGGTAGGTAAGCCTACACTTCGCTACTGGGGGTTGTGCATGCTGGACCACGCCGCGGTCGGCCGCCGGCTCGAGGGCCGCGAGCATCCGCCCATCGGCGATTTCCTCGCCGCGCTGCACCTGCCGGGCTTCGACCTGCGGGTCGTCGACCCCGATTCCGCCGACGTCGACCTCGTGCACGGCTGGATGAACACCCCGGCCGTGGCGGCGGCGTGGGGACAGGCGTGGCCCCGCGAGCGCTGGCGCACCCACCTGATCGGGCAGCTCGACGGTGGCCACACGGCTCCCGCGATCGTCGCGCACGGCGGTGTCGACATCGCCTACGTGGAGCTGTATCGCGCCCATGCCGACGTGGTCGCGCGGTGCTACGAGTCCGACCCGTACGACGTGGGCGTGCACCTCGCCATCGGCTCGCCCGCCCACCGCGGCCACGGCTGGGGCGCCCGCATCGGCGCGGCCCTCATCGACGCGGGTTTCCGCGCCGAGCCGCGCTGTCGCCGGATGCTCACCGAACCCGACGCGCGCAACACCGCCGCCGTCGGCGTGAGCGCCGCGCTGGGCATGACCAGGCTCGGCGTCATCGAGCTCCCGCACAAGACCGCCGTCCTGTTCGCCGCGGAGCGAGCGCGTTTCGCGCCGCTGCCCGACCTATCGGAGTGACCCATGAAGTGGAACGATTTCGTCTTGACCCTCACCGCGACCGCGCAGGTCGCGGAGAACCTGCTGCGCCTCGAGTTCGAGGTGGGCGACGGCACCGCCGGGGGCTACGTCCCCATCGCGCCCGGTGACGAGTCCATCGCCTTCTACTTCTCGCCGGACGGCACCGAGCTGACGGCCCGCCCCTCCGACGACCCCGGCGCGCTCGGGGGCTGGGAGGTCGCCGATCCCGAGCGCAGCCTGGGTCACCGCAACTACTCGGTGCGCGCCTACGATCCGGCGACCCGCCGCATGCTCGTCGACGTGGCCGAGCACGGCCACGGTCCCGCCATCGACTGGTTCCGCGCCGCCCGCCCGGGCTGGCGGCTCCTGGCCGCCGGCCCCCGCTCCTGGTACGACCCCGCCTCCGAGGCCACGCGGCACGTGCTCGCGGGCGACCTCGCGGCGCTGCCCGCGCTCGCCCGGATCCTGGAGGGGACCCCCGCCGGCGTCGACGTCACCGTCATCGCCGAGGTCCTCGACCGCAGCGAGATCGCCTACCTTCCGGAGCGTCCCGGTACCGAGGTGATCGAGGTGATCGGCAGCGGCAACGGCGCCGCGCTCAGCCGCCTGCCCGAGGTGCTCCGCACCGTCGACCTGCCGGCCGACGGCTACCTCTGGCTGGCCGGGGAGGCGGCCGACACCCGTGCGGCGAAGAAGCACGTGCGCGGCCTCGGGTGGGCGCGCGACCGCGCCGACGTCGTCGGGTACTGGCGGCACGACGCCGAGGCGTGGACCAAGCGCTTCGAGGCCGCGGGGGAGGAGAAGCTACGCGCCGTCTTCGCCGACGCCCTCGCCGCGGGCAAGTCCCGCGACGAGGCGACGGACCTCTACGAGCAGGCCCTCGAGGCCGCGGGGCTGTGACGCGGTGGCGCCGCCGGACGGAGCCGCCCGGCGGCGCCGCGCGGGATCAGCCCGCGTTCTTCGCCGCGGCCGACAGGGCGGGGACGTAGCGGTCGAGGAGCCACGGCAGGTCGAGCACGTTGGGCGAGCTGACGGCGTACACGAGCGGCGGATCCGTCAGGGCGACATAGGACTTGCGCTGCACGGCCTTCAGGCTCGCGAACGACGGGTTGGCCTCGGTGGCCTCGCGCTTGGCGGGGTCGAGGTACCACGAGGTCAGCACGTCGGCGTTGTACTTCGGGACGTTCTCCCAGCTCACCGGCGCGGCGAACTTGCCGGGGGGCGTGGCCTCGCGCAGGGCGGTCAGCTCGGGCAGCACGGTGAAGCCGAAGCTCTGCAGCAGCATCACCCGCGGGTCGGTGTCGAAGTAGAAGTTGAGGCTCTCGGGGGTGGTGCCGCTGGCGGCCGCCACGGTCTTCCCGGTGAACTCCGGGTGCGCGGCCTTGACCTCGGCGATGCGCTTGTCGGTGTCCGCGATCAGCGTCTTCGCCTCGGCCTCGCGGCCCAGCGCCTTGCCGACCAGGGTCGTCTGGTCCTGCCACGAGGTCTGCCAGTTGCGGCCGGGCTGCGCGACCGTCGGCGCGATCTTGCTCAGCTGCGCGTACTGGTCCGCGGTCAGGCCCGCCTGGACCGACAGGATCACGTCGGGCTTGAGGGCCGCGATCTGCTCCAGCGGGAGCGACTTGCTCGACTCCGGCAGCAGGACCGGCTTCGCGTCGCCGAGCTTCTCCTGCACCCACGGCATGATCCCGCCGGCGTCCTTGCCGAGCTCCGAGGACATGTCGCGCATGCCCACGGGCGTCACGCCGAGCGCGATCGCGGCCTCCGTGCTGCCCCACCCGAGCGTGACCACGCGCTCCGGGCGGGCCTTGATCTCGGTGGTGCCCAGCGCGGAGGTGATCGACACGGGGAAGCCCGCGTCGTGCTGTGCGTGCTCGTCGGTCGACGAGCCGGATCCGCACGCCGCGGCGCCCGTGACCAGGGCGGTAGCGGCGGCAAGGGCAAGGGCGGTGCGAGTGATGCGGGATGACCCGAACACGGTTTCTCCTCTTCGAAGGGCGCCTGTGTCGATGGACACAGACGTTCGCACGACTGGCGAATGGTCTCTACTTTCAGGTATGCCTATCCTATCTAGATAGTCGACGAGGGAGATACATGGGACAGCAGCACGCGATCGCCGATGTGGTCGGGATCGGGGCCGGACCGTCGAATCTGGGGCTCGCCGCGGCCCTCGATGAGCGGAACCGGACGGGCCTGCCGCCGCTGTCGATGACGATCCTCGAACGCAAACCCGCCTTCGCCTGGCACCCCGGCATGCTCCTCGACGGCGCCACGATGCAGATCGCCTTCCTCAAGGATCTGGTGACGCTGCGCAACCCGCGCAGCCCGTTCACCTTCCTGAGCTACCTCGAGGCCCGCGGCCGGCTCGTCGACTTCATCAACCACCAGACCTTCTTCCCGACCCGGGTGGAGTTCACCGACTACCTCTCCTGGGTGGCCGAGAGCGTCGCCGCCCGCATCGACTACGGCACGACGGTGACCGCCGTCGAGCGCGTGGACGGCGCCGTCGACGGTGCGCGATGGCTCGTCCGGTTCACCGGTCCCGACGGTGACGGCGCCCTGCGCGCCCGGTCCGTCGTGGTGGCGACCGGACTGCGCGAGCGGCTGCCCGAGTGGGCCGCCGCCGGCCCGCGCCTGTTCCACAACCACCGGCTGCTCGAGCACCTCGCCGCGGCCGACCTGGATGTCGAAGCGCCGCACCGCTTCCTCGTCGTGGGCGGCGGGCAGAGCGCGGCCGAGGTCGCCCAGTACCTGCACCGGAGCTACCCGAACGCCGTGGTGGAGAGCGTCTACAACTCCTACGGCTTCCAGCCCGCCGACGACAGCCCGTACGCCAACCGGGTCTTCGATCCCGACGCCGTCGACGACTTCTACGACGCGCCCGCGGACGTCCGCGAGGAGCTGATGGCCCGGCACGCGACCACCAACTACGGCTGCGTCGACATCGAGCTGATCAACGAGCTCTACGCCGTCGAGTACCAGGAGAAGGTGAGCGGCCATCGTCGGCTGCTGATGCGCCCCGCCACGGTCGTGACCTCGGCGGTCGCGTCCGACACCGGCGTGCGGGTCACGCTGCGCGACCGGATCGCCGGCGAGACCACCGGCGAGGACTACTCGGCCGTCGTGTGCGCCACCGGCTTCCGCTCCATCGGCGTCTCCGACGTGCTCGCCGGCTGGGACGTCGCGCCCGAGCGGATGCAGGTCGGCCGCGACTACGTGCTGGCCATCGACGGCGAGCCGCTCGACGGCCTGTACGTCCAGGGCGCCACCGAATCCACCCACGGCCTCGGATCGACGCTGCTGTCGAACGTCGCCGTCCGCGCCGGCGAGATCCTCGACGGGCTCGCCGCCGACACCCGCCTGACCACCGTCGCGAAGGGAGCATGATGCGCGTCGTCACCTTCGGCTTCCAGACCTGGGGCCACCGCACACTGTCCGCCGTCCTCGATGCCGGCCACGAGGTCGCGCTCGCCGTGACCCACCCCGTCTCGAACAACCCGTACGAGATGATGTGGAACGACTCGGTCGAGGAGCTCGCCACGTCACGCGGCGTGCCCGTGCACCTCGCCAAGAAGCCCGACGAGGCCCTCTTCGAGGCGGTCTCGGCCGCCGAGCCCGACATCATCGTCGCCAACAACTGGCGGACCTGGCTGCCGAAGTCGATCTACTCGATGCCGCGCCTGGGCACCCTCAACATCCACGACTCGCTGCTCCCGAAGTACGCCGGCTTCTCGCCGCTGATCTGGGCGCTCATCAACGGCGAGACCCACGTGGGCGTCACCGCCCACCTCATGGACGAGGGCCTCGACACCGGGCCCATCATCGCCCAGGAGTCCGTCGCCGTCGGCCCGAACGACCGCACCGTCGACCTGTTCCATCGCACCGTCGACCTGATCGGCCCGCTCGTGGCCCGGTCGCTCGGCGAGCTGGAAGCCGGGACGGCGCAGCCGATCCCGCAGGACCCGGCCGCCGCCACGTATTTCCACAAGCGCTCCGACGCGGACAGCGCCATCGACTGGTCGTGGCCCGCCGATGCGATCGAGCGGCTCATCCGCGCGCAGTCCGATCCGTACCCGAACGCCCACACCGTCTTCCGCGGCGAGCGGCTCGCGATCACCGGCGCCTCGGTGTCCACCAAGCGGTACGGGGGCACCCCGGGCCGCGTCTGCGTGCCCGACGGTGACGGCATCGCCGTGGTGGCGGGGCAGGACTCCTGGCGCGGTGGCAACCCCGCGCTGATCGTCGAGACGGTGCGCACCGCCGACGGTGCCGAGCATCCCGCCGCCAAGATCCTCGGCGACTCCGGCGCCTATCTCGGCTGACCCGGGGGACGCAGACATGCACGCATTCATCACCGGCGCAGCCTCCGGGATCGGCGCAGCGACCGCCCTGCGGCTCGCGCGGCGGGGCCCCGTCGCCCTCGCGGACCGCGACGCCGACGGGCTGGTCGCGACCGCCCGCGCCGTCGCCGACGCGGGCGGCACCGCCACCTCGCACGTCCTCGACGTGACCGACGCCGACGCCGTCGCCGCGGCGCTGGACGCCGCCGAGAAGGCGGGCGGCCCCGTCGACGCGCTCGCGCACTGCGCGGGAATCCTCGTCGCCGGACCGGTTCTCGACACCGCGGCCGAGGACTGGGCCGCCGCGTTGGCCGTGAACCTCACCGGCACCGTGCACGTGCTCACCGCCGCCGCCCGACGGATGGCGGAGCGCGGCGCCGGCGCCGCCGTGGTCGTCGGCTCCAACGCCGGGAACGGCCCGCGCGTCGGCCTCGGCGCCTACGGGGCGTCGAAGGCCGCGGCGCACAACGCGACCCTGACCCTCGCCCTCGAGCTCGCGGGCAGCGGCGTGCGGATCAACGTGGTCGCGCCCGGCTCCACCGCCACGCCCATGCAGACCGCCTTCGGCGGCGCCGCCGCCGCGGAGGCCGCGATCGCGGGCGACCTGGCGCGGCACCGGCTGGGGATCCCCCTGGGGCGCATCGCCGACGCCGACGACATCGCCGGTGCGATCGACTACCTGCTCTCGCCCGATGCGCGGCACGTGACCGCGCAGGTACTCACCGTCGACGGAGGCGCCACCGTATGACCAGCACCGAGACCCGTTATTTCCCGGAGGAGTTCGCCGCGCGCTACCGCGCGGCGGGCCACTGGACCGACGAGACCTTCGCGTCCTTCCTGGCCGAGGCAGCAGAACGCTTCGGCGACGCCGAGGCGCTCGTTGCGCAGGACGTCGCCGGTGCCGCGGTGCGACTGAGCTACCGCGAGCTGGACACGGCGGCCGCCGTGACCGCCGCAGGGTTGCGCGCCACGGGAATCGCCGCAGGCGATCGGGTGGTACTGCAGCTGCCGAACACCGCCGAGTTCGTCACCGTGCTGTTCGGGCTCTTCCGGATCGGCGCCGTCCCCGTGTTCGCGCTGCCCGCGCACCGCCGCAGCGAGCTCGTGCACTTCGTGCAGACGTCGGGCGCGAAGGCCATGATCACCGCGGCGACCATCAACCGCTTCGACCACCGCGCGCTGGCCGCCGAGGTCGCTGCGGAGACCGGCGCCGAGATCCTCGTCGTCGACGACCTGCCCTTCGCGGGTGACGTCGCGGACGGGGCACCTGTCACCGTCGCCCCGGAATCGCTGGCGTTCCTGCAGCTCTCCGGCGGCACCACCGGTGTGCCGAAGCTGATCCCGCGCACCCACGCCGACTACCTGTACTCCGTCCGCGAGTCCGCGAAGATCTGCGGGCTCGGGCCCGGCGCACGGTTCCTCGTGGTGCTGCCCGTGGCGCACAACTTCCCCATGAGCAGCCCCGGCATCCTCGGCGTGCTGTGGGCCGGCGGCACCGTCGTGCTCGGGACGGACCCGGCACCGTCGAAGGCCTTCCCGCTGATCGAGGCGGAGAAGGTGACCATGACCTCGCTGGTCCCGCCGCTCGCGATGCTGTGGCTGCAGGCCGTGCCCGGCTCGACCGCCGACCTGGGCAGCCTGGACGTGCTGCAGGTGGGCGGGGCGAAGTTCCCGCCCGAGGCGGCGCGGCGCGTGACCCCGGAGCTCGGCTGCCGCCTGCAGCAGGTCTTCGGCATGGCCGAGGGCCTGGTCAACTACACCCGCGACGACGACCCCGAGGAGCTCGTCCTCGGCACGCAGGGCCGCGCCATCTCGCCCGACGACGAGGTGCGCGTCCTCGACGAGGACGGTGCGCCCGTCCCCGAGGGCGAGGCCGGGCTGCTGTGGACCCGCGGGCCGTACACGATCCGCGGCTACCTGGGCGGCGTCGACGCCGAGTCCTTCGACGCCGAGGGCTTCTACCGCACCGGCGACATCGTGCGGCGGCTGCCGAGCGGGCACCTCGTGGTGGAGGGCCGCGCCAAGGATCAGATCAACCGCGGCGGCGAGAAGATCGCCGCCGAGGAGGTGGAGAACCACCTCATCGCCCACCCCCTGGTGATCGACGCGGCCGTCGTGGCCGTCGCCGACGAGTTCCTCGGGGAACGCACGTGCGCGGTGGTGCTGACCGGGGGCGAGCGGCCCACGGTGCCCGAGCTGAAGAAGTTCGTCCGCGCCCGCGGCGTGGCCGAGTACAAGGTGCCCGACCGGGTGGAGTTCGTCGACGAATTCCCCACGACGGGCGTCGGAAAGATCAGTCGCCGCGAACTGCGGCGCGCGCTGGCGGACCTCGTCGGGCGTAAGGACGAGGAGAAGCTGTGAGCCTGCCGAAGACGGTCGTCTACGACCTGCCCGAGATCGAGTGCCCCGACACCGTCGACTGGACCGTCGACCCGGCGCGCTCCGTCCTGCTGATCCACGACATGCAGGAGCACTTCGTGGGGCCGTTCGAGCGCGACGCGGAGCCGCTGCGCACCGTGGTGCCGAACATCGTGGCGCTGCGCGCCGCGGCCCGCGCCGCAGGGGTGCCCGTGGTGTACACCGCGCAGCCCGGCGACCAGGACCCCGAGGAGCGCGCGCTGCTCACCGATTTCTGGGGCCCCGGCCTCAAGACGGCCAACCAGGACATCATCGGCGAGCTGACTCCGGCCGACGACGACGTTCTGCTCACCAAGTGGCGCTACAGCGCCTTCGCCAAGTCGGATCTCGCCGAGCGGATGCGGGCATGGGGCCGCGATCAGCTGGTCATCGCGGGCATCTACGCCCACATCGGGATCATGACCACGGCGCTCGACGCCTTCATGCGCGACGTGCAGCCCTACGTGGTCCGCGACGCCGTCGCCGACTTCTCCGCCGAGGATCACGCCAACGCGCTCACCTATGTGGCGGGCCGATGCGGCAGAGTGGAGACTACGGACAAGGTTCTGGAGGCACTGCGATGACGGCGAGCACGAGCGGGGAGAGCGACCATCCGCATTTCCTGCTGACCGCCGCCGGGCAGCGCCTCGCGGCGCGCGGCAGCGCGGGGGCGTTCACCGACCCGCACGCCGCGGCCGCCGCGCTGCGGGCCGGCACGGTCCCCGCCGTGGTGGGCGCGCTGCCCTTCGACCTGGCCGATCCCGCCGCGCTGACGGTGCCGGAGCACTTCGGCGACGTGGCCGCGGCTCCCGCCGGGACGGCCGCCGAGCTGCCGACGTTGACGCAGACCGCCCAGCACCCCGAGCCGGCCGAGCACGTCGACCGGGTGCGCCGTGCCATCGCGCTCATCGACGACTCCGAGCTGCAGAAGGTGGTGCTCGCGCGCGCCGTCGACTTCGAGGCCGCCGCGCCGCTCGACCCGCTCGCCGTGGCGGCCGCGCTCGAGCAGCGCGACCTGGAGGGCAACGCCTTCGCCGTGGACCTGGCCGCCGCCGGCGACGCCTACCGCGGCCGCTGGCTCGTGGGCTCCAGCCCGGAGATCCTCGTCGGGCGCATGGGCAACACCGTCTTCTGCCATCCCTTCGCCGGCACTGCGACCACGCCCGAGGGCCTGCTGGACTCGGAGAAGGACCGCGAGGAGCACGCCTACGTCGTCGACGAGATCGCCGCCGCGCTCGCGCCGCTGTGCGCGGAACTGGACGTGCCCGCCGCACCGTCGGTGACGAGGGCCGGGCCCGTGTGGCACCTCGGCACCAAGATCGAGGGCCGGCTCGCCGACCCCGCGACCAGCGCGCTCGACCTCGCGCTCGCGCTGCACCCCACCCCCGCCGTCTGCGGCTTCCCGCGGCGGACCGCCGCCCGCGCGATCGCCGACATCGAGGGCGAGCGGGGCTTCTACGCCGGCGCCGTCGGCTGGACCGCCGCGAACGGCGACGGGCACTGGCGGGTCAGCATCCGGTGCGCCGAGCTCGACGGTGCGCGGCTGCGCGCCTACGCGGGCGGCGGCATCGTCGGGGCCTCGGATCCGCAGGCCGAGCTGGCCGAGACCCGCAACAAGCTGCGCACCGTGCTGGGCCCGTTCCGGCTCACCGAGTCCGCGCGGAGCTGAGGGTGGCGGATTGGACCGGCAGCCGGCTGCCGGTGTTCTTCGAGGCGCCCGAGCAGCAGCCCGACCACCGGCCGCTCGCGGTCGACGCCGGCACCACGCCGCGGCAGCTGGTGCTGCGCACCATGTTCGGCAACCCGTCGCGGACGCTGCCCGCGGGCCTGCTCATCATCGGCCACCAGGTCGGCGAGGCGCTGGTGCCCGTGGTGATGGGCCTCGCGATCGACCGGGCCATCCAGACCGGGGACTGGGCGGCGACGATCCGCTGGGTCCTCGTGCTCGCGGTCCTGTTCGCCTTCCTCTCGTTCAGCTTCCGGTTCGGCTCGCGCATCGGCTTCCTCGGCATGAACACCGTGCAGCACCGGCTGCGCACCCAGGTGACCGACCGGATCCTGGACCCGCGCGGCCTGGGCGGCGGCCACTCGCCCGGCGTGCTGCTCTCCATCGCCACCTCCGATGTGCAGCGCCTCGCCATGTCGGTCGCGCTCGGCCTCTACCCGGTGGGCGAGCTCGCGGCGATCGTCTTCTGCGGCGTCGTGCTCCTGTCGATCTCCTGGCAGCTGGGCCTGCTCGTGCTGCTCGGCGCGCCCGCGATGCTGTGGTGCCTCGACAAGGCGGGCGGCGCCCTGCGCGCCCGCAGCGAGGCCGAGCAGCGGGCCGCCGGCGAGGCAGCGGGGTCCGCGGCCGACCTGGTCGCCGGATTCCGCGTGGTCAAGGGCATGCACGCCGAGGCAGAGGCCGACCGTCGGTACCGGGCGGCGAGCGCCCGCGCCCTCGCGGCCGTCATCAAGGCCCGCCGCTCCGAGGGCGCCTACGTGGGCGCGATGGAGGCCGTCGCCGCGGCCTTCGTGGTGCTCGTGGGCGTGCTCGCCGGCGTCCAGACCGTGCACGGCGACCTCACCGTCGGCCAGCTCATCACCGTCGTGGGCCTGACCCAGGTGGTGATGGCGCCGCTGCAGGCCATGGGCACCAACTTCGGCAAGTTCTGGGTGGCGGGCAACGCCTCCGCCAAGCGCGTGCTCATGGTGCTGCAGGCGCCCTTCGCGCGCGACGAGGGCGTGCTGCACGCGCACGACGGGGACGAGGTGCCCGTGCGGCTCTCCGGCGTCCCCGCGGGCGAGGGCGTCGTCGACCTGGAGTTCCCGCCCACCGGGGTCACCGCCGTGGTGTGCGGCGCCGAGACCACCGCCGCCGCGACCGCGCTGCTCGCGCGGTCCGGGGCGCCGCGGCCGGGCGCCGGGGTCACCGTCGGCGGCACCGACCTGTACACGCTCACCCAGCCCGTGGCGCTGCGGACCGTGCGCGTCGCGCCGCACGCGACCACCCTGTTCGAGGGCACCGTCGAGGAGAACGTCGCCGCCGGCGGCGCCCCCGACCGGGTCGCGGCGGCGCTCCTCGCGGCCGCCTGCGACGACGTCCTGGAAGTCCTGCCCGACGGGCTGCAGACCTCCGTGGGCGAGGCCGGCCGGCTGCTCTCGGGCGGCCAGCGCCAGCGCGTCGCGCTGGCCCGCGCACTCGCCACCGACACCCGCACCCTGGTGCTCGTCGACCCGACCAGCGCGGTCGACTCCGTCACCGAGGCCGCGATCGCCGACCGGCTGGGCGCGGCCCGCGAGGGCCTCGCCACCGTCGTCTTCACCGGCTCCCCGACGCTGATCGCCGCGGCCGACACCGTGCTCACCGTCAGCCCCGCCGGAGCGGAGGTCCGCGCATGAGCGCCCCCACCACGACCGGCGCCACCGGAGCCCTGCCGATCGCCGACGGGGCGGAGACCTTCCGCTTCGCCCGCGGCCTGCTCGCGGGGAAGCGCGGCGCCCTCGCCCTCGTGTTCGTGGTCCTGCTCGTGGGCGCCGCCCTCGGGCTGGCCGTGCCGTGGGGCTTCGGCGCGATGGTCGACGTCGCGATCGACGGCGGCGGCTACCCCGACGTACTGCGGATCGGCGGTCTCATGGCGGCCGCCGCGATCGCCTCGGCGGTGTTCACCGGCCTCGGTATCGCCCTCTCCGCGCAGGTCTTCGAGACCGCGCTCGCCCGGCTGCGCGAGTCGATGGTCGGTGCGGCGCTGCGACTCTCCCAGTCGCGGGTCGAGGAGGCCGGGTCCGGCGACCTGGTCTCCCGCGCGACGGACGACGTCGGCGCGGTCAGCCAGGCCATCTCCCGCGGCGTGCCCGCGCTCGCCCGGTCCGGCTTCTCCGTCGCCGTGACCGTCGCCGGTTTCGCCGCGCTCGACTGGCGGTTCCTCCTGGTGGTCGTGGTGGTGCTGCCGGTCTACGTGCTCGGCGCGCGGATGTACGTGCGCGTCGCGCCGCCGGTCTACCGCTCCGAGCGGGCGGCCATGGCGGAGCGGGCGCACCACATGCTCGGGTCGATCCGCGGCCTGCCCACCGTGCACGCCTACGACCTCATGGACCGCGCGAGCCTGCGGGTCAGCGACGGTTCGTGGCGCGTCGTGCGCTGGACCATGCGCGCGCGGGTCGTGCAGAACCGGCTCTTCGGGCGGGTCAACCTCGCCGAGTTCGTCGGCATGGCCGCGATCCTCGTGCTCGGCTTCGCCCTCGTCGACGGGGACCTCGTCACCGTCGGCGCCGTCACCACCGCGATGCTGCTGTTCCTACGCCTGTTCGGGCCGATCGGCGCGCTGCTGCTGGTGATGGACGACATCCAGTCCGCGGGGGCCTCTCTCGCCCGCATCGTCGGGGTGATCGGGGTGGCCGACGACGAGGCGTCGGGACCGGCACCGTCGGGCGTGGTGGACACGAGCGCCGGGCCGCCCAGCGTCGAGGTCGACGGCGTCGCCTTCGGGTACGGCGGCGGGCGCCGCGTGCTCGACGGGGTCACCGTGCGCCTCGAACCGGGGGAGACGGTGGCCGTGGTCGGCACGTCGGGCGCGGGGAAGACGACCCTCGCCGCGCTCATCGCGGGCGTGCACGTGCCCGACGCGGGCGCGGTGCGGATCGGCGGCACCGACCTCGCGACGCTGCCGGATTCCGCTGCACCGGTGCTGCTCACGCAGGACGTCCACGTCTTCGCCGGCACGCTCGCCGAGGACCTGCGGATGGCGGCGCCGTCGGCGTCGGACGCGGAGCTGCACGCCGCCCTGGAGCGGGTGGGCGCGCGGGAGTGGGTGTCCCTGCTCGATGCCGGGCTGGACACGGTCGTCGGCGCGGGCGGACAGGCGCTCACCCCGCAGCGGGAGCAGCAGCTCGCGCTGGCCCGCCTCGTGCTGCTCGACCCGCCCGTCGCGATCCTCGACGAGGCCACCGCCGACGCCGACAGCGCCGACGCCGACCTGCTCGAGGAGGCCGCGCAGGCCGCGCTCGCCGGGCGCACCGCCCTCGTCGTCGCACACCGTCTCAGCCAGGCCGCCCGGGCCGACCGGATCCTGGTGATGGAGCGCGGCGCCATCGTCGAGCAGGGCACGCACGACGAACTCCGCAGCGCGGGCGGACGGTACGCCGCCCTCTGGGCGGCGTGGAGCCGTCACCGGTGAGGTGACGGCGGACCGTCAGGCGCCGTGGAAGGCGCGGTAGACGGCGGAGCCGTAGAACTTCCCGATCCCCTCGGAGTCGCCGCGCCACTGCGTCCCGGCGTCGTCGGGGCGGCCGGCGAGCATGGACCGGACGGCGGCCTCGCACGCCGAGACGAACAGCTCCATGAGCATGGGCAGCTTCTCGTCGAGGTCCTGCATGTCCCACCAGCGGATGAGGGCGGGCCGGATCCACTCCTCGGCCTGCTTCGCCAGGGTCGCGCGGGCGCCGCGGACGCGGTGCACGACTTCGGGGTCGGTGACGCCGGAGAACAGCAGCTGCCAGGTGTCGGCGCGCTCGTTGACCGCGGCCAGCAGGCCGCGCATGCCGATGATGAACGCCGTCTCCGGGTCCTCGCCGTGCGCGTTGTGCAGCGAGGTGAGGACGTAGGTCATCATCGTCTCGGTCTCGCGGTCGAGCAGCTCGGTGATGAGCGCGACGCGGTCCGGGAAGCACGAGTAGATGACGGGGCGCGTGACCTGCAGACGGTCGGCGACGGTGCCGATGGTCACGGCGGCCAGCCCGTCGCGCGCGGCGATCTCCAGCGCGGCGTCGAGGACCTGGGGGCGGCGGCGCTCGGGCCCGAGGTGTTCGGCGCGCCGGCGTCCGCGGTTGGCGGTGGTGGGCATTCCGCACAGTTTACCGATCACAGGGCACCGCGCGTTCACGCGACGTTCACCCGCCGGTCCGCGCCTGCCCGTAGCCTTCGGCGCGTGATGGATCTCGACCTGCCCGTGGGCATCGACTTGAGCGCGGTCAGCGGCCGCGAGGCGCTGCAGAAGATCGTCGACCTGCGGGCGACCGAGGGCTTCTCCGTGAACGACGACGATGACGACGATCCGGTGCTGCTCACCCCCGAGCGGCACGTCGTCGACACCTGGCGCGAGGGCTACCCGTACTCGGAGCGGCTCGCCCGGTCCGAGTACGAGCGGGACAAGCGCCTGCTGCAGATCGAGCTGCTCAAGCTGCAGCGTTGGGTCAAGGACACCGGGCAGCGGCTGGTCATCGTGTTCGAGGGCCGCGACGCCGCCGGCAAGGGCGGCACCATCAAGCGCTTCATGGAGCACCTCAACCCCCGTGGCGCGCGCGTGGTGGCGCTGGTCAAGCCCACCGAGCGCGAGGCCGGCGAGTGGTACTTCCAGCGCTACATCGACCACTTCCCGACCAAGGGCGAGATCGTCCTGTTCGACCGCTCCTGGTACAACCGCGGCGGCGTCGAGCGGGTGATGGGCTTCTGCTCCGACGAGCAGCACGAGCGCTGGACCCATCAGGTCCCGCTGTTCGAGAAGATGCTGGTCGAGGACGGCATCGATGTCACCAAGTTCTGGTTCTCCGTGACCCAGCTCGAACAGCGCACCCGCTTCGCTATCCGCCAGATCGACCCCGTGCGGCAGTGGAAGCTCTCGCCGATGGACCTCGCCTCGCTGGACAAGTGGGACGGCTACACCGCGGCGAAGGAGGAGATGTTCACCGCGACGGACACCGACTACGCGCCGTGGACCGTGGTGAAGAGCAACGACAAGAAGCGCGCCCGCCTCAACGCCATGCGCTACATCCTCGACAAGTTCGACTACGACAACAAGGACATGGACGTCCTGGCCGCCGGCCCGGACCCGCTCATCGTCGGGCGCGGTCGCGACCTGATCAGCGACTGACGGTGACCCGAGTCGACCGGGGCCGACGGCACCGTCGAGTACCGTTGTCGCCGTGCGTTCTCTGACGGCCTTCCTCCTCGTTCTCGTGGCGATCGCGGCCACGTTCGTGGCGGTCCCCGCGGCGTGGGCGAAGAACACGGTGCTCGACCGCGCCGAGTTCATGAAGCTCATGGAGCCGCTGGGTCGCGACAGCGCCGTGCAGGACGCGATGGCGCAGGAGATCGCCCAGCAGGTGCAGCGGCTGCTCACCGAGCAGGGCGACGCCCGGCCGCCGCTCGACGCGATCACGCCCTACGTCTCGACCTACGTGCACGGCCCGCAGTTCCCGGGCGCCTTCACCGAGGCCGTGGGCCAGGTGCACACCTGGCTGCTGGTGCGGCCCACCGCCGAGCAGCGGCTGCGCGGCGCGACCACCGCGGAGATCGACCTCGCGCCGATGATCCGCGACGTCGCGGCCGCGAACAACGTGAAGGTGACCGTGCCGGAGCGGGTCACCATCGACCTGTCCGGGACCGGCGCCAACCGGGACCTGTTCCGGGCCGGACGGTACGCGTCCGTCGCCGACACCATCCGGTCGGCGGCGTGGATCGCGCCCCTGGCCGCGCTCGCCGCGGCCCTGCTCGCGCTGCTGGCCGCGCATCGCCGCGGCTTCATGATGTTCTACCTGGGGCTCGGCGTCGCCGTCGCCGCGGGCGTGACCTGGATGCTGTGCGTGGCGGCACCGTCGTACGTGTCGAGCCGCAGCGGGACCGGCGGGCTCAGCCCCGTGGTGGACGCCGCGCTCGCGCAGGTGACGAAGAGCCTGACGCCGTGGATCGCGACCGAGGCCGCGGTCGGCGGTGCGCTGGCCCTGCTGGGGCTGATCTTCGGCGGGCTGGGCGCCGTGGCCGCGCGGCGGGCGGAACGGCGCGCCTGGTGACGTCGACGGCGCGGCCCACCGTCGCGACGCTCACCTACAAGGACGGCACCACCAATCCCGTCCGGATCTTCCGCGGCCCCGATCCCACGGCGCCCGTGCTGATGATCTGGCCCGGCGTGAACGTGCCCGCCGGCTACTTCGACGACTTCGGACGCGGGCTCATCGACGCCGGGTTCAACGCCGTCGTCGCCGAGCTGCGCGGACAGGGCGATTCGCGGCCCCGCGGCGCCGGGGGAAAGCACGGCTTCCAGGACGTGGTGGTCGAGGACTACCCGGCCGTCTCCGCGCTGGCCCGGCAGAAGTTCCCCGGCGCGCCGCGGATCCTGCTGGGACACAGCCTCGGCGGGCTGATGGGCGCCATGTACGCGGCGCGGGCCCGCCGGAATCTCGCCGGGGTGATCCTGATCGCCTGCGGCACGGGGTATTACAAGCTCGACGGGCTGTCGGGGACCGCGCGCCGCATCGGGACGTCCGTCGCCGCGCGCGCCGCCGCCCGACGGGGCCACTGGTCCGGCCCGGACGGGCTCGGCGAGGTGCCCGCCGGGATCGTGGCCGATTTCGATCACCTGGTGCAGACCGGCGACTTCAACGTCGCCGGCGCGGATGTGGACTACGAGGCGCGTCTGGCGGGGACGAGGACGCCCGTGCTCACCGTGGCGATCGCCGGCGACGAGCTCGTCTCGGATCGGCAGTCGCGGTTCGTGGGGGAGAAGTTCCCGTCGTCGGTGCACCGGCGGATCGCGGATCCGCTGGGGCACAACCAGTGGATCCTCTCGCCCGGTGCGGTGATCCCCGCGCTGTCGGGGTGGATCGCGCAGTCCGTGCCGCGCGGCTGAGGGCCATCGGCTCCGAGTCCGCGGCGCCGGTGGGTAGTCCCGCACGGAAGTGATGCGCCCCGCGCATCCCCTGTGAATGTGCTGGTCAGCGCTGTATCTCGACGATCGGGCTATGCAAGAACTGCATAGCCTCGCGCGTGGACGTCGTTCGGGACGGAATCGGTGATCGTGCGAGGAAATCCGTGGTGGGTATGCAGTTTTCGCATAGCCCGATCGTCGAATTCTGCCTTCGACCAGGGCTTTCCAGGGTATGCGCGGGGCGCATCACTTCTCTGCGCGACTACACCCCACGCCTATGGCCCTACTCCGTGGCCTCGCCGGCCCACCGTCCGAGGTTGTGCGCCGGCCGGGTACCGCGGATCAGCCGGCGAGACCGGTGACCAGGACCGGGTTGTGCGCGGGCGCCAGCCATTTCAGCAGAGTGATCATGCCGTCGCGGCTGATCGCGACGCAGCCGAGCGTCGGCTTGCCGTCGGTGACGTGCAGGAACATCGCGCCGCCCTTGCCCGGGGTGTGGGTGGGGTTGTTGTCGAAGTGCACGGCGTAGTCGTAGACGGGGCCGATGTCGTAGAGGTTCTCGCTCTCGGGCCCGGGGCTGGCGGCCTGAACGACCATGCGGTCGTAGGTGGGGGAGTTGACGTTCCCGTCCCACCAGTGCTGATTCGTCACCTTCGTGTAGGGCAGGGTAGTGCCCGGGTTGTCCTGGCGGCCGAACGCGAGGTCGAGCTTGAAGACGCCGAACGGGGTGCGGGGCACGCCGTCCTTGCCCTCGCCGATGCCCTGCTGCCCGACCTTGCCGGGGACCGGCCCGTAGACCTTGGTCCAGCCCTGCGCGAGCAGTGCCCACGCCGAGACCTGGACGTCCGTCGAGGAGAACGACGGTGCCGCCACCGTGATGACCTCGCGGGCCGTCGGCGCGGCCGCGACGGCGGCGTCGAGCAGCGCCTTGTCGGCGTCCGCTGCGGCGGCGTGCGGGACCGTCAGCGACGTGGCGACCGCGGCGGCGGGCAGCGCAGCAAGTCCCACCAGCACCTGACGCCTCTTGAGCAACATGCGTCACAGTATGGCACGAGCTGGGGTTTCACGTGAAGCCGGCGAGTCCACTGCCGCATGGCGCGCTGCGATGGGGGCTCGTCTTCCGTACCTTCGGGGGCGTGAACACGACGAGGGACATCTGGTTGCTGGTGGCGCGGGCGAGCGTCGGGGTGATGTTCTTCCTCAGCGGATGGGGGAAGGTTGCGAACCCGAAGCGGTTCGCCGCGGACTTCGCCGCGTGGAGGATCCCCGAACCCGACCTCGCGTCGACCGTGACGGCGTGGGCGGAGCTGGTCCTCGGCGCCCTGCTGGTGCTCGGGCTGCTCACTCGGTTCGCGGCCGCGGGGCTGGCGGTCACGATGGTGGGCGCGATCTACTACTCGGTCTGGCCCGCGGCGACCGAGGCGTCCACCACGGTCACCGGATTCCTGAGCCGGTTCTTCTACAGCCCCGAGTGGCTGCTGCTCCTGGTGCTGCTGGCCCTCGCGGGCGCGGGCCCGGGCCGCTTCGCCCTCGACGAGCCGTTCGGCATCGAGGCCCGACTGCAACGCCGGTGACGGTCCGCCGGATCAGTCCGACGGGGCCGCGAACAGCAAGAGGTTCCCGTCCGCGTCGCGGACGGTGACGGTGTCGGAGCCCCACGGCTGCCGAGTCAGCGGCTCGGCGATCTCCGCGCCCCGCGCGGCGAACTCGTCCGCCAGCGCGGAGAGATCCGCCGCGGAGGCGAGGCCGAAGGTCGCCGCGAGCAGGTGCTCGCGGTCCCGGAGTTCCGGCGGGATCACCGGCTCGTCGACATGGCGGAGATTGAGCGCCAGCCCGTCCCGCGCCACCTGCGCGTAGAACGCGGGCTCGCCGTGCACGAACCGCGCCTCGAAGCCGAGGCGGTCGACGTAGTACGCGACCGCGGCGACGACGTCGGCGACGAACAGCTGCGGCTCGACGGAGCGGAGCGTCATCGCCCGGAATCCCGGAGGTGCTGCTCGACCCGCTCCAGCTTTGCCGTGAGCTGGCCGGTGTGCCCGGGCCGGATGTCGCACTTGACCACGAGGGAGACGCGCGGGGCGCTCTCGGCGAGGCGGTCGACGCACGCCTTGATCACGCCCATCACCTCGTCCCACTCGCCCTCGATGGTGGTGAACATCGAGGTCGTCTCGTTGGGTAGGCCGGACGCGCGGACGATGGCGACAGCTTCCGCGACGGCGGCGGCGACGCCACCGTCGGCACTCTGGTCCCCGCCCATCGAGCTGATCGAGAATGCTGCGAGCATCATTCGCCTCCCAGCTCGCGCCACAGGAATTCGTAGGCGAGGGCGGATTTGAAGGCGGCCTGCTTGTTGTCGGCCGCGCCGCCGTGGCCGCCCTCGATGTTCTCGTAGTAGTCCACCTCGATGCCGCGCTCCCGCAGCGCCGCCACGAACTTGCGGGCGTGGCCGGGGTGCACACGGTCGTCGCGGGTCGACGTGGTCACCAGGAGCGCGGGCAGATCGCCCGGGCCGTCCGGCAGGTTCTGGTACGGCGAGTACTCGCTGATGTACGCCCACTGCGCGGGATCGTCCGGATCGCCGTACTCCGCCATCCACGACGCGCCGGCGAGGAGCTGGTGGTAGCGCCGCATGTCGAGCAGCGGCACCTGGCAGACGATGGCGCCGAACAGCTCCGGGTACCGCGTGTACATCACGCCCATGAGCAGCCCGCCGTTCGAGCCGCCCTGCGCGCCCAACTGCTCGCGCGTCGTGATGCCGCGGGCCACGAGATCCTTCGCGACAGCGGCGAAATCCTCGTAGGCGCGCAGCCGGTGCTCCTTCAAAGCGGCCGTGTGCCAGTCGGGTCCGTACTCGCCGCCGCCGCGGATGTTCGCCAGCACGTAGACGCCGCCGCGCTCGATCCACGACGTCCCGGACACCGCCGTGTAGTCCGGGGTCAGCGAGACCTCGAAGCCGCCGTAGCCGTACAGCAGCGTCGGCTGCGGGCCCTCAGCCGGCTTGCGCACCACGAAGTAGGGGATCTGCGTGCCGTCGTCGCTGGCGGCGAAGAACTGCTCGGCCGTGACGCCCGTGGCGTCGTAGAACGCCGGCGCGGACTTCAGCGGCTCCACCGAGCCGCCGGCCGTCCCGTGCAGCAGCGTGGGCGGCAGGGTGAAACCGCTGGCGGTGGCGAAGATCTCGTCACCCTCGCGCGGATCGGTGTAGTACACGCCGATCTCGGCCAGCTCCGGGAAGCCGCGGGTCTCCCGCTTCTCCCACGTGCCGGGCTCGAGCGTGTGCAGCTCCGAGCGCACATCCCGCATCGTCGACAGCAGCAGGTACGACTTGGTCCACGAATACCCCGCGAGGGCCGTGTGCGCGTCGGGGGTGAAGACGGTGCTGTACTCGCGCGAGCCCGCCCGATAGGCCTCGAAGTCGAAGGCCACCAACGCACCCGGGGGCACCGTCCCGGTGGGCAGCTCCCACGCGGACTTCGGGCGCACCAGCAGCCGCGACTCGTGCACGTCCGCATCGGAATCCGTCGGCACGTCGATCCGCTCCAGCGCCAGCGTGTCCGGCGAGAGCAGGTAGATCTCGCTGTTGTAGAAGTCGATCGCGCGCGAGACGAAATGCCGCTCGTAGCCGGGGGTGTCGTCGTAACCCGCGCCGATCGAGACGTCCGAGTGATGGCCCTCGTAGACCAGGTCCGCGTGACCCAGCGGGGTGTCGCGGCGCCACCGCTTGACCAGCCGCGGGTACCCCGAATCCGTGAGCGAGCCGGGCCCGAAGTCGGTGCCCACGTAGACGGTGTCCTTGTCGATCCACGAGATCCGGCTCTTCGCCTCCGGGAGGGAGAAGCCACCGTCGACGAACTCGCGGCGCGAGATGGAGAACTCCCGCACCACCGTCGCGTCGGCGCCGCCGCGCGAGAGGGAGACGAGCGCGCGGTCGTACCGCGCACCGTCGGGCGACTCCGCGCGGAGGACGGCGGCCCCGCCCCAGACCCAGTTCTCGCCCTCGGCCTCGCGGAGGGCGTCGACGTCGATGACGACGTCCCACTCGGGGCTGTCGGTGCGGAAGGACTCGAGGGTGGTGCGGCGCCACAGGCCGTACGGGTGGTCGGCGTCGCGCCAGAAGTTCCACAGGTACTCACCGCGGCGCACCGGGTAGGGGATGCGCTGGTCGGTGTCGAGGATGGCGAGCACGCCCGCCTCGAGCTCGTCGAACCTCGGTCCGGTCAGGCGCGCGGTGCTCGCGGCGTTGCGTTCCCGGGCCCAATCCAGGGCAGTGGCGGATTCCACTTCTTCGAGCCATGCGTACTGGTCCATGGACTCCACACTAGGGCTAGGCTGAAAGCCGTGGCTGATCACTTTGACACTGTTGTACTCGGCGCCGGCCCAGGAGGCTACGTCGCCGCTATTCGCGCCGCCCAACTCGGGCAGAAGGTCGCGGTCATCGAGGAGAAGTACTGGGGCGGTGTGTGCCTGAACGTGGGCTGCATCCCGTCGAAGGCGCTCCTGAAGAACGCCGAGCTGGCGCACACCTTCACGCACAAGGCGCAGCTGTTCGGCATCTCCGGTGACGTCTCGTTCGACTTCGGGGCGGCGTTCGACCGCAGCCGCAAGGTGTCGGAGGGGATCGTCAAGGGCGTTCACTTCCTGATGAAGAAGAACAAGATCACCGAGATCAACGGCTACGGCACCTTCGTCGACGCCAAGACCATCCAGGTCGGCGACCAGACGGTGACGGGCGACAACATCATCATCGACACCGGTTCGACGGTGCGCCTCCTTCCGGGCGTCACGCTGTCGGACAACGTGGTCACCTACGAGGAGCAGATCCTCACCCGCGACCTGCCCGAGTCGATCGCCATCGTCGGCGCCGGCGCCATCGGCATGGAGTTCGCGTACGTCCTCAAGAACTACGGCGTGGACGTCACCATCATCGAGTTCCTGGACCGCGCGCTGCCCAACGAGGACGCGGACGTCTCCAAGGAGATCGCCAAGCAGTACAAGAAGCTGGGCGTGAACATCCTGACCTCCACCAAGGTCGAGTCGGTCGACGACCAGGGCTCGCAGGTCGTCGTGAAGTACACCGGCCCGAAGGGCGCCGGGGAGATCACGGTCTCGAAGGTGCTCACGTCGATCGGCTTCGCGCCGCGCGTCGAGGGCTTCGGCCTGGAGAAGACGGGCGTCGCCCTCACCGAGCGCGGCGCCATCGCCATCGACGACTTCATGCGGACCAACGTGCCCGGCGTGTACGCCATCGGCGACGTCACCGCGAAGCTGCAGTTGGCGCACGTCGCCGAGGCGCAGGGCGTCGTGGCCGCCGAGACCATCGCCGGTGCGGAGACGCAGGCGCTCGGTGACTACCGCATGATGCCGCGCGCCACCTTCTGCCAGCCGCAGGTCGCCTCGTTCGGCCTCACCGAGCAGCAGGCCAAGGACGAGGGCTACGACGTCAAGACCGCGACCTTCCCGTACTCGGCGAACGGCAAGGCCCAGGGCCTCGGCGAGCCCGTCGGCTTCGTCAAGCTGGTCTCCGACGCCAAGTACGGCGAGCTGCTCGGCGGCCACCTCATCGGCCCCGACGTCTCCGAGCTGCTGCCCGAGCTGACCCTCGCGCAGAAGTGGGACCTCACGGTCAACGAGCTCGCCCGCAACGTCCACACGCACCCGACGCTGTCGGAGGCGCTGCAGGAGTCGATCCACGGCCTCGCGGGGCACATGATCAACCTCTAGGCATCGCGCTTCCCGGCGGCCCGGCACCGATCCACGGTGCCGGGCCGCCGTGCGCTTCCAGCCGAGTTGGACACTCGTGCCGGACCCTGGCAGGGTCGGGACCGCGGCGTGGCGTTGCCACGGCGCCGGGTCGAGAAGGGGCATCGGTCACCGTCGGGGACGTCCGCGCCGTGAGGCACGCAGTGGAACGCACTGCCCGGACGGAAGGAATAGATGACCCACGCAGCGACGCTCACCGACCACTACCCGACGCGCGTCGACCGGAGCGAGATCCACGACCGACCCGACCCCGTCGTCTGGCCCGGACGGTCCGGGCCCTGGCCCGACGGTGCCGTCGACGACTTCGCCGCACACGGCTTCCGCAGCGTGGAGGGCGTGCTCGACGCCGGCGACATCCGCGACGTGCGCGCCGAGATCGATGCGGTGACGACCAGGCTCGGCTCCGACGAGCGGGTGATCCGGGAGACCTCCGACGGCAGCGTGCGGTCGGTCTTCGCGGTGCACGAGCTGAGCGAGAGGATCGCGTCGATCATCGCGCGCGAGGAGATCGCCGGCGTCGCCCGGCAGCTGCTCGGCGACGACGTCTACGTGCACCAGAGCCGCGTCAACCTCAAGCCCGGCTTCGCCGGCGGACCCTTCTACTGGCACAGCGACTTCGAGACCTGGCACGCCGAGGACGGCATGCCCACGCCGCGGGCGGTGAGCGTCTCGCTGGCGCTCACGCCGAACACCCCGTTCAACGGCTCGCTGATGATCATGCCCGGCTCGCACCGCAGGTTCGTCTCCTGCGTGGGGCGCACGCCCGGCGAGTACCACCGCGAGTCGCTCAAGTCCTATCGGCCGCCGTTCGGCACGCCGGAGGAGCGCGACATCGCCGCGATGGCCGACGAGTACGGGATCGAGCAGGTCACCGGCGGCGCGGGCAGCGCGCTGTACTTCGACTGCAACTGCCTGCACGCGTCCGCGGGGAACATCTCGCCGTACCCGCGGTCGAACCTGTTCGTCGTGTTCAACGCGGTGTCGAACGGGCTGGGTGAGCCGTTCGCCGCCGACGCCCATCGACCGGATTACCTGGCGGCGCGCGAGTAGCTCACGAATTCGAGTTCTGCGGCGTCACGTGTGCTCCTGAGCACCTGTGGTGCCGCAGAACTCGACATCGTGAGCGGTCAGTGCGGGTGGCCGACGACGTTGACGACGGTGCCGTCGGGGGCGCGGACGAAGAACCGGCGCGGGCCCCACTCCTCGCTGGTGAGCGGGTGGACGATCTCGTAGCCGGAGCGCTGCGCTTCGGCGTAGGCCGCCTCGACGTCGTCGGTCATCACGGACAGGTCCGAGTCGATCTCCGCGGTCCGGTCGCCGGTCACGAGCTGCACGCTGGCGCCGTGGTCGGGGGAGGAGAAGCGGGCGACCCAGCCGAGGTTGAACTCCTCGTCGCCGAGGCCGAGGAAGTCCGCGTAGAAGCCGCGGGCGGCGGCGATGTCGTCGACGGCGATGTTCGGGATCACCTTGTGCACCCGCATGATCAGGCCTTCTCGGGCTGGATGCCGAGGACGTCGATGGCGGTCGCGAGGCCGTCGTAGTTGGTGGCGAGCATGACGATCTCCACCAGCTTGCGTTCGTCGTAGAACGCGGCGAGGCGGGCCCAGGCCTCGTCGGTGACCGCCTTGTCCTCGACCAGCTCGGTGACCACGTCGAGCAGCGCGGCGCTGCGCTCGTCCCAGCCCGAGCCGTCGAAGATGCGCTCGAACTGCGTGTCCGTCAGGCCGGCCTGCGCGCCGATGCGGCGGTGGTGGCCAAGCTCGTAGGCGTTCTCCCGCAGGAAGGCGACGCGGACGATGACCGTCTCCGACTCCGAGCGCTTGAGCGCACCGAAGGGCATGAGCATTCCGGAGTAGCCGAGCCAGCCGACGAACAGCCGCTTGGTGCGGCCGAGGGTGGAGAACAGGTGCATGTCGTCGGCGCGGATCGCCTTCGCACCGATCTTGGCGATGGCGTAGTTGATGGGGCCGAGCTGGCGGAGTCCGCCGGGAGTCACGCGGGGTGTCATGACTCGACGCTACCGCCTGCGGAGCGCCGCCGGGAGAGAGATATGAACGAAGTTCACTTCCGGGCCGGGGCTGGGAGGGCGGAGCTAGCGGACGAGGGAGGGGGGAGTTGGTGGAGCGGTCGGCGGGGATGTCGAGGACACGTCCTCAACGGACGAGGTACGGCGAGATGGTGGAGCGGTGCTCGTCGATGTCGAGGGCCTTGCCGATGGCGGGGAAGGCGCGCTGGGGGCAGCCGGCGCGCTCGCAGACGCGGCAGCCGGCGCCGATGGGGGTGGCGTTGGCGTCGGAGAGGTCGAGTCCGCGGGCGTAGACCAGGCGGTGCGCGTGCCGCAGCTCGCAGCCGATGCCGATCGCGAATGTCTTGCCGGGCTGGCCGTACCGCGCCGCCCGCCGCTCGACGGTGCGCGCGACCCACAGGTAGTTGCGGCCGTCGGGCATCTCGACGATCTGCGTGATGATCTTGCCCGGCCACGCGAAGGTCTCGTAGACGTTCCACAGCGGGCAGGTGCCGCCGGAGGCGGAGAAGTGGAAACCGGTGGAGCTCTGCCGCTTGCTCATGTTGCCCGCGCGGTCGACGCGGACGAAGGACAGCGGCACGCCGCGCAGGTTGGGCCGCTGCAGCGTCGACATGCGGTGCGCGATGGTCTCGTAGCTCACCGAGAAGAACGCCGACAGGCGCTCGATGTCGTACTCGAACTCCTCCGCGGCACCGTGGAACTGCGTGTACGGCAGCACGACGGCCGCGGCGTAGTAGTTCGCGAGACCCAGCCGGGCGAGGGCGCGGGCCTCGTCGGAGCCGAAGCCGGCACCGTCGACCAGGGCGTCGATCTCCCGGCCGCACTCCAGGTAGGCGAGCTCGGCCGCCATCTTGAAGACCTGCTGCCCGCTCGAGAGGTGGCGGTTGATCTCGAGCACGCGGGTGCGGGGGTCGTAGCGGTGCAGCACCGTCTCCCCGAGGTCGACGCGGCGCCGGATCGACACGTTGTGCACGGCCTCGAGTCGGGTGACGATCTCGGTGCGCACGTCGGCGTTGTGCATGCGCATCCGCGCGGTGAGCTCCTCGGCGGCGACGTCGAGCTCATGGAAGTAGTTCTGCCGCTGGTAGAAGAAGTCCCGCACCTCCTCGTGCGGATTCGGGATGCTTCCGCGGGCCCCCGGATCGTTGCGGCCGTCCGTCACCTGGGCCAACTGATCGGCGGCGCCGAGGTAGCGGCGGTGCAGGGCGACCATCGCGCGGGCGAAGCCGGGGTGGTCGCGCGCGAGCTCGGACAGCTCGTCGGTGCTGGTGGGCGCGTCGACATCCATCGTGACCTCGCGCAGCTCCGCGATCAGCCGCGTCTGGTCCTGGGAGTTGAAGAAGGAGGTGTCGACGCCGAAGACGTCGGTGATCTTCAGCAGCACCGGGACGCTGAGCGGCCGCACGTCGTGCTCGATCTGGTTCAGGTACGACGGCGAGATCTCCAGCGCCTCCGCGAGGGACGCCTGCGACAGCCCGCGCTCCTTGCGCAGGCCGCGGAGTCGTGCCCCCACGAAGGTCTTGGACATGCGGCGAAGTTTAGTCGCGGAGCCGCAGCTACCGACGGGTTACGAGCGTTCGGGCGGAGCTTTGCAGTGAGGTGTGTCACAACGATGGACCGGCGACGAGCGGTGCGCGGCGGCGGACCGTCGGGAATGGGGTCGAGAGGCCCGGCGCCTCGCGCCGACAAACTCCCAGTACGGGCGTACTTTTTTCGCCGACGCCCGCCGCGGACCTTCGCAGGATTAGCAGGATCGGTGTGATTTCATGGCTTGCTTTGGCATCGCCGACCGCCTTGGCCTGCGGCTTTAGGTGTGGCACAGTAGGCGAAGGCGCAACGCCGGGACAGCGAATCGGGTTAGCGATAGCCCTCGCTCAGCCTCCCGGTGGCCGATCAGATCCACATCGACGCAGAGAAGAACGGGGAGCCAATGAGCACCGTCGGACAGCCGCGGACCGCCGCCGAGATCCAGCAGGATTGGGACACCAACCCGCGTTGGAAGGGCATCACGCGCGAGTACACCGCCGAGCAGGTCGCCGAGCTGCAGGGCAGCGTCGTCGAGGAGAACACCCTCGCTCGCCGCGGCGCGGAGATCCTGTGGGACGGCGTCACCAAGGGTGACGGCTCCTACATCAACGCCCTGGGTGCCCTCACCGGCAACATGGCCGTGCAGCAGGTGCGCGCCGGCCTCAAGGCGATCTACCTCTCCGGCTGGCAGGTCGCCGGTGACGCGAACCTCTCGGGCCACACCTACCCCGACCAGTCGCTGTACCCGGCCAACTCGGTGCCGGCTGTCGTGCGTCGCATCAACAACGCCATGCTCCGCGCCGACGAGATCGCCCGCGTCGAGGGTGACAAGTCCGTCGACAACTGGGTCGTGCCGATCGTGGCCGACGGCGAGGCCGGCTTCGGTGGCGCCCTGAACGTCTACGAGCTGCAGAAGGCCATGATCGCAGCGGGTGCCGCCGGTACCCACTGGGAGGATCAGCTCGCCTCGGAGAAGAAGTGCGGCCACCTCGGTGGCAAGGTGCTCATCCCCACCCAGCAGCACATCCGCACCCTGACCTCGGCCCGCCTGGCCGCCGACGTGGCGAACACCCCCACCGTCGTCATCGCGCGCACCGACGCCGAGGCCGCCACCCTGATCACCTCGGACGTCGACGATCGCGACAAGCCGTTCGTGACCGGTGAGCGCACCGCCGAGGGCTTCTACAACATCAAGAACGGCATCGAGCCGTGCATCGCCCGCGCCAAGGCCTACGCGCCCTACGCGGACATGATCTGGATGGAGACCGGCGTTCCGGACCTCGAGGTCGCCAAGAAGTTCGCCGAGTCGGTCAAGGCCGAGTTCCCGGACCAGCTGCTGTCCTACAACTGCTCGCCGTCCTTCAACTGGAAGCAGGCGCTGGACGACGCGACCATCGCCAAGTTCCAGAAGGAGCTGGGCGCGATGGGCTTCACCTTCCAGTTCATCACGCTGGCCGGCTTCCACGCCCTCAACCACTCGATGTTCGACCTGGCCTACGGCTACGCCCGCGAGGGCATGACCGCCTACGTCGACCTGCAGGAGCGCGAGTTCGCGTCCGAGGCGCGTGGCTACACCGCCACCAAGCACCAGCGTGAGGTCGGCGCCGGCTACTTCGACCGCATCGCCACCACCGTCGACCCCAACACGTCCACCGCGGCGCTCAAGGGCTCGACCGAAGAGGGCCAGTTCCACTAGGAACTGGCAGGCCCGCCTCTCCGGGAATCTAGCCGATCGCAGGCGGTCCGTGACTTTCGTCGCGGGCCGCCTGTGGCGTATGTGGGTACGTTCTGGGCGTACCCCTGCAGAGTTACCTCCGTCTCACCTCTAGTCGTTGTTACGTTAGGAAGTTCTTATGAGCGAAGCAGTTTCGCGGGTCGGCGTCGTCGGCGCGGGCCAGATGGGCGGCGGCATCGCCGAGGTGTCCGCGCGCGCGGGCGCCGACGTGCTGGTCTGGGAGGCCACCGAGGAGCTCGCGGCCGGCGGCCGCGCCCGCATCCTCAAGTCGCTGGACCGCGCGGTGTCCAGCGGCAAGATCACCGAGCGTGAGCGCGACCAGGCCGCCGAGCGGCTGAAATTCACCACCGACCTCGCCGACTTCGCGGACCGCCAGCTGGTGGTCGAGGCGATCGTCGAGAACGAGGCCGTCAAGGCCGAGATCTTCGGCAAGCTCGACGCGGTCATCACCGACCCCGACGCCGTGCTCGCGTCCAACACCTCGTCGCTGCCGATCCAGCGCATCGCCACCGCCACGAAGAACCCCGGCCGCGTGCTGGGCCTGCACTTCTTCAACCCGGTGCCCGTGCTGCCGCTGGTCGAGGTGATCAGTTCGCTGTCGACGTCGGAGGCCGCGGCGGCGCGCGCCGAGCAGTTCGCGTCCGAGGTGCTGGGCAAGCAGGTCGTGCGCGCGACGGACCGCTCCGGCTTCATCGTCAACGCGCTGCTGGTGCCGTACCTGCTCTCGGCGATCCGCATGTACGAGTCGGGCTTCGCCACCGCCGAGGACATCGACAAGGGCATGATGCTCGGCTGCGCCCACCCGATGGGCCCGCTCAAGCTGGCCGACCTCGTCGGCCTGGACACGGTGAAGTTCATCGCCGACGCCATGTACGCCGAGTACAAGGAGCCCACCTACGCCGCGCCGCCGCTGCTGCTGCGCCTGGTGGAGGCCGGCTACGTCGGCAAGAAGTCGGGCCGCGGGATCTACGAGTACCCCGCGAAGTAGGTTCGCCCCGAGCGAAAACGTTGCTGAACCGGCAAGGGAACTTGCCGGTTCAGTCGTTTCCGGCGCACGGTGGAGCCATGAACGCAACGCAGATCCTGGACACCGTCATCGTCGGCGGCGGGGCCGCCGGCCTCACCGCCGCGCAGGTCCTCGGCCGGGCGCGACGGGCCGTCACCGTCGTCGACGCGGGCGCGCCCCGCAACGCCCCGGCCGAGCACATGCACGGCTACCTCGGCCACGACGGACTGAACCCCGCCGAGCTCCTCGCCATCGGCCGGCGCGAGGCGCAGGCCTACGGCGTGCGCATCCTCGCCGGCGCCGCGACCGGCGTGCGCCGGGACGGAGACTTGATCGAGGTCACCGTCGGCGACGAGGTGCTGCGCGCCCGCACCCTGCTGGTCGCCACCGGCCTCACCGACGTACTGCCCGACGTCCCCGGCGTCGCCGAGCGCTTCGGCCGCGATGCCATCCACTGCCCCTTCTGCCACGGCTACGAGGTGCGCGACCGGCCACTCGCCGTGCTCGGTGGCGACAACCCCGCCATGTCGGTGCACCAGGCGCTGCTCATCCCGCAGTGGTCCCGCGATCTGATCTTCTTCACCAACGGCCTGGAGATCGACGACGCCGACCGGGCGCGGATCGAGGCGCGCGGGACCCGCATCGTCGACGGTGCCGTGGCCGGCCTGGTCGTCGAGGACGACACCCTGCGCGCCGTCCGCCTCGCCGACGGAACCGAGATCCCGCGCGAGGCCGTCTTCGTCGGCCCGCGATTCGTGCCGCAGGACGACCTGCTCCTGCAGCTGGGCGCCGAGCGCGGCGCCGCCGGGCCCTTCCCGACGGTCCCCGTCGACCCGATGGGTGCGGTCGCCGGGCAGCCGGGCGTGTGGGCGGCCGGCAACGTCGTGAACCCGATGGCGCAGGTCATCGTCGCGGCCGGAGCGGGCTCCGTCGCCGCGACCGCGATCAGCGCACACCTGCTCGAGCGCGACATCGCAGCGGACCTCGCCCGGGTCGCGCCCGCGATCTGACCCGGCCCGGGAGGGCGGCGCGCTAGCGTGGCCGCATGACCAGCGCACTCGACCGGGTGGAGGCACTCCTCGACCCCGGCCGGCTCGGCCGCGAGCCCGACCGCAGCCACGGCTACCTCGACGTCCTCGGCCCCGACAGCGCGAAGCCGACGGGCCTGAGCAACGCGCTGATGCACAACCCGGCGCTGGCCGCGGTGTACGAGAAGGCGTGGCGGCCCGCCTTCACCCGGCTGTTCAGCCTCGGCGGCAGCGGCACGCTCAGCCGCACCGACGTGCTGCTCGAGGAGCTCACCGGCCGGGGCGAGCAGAAGGTCCTCGACGTCGCCTGCGGGCCCGGCCTCTACACGAAGCCGTTGGCCCGCAAGCTGCGCGGCGAGGGCGTCGTCGTCGGGCTCGACGTCTCCGAGGCCATGCTGCAGCGCGCGGTGCGCGACAACACCGACGACCGCGTCGCCTATGTGCGCGGCAGCGCCCTCGAGGTGCCCTTCCCGGACGACACGTTCGACACCGTGGTGTGCCTCGCCGCGCTCTACCTGATCCCGGCGCCGCGGCTCGCGGTCCGCGAGATCTGCCGCGTCGCCAAGCCGGGCGGCCGGGTGGCCCTGTTCACCTCGCTGCAGACGCCGCTCACGTCGGTCCTCGGCTCGTCGACCGCGGAACGCGTCTCCGGCTTCCGCTGGTTCGGCAAGGACGAGATCACCGGCTGGCTGCGGGACTACGGCCTCGTCGACGTGCAGCAGACCGTCAGCGGGCAGGGGCAGTTCGTCACGGCCCGCAAGCCGCAGTGACCCGGCGGGGCGGTCACGCCGGGGGATAGGCGGCGAGCAGCTCCGCGCGCAGCGGGTCCGTCGTGTGCGGCGCCCACAGCGCCTGGACGGGGACCTGCGGGGCGTCGTCGAGCTCGACGACGGTGACCCGGCCCCCGAACCGCGGTCCGGCGGGACCGGTGACGAAGGCCGCCGCGTGCGGCGAGGTCAGGACGGCCGTCGCGGGCGGCGTGCCCTGGACGCGGTTGACCAGCAGGTCCGGCTCGAAGCCCGCGCGCCGGCACTGCGCGACGAGGAAGTCCGTGTAGAACGACGCGTGCGGCGGCGCCCACACCACGATGGGCGCGCCGGCGAGATCCGCCAGCGCCAGCGATTCCCGGCCGGCCAGGTCGTGGTCGTGGTGCAGCGCGACCCGCATCCGGTGGTACGTGAGCGTGACCCCCGCCAGCCGGTCCGGGAGGGCGACACCCCGGCGCAGCACCAGGTCGACGGTGCCCGCCTCCAGCTCGTCGACCATCGCCGACGGGAACAGCTCCCGCACGGTGATCGACGGCGACTCCGGCCGATCGATGAGCGGTTCGAGCAGCTCGTAGGCCTCCTCGGCGGTCACCGCCGGACTCCGCCCCACGACGAACACCCGCGGGCGGTCCGCGCCCGCGGCCCGGGCCCGCGCCGCGAGAAGGCGGGCGCCGGACAGGACGGACGGCGCACCGTCGTACAGGGAGCGGGCGGCGGCGGTCGGGGCGAGGCGGCGCCCGGAGCGGGTGAACAGCGGCGTGCCGAGCTCCCGCTCGAGCTGGCGGAGCGCGGCGGAGAGGGCCTGCTGGCTCAGGTGCAGGCGTGCGGCCGCGGCGGCGAGGGAGGGCTCCTCCATCGCGGCGACGAACTGCTCCAGGCGGCGAAGATCGGGCGTGGTCACCCCACCAGCATTCCACAAGCAGTATTGGTGAATCCTTCGGAAAGATTCGATTGTTGCTTGTGTGTTTGCTGCGTACGTTGGGTATTGCAAAGGGTATCCCAACTCGACGAAGGAGAGACATCCATGACGAAGCTCGCAGGGAAGACCGCGGTCGTCGCCGGTGGCGGCAAGAACCTCGGCGGCCTGGTCAGCCGTCACCTGGCCGGCCTCGGTGCGAACGTGGTCGTGCACTACAACAGCCCGTCGTCGGAGGCGGAGGCCCGCGAGACCGCGGCCGCCGTCGAGGCCGCGGGCGGCAAGGCGCTGCTCTTCCAGGGCGACCTCACCGCGCCCGCGAAGGTCACCGAGCTGTTCGACGCGGCCGTCGCCGAGTTCGGCGGCGTCGACGTGGCCGTGAACACCGTCGGCAAGGTGCTGCGCAAGCCGATCCTCGAGACCAGCGAGGAGGAGTACGACTCCATGCTGGACATCAACGCGAAGGCCGCCTACTTCTTCATCAAGGAGGCGGGCCGCACGCTGAACGACGACGGCACGCTCATCACCATCGTCACCGCGCTGCTCGGCGCCTTCACCGACGGCTACTCCACGTACGCGGGCGGCAAGTCGCCGGTGGAGCACTTCAACCGCGCCGCGGCGAAGGAGTTCGGCGTCCGCGGGATCAGCGTCAACGCCATCGCGCCCGGCCCGATGGATACGCCCTTCTTCTACGGCCAGGAGACGCCGGAGCGCGTCGAGTTCCACAAGTCGCAGGGCATGGGCAACCGCCTGACGTTCATCGAGGACATCGCGCCGATCGTCGACTTCCTCTCGACCGACGGCCACTGGATCACCGGCCAGACGCTGTTCGCGAACGGCGGCTACACCACGCGCTGACAACGGCGCGCGCCGGCGGTCCGGCGGGCCTACGATGATCGACGTTTCGTGCGATCACGAATACGACGACGAGCAGGAGATCTTCTGTGACCGATGGACCGTCGGCGGTGCGCCGCCGCTTGACCCGGATGGCGGGGCGCGACCCCCACGAGGAGGGCCGGACGGCCACCACGCTGGAGCTGTTCTTCGACCTCACCTTCGTGGTGGTCTTCTCCCTCGCCGGGGTGCAGCTCGCCGACGCGATCGCGGAGGCGCACTACTTCACGGCCTTCCTGGGCTTCGGGTTCTGCGCCTTCGCCGCGATCTGGGCGTGGATCAACTTCACCTGGATGGCCTCGGCCTTCGACACCGACGACTGGCTCTTCCGCGCCGTCACCATGCTGCAGATGATCGGCGTCTGCATCATGGCCCTCGGCATCGAGCCCTTCTTCACCTCGGTGACCGCCGGCGACCGGCCGAACAACACGGTGCTCGTCATCGGCTACGTCGTGATGCGCGTGGCGCTGCTCGCGCAATGGGCCCGCGTGGCCGTCTCCTCGCCGCAGTACCGCTCCGCCGCGATCACCTACATCATCGCGATCACGATCGCCCAGATCGGCTGGCTGATCACGGCGTTCGCGCCGCTGACGCTGGGGCAGATCATCGCGGCCGGCCTGGTCCTGTACGTCGTGGAGCTCGGCGGGCCGTACATCGCGGAGCGGCGTCAGCGCACCCCGTGGAACCCGCACCACATCGCCGAGCGCTACGGCCTGCTCACCATCATCACCCTCGGCGAGGGCGTGGTCGGCACCGTCATCGCGCTGCAGGCGCTGCTCAAGGCGCAGGGCTGGAGCCTCGACATCGCCGTGCTCGGCGTCGCGGCGATGGTGCTCAACCTGTCGATCTGGTGGATCTACTTCTCGATCCCCGTCGGCCACGCGCTGGTCCGCAACACCAACAAGTGCTTCGCGTGGGGCTACGGGCACATCGCGATCTTCATGGCGATCGCCGCCTTCGGCGCCGGGCTGCACGTCGAGGCGCTGGGCATCTCCCACGAGGCGCACGTGAGCAACGTGGTGGTCGCGTCGGCGTTCGTCATCCCGCTGGCCGTCGCGGTGCTCGGGATCGAGATCATGGACGCCTACCTCACCGGGTTCGACGGCCACCGCGCCGTCACCGTCGGCATCACCCTGGCCCTGCTCGGCGCCGGCGTCGCGGCCGTCGCCGCGGGGGCCACGCCGCTGGCCGCGCTGGTGTGGAGCGCGATCGCCCTGCTGGTGCAGGTCGTCGTCGAGGAGCTGTGGTCCGGCAAGCGCCGGGCCGAGCGCCTCGCGTAGGCCCGACGGTGCCGGGGCGGTTTGGCCCCGGTGTCCGGGTGCGCCGGGCGCGCGCCATCGGTGACCAAGTCGCGTCGGTGAGCTATGCGCGCCGCGCATACCCCTATCGATGCAGTTCAGGGCAGTTTCCGGGGGGATGGGTATGCATCCGATGCATACCCGCCTAGGGCGCCTAGTGCGGCGATCCAGGCACCGCGGCGTCCGCGGACCCGGCAGGCGGAAGCTGCCGCACCGTCGTCTCCCGCGCCGCGCCGATCCGCGGCTCCGGCGTTCGAGCCCCCACGAGAAGCCGCGCTTCCAGTGGGGGAGCGGTGGTCCCCCGCGCGACGTCTGGTCCCCCGCTACGCGCTGTGGGGGAGCGGTCGTCCCCGCGCGACCTTTCCTCCCCCAGTCGACGCCGCCCGGCACCGTCGGACCGAGCGGCCCGGCACCGTCGGACCCGACGGGGCGGAGTGGTCAGGCCTTCTCGAGCCGCGCCTTCTCGTGCTCGACGTCGAAGTCGGCGGGCGGCCAGTCGAGGTTCAGGGCCTCCAGGGCCTCGATGAGCAGCTCGGTGATCGCGAGCCGGCTGAACCACTTCCGGTCGGCGGGGATGATGTGCCACGGCGCACCGTCGACGCTGGTGCGGTCGAGCATGGCCTGGTAGGCCTCCTGGTACTTCGGCCAGTAGCCGCGCTCGTCGATGTCGGCGGGGTTGTACTTCCAGTACTTGTCGGGGCGGTCCAGCCGCTCCGCGAGACGCTTCTTCTGCTCGTCGAGCGAGACGAACATCGCGCACTTGACGATCGTCGTGCCCGCGGCGATGAGGTCTTCCTCGAAGTCGTTGATGATCTCGTAGCGCGGCTCCCAGACGGCCGGCGGCACCAGGTCGTGCACGCGCACCACCAGCACGTCCTCGTAGTGCGAGCGGTCGAAGACGCCGATCTGGCCGCCCTTCGGGGTCTGCTTGTGGATGCGCCACAGGAAGTCGTGCGCGAGCTCCTCCTCGGTCGGCTTCCCGAACGACGCGGTCTTCACGCCCTGCGGGTCGACCATGCCGATCACGTGCCGGACGATGCCGCCCTTGCCGGCGGTGTCCATGCCCTGCAGCACCAGCAGGACCGAGCGGTGATCGCCCGCGCGGCCGTTGGCGTAGAGCAGCTCCTGGAGCTCCGAGAGCCGGGCCCCGCGCTCGGCGAGGAGCTGCTCGCCGAGGGCCTTGTCACCGTCGAATCCCGGCTTGCCGGAGGTGTCGATGTCCTGGACCGTGGACCCCGGCTGCCACCGCAGAGCTGCGGACGCGGAACCGGACCAACCGTTGTCGTTCGCCATGGAGTCACCCTATCCGGCGCGCGGCGCCGATCTTCGGGCAAGATCGACTCGTGACGGTGTCATCTCCCGCGGGAACCCCGCAGTCGTCCGGGACGAGTTCGACGTCCCGCATTCCGGCGAGTCCGTTCGGCGGCACGCCCGACGACCAGAAGAAGCGCGACCTGCGCAAGATGAAGGCGCTCGCCCTCTCCTTCCTCATCGGCGCGGCGATCGTCTACCTGTTCTGCGAGTACCTGGACACGAAGGGCGCGAACCTTCCCATCGCCGGCCCGTGGGTCGGGTACGTCAAGGCGGCGGCCGAGGCGGGCATGGTCGGCGGCCTGGCCGACTGGTTCGCCGTGACCGCGCTGTTCCGGCACCCCCTGGGCCTGCCGATCCCGCACACCGCGATCATCAAGCGCAAGAAGGACCAGCTCGGCGACGCTCTCGGCGGCTTCGTGGAGAGCAACTTCCTCACCCCCGAGGTGATCGCGGAGAAGGTCGGCTCGCTCGACCTGAGCGGCCGCGTGGCGAACTGGATGGCCGACCCGGACAACTCGCAGAAGCTGGGCGGCGAGGCGGCCAAGCTGGTCAAGGTGATGAGCGAGGTGCTGCGCGACGAGGACGTCGAGGCGGTGCTCAACTCGACGATCATCAAGCGGCTGGCGGAGCCCGAATGGGGCCCGCCCATCGGGCGTCTGGTGGAGACGCTGCTGCAGGAGCAGCGCCAGCTGCCGCTGATCAACCTGCTCGCCGAGCGCGCCCACCACTGGGCCCTGGGCAGCCAGGGCGTGATCGACAAGATCGTCGACACCGACGGTCCGCAGTGGTCGCCCAAGTTCGTCAACTCGCTGCTGGGGGAGCGGATCTACCGCGAGCTCGTCGAGTTCACGTGGAAGGTGCGCAGCGACCCGGACCACGAGGTGCGGCAGGCCATGAGCACCTTCCTGTGGGACTTCGCGTCGGACCTGCAGCACGATCCGCGCACCATCGCCAAGGTCGAGGACGTCAAGGCCGAGCTGATGGGCCGCGAGGAGGTGCGCACGGCGGCGCAGGCGGCGTGGCGGGCCGCGAAGCGGATGATCGAGGCCTCGGTCGAGGACCCCGATTCCACGCTGCGGGAGAAGTTCAGCGAGTCGGCGGCCCGGTTCGGCGTGCGGCTGCGCGACGACCAGGGGCTGCGCGACAAGGTCGACTTCTGGGTCGACCGGTCGGTGCGGCACCTCGTCGAGAACTATGCGAGCCAGATCACATCGATCATCACGGACACCGTCGCGCGCTGGGACGCCGACGAGGCCTCCGACAAGATCGAGCTCGCCGTGGGGCGTGACCTGCAGTTCATCCGGATCAACGGCACCGTCGTGGGCTCCATCGCGGGCCTGGTCATCTACTCGATCACCCAGATCTTCTTCTGATTGAAATCACCCTGCTAGCAAACTGCTTGCAAGAGCTAGCACTAGCTGTTAGCGTGGTGTCAGCCGCGCAGACGGGAGACCGGAAATGTCGAGCGACGAAGAGACCGTAGAGAATTCGGGATCTGACATCGGAGCGTTCATTCGGTCGCAACGTCTTGCGGCGGAGGTGTCCATCCGGCAGCTGGCCGAGCGGGCGGGGGTTTCCAACCCGTATCTCAGCCAGATCGAGCGGGGGCTCCGACGACCGTCGGCCGACGTGCTCGGGCAGATCGCCAAAGCGCTGCGGCTCTCGGCGGAGGTGCTCTACGTACAGGCCGGGATCCTCGAGGAGCGTCCGGAATCCCCGGTGCGCGACGCGTTGATCGCGGACACGACCATCACCGAGCGGCAGAAGCAGGCACTTCTCGAGATCTACGAGAGCTTCCGCCGCGAGAACGAGACTGCATTGAAGGAGATCACCCCATGACCGAGCAGACCCTGAAGACCCCGCTGTTCGCCACCATCGGCGCCGGCGATTACGCGTACGAGGCCGTGTCCGAGGTGATCGAGAAGCTGCGCGCCGCCGCGACCGACGCTTCGAAGGACTTCGACGCCCGCGTGGCCGAGGCCAAGGCCAAGTTCGAGGACGCCACCGGCACCGCCACCACCAAGCTGACCGAGGCCAAGGACGGCCTGCCCAAGGACGTCGACGAGCTGCGCGCCAAGTTCACCGCCGACGAGCTCCGCAAGGTCGCCGCCGCCTACATCCAGGTCGCCACCGACATCTACGACTCGCTCGCCGAGCGCGGCGAGACCGCCTTCGAGCGGATCAAGTCCGGCTCCGTGATCGAGGACGCCACCGAGCAGGCCACCAAGGCCTACAACTCGGCCGTCGAGCTGACCGAGTCCTCGCTGGGCCAGGTCGCCACCGCCACCAAGCAGGTCGGCGAGCGCGCCGCCAAGCTGGTCGGCCGCGCGGGCGACGAGGTCGAGGCCGCCGCCGACAAGGCCGAGGCCGCCGTCGAGGAGACCACCGCGAAGGCCGCCACCGCGGTCAAGAAGGCCGCCCCCAAGGCCGCCGCGAAGAAGACCGACGCGTAATCCGCGTCACTGAAAGCTCCACCCCGGGCGCCCCCCCCCGCGGGGGCCCCGGGCCCCCGCCCCCCGGCCCCCCCGACCTTTAGGCTGGTGTCATGGACGTCCTCCTCTACGGATTCGGCACCCTCAGCCTGCTCGCGTCGCTCGTGATCACGGTCGCGCTGCTCGCGACGGGCGCCTTCTGCCTCATCCACGCCCTGCGCGCTCCCGCCGACGCCTTCACGGCCGCGGGGAAGTGGCAGAAGAACTACTGGGTGATCACGCTGGTCGCGAGCCTGCTGCTCGTGCTGGCGGGCCTGAACTACATGGGCACGGTGATCGGCGCGGTCGGCATCCTGGTCTACCTCCTCGACGTGAAGCCCAAGCTCGACGAGATCCGCCGCCCGCGCTATTGAGTATTAGTTAGTAAGGTTGCTCCCATGAAGATCTCCAGGAAGCTCGTCGTCGGCGCCGCGGGCGCCCTCGGCGCCGGTGCCGCCGCGATCGCCGCGAGCGTCGCCGCCTACGCGCTGTCGTCCCCGGCGGAGCCGGCGAACGCCAAGCTGATCGACGACTACGACGGCCCGCACGAGGACGGCGTCGTCGTCTCCGGCGACGGCACCCGCCTGCACACCAGGGTGTGGGGTCCGGCCGACGGTCCGATCGCCGTGCTCATCCACGGCTGGACCTGCAACCTGGCCAACTTCCCGCGGCAGGTCGAGCACCTCGTCGGCCGCGGCCACCGCGTCGTGGCCTACGACCAGCGCGGCCACGGCGAGTCCGAGGCGGGGGCCTTCGCGTTCTCCGCCGGCGTCCTCGCCGACGACCTGCACGCCGTCCTCGCCGCCCACGTGCCGGCGGGCAAGAAGGCGCTGCTCGTCGGGCACAGCATGGGCGCGATCACCATCATGGCCTGGGCCGACAAGTACACCGACGAGGTCGCCGAGCGCGCCCACCACGCGGTGCTCGCCTCCACCTACGCCCGCGACGCCGTCGCCGGGTTCGCCGGCGCCACGCCGCTCGCCGCGCTCCCGCGCGTCGCGCCCCGGCTCACGCAGAAGGTCGGCGACGGGGTCCTCGGCGCCAACGTCAAGGTGCGGCACAACCGCGCGCACACGGCCGTGATCCGCTACACGGCGCTGTGCGGCTACGCCTCCTACGGCGCGGTCAAGTACACCGAGGACATGGTCGCCTCGTGCCCGTCGGACGTGCGCGCCGAGTGGGGCCACGTGCTCGCGAACGTCGACGTCACCGCCGGCCTGCGCAAGATCACGATCCCCACGTCGGTCGCGGTCGGCCAGTTCGACCACCTCACCCCGCCCGCGGACGCCGACATCATCGCCGGCGAGCTCCGCGTCGCCGGCAAGCTGGACCGCTTCGCCGTGATCCGCGACTCCGGCCACATGCTGCCGCTGGAGCAGCCGGAGAAGTTCAACGCCCTCCTGGACTCCATCCTCGACGGCCGCCCCGTCGCCTCCGGGGCGCCGGAGTAGCACCCCGTTGGAGTAGCACCCCGTCGGGAATTGAACGACGTTCTGGAGAGGAAAACCGCAGGTCGGAATCTCCAAAACATCGTTCAATCGCGGGGGCGCGGGGAGCGGGTCAGGAGAAGACGACGGTCTTGCGGCCGTGCACCAGAACGCGGTTCTCGAGGTGCCAGCGCAGGCCGCGGGCCAGCACGACCTTCTCGATGTCGCGGCCGCGGAGCACCATGTCGGCCGCGGCGTCGGCGTGGTCGACGCGCGCGACGTCCTGCTCGATGATCGGGCCCGCGTCGAGGTCCGCCGTCACGTAGTGGCAGGTCGCGCCGATCAGCTTCACGCCGCGCGCGAAGGCCTGGTGGTACGGGCGCGCGCCGATGAAGCTCGGCAGGAAGCTGTGGTGGATGTTGATGGCCCGCCCGGCCCACGCCTCGCATAGGTCCGCGGGCAGCACCTGCATGAACCGCGCCAGGACCACCGCGTCGGGGTTCAGCGCGTCGGTGAGTTCCGCGACGCGGGCGAAGGCCGCCGACTTGTCCTCGCCCGCGCCCGGGAAGGGCACGTGGTGGAAGGGGATGTCGAGGCGCTCCACGAAGTCGCGCAGGTCCTCGTGGTTGCCGATCACCGCGGCGATCCGCGCGTTGAGCTCGCCCGTCGCCACCCGGCCGACGAGGTCGTGCAGGCAGTGCCCCTCCTTGCTGACCAGCACGACGATGTCCTTGCGCTCGGCGCTGGAGGTCAGCCGCCACTCGGTCTCGGGCCCGAGCTCGGCGACGACCTCGGCCTCGAACCGCGCCCGCAACTCGTCGAGCGGGATCGCGACGCTGTCGGCGCGCACGGCCTGACGGGTGAAGAACCAGCCGGAATCGGCGTCGGAGTGGTACCCCGCCTCGACGATCCACCCGCCCACGTCGGCGAGGAAGGTCGAGATGCGCGCGACGATGCCGGTGGTGTCCGGGCAGCCGAGCGTGAGCACATAGCGTGTATCGCGGGTCACGCCCGGTATCGTCTCAGACGTGCTCACACGCTCCGAAGTCGCCGCCCTCGTCGATCACACGCTGCTCAAGCCCGAGGCCACGGAGGCCGCCGCCGCCGCGGCCTACGCGGAGGGGCTGGACCTGGGCGTCTACGCCGTCTGCCTCTCCCCGTCGATGCTGCCGTTGCGCGCCGCGATCGACGCGCACGAGGCGGATCGCCGCGCGCCCAAGGTCTGCGTCGTCGCGGGCTTCCCCTCCGGCAAGCACCACACCCTGATCAAGGCCGCCGAGGCGCGGATGGCGATCGAGGAGGGCGCGCACGAGGTCGACATGGTGATCGACGTCGGGCTCGCGCTGGCCGGCGAGCTGGACCGCGTCTTCTCCGATGTGCTGACCGTCCGTGAGGCCATCGGCGCCGACCCCGTGCTCAAGGTGATCGTCGAGTCCGCGGCGCTGCTCGAGTTCGGCGACGCCGACCTGCTCGCCGAGGTGTGCAAGCGGTCCGTCAAGGGCGGCGCGACCTTCGTCAAGACCTCCACCGGCTTCCACCCGTCGGGCGGCGCGTCCGCGGAGGCGGTGGCGCTCATGCGCGCGGCCGTCGGGCCCGACGTGGGTGTCAAGGCCTCGGGCGGCATCCGCTCCGCCGAGGCCGCGCAGGAGATGATCGACGCCGGCGCCAGCCGCCTCGGCCTCTCCGGCAGCCGCGCGGTGCTCGCCGGCTTCCCCGAGTAGCGCTCGGTCCGCCTGCCCGACGGTGCCGCCCGGCCCCGTCGGGCTCAGGCGAGCTTCGCGGGCAGCGAGGCCCAGCCGTACAGCGTGGAGAGCCCACGGTGCGTGCCGGGCCCGTCGAGCGCGAGGCCCGGATACCGCTCGAACAGCGCGGACAGGGCGACGACGCCCTCCATCCGGGCCAGCGCCGCGCCGATGCAGGCGTGGATGCCGTAGCCGAAGGCCACGTTCTTCTTGGCCTCGGGCCGCGCGACGTCGAACTCGTGCGGCCGGTCGAAGACGGCGGGGTCGCGGTTCGCGCCCGCCAGCAGCAGCGAGACGACGGTGCCCTCGGCGAAGGCGAAGCCCTCGATCTCGCCGGCCTCCCGCGCGACGCGGGCGGTGCGCTGGACGGGGCTGGAGTAGCGCAGGATCTCCTCGACGGCGTTCGGCCACAGCTCGGGCTCGGCGCGCAGCCGCTCCAGCTGCGCGGGGTGCTCGAGCAGCGCGACGACGCCGTTGCCGATGAGGTTCACCGTGGTCTCGAAGCCCGCGCCGATCAGCAGCGCCGCGTTGGTCACCAGCTCGCGGTCGGTGAGCTCGCCGGAGGCTGCGAGGAGTGCGAAGGGATCGTCCGCGGCGGGGTTCGCGCGAACCCGCGCGAAGTGCGCGGTGAGGTACTCGTCGAGGCCGCGCAGCGCGTGCTGGGCGCGCCGGTAGACGGGCCAGTCGAGGCCCGGGTCCAGCAGCGGCGCGGCGGCCTCGCCCCACTCGAGCATGTACTCGTCGTCGGCCTCGGGCAGCCCCAGCAGCCGCCCGATCATCGTGACGGGCAGCCGCGCGGCGTAGCCCGTGACCAGGTCGGGGCGGGGCGCCGCGGCGAGCTCGTCGAGGAGTTCCTCGCTGACGGTCCGCGCGCGATCGGTCAGCGTCGCGATCGCCTTCGGGGTGAAGGTCCGCGCGATCGGGTGGCGGTAGGCGGTGTGCGCCGGGGGCTCGGTCACCAGCATCGACGGTGGCTCGACGGGGTTGGGCAGGTGCGGGTCGGACCGCTCGAGGACGGGGATCAGCGGCCGCGGGAAGCCGAAGTCCTTCGGCTGGATGGTCGCGAACCGCGGGTCGCGCAGCACGGCCCGGCACAGCGCGTGATCCGCCGTCGCCGCGCCGGCCTCGGTGCCGATGATCCGGCCCTGCTCGCGGATCCGGTCGAGCCGCTCGTACTGGCCGCCGGGCGCGCCGCTGTAGCCGAGGAGCATCTCCGCCATGGTGTCGCCGCGGGCCGCGCGGCGGGGCAGCGCGTAGCGCGGCAGCCCGTGCAGCACCGCCCAGCGCACCCGCAGCTTCAGGTCCGGCCGCGGCGCCCTCACGGCCGCACCACCGTCGGGTCGAGGACCTCGGCCAGCAGCGGACCGTCGGGCGTGGTGCGCCAGACCCGCACCGGCGAGCCGACGCCCGGGACCTGGGGCTGGAGCAGCTCCTCGCCGGTCGACCGCCACTGCGCGGAGAAGGGCGCACCGTCGCCGACGATCTCGAGGACGAACGCGGTGACGCCCCCGGTGTCCGAGGTGCGCACGCGCCGGTCGTCGACGGTGCCGTGGCCGAGCCGGGCGGTGCCGCGCAGGTCTGCCCACCGCCGCTCGACGTCCCGTTCCTTCGCCGCGTCCCCGAAGGAGGAGAGGTAACCGAACCAGAACCCGGCCAGGACGAGGCCGGGGAAGGCGGTGAACAGCAGCTGGAACCAGAGGCCGGGCGGATCGTCGGCCGCCCAGAGCTGGTGTACGAGGACGGCGACGCCGAGGGTGGCGAGCGCCAGCCCGGCGCCGAGGACCGCCTTCGCGGTCGCGGTCAGCCGGGTCGGCAGCCCCAGTGCGGCAGGTGGATCCGTGCTGAACTCACGCACGACGTGCACCACCTGGCCGACCGGGGCGTCCATGGCCATCGTCGTTAGACGACCGAGCAGTTCGTGGCGCCGACGTCGGAGCCGCTCTCGATGTCCTTCGGCAGGACGTTCTGACCCGAGTAGCGCAGCGAGATGCCCTCGTCGGTCATCTTCAGGTCGCTCGCGGTGAGGCCCTTCGGGGTCGGGATGTCGGCGACGGCGGTGATCAGCTGCTGCGCCAGGTCGTCCGGGACGCCGATGCCGAAGACCGACGCCTTGCTCGCCGTGAGCACCACCTTGTTGTCCTTGATGGTGGGCTTGAGGTTCACGGTGACCGGCAGGATCACGGCGGTGCCGCTGATCTCGATCTGGTTCGCGGCGGTGTTCAGCGTGACCTTCGGGTCCGAGATGACCTGCGAGCTGACGACCTTGTTCTTGATGCCGTCGGCGGTGAACGTGCCGAGGATGGTCGCGTCGTCGATCTTGTTGTCGCCGCTCGGCTCGACGCCCTTGAGGAGGAGGTGCGCGTTCAGCCCGGCGGTGCCCTGCATGCCGTCGACCTGGATGTCGATCGACGGGATCTTGCCGCTCGCGTTCTGGATGAGCATCGGCGTCTTCTCGAAGCTGACCTTGACGTCGGTGGCGCTGGTGCCCTTCTTGATGTTGTCCGCGAGGCAGTTCTGCACGTGGTTGCGGATGTACAGCTCGGAGCCGACGAGCACGATCACGAGCACCGCGACGAGGCCCGCGGCCGCGAGGCCGATGAGCTTGCCGGTGGAGCGCTGCTTGGCGGGCTTGGCGGGTCCGCCCTGGCCGCCCTGGCCCGACGGTCCGCCGGGCGGGATCTGGGTGGGCGGCACCGGGGGCACGGGCGGCTGCTGGCCCGGCTCCGGGCGCGCGTGCGCGCCCGACGGCCGCGCCGCGGACTCGATCGGCCGGGTCAGGCCGTCCTGCGGGCCGGGGCCCTGCGGGGCCTGCTGCGCCTGGGGCTGCTGCTGGGGCGCCTGCGGCTGCTGCGGTGCCTGCGGCGGCTGGCGGTCGGCCGGGGTCATCGGCCGCGTCAGGTTCGGATCCTGTGGGCCGTTCTGCGGGCCGTTCGGGGGGCCGGGGTTCTGCGGGGCGTTCGGGTTCGTGTCCATCGGCGTTAGATTGTTCCTCATCCCTGGGTGGCGACGGTGAAGTCCCTGCGGTTGGCGAGCACGGGCAGCGCGGCCCGCACCTCGTCGACGCGCGCGAGCGGCAGGTCGACGACGATCTGTTCCGGCCCGTCGCCGGCGGAGGCGAGCACGGCACCGTCGGGCCCGACGGCGAGCGAGCCGCCCACCCCGCGGGGCGCGGTGCCGGGCTCTGGGTCGGACGGTCGCGCCTGGTCGACGGCGACGACGTAGGTGGTGGAGTCGAGCGCCCGCGCGCGGGCGAGCGTGGTGAAGGCGTCGAGCTTGCCGGGGCCGTCGCCCCACGACGCGGGCGCGACGATCACCTGCGCGCCGGCGTCGGCGAGCCCCTGGTAGAGGCCGGGGAAGCGCAGGTCGTAGCAGGTGCTCAGCCCCACGGTGACCCCGCCGACGTCGATCAGCACCGCGTGCTCGCCGGGCTCGACGGTGCGCGATTCGGCGAAGCCGAAGGCGTCGAAGAGGTGGATCTTGTCGTACGCGGTGCGGGTGCCGTCGGGGGCGGCGGAGAGCAGCGTGTTGCGGACGCGACCGTCGGCTGCGGGGGTGAACATGCCCGCGACGACGTGCACGCCGGTGGCCCGCGCGGCTTCGGCGATGCGCGTGGCCCACGGCCCGTCGAGCGGCTCGGCGACCGGCGTGAGCGACACCCCGAACCGGCACATCGTGGCCTCGGGGAAGACCGCCAGGGCCGCGCCGGCGTCGGCCGCGCGCCGCAGATCGTCCTCGACCAGCGCGGCGTTGGCCGCCGGGTCGGTCGTGGCCTCGATCTGCGCCAGCGCGACGGTCAGCGATGTCATGCGCACCACACTACTGACTCGCGCTCGATAGGTGACCGCGCCTCACGATGTCGACTCCTGCCTCACGATGTCGACTCCTGCGCACTCGGACGTGCGTGAGACCACCTCCGATGCCGCAGACCTCGACATCCTGAGTCGCTTACGGCGCGACGAAGGACCAGTCGACCGTGAGCAGGTTGTCGCGGACCGGGCGACGGGGCGGGCGGGCGGCGCCGCCGGTGCGCTCGGCCAGCGCGATCCCCGCCGCGCGCCAGCGGATCCGGTTGCCGTAGGGCGCGTAACCGGCGGCCTCGTCCCAGCAGCGATCCGCCAGCGTGAGCAGGGTGTGGATCTTCTCGCCGGGGACGTTGTGGTGGATCAACGCCTTCGGCAGCCGCTCGGCCAGGTCCGACGGGTGGTCGGTGTACCCGGGGTGCCAGGCCAGCGTGAGCGCCCGCGGCACCGGCGTCGCGCCCGGGCCGGAGGCGCCGAGGGTGAGCCAGCAGCAGCGTCGGCCCAGCTCGTCGCAGGTGCCCTCCACGAAGACGCCGCCCGGCGCGAGGCGGGAGGTGACCATCGCCCAGGCGTCGGCCACCTCGGACTCGTCGTACTGCCGCAACACGTTGAAGGCGCGCACCAGGTTCGGGCGCAGCCCCGCGAGCTCGAAGCCGCCGCGCGCGAACTGCACGCCGTCGCGGCCGGGCACCACGCGGTCGGGGTCGATCTCGAGGCCGGTCACGCGCACCGCCGGCGACACGCGCCGCAGCCAGGCGGCCCACTCGAGGGTGGTGTTCGGGCGGGCGCCGTAGCCCACGTCGACGGCCAGCGGCGACGGTCCGCCCAGCGCGGCGGTCACCGCGGGGGAGTGCACCGACCAGCGGTCGCTGCGGCGCAGCCGATTGAGTCCGGTCGTGCCGCGCGTGATCCGACCCTCGGGGGAGGGCACGAGGTCAGTTGTTCTTGTCGACCCAGTACTTGAGGTACTCGGCCTCGGCGCGGAACAGGTCCACGAGGTTGATGAGGATGAGCTGCTCGAGCTTGGTGCCCACGAACGGCACGAAGACCTTCACCACGGTGGTGTAGCGCATGGTGCAGCCGGTCTCGGTGTTGAACAGCGAGGCCTCACCCTTGAGCGAGCCGGGGCCCGCGGGGATCGACGCCTTGTAGTCGCCGATCGAGCTCTCGCCGTCCCACGCGCCGTAGAACTCCTCGCGCGTGATGATCATGTCCTTCTTCACGACGCCCTGCGCGATCGGCGGCAGGTACTCGTGCGGCAGGTTCTGCTTCTGGACGACCGTGATGCCCTCGTCGTCGACGTCGAACTCGGAGAGCTCCGACAGCGGGGTCAGGTTCCGGAAGTCGGTCATCTTCTCGGTCCAGTACTCCTTGGTGGAGTACGCGTTGTAGAAGACGTCGGCGGGGAACGGGAAGCGCGCCGAATAGCTGAGACGTCGTGCCATGTGGGGGAACCTTACCGGTCAGGGATGCTCCGCGATCCACTGCAGGGTGAACTCCCGCTCGCTCTCCATGAGCTCCTGCAGGTTCTCGACGACCAGCGACTCGACCTTCTTCGCGACGAACGGGATCGACACGCTGGCCTCGCCGTCGGCGGTGATGCGCGCGCCCTCGGGGCCCGCCTCCAGGACGGCCGTGCCCGACAGCTGCGCGGGAACGCCCTGGATGTCGGCGGAGAAGCGGCCCTCGCAGCGGGTGCCGTCGAACGGGCCCCACTCCTCGACGCGGTGGATCTCCAGGCCGCCGGGGCGGACCGCGGTGACGACGGGCGGCAGCTTGTCCTCGCCGATCACGTGCACCACGAGCACGCGCACGGAGCGCGCGGCGCCCTCGCCGGTGATGGACAGCTCCGCGACGCGGGCGCCCTCGCCGCCGACCTCGGCCACACGGGCGGGCCAGTACGCATCGTCGGTGAACGCGGCGTGCAGCGCGGCCGGACTGGTGGCGTAGTCGAGCGAGCGCTCGAGACGGGTGGTCATAGCCGGACACGTTACCGTTGCGGGGTGCCTGAACTGCTATCGGAGTTGACCACGCTGCGCCTGGGCGGCCCCGCCCGCGCCTACCTGCGTTGCGATTCCGCCGCGGCGGTCGCCGAGGCGGTCGCGCGCTGCGACGCCGCGGGCGAGCCGGTGCTGCTGGTCGGCGGCGGCTCCAACCTGGTGGTCTCCGACGCGGGCTTCGACGGGACCGTCGTGCACCTGGCGCACGACGCGATCACGATCGACGGGACCCTGCTCACCGCCGACGCCGGCGCCGTCTGGGACGACGTCGTCGCCGCGTCCGTCGACGCGGGGCTCGGCGGCCTCGAGTGCCTCTCCGGCATTCCGGGGTCCGCGGGCGCGACGCCGGTGCAGAACGTCGGCGCGTACGGCGTCGAGGTGTCCGCGTGGCTCGACGCCGTCGAGCTGTTCCACCGCGCCACCGGCGAGACCGAGTGGGTCGCGCCCGAGACGCTGGGCCTCGCCTACCGCACGTCGCGCCTCAAGCAGCACGACGCGACCTCGGGCCCGGCGGACGTCGTGCTCCGGGTGCGGTTCGCCCTGTCCGACGGTGCGTCGGCCCCCGTCCGGTACGGCGAGCTCGCGCGGGCCCTGGGCGCCGAGCCCGGTGCCACCGTCGACCCGGCATTCGCGCGCGAGCACGTGCTGGCGCTGCGCCGCGGCAAGGGCATGGTCCTCGACCCGGCCGACCACGACACCTGGAGCGTCGGCTCCTTCTTCACCAACCCCGTCGTCCCGGCCGCGGCCGCCGCCGCGACGGTGCGGCGCATCGAGGAGGCGACGGGGGAGAGCACGCCGCAGTACCCCGCGCCCGACGGCGTGAAGCTCTCCGCGGGCTGGCTGATCGAGCGGGCCGGCTTCGGCAAGGGCTACGACGGTGGCCGCACGGGAGTCTCGCTGTCGACGAAGCACACCCTCGCGCTGACCAACCGCGGCACCGGTACGACGACCGAACTGCTCGCCCTCGCGGGCGAGGTCCGGGATGGGGTGTTCGCCCGGTTCGGCGTCGAGCTGCGGCCCGAGCCCGTGCTCGTGGGTGCGGAGCTTCCCCCGCTGCGCCAGTAGAATTCATACGGTGTTCGACATGTTTCGCGCGCCCGTGCGTCGGCGTGCCTTCCTCGGCGGTGCCGCGGCGACGGTGGCCGTCGCCGCGACCGCCTGCACCCGCGACGGCGGCATCGGTGAGACCAGGGCCGATGCCCCCACCTTCGAGTACGCCCCCGGGGCCGGGAAGAAGATCGGCCCCCGCGACACCGTCTCCGTGCGGGTCCGCGGCGGCACCTTCCGTCCGGGCGTCGCGCTGACCAACACCCAATCGGGCAAAAAGGTCGAACTGACCGCATCGCCCGACGGTGTGACCTATTCGACGAGCGAGCCCCTCGGCTTCGGCGCCACCTACCGCTGGTCCGGCGCCGCGGACGGCGAGGGCGGCACCTGGTCGAGCCTCGACGGCGAGGTCTCCGTCGTCTCGCCCGACGCGACGATGTCCGTTCAGGTCAACATCGCCGACGGTGCCGAGGTCGGCATCGCCGCGCCGCTCATCCTCAAGTTCGCGGGCACCGTCGAGAACAAGGCGGCCGTCGAGAAGGCCCTCGAGGTCACCACGACCCCGCACACCGAGGGCGCCTGGGCCTGGCTGCCCGAGGACAACGGCTCCCGCGCCCACTGGCGTCCGCGCGCGTACTTCGCGCCCGGCACCAAGGTGGCGATGAACGCCAAGCTCTACGGCCTCGACCACGGCGGCGGCCAGTACGGCGCCAGCGACGTGACCAGCGACTTCGTCGTCGGGCGGTCGCAGATCGTCAAGGCCTCGGCGCCGTCGCACCGGATCCGGGTGATGCGGGGCGACCAGGTGCACCTCGACCTGCCCTGCTCGTACGGCGAGGGCGACCTGCCGCGCAACGTCACCCGCTCGGGCATCCACGTGGTGAGCGAGAAGCACGAGGACTTCGCCATGTCCAACCCCGCCGCCGGGTACTTCAACGTGCGCGAGCGCTGGGCGGTGCGGATCTCCAACAACGGCGAGTTCATCCACGCCAACCCGAACACCGTCGGGAACCAGGGCGCCTCGAACGTCACCAACGGCTGCATCAACCTCTCGCTCGAGGACGCGCAGCGCTACTTCGAGAGCGCGCTGTTCGGCGATCCGGTCGAGGTCACGGGCACGTCGATCGAGCTCTCGGAGGCGGACGGGGACATCTACGACTGGACCCTAGACTGGCCGACGTGGCAATCGATGTCGGCGCTGTCGAAGAACTAGTGATCCCCGGCGCGCGGAGGATGTCCGCGCGGGTGGCGTGCACCGTGCTCGCCCCCACCGTGCTGGAGTATCAGGCCACCGTCGCGCGGGTGCCGGGCCTGCAGGTGCAGGAGTCGCTCGCCGTCACGCTCGACGGTGCGCCCCTGCCGGTCCACGAGGTCGTCGGGCCGCACGGCGGTCGCATCCACCGCGTCGACGCCGGGCCCGGGATCGTGCTGTTGGAGTACCACGCGCAGGTCGCGGGCTTCGCGGCGCCGGAGCCCGGCGATGCGTACCTGCGGTCGCTGTACCTGCGGCCCTCGCGCTACTGCGAGGTGGACCGGTTCTACGGCTACGCCGCGAAGCAGTTCGCGGGCGTGGTCGGAGATGCACAACGTGCTGTGGCGGTGCGGGAGTTCGTGGCGAGCCGGCTCGACTACCTGCCCGGCGCCAGCCGCTCCGTCGACGGTGCCTCCGATACCCTGCTCGCGTCCGCCGGCGTCTGCCGCGACTACGCCCACCTGACGATCGCGCTGCTCCGCGCCCTGAAGCTGCCCGCCCGGATGAGCGCGGTCTTCGCGCCGGGCTGCGACCCGATGGACTTCCACGCCGTGGCCGAGGTGATGGTCGACGGCCGCTGGTGGGTGCTCGACGGGACCGGGCTCGCCCCGCGCGGCGCGATGGTGCGCATCGCCACCGGCCGCGACGCCGCCGACATCGCCTTCCTCGACAACCACGGCGGCTCCATCCGCTTCGACCGCCTGACGGTGACCGCCGAGTCCGCCGCGCCCCTGCCCTACGACGACCCCCATGCGCTGATCCCCATCGCCTGAGCCGCACCTACCCGCTGCTCGACGGGTCGGTGTTGCTGCGCGAGAGCCATGCGCGCCACGCATGCCTGATGAATTCGCAGTTCACGCGGTGTTTCTGAATCAGAGGGCATGCGTCCCACGCATGGCCTGCCGCGGAGACGCACCCGCCTCCGGAGGAGCTTCGACGAGACTCAGCCGCGACGCAGCGCGAGCAGCTCCTCGAAGACCGCGCGCGCGTCGGCGGGCCCGTCGACGCGGAAGCGGGCGGCGGTGGCACCGTCGCCCACCTTCACGGAGACGTCCTCGGCCTCGGTGAGCACCGCGAAGGCCTTCTCGTCGGTGACGTCGTCGCCGAGGTACAGCACAGCGGCGGCGCCGGTGCGCTCGCGGAGCGTCTGCAGCGCGCGGCCCTTGGACGCGTCGAGCACCGTCAGCTCCAGGACGGCCTTGCCGTCGGTGGCGTGCACGCCGGGCAGGGCGGCGGGGCCCCGTCGGGCCTCCTCCAACGCGACCGGCCCCGCGGACTGATTGACGACGTTGCGCACGTGCAGCGCCGCGCCCAGCGGCTTGGGCTCGACGGCCGCGCCGGGGAAACGCTCGGCGATCGCGGTGAGGCCGGACAGCACCGTCGCCCGCAGCTCCACCAGGTCGGCGGTCAGCGCCCCCTCGAAGCCCTCGTCCCACTCGGCCCCGTGGCTGCCCACGGTCACGAGCGACGGGGACGCGCCGGACAGCCGCCCCAGCGTTGCGCGGTCGCGGCCGGAGACGAGCGCCACCGTCACCCCCGGGAGCACGGCTAGGCCCTCCAGCGCGGCGACGGTCCCCGGCAGCGGGAACGCCGCGGCGGGGTCGGCGACGATCGGCGCGACGACCCCGTCGTAGTCCGTGGCCACGAGCACCGCCGGCAGCCCGGCGAACCGCGTCAGCGCCTGCGACAGCTCGGCGGGCAGGCTCACGCGGGCGTCTCGTCGACGGTGCCGGCGAGGGTCTGCAGGAAGGAGCGGGCCCAGCGGTCGACGTCGTACTGCAGGACCTGGCGGCGCATGGTGCGCATGCGGCGCTTGCCGTCCTCGGATTCCTGGTGCACGGCCTCGTCGATGGCGTTCTTGACGCCCTCGAGGTCGTGCGGGTTGCACTGGTAGGCCTGGCGGAGCTCGGCGGCGGCGCCGGTGAACTCGCTGAGCACCAGTGCGCCCGTGGAGTCGTTGCGGCAGGCGATGTACTCCTTGGCCACCAGGTTCATGCCGTCGCGCAGCGGGGTCACGAGCATGACGTCGGCGGCGGCGAAGAAGGCGAGCAGCTCGCGGCGCGGCACGGGGCGGTGGACGTAGTGGATCACCGGCCGGCCGATGCGGCCGAAGTCGCCGTTGATGCGGCCGACCTGCCGCTCGATGTCGTCGCGCATCACCTTGTAGGACTCGACGCGCTCGCGCGACGGGGTCGCCAGCTGCACGAAGACGTGCCGCTCCGGATCGAGGCGGCCCTCCTGGTACAGCTCGCCGATCGCGCGCAGCCGCACGTCGATGCCCTTGGTGTAGTCCAGCCGGTCGACGCCGAGCAGGATCTTCTCGGGGTTGCCGAGTTCCTTGCGCAGGGCCCGCGCCCGCTGCTTCGTCTCGGGCAGCTTCGCCGTCGCGGAGAGGTCGGCGGAGTCGATGGAGATGGGGAAGGCGCCCACCCGCACGGACCGGAAGCCGACGGTGACCACCCCGAACTTCGAGCGCACGCCGATCGAGTTCTTGCTCGTCGCGTAGCCCGCGAGCTTGCTGGCGAGGTAGAGGAAGTTCTGCGCGCCGCCGGGCAGGTGGAAGCCGACGAGGTCGGCGCCGAGGATGCCCTCGATGATCTCGCGCCGCCACGGCATCTGCATGAACAGCTCGACGGGCGGGAAGGGGATGTGCAGGAAGAAGCCGATCTTCACGTCGGGCCGCAGCATCCGCAGCATCTTGGGCACCAGCTGCAGCTGGTAGTCCTGCACCCAGACGGTGGCGCCCTCGGCCGCGACCTTGGCGGTCTCCTCCGCGAAGCGCCGGTTGACCTCGACGTAGGTGTTCCACCATTCGCGGTGGTACTCGGGCTTGACGATGACGTCGTGGTACAGCGGCCACAGGCTGCCGTTGGAGAAGCCCTCGTAGTGCTCCTCGACCTCCTGGGCGCTGAGCTTGACCGGCACGAGGAGCATGTCCTCGCCCTCGATCGGCTCGCCGCCGACGTCCGGGGCGCCGGGCCAGCCGACCCACGCGCCGTTGCGGGCGCTGAGGATCGGCTTGAGGGCGGTCACGAGGCCGCCGGGGGCCTCCTTCCAGGTCAGCGTCCCGTCGGGCGCCTTCTCGACGTCGACCGGAAGCCGGTTCGCCACGACGATGAAATCAGATGATCCGAACGCCGCAGCGGCCATGAGTGGGCTACGCCTCCTTGGGGCCGATGCCCAGCATCGACAGCAGCATGCGGCACTCGTCGGCGTCCTCCGCGTACGCAGCGACGACCCGCTGGGCCTGGTAAGCCGTCTCGTCCGCTACGGGCTCGAGTTCGTCTTCGCTGATGTCCTGCGTGGTCTTCGGGGGCATGAACGCACCTTCGTTCGGGAATTGACGAGCAAGGACAGTTTACCTGCGAAACGTTTCAGTCGCGGACCCGGCGGAACGTGATGCCCCCGATGTGCGGTCGCAGGGTCGGCGGGAGGTGCGGCCGGCGCAGTGTGCGGGCCACCCATTCGCCCAGCGTGACGCCCGCGGCCAGCGCGCAGCCGACGGTGAGCGCGGTCGCCATGTTGGTCAGCGCGGAGGTGGTCTGCCCCTCCATCAGCTCCGACAGTCCGCGGTACACCGCGAGGCCCGGGACCAGCGGCGTGATGCCCGCGACGGCGACGATGAGCGGGGGGACCACGGCCCGTCGGGCGAGGAGACCGCCGGCCAGGCCGACGACGGTGGCGGCCACCGTCGACGAGACGATGGGCCCGAGGCCCAGGTTGAGGACGGACCCCGCGACGCCGGCGCCCGCGCAGCCCGCGAGGAAGGACGCGGTGAGCGCCCGGATCTGCGCGTACCCGGCCAGCGCGAAGGCGGCCGCGGCCACGCCCGACGAGGCGACGAAGATCGGCAGCGGCGCGTAGTCGAAGGGCTGCTGCTGCAGCGGCGGCAGGGTCGCGCCGAGCTGGGCGGTGACGCTCAGGGCCATGCCGACGCCGGCCACGACGCCGCCGGTGAACACGACGACCTCGAAGAACCGGGCCGCGCCCGTCACCGGCGCCCCGGTGATCGCGTCCTGCACCGAGCCGACCAGCGACAGCCCCGCCATGAGCACGATGATCCCGGCGACGATCACCCGGTAGGGCTGCACGTCCCACCCGTACTCGACGGACAGCCGGTAGATCAGCGCGGCCGGCAGCGTCGCGAGGAAGCCTCCGACGACCTGCTGGAAGAAGTAGGGGAGCCCCCACTGGCTCAGCCGCACGTTGACCGCGTAGATCAGCGCGGTGCTGACGAAGGCGACCGCCGCGAGCGCGGGGGCGCCGCCGAGGAGCAGCGTCAGCGCGCCGGCCATGAGCGCCCAGCCGAAGGTCGCGACGGCGCGCGGGTAGGGGTGCCCGGCGGTCATGATCGATTCGAGGGCGGCGAGCGCCTGGTCGGGGCGAATGCGCCCGCGGCCGATCCGCCGCACCAGGGTGTCGACCTGGGAGAGCCGCGTGTAGTCGAGGGACCGGTGGCTCACCATCCGGATGTAGGTCGACGGGGGCAGGCCGCGCCCGCGCTGCACGGAGACGGTGATCGCGTTGTAGGTGACGCTCACGGTCACGTCGTCGATGCCGTAGGTCGCGGCGACGTACCGCACCTGCGCCTCGGTGTCGACGGCGCCGGTCCCGGAATCCAGCAGCACCTCGCCGACCTTCATCGCGACCTCGAGGACCTCGCCGACGGTCTCGTTGTCGCGGAGGTCGACGGGCTGCAGCGGCGTCAGGACCGGCATTCCGGCGGTGTCGACGGTGGCAGCGTTCCGGCCGGTCAGGGCCTGGACTGCGTGCGCGAGGCGATCGCGGAACGCGGGCTTCACGGTGGGGCACCTCCTCGGGGGTAACACGTCGGTGTCGTGGCACGGACCTCGTTCGTTACTGTGCCAGATCACGCCGGTTTCCGGCCCCCTCGCGGCGCTGTGATCCGCGTCGGATCCGTGCCGCGCCCGCGCCCGTCTCAGCCCAGTGCGGCGAGCACCTCCGCGGCCGCCCGCTCGCCCGATTCGAGGGCGCCCTCGATGTACCCGGCGTGCTCGCCGGCGGTCTCCGTCCCGGCCCAGTGCACGGCGCCCGCGGGCGCGTGGCCGAGGGGGAAGGGCATCCCGCCCGCGGCCGGGTCGGGGAAGGCGAGGTAGCCGCCGCCGACGTACTCGTCGAGGTGCCAGGACTTCTCGTGCCAGCCCGCCGGGGTGCGGACGTCGTCGCCGAGGTGGTGGGCGAGACGTCCGAGCAGCGCGTCCCGACGGTCCGCCGGGCTCAGGCCGTCGAGCGTGCGGGCGTCGGTGCCGCCGACCAACAGGCACAGGTGCCCGGGACCGTCGGCCGTCGGGGGCGAGGTGTCGAAGACGCCCACCCCCGGGTCGTCGATCGCGATCAGCTCGGCGTGGCCGCGCTCGCGCCAGAAGGGGCGCTCGTAGACGGCGAGGGCCTTGTACACCGAGCCCATGTACATGCCCCGCTCGGCGCGGGCGCGCTCGGCGGGCAGGGCCGGACGGTGCTCGATCGCCGCGGCGATCGGCGGGGGTGCGGTGACCACGACGCGGCGGCACCGCACGGCGCCCGTGGCGGTGTGCACCGTCGCGCCCGCGTCGTCGCGGTGGATCGCGAGCACGGGGCTCTCGGTGCGGACGCGGTCCCCGAGCCGCTCGGCCATGCGGACCGCGAGGGTGCCGGCACCGTCGACCACCAGGGAGTCCTGCGCACCGCCCCGCGTGGTCATGGCGGTGGTCAGGCCCTCCATGGCGCGGACGGTGGCGGCGAAGTCGCGCAGGGTGAGGCGTTCCGGGTCGGCGGTGGAGGCGATCTCGAAGAGGACGCGCAGGAGCCGGCGGGCGCGGCCCGGGACGCGGCGCAGCAGGTCTGCGACGAGGACGTCGCGCCCGACGTGCGGCCCTCCGAGGCGGACGAGGCCCTCCCAGGCGGCGAGCGCGGCGCCGGCGAGCAGGAACGTGGGGCTCGTGACGCCGACGGTCCGCGGGCCGTCGACGAGCCTCGGCAGCCGGGGCGTCTCCATCCGAAAGACCTGCGCGCCGTACTCGGCGGCGAGCGCGGTGAACCGGTGGTGGCCCGTGCCGATCCACTGCCCGCCCAGGTCCACGTGGCTGCCGAGCGCGGTGGTCTCGGTGAGCACGCGGCCGCCGACGCGGGGCGCGGCCTCGAGGACGAGGACGTCGACGCCGCGGTCGTGCAGGTCGAGCGCGGTGCGCAGGCCGGCGACGCCCGCCCCGACCACGACGACGGTGCGCTCCTCGACGGTGTGCTCGTCGGGTTGCGCCTGGGGGTGCGCCTCGGGCCGGTCCGTCATGGCGTCTCCGTTCCGCGGCGAGCGCCGCAATAAAGTCGGTCGTATGACTGATTATAGGGATGGTCCGACGCCCGCGGGACGTTTCGCCTGATCCGGTGCCTAGCTGCGGCCGAACAGCCGGTCCGCGAGGACCGCGGCGTACAGCTCCGCGGCGGCCCGCGGGTCGGAGCGGTCCCGGCCCGTGAGCTGCTCGATCCGGCGGAGCCGGTGGTTGATCGTGTTCCGGTGGTAGTGCAGCCGCTCCGCGGTGGCGACGAGCGAACCGCCGCAGTCGAACCAGGCCCGGACGGTGGCGATGAGGGCGTCGCGGTCGGCCTCCGGCAGCGCGAGCACGGGGCCGAGCACCGCGTCCCGCAGCTCCCGCGCCGCGGCCGGGGAGTGCGCGAGCGCGAGCGGCAGCGCCGACTGTCCGTAGGTCTCGGTCGCCGCCGCGCCGGGGACCAGGCTGGTCATGGCGAGCTCCGCCTGCCGCAGCCCGTCGCGCGCGTCGAGCGGCGCGGCGAAGGGGGTGCTGATGCCCACGCGTCCGGTCGCCTCGGTGCGCAGCAACTCCAGGACCTGCGGCAGCACGTGCGGGGTGCTCAGGCTCAGCAGCCCGATGCGGGTCTGCACGTCCGACATCCAGTGCGCGGCGACGAGCCTGTCCCGCAGCCGGCGGTCGATGCCGGCGTACGGCTCGCCGCTTGTGGCCGCGGGGTCCGCGCCGGCCTCGGCGCAGACGACGAGGAAGGTCCCGGTCGCGGGGAGCTGCAGCGTCTGCGCCGCGGCGTGCAGGCGGCCGGGCTCGAGCACCCCGTCGAGCAGGGCGCGCAGCTCCACGCGAAGGAGCTCGGTGTGCCGGGTGGTGCGATCGGCGACAGCGCGCCCGTACTCCTCGGCGGCGGCGGTCGAGTAGTCGTCGATGATGCGCCAGACGTCGCCGCCGATGTCGGGCAGCAGTTCGGGGTGGTCGACGCACGCGGCGCGCATGTGGTCCCAGACGAGGCGCCCGGCCAGCCGGTAGGCGTGCAGCAGGGCGGCCAGCGGGAAGCCGTACTCGGCCTTGAGGCGGCCGGTGGCGCGGGCGGCGTGCAGGTCCTCCTCGGGGCCGCCGCCCAGCTGCCGCAGCACCGAGTCGAGGTTCGCGTGCACAGCCTCGCGCAGCTCGTCCGGGGTGATGAGCGTGCTCTCGGCGTAGGCGTGCTCGCCGGTGAGGATCCGCTCGACCAGCTCGTCGGTGAGCGCGTCCACGTCGTCCACCAGCAGCCGGGCGAACTCCGCCGGGGAGGCACCGGACGGTGCTGTGATCGTCGACACCCCTCGATGGTAGCCGCCCGTCCCCGCCCGGTCGTTGTGCGTTAGCACAACACCGCCCGTGTGCAGGCGGAACTCCGGCACGATGCCCGCGGCGCCGTGGGCGGTCAGACTCGAAGGGGAACAGTGACCCGGCTCACCCCGGGGCCGTACGGAGACCGGAGAGCCCATGACCACCACCGAATCAGTCCTCGACGCCGCCGTCGCCGACCTGCAGCAGGGCGAGCGCACCTGGGCCGCCACGACCCTCGCGGGGCGCCGCGCCCTGCTCGACGAGGTGCGCGCGGCCACCGCGGCCGTCGCGCAACAGTGGGTCGACGCGGCCGCCGGCATCAAGGGCCTGCCCGCCGACTCCACGCTGCTCGGCGAGGAGTGGCTCTCCGGCCCCTATTCGGTGATCACCGCCTGCGAGGCCCTCGCGACCTCGCTGGCGGCGCTCGAGGAGGGCCGCAGCCCCGTCGACGGCTTCACCATCAGCCCCGCGCCCGGCGGCCGCTCGGCCGTCGAGGTGCTGCCGCACAGCGCCTTCGACCAGCTCCTGCTCAGCGGGTTCAGCGCGCAGGTCTGGACCGTCCCGGGCGTCGACGCCGCGTCGGTCCGCGACCGCGCCGGCCTCGGCTCCCTCGATCCGACGGTGACCCACGGCATCGCCGGGGTGCTCGGCGCGGGCAACATCTTCTCCATCCCGCCGCTCGACACGCTGTACCAGCTCTACGCCGACAACCGCGTGGTGCTGCTCAAGCTCAACCCGATCACCGACCCGCTGCTGGACACCTACAGCGCCGCCTTCGCGCCGCTCATCGACCACGGCGTCGTCCGCATCGTGACCGGCGGCGCCGACGTGGGCGGGGCCCTGGTCAACCACCCCGGCATCACGACGGTGCACATGACCGGCAGTGCCCGCACCCACGACGCCATCGTCTTCGGCACGGGTTCCGAAGGGGCGCAGCGCAAGGCCGAGAACCGGCCGCTGCTCGACAAGACGATCACCAGCGAGCTCGGCGGCGTCTCGCCGACCATCGTCGTGCCGGGCGAGTGGTCGGCCGCCGACCTGCGGTTCCAGGCCGAGCACCTCGCCACGCAGCGCCTGCACAACAACGGCTACAACTGCGTCGCCTCGCAGGTGGCCGTGATCAGCGCCGACTGGCCGCAGAAGGAGGAGTTCCTCCGCGAGCTGCGCGAGGCCTTCGACCGCGCACCGTCGCGCCGCGACTACTACCCGGGTTCGGCCGATCGCGTCGCCGCGGCCCGGGCCGGGTACGGCGAGCGGGCGCAGGCCGTCGGGCCCGACGGTGCCCGCACCCTCGTCTTCGGCCTGCAGGCCGACCGGACCGAGGAGGCGCTGCACACCGAGTACTTCGCGCCGGTATACGGCGTGCTCGAGCTCCCCGGCGACGCCGCTGGCTTCCTCGCGACGGCGGTCCGTGCCGCCAACGAGGACTTCGAGGGCACCCTCGGCGTGAACATCGTCGCCGACCCCGCGACCATCAAGGGCCTCGGTTCGGTGTTCGATCGCGCGATCGCGGACCTGCGCTACGGCACCATCGCGGTGAACGCCTGGACCGGCGTCGGCTACCTCACCGCCCGCGCGTCGTGGGGCGCCTTCCCCGGCCACACCATCGACGACGTGCAGAGCGGCATCGGCGTCGTCCACAACGCGCTGCTGCTCGACGACGTGGAGCGGACCGTCGTGCGCGGTCCCTTCCGCCCGTCGCCCCGCTCGTTCGCGGGCGGCGAGCTGTCGATGTCGCCGAAGCCGCCGTGGTTCGTCACCAACCGCACCGGCGCGACGACGGGCCGCCGGCTCACCGAGTTCGCCGCGAAGCCCTCGTGGCTGAAGCTGCCCGGCATCTTCGCCTCCGCCCTGCGCGGCTGACCGCCGAGTGAAAGATCGACGCCGCATCGCCGCGACCCGCCGACCTCATGTCCGCGAAACGGCGCAGCGGCGTCGATCTTTCACATCAACGGTCGAAGAACCGATCGCTGAGCCGGTCGAAGAAGCCGTCGATCTTCTGCTCGCGGGCGGTGCCCTCGACCTTGGAGTTCCAGAGGTACACGAGCCCGAAGACCACGGCGACGAGGCCGAGTACCAGCGCGGTGATCAGGACGACCTGAACGGTGGTGGACATCGTCGCTCCTTTCGCGGAGCCCCCCGTCGGGATTGAACCGACGACCTTCGCTTTACAAGAGCGGTGCTCTACCACTGAGCTAGGGAGGCGCGCGGCCTCGCGGCCGCGGCGCCAGCATATCGTGACCAGCATGACTGACTCCTTCGAGACCATCAGCTGGACGCTCGACGACGACGGCATCGCCACCCTCGTGCTCGACCGCCCGGATCAGCTCAACGCCTTCAGCGTCACGATGGCGCGGGAGCTGACGGAGTTCTTCGAGGTCCACGCCCGGCGCGACGAGGTGCGCGCCGTCGTCGTCACCGGCGCCGGCCGCGCCTTCTGCGCCGGCATGGACCTCACCGGCGAGGGCAACGTCTTCGGGCTCGACGAGTCCGTGCAGCCGACCCCCGAGGAGTTCGCCGCCGCGTACGACCAGGCCCGTATCAGGACGGCGTGCGCGACACCGGCGGCAAGCTCACGCTGGCGATCTACTCGCTGCCCAAGCCCGTGATCGCCGCGATCAACGGCCCCGCGGTGGGCATCGGCGCGACGATGACCCTCGCCATGGACACCCGACTCGCGTCGACGAAGGCGCGCATCGGCTTCGTCTTCGGCCGGCTCGGCATCGTCATGGAGGCCTGCTCCAGCTGGTTCCTGCCGCGCATCGTCGGCCCCGCGCAGGCGCTGGAGTGGGTCTACTCCGCCGACATCCTCACCGCCGAGCAGGCGCGCGAGGGCCGCCTCGTCCGCAGCCTGCACGAACCCGACGAACTCGTGCCCGCCGCGCAGGAGCTCGCGCGCTCGTGGGTGAAGGGACGCTCCGCCGCCGGCGTCGCGCTCAACAAGCAGCTGATCTACCGCGGCCTCGGCTCCGCGAAGCCGCTCGACGCGCACCTCGCCGACTCGCTGGCGATGTACTACTCGTCGATCGGCGACGGCAAGGAGGGCGTGGCCGCCTTCCTCGAGAAGCGCGCGCCCGAGTTCACGGCCAAGGCCTCGGAGACGCCCCGCATCGTCGCCGACTAGCTGTCGCGAGGACCGGCGCCGGGCCGGGGAGCGCGCCTACCCTGGGCGCATGGCACCTCCCCGCTTCCGGCAGCTGGTCATCGACGCCGCGGACGCACGACGGTCCGCGGAGTTCTACCGCGCCCTCCTCGGTCTCGCGTACCTCCCCGGCGACGAGCCGCGCGACGGCGCGGCGGATCCCACCTTCATCGTGCTGCTCGGCACCGACGGCCGCCGCCTGCTCGGCTTCCAGACGGTGCCGGCGTTCGCCCGGTCGACGTGGCCGTCCATGGACGTGCCGCAGCAGCTGCACCTCGACTTCGCCGCCCGCGACGACGCCGAACTCGCGGAGCACCACCGCCGCGTCCTGGAACTCGGCGGCACGCTCATCGAGGACCGACTCGACGACCCGGAGGATCCGCTGCGCGTCTACGCCGACCTCGACGGGCACCCGTTCTGCATCTTCGTGGCCGAGCAATAAGCTGGCCGCATGGAGATCCGCGACGCCCAGCCGGCCGACCTGCCGGCGATCCTCGTCATCCACAACGATGCCGTGGAGAACTCGACCGCCATCTGGTCCGAGGAGAAGGCCGACCTCGCCGAGCGCGAGGCATGGCTCGCCGAGCGTCGGGCCGGTGGCTTCCCGGTCCTCGTCGCCCTCGTCGACGGTGAATTGGGCGGCTACGCCTCGTACGGGCCCTTCCGTGCGAAGTCGGGATACCGGCACACCGTCGAGAACTCGGTGTACGTGGCCGACGGCTTCTACCGGCGTGGCATCGCCGAGGCCCTGATGAACGCGCTCATCGAGCGCGCGCAGCAGTCCGACGTGCACGTCGTCGTCGCGGCGATCGAGGAGTCCAACCACGCCTCGGTCGCCTTGCACCGCAAGCTCGGCTTCCGTGTGACCGGTCAGATGCCCCAGGTGGGGATCAAGTTCGGTCGTTGGCTGGACCTGGTCCTGATGCAGCGGATCCTCTAGCGGGATCGCTCGAACACCCGCGCCTACGGGGAGCGGGCCGCGACGGGATCCGCGGCGGTTCGGCGCCGCCGGCCGACGGGGCGTTCCCCCGGGCGGAGCGTCGAACGGACGGCGGCCCCAGTGGGCCGCACTCGCGCGGCAGTGTTGATCCGACACGGCGAGGTCTCAAGAACCTCGTCCGACATCGATGAGGCCTCGTACGCAGCGGATTCCGCGGCGTCGAGTTCGGCGATCTCGTCGGCGATCGCGGTCGCGAGAGCGAATTCCGCGATGCTCCTCTCGGCAGCCTCGAGCCACGTGATGTGGTCGTTCCCTGCGCTGCCGTTCATGACGCACCCCCGCGTTCGGTGATGCCTCCAGTCTACCACCGACGTTCGATCACAACATCACGAAACTATAACGAAATCGAATGATGTTCGAACAACTTGTTGGTCGTGGGAGGGCGGCCACGGCGGAATCCCGCTCAGGCCAGCGCGGCCGTGCCCACGATCTCCGCCGCGAGCTCCTCCGGCCGCTCGTCGGGGATCCAGTGGCTCACCCCGTCGAGCACCACGAACCGGTACGGCCCGTCGACGTACTCACCCGCGAGCTCGGCTCCGGCCCTGGTCAGTGCGACGTCGTCGGTGCTCCAGATGTAGGTCACCGGGCACGTGATCCGCGTGTTCTGTCCCGGCTTCACCGTGGTGAACGGCATCCCGCGGTAGTAGTTCAGGCCGCCGCCCAGCAGCCCGGGCGTCAGCACCTCGTCCACGACGGTGCGGATCGCATCGTCGGGCATGCCGCTCCCGCGGAGGAAGGCCTCGAAGCGCCCGGGGAACCGCCGGGCCAGCAGCTCCGGCACCGCGGGGATCTGGAACAGGTACATGTAGTACGACTTCAGCGCCTGGTCGGAGCGGAGGAACGCCCGCAGGAAGGCGAAGGGGTGCGGCACGGAGACGGCGGTCAGCGTGCGCACCAGGTGCGGGTAGGTGGCGGCCGTGAGCCACGCCGTCGACGATCCCCAGTCGTGCCCGACGAGATGTGCCGGCCCCGTCCGCTCCAGCAGCGCCGCGGCGTCGGCGGCCAGCTCGGAGCTGCGGTACTGCCAGCGCCGCGCCGGGCTGGCGGTCCGCGTGTACCCGCGCTGCCACGGCACGACGGTGCGGTACCCCTGCTCGTGCAGGTGCTCGGCCGTCGCCGCCCAGGAGGTGGGGGTCTGCGGAAAGCCGTGCAGCAGTGCGACGATCTCGCCGTCGATCGGCCCGCTGTCGACCACCGGGAAGGTCAGGCCCGAGCGCGTGAACTCCGTGATCCGTTCCGTCATGCCCTCAGCCAACCACGCCCGACGGTGCGCGGCATCCGACCAGGGGCGGAGGTCCGCGCGGATCTGCGCACGTGCCGGGTGCGCGGCATCGCTTGCCGTGCTGCGTGCGCTGACCTGGCTCTTAAGTGTCTCTTGAGCAGGGCTCAAGACCTGCGCGCGACGATGGGGAGGTCAGCAAACGTCCACGGAGAAGCAGTCGTCATGATCATCCGCAAGAAGATCGTCGCCGCCACCGCCGCCCTGGCGGCAGCTGCAGGGATCGCCGCCGTTGCGCCGGGGGCCGCCAACGCGTCGCCGAACGGCTGCGACGTGCATCAATGGACGGTCACGCACCTCGAGACCCCCAGCTCCAGTGTGTCGATCTGCCGCTGGCAGGGCGACGGCCGCACGGAGTACCGCGGTTTCGGCAAGGGCAACGGCCTCGCCGTGACCGCGCCCGTGGTGTGGTCGAACGGCGCGTCGTACAGCGCCGTCAACAACGGCTACACCTACCGCGTCGACGTGGGCCGCGGCCTCGCCGTCATCGCCCCGAACGGCTACCAGATCTCCTACGAGCCGGCGCTCTAGAGCGCATGCGGTGCCGCGCTCACACGCGGTGCCGCACCTCGTACCCACTGATCACGGATACCCGGTTGAACGCGTTGATCGTGACCGCGGCCCAGATGAGCACGGAGGTCTGGGCCTCGTCGAGCACATCGGTGGCGCGGTCGTACGCGATGTCCGCCGCGTGGTGCGGGGGCAGCTGCGTCACCAGCTCGGCGATCTCGAGCGCGGCGCGCTGCACGTCGTCGAACAGGACGGGCGCCTCGCGCCAGGCGGCCAGCACGTCGAGCTGCTGGTCGGAGAGCCCCGCCGCGCGCCCGGCGCGCGCGTGCAGGTCGAGGCAGTAGGCGCAGCCGTTGAGCTGCGAGCACCGCAGGTTCACCAATTCGACCACGTCACGGCCGATTCCGACGGCGGCGGCCGCCTCGGCCACCTCCGTCGAGACCGCGATCAACTGCTTGTAGATCCGAGGGGAGGCCTTGTCGATCCGCACGCGCTGGGCTGGCATGGCACTAGGCTAGCGGTCATGAGCAACGTCGACCGACAGCCCGAAGAGGTCGAGTGCGGGGCCACGGTGGACGGGCCGGCCCCCGCCGCCGGCGTGGAGGTGATCGAGGCCCGCGAGGTCCCGCTCGGCGGCCCCCGCGCGATGACGGTGCGCCGCACCCTCCCCACGCACGAGCGCTCGATGATCGGGGCGTGGTGCTTCGCCGATCACTACGGCCCCGACGAGGTGGACCGCTCCGGCGGCATGAACGTCCCGCCCCACCCGCACACCGGCCTGCAGACCGTGAGCTGGCTGTTCGAGGGCGAGATCGAGCACCGCGACAGCGCCGGCGTCGAGGCGCCGGTCCTGCCGGGTGAGATCAACCTCATGTCCGCCGGCTACGGCATCAGCCACTCCGAGGTCTCCACCCCGGAGACCCGGCGCCTGCACGGCGTCCAGTTGTGGCTCGCCCTCCCGGACCGGGCGCGCAATGCGCCCAACGGCTTCCAGCACTACGCGCCACCCGCCGTCGACCTGCCCGACGTGCGGCCCGGCGGCCCGGGCGGCACCGCCCGCGTCTTCATCGGCGAGCTCGCCGACAGCACCTCGCCGGTCTTCACGGCCACCCCGCTGCTCGGCGCGGAGCTGATCCTGCGCCCCGGCGCGCGGGTCAGCCTCGCCGTCGACCCCACCTTCGAGCACGGCGTCCTGCTCGACACGCAGAAGCTGCTGTTCGACGGTGTCGCCCTCGCCTGGGGCGACCTCGGCTACGCCGGGCTAGGCCTCGGCGGCCTCCGCCTGCACAACCCCACCGAGGAGGACGCGCGCGTGGTCCTGCTCGGCGGCGTCCCCTTCGACGAGGACATCGTCATGTGGTGGAACTTCGTCGGCCGCACCCACGACGAGATCGTCGAGTACCGCGAGGAATGGCAGGCGCGTGCCGCGCGTTTCGGCAGTGTGAGCGGATGGCGCGACGATCAGTACCTGCCGGCGCCCCCGCTTCCGACCACCCGGCTCAAGCCCCGCAGGAGGAACCCGCAATGACCGAGAACACCGAGACCGTCGCCGTCGCCCGCAACGACGCCGAGGGACGCTACGACATCACCGTCGACGGGGAGCTCGCCGGCTTCACCGTGTTCATCGACCGCGGTGAGCAGCGCATCTTCCCGCACACCGAGCTCGACGAGAAGTTCTCCGGCCGCGGCCTGAGCGGCATCCTCGTGCACGACGCGCTGGAGGACACCCGCGCCGCGGGCAAGCGCGTGGTCCCGGTGTGCCCGCTGGTCAAGCGGTACGTGTCCAAGCACCCCGAGGTGCAGGACATCGTCGACCCGGTGACCCCGGAGATCCTCGCCTCCCTGTAGCGGGCGAGGCGCGAGCGCGACGTTCACAGGGAACTGACAGCGAGTCGTCAGAGTCCCGGACGCCCGACGGTGCACTATGGCGGTGTGTCCAGTGCGAAAGACGAATCGATGCCCCGCGTGCTCGTGGTCGACGACGAGCAGAGCATCCGGGAGCTGCTGCAGGTCAGCCTGAAGTTCCAGGGCTTCGACGTGGCGGTTGCCCCGGACGGCCCCGCCGCGCTCGATCGCATGCGCACCTTCCGGCCCGACGTCATGGTGCTCGACATCATGATGCCGGGCATGGACGGCCTCGGCCTGCTCAAGCGGCTGCGCCAGGACGGCATCGAGGCGCCCGCGCTGTTCCTCACGGCGCGCGATTCGGTCGAGGACAAGGTCGCCGGCCTCACGCTGGGCGGCGACGACTACGTCACCAAGCCGTTCAGCCTCGAGGAGGTCGTGGCCCGGATCAACGTGCTGCTGCGGCGCCACGGCTTCGGCGAGGACGAGGCCTCGACCCGCCTGACCTTCGCCGACCTCGAGCTGGACGACGAGACGCACGAGGTGTGGAAGGCGGGCGAGCTGGTCTCGCTCTCACCCACCGAGTTCACGCTGCTGCGCTACTTCATGGTCAACGCCGGGGTGGTGCTGTCGAAGCCGAGGATCCTCGACCACGTCTGGCACTACGACTTCGGCGGCGACGTCAACGTCGTCGAGTCCTACGTCTCCTACCTGCGCCGCAAGGTCGACACGGGCGAGAAGCGGCTGATCCACACCCTCCGCGGCGTGGGGTACGTACTCCGCGAACCCCGGTAGGCCCGCATGGGTTCGACCCCGAACACCTCGTTCGCGTCCCGCGTGCCGCTGCGCCTATCGCTCGTTGCGCTGGTCGTCGGCCTCGTCTTCCTGGGCCTGCTCGCCTCCGGCACCGCACTGACCGCGGCGATGAAGGATCAGCTCCTCTCCCGCGAGGATCAGACGCTGCGGCAGGCCGCCGACACCTGGGCCCGCCCGAAGCCGAGCCTGCCGGAGCCGGTGCGCGGCAGCAAGCCTCCGCCCACCCGCTTCTACCAGGCGGTCTTCCTGCCGGACGGCACCCAGCTGCGGATCAGCAACCCCGATTTCACCGAGCAGCCGGACCTGTCCGGCCTCGGCGACCTGCACGGCGACGCCGTCACCGTGCGCTCCGTCGGCGGCAAGGGGCCGCAGTGGCGCGTCGTGCAGTCGAGTTCGCAGTACGGCGTGGCCTTCGTCGCGGTCACGCTCTCGGACGTCGATTCGACCCTGCGCGCCATGATCGTGCTGGAACTGCTCATCGGCGGCGGCGTCCTCGTCATCGCGGGCGGCCTCGGCTACCTCGTGGTGCGGCGCTCGCTCCGCCCGCTCGAGGAGGTGGAGGCCACCGCCGAGGCCATCGCGGCGGGGGACCTCACGCGCCGCGTCCCCGAGGCGCCGCCGCACACCGAGGTCGGCCGGCTCTCGACGTCGATCAACACGATGCTGCACCAGGTCCAGGACTCGTTCGACCGCGTCGCATCGTCGGAGGAGCGGGCGCGCGCCGACGAGGAGCGGATGCGCCGTTTCGTCGGCGACGCCTCGCACGAGCTGCGTACCCCGCTCACGTCGATCCGCGGCTTCGCCGAGCTGTACCGGCAGGGCGCCACCGACGACACCGGCTTCGTCATGTCGCGCATCGAGTCCGAGGCGGAGCGGATGGGCCTGCTCGTGGAGGATCTCCTGCTGCTTGCGCGCCTGGACGCCCGCCGGCCGCTGGCCTCGGACACCGTCGACCTCACCGCGGTCGCCGACGACGTGGTGCACGCCGCGCAGGCACGCGAGCCGGGCCGGGACATCGCGCTCGAGGTCGACGGTGCCGGCCCCGTCGCACTGACCGGCGACCGGGACCGCCTGCACCAGGTGGTCACCAACCTGGTCTCGAACGCGCTGCGGCACACGCCCGACGAGGCGACGGTGCGCGTCCGGCTCGCCGAGGAGCCGGGCGCGGTGGTGCTGTCCGTCGCCGACACCGGGCCGGGGATGGAGCCCGACGAGGCCGCGCGCGTCTTCGAACGCTTCTACCGCACCGACTCCTCCCGCAGCCGCGGCAGCGGCGGCGCGGGCCTGGGCCTGTCGATCGTCCACGGCATCGTCGAGCGGCACGGGGGCACCGTCACCGTCGACACCGCGCCGGGGGAGGGCGCGACGTTCACAGTGCGCCTGCCCCGCTGACCGCGGTCACTCCGCGGCGAGCGCCTCGACGATCTTGGTCTGGGCCTCGTCGAGCGAATCGGCGCTCGGGTTCGGGTCGACGTTGGTGAAGTCGAAGTCGGTGAGCCCGTACGCCGGGAAGACGTGCAGGTGCAGGTGCGGGATCTCGAAGCCGGCGACGATCAGGCCCGCGCGCGGCGCGTCGAAGGCGCGCTTGACCGCCCGACCGATCTTGCGTGCGACGTCGTTGAGGTGGGCCCACAGCTCGTCGTCGATCGACTCCCAGTGGTCCACCTCCTCGCGCGGCACCACCAGCACGTGGCCCTGCGTGAGGGGGCCGATGGTCAGGAACGCCACCACCGAATCGTCCTGGTACACGAACCGGCCCGGGAGCTCGCCGGCGATGATCTTCGAGAAGACGGATGCCATGGGGCCAGGCTAGTGGAGGTGCCCGGTAGTGTCATGGCCGTGCGAGTACTCGTCATCGGCACCGGCGGCCGCGAACACGCCCTCCTCGACGCGCTCACCCGTGACCCGCAGGTCACCGAGCTCCATGCGGCCCCGGGCAACCCGGGCACCGCGGCGATCGCGACGAACCACGACGTCGACGCCTCCTCCGGCGACGAGGTCGCGGCGCTCGCCGAGCGCCTCGGCGCCGACCTCGTGGTGATCGGCCCCGAGGTCCCGCTGGTCCTCGGCGTCGCCGACGCGGTCCGGGCCAGCGGCATCGCCGTCTTCGGCCCGTCCGCCGCCGCGGCGCAGATCGAGGGCTCGAAGGCCTTCGCCAAGGACGTCATGGACGCCGCCGGCGTGCGCACCGCGCGCAGCGAGATCGTCGACAGCCCCGCGGAGATCGACGCCGCGCTCGACCGCTTCGGACCCACCTGGGTCGTCAAGGACGACGGCCTGGCCGCTGGCAAGGGCGTCGTCGTCACCGCGGACCGCGCCGCGGCCCGGGCGCACGCCGCCGACCTCATCGAGTCCGGCCGGCCCGCGCTGCTCGAGTCCTTCCTCGACGGCCCCGAGGTCTCCCTGTTCTGCCTCGTCGACGGTGAGGATGTCGTCCCGCTGCTGCCCGCGCAGGACCACAAGCGCGTCGGCGACGGCGACACCGGCCCCAACACAGGCGGCATGGGCGCCTACGCCCCGCTGCCCTGGCTCGCCGACGGCGCGGTCGACGAGATCGTCGAGACCGTCGTGCGGCCCGTCGCGCGCGAGATGGTGCGCCGCGGCACCCCGTTCTCCGGCCTGCTCTACGCAGGCCTCGCCATGGGCTCCGAGGGGCCGGCCGTCGTCGAGTTCAACTGCCGCTTCGGCGACCCCGAGACGCAGGCCGTGCTGAGCCTCCTGGAGTCGCCGCTCGGCGAGGCGCTGAACGCCACCGCCACGGGCGCGCTCGGCGCGCTGCCCCCGCTCCGGTGGCGCGACGGTGCGGCTATCACCGTGGTGCTCGCCGCCGAGAACTACCCGGCGACGCCGCGCAAGGGCGACGTCATCACCGGCGCCGACGGCGCGGGGATCTACCACGCCGGGACGGCCGTCGACGCCGACGGACGCCTCGTCTCGAACGGCGGCCGCGTGCTCAACGTGGTCGGTGTCGGCGACGACCTGGGAGCGGCCCGCGCGGACGCCTACGCCAAGCTCGAGCGGATCAAGCTGCCGGGCAGTCATTTCCGCACGGACATCGGTCACCAGGCCTTGCAGTAGCGCTTTTGTCCGATGTCGGCGCGGATGGGTGCCGACGATTTGGTCGAAACCCTCAGGCCGGGCGGGACGTGCTGGCAGCATGTCCCAGATGACAGCCGCGACCACGCCCAAGGGTGAGCGCCGGCGCGCGGCCCTTGTGGCGGCGGCCGGGGAGCTCCTCGTCGAGGGCGGCTTCGAATCGGTGCGGCACAGGGCGGTGGCGCACCGTGCGCACATCCCCCTGGCGGCCACGACCTACTACTTCGAGTCGCTGGGCGACCTGCTGTCCAACGCCGTCGCGTACGCGGGCGAGCTGGACCTCGCCGCGGTCCGCGGCCGCGTAGAGGCCGTGAGCCGGCGCAAGCGCGGCGATTCGGCGCTCGCGAAGCTCCTCACCTCGGTCTTCTTCGCCTGCGACACCGCCGCCGAGCGCGGCGCGCTGGTCTCGCGGTACGAGCGGATGGTGCTGTGCACGCGGGATCCCGAGCTCACCCGCCTGCAGGCGCAGGTCCGGAACGTCCTGGCGGAGCTGCACGTCGAGGTGCTCACCCGCTCGGGTCGCCGGGCGACGGGGCCGGGCGTCGATCGGCTGATGGCCATCGAGGACGGCGCCGTCCTCGCGGCGTTGACCACCCACGGGGCGGACGTGCCCCGCGCCGTGCGCGAGGCGCTCGGCACCGTCGTCGACGATCTCGCGCCCCTGCATCCCTGAGCGGAGCCCCGTTCCTTCCACGGTCGGGTGTGTCATCCGTGCATGAGATAATCGCGGGGTGAGCACTCCCCGCATCCCCGACGTCCTCGCCAACCGGTACGCCAGCCCGCGCATGCGCGAGCTGTGGTCGCCGGAGTACAAGATCGTGCTGGAGCGCCAGCTGTGGATCGCGGTGCTCAAGGCGCAGCGCGACCTCGGGATCGACGTGCCCGACGGTGCCGTCGAGGCCTACGAGAAGGTCGTCGACCAGGTGGACCTGGCGTCGATCGCGGAGCGCGAGCGGATCACCCGGCACGACGTGAAGGCGCGGATCGAGGAGTTCAGCGACCTCGCGGGCTTCGAGCAGATCCACAAGGGCATGACCTCGCGCGACCTGACGGAGAACGTCGAGCAGCTGCAGGTGCTGCGCTCGCTGGAGTACGTCCGCGACCACGCCGTGGCCGTGGCGGCCCGGCTCGCCGAGCGGGCCGCGCAGTACTCGTCCGTCGTGATGGCGGGCCGCTCGCACAACGTCGCGGCGCAGGCCACGACGCTGGGCAAGCGCTTCGCGTCCGCCGCCAACGAGCTGCTGGTGGCGATCGCCCGCCTCGAGGACCTCATCGGCCGCTACCCGCTGCGCGGCATCAAGGGCCCGATGGGCACCTCGCAGGACATGCTCGACCTCCTCGGCGGCGACGCCGCCAAGCTCGCCGAGCTGGAGTCGCGGGTGGCGGAGCACCTGGGCTTCTCGCAGTCCTTCGTCTCCGTCGGCCAGGTGTACCCGCGCTCGCTCGATCACGACGTGGTGAGCGCCCTGGTCCAGGTGGCGGCGGGACCGTCGTCGATGGCCACGACGATCCGGCTCATGGCCGGGCACGAACTGGTCACCGAGGGCTTCCAGCCCGGCCAGGTGGGCAGCTCCGCGATGCCGCACAAGATGAACACCCGCTCCTGCGAGCGCGTCAACGGCCTCACCGTGATCCTGCGCGGCTACGGCTCGATGGCGGCCGAGATGGCGGGCTCGCAGTGGAACGAGGGCGACGTCTTCTGCTCCGTGATCCGCCGCGTGGCCCTGCCGGACTCGTTCTTCGCGATCGACGGCCTCTTCGAGACCTTCCTGACCGTCCTCGACGAGTTCGGCGCCTACCCGGCCGTGATCGAGAACGAGCTGAACCGCTACCTGCCCTTCCTCGCCACCACCCGCGTGCTCATGGCCGCGGTGCGCGCGGGCGTCGGCCGCGAGGTCGCGCACGAGGCGATCAAGGAGCACGCCGTCGCCGTCGCGCTGGCGATGCGCGAGGAGGGCAAGGAGCCCGACCTGTTGGATCGCCTCGCCGGTGACTCCCGCCTCGGCCTGTCGCGCGCGGATCTCGATGCGGCGCTGGCGGACCGCGCCGCCTTCACCGGCGCCGCCGAGGCCCAGGTCGCCCAGGTCGTCGCCGACGTCGAGCAACTGGTCGCGAAGTACCCCGACGCCGCCGGCTACACCCCCGCCCCCATCCTCTGACCCACCGGTTCCCTGCGGTTCCGGCGGCCGCGACCTGCGATTCGCCCGCCGAATCCGCGGGGAACCGTCAGGCGATAGGGTGGCGGAGTGCGTCCTGAACTGAGCGAATACACGCCGATCTACTCGGGCAAGGTCCGCGAGCTGTACGAGATCGACGACGAGCACCTGCTGCTCGTCGCGAGCGACCGGATCAGCGCCTACGACTACATCCTGGACACCGCGATCCCCGACAAGGGGCGCGTGCTCACGGCGATGTCGGTCTTCTTCTTCGACGCGCTCGGCGTGCCGAACCATCTGGCCGGGCCGGCCGATGATCCGCGCATCCCCGAGTCGGTGCTGGGCCGCGCGCTCGTCACGCGCCGGCTCGACATGGTGCCGGTGGAGTGCGTCGCCCGCGGCTACCTCACGGGCTCCGGCCTCAAGGAGTACCGCGCGAACGGCGAGGTGTGCGGCGTGCCCCTCCCGGAGGGCCTGGTCGACGGCAGCCGCATCGACCCGCCGATCTTCACCCCCGCGACCAAGGCCGCCGTCGGCGACCACGACGAGAACGTCTCCTTCGAGCGCGTCGCCGAGGACGTCGGCCTCGAGCTGGCGACGCGGCTGCGCGAGCTCACCCTCGACGTCTACGCGCGCGGCGCCGACATCGCCCGCGAACGCGGGATCATCCTCGCGGACACCAAGTTCGAGTTCGGTCGCAGCTCCGACGGGGACCTCCTCCTCGCCGACGAGGTGCTCACGCCCGACTCCTCCCGCTACTGGGACGGCGCGCTCTACGAGCCCGGCAAGGCCCTGCCCAGCTTCGACAAGCAGATCGTGCGCGACTGGCTCACCAAGGAATCCGGCTGGTCCACCGACACCGGCACCCCGCCGCCACCCCTGCCCGCCGACGTGGTGGAGCGCACCCGCGCCCGCTACATCGAGGCCTACGAGCGCATCTCGGGCCTGAGCTTCGCCGACTGGCCGGGCGGAGCGGCATGAGCGCCCCGGCCCAGCCCGTCGCGAAGAAGGTTCCGGCCCCGCGGACCTTCCACGGCGACACCGTGATCGACGACTACGCCTGGCTCGCCGACACCTCCGACGCGGAGGTGCTCGACTACCTCCGCGCCCACAACGCCTTCACCGAGGCGGCCACCGCGGCCCACGAGCCACTGCGCGAGGCGATCTTCGGTGAGATCAAGGCGCACACCCAGGAGACCGACATGTCGGTCCCGCAGCGCCGCAAGGGATACTGGTACTACGCGCGCACCGTCGAGGGTAAGCAGTACGGGATCCACTGCCGCGCACCGATCACCGGACCCGACGACTGGACCCCGCCGGTCCTCTCCGACGAGCCGCTGCCCGGCGAGCAGGTGCTCCTCGACCTCAACGTCGAGGCCGAGGGGCACGAGTACATCGCCGTCGGCGCCGCCTCCGTCTCGCCCGACGGTGCCCTCCTCGCCTTCTCGCTGGACACCGACGGCGACGAGCGGTTCACGCTGCGCGTGCGGAACATCGACACGGGCGAGCTGTTGCCCGACACGGTCGAGAACGCCTTCTACGGGGCCACCTGGGCCCTCGACGGGCGGCACCTGTTCTACACCACCGTCGACGACGCGTGGCGCGCCGACACGATCTGGCGACACGAGATCGGTTCGACCGCAGCTGACGTGAAGGTCTTCCACGAGACGGACCAGCGCTTCGGCGTCGGCATCGGGCTGACCCGCAGCGAGAAGTACCTCATGATCGCCGCCTCGTCGACGCTGAGCTCCGAGACGCACGTCCTCGACGCCACCGATCCGACGGGCGAGTTCCGCGTTCTGCGGCCCCGTGAGGAGGACGTCGAGTACTCGGTGGAGCACGCGGTCCTCGGCGGCGAGGACCGGTTCCTGTTCCTGCACAATCGCACCGGCATCAACTTCGAACTGGCGTCGGCCTCCGTCGACGCTCCCGAGGAGTGGACGGTCCTCGTTCCGCACCGTGACGACGTGCGGCTCGAGTACGTGGACGCCTACGCCCGACGGCTCGCCCTCGGGTACCGACGGGGCGGCCTGCCCCGCCTCGCGCTCGCCGCGGCCACGGCCGCGCCGGAGTTCACCGAGTGGGACCCGGGCGAGGAGCTGGTGAACCTCGGTCCCGCCGCGAACCCGGAGTGGGACGCGCCGCGGCTGCGCCTCGCCTACGAGTCCTTCGTGACCCCGGGCACCGTCCTCGAGCTCGACCCGGCGACGGGGGAGCAGACGGTGCTCAAGCGGGCCAACGTCCCCGGCTACGACGCCTCGCTGTACACCGCCGAGCGGCTCTGGGTGACCGCCGGCGACGGTGCGCGGATCCCCGTGTCCGTGGTGCGTCGCAAGGACACCGGCGACGGTCCGGCCCCCACCCTGCTGTACGGGTACGGCTCGTACGAGGCCACGCTCGACCCGTGGTTCTCGGTCGCCCGGCTCTCGCTCATGGACCGCGGCGTGGCGTTCGTCGTGGCGCACGTGCGCGGCGGCGGCGAGATGGGGCGCGCCTGGTACGACCATGGCAAGCAGCTGGAGAAGCGGAACACCTTCACCGACTTCGTCGACGTCGCACGACATCTCGTGGACACCGGCCGCGCGGAGCCGCGGCGGCTGGTGGCGATGGGCGGCAGCGCCGGCGGCCTGCTCGTGGGCGCCGTCGCGAACCTGGCGCCGGAGCTGTTCTCCGGCATCGTCGCCGACGTGCCCTTCGTGGACCCGCTCACCTCGATCCTCGACCCGAGCCTGCCGCTCACCGTGGGGGAGTGGGACGAGTGGGGCAACCCGCTCGAGAGCGCCGAGGTGTACCGGTACATGCGCGACTACTCGCCGTACGAGAACGTCGCCGCGAAGCCCTACCCGGCGATCCTCGCCACCACCTCGCTCAACGACACCCGCGTGCTCCCCACGGAGCCCGCGAAGTGGGTGGCGAAGCTCCTCGACCACAGCACGTCCGGCGACCAGATCCTGCTCAAGACCGAGATGGTCGCCGGCCACGCCGGCGTCAGCGGGCGGTACGCGAAGTGGCGCGAGACGGCGTTCGAGTACGCCTGGGTCCTCGACAGGCTGGGCGCCGCGCAGTAGCTTGCAGTCATGAAGAAGCTCGTCGCGGGCGTCGCGTGCGCCGCGCTCCCGCTCGTAGCTGTGGCCCCGGTCCAGGCGGAACCCGATGCCGGCAGCCCGACGGTGACCTACTCGCACGTCGGGCCGTCCACGGCGCCGGAGTACCACGTCGAGTACGTCATCACGGTGCGCGGCGGCGTCGCCACGGCGAAGGTCGGTGGCTACGGCACCGTCGACGGGACGGCCGATCCCGCGAAGACGGAGACGAAGCGGCTCGACTACGCGACGCAGCGGGCGCTCGTGCAGAACGCGGCGTCGCTGCCGGCGCCGGCCACGGGCACGCCCTGCCCCGGCGCGTCGACCACCCGCCTGACGTACCGGGCGGCCGGCGCTGCGCCACGCCGCACCGTCGCCTACACCTGCGCCGCCGGTGATCGGGGCGACGCCGCGGCGATCAGCCGCTACACGGCCCCGGTGGACACGCTCTTCACCGTGCTGCCGAGCGTGACCTTCACCGTCACCCGGTAGCGCTCCCGCGGAAACGAGAAGTGCCCGGCCCCCATCGGGGACCGGGCACTCGTCGTATCAGGCGATGATCAGTGCGGCATGACCATCTGGCGCTCGGCGGCCTCGGTGTCCGCCTCGTGGGTGCGGGGCAGGAAGAACGCCGGGATGATGCACAGCGCGACCAGGATCGCGGCCACGAAGTAGGTGTTCCCGAACGCCTCCGCCGCGAACGGCAGGTTGTCGTGCAGGAACTTCGAGAAGCCGCTCTCGCCCTGGAACATCGCGATGCCGCCCTCGCGGGCCTCGGGGCTCGAGTTCAGGCCGAAGGCCAGCGCGCCGGTGTGCTTCTCGCCCTGCGGGGTCTGCATCGCCGGGCCCGCGTTGGTGAGCCAGTTGGTGAACAGCACCGAGAAGATCGCGGTACCCATCGACGCGGCGATCTGCTGGACGATGTTCGTCAGCGTGGAACCGCGGGAGATGGACTCGGGTGCCAGGGTGCGGATCGCGGCCGACATGGTCGGCATCATCGTCATCCCCATGCCGAGGCCCTGGATGAGCAGCGAGCCCAGCAGGATCCAGTACGGGGTCTCCGCGGTGAGCTGCGTGAAGGCGATCATGCCGCCCGTGATCAGCGCGAGGCCGGTCATGACGAACTTGCCCGGGCCCATCTTGTCGGTGAGCACGCCGGCGATCGGCATGGTCAGCATGGCGCCGAGGCCCTGCGGGGCGAGCAGCAGGCCGGCCATCAGGGTCGACTCGCCGCGGATGCCGATGAAGTACTGCGCGTACAGGATCGAGCTGCCGAAGAAGGCCATCGCGAACATCGCGAAGGTGATCATGGCGACGGTCATGTTCCGGTTCTTGAACAGCCGCAGGTCGAGCAGCGGCAGCCTGGCGCGCAGCGCCCAGAACACGAACGCGACGATCAGCACGAGGCCGACGATGGTCGCCGGAATGACGCGCTCGGTGTACATCGACGAATCCGACTGCGCCTCGGGGATCGAGGAGATGCCGAACAGGAACAGGGCGAGGCCGGGCGAGAGCAGGACGAAGCCGACGAGGTCGAACTTCTGGCCCTTGACGGGCTCGTCCTTGTCGAGCACGAACCAGGCGTAGATGATCGCGATCGCGCCGATCGGGACATTGATCAGGAAGATCCAGTGCCACGAGAAGGACTCGATCAGCCAGCCGCCGAGGATCGGGCCGCCGATGGGGCCGAGCAGCATCGGGATGCCGAGCACGGCCATGACGCGGCCGATGCGCTCCGGGCCGGCGGCCCGGGTCAGGATCATCATGCCGAGCGGCATGAGCATGCCGCCGCCGAGGCCCTGGAGGACCCGGTACAGGATCAGCAGGTCGATCGAGGTCGCGGTGGCGCACAGCGCCGAACCCGCCACGAACAGCGCCGTGGCCGTCATGTAGAGCCGCTTGGTGCCGAATCGGTCTGCGGCCCATCCGGTCACGGGGATCACGGCGGCGAGCGCCAGGGTGTAGCCGGTCATCGTCCAGGCGACGGTGGCGGGCGATGCGCCCCACTGCGACTGGAAGGTGTTCTGCGCGACCGCCACGATCGTCATGTCCAGAATGGCCATGATCGACCCGAGGACGACCACGCCGGCCACCATCAGGACGCGACGGTCGAGGCCCTCACCCGCGTGCGGGATCTCGCTCTTGTCGAGCGTGTTCTCGGTACTCATGCGTTCTCTTTCATTGCGGTGAAGAAGGGGTTCGGAGGGATCAGGCCCTCGTCGAGGATCTCGACCATCACGTCGTGCAGCCTGATGCGCAGCGCGAGCGGGAGCCGCTCCGCGAAACTCAGCACCTCACGGTGCTTGTCGCTGACCGCGGACGCAACTGTTTTTCGCCCGAGGTCGGTGATGGTCAGGTTCTTGATCCGGCGGTCCGAGGCGTCCTCACGCCGATCCACCATCTCGAGCTGGACAAGTTTCTCCACGTTGCGTCCCGTGGCGGCGACGGACAGCCCCAGATCATCGGCGAGCCGGTTGATCGGGAGCGGGGCCTCGGCGGCCGTGAGCTGCAGCAGGATGTGGAACTGGTGCGCGGTGATGTCCGACGACAGCATCGTGCCCAGACTCTCCTGCGTGACATTGCACATGAGTCGGCCCATGAACTCGCCGAAGACCGCGGTGAGGTCCTCGGGAGTCACGTCCGTGGAGGTTGCTTGCACCTAAAAACGATAACTCTCGCGCAACCATTGCGCAATCGAGATAGATGTGTCCTGCGTTACACCTCCGCGTAGGCTCGGGCGCATGACCGCTCTCGACTCCATCGCCCTCACCACGCTCGACGGTGCCGCCACCTCCCTCGCCGACTACGCCGGCCGGGCCGTGCTCGTCGTCAACGTCGCCAGCAAGTGCGGCCTGACCCCGCAGTACGCCGGCCTGGAGGCCCTCGCGACCCGCTACGCCGACCGCGGCCTGACGGTGCTCGGCGTGCCCTGCAACCAGTTCGCGGGCCAGGAGCCCGGCACCGCCGAGGAGATCGCGACGTTCTGCTCCACGAGCTACGGCGTCACCTTCCCGCTGCTGGAGAAGACCGAGGTCAACGGCGAGAACCGGAACCCGCTCTACGCGGAGCTGACGAAGACCGCCGACGCCGAGGGCGAGGCCGGCGACATCCAGTGGAACTTCGAGAAGTTCCTGATCGCGCCGGACCACGCGAGCGTGCAGCGCTTCCGCCCGCGCACCGAGCCCGAGTCCGACGAGGTCGTCGGCGCGATCGAGGCCGTTCTCCCCGCCTGACCGGCCAGTTGGGCGACACGTAACCTTCCATCCCCGAACGGGACACCTGGGGCGCGCACACTGCGGATATGAGCTCGCCGCTGTACGTCTCCGTCTCCGCCCTCTCCGACGCCACCCGCGCGGACGCGGAACGGTTCGCGGCCCGGATGGACGAGCGCGGCGTGCCCGTCTCGCTGCTCGTGGCGCCCCGCCTGAAGGGCAAGTACAAGCTGCTCGACGACCCGTCGACCCAGTCCTTCCTGCGGGAGCGCCGGGCCGGGGGCGATGCGATCGTGCTCAACGGCTACGACCAGGCAGCGACGAAGCGGCGCCGCGCCGAGTTCTCGACCCTCGGCGCGCACGAGGCGGGGCTGCGGCTCGCCGCCGCCGACCGCGTCCTGGAGACCGTCGGCCTGCGCACCCGGGTCTTCGCCGCGCCCCGCTGGAACGCCTCCACCGGCGCGGTGCTCGCGCTGCCGAACGCCGGGTTCCGGACGAACCTCGGCTACACCGCGATCACCGACCTCGTCACCGGCGAGGAGGAGAAGGCGCGCGTGCTCGGCATCGGCGACGGCTTCCTCAGCGAGCCCTGGTGGTGCCGTGCGCTGCTCGCGCAGGCCAACCGCATCGCCCGACGGGGCGGCACGCTCCGTCTGGCGGTCGACGCCCGCCGGCTCGCCTCGTCGACCGTCTCGCGCACGATGCTCGACGCCGTCGACCTCGCCCTGCACCACGGCGCGGCGGCCACCGTCTACGAGCACCGCGCCCGGATCCTCGTCGCCGCCTGATTCACCCGCGGCCGACCGCGGGTCAGGCGGTCGGCACGACCAGCACCGCCCAGGCGATGAGCGGACCGAGTACGACGATCGACATCCCCCACTGCATGAGCCGCCGGAAGACCATGTCGCGGCGATCGGGCTCGGAGTTCGCGACCACCAGGGCGCCGTTCGTGGAGAACGGGCTGCAGTCGACGACCGAGCTCGAGATGGCGAGTGCGGCGATCAGTCCGACGGCGCTTACCTGATCGGTGAGCAGGAAGGGCACGGCGAGCGGGATCAGCGCGCCGATGATGCCGGTGGTGGAGGCGAACGCGGAGACCACGGCGCCGATCAGGCAGATCAGCAGGGCTGCGACCAGCGGCGAACCGACCTTCGCCACCCCGTCGCCGAGCCAGTCGACCACGCCCTGTTTCTGGAGCAGGGCCACGTAGGTGACGATGCCGGCGATGAGCAGGACCGTGCTCCAGCTGATCTTCTCCACGGCGTCCTTCGCGGAGTCCGGGAAGGCGAGCGTGAGGACGACCGCGATGCCCAGGGCGGTGAAGCCGACGTCGAGGTCGAAGCCGAGGGCGCCGACGATGAGGGCCACGAGACCGGCGAGGGTGCCGATCCGCTGTGCGTCGAGCCGCGTCGCGTCATCGCCGCGGTCGTCGGCGCTGTCCGCGGCGAGGCGTTGCACCTCGACGGCCGAGTGCGGCTCGGTCGTCGGGCGGGCGGCCGACGTCGCGGCGTGGGAGGCGGCCTCGGCGGTCGTTCCCAGCGTTGCCATGGCGTCGGCGTCCGCTCCGCGTGCGACCAGTTCGCGCCCGCCGAAGGCGGCGAACGCGACGACGGCGATCGCCGCGCAGGCGAGGAACGTCGAACCGAACAGGAAGAGCGGGCTGCCCGGCAGGTGGTTGGCGTCGACCACGCCGTTGGTGATCGATCCGAAGATGCCGATGGGGGAGAAGCTCCCCGCGGTGGCGCCCTGCACCACCATCATCCCCATGAGCACGGGGTGGATGCGGTAGCGCACCGCGAAGCCGGCGGCCACCGGCGCGACGATGGCGACGGCGGCGGGGCTGACCGCGCCGATCGCGGTCACCACGGCGCACACCGCGAACATCGCCCAGGGGATCAGCGCCACCCGGCCGCGGACGGCCCGCACCGCGCCGTGCACGATCCAGTCGACGGTGCCGTTGTTCTTCGCCAGCGCGAACAGATAGGTGACGCCGACGAGGATCACGAAGAGCTCGGCGGGGAAGCCCTTGAGCACCTCCTTCGAGTCGACGCCGAACACCGCCAGGCCGACGACGAAGGCGGCGACGAGGGCGAGCGCGCCCATGTTGGCGCCGCGGACCGTCGCGATCAGAAAGACGACGACGAGGACGGCGAGCGCGATCACCTCGGGTGACACTGTGAAGTTCCCCTTCCGAAGGATGTGACCTAGGTCATACCACGGTGTGCAGGGGTGGCGGGGCCGCCCGCCCGGATCGGCGGCCGCCGGTCAGAACTCGCGCGTCTCCTCCGCGCCCCACGGGATGAAGTCGGCACCGTCGGGGCGCATGTCCGCGAGCCGGCCGAGGTAGATGCCCGAGCCCTCCGCGGAGAGAAGGGCGTCGTGGATGGGCACCGCGACGGTGGGGTTCACGGCCCGGAAGAAGTCGACCGTCTCGCTGATCCGGCACCACGGTGCGTTCACTGGCAGGCCCAGCACCTCGACGGGGACGTCGGGCACGAAGAGCGCGTCCCCGGGGTGGTAGAAGCGGCCGATGCGCTCCTCGTCGCCCAGCAGGATCGACGTGTTGTCGATCGTCGGCAGGTCGGGGTGGATCACCGCGTGCGTGCCGCCCACGGCCCGCGCGATGAGGTTGCCGATCCCGTAGTCGTGGCCGGGGAGCGCCGCGATCCAGCGCCCGCCGCGCGCGGCCGCGGTGGTGGGATCGGCGAACAGCTGGGCGTCGGGATTGGCGTCGACGAGGGCGTCGATCCGGGCGGGGTCGATGTGATCGGGGTGCTGGTGGGTGACGACGATCGCGTCCAGCCCGGTGAGGCCCTCGAAGCCGTGCGAGAACGTGCCCGGGTCGAAGAGGACGCGCGTCTCGGACATCTCCACGAGGACGCACGAATGGTGGAAGTGGGTGAGTCGCATGTCGCCAGTATCGCTCAGTTTCCGCGGGGCCACGGCGGTTGTCGCGACGCGCTCCGCCGCTCGGTTCCGAGCGGACGTAAACTGTCATCACAGCGCGATCGACACCCGAGCGCGCGGTCGAATCGAGAGGGAGCCGCAACGTGGCACGGATTGTGGTGGACGTGATGCCGAAGGCCGAGATCCTGGACCCGCAGGGGAAGGCGATCGTCGGCGCACTCGACCGCCTCGGCTTCGCCGGTGTCGCGGATGTGCGGCAGGGCAAGCGGTTCGAGCTCGAGGTCGACGGCGACCTGAGCGACGACCAGCTCGAGAAGATCGCGGCCGAGGTGCTCACCAACACCGTCATCGAGGACTTCACCGTCACCCGGGTCGACGCATGACCCGCGTCGGCGTCATCACGTTCCCCGGCACGCTCGACGACGTCGACGCGGCGCGCGCGGTGGAGCGGGCCGGCGGCGAGGCCGTCGCCCTCTGGCACAAGGACCACGACCTCCAGGGCGTCGACGCGGTCGTCGTGCCCGGCGGCTTCTCCTACGGCGACTACCTGCGCGCCGGCGCCATCGCCTCCCTCGCCCCCGTCATGACCGAGGTCGTCGAGGCCGCGGGCAAGGGCATGCCGGTGCTCGGCATCTGCAACGGCTTCCAGATCCTGTGCGAGGCGGGCCTGCTCCCCGGCGCGCTCACCCGGAACGAGGGGCTGCACTTCGTCTGCCGCGACCAGTGGCTGCGGGTCGAGGCCACGAACACCGCGTGGACCTCGCGCTACGAGTCCGGCGCCGAGATCCTGATCCCGGTCAAGAACGCCGAGGGACGCTTCCAGGCGTCCGAGGCGGTGCTCGACGAGCTGGAGGGCGAGGGCCGCGTCGCCTTCCGCTACGTGGGCGGCAATCCGAACGGCTCGCAGCGCGACATCGCCGGGATCAGCTCGGCCGACGGCCGCATCGTCGGCCTCATGCCGCACCCGGAGCACGCCACCGAGGCGCTCACCGGACCGTCGGACGACGGCCTGGGCATCTTCTACTCCGCGCTGGACGCGGTGCTGTCGGCCTGATGGCTACCGGCCGAGCCACCGCGGACGGGTTGTGCGCCTTCGTCGACGCCTCCCCGTCGCCCTTCCACGTCTGCCAGACGGTGGCCCGCCGGCTCGGTGACGCGGGGTACACCGAGCTCGTCGAGCACGACGTGTGGCCGGGCCCCGGCAAGTACTTCGTGGTGCGCGGCGGCTCGATCATCGCCTTCGACTCCTCGCACTGCGAGCACGGCGAGCTCCCGGCGTTCCGCATCGTCGGCGGCCACACCGACAGCCCGAACCTGCGCGTCAAGCAGCATCACGACGCGGAATCGGCGGGGCTGGCGCAGGTGCTCCTGGAGCCCTACGGCGGGGCGTGGCTCAACTCCTGGCTCGACCGCGACCTCGGCGTGTCCGGGCGGATCGCGGTGCGCGAGGGCGGCAGGGTCGTGCACACGCTGGTGCGCATCGACGAGCCGCTGTTGCGCGTGCCCCAGCTGGCGATCCACCTCTCGGAGAACCGCAAGGGCGTCGAGCTCGATCCGCAGCGGCACCTGCACGCGATCTGGGGCACCGCCGGCGCCGGCGGCTTCCTCGCGCGGGTGGCCGCCTCGGAGGGCTACGCCGCCGACGACGTGCTCGGTTTCGAGCTGATGACGCACGACCTGGCGCCGTCGCGCACCGTCGGGGCCGACGGTGCCCTCGTCTCCGCGCCCCGGCTCGACAACCAGGGCACCTGCTACGCGGGCACCGAGGCGCTGCTGGCGGTCACCCCGGTCGACGGGATCGTGCCCGTGCTGGCGCTGTTCGACCACGAGGAGGTGGGCTCGGGCTCCGATCGCGGCGCCGCGTCCGACTTCCTCATCACGGTGCTGGAGCGGATCGGCCTGTCGCACAGCCTCAGCCGCGAGGACTTCCTGCGCACGCTGAGCCTGTCCGCGGTGGCGTCGGGCGACATGGCGCACGCGACCCACCCGAACTACCCGGACCGGCATGAGCCCGCGCACCACATCGCGGTGAACGGCGGCCCCGTGCTCAAGGTGAACCAGAACCTGCGCTACGCGTCGGACTCCGACGGCGAGGCGCTGTTCGCCCTCGCCGCCGAGCAGGCGGGCGTGCCGCTGCAGCGCTACGTGCACCGCGCCGACCTGCCCTGCGGCTCGACGATCGGCCCGATCACCGCGGCGCGCACGGGCCTGACCACGGTCGACGTGGGCGCCCCACAGCTCGCGATGCACAGCGCGCGCGAGCTCATGGGCTCCGCCGACATCGGCTACTACTCCGCGGCCCTCGCCGCCTTCCTCGCGCCCGCCTGAGTCGGGCCGACCTGCACCGGGCTCAGCCCCGGAAGTCCAGCAGCACCTTGCCGGACGCGGCGGAGTCGCGGGCGATCGCGAAGGCCTCGAGCGCGTCCGCGGCGGGCAGCACGTGGGTCACCACGCCGCGCACGTCCAGCGTGCCGTCGGCGAGCGCCGCGATCACGTCGTCGATCTCGTCGTTGAACCGCAGCGCACCGCGCAGGTCCAGTTCGCGGGTGATGGCCTGCGCCGCGGGGAAGTCGATGTCGCCCGCGCGCTGCAGCCCGAGCAGCACGACGACGCCGCCGCGCGCCGCCGCGTCGACGGCAGCGTGCAGGCCCGGCACCGTGCCGGAGGATTCGATCACCACGTCGGCGTGCAGCGCCGCGATCGCAGCGGACTCGCGGGCGTCGAGAACCGTCGCGGCGCCCAGCGCCAGCGCGCGCTCCCGCGGCTCGGCCGCAATGTCGGTGGCCACCACCTCGGCGGCGCCGTGGTGCAGCGCGACGGCGACGGCGAGCAGCCCGATCGGGCCGGCGCCGATCACCGCGACCCGCTTGCCCGCGACGTCCCCGGCCCGCTCCACGCCGTGCCAGGCGACCGCGGCCGGCTCGATGAGCGCGGCGTCCCGCGGGTCGATCCCGGCGGGCAGGACGCGCAGCATCCGCGCCGGGAGCGCCACCCGGCGGGCGAAGGCCCCGTCGCAGTGCGGGACGTGCGCGGCCGAGCCGAGATACGTGGACGCGGGCGCGAGGTTCGGGCGCTCGGGCGGGTACGGCACCCCGTCGACCCCGTGCGGCGTACCTGGATGCACGGCGACGGGCGTCCCCGCCGCGGGCCCGGACCCGTCCGCCGCCGCCCGCTCGACGGTGCCGACCACCTCGTGCCCGAGCACCATCGGGGCGCGCAGGATCGAGGCCCCGGCGGCACCGTGCAGCCAGTAGTGCAGGTCGGAGCCGCAGACCCCGCCGTACGAGATCGCGATCACGGCCTCGTCGCCGGCGGGCACCGGCTCGGGGAGCGCCTCCACCCGCAGGTCCTCGGCCGCGTGCGCGACGACACCCAGGTTCACAGTGCTCTCCTTCATACGACGGCCGTCATGCCGCCGTCGACGTACAGGACCTGCCCGTTGACGAACGCGGACGCCTCGGAGGCGAGGAAGACCAACGGGCCCACCAGGTCCGCGACGTCGCCCCACCGCGCGGCCGGGGTGCGGCCGGCCACCCACGCGGAGAACTCCGCGTCGTCGACGAGGGCCTGCGTCAGCTCGGTGGCGAAGTACCCGGGGGCGATCGCGTTGGCGGTGACGCCGTGCGGCGCGAGCTCGGCGCACAGCCCCTTGGTCAGCATGACGATGCCGCCCTTGGTCGCCGCGTACGGCGTGATGTTCGGCCGCGCCAGCTGCGACTGCACCGAGCCGACGTTGACGATGCGGCCGCTGCCGCGCGCGATCATGCCCGGCGCGACCCGCTTGGCGAGGAGGAAGGCGCTGGTGAGGTTGGTCGACACCAGGGCGTTCCAGTCGGCGACGGGGAACTCGGTCAGCGGGTGCCGGATCTGCATGCCCGCGTTGTTGACCAGGACGTCCGGGGTGCCGTGCTCGGCCTCGATCGCGCCGATCGCCGCGTCGACCGCGGCCTCGTCGGTCACGTCGAAGGCGCTGGAGTACACGGGATTCCCCGTCGTGATCTCCCCGGCCGCCCGACGGGCCGCCTCCGGGTCACGGCCGTGCACGATCACGGTGGCGCCGGCCGCGGAGAGGCCCTCGGCGAGGCGGCGGCCGATGCCGCGGGTGCTGCCGGTGACGAGGGCGGTGCGGCCGGTCAGGGCGAAGGCGGAGGTGTCGCTGGGCATGGGGGCCTTTCAGTGCGCGGCCGGAGCGGCGGACGAAATCGGCGCCGACGGGGCGGAGACCGCGGCGGGGGAGGGGAAGTCGAGGGTGCTCAGCGCGGCGGTACCGGGCACCGCGTAGCCCGGGCCGGCCTCGGCGTCCGAGATCTTCACGGCGTCGTCGGTGCGGGTGAGGTCGCGGCCCACCGTCTCGGGCACCAGGAAGGTGCTCGCGGTGGTGATGGTGCACAGCGCCACCATGTAGAGGCCGAGGACGAGCCAGTTCCCGTCGGTGACCTTGATCAGGTAGGCGCCGAGCACGCCCGCCACGCCGCCGGCGAGGACCGCGGAGATCTCCCGCGCCATGGCGACGCCCAGGTAGCGGTGCCGCGCGCCGAACATCTCGGGGATGAGCGCGCACTGCGGGCCGAGCATGGAGTTCACGCCCACGCCGATGCCGATCGCGATGACCGCGACGGCGATCGCGTGGTTGTGCAGCGTCAGCGCCCACCAGGCGGGCAGCGCGTAGACGAGCAGGAACAGGGCCCCGGCCCGGTAGACGATGCGGCGGCCGAACCGGTCGGAGAGGTGCCCGGTGAACGGGACGGAGAAGACTCCGATGAGCGAGCCGATCGTGACGCCCCAGGTGAGCACGCCCTTGTCGGCGCCTGGTCCGGTGACGGTGACGAAGAAGGACAGGGCCAGCGCCTGGAACATGTACGAGCCGCCGTTCTCCGCCATGCGCAGGCCGATGCCCACGAGGACGCCGGGGAAGCCGTGCTTGAACAGCTCGCGGACGGGCTTGTCAGCCACCTGCTCGTGCTTCTCCAGCTCGACGAAGGTCGGCGTCTCCTGCAGCTTCATCCGGATGACCACGGCCAGCAGGATGAGCAGGAACGAGGAGAGGAAGGGCACGCGCCAGCCCCAGCTCAGCATCGCCTCCTCGGGCAACTGACTGATCAGCGTGAAGACCAGCGCGGCGAGCAGCGTGCCGGCCTGGATGCCGATGAACGGCAGCGCCGAGAAGAAGCCGCGGCGTTTCACCGGCGCGTACTCGGCCATGAGCACCGTCGACCCCGCCTGCTCGGCGCCGGCGCCGAAGCCCTGGAGGAGGCGCAGCGTGACCAGCATGATGGGCGCCCAGATGCCGATCGACTCGTAGGTGGGCAGCAGGCCGATCAGGGTGGAGGCGCCGCCCATCAGCATGATCGTGATGACCAGCACCGCCTTGCGGCCGACCTTGTCGCCGAGGCGGCCGAAGAACAGGCCGCCGAAGGGGCGGGCGGCGAAGCCGACGCCGAACGTCGCGAAGGCCGCCACCGTCGCCATCGCCGGATCGCCCTGCGGGAAGAACAGCACGTTGAAGATCAGGGCCGTGGAGAGGCCGTACAGCGCGAAGTCGAAGTACTCGAGGGCGCTGCCGATGCTGGAGGCCAGGGTCGCGCGCTTGAGGTTGGCGGCGTACTCGGGGTCCTGCTCGGGCGAGGTGGTGGTGGTCGACAACAGCGTCTCCTTCGAACCATCGGCTCGTGACCGGCGTCACATCCGATGCCTCGAAGCTAACACTAGATCGAACGGTGTACAACCAGCTGAACGAAATCGAGGTCGACGGTGCGCCGCGGGATCGGCCGGGGAGCCCCCGTCGCGCCTCCCGAGTGAACTGCGACTCACCGGGATCGATTAGTGTCCCGAAGCATGACCACCTCGCCCGCGGCACCGTCGGACCCGGAGGAGGGTGAGCAGCTCACCCGAGCCCTGAGTAACCGCCACATCCAGCTCATCGCGATCGGCGGCGCCATCGGCACCGGCCTGTTCATGGGCTCCGGCAAGACCATCTCGGTGGCCGGGCCGTCGGTGATCGTCGTGTACATGGTGATCGGCTTCATGCTGTACTTCGTCATGCGCGCGATGGGCGAGCTGCTGCTCAGCCGCACCGGGTACCGCAACTTCTCGGACTTCGCCGGCGACATCCTCGGCCCGTGGGCGGCGCACTTCACCGGCTGGACCTACTGGTTCTGCTGGGTGGTCACCGCCGTCGCCGACGTGGTCGTCATCGCGTCCGTCTACATCACGTTCTGGGCGAAGGACATTCCGCCGTGGATCCCGGCGGTCGTCGTGATCGTGCTGCTCATCGGCCTCAACCTGCCGACGGTCCGCGCCTTCGGCGAGACCGAGTTCTGGTTCGCCATGATCAAGATCGTCGCGATCGTGGCGCTCATCGTCGTCGGCGCAGTGCTCATCATCACCGGCTTCGAGCACGACGGCGCCCGCGCCTCGCTCGCCAACCTCTGGGAGCACGGCGGCGTCTTCCCGCAGGGCTTCATGGGCTTCGTGGCCGGCTTCCAGATCGCCGTCTTCGCCTTCGTCGGCATCGAGCTCGTGGGCACCGCGGCCGCCGAGACGAAGAACCCCGAGAAGAACCTGCCCCGCGCGATCAACGCCATCCCGATCCGCATCCTGCTCTTCTACGTCGGTTCGCTGGTGATCCTCATGTCGGTCGTGCCGTGGGACCGGTTCAGCAAGGACGAGTCCCCGTTCGTCATGCTCTTCACCCTCGCCGGGCTGGGCGCCGCCGCGCACCTGGTCAACGCCGTCGTGCTCACGTCGGCCATGTCGTCGGCGAACTCGGGCATCTACTCCACCTCGCGCATGGTCTACGGCCTCGCCACCGAGGGCGACGCCCCGAAGGTCTTCGCCAAGCTGTCCGGGCGCAAGGTGCCGCAGAACGCGCTCTTCCTCACGGGCGTGATGATGCTGTCCTCGGTCGTGCTGCTCGGCTTCGGCCTGGACAAGTCCGCAGGCTTCACCGTGGTCACCACGGTCTCGTCGCTGTGCTTCATGTTCGTCTGGACGATCATCCTGGTCAGCTACCTGGTGTACCGCTCGCGGCGCCCGCAGGCGCACGCGGAGAGCGCCTTCAAGATGCCGCTCGGCACCGTCATGCCGTGGGTGATCTTCGCCTTCTTCCTGTTCCTGCTGTGGGCCTTCACCCGCGAGACCGACACGCTGCAGGCCATGCTCGTGACGCCGATCTGGTTCCTCATCGTCGGCGCCGCGTACCTCGTGCTGCGCCGCAACCCCGAGCACCTCGCCGCGCGACGGGCCTTCGCCGCTCGCGTCGAGGAGGAGAAGAAGGCCGCCGCGCAGTGGCGGGCCGCGCGGGGCTGAGTCAGGCGCGGGTCGCCGTGCGGGACTCGGCCGTTGGTGCGGTGCGTACGGCGGGGGCGCCGACGGGGGTGACCCGGACCCAGGTGTCGTTGACCGCGGAGTTGCCCGAGAGCCGGTCCACGCGCGCGGGATCGTGCAGCAGGTTCACGTTCTGGCCCGCGAGCTCGTCCGCGACGCGCCAGCCGGTCCCGCCGTGGCCCCATCCGTGGGGGATGGCGATCGTGCCCTGACGGATCTCGTCGGAGATCTCCAGCGCCACGTCGATGGTCCCGGTCGTCGAGGCGACGGTGACGTCCTGTTCCGCCGCGATGCCCAGGCGTTCCGCATCCGCGGGGTGCATCAGCACCGTGCATCGGTTCGATCCGGTGACCATCGTGGGCACGTTGTGCAGCCACGAGTTGTTGCTGCGCTGGCGGCGGCGGCCGATCAGCTTGAGGTCGTATCCGTCGCTCGCCGTCGTGTGAGACCGGCCCGCGAGGGCGTCCGGAAGGATCCGGCGGGCCTCCTCGAGGAACGATGCCGGTGCCAACTCGATCCGGCGCCCGCGGGTGGCGATCACCTCGCGCAACCGGGGCTCGAGGGCGCCGAGGTCGATGCCGCCGACGCTCTCGCGCATCCGCTTGAGCGTGAGGCCGCGCCGCCCGCGGCGGAGCACCCCGTACGGGCCGAGGGCGATCGGCAGGACCAGCATCCGCTCGGGCGTGAACAGGTCCGTCAGGCGGCGCAGGGGGCGGCTCAGGAGGCGCCGGGCCGGTATCGGTAGCACCTCGAGGATCAGGCGGTTGAGGATCTGCCAGTCGTCGAAGCCGTCGGCGGGCTTGTCGAGGATCTGGTGGGTGTACCGCGCGTTGTTCCGCACGCTGAACGCCGAGACCAGGAGGTTGAAACCGCCCCGTTCCAGGTGCGAGATCGGGGGCAGGACGAAGTCGGCGTGCCGCGTGGTCTCGGTGAGGTAGATGTCGACGGAGACCATCAGGTCCAGGCCCGCGAGCGCGGCGTCCATGCGACCGCGGTTCGGTACCGACGAGACGGGGTTGCCGGCGTAGGTGACCATCGCGCGGATCCGGCCCCGGCCGGGTGTGGTGAGCTCGTCGGTGAGGGCGGCGATGGGGAGCTCGCTGCGGAACGAGGGATAGCGACCCGACCGGTCGGTCCACCGGCCGTAGGCCACGGGGATGAACCTGGCGAGCCGCGGGATGTCGACCGGCGGGGTCGGGAACATCATGCCGCCGGGCCGGTCCAGGTTCCCGGTGACGATGTTGATCGCGGAGATCAGCCACGTGACCAGCGTTCCGGTCTGCTGCTGGCAGATGCCGATCCGGCAGTAGATCGCCGCCGACCGCGCGGCCGCGTGCTCGCGCGCCAGCTCGGTGATCGTCTCCGCGGGGACCCCGGCGAGCGGCGCCATGGCGGCGGGGGTCGCGTCGGCGACGAGGTCGCGGAGTGCATCGAGACCGCGGGCCGAGCGGGCGAGGAAGGCGTCGTCGCACAGGTTCTCGGTGAACAGGACGTGCAGCATCCCCATCAGCAGGTAGACGTCGCCGCCCGGTTCCACCGCCACGTGCTGGTCGGCCAGCTTCGCGGTCTCGGTGCGGCGGGGGTCGATCACGACGACCTTCCCGCCCCGCTCGCGGATCGCCTTGATCCGCCGGGGCGCGCCGGGCATCGTCGACAGCGAGCCGTTGGAGACCGCGGGGTTCGCGCCGACGATCACCAGGCGATCGCTGTGGTCGATATCGACCACGGGCACCAGCGCATTGGAGCCGAACATGCGCCACGCGGTGAACTCGTGCGGATACTGATCGATCGACGAGGCGGTGTAGAAGTTCGGCGTCGCCAGCGCCACCCGGAGCGTCAGCCCGTTGGCGACGCTGGTGTTGTGGGCCGCCGGGTTGCCCAGGTACATCGACAGGGCGCGGAAGCCGTGCTCCTTGCGGATCGCGCGCAGTCGCCGGCCGATCTCGTCGAAGGCCTCGTCCCAGTCCACCGGCTCGAACGTCTCGCCCACGCGGCGCATCGGCGTGCGCAGCCGGTCGGGATCGTGGTGCAGCCCGCCCATCGCGGTCGCCTTCGGGCAGATGTACCCCTTCGACAGCACGTCGTCGGGGTCGCCGGTGACGCGTGTGACCTGCTGGTCCTCGTCGACGGTGACCAGGATCCCGCAGTGCGCCTCGCACAGGCAGCAGTGGGTGGGACGGGTGGTGGCGGGCATGGCTCCTCCTCGGTCTGCCCCGCCCACGGTAATCGCAAAGGCGCGCCTCCGGTGCCATTATGTGAATGAACGTTCTCAGTCCTGTTCGGTGAGCATCGGCGCGTCCGGGCCCAGCGGGCGGTGCAGGAGCGAGCCGCGGGTCACCGCCGCCCGGCCGAACCGGGTGCGCAGCGAATCCATGGCCAGGTCCAGGTCCGCATCGTGCTCGCCGCCGTCGAAGGGCAGCGCGAGCTGGACGGCGCCGTGGTTCTCCAGGTTCGCCAGGGAGAGCCCGATCAGGGTGCACCCGCGATCGCGCACCAGGGGCATCGCCTCGTCGAGCAGGGCGCGCGCGGTGGCGAGCACGACCTCGGTCGCGTCGGTGGGCTCGCGCAGGGATCGGGAGCGGGTGACGGAGGAGAAGTCGTCGAACCGCAGCCTCAGTTCGACGGTGCGCGTGACGCGCCCGGCGGCCCGGAGTCGCTCGCCGAGGCGATCCACGATCGCCAGGGCCGTGCCCTCGATCTCGGCCTCCGACTTCGTCCGGCGGCCGAGGGCGCGTTGCGCGCCGATGGATTTCCGGCGCCGGCCGGTGTCGACGCGGCGGGGGTCGTGCGCCATGGAGAGGGCGTACAGGTGTCGCGCGGTGCCGCGCCCGAGGAAGGCGGCGAGGCGGTGCTCGCCCAGCTCGGCGATCTGCCCGACGGTGGCGATCCCCACCTCGTGCAGCCGGGCCTCGGTCTTCGGGCCCACGCCCCACAACCGCCGAACCGGGAGCGGGTGCAGGAACTGCAGCTCCGTGCCGGGCGGGACCTCGAGCAGACCGTCGGGCTTGCCGACGGCGCTCGCCACCTTGGCGAGGAACTTGCTGCGTGCGACGCCGACGGTGATCGGCAGCCCGACCTCCTTCGCCACCCGATCCCGGAGGCGGGCGGCGATCTGCACCGGGGTGCCGCGGATGGCGCGGAGGCCGCCCACGTCCAGGAAGGCCTCGTCGACCGACAGACCCTCCACCACGGGCGTGGTGTCCCGGAAGATCTCGAAGACCCGGCGGCTGGCCTCCATGTACGCGTCGAACCGGGGCGGCTGGGTGATCGCGAACGGCGCGAGCGCGAGGGCCTCGCGGTGCGGCATGGGGGAGCGGACGCCCTTCGCCTTCGCCTCGTAGCTGGCGGCCAGCACGACGCCCGAGCCGACGAGCACGGGCCGGCCCCGCAGCCAGGGGTGATCGCGCTGCTCGACCGAGGCGTAGAACGAGTCGAGATCGGCATGCAGGATCGACGCCTCGGCCCGCGCGTCCATGCTCATGACCGCAGTATCGCGCCCGGGTCCGACAAGTGACCGTGGCGACATTGCGCAGAACTGACTTCTGAGTAAGGTTACTTCAAAGTCAGTTGCTGAGAGCCTCCCCGAGGAGTCGCACATGAGTACCTACCTGATCACGGGCGCCACCGGTTTCCTGGGCCGCCGGATCGTCCCCCTGCTGCTGGAGCGCGAGCCCGAGGCGGAGGTGCACCTGCTCGTGCGCCCGTCCTCCGCGTCCAAGCTGGACGAATGGCGCGCCCGATGGGGCGAGGACCGCGTCCGCCCGCTGCTCGGCGACCTCGGCGCGCCCGGCCTGGGCCTCGCCGCGGAGCCCGAGGGCGTCGACGCCGTCCTGCACCTGGGTGCGGTCTACGACATGGGCGCGAGCGCGGAGGCGAACGACCGGGTCAACGTCGAAGGCACCCGCGCCGTCATCGATCTGGCGCGCCGCGCCGGCGCCGAGCTGCATCACGTCTCCTCCGTCGCCGTCGCGGGGGACTACCGGGGAAGCTTCGGCGAGAACGACTTCGACCTCGGGCAGGGCTTCCCCTCGCCGTACCACCGCACCAAGTTCGAGTCCGAGAAGCTGGTGCGCGAGGCCGAGGACCTGCGCTGGCGCGTCTACCGGCCCGCCATCGTGGTCGGGGACTCGCGCACCGGCGAGATGGACAAGATCGACGGGCCGTACTACTTCTTCCCGACCTTCGACGCCCTGCGGCGCGTCCCGTCGATGATCCCGATGGTGTTGCCGGACACCGGTGATACGAACGTCGTCCCGGTCGACTACGTCGCCGCGGCGCTGGTCGAGCTCCTGCTCCGGCCGGACGGAACGGGTCGGACGTACCACCTGGTGAACCCGGAACCGCAGAGCGTGCTGGAGCTGTACCGGGCCATCGCCCGGCCCGCGGGCGCGCCCCGCGCGGTGGGCAGGGTGCCGCGCCGCGTGGTGGACCCCGCCCTGCGCGCGAGCGGTGCGGGCAAGGTGGGCGTCCTGCGCGACACCGCCCTCAAGCAGGCAGGCATCCCGCCGAAGGCCTTCGAGAACCTCGGCTTCACGGCGACCTACACCTCGCAGCCCACGCAGCGGGCGCTGCAGGGCACCGGGATCGAGGTCCCGCCGCTGAAGGACTACGGGCCCCGGCTCTTCCAGTACTGGCGCGAGCAGCTCGACCCCGCGCGGCTCCGCCGCCGCGACCCGATCGCCGGGCGCCATGTGGTCATCACCGGCGCCTCGTCGGGCATCGGCCGGCAGACGGCGATCGAGCTCGGCGAGCGGGGCGCGCGCGTGATCCTGCTGGCGCGCAACGCCGCCGAACTCGAGGCCACGGCGGAGCAGGTGCGGGCGAGCGGCGGAGAGGCCGCCACGTACGTGTGCGACGTGACCGACGGCGACGTCGTCGACGCGACCGTGGCCCGGGTCCTCGCGGACCACGGCCACGTCGACTACCTGATCAACAACGCGGGCCGGTCGATCCGGCGGTCCGTCAAGGCCTCCACCGGCCGGATGCACGACTTCGAGCGCACCATGGACGTGAACTACTTCGGCGCCGTGCGGATGATCCTCGCGCTGCTCCCGCACATGCGGGAGCGGGGCTTCGGCCACGTCGTGAACATCTCCAGCATCGGCGTTCTCGCGCGGGGGCCGCGGTTCTCGGCGTACGTCGCGAGCAAGGCGGCCCTCGACGCGTTCACCGACATCGCGGCCACCGAGACCCTGTCGGATCACGTCACCTTCACCAACGTCCACATGCCACTGGTCCGGACCGAGATGATCGCCCCTACCGAGGCCTACGACGATGCGCACGTCATCAGCCCGGAGAAGGCGGCCCGGATCATCATCCGCGCCATGCGCGAGCGGCCCACACGGGTGAACACGCCGCTCGGCGTGGTCGGCGCGCTGGGCCGCACCTTCACCCCGCGGATCACCCGGCGGATGCTCCACCAGGACTACCTCACGACGCGCGACTCGGCCGCGGCGAAGGGCGTGTCGGCGTAGGTGCGGAGCGGGCGTTTGCGCTCAGCTCGACTCGAACGCTCGCGCCCGACACGGCTCCGGTGTTCACTGGAGCGGTGGGATGGGTGGCGGTGGTGCGGCGTGTCGGTATCGCGGTACTGACCCTGCTGTTGGCGTCCATCGTCATCTTCTCGGTGCTGCACGCGGTTCCGGGTGATCCCGCGGTGGCACTCGCCGGTGCGGACGCGTCGCCGGCGACCCTGGAGGCGCTCCGCCACGAGCTGGGCCTCGACCGGCCGCTGGTCGTGCAGTACCTGCAGTGGCTCGGCGGGGCGCTCACGGGTGACCTCGGTCGGTCCTACGTCATCGGGGGCAGGATCGACGCGCTCCTCGCCGACGGCCTGCGCAACACCGCTGCCCTGGGGCTCACGGCCCTGGTGATCGCGGTCGTGGCCGCCGCGGCGCTGTCGTTCGTCGCCGTCGCCTCGCGCAGGACGTGGGTGCGGTCGGCGATCGCCGGGTTCGAGGTGATCGGGATCGCGGTACCGCCCTTCGTGACCGGCGTCCTCCTCGTCGAGTTCTTCGCCGTCGTATGGCCGGTGCTGCCCGCGGGCGGCACGCCGCCGCGCGGCTACACCGACGACGTGGGGATCACGCTCCAGTACCTGCTGCTGCCCGCCGTCTGCCTCGCGATCCCGGTGGCCTCGACCTTCACCCGGTTCTTCTCCGAGGCGCTCCGCACCGAGTGGGCACGGCCCTACGTGCTGACCGCGCGCGCCGCGGGCGTTCCGGCGGGCCGGATCCTGTTGCGGGGAGCGGCCCGCAACGCGCTGCCCTCGGTGGTCACGGTGTTCGGCATCCAGGCCGGCCAGCTGCTCGGTTCGGCGGTGTTGGTCGAGGCGATCTTCGCGTGGCCCGGTCTGGGGCAACTCCTCGGGCAGGGCATCGCGGCGCGCGACTATCCGGTGGTGCAGGCGGTGCTTCTGCTCGCGGTCACCGTGTTCGTCGTCATCGCGCTGCTCACCGACGCCGCGTACCGCCTCCTCGACCCCACCCGGAGGCCGGCATGACGCGCTCGCGCACCCTGCTCGCCGGGGCCGCACTGCTCCTTCTCCTCGGGCTTCTCGGCGTCGCCGCACCGCTGCTGGCGCCCGAGGATCCCCTCCGGCAGATCCCCGGAGCGAACCTGCTGCCTCCGGTAGCCGGCCACCCGCTGGGCACCGACGATCTGAACCGGGACGTCCTCAGTCGCGTGCTGTACGGGATCCGGACCAGTCTGCTCGTGATCTTCACCGCGGTTCCGATCGCCGCGCTGATCGGCGTCGGGCTGGGCGTCGCGAGCACCGCCCATCGGGCGATCGACACCGTCCTCGCCCGCGCCTCCGACGTCGTCCTGGCGTTCCCCGCGCTGATCCTCGCGATCCTGCTCACTGCGCTGCGGGGCCCGGGCATCGTCACCGTCGTGCTCGCGATCGCCGTCGCCGAGGCACCGGTCTTCCTCCGGCTGACCCGCGCCGAGATCCTGCGTCTGCGGGGAACCGCCTACGTCGAGGCGGCCCGGGTCGCCGGCGCGTCGCCGGGCACCGTCCTCGCCAAACACGTGCTGCCCAACGCGCTCGAGCCGCTCGCAGTCCAGGTGGCGCTCGCCCTCTCCCTCGGCGTCTTCGTCGAGTCCGGGCTGAGCTTCGTGGGGGTCGGGGTGCGCCCGCCGACGCCGTCCCTGGGCTCGGTGCTGGCGGGAGCGGTGAACAACTGGGACGCCAACGCCGCGTACGCCTGGGGGCCGCTGGTCGCGATCGTCGCCCTCTCGCTCGCCCTGTTGCTCATCGCCCGAGGATTCGCGGGGGCCCGCCGATGACCGCGCCGCTGACCATCTCCGGTCTCACGGTCACCGGCCCCGACGGTCGGGTACTCGTCGACGGCCTCGACCTGACCGTCTCGGCGGCCTCCGTCACGGCCCTGGTCGGCGAGTCCGGTTCAGGCAAGACGCTCACGGGCCTCGCGATCCTCGGCCTCCTGCCCGCGGGGCTCTCCGCCACGGGCAGCATCGAGCTCGGTGGGGAGCAGGTGATCGGGCGCAGCGAGCGCGAACTGCGACCACTGCGTGGGACGCGCGCGGCACTGGTCTTCCAGGAACCGCAGTCGGCACTCAATCCGTCGCAGCGGATCTGGCGGCAGATCCTCCAGGTCCTGCGCGCCCACAGGCGGGTGGGGCGCGCCGACGGTCGGCGCCGGGCGATCGAATTGCTTACCGACGTCGGCATCCCCGAACCCGACGTCCGCGCCGACTGGTACCCGCACCAGCTCTCCGGCGGGCAGAAGCAGCGCGTGGTCATCGCCCTCGCCCTCGCCGCCGAGCCCGCGCTCCTCATCGCCGACGAGCCGACGACCGCGCTCGACGTCACCGTCCAGGCGCAGATCCTCGCGCTGCTCCGCGACCTGCGCGACCGGAAGGGCCTTGCGGTCCTGCTCATCTCGCACAACCTGGGCGTCGTCGCCGACCTCGCCGACACCGTCACCGTCGTCCGCGCGGGCGAGACCGTCGAGGCCGCGCCGGTCGACGAGATCTTCGCGCACCCACGGGCCGCGTACACCCGGGAGCTGCTCGGCGCCGTTCCTCGTCTCCCCACCGGGGCCGGGCAGGCGGGGGACACCCCGGCGCCGGAACCGGTCGTGCGTGTCGAGGGACTTCGCGTGGTGTTCGACGGTGCGCCCGCGCTCGACGGCGTCGATCTCACGGTGGGTCGCGGTGAGGTGGTGGGGCTCGTCGGCGAATCGGGCTCGGGGAAGACGACGCTGGGGCGCGTCCTCGTCGGCCTTCAGGGCGCCGATGCGGGCCTCGTCGACGTGCGCGCGACGAAACTTGGGCTCGTCCACCAGGACCCGTACGCCGCGCTCGACCCGCGCTGGGACGTCGGCCGGATCGTGGTGGAGCCGCTGCACATCGCCGGTCAGCGCGACAACCGGATCCTGCGGGAACGCGCCGCCGACCTGATCGACGCCGTCCGGCTCCCGGCGGACGTGCTGCGTCGGCGGCCCGCCGAACTCAGCGGAGGTCAGCGGCAGCGCGTGGCCCTCGCGCGCGCCCTGGCGGGCTCGCCCGACCTCGTAGTGGCGGACGAGCCGACCAGTGCACTGGACGTGTCCGTGCAGGCGGGCGTCCTGGACCTGTTCCGGGAACTGCACGCGGAGTTCGGTTTCGCCGCGGTGTTCATCACCCATGATCTCGCCGTGGTGGGCGAGGTCGCGGATCGGGCGGTGGTGCTGCGGCACGGCCGCGTCGTCGAGGAGGGACCGGCGAGGTCCCTGCTGGCGGCGCCTCGATCGGAGTACGCGCAGGAGCTCGTGGCCGCGGTGCCGGTGCCCGACCCGGAGGTCCAACGGGCGCGGCGGGAGGAGCGGCGATGAACGGCGTCACGCGACGATCGGTTCTGCTGGGGGCGTTGGGAATCGGCGCGGCGGGCGCGCTGTCGGGGTGCACGTCCGCCGTCCAGCAGGCGCGGGACGCGAACGCCGCGCCCGGCGGCGCCGGCGGCACACTGGTGCTCGGCTCGTTGGCCGACATCGACCCGAAGTCGATCTACAGCCAGTCGGTCACGACGATGGCGATCGGCCTCCTGGTGTGGGACACCCTGATCCGGTACGACCGGAGCACGCGCACACCCCGCCCCGCGGTGGCCCGGTCATGGGACGCCGCACCCGACGGCCGGAGCCTGACCCTGCACCTGCGGGACGACGTCCGCTTCCACACCGGTCGCCCGCTCACGTCGAAGGACGTCGCGTACGCCGTGTCGGTCTACGCATCCGACGCCGCGGGTTCCCAATTGCAGTCGGCGGCGAAAGCGGTGACTGCGGTCGACACCCCGGATCCGTACACCGCCGTCCTGCGGTTCGCCGCCCCCGTGCCGAACGTCTTCGACCTGCTGGAGTTCATGCTGCTCGTCGATTCCGAATCGGCCGCGGAGCTGCGTGCGGGGACGAGCTTCGTGGGCACCGGGCCGTTCCGGTTCGACGGCCGCGAGGTGGCGGCGAGCGCCCGCTTCCGCCGCTTCGACGGGTACTGGCGAGGGCCCGCTCGCCTCGACGGCGTGACGCTGCGCGTGGTCCGCGACGCCGGTGCGCTCCTCACGTCGATCCGGGCGGGACAGTCCGATCTCGATCTCGACGCCGCGCCGCGGGCGCTGCGGCAGTTCCGGGACCAGTCGCTGTACCGGATCACGACCGGTGACGTCCACGACGCCGCGTACTACGTGGGCGCCAACGTCGCCGCGCCCGCCCTGGCGGACAAGCAGGTGCGGCAGGCGATCTCGTACGCCGTCGACCGGGACCGGATCGCCGCGGAGGTGTTCGCGGGCGCGGCCCTGCCGAGCTCGGCGCCGTGGGCCGCGAGCTCGCCCGGGTACGACGGTGCGGCCGCGTCCCACTACCGGAAGGATCATGAGCGGGCCCGCGCGCTGCTCGCTGCGGCCGGCGGTCCCCGACGCCTGGCCCTGAGCTACCCGACCGGATTGGCCGCGGCACCGGCGATCGCGGCGATCGTGCAGAACGACCTGGCGGAGGTCGGGGTCACCGTCGACCTGGATCCCCGGGAGCAGGCCGCCTTCTCGCCCTTCCTCAAGTCCGGGAAGCACGAATTGTGGGTGGGCCCGCACGGCTTCGGCCAGTCCGACCCGCTGACCCTGGCGAGCGGCGCCGCGCCCTTCAAGCCGAAGGGCAACCTGTCGGGGTTCTCCGCGCCCGAGTACACGGGCCTCGTCGCGCGTCTGGCGGAGGAGGGGCCGGGCCGGCCGGCGGTGCTGCGGGAGTACACGGACTACCTGCTCGATCAGCAGTTCGTCATCGACCTCGTGGTCTCGCCCGCCACCTACGTCTCACCCGCACGGGTCAAGGGCCTGGACTGGAACCTCTACAAGTACATCGACCTGCACGGCGTCACGATCCGCTGATCACAGCCAGCGGTAGCGCACCTCGGGGCGTCCGCGCCCGCCGTACTCGGTGACCCGCTCGCACAACCGGTCGTCCGCGAGGCGCTCGAGGTAGCGCCAGGCGGTCACGCGCGACATTCCCGTGCGGGCGGCCACGTCGGCGGCGCCGAGCGGTTCGTCGGCGTGGCGCAGCGCGCCCGTCACGGCCTCCAGAGTCGACGGTGCCAGCCCCTTCGGAGCCGTCGTCGCCGCGGGCGCCTCGCGCAGCGCGGCGAAGGCGGCGTCCACCTCCCGCTGGCCCACGTCGCCGCCGCCCAGCGCGTCCCGGAAGGAGAGGTAGCGGCGCAGCCGGTCCGCGAAGGCGGCGAAGGTGAACGGCTTGATCAGGTAGAGGATCGCGCCGCTCGCCATCGCGCCCCGGACGGTCTCCATGTCGCGGGCCGAGGTGATCACCATGACGTCGGGCCGCGGCCGGACGGAGGCGAGGTCCGCCGCGAGGTCGAGGCCGCTGCGATCCGGCAGCCCCACATCGGCGAGCACGAGGTCGACGGGCGGGCCGGCGACGGCGGACCGCCGGACCTCGCCGAGCGCGGCGGCGGCCGTGCCGGCGACCCCGGCAACCTCGAAACCGTCCATGCGCCGGACGTATTCGGCGTGCGCGCGGGCGATCTGAGGCTCGTCGTCGACCACCAGCACTCGGATCGTCATCGCTCTCCCTCCGGTAGGCGCACCGTCACCGTCGACGGCGCGCGCTCCGCCTCGATCGTGCCACCCGCCTGCCGCACCACCTGATCGACCAGGGCGAGGCCGAGCCCGCCGCCGTGCAGGCGGCCGCTGCGGTCCTTGGTCGAGTAGCCGCGTGTCCGGGCGAGGGCGAACTCGTCGGCGGACATGCCGGGGCCGCTGTCGGCGACCCGCAGCTCCCATGCACCGCCGGGGCTGGCCGCCGAGAGTTCCACCCAGCCACCCGGTCCGGCGGCGTCGACCGCGTTGTCCACGAGGTTGCCGAGGAGGGTGAGCAGCTGCGCGTCGGGGAGCGGCGCGCGGGCGAGGTCGGTGCCCTCCGCCACGGTGAGCTCGACGTCGAGCGCCGACGCCGCGGCCGTCTTCGCCACGAGCAGCGCGACCGCCGACGGGGCCGGATCGCCCGCGAGCCGGTCGATGAGCTCCTGGGAGGCGGACCGATCGGCCACGGCCAGATCCGCCGCCGCCTCGTCCTCGCCGAGCTCGATCATGGTCACCACGGAGTGCAGCCGGTTGGCGTGCTCGTGCGCCTGGGCGCTCAGCGCGTCGGCGAGGGAGCGGGCCGTGTCGAGTTCGCCGAGGACCGTTTGCAGTTCGGTGCGGTCGCGGACCGTCAGGACGGTGCCGATCGGGCCGGTCGGGCCGGTGACGGGTCGGCGATTCACCAGGAGCACGCGGTTGCCGGTCACGTGCAGCTCGTCGTCGAGGTCGGCGGCGCCCCGCAGTGACGCCGGCAGGTCGTCCTGTTCGACGTCGCCGTCCGGCAGCTCGAGGAGGCGGCGCGCCTCGTCGTTGACCACGCGCGCGGGGCCGTCGGGCGCGTCGGCGTCGAAGACGAGCAGGCCCTCGGAGAGCGTGTGCAGCACCGCGTCGTGGTGCTCGTAGAGCCCGCGCAGGTCGTGCGCGGAGAGGCCGAGGGTCTGGCGGCGCAGCCGCCGCTGCGCGACCGCGGAGAGCGCCACCAGCACGAGCAGCGCGCCAAGGACGACCGCGAGGATGCGGGGCAGCGCGTCGCGCACCTGGTCCCCGAGCCGGGCCCGGGTCACCCCGGCGGAGACCAGCCCCACCAGCGCGCCGGAGGCGTCGTGGACGGGCGTGACGGTGCGGATCGACGGGCCGAGGCTGCCCGCGTAGGTCTCCGTGAACGTCTCGCCCGCGAGCGCCCGGTCGATGGTGCCGGTGAACTTCCCGCCGATCAGCTCGGGGTCGGCGTGGCTCAGGCGCGTGCGGTCGGGCCGCATCACCACGACGAAATCGAGGCCGCCGAGCGCCCCGACGTTCTCCGCCACGGGTTGCATCATCGCCGCCCCATCGGGTGCGGCGAGCGCCGCCACCGTCGACGGGGAGGCCGCGAGCGCGACCGCGGCGGCCCGGGTCTGGGCCCGGGCGGTGCGGTCACCGTCGTCCCGCGCCTGGGTCACGACCAGCCACGACGCGCCCACGGCGATCGTCAGCAGGATCGCCACCTGCGCCAGGAAGGACTGGGCGGCGACGCTGCGGGTTCTGTTCCTCACGATGAAGACGTTTACACAATGAACACAAGCTGTGCTGCAAGTCACACTTCTCGCAGTATCGATTCAGGCCGATTCAGGCCCATCGATCAAGGAGGACGCCGTGGCGGCTCAAGGAAAACGCGACCGGACGCACTGGCTCTACATCGCGGTGATCATCGCCGTGGTGGCCGGCGTGATCGTGGGCCTGGTGGCCCCCGAGTTCGGCAAGGGGCTCAAACCCCTCGGCGACCTCTTCGTCAGCCTGATCAAGATGATGATCAGCCCGGTGATCTTCTGCACCATCGTGCTCGGCATCGGTTCCGTGCGGGCCGCGGCCAGCGTCGGCAAGATCGGCGGCCTCGCGCTCGGCTACTTCATCGGCATGTCGACCTTCGCGCTCGGCATCGGCATCGTCGTCGGCAATCTGCTCAAGCCGGGCACCGGCCTCGGCATCCACGCCGACCCGGCCGTCGGCGCGAAGTACGCGGACCAGGCGCACGCCGCCGGCGGCACCTGGGGCTTCATCCAGGGCATCGTGCCCGAGACGCTGTTCTCGGCGCTCACCGCCGGCAGCGTGCTGCAGGCGCTCTTCGTGGCGCTTCTGGTGGGCTTCGCGCTGCAGGCCATGGGCCCCGCGGGCGAGCCAGTGGTGCGCGCGATCGGCGTGCTGCAGAAGCTGGTCTTCCGCGTGCTCGTGATGGTGCTGTGGCTCGCTCCCGTGGGCGCCTTCGGGGCGATGGCGGCCGTGGTCGGGGCGACGGGCTTCGACGCCGTCATCCAGCTCGGCTGGCTGATGCTCGCCTTCTACATCACCTGCGCGCTGTTCGTCTTCGTGGTGCTCGGGACGCTGCTGCGCCTCGTGACGGGCCTCTCGGTGTTCAAGCTCGCCCGCTACCTGGGCCGCGAGTACCTGCTCATCGTCGCGACGTCGTCGAGCGAGTCGGCCCTGCCCCGGCTCATCGCCAAGATGGAGCACGCGGGCGTCGAGAAGACCACCGTCGGCATCGTGGTGCCCACCGGCTACTCGTTCAACCTCGACGGCACCGCGATCTACCTGACCATGGCCTCGCTGTTCATCGCCGACGCGATGGGCTCGCCGCTGAGCTACGCGGAGCAGTTCTCGCTGCTGCTGTTCATGATGATCGCCTCGAAGGGCGCCGCTGGCGTCACCGGCGCCGGCCTCGCGACCCTGGCCGGCGGCCTGCAGAGCCACCGCCCGGAGCTGCTCGGCGGCGTCAGCGTCATCGTCGGCATCGACCGGTTCATGTCGGAGGCCCGCGCGCTCACCAACTTCTCCGGCAATGCGATCGCCACGCTGCTGATCGGCAAGTGGACGTCCACCGTCGACCTGGCGCAGACCCAGCGCGTGCTCGACAAGCAGGACCCGTTCGACGAGGCGACGATGGTCGACGACCACGGCACCGAGGCCCCGCCCGCCCCGGACGCGAAGGTCGCCGCCGCGCACTGACACAACGCCTGAATTGAACGACGTTTTGGAGAGTCCGACCTGCGGGTTCGCTCTCCAAAACGTCGTTCAATTGCGTCAGCGGGCGAAGCGCGCGCGGACCGCATCCTCCGTGAGGCCGTAGTCCTCGAGCGAGTAGGTGTGGTTGGGGCGGCGGGCGCCGGAGCGGCTGGCGTCGTGCATCGCCGACATCGACTGCCGCGCATCATCGGTCAGCTCCAGCCCGAACCCCTCGTAGATGTTCCCGACGGTGCCGAGCGGGTCGGCGACCAGGTCGGGGTAGTCCACGTCCACGAACTGATCGCCGCGGCCGTCGGCGGTGTGCCGGGCGCGGGCCTCGTCGAAGGCGTCGAGCCCGCGCGCCCAGGTGTCGAGCTGATCGGCGCCGATGGTCGCGCCGGTGAAGGCCGTCGACCAGCCCTCGGTCGCGTGTTGCGCGAGCGAGCAGACGGAGGCGATGATCGTCTCGGCCGGCCGGTGGCACTGGACGATCAGGGCGTCCGGGTACACCTCGAGGACCGCGTCGAGCGCGAAGAGGTGGCTCGGGTTCTTGAGCACCCACCGCTTGCCGGGATCGTTCATGCCGATCAGCTGCAGGTTCCGCTTGTGCCGGCGGTACGCGGGCGTCCAGTCCTGCTCGGCCAGCCAGGCCGCGTACGACGGGACGTGGGCGAGGCACTCGTAGGAGACGGAGTGCACGGACTGGCGCAGCAGCTGCCAGCACTCCTCGACCTCCGACGCCGACATGTAGTGCAGCCCCATGAATTCGGGGTGCTCGGTGTGGTGCTGTGCGTACTGCTCGTCGAGGAGCTTGTAGACGGGGTTCTCCGCCCAGGTCGCGCGCGGGGGTCGCGGCTGCGGGACCTCCGCCAGCCACATCTGCAGGCCCTGATTGCCGGGGTCCGCGTCGAGCAGGCGGTGCAGGGCCGTCGTGCCGGAGCGGGGGAGGCCGGTGACGAACATCGGCCGCTCGACGGCGACGTCGGCGTGGCCGGGGTTCGCCGCGAACGCCGCCTCGCTGATGAGGCGCGCGGAGAGCGCGCCCCGGAGGAAGACGCGCGAGAGCTTCGAGCCGAGCTCGGTGAGCGCCGCTTCGTCGCGGTAGGAGTCCAGCAGGACCTGCAGGGCCTCGCGATAGCCGTCCGACGGGTCGCCGAAGTCGCTCAGCCCGGTGCGCCGCATCGCGGACTCGTGCAGATCGTCGACCGTGCCGACGGACGTGGTGATCTCAGACATGGAACTCTCCGCAGTTGACGTCGAGCGTCTGGCCGGTGATGCCGGACGCGCGGGGTGAGGCGAGGAACAGGACGGCCGAGGCCACCTCGTCCTCGGTGGGCAGGCGCCGCAGGTCGGAGTTCTTCGCCGCGTCGGCGTAGTCCTCCTCGACCGTGACGCCCTTGGTGCTGGCGCGGTACTCGAAGTAGGCCTTGAGCGTGTCGCCCCAGATCCAGCCCGGCACCACGGAATTGATCCGGATGCCCTCGGGGCCGAGCTCGGTGGCGAGCGACTGCGCGAGCGCGAGCTGCGCCGTCTTCCCGGCCTTGTAGCCGCCGTAGCGCAGGTCGGAGTGGCGGATCACCATCGAGTTCACGTTGACCACGGCGCCGCCGCCGTCCGCGGCGGCCAGGGCCTCGCGGAAGGCGAGCACGGTGCGCAGCGCGCCGAGCGCCATGAGGTCGACGCTCTGCAGGATGTGCGCGGGATCGGTCTTCACCAGGCGCTGCATCGACGGGTACGTGAACGCGTTGTTGACCACCGCGTCGACCCGGCCGAAGCGCTCCTGGACCTGCGTCGCCAGCGCGGCGAGCGAGTCCTCGTCGGTGATGTCCACGGGGATCGCGACGGCACCGTCGATCTCAGCGGCCATCGCTTCGAGGCGTTCCGCTGTCCGCGCGACGAGCACGACCTGCGCGGCCTCGTCCGCGAACCGTCGGGCGAGCACGGCGCCGAGGGCCGGCCCCGCCCCCGCGATGACGACGACCCTGCCGTCCAGGCCCAGTCCGGCCATCAGCCGACCATCCTTTCGCCGATGAGCCGCGCGCGCTCCGCGATGCGGGCGCGCCACGCGGCGCCCTCGATGCGGTTGGCCGCGTGGTGGGGGAGGTGCTGCGCGACCTCCGCGAGCGGGACCACCTGCGCGGTGGGGCCGTCGGCGGCGGTGAGCGGGGAAGCGGTGCGCTGCCAGCGGAACTGGAGGTAGCCCCGGCGGTGCCCGAGCGTCTCGATCCAGTTGGCGACGCCGGGATCGTTGTTCGACACCACGATCCGGATCATGCCGTCCGGGTCCACCTGTGCCTGAGACCCGTTGAGCGAGGTCTGGTGGTGGATGTAGTCGAGGGAGATGTACCAGAGGCTGCCGAGCTGGAAGCCCAGGTACGGCGCGTCGCCGCGGGGGACCGTGATGATCAGCGCCTGGTCGTCGGCGAGGTCGTAGTGCCCGACCGACGAGAACTGGGTGGCGAGGCCGCCGGGCGTGAGCCGCGGCGCCGTCAGCGTGTTCACCGGGAGCGGGTCGTAGAACCACTTGGGGAACTGAAGCCAGGTCTTCACGCGGTTCACCAGCTGCTTGCCCGCGGCGGCGTAGCGCTTGGCCATGAGCTCGGGGGTGACCGGGGGCGGGGCGGTGCCCGCGGTATCGGCGCGCGCGATGGCGAAGGTGCTGCGCTCCGCCGACCAGTCGTCGAAGACCTCGCGGATCACCAACTGCGCCTTGCCGGGAGGTAGCCGGTAGTAGGAGCCGGGGACGGCCTCGCCCGGGCCGAAGCGGACCTCGAACCGGCCGTCGGCGTCGACGTTCAGCTCGCGGTCGTCGAAGGCGACGGTGCTGGCCGGCACGTTGTCGTCGGTGTACTCGCCGCCGCCCAGCACCTGGAAGCTGACGTCGCACGTGGTGCCGCGGCGGCCGGTGACCACGTACTCGTGCGCGCCGTCGACCCGCGCACCGAAGTACAGCGTGTCCGGGTTGTCGAGGCCCATCTTCGTGAACGGCCCCGTGCCGCTGAGCAGGAACGGGTGGTCCTTGTCGAAGTGGAAGGCGCCGTGCACGCAGGCCGCCACGCCCTGCGCGAGGTACTGCAGCCCCTCCAGCAGGTCGGCCTCGGTCTCGATGTGCGGTGCCGCGGCGACGAGGCCCTCGGCCTCGGTGATCGCCGCGACGAGCGGATCGCTGTACATCCCACCTCCGATAGTGGTACAAATGTGGACCAATGTGGTAGAACCTGTTCCAGACCGTAGGCGCAGGTGTCGGCGAGTGTCAAGGAGTGGCGATGACGGAGTCGGTGGAATCGGCGGAGCGGGCCGTGGCGGCGGGGCGGACCTCGCCGCCCACCGAGCGCGTGGTGGCGGTGCTCGACTTCCTCTCGCGGCACGAGCGGGAGCGGTTCGGCATCTCGGAGCTCGCGCGGCGGGTGGGCCTGAGCAAGCCGACCTGCCTCGGGATCGCCGCCACGCTGGTCGAATCGGGATATCTGATCCGGGACGACCGGGACAAGACCTACCGTCTCGGGCCGGCGCTGATCCCCCTCGGGCGGGCCGCTCGTACCTCGCTGCGGGCCGACCCCGCGGGCGGCGACGTGCTCGCCGGGCTGTGGGAGGCCTTCGGGCACCCGGTCTCGCTGTCGGGCGTCGTCGGCGACCGGGTGACGGTGCTCGACGTGGCCGTCGACCCGGGGCGCCCGGCGATGGTCACGGTCGGCGACAGCTACCCGTTCACCCCGCCGATCGGGCTCATGTACGTGCTCTGGGACCGCACCGGCCGGCTGGAGCGGTGGCTCGCGCGTGATCACGTCCGCGCCGACGGCGACCGGCTCGCCCGCGTCATCGAGACCTGCCGTGCCGACGGCTACCTCGTCGAGTTGCTCACCCCCGCGGGGCAGCAGCTGTACCGGCTCATGGCCGGCGTGCCCGGCGACATCCCCGCGGAGCTGCGGGCTCTGATCGGGGAGGTCGTCGCGGGCATCGGCGACCGTGTTCACCTGCGGGGCGAGGCGGAAGACGGTGGCGCGGCGCAGAACGTCAGCGTGATCTCGGCGCCGGTCTTCGACGGCGACGGCGCGCAGGCGATGGTCGCGAGCATCTACGTGAGCGCCGAGCTCGACGAACGGGGGATCGCGGAGCGGGCGGCCGCGCTCGTCGCCGCCGCCGACCGGATCACCGTCCGGATCGGGGGTAGCAAGCCGCGGCGCTGAGGTGTTGACAGTCGGCGAGAACAGGTTCTAATCTTCGGAACAAGAATGGACCGCAATGGTCCAAATATGAACCGGAGGTTGGAGTGGTGGAGACGACGGTCGCCGCGGATCATCTGCGGCTCCTCGAGGCGGAGGCGGTGTACGTCTTCCGTGAGGTGGCGGCCACCTTCGAGCGGCCCGTGCTGCTGTTCTCGGGTGGCAAGGATTCGGTGGTCATGGTGCACCTCGCCGCCAAGGCCTTCTGGCCCGCGGCGATCCCGTTCCCGGTGCTGCACATCGACACCGGGCACAACTTCGACGAGGTCCTCGCCTTCCGCGACGAACTCGCCGCCGACCGCGGGCTCCGGCTCGTCGTCGGCAGCGTCCAGGACGACATCGACTCCGGCGCCGTCGTCGAGCCCACCGGCCCGGGCGCCACCCGCAACCGGCTGCAGACCGCGACGCTGCTGCGCACCCTCGGCGAGCACCGCTTCGACGCCGCCTTCGGCGGGGCGCGCCGCGACGAGGACAAGGCCCGCGCCAAGGAGCGGATCTTCAGCTTCCGAGACCGCTTCGGGCAGTGGGACCCCCGCGCGCAGCGCCCCGAGCTGTGGAACATCTTCAACGGCCTGCACCAGAAGGGCGAGCACATCCGCGTGTTCCCGCTCTCGAACTGGACCGAGCTCGACATCTGGCAGTACATCGCCGCCGAGGCGATCGCCCTGCCGGCGCTGTACTACGCGCACGAGCGCGAGGTGATCGAGCGCGACGGGATGCTGCTGTCCACCGGGCCGCTCGTCGCGCCCCTGCCCGGCGAGACGCCCGAGCGCCGGACCGTGCGGTTCCGCACCGTCGGCGACGCGACCTGCACCGGCGCGGTGGAATCGGACGCCACCACCCCCGACGCCGTCGTGGCCGAGGTCGCCACCACCCGGATCACCGAGCGCGGCGCGACCCGCGCCGACGACCGGATCTCGGAGGCGGGCATGGAGGATAGGAAGAAAGAGGGGTACTTCTGATGGAGATCCTGCGCATCGCGACGGCCGGCAGCGTGGACGACGGCAAGTCGACGCTCATCGGACGGCTGCTCTTCGAATCCAAGTCCGTGCTGGAGGACCAGCTCAGCGCGGTCGCCGCCACCACCGCCGCCCGGGGAGAGGAGGGCGTCGACCTGGCGCTGCTCACCGACGGCCTGCGGGCCGAGCGGGAACAGGGCATCACGATCGACGTCGCCCACCGCTACTTCGCCACCGCCACGCGGAAGTTCATCCTCGCCGACACCCCCGGGCACGAGCAGTACACCCGCAACATGGTCACCGGGGCGTCGACGGCCGACGTCGCGCTGATCCTCGTCGACGCCCGGCACGGCCTCACCCGGCAGTCCCGCCGGCACACCTTCCTCACCTCGCTCCTCGGCGTCGAGCACATCGTGCTGTGCGTCAACAAGATGGACCTGGTCGACTTCGATCGCGCCCGGTTCGACGCCATCCGCGCCGAGTTCGCCGAATTCGCGGCCAAGCTCGAGGTGCACGACGTGGAGGCCATCCCGGTCTCCGCGCTGCTCGGCGACAACATCACCGAGCGCTCGGCGAACACCCCCTGGTACGACGGCCCGTCGCTGCTCTACCACCTGGAGAACGTGCACGTGGTGAGCGACCGCAACCTCATCGACGCGCGCCTGCCGGTCCAGTACGTGATCCGGCCCCGCGACAGCGACTTCCGGGGCGTCGCCGGCACCGTCGCCTCCGGGGCGTTCGCGGTCGGCGACGAGGTGGTCGCGCTCCCGTCGGGCTTCACCACGACGGTGGCCGAGCTCTACCGGCCCGGCGGCGCGAAGGCCGACCGGCTGGAGGCGGGGGAGGCCGCGTGCGTCCGGCTCGCGGACCACCTGGACGTGGGCCGCGGCGACGTGCTGTGCCGGCCCGCGAACCGCCCGCAGTCCGCCACGGACCTCGACACGACGCTCTGCTGGTTCTCCGACACCGCGAAGCTCACCGTCGGCGCCGAGTACCGGATGCTGCACGCCCACACCGCCGAGCCCGTGCGGGTGGAGGCGCTGGACTACCGGCTGGACACCAGCACCCTGCACCGCGATCAGGACGCCGCCGAGCTCGGGCTCAACGACATCGGCCGGGTGCAGCTCACCGCGCGCCGCCCCGTCCTGTTCGACCCGTACCGGCGCAACCGGACCACCGGCAGCTTCGTGCTGGTGCATCCGCAGACCAACGAGACCGTCGCCGCGGGGATGATCACCGGCCCCACCCTCAAGTCGACCGCTGTCGTCTGGCACGGCGCGGCCGTGCGGCGCGAGGACCGCGCGACGCGGGGCGGCACCGTCTGGCTGACGGGGCTCTCCGCGTCGGGCAAGTCGACGGTGGCGTGCGAGCTCGAGCGCCTGCTGGTTGCGCGCGGCGTGCCCGCGTACCGGCTCGACGGCGACAACCTGCGGCACGGCCTCAACGCCGACCTCGGCTTCTCCGCCGCCGACCGGGCCGAGAACGTGCGGCGCGTGGGTGCCGTCGCGCAGCTGCTCGCCGACGCCGGGACGGTGGCGATCGCCTCCCTGATCAGCCCGTACCGCGAGGATCGGGACCGGATCCGCGCGCAGCACGAGGAGGCGGGCCTGCCCTTCGTGGAGGTGTTCGTGGACACCCCCGTCGAGCTGTGCGAACAGCGCGACCCCAAGGGCATGTACGCCAAGGCGAGGGCCGGCGAGATCCCCGAGTTCACCGGGATCAGCGCGCCCTACGAGGCGCCGGAACGGCCCGAGCTGGTGCTGCGGCCCGAGGACGGGGAGCTCGCGGAACAGGCGCTGGTGGTGCTGGACCGCTGGCTGAAACTCCGGCCGTGAATCACCCGTCTAAACTGGGCTGGTGCACGTAGACACGGTCTCCCACGCCGCCTCCACGCCCGATGTCGACCAGCCGTACCGCGAGCTCGGACTCAAGGACGACGAGTACCAGCGGATCCGCGAGATCCTGGGCCGCCGACCCACCGACGCCGAGCTCGCCATGTACTCGGTGATGTGGTCCGAGCACTGCTCCTACAAGAGCTCCAAGGTGCACCTGCGGTACTTCGGCGAGACCACCACCGACGAGATGCGGTCGACGATGCTCGCGGGCATCGGCGAGAACGCGGGTGTCGTGGACATCGGCGACGGCTGGGCGGTGACCTTCAAGGTCGAGTCGCACAACCACCCGTCCTACGTGGAGCCCTACCAGGGCGCGGCCACCGGCGTGGGCGGCATCGTCCGCGACATCATGGCGATGGGCGCGCGCCCGATCGCCGTGATGGACCAGCTGCGCTTCGGCCCGGCCGACGCCCCCGACACCCGGCGCGTGCTCGACGGCGTCGTGCGCGGCGTCGGCGGCTACGGCAACTCCCTGGGCCTGCCGAACGTGGGCGGCGAGACCGTTTTCGACGCCTCCTACGCGGGTAACCCGCTGGTCAACGCGCTGTGTGCCGGCGTGCTGCGCACCGAGGACCTGCACCTGGCCTTCGCCTCCGGCAAGGGCAACAAGATCATCCTGTTCGGCGCCCGCACCGGCCTCGACGGCATCGGCGGCGTCTCCGTGCTCGCCTCCGAGAGCTTCGACGCCGACGAGAAGCCCAAGAAGCTGCCGTCGGTGCAGGTGGGCGACCCGTTCATGGAGAAGGTGCTCATCGAGTGCTGCCTGGACCTGTACCGCGAGAAGCTCGTGGTCGGGATCCAGGACCTCGGCGGGGCCGGCCTGTCCTGCGCCACCTCCGAGCTGGCGGCCGCCGGCGACGGCGGCATGTACGTCGACCTCGACCAGGTGGCCTGCCGCGCCCAGGGCATGAGCGCCGCGGAGATCCTCTCCTCCGAGTCGCAGGAGCGCATGTGCGCCGTGGTGACCCCGGAGAACGTCGACGCGTTCATGGCCGTCTGCGCCAAGTGGGACGTCCTGGCCACCGTCATCGGCGAGGTCACCGACGGCGAGCACCTCGTCATCGACTGGCACGGCGAGACCGTCGTCGACGCCCCCGCGCGCACGATCGCCCACGACGGCCCCGTCTACACCCGGCCCGTCGAGCGGCCCGCGTTCATGGACGCGCTCATCGCCGACACCACGTCGGGCCTGCGCCGCCCCGCCTCCGACGACGAGCTGCGCGCCACCGCGCTCAAGCTGCTGGCCTCGCCCGCGCTGTGCTCGCGCAAGTTCATCACCGAGCAGTACGACCGGTACGTCCGCGGCAACACCGTGCTCGCCGAGCACGCCGACGGCGGCGTCATCCGGATCGACGAGAGCACCCAGCGCGGCATCGCCCTGTCGACCGACGCCTCGGGCCGCTACACCTACCTCGACCCGTACGAGGGCGGCCGGCTCGCGCTCGCCGAGGCCTACCGCAACGTCGCGGTCACCGGCGCCACCCCGAAGGCCGTCACCGACTGTCTGAACTTCGGCTCGCCGGAGGACCCGGGCGTGATGTGGCAGTTCCAGCAGGCGGTGCACGGCATCGCCGACGGCTGCGTCGAGCTCGGCATCCCCGTGACCGGCGGCAACGTCAGCTTCTACAACCAGACCGGCAGCACCGCGATCCTCCCGACCCCGGTGATCGGCGTGCTGGGCGTGATCGACGACGTGCGGCGCCGCATCCCGACCGGCCTCGGCACCGAGCCCGGCGAGACCCTCTACCTCCTGGGCGACACCCACGACGAGTTCGACGGCTCCATCTGGGCGCAGGTCGAGCACGATCACCTCGGCGGCGTGCCGCCGCGCGTGGACCTGGGCCGCGAGAAGCTGCTCGCCGACGTGCTCACCGCCGCGTCCCGCGACGGCCTCGTGTCCGCCGCGCACGACCTGTCCGAGGGCGGCCTGTGGCAGGCCGTCGCCGAGGCCGCGCTGGCCGGCGAGACGGGCTGCCGCCTGCTGCTGCCCGAGGGCTCCGACGCGTTCGTGCAGCTGTTCTCGGAGTCGACGGGCCGCGTCCTCGTCGCCGTCCCGCGCACCGAGGAGACCCGGTTCGCCGCGATGTGCGCGGCCCGCGAGCTCCCGGCCGTCCGCATCGGCGTGGTCGACCAGGGCAGCGACTCCGTCGAGGTCCAGGGCCGGTTCAGCGTGACGCTGGCCGACCTGCGCGCCGCGCACGAGGGCACGCTGCCCGCGCTGTTCGCCTGATGGCGGCACCGTCGGACGAGAACACCGCCGCGCCCGCCGAGGAGGGGCTGCACGCAGGGCTCCGCGCCCGGCACCTGATCATGATGAGCCTCGGCTCCGCGATCGGCGCCGGGCTCTTCGTCGGCGCCGGCAAGGGGATCGCGCTGGCCGGACCGGCGGTGCTCATCGCCTACGCCGTGGCGGGGCTCGTCGTCATCGCCGTGATGCGGATGCTCGGCGAGATGGTCGCCGCCGACCCGAACCCCGGCGCCTTCTCCTACTACGCCGGGCGTGCCCTCGGGCCCGGCGCCGGCTTCGCCGTGGGCTGGCTGTGGTGGGTGCAGCTGTGCCTGGTGGTGGCCGCGGAGGCCGTCGCCGCGGCGGCCATCCTCAACGGACTGCTGCCCGGCGGGCCGCCGGTGTGGGTGTGGGCGCTGGTCTTCATGGTCGCGCTGACCGCGCTGAACCTGGCCGGGGTCCGCGGCTTCGGCGAGTTCGAGTTCTGGTTCTCGCTGATCAAGGTCGTCTTCGTCGCGCTCTTCCTGGTCATCGGCGTCGGCTACCTGCTCGGCTGGACGTCGGCGCCCTCGCCCGGGCTGGGCAACCTCACCGATTTCGCGCCGCACGGCATCAGCGGCGTCGTCGCCGCCCTGCTGGTGGTGGCCTTCGCCTTCGGCGGGATCGAGATCGTCGCCGTCGCCGCGGCCGAGACCCGGGACCCGGAGCGCACCGTCGGGCGGGCCATCCGCGCCACGGTCTGGCGGATCCTGGTCTTCTACGTCGGCAGCGTCGCCGTGATCCTGCTCGCGCTGCCCTGGGACGACCCGGCCGTCGCGAAGGAACCCTTCGTCGCCGTGCTCAAGGCCGCGGGGCTGCCCGCGGTGGGCACCACGCTCGGCGTGGTCATCGTGGTGGCGCTGCTCAGCTCGCTCAACGCGAACCTGTACGGCAGCTCGCGGATGCTCTACTCGCTCGCCGAGCGGAGGATGGCGCCCGCCGGCTTCGGGCGCGCGAACCCGTCGGGCGTGCCCGTCCTCGCGGTGCTCGCGAGCTCGGTCATCGGCTTCCTCGCCGTGCCCGCGACGTACATCTGGGGCTCCGAGGTGCTGGACCGGCTGCTCGCCGTCGTCGGGTCGACGCTCATCGTCACCTGGCTCGCCACCATCGCCTCGCAGATCGTGCTGCGCCGCCGCGCCGAGCGCGACGGGACCCGGCTGCCGCTGAAGATGTGGGGCTACCCGTACCTCTCGTGGGCCGTGCTCGTGGTGCTGCTGGGCATCGTGGTCCTCGCGATCGCCAACGACGACGTGCGGTACCAGGTGCTCTCGACCTCACTGGTCGTCGCGCTGCTGTGGATCGCCGGCACCGTGCACGCGCGAGCTCAGGCCCGCCGGGCGTCCTTGGAGCGGTAGAGACCCGCGTCCGCACCGACGATCAGCGACTCCACCGAGGAGCCGGCCTCCGCAGTCGTGGTGGTGCCGATGCTCGCGCCGATCCGTACCGCGTGCGCCTCGGCGCCGCCCGCCGCGGGCAACTCGATGGGCGTGGCCAGCGCGCGGTGCACCAGCTGCGCGGCGTCGTCGGGCCGGAAGGGCGGGGAGACGAGCACCGCGAACTCGTCGCCGCCGACGCGGTACAGGGTGCCGACGCCGGCGAGCGCGGTCCGGATCCGCGTGGCCGTCGCGACGAGGAGCCGATCGCCCACCGCGTGCCCCAACCGGTCGTTGATCGCCTTGAAGCCGTCGAGGTCGATGAGGCAGAAGCCGACCCTGCCGGCGGGCGCGTCGGAGAGGTCCTCGCGCAGCCTGCGCCGGTTCGGTAGCCCCGTCAGCGCATCGTGATGGGCGAGATGGCTGAGCTCCGCGTGGGTCGCCCGCAGCTCCGTCACGTCGTGCCCCACGCCCACGAGCAGCGCCGGCCGGTCGCCCTGCGCCGGAACGCGGCTCAGCGCCCAGCGCCCGACGCTGGTGTCGCCCAGGAAGCGCAGCCGCCGGTGCTCGAGGAAGCGGGTGACCCCCTCGTCGTTCGCGTCCGCCAGCTCCCGCAGGACCCGCTCGACGTCGGCCGGGTCGTCGGCGAGGAGCGGCCGCACGTCGTCGCCCGACGCCCCGAGGAGCTTCGGATTGGACTCCATCATGCGGGTCATCGCGGAGCTCGCCTCGAGGAGCCGGCCCCGCTCGTCGGCGACGAAGACGGGGGAGCGGGCGTGCTCGAACATCACCCGCAGCCGGGCCTGCGCCTGCCGCTCGCCCTCCTCGGCGGACCGTCGGGCCAACTGCGCCGCCCGGTGCACCACGGCCTGCCCGTCGATGATGCGGCGCGTCAGGGCCTCGGCGTAGCCGGCGGTGTACTCCGCGAGGATGAGGGCGGTCCGGCGCCGCACCTCCGCCGTCGGCTCCCGGACCAGCGCGTCGGGCAGCGTCGCGATCGCCCGTCCGCCGGCGGCGGCGCCCGCGGGCACCGTGATCTGCAGGGCGACGAGGAGGCGGCCCACGTCGCGACCCACCGCCGGGTCGAAGTCGTCGGCGCCGAGCGCGGCGATCACCGACTGGAACGCGGTGAGCAGCTCCGCCCGCACGACGGCGGCGGGCAGCGGGAGGTAGACGTCGTCCGCGATCGACATGAGGAACTCGTCCACCAGCAGCGCGACGACGGACTCACCGCGCGCGAGGAAGCCCAGCGGTGACGAGGATTCCCCCACTGCCCCTCCTCGATCCCGGTTCTGTCCGAGCACTCTACGCGGGGCGCCGAGTTCGGTTAGATTCGACGTTGCAATGACGAATCTCGAACCGCCGGACGCACCGTCGACGATCCCGCTGGACATGGACCGCCCCAACGGATCGCGGCTCTACGACTACTTCCTGGGCGGCACCAGCTACCTCCCGGTCGACCGGGACGCCGGCGAGGAGATCGCCCGGGAGGCCCCGCACTGGGCGCTCGGCGCTCGGCTCACCCGGACCTTCGCCCGCCGCGCGGTGCAGACGATGGCGAACGCGGGCATCGACCAGTTCCTCGACCTCGGCTCGGGCATCACGGCCGGCGGCACCGTCCACGAGCTGGCGCGGCTGGTCAACCCCGAGGCGCGGACCGTCTTCGTCCACCGCGAGCCGATCGCCTTCGAGCTCGGGCGCCAACTCGTCGGCGACGATCCGCACGCGGGGGTGCTCAAGGTCGACATCCGCGACCCCGACGCCGTTCTGAACCACCCCGTGACCCGTGGGCTCATCGACTTCGGCAGGCCCATCGGTCTGCTCGCCGTCGGCACCTTCGTCTTCGTCGGCGACGGGGACGACCCGGCCGGGCTGCTCCGCCGGTACCGGGAGCCCGCCGTCCCGGGCAGCATGATCGCCCTGTCGCACGTCTCCGACGATTCCGCCCACCCGGAGATCGCGGCCGAGCTGCGGTGGGTGCGGCGGCGCTACGAGCACACCAGTACGCCGCTGAACGTCCGTCCGCGCGCGGAGATCCTCTCCTGGCTCGAGGGCACGGAGATCCTCGAGCCGGGACTGGTGCGCTACGGCCGGTGGCGTCCCGAGTACCCCCTCACCGAGGCGCAGCTGCGCTGCGACTACGGCTACGTCGGCGTGGGCCGGATCGTGTGACGGGCGGCAGTGCCATCATGGGCCGATGAGGATCAAGCCCGGCCGTCCGAGGTTGTCGGACTACGCGGCCCTGGTCGACGACTCCACGGCGGCGCCTGCGGCGCCCGTCACCGTGACGTGGGCCGGCGTGACCACCCTGCTGATCAGCGACGGCGCGTCGGCCATCATGACGGACGGCTTCTTCTCGCGGCCGTCGCTCGTGTCGGTGGGGGTGCGCCGCCTGGAGCCGTCCGTTCCGCGGATCGACGCGGGGCTGGGGAGGCTGGGCGTCGAGCGCCTCGACGCGGTGGTGCCGGTGCACACGCACTTCGACCACGCGATGGATTCCGCCGTGATCGCGGAGCGGACCGGGGCGGTCCTGGTCGGTGGCGCATCCGTCGCGCACCTGGGTCACGCGCTGCCCGCCGCACAGGTGCAGGTGGTGCGCGACACCGCGCCGCGCGGCTTCGGCGGCTTCGACCTCACGTTGATCGAGGGCCACCACTGCCCGCCCGACCGGTACCCGGGGCAGATCACCCGCCCGGTCGTCCCGCCGGTGCGCGCGTCGGCCTACCGCTGCGGGGAGGCGTGGTCGATGCTGGTGCGCCACCGCGCGTCGGAGCGCACGGCCCTCGTCGTCGGGAGCGCGGGCTTCGTGCCCGGGGCGCTGACGGGGCGCAGCGCGGAGGTCGTGTACCTGGGCATCGGCCAGCTGGGCCTGCAGTCCGGCGCCTACATCGAGCAGTACTGGACCGAGACGGTCCGGACCGTCGGCGCCCGGCGGGTGGTCCTGACGCACTGGGACGACTTCTTCCGGCCGCTGGACCGCGGGCTGCGCGCCCTGCCCTACGCGGGCGACGACCTCGACGTATCGATGGCGGCGCTCAGTCGGCTGGCGGCCGAGGACGGTGTGTCCCTGTACCTTCCGACGCCGTGGCGACGTACCGACCCCTGGCGCGACTAGCCCGGGCCGCCCGCGCCGCACCGCCGCGGGCGCCCGGCCGGCGCCGATCAGCGCGGCGCGATCGGCAGGGTCGTCACGATCCGGTCCGACGGGGTGGCCGCGCCGCCCGGGCGCTCGATCGAGATGCCGAACGTCACCGCGCCGTCGATCGACGTGACCGCCGCCGTCGTCGTGGGGCGCACGTCGGCCTGCGTCATCGTGCCGCGGGAGCGGGCGCCGCCGCCCGGGTCCATCAGCCACATCTGGTAGACGGTGCCGTCCTGCGGCGGCGGGACGTCGTTCATCAGCACCACGCCGGCGTTGCGCTCGCGGGAGTAGATGAACGAGATGGTCGCGTCGCCGACCCGCGCCTGCGTGGTCCGGGCGTCGGGCGCCGCGAGCACGATCTCGGTCTCCGACGGTGCCCGCCCGTCCTGTCCGGCGAGGACGGAGCGGCCGAGGACGACGCCGGCCGCGACGGCGACCACCACGACGGCCGCCGCGGCGACCGCGCGCAGCGCCGTGCGCGACGGCCGGCGGTTCCGGCGGATCGGCGTGACCCCGGGATCGTCGACCACCTGGGCCAGGACGCGCTCGAAGACCTCCGCGGGCGGCTCGACCCCGTACTGGGCGGCCTGCGCCGCCATCGTCTCGCGCACCGCATCGACCCGGGCGTCGAACTCCTCGCGCACGTCGGCGGCCGCGGCCTCGCGCGCCGCCTCGACGCCCGACCGCTCGTCGGCGTCGAGGGCGTGCAGGGCGTAGACCTCCGCATCGTCGAGGAGCGCGTCCCCGCTCCCGGTCCCTGCCGGCACGTCGCTCATGACAGCACTCCGAGGGGCTCGAGGCAGCGGCGCAGGCGCGCGATGCCGTCGCGGATGCGGCTCTTCACCGTGGCGAGCGGGGCGTCCAGCCGCTCCGAGACCTCGCGGTAGGTGTGGCCGCCGTAGTAGGCCATGGTCAGGGCGTCGCGCTGCGGTTCGCTGAGCGTGTCGAGGCAGTCGACCACCGCACCGGAGTCCTCCCGCTGCTCGCTGGTCTCGGCCACCACGTCGTGCGGGCGCTGGTAACTCGCATGGGCGAAGCTGTTCTCGCGCTCCCCGCGGGAGCGTTCGGCGCGGACCCGGTCGACGGACCGACGGTGCGCGATCGTCACGAGCCAGGACTCGGCGGATCCGCGGGCGGCGTCGAAATCGGCGGCCTTGCGCCACGCCTCGAGGTAGACCTCCTGCGCGACCTCCTCGCCGTAGCCGCGGTCGCCGATCACCCGCAGCGCCGTGCCGAAGACGAGGCGACCGGTACGCTCGTACAGTTCGCGGAAGGCCCCGACGTCGCCGGCGGCGGTGCGTTCGAGCAGGTCGTCGGCCTCGGTTCGCGCACGGGTCATCCGGGTGCCTCCTTCGTCCCGCGGTACGTTACCGGTTCCCGGCACACCGGACCGGATTCCGCCCCCGACCGCGGGGCGCGACACCGTCAGGGGAGCGCACACAGCGGCGCTATCCGCTCGAGTCCCCCGGTGGTCGGCGTGCTGAGGATCGTGCACGCGTTGTAGCCGAGCCGCTCCGCGGTGGCGCGCACCTGCGCCCACCGGGCGGGCGGCACGGCCGCCGTCCGCGACAGGACGAAGGCGCTGCGTCGCGCCGGATCGCCGACGAACGCCCAGGAGTAGTCCGGAGCCAGCGCCGCGACCACGTAGTTGGGCGGACCGTCGAGGGCCTCCTGGGTCGGCACGCCGGGGAAGGAGACGTGGAGCTGCGCCGTGGTGCGGGGGTCGGTGACGCGGGCGTTGCCCCGGATCGAGGAGGTCGACCCGGTCCACGTGGTGCACGTGTTGTGGACCGAGACGTTCGTCGCGTCGACGATCCGGTAGGTCGCCGAGGTGTCGCGCGCGCACTGCGCGCTGAACGGCGCGGGGATCGTGGCCAGCTGGTGCCAGGTGCCGACGTAGCGGGCCACGTCGACCTTCGCGACGGGGCCGAGGGGCGCCGCGGCGGCGGGACCCGCGACGGCTGTCGCGACGGCGAGGGCGGCGGTGCAGGCGAGGGCGGCGGAGCGGGCGGTGCGGATCATCGGTTCTCTCCTCGGGGAGGTCGGGGGACGAAGAAGGACGTGCGGTCGGCGTACGCGGCCCAGCCGGGGCGCTCGCTCATGAAGCGCTCCAGGAGCCGGGCGCCCGTGGCGTACACCAGGAAGTAGGTCATGAGGACGGGGGAGATAACTGTCAGCACACCCGGCCACGCGCTGGCCGCGATGAGCCAGATCCCCCACCAGGTGCAGGCGTCGCCGAAGTAGTTGGGGTGCCGGGTCCAGGCCCACAGGCCGCGGTCCATGATCAGCCCGCGGTGCGCTGGATCGGCCTTGAAGGCGCGCAACTGGTGGTCGCCGACGGCCTCGAAGCCGATCCCCGTCAGGGCGAGGAGGAGTCCCGCCGCCAGGACGACGGTCCACGGGCCGGTGGTGGGCCCGGCGGTGGCCGAGACCTGGACGGGGAGCGAGACGAACCACTGGGCGGCGCCCTGGACGACGAAGACCTTGCGGATCACGGTCGCGGTGCCGCCACCCGCTCGATTCAGCATGTCGGTGTAGCGCGGGTCCTCGCCCTTGCCCGCGGATTTCACCCACATGTGCCAGGACAGGCGCACGCCCCAGACCGTGATGAGCGCGGCGAGGAGGAGGGCGCGCGTCGCGTCGCCGTCGCCCAGCGCGGCCGCGATCCACGCGACGGCCACGATGCCCGCGCCCCAGGCGACGTCCACCACGTTGTACCGGCCGATGCGGTGACCCACGAGGAAGGTGATCGCCTGGACCGCGGCGAGGGCCGCGAGCGAGGCGGCGGTGACCAGGAGGAAGTCGCTCATCGCGCCGCCTCCGGTGCGAGCACGATCTGCTGCACGTCGAGGTAGCCCGACCGGAAGCCGGCCTCGCTGTAGGCGAGGTAGAACTCCCACAGCCGCCGGAACTCGGGTGCGTCCGCCGGTGGCGGCAGGTCGTCGGGATCCGCGAGGAAGCGCTCGCGCCACAGGCGCAGCGTCTGCGCGTAGTGCGGGCCGAAGCGGTGCCGAGCGCGGACGGCGAGGCCGGCGGTTCCGGCGGCGGCCGCGACGGCCTCGGTGGAGGGCAGCATCCCGCCCCGGAAGACGTACTTCTGGATCCACGTGTACGTGCGCAGCGTGGCGAGCATCCGGTCGTGCGGCATCGTGATCGCCTGCAACGCGATCCGGCCGTGCGGTTCCACGAGCCGGGCCAGCGTCGCGAAGTACTCGTCCCAGTGCGCGGCGCCGACGGCCTCGATCATCTCCACGGAGACGACCGCGTCGTACGTCCCGTCGACGCGGCGGTAGTCGAGCAGGTCCACGCGCACCCGGTCGGACAGTCCGGCCGCGGCGATCCGCTCCAGCGCGAGCGCGCGCTGCTCCGTCGACAGCGTCACCGAGCGGACCGTCGCGCGCCGCGCCGCCGCGCGCAGGCAGAGCTCGCCCCAGCCGGTCCCGATCTCCAGCAGGCGCGTGCCGGGGCCGACGCCCGCGGCGTCGAGGAGGCGGTCGATCTTGGCGTGCTGCGCCTCCGTCAGTGCCGCCCAACGGGGTTCGCCCGCGTCCCCGGCGCGGGTCGTGCCGGGGTCGCCGTCGGGGATCTCCACCGCGGAGAACAGCGCGCTCGAGTAGGTGAGGGTCTCGTCGAGGAACGTCGCGAACAACTCGTTGGAGAGGTCGTAGTGGTGGGAGACGTTGTCCCGCACATGCTCGGGCGTGCCGATCTCCGTGCGGGGCCGAGCGGTGGCCGCGAGGCGGCGCAGCGACTGCAGCCACCGCGGCACCAGCTCGGGCATCCGCTCCGCCAGGGCCGTGAGCGCCGCGACCAGGTCCGGGGAGTCCCACTCCCCGGCTACGTAGGCCTCACCGAACCCGATGAGCCGGGAGGTCCCGATCCTGCGGTGCACGGCATCCGGCGCATGGAGGACGATCGTCGGGTCTCCGGGGGCGGGATCGCCCGCCGTCGTGACTGCGACGCCGCTGCGCGCGGCGGCGCGCGCGAGCAGGGTGCGGGCCGCGCGGCCGAGGACGCGGGCGCGGAGCCCGGTGGGGACGGGGGCGCCGCGGTGGCCGGCGCGGGAGCTGCGGGGTGCGAGTTCGACTGTCACGGATGCGCTTTCTGGTCGGTGGTGTCGGGACGGGGGACGAGCGGCAGGCCGGAGGCCCACAACCGGATGCCGTGCCGGCGGATCCGGACGGCGACGAGCAGCGGCACGAGTGGGGCGCGCAGCTGCGACAACAGGATCCGCCCCGGTGTCGCGGCTCGGCGGGTTCCCCGCCACTGGGCGGTGAACGGGGCCCGTCCGGGCCGTTCGAGCACCACGTCGATGGACAGCTCCCCGTCGGGTTCGGGCATCCGGAGGCGGTACACGCCGTCGACCGGCTGGAACGGGGAGACGTAGAACTCCTTGGCGACCGACGCGCCGTCCCGCGCCCCGGGGCCCAGCACGTAGGCGTGCCGTCCGCTGTAGGTGTTGTGCACCTCGGCGACGATCGCCCGGACCTCCCCGGCGGCGTCGTGGCACCAGAAGACCGTCAACGGGTCGAAGACGTAGCCCAGGCAGCGCGCGTTGAGGAGGGCGGTGATCGGGCCGCCGGGAACGTCGGCGCCGTTGGCGCGCAGTGTCTCCTCGACCCGGCGGCGGAGGGTGTCAGCCCCGTCGGCGACGGGGGACAGGTGGTCGGCGGCCCGGAAGGAGACCAGCGGGCGCAGCCACCGCGGCACGGTCGGCGGAGCGTCGACGTCGATGAACCAGCTCGCGCTCCGGTGCCGGAAGCCGTGCTCGACGGGGGAGCGCCGCAGGTGGCCGATCTCGGTGTCGTACATCGCGGGCGGGCGGGTCACGGCGCGACCCCGGCCACGCGGCGGGCGGCGCGCAGGCCCGACGCCGCGCCGTCCTCGTGGAAGCCCCAGCCGTGGTAGGCCCCCGCGAAAGCGAGCCCCGGGCCGGAGATCTCGTCCAGGCGCCGGGCCGCCGCCACCGACTCGGTGGTGAACGACGGATGCTCGTACGGCAGCTCGGCGAGCACCCGCGCGGGGTCGACGAGGTCCTCGCCCCCGAGCGTCACCAGCGCGGTCTCGCGGCCGCGGGGCAGGCCCATGAGGCGGGTCAGGTCGTAGGTCACCGAGACCGGCCGTCCGTCGCCGGTGGCGAGGTAGTTCCACGAACCGCGGGCGTTCTGGGTTCGCGGCAGCAGCGAGGTGTCCGTGTGCAGCAGAGCGGGATTCGGGGTGTACCGGATCGCGCCCAGCAGCTCGTGCTCGAGGGCGGTCGGCGGGTCGAGGAGCGCCAGTGCCTGGTGCGGGTGGACCGCGACCACGGCACCGTCGAACTCCTCCGCGGTCCCGGCATCGTCGACGATCCGCACGCCCCGGTCCGTGCGTGCCAGACTGCGGACCCCGGTGCCGGTCCGGACGTCGGCGACGCCCGCAGCGACCTTCTCGACGTACCGGGCGGACCCGCCGACGACGGTGCGCCACTGCAGGGACCGCCCGACGGTGAGCATGCCGTGGTTGTCGAGGAACCGGAACAGGTGGCGGGCCGGGTAGGCGTCGACGTCGTCGGGCGGGCACGACCACACGGCCGCGACCAGCGGGCGGAGGAAGCCCTCCACGAGACGCTGGCTGAAGCCCTCGCGCAGGACGAACGCGCCGAGGGGCAGGTCGGTCGCGTCGCCGTGGAGGTGGTCGCGGGCGCGGCGGTGGAACCGCGGCACCTCCGCGAGCAGCCGCAGGTGACCCGTGTCGATCAGGTGGCGCGGCGTGGGCAGGAGGCCGCGGATCCCCTTGCCGCCCGCGAACTCGACGCCGCGCGCGTCGTCGCGGATCGACATGCTCATCTCGGCGTCCCGCGTGGCGACGCCGAGTTCCTCGAACAGGCCGCACAGCACCGGATACGTGTGGTCGTTGTGCACGAGGAACCCAGAGTCCACCTGCACCGGATCGGCGAACCCGAGGTCGACCGCGTGGGTGTGGGCGTGCCCACCCAGACGGATGTCCCGCTCGTAGAGCGTGACGCGGGCCGACCGGCTCAGCTCGTGCGCCGCGACGAGTCCGCCGACCCCGCTGCCGATCACCGCGAAGCGCTTGTTCGCATCGTTCATGACCGTCATTCGGAGCCGTGGCGCCGCCGGATGGGGCCGGGCGCGGAGAGATTTTTCACCGTGTGCGTCCGGCGCGGCGCGGTTAGCGTGGAGCCATGGGAATTCACGGATCCGCAGTCGTCGACGCCCCCGTCGACGAGGTCTTCGACTGGTTCTCCCGCCCCGGGGCGTTCGCCCGCCTCCAGGCGCCCTGGCTGCCGATGCGGCTCCGATCGCAGGCGACGTCGCTCGCCGACGGGGTGACGGTGATCGACCTCCCCGGCGGCCTGCAGTGGCGCGCGGTGCACGTCCCGTCGGAGTACGTGGCCGGGCGGCGATTCGTCGACGAGGTCTCCGCGGGCGGCGCCCGGTCCCTGCCCGCGGGCCTGTTCCCGTGGCGGCACGTCCACGGCTTCGAGCCCGTCGACGCGACCCGCACCCTGGTGACCGATGAGGTGCACACCCCGGTCCCCGAACGCCTGCTGTCCGAGGTCATCGCCTTCCGCTACCGGCGCCTCGCCGGGGACCTCGCCGCACACCGTCGGGCGGCCGACGCGGGCCTGGGGCCGTCCACGATCGCCGTGACGGGCGCGTCCGGACTGGTCGGAACGGACCTGGTTGCCTTCCTCAGCACCGGCGGGCACCGGGTGCTGCGGCTGGTCCGCGGCGAACCGCGGTCCGACGACGAACGTCGCTGGGACCCCGCTGCGCCGGACCCCGCCGCCCTGGACGGGGTGGACGCCGTCGTGCACCTCGCGGGCGCGAGCATCGCCGGACGGTTCACGCCGGCGCACAAGGAGCGGATCGCGGCGAGCCGGATCGAGCCGACCCGGCTCCTGGCCCGCGCCGCAGCTCGGGCCGGCGTGCCCGTCTTCGTCAGTGCGTCCGCCGTCGGCTGGTACGGGCGCGACCGCGGCGACGAGATCCTCACCGAGGGGTCGGCGGCGCCCGCGGAGCCCGACTTCCTCGCCGATGTGGTGCGCCGCTGGGAGGCCGCGGCGCACGACGGGGCCGGCGACGGGACCCGCGTGGTCACCGTGCGCACCGGGATCGTCCAGGCGCCGCAGGGCGGCACGCTCAAGCTGCTGCTGCCGCTGTTCCGCGCGGGACTCGGCGGCCGGCTCGGCGACGGCCGCCAGTGGCAGCCGTGGGTCGGGATCGACGACCTCGTCGACGTCTACCACCGCGCGCTGTGGGACACCGGCCTGTCGGGGCCCGTCAACGCCGTCGCGCCCGGCGTCGTTCGCAATGCCGCGTACACCCGCGCCCTCGGCCGGGCCGTGCACCGGCCGACCCTGCTCCCGGTCCCGGCGTTCGGTCCGGCGCTCCTCCTCGGTCGCGAGGGCGCGGACGACCTCGCCTTCGCCTCCCAGCGGGTGCGTCCCGCCGTGCTGGAGGAACGCGGCCACTCCTTCCGGTACCCCGCGGTCGACGACGCACTCTCGCACCTGCTCGGCGGCTGAGCGCGTACCGTCGGGTCGACGGCGCCGACGAGGAGGACCGATGACCACGACACCCGGAGCACCGGCGGCGGAACTGGCCCGCCTGCAGGCCGCGGGCACCGCGACCGAGGCCTTCGCGCTCTACGACGCGCTGCCCGCGGTGCAGGTGGCGGACATCCTCGGCGACTGGCGGGGTGAGGGCTTCGACACCGGCCACCCCATGGACGGGCTGCTCGAGCTGTACGGCTGGCACGGCAAGCGTTTCGCCTCCGCGAACGACGTCCAGCCGCTCGTCTTCGACGGTCCGCGCGGCCCCTACCCGGTGAACCCCGCCGCGATGCCGCTGGGCGCGTCGATGCGGCTGCCGCGGGCGCTGCTCACCGCGACGGCGCCCCTGGCCCGCCGCGGACTGCGGCTCGTGCGCACGTCGAAACCCCGTGCGCGGCTGCGGATGATGGAGCACCGCGGCGTCGTCACCGCGACGATGAGCTACGACGCGCTGCCCATCAACGATCACTTCCGCCGCGTCGACGACGCCACCCTGCTGGGCGTCATGGACCTGCGCGACGTGCCGCCGTTCTTCTTCGTGCTGCGCCGCTGAGTCCTGATCACACCTCCCAGGTGTGCACCGGGTTCCCCTCGTGCATGAGCTGCACGTAGTCGGCGAGCATGCCGCGCAGCGCCCGCTCGCGGGACTCGCCCGCGGCCTCGCGGTTCGCGACGGCCTGCCGCTGCCACGACGAGCCGGTCTGGCGCTGGATGCAGCGACCCTCGAGCACCTGCATGTACCGCTCGCGCGACTTCGAACCGACGCCGTAGGACTTGAGGCCGGCGTCCATGAGCGGCAGCAGGCGGCGCAGCACCAGCTCATCGGGCCGGATCCAGCCGACGTTGGGCCAGTACAGGCCGGCGTCGAAGGCGTCGCGGGCGCCGGAGTGCAGGTTCTCGGTGGCGGCGTCGAAGCTCATCTGGGTCCAGATGGGGCGGTCGGCCTCCACCAGCGCGCGGACCACGCCGTAGTAGAAGGCGGCGTTCGCCATGGTGTCCACCACCGTCGGGCCCGCGGGGAGCACCCGGTTCTCCACCCGCAGGTGGGCGTGCCCGTCGACCACGTCGTAGACGGGGCGGTTCCAGCGGTAGACGGTGCCGTTGTGCATCCGCAGCTCGGGCAGCTCCGGCGACTCGCCGCGGGAGACCACCTCGAGCGGGTCCACGTCGCTGCACACCGGCAGCAACGCGGGGAAGTAGCGGGTGTTCTCCTCGAACAGGTCGAAGGTGGAGGTGATCCACCGCTCGCCGAACCAGACCCGCGGCCGCACACCCTGATTGCGCAGCTCGATGGGCCGGGTGTCGGTGGCCTGCTCGAACAGCGGGATGCGGGTCTCGTGCCACAGCGCCTTCCCCGCGAGGAAGGGGGAGTTCGCGGCGATCGCCACCTGCACGCCCGCGATGGCCTGCGCGGCGTTCCAGTGCGCCGCGAAGTCCTCGGGCGCCACCCGCAGGTGCAGCTGCAGCGACGTGCACGCCGCCTCGGGCAGGATGGTGTCCGAGGTGATGTCGAGCCGCTCGCCGACCACCGCGCCGGGCAGCGGGGCGCCCTCGATGTCGATCTCGATGTCCTCGCCGCGGGCGGCGAAGACCTGTTCGTTGAGCAGGTCGTACCGCGGGTTCGCGGAGAACCACTGCTTGCCGAAGTGCTCCTCCTCGAGGGTCGGGAGCATGCCGATCATGACGAGGTTGGAGCCCGCCGCCCGGGCCCGCTCGTCGGCCCGGTTCAGCGAGTCCCGCAGCGAGTCCTCCAGGTTCTCGGTGCTCTGGTCGACGAACGGCCTTGGCGCGACATTGATCTCGATGTTGAACTGACCGAGCTCGGTCTGGAAGTCCGGGTCGGCGATGGCGTCCAGCGCCTCGGCGTTCGCCATGGCCGGCTCCATCTCGTCGTCGACGAGGTTGAGCTCGACCTCCATGCCGAGCAGCGGCTCCGGCGGCGCACCGTCGTCCGTGAACAGGCCCTCGGCCAGCATGCGCGCGATGGCGTCCGTTCCGCGCTGGACCTGACGGCGGAACCGCATGCGGTCCTCGCGTGTGAACACCCTGGCATCGACATCGGCACCCATGGCTCGCAGCTTTGCAGAAGCGGCGCGGAGCGCGGGGGCGAATGGAGTCATCGGGCCCGCCCGCGGTGTCGGGTCTTCACCGGCGCGGATGGGGGATGAACTATTCTCGACATCGTTGACGTCGAACCGATAGGGGATCCTCATGCGCGCCGTCCGTCGTTCCGCCCTGGCCGTCACGGCCCTCGCCCTCGGCGCCCCCGCGGCTCTGGCCCCGTCGGGCATCGCGTCCGCCGCGCCCGCGAAGCCGACCACGCCCGCGGCGCAGCTCCTGCTGACCCAGGGCGAGTTCCCCGCCGGCTACCAGGTGCAGAAGGTGAGCCCGAAGGAGCTGTCCGAGATCACCGACTCCGTCGGCACCGGCATCTCCGGCGCCCGCGTGACCCCGGCGCACTGTGCGCCGACGATCGACCGGGCGGCCCTCGGCCGTGCCGCGGGCATGCCGATCGTCGTGGCGGTCAACGAGGCGAAGCGGACCGCTCTGTCGGAGACGCTCTCCTCCGCCGGCTCGCTGGACAACGCGCTCCGCATCCCCGCCGGCTGCGAGAACATCCGCATCGAGATGAACCCGAAGCCCGGCTCGGCCGACCGGGTCGTCATGAACGCCACGTCCGCGCCCGTCGCGCTGCCGGGCGCCCCGAAGGGCGCGCGTGCCGTGTTCACCCGGGCCACGGGCACCGTCACCGTCGACGGCAAGGACACCCGCTTCGCGCAGGAGCAGCTCATCGGCGGCGAGCAGGTCCGCGGCTACGCCGTGCTCCTGGTCTCGACCACGGTGAGCGACACCGGCCGCGCCGACCGCGCGGGCTTCACGCAGGCGCTCGCCGCGGCGACGAACAAGGTCCGCACCGCGAAGTAGACGGCCCTGCCGGGGCTCAGCGCCCGGCCACCGTCCGGCCGCCCACGACGGTCCGCGCGACCTTCGCCGTGAGCAGGGCGGCCTCGCCCGCGACGAACGGATCGGCGTCGAGCACGACGAAGTCCGCGGCCAGGCCGGCCCGGAGCGTCCCGGCGACGTCCTCCCACCGGCACGAGTACGCCGCGTCGCGGGTGCCGTGCCCGAGGGCTTCCGCGAGCGGCAGCGCCAGCTCAGGGAGGTTCGCCGGCAGCGCCGGGTCGATCGCCGACCGCCGGGTGGACGCGACGAACATGTTCGGTAGGGGCGGGTGCGGCGCCGTGGGGGCGTCGGAGCCGAAGGCCAGCACGGCGCCCGCGGCGGTGAACTCGGGCCACGGGTAGCCCCGCTCCACCCGGTGATCGCCCAGGTTGGCGCGCCAGGTCGCCTGGATCGCCGGATCGGCGTGCACGGGCTGCATCGACGCGACCGCGCCCAGCCGGGCGAGCCGCGCGACGTTCTCCTCCGCCACCGTCTCCAGGTGCTCGAGGCGGTGCCGCCGATCGAGCGGGCCGTTGGCCGCGATCGCCCGCTCGAGCGCGGTGAGCGCGATGTCGGAGGCCTCGTCGCCGATGGCGTGCATCGCCACCTGCAGGCCCGCGGCGTCGGCGGCCCGGACCACCGGCTCCAGGGCGTCCAGCGGCCAGATGGGGCCGGGCCGGCTGCCGTCGGCGAAGGGCGCCCGCATCGCAGCGGTGCAGCTGTCGATGACGCCGTCGACCATGATCTTGACGCCCGCGATCCGGATCGGCCCGTCGGCCAGCCGCTCGGCGTGCGCGCGGGCCTCGCCGACCTGCGCCAGGTCCGCCGCGGGGTCGCCGGTCGGCGCGATGAGCCAGTGCGCGGCGACCCGGATCCCCAGCCGGCCGTCGGCCGCGGCGCGCTCGAGGGCGGCGAGGTCGTCGCCGCGCATCCCCATGTCGACGGCGCCCGTCACGCCCGCCTCCAGGTAGGCGGCCACCGCGGCGTCGAGGGCGCGGTCCCGATCGGCGTCGGTGACCAGGCTCGCGAGGAAATCCTCCGCCAGGCCCAGCGCCGCGGTCTCGTAGAGCATGCCCGTCGCCGCGCCGGCCGCGTCGCGACCGATGGTGCCGCCGACGGGATCCGGGGTGGCGTCGTCGATCCCGAGCTCCGCCAGAGCCGCGGTGTTCACCCAGATCGAGTGCATGTCGTTCGAGTGCAGGTAGACGGGACGGTCGGCGACCGCCTCGTCGAGCAGGTGCCGGTCGGGGGCGCGCCCGGCGAGCGGCTCGAACAGCCATTGCCCGCCGATCAGGCGCGGCGCGTCGGGGTGCTGCGCAGCGTAGGCGCGCAGCCGGTCCTGCAGGTCCGCCGCGTCGCGCGCGCCGAGCAGGTCGAGGTGTCCCAGCGAGGCACCGAGGTGGACGAGGTGCGTGTGCGCGTCGACGAAGCCGGGCAGGACGACGGCACCGTCGAGCTCGACGATCCGGAGGTCGGCGACGCCGCGGGAGTGCTCGTTGGCGGCGGCGTCGGCGCCGACGAAGGTCAGGGCGCCCGCGGACTCGACGAGGGCCTCGGCCCACGGCTGATCCGGGTCGGCGGTGAAGATCCGGCCGCCGCGGTAGAGGGTGGTGGTCATGGTCTACTCCGTTGCAGGGGTGGGGAATCCGTAGAGGACTCGGGTGAGCAGGGCGTACAGGCCCGCGGCGACGAGGACGCCGACCGGGAGCGAGAGGTCGATCCCGCCGAGGGCGACGGCGATCGGTCCGCGGAATTCGACGGTGTGCGCGCACAGCAGGGCCAGGCCCGCCGCGGCGAGGACCGAGACGGCGCCGGCCACGTTCACGCCGCCCGTGAACCAGAACTTGGAGGCGGGCGTGACGTCGCTGAGCGCCACGCCGTCGTAGCGGCCGCGGCGCAGCACGATGTCGGTGACGTACACCGCCATGATCGGGCCGACCAGCACGACGAGCATCGACAGGGCGCTACTGATGGCGCCGAGGAAGTCGGACACGAACAGCGCGTACAGGGTCAGCAGTGCGCCGAGGAGGCCGGTCAGCGCGACCGCCCGCGCCCGGCTCAGGCGCAGCCCCACGGATTGCAGGGCCAGGCCGGCGCTGTACGAGGTGAGCGCGTTGTTGCAGACGGTGCTCACGATCACGGCGACGAGGAAGATTGGCACGAACCACGACGGGATCAGCGAGATCAGGCCCGCCTGCGGGTCGGACATGTCGATCGCGGTCGCGGCCAGCGCGCCCACCGCGACGAGCACGACGCCGGGGATCGCGCCGCCCAGGGCCGTCGCGGCGGCGACGGAGACGGGGCCGGTGTCCGCGGGCAGGTAGCGGGCGAAGTCCGAGCTGATCGTGTACGACAGTGGGGCGGCGGCCACCAGGGTGAGACCGCCGAGGACGGCGACCCACAGGTCGAAGCCGTGCAGCGGGGCGGGTTGCGCGAAGCCGAGGTCGGCCCGGGCCGCCACGAAACCCGACATGACCAGGAAGACGACCCCGAGGAGCAGCGACAGCAGCGGGTACAGCCGACTGATCACGCCCTGCCCGAAGACGGCGACGGTCACCGTCGCCGTGGCGATCGCCGCGATGACGACGAGCTCGGCCGGCGTGCCGAGCGGTACCCCGAAGTACTGCAGCAGGGTGTAGCCGACGGCGGCCGCCGCGGCCCAGTTGATGGCGATGTAGCAGACCGAGACGAACCAGCCGTTGACCGCGATCGCGACCCGGTTGCCGCGCACGCCGTACATCGCGCGGGTGGTGACCTGGCTCGGCGTGCCCGACACCGGCCCGGGGATCGCGACGATCCCCGTGACCACGGAGAACAGGCAGCCGACGACCGCGACGGCGATGGCCTGCCACAGCTCGAGGCCCATGAGCACGAGCGCCGCGCCGACCACGACGGACAGGTAGTTGATGCTGGGCGCGCACCACAGCGTGAACAGGTCGCGGGCGCGGCCGTGTCGCTCGGCGGCGGGGATGACGTCGATGCCGCGCGCCTCGACTCGGGGCCGGGACGGGGCCGCGGCGGGTGCGGGCGGTGCGGCGGGCACGGGCGTTCCCGACGGGGCGGGCTTCGGGATCGGCGTCATCGGGCCTCCACGGGGATCGGTCGCGCCGCGCGGGGCGGCGGCGCTGTGTGGCGCGGATCACGCTAGGTAGCCAAATCGATTTGGACAAGGGAGCGGGCGAGAATTCTTCGCGGGGCTAGCGTGGGGGTCATGAGCAGCCGCCCGCGGATCGCCGACGTCGCCCGCCGCGCGGGCGTCTCGGTCACCACGGTCTCGCACACCTTCAGCGGCAACGGCGTCGTCGCCGCGGAGACCCGCGAGCGCGTGCGCGCCGCGGCGCACGAGCTCGGCTACCGACCCGACGTGCTCGCGCAGGGCCTGCGCCGCAACCGGCTCAGCGTGCTCGCGCTCGTCGTCCGCCCGCTTGACCGGATCGACCCGGGCGACCTCCACGGCGTCGACTACTTCCTCCGGCTCGCCGGCGCCGCCGCGATGGCCGCGCTCGACGCGGGCTACTGCCTCATGCTGGTCGGCGACCCCGCGCGGGACGACGCCCCGTCGGCCGCCCTCGCCGCCGAGGGGATCCTGCTGACCGAACCGACCCGCGACGACCCGCTGATCGACCTGTGCGAGCGCATCGGGACGCCGTGCGTGACCGTCGGACTGCCGCCGCGCGCCGACGGGACCTGGGACGACGGTGCGCCCGGGCACGTGGGGATCGAGACCGAGCGGATCACGCGCGACGTGCTCGAGCACCTCGCGGCCGCCGGCAGCCGGGCGATCGCCTTCCTCGCGGCCGACGAGCAGGACGAGTGGTCCTTGCGCTCGATCGAGGTGTACCGCGCCTGGTGCGCGGACCGGGGGATGCCCGCCACCGTGATCGTGCACGCCGACGCGCTCGGCGCTCTGGCGGGCGTCGACGCGGTCGACCGCTGGTTCCCGGAGGGCTCCGTGCCGGGCGTCGACGGTGTGCCCGACGCGGTGTACTGCCTCGCCGCCGCGCCCGCCGTCGGGGCGGCCGACCGGCTGCGCGCACTCGGCCACGAGGTGCCGGGCGCGGTGCGGATCGCGGCGGGCTCCGACGCCGAGGAGGCACGCGCCGCGGACATCACCGCCGTCGACCTGCAGCCCGAGGAGCTTGCCCGGCGGGCGGTCACGACGCTGGTCGCGGCGCTGCGCGGCACGGACGCCCCCGGTCCGTCCGGCGGCGTCGGGCGACTCGTGCCCCGCGGCTCGACGGCGCGCTGAGGCGCTACCGCCGCGGGATCCACAGCCTCGGGATCTACAGGCGCAGGATCGGCAGGTAGCGGGCGATCTCGCCCGCGCGGGAGCCGCTGGCGGCCAGGTCGGCGGCCTCCGTCGCCTCGTCGACGGTGACGAGGCCCGTCGCGAGCCGCAGCCAGACGCGGGGCGCGCACTCCACGACGTTCGGGGGCGTCCCGCGGGTGTGCCGCAGGCCCTCGATGCACTGCACGGCGACGAAGGGCGGCACCCGTACCTCGACGGATCCGCCCGGCGCGTCCTGGGCCAGGGTGCGGGCCGTCGACCGGACCGCGGCGGCGATCGCGGCGCGCGGGGGAGCGGGCGCGTCCTCGTCGACGATCCAGTCCCGGACGGCCAGTACGGCGGCCCGCATCTCCGCCGGATCGATCGCCTTTGCCACGCGAACCCCCTGTCTCCGGGAAGAAACCTACTCGGCGATTCGTTTCCGCTGGCGGATCGGTCCTACAATCGGATCAGGCCACGCCCCCAGCCCCAGGAGTCAGCCGTGCAGCAGCTTCCGCTCAGCGTCGTCAACAACGCCCCGCTCGATGACGGTGAGGAGCAGGAGCCCCGGGAGGAGTGCGGCGTCTTCGGCGTCTGGGCCACCGGGGAGGATGTGGCGAAGCTCTCCTACTACGGCCTCTACGCCCTGCAGCACCGCGGCCAGGAGGCCGCCGGCATCGCCGTCGGCGACGGCCAGCAGGTCCTGGTCTTCAAGGACCTCGGTCTGGTCAGCCAGGTCTTCGACGAGCAGACGCTGAGCTCGATGCCCGGCCACGTGGCCATCGGCCACTGCCGCTACTCGACCACCGGCTCCACCACCTGGGAGAACAGCCAGCCGATCTTCCGCACCACCAGCGCGGGCAACGGCGTGGCGCTGGGCCACAACGGCAACCTGGTGAACACCGCGGAGCTCGCGGAGCGCGCCGTCGAGCTCGGCGTCGCCGGCGGGCGCCCGCGCAGCGCGGCCACGTCCGACTCCGACATCCTCACGGCGCTGCTCGCGCACGCCGCGGCCGACCGCACCCTGGAGCAGGCCGCGATGGAGCTGCTGCCCACGGTGAAGGGCGCCTTCTGCCTCACCTTCATGGACGAGCACACGCTGTACGCGGCGCGCGACCCGCACGGCGTGCGCCCGCTGAGCCTGGGCCGCCTCGATCGCGGCTGGGTCGTCGCCTCCGAGACCGCGGCCTTCGACATCGTCGGCGCCTCCTTCGTGCGCGACATCGAGCCGGGCGAGCTGCTCGCCATCGACGAGGACGGCGTGCGCTCCACCCGGTTCGCCGAGCCCACTCCGAAGACCTGCATCTTCGAGTACGTCTACCTGGCACGCCCCGACTCGGTGATCCACGGCCGGTCCGTGCACTCGACCCGCGTCGACATCGGCCGCCGCCTGGCCCGCGAGCACCCCGCCGACGGCGACCTGGTGATCCCGGTGCCGGAGTCGGGCACCCCCGCGGCCGTCGGCTACGCGCAGGCGTCGGGCATCCCGTACGGCCAGGGCCTGATGAAGAACGCCTACGTGGGCCGCACCTTCATCCAGCCCAGCCAGACCATCCGCCAGCTGGGCATCCGGCTCAAGCTCAACCCGCTGCGCGAGGTGATCCGCGGCAAGCGGCTCGTCGTGGTCGACGACTCGATCGTCCGCGGCAACACCCAGCGCGCGCTGATCCGGATGCTCCGCGAGGCCGGCGCCGCCGAGATCCACGTGCGCATCGCCTCGTCGCCGGTGAAGTGGCCCTGCTTCTACGGCATCGACTTCGCGTCCCCGGCCGAGCTCATCGCCAACGGCGGCGGCGCCGATTCCATGGAGGCCATGGTCGAGTCGGTGCGCGCCGCGATCGGCGCCGACTCGCTGGGCTACATCTCCCTCGACGAGATGACGGCCGCCACCGAGCACGCCGGCGAATCGATGTGCCGTGCCTGCTTCGACGGCGTCTACCCGATCCCGCTGCCCGAGTCGACCTCGATGGGCAAGGCGGTCCTGGAGAACATGCTCAAGGCGGGCACGCAGGGCGACCCGCTGCAGGCCGACAACGACAACGCCTCGGCGCTGCGTCGCCCCTGAGCACGCTCGTCCCGGCGGGGTCGTCGACTCCGCCGGGCGCCCGAGGGCTCCCGGTCCGGTAGCCTATGGATCCGTGACGGATTCCAACACCCACCCGCCTCAGGGTGCCTCGTACGCCGCTGCCGGAGTCGACATCGAGGCCGGTGACCGGGCCGTCGAGCTCTTCAAGCCGCACGCCAAGCGCGCGACCCGCCCCGAGGTCCTCGGCGGCCTCGGCGGATTCGCCGGCCTGTTCGCGCTCAAGAAGTACCGCGAGCCCGTGCTCGCCGCGTCGACCGACGGCGTCGGCACCAAGATCGCGGTGGCCCAGGCCATGGGCAAGCACGACACCGTCGGCATCGACCTCGTCGCCATGGTGGTCGACGACCTCGTCGTGACGGGCGCCGAGCCGCTGTTCCTGCAGGACTACATCGCCGTCGGCAAGGTGGTCCCCGAGACCGTCGCCGAGCTGGTCGGCGGCATCGCCGAGGGCTGCGTCCGCGCCGGCTGCGCCCTGCTGGGCGGCGAGACCGCCGAGCACCCGGGCCTCATGGCGGAGGGCGAGTACGACCTCTCCGCGACCGGCGTCGGCGTCGTCGAGGCCGACGAGGTGCTCGGCCCGGACAACGTGCGCGCCGGCGACGTGGTGATCGCCATGAAGAGCTCCGGCCTGCACAGCAACGGCTACAGCCTGGCGCGCAAGGTGCTGCTCGACTGGGGCCACATGGACCTCGGCGGCTACGTCGAGGAGTTCGGCCGCACGCTGGGCGAGGAGCTGCTCGAGCCCACCGCCATCTACGCCCTCGACTGCCTGCGCCTCGCGCAGGAGACGCAGGTGCGCACCTTCTGCCACGTCACCGGAGGCGGGCTCGCCGCCAACCTCGGCCGCGTGATCCCCGAGGGCCTCGTCGCCGAACTGGACCGCAACACGTGGAGCCCGTCGGCCGTCTTCGCGCTCATCGCCCAGCGCGGCCGCGTGGAGCAGGCCGAGATGGAGAAGACCTTCAACATGGGCGTCGGCATGGTCGCGATCGTCGCGCCCGAGGACGTGGACCGCGCGCTGGCCGTGCTCACGGCACGCCACATCGACAGCTGGGTCCTGGGGACGATCAAGAAGTCCGACGGTGCGGGAGATCGGGCCGTACTGAGCGGCTCGCACCCGAAGTTCTAGGAACGCCGTAGGCACCGTGACCCACGGTCACGGTGCCCAACGGCTCCGGTACGAAACGAGAAGGCGCGACGCGTCAGGCGCGGCGCCACTCCTCTTCGCGATACGGCTCCCCCGCGACGTCGCTCCACTCGGGGTGCGAGGCGATCACGTCCGCCTCGTCGCTCTCACCCGTCGTCAGCTCGTCCTGCAGCCTTTTCAGGTCAGTGCTGGGCGAGCTGTACTTGAGCTCGCGTGCAACCTTCGTCTGCTTCGCCTTTGCCCGGCCGCGGCCCATGGGGGACCCCCTTGCGCAATGAAGGGGCGGCCAGCTACCGGATTGCCCGGCGGGTGGCGGCCCCTTTCTCCGTTTAGTAATTCTTCCTGACGCCCAGTTTAGCGTGCTCGCGCCGATGGTGCTGCCGCCTGGGTGTCAGTCGGCGCGTTTGAGGGCCTTCGCGGCGTCCCGTTCGACCTTCGGGGGCAGGTCACCGGCCATGAGGAGGGCCCGCAGCCGGTCCGGCCGCGTCGCGCGGAACAGGTCCCGCACGGTCGCTCCGTGCTCCGGGACCTCCGCGACGACGATCGGGTCGCCCGCCGCCACGGGGCCGGGCGTGACGACGCGGAAGTAGGCGCCCGAATCGCCGCGGGCCATGAACCGCGCCAGCCAGTCGTCCTCGCCGGACCACAGCGCGAACGTGCGGCACGGGGTCCGGGGGATCGTCACCTCGAGCTCGAGCGTCGCCCCGACCCGCAGCCGGGTGCCGACCACGAGGTCGGTGGTGTCGCCGTCGAGGCGCAGGTTCTCCCCGAACCAGCCGGGCGGGAGGTCGCGGTCGAGCTCGTCGGCCCAGCGCCGCGCCTCGTGCTCGGAGTAGGCGTAGACGGCCTGCTCCTCGCCGCCGTGGTGCCGGGTGTCGCAGACGTGGTCGGTGACCGGGCCCAGCGGGCCCACGTCGACGGGGCCGTCGGCCGGCCGTTTGTCGATGGCGGTGCGCTGCTCCGGCTTGCGCGGGTCGAGCCGTCGTTCCTCGCCGACGACGCAGACCGCGACGACCCTGGTCGGCGTCACCGGCCGCGCAGCCGGTCGACCGCGGACCGTCCGGCCTGCTGCCCGGCGTCCGCGGAGGGCGTGACGTCGGTGTCGATCGCGGCGGCGGCGCCGCCGGCGTCGAGCTTCGCGTCGTCGGGGATCGAGCGCTTGATCAGGGCGAGGGCGATGGGCCCGTAATCGGCGTGCTCGACGACGGTGCCGAGCCGCCCGACGGTGCGCCCGTCCAGCGTCACGGGGTCGCCCGTCGCGGGCCGCGCGTCGGCGGAGCCGTCGAGGTGCAGCAGCACGAGGCGGCGCGGGGGCCGGCCCAGGTTGTGCACGCGCGCGACGGTCTCCTGCCCGCGGTAGCAGCCCTTGTCGAGGTGCACCGCGGTGCCGATCCAGTCCACCTCGTGCGGGATGGTCTTCTCGTCGGTGTCGACGCCCTGCCGGGCGCGGGCGGCGGCGACCCGTCGGGCCTCGTAGGCCCAGGTGCCGGCGGGGCGCGCCCCGGCGGCGACGAGGGCGGCGAAGTCCGCGCCCAGCCGCTCGCGCGGCACGATGAGGTTCACCTCGCCGGGATCGGTGCGGCGGACGCCCTCCACCTGCGCTGCGACGGTCTCGGCCTCGGGTCCGATCACGGTGAGCACCGCGAGGTCGTCCCGCGCCTGCACCTGCACGTCGGCCCGGAAGACCATGCGCTGCAGGTACGTCGCGAGGTCCGGGCTGAGCGGGGCCTCCTTCGGCGCGAGCGCAGCGGGCTCGGTGTCGAGGTAGGTCGTGCCGTCGACGTCGATGAGGTGGAAGTGGTCGAGCACGCGACCGCTGCCGTCCAGGTTGAGGTTCTGGGTCGCGGTGCGATCCGGCAGGTGCGTCAGGTGCTGGCTGGTGATCGAGTGCAGCCAGGACAGGCGCTCGGGGCCGGTCAGGGTGATCACGCGGCGGTGCGAGCGGTCGATCACCGCGGCGCCGCGTTCGGCCGCGCGTTGCTCCCCGAACGGATCCCCGAAATGCCAGGTCACGCCGGTGTCCGGCGTGTCCTCGGGGTTCATGATGCCGGACGTGGAATGTTCTTCAGTCGACACTCCTCAAGCCTACCCCGCTGGCCGCGCGGCGCTTCGGGGCGTCGAATACTGTTGCCGCCATGGCATCCGTGGTGGTCACCCTGGACGGTTCCGTGCGCGCTCCCGACGCGCCCCTGCTGTACGCCGACGACCTCGGCGCGGTCCGCGGCGACGGCTGCTTCGAGACGGTCCTGGTCCGTGACGGCGCCCCGCTCAAGGGCCGCGCCCATCTCGACCGGCTGGGCCGTTCGGCCGCCGCGCTCGGCCTCCCGGCGCCCAACGACGGCGCCTGGTGGGCTGCGATGCAGCGCGCCGCGATGCTCTACGGCGAGGAGGCGGGGAGCGCCGAGGGCGCGTTGCGGCTCGTCTACACGCGGGGCCGCGAGTCCGCGCCCGGCACGCCCACCGCCTACGTCTCGGTCTCGCCGCTGCCCGACCGGGCGCGGCGCGCGCGGACCGAGGGGATCTCGGCCATCACGCTCGGCCGGGGCTATTCGACGGGGCTCGGCACCGACGCGCCGTGGCTCCTGCTCGGCGCGAAGACCCTCTCCTACGCCGTGAACATGGCCGCCGCGCGGTACGCGGAGGAGCAGGGCGCCGACGACGTGATCTTCACCTCCAGTGAGGGCCGCGTCCTCGAGGCGCCCCGCGCCACCGTCGTGGTCGCCCGCGGCCGCACCCTCGTCACCCCGCCCGCCGAGCAGGGCATCCTGCCCGGCACCACCGCCCGCGCCCTGTTCGACGCCGCGGAGGACAAGGGCGTCGCCACCGCGGTGGAGCCGCTCTTCCCCGTGGACCTGGTCATGAACGACGGGGTGTGGCTGGTCTCGTCGATCACGCTGTGCGCGCGCGTGCACACGCTGGACGGCCGCGCCCTGCCCGACGCGCCCATGGACGCGACGGTCCGCTCCCTCATCGAGGCGGGAATCGCGAACACCCCCTAGCGCTTCCGGACAATCCGGGCACGGCCTGCGGCGGCGCCGCGACGGGCATAGCGTCGCGGGATGAGTACGCGCGAGGACACCGGCACCGAGGGCGATCAGCTCGGCACCAGTCTCAAACCCCGGCACATCACGATGATCTCGATCGCCGGCGTCATCGGCGCGGGCCTGTTCGTGGGTTCGGCGAACGCGATCAAGCTGGCGGGGCCGGCGGTGCTGATCTCCTACAGCCTCGCCGGGCTGCTCGTGATCCTGGTGATGCGGATGCTCGGCGAGATGGCGACGGCGCACCCGGACACGGGCTCCTTCTCGACCTACGCCGAGCGGGCGCTGGGCCGCTGGGCGGGCTGCAGCATCGGATGGCTGTACTGGCTCTTCTGGGTGCTGGTGATCCCCGTCGAGGCGACCGCCGCCGCGGTGATCCTGTCGAAGACGGTCGGCGGCCCGCAGTGGTCGTGGGCACTGCTGGTGGTGGTGCTCCTCACCGTGACGAACCTGTTCTCCGTCGGCAACTACGGCGAGTTCGAGTTCTGGTTCGCGCTGATCAAGGTGCTCGCGATCGCGGCCTTCCTGGTGCTGGGCGCGCTCGCGATCTTCGGGCTGCTGCCGGGCTCCGGGGTCTCCGGCGTGAGCCACCTGTGGGACACGGGCGGGTTCATGCCGAACGGGGCCGGTGCGGTGATCGCGGCGATGCTCACCACCATGTTCACGTTCATGGGCTCGGAGATCGTGACGATCGCCGCCGCCGAATCGCCCGAGCCGGCCAAGGGCATCACGAAGGCCGTGAACTCGGTGGTCTGGCGGATCTGCCTGTTCTACATCGGCTCGATCTTCGTGGTGGTGGCGCTCGTCCCGTGGAACACGCTCGACTCGGCGACGGGGTCGTACCAGGCGGTCCTGCAGGCCATGAACATCCCGGCCGCAGCGGGGATCATGGACGTCGTGGTCCTCGTGGCCGTCGCGTCGTGCCTCAACAGCGCGCTCTACACCGCCTCGCGGATGCTGTACTCGCTCGCCAGCCGCGGCGACGCTCCCCGGGCCGCGGGCCGGACCACCAAGCGGGGCGTCCCCGCCGTCGCGGTCCTGGCGTCGATGATCCTCGGCTTCCTCGCGGTGATCGGCAACTACGTGCTGCCCGAGAAGCTGTTCGGCTACCTCCTGGCCACGACGGGCGCTGTGGCCCTGTTCGTCTACCTGGTCATCGCGATCAGCCAGATCGCCCTGCGCCGCCGGGAGAGCACCCCGTCGCCGCTGCGCATGTGGTTCTTCCCGTGGGCGACGTACGCGGTGATCGCCTTCATCGTCTTCGTCATCGTCGCGATGATCGTCGACCCGGACCAGCGCAGCGCGGTCGGCCTGTCGACGGCGCTGGCCGTGATCGTGGTCGCCGCCAGCGTCGCGCATCAGAAGCGCATGGAACGACGGTCCTCCGTCACCTCGCGCTGAGCGCGGAGGGGCGTCGGTGAATCCGCCGTGCGCCCCGCGGGCGGGGCGCGGCGGGCCTACGGTGGACACAACGGGTTGGCCAGGGCGCGCGGACGTGGGCTGTGTCTCAACACTTGGGATCGGAGGCGATCTCTACTACCATCGGTAGTAATTACTACTGAACGTAGTAGAAGGGTTGGCGACGATGCCGGCCCGACCCCTCGGCCCAGGGAGTACGCATGACCGCGTTGGACATCGCCCGCTGGCAGTTCGGCATGACCACGGTGATGCATTTCATCCTGGTGCCGCTCACGATCGGCCTCGCGCCGATGGTCGCCACCATGCAGACCCTCTGGCTGGTGACGGGGAAGCAGGCGTGGCTCAAGGCCACGAACTTCTTCGGCAAGCTCTTCCTCATCAACTTCGCCCTGGGCGTGGCCACAGGCATCGTGCAGGAGTTCCAGTTCGGCATGGCCTGGAGCGAGTACAGCAAGTTCGTCGGCGACGTCTTCGGCGCACCGCTCGCGCTCGAGGGGCTCGTCGCCTTCTTCATGGAGTCGACCTTCCTCGGCCTGTGGATCTTCGGCTGGACGCGGCTGCCGAAACTCGTGCACCTGGGCTGCATCTGGATGGTCGCGCTCGGCGTGAACGCCTCCGCCTTCTTCATCATCGCCGCGAACTCCTGGATGCAGCACCCCGTGGGCGCCACCTTCAACCCGGAGAAGAACCGCGCCGAGCTCACGAGCATCTGGGAGGTGCTCACCAACTCGACCACCCTCGCGGCGTTCCCGCACACCGTCTTCGGCGCGTGGCTCACCGCCGGCACCTTCGTCGCCGCGATCGGCGGCTGGTGGATGGTGCGGGGCATGCGCAAGGGCGACCCCGACGCGATCGAGCTGGCGCAGTCGATGCGTCCCGTCACCCGCTTCGGTCTCGGCGTCATGATCGTCTCGGCCGTGGGCCTGGGCATCACCGGCGACGCGCAGGCCAAGCTCATGTTCGAGCAGCAACCCATGAAGATGGCCTCGGCGGAATCGCTCTGCCACACCGAGACCGGCGCCAGCTTCTCCCTGCTCACCATCGGCACGCACAACAACTGCGAGTCGGTGACGCACGTGCTGCAGGTGCCGTACGTGACCTCCTTCCTCGCCAACGGCGACCCCAACTCGACGCTCAAGGGCGTCACCGAGCTGCAGGCCGAGGCCGTCGAGAAGTTCGGCCCGGGCGACTACCGCCCCAACCTCTTCGTCTCGTACTGGGCCTTCCGCGCGATGATGGGCTGGTCGATCGGCTCGGGCGTGCTGGCGCTGGCCGGCCTGTGGGTAACCCGCCGCGGCCGCGTCCCGAACCAGAAGTGGTTCAGCCGGATCTGCCTCATCGCGCTGCCCACGCCCTTCCTCGCCAACACCTCCGGCTGGGTGTTCACCGAGATGGGCCGGCAGCCCTGGGTGGTGGTGCCCAACCCGAACGGCGACCCGACGATCCGGCTCACCGTGGGGCAGGCCGTCTCCGGCCACTCCGTGACGATGATGGCCTTCTCACTCGTCACCTTCGCCGCCGTGTACGGCACGCTCTACCTGCTGTGGTTCTTCCTGCTCCGGCGGTACGTGATCAAGGGCCCGAACCTGCACAGTCCGCTGGACCCGCCGCACGACGACGATGATCCGCCCGCCGACACCGACGCCCCCGAGGGCGCGGAGCCGGGCCGGAAGGCATCGTCGGACCACCTCTCCTTCGCGTACTAGGAGGCCGCCATGACTCTCCCCGACTACTGGTTCCTCGCCATCGGCTTCCTGTTCACCGGCTACTTCGTGCTGGAGGGCTTCGACTTCGGTGTCGGCATGCTCATGCCGATCCTGGGCCGCAAGCGCTCCCACGCCGACGCCGAGGAGCGCCGCCGCGTGCTGCTCAATACCATCGGCCCCGTCTGGGACGGCAACGAGGTGTGGCTCATCACCGCGGGCGCGGCGATGTTCGCCGCCTTCCCCGTCTGGTACGCCGAGGTCTTCTCCGGCTTCTACCTCGTGCTGCTCGCGATCCTGGTGGGGCTCATCACCCGGGTCTGCGCGATCGAGTGGCGCGGCAAGATCGACGAGCCGCGGTGGCGCGGCTGGGCGGACGTCGGCATCGGCCTCGGCTCCTGGATCCCCGCCTTCGCGTGGGGCCTGGTCTTCGCGAACATCGTGCACGGCGTCGACCTCGACGAGCGCGGCGGCATGACCAGCGAGGTCTGGGACCTGCTCAACCCGTACGGGCTGCTCGGCGGGATCGCGACCCTCGGCCTGTTCCTCCTGCACGGCGCGATCTTCGTCGCGCTCAAGTCCGACGGTGACGTCCGGGTGGATGCCCGGAGCCTCGCCGTGCGGATGTGGCTGCCCGTCACCGCGATCGGCGCCGTCTTCGCGGTGTGGACGCAGCTCGAGCACGGCAAGCCGTGGACCTGGGCGATGGTGGTCCTGGCCGCCGCCGGCCTGCTGGCCGCGGGGCCGCTCGTCCGCGCCGGGCGGGAGCTCGCGGCGTTCCTCGCGACCTCGCTGACCGTCATCGGCGTGAGCGTCCTGCTCTTCGGCTCGCTGTTCCCGAACGTGCTCAACGCGACGGACCCGGCCCGCACGATCACCATCGAGGCCGCCGCGTCCTCGCACTACACCCTGGTCGTGATGTCCTGGTGCACCGTCGTGCTGCTGCCGCTGGTGATGATCTACCAGGCGTGGACCTACTGGGTGTTCCGCCAGCGGATCTCCGTCGCGCAGATCCCGCCGTCGATCGGCCTCAGCCCCCGTGCCTGACACCCGGGCCCCCGTCGACCCGCGGCTGCTCCGGTACGCGCGCAGCTCGCGCGGGTTGATGGTGACCGTGATCGCCTGCGGCGTCGTGGAGACCGCCGCGGTGATCGCGCTGGCCTTCGCGCTCGCGACGGCGCTGGCGCGCCTGGTGACCGGCAACGCGGACGTGACGCAGCCCGTCGTGCTGGCGGTGGCCGCCGTGACGGTACGGGTCGCGGTGAGCCACCTGCGATCCCGCATCGAGCGACGCGCCGCCGACCGGGTGGTCTCCGAACTGCGGTCCGCCGCACTGGACGCCGTCGGTCCGGGCCGGACCCCCGTCGACCGGGAGGAGCTGCGCACCGCGCTCACCCGCGGCCTCGACGACCTTCCGCCCTACCTCACCGGCTACGTCCCCGCCCTCGCGCTGAGCGCCATCGCGACGCCGGTCCTCATCCTCGCGATGTTCCTCGCGGACTGGGTCTCCGGCGCCATCGCGCTCGGCACCCTCCCGCTGCTGCCGATCTTCATGGTGCTCATCGGCCTGCTCACCCGCGACCGCACGCGGCGCCGCCTGGACGCGATGTCGCGGCTCTCCGCGCGGCTGCTCGACCTCGTGGCCGGCCTGCCCGCGCTGCGGGCCCTGGGCCGCGAGCGCGGACCCGAGCGCACGGTCCGCGAGCTCGGCGCGCGCAACGAGACCGAGACCATGGGCGCGCTGCGGATCGCCTTCCTCTCCTCCTTCGCCCTGGAACTGCTCGCCACCCTGTGCGTCGCCCTCGTCGCGGTGAGCATCGGCCTGCGGCTCGTCTACGGCGAGATGACCCTGTTCGCCGGTGTTTTCGCGCTGATCCTCGCGCCCGAGGTGTACCGGCCGCTGCGCGCCGTCGGCGCCGGCTTCCACGCCGCCGAGCAGGGGCTCGAGGCCACCGGCCGGGTCTTCGCCCTGCTCGACGCGCCCGCGCCCGCGCCGGTGCGCGGCACCGCGCGCCCGGGCGTGCTCGTCGCCCGCGGCGTCACCGTCGACGGGCGGGACGGGGCGGCACCGTCGGGCTTCGAGGGTGCCTTCGCCCCCGGCCGGCTCACCGTGCTCACCGGGCCCAACGGCTCGGGCAAGTCCACGCTGCTCACCGTCCTGGCGGGGCTCGCGGTGCCGGACGCGGGGGTGGTCACCGTCGACGGTGCGCCGCTCGCCGGGGGCCCGGAGTGGTGGGCGCACGTGGCGTGGTGCCCGCAGCACCCGTACCTGGAGCCCGGCACCCTGGCACACAACTTCACGCTGTTGGGCGCCCCCGCACCGGATTCCGTGCCCGAGGTGCTCGCCGCGACGGGCCTCGACGAGGTGGTCGCGGAGCGCGGCTGGGAGCGGCCCGTCGGCACCGGCGGGGCCGGGCTGTCCGCCGGGCAACGGCAGCGGCTCGCGCTGGCCCGCACCCTCGCGCTCGGCCGGGACGTGCTGCTCTTCGACGAGCCCACCGCGCACCTCGACGAGGAGCTCGCCGCGCGCGTCCTCGCCGAGCTGCGCGCCCGCGCGGACGCCGGCGCGACCGTCGTGGTCGCGGCGCACGACCCGCAGGTGCTCGCCGCCGCCGACGAGGCGCTGGAGGTGACGCGTGCGTGACCTGCTGATCTGCCTGCGGGCCATGCGGACCCGTCCGCTCGCCGTGCTCGGCGCGGTGGGCGCGGGCGTGCTCACGGCCGCCAGCGCCCTCGCTCTGGCGGGGCTCTCCGCGTGGCTCATCACCAAGGCGTGGACGATGCCGCCCGTGCTGGTGCTCTCGCTCGCCGTGACCTCCGTGCGCGGGCTCGGTATCACCCGCGGGCTGATGCGTTACATCGAGCGTCTCGCGAGCCACCGGCTCGCGCTGCGCGGGCTCACCGAGTTGCGGGCCGCGCTGTACCTGCGGCTGGCCGGGGCCGCGCCGGCGGAGTCCGTGCGGCTCTCCGGCGGCGAACTCCTCGCCCGCACCGGCGCCGACGTCGACGCGGTCGGCGATGCGCTGGTGCGCACCGTGATCCCCGCCGCGGTCGCGGCGACGGTCTCGGTCGCGGCGACCGGCTGGATGTGGTTCCTCGATCCCCGCGCCGGCATCGCGCTCGCGGCCTGCCTGCTGGTGGCGGGGCTCGTCGCGCCGTGGCTGACCGCGCGCGCCACCCGCGACCGCGCGGCCGCGGAGGCCGCGGGCAGCGAGGCCTTCGGCGCCGCGGCCTCGGCCGTGCTCGACCACGCCGGAGAGCTCGCCGTCGCGGGCCGGCTGGACGAGGTGCGGGCCCGCGCCGCCCGCGCCGAGGACGCCCGACGGTCCGCCGTCGACCGCGCGGCCCGCACCGGCGCGCTGGCGGACGCGGCGATCCCGCTCGCCGTCGGCGTCGCCGTGGTCGCCGCGCTGCTCGTCGCCGTCGCGCGGATCGACTCGGCGGCCGCGACCACCCTCGGCATCCTCATCCTGCTGCCGCTCAGCGCCTTCGAGGCCGTCTCCGTGCTGCCCGACGCGGCGCGGCAGTACGTGCGCTCCGCCGACGCCGCGGGCCGGCTCGCGCCCCTGCTGATCCTGCCCTCGGTGCCGGCCGGCACCGTCCCGGTCGCCCCGCACCCGCGGCTGGAGCTGGGCGCGCTGGCGCTCGACCCCGGCGACCGCCTGGCGGTGCGCGGCGCCTCCGGGGCGGGCAAGACGACCCTGCTGCTCGCCCTCGCGGGTCTCGACGACCGCGGCGGCGAGGTCCTCGTCGACGGGACGCCCGCGCGCGACTGCGCGGACCTGCCCGCGTCGGTGGGCTTCTTCGGCGAGGCCGCCCACGTCTTCGCGACGACGGTGGCGGAGAACTGCCGCGTGGCGCGCGGCGACGCCACCGACGCCGAGATCGACGCGGCCCTGCGCCGGGTCGGGTTGGGGGAGTGGATCGACGGCCTGCCGGACGGCGTGCGGACCCCGCTGGAGGACGGCGCCGACTCGCTCTCCGGCGGCCAGCGTCGCCGGCTGCTCCTGGCGCGGGCGCTGCTCAGCCCCGCGGGCGTCGTCCTGCTGGACGAGCCGACCGAGCACCTGGACGCCGCCGACGCGGTGCGGCTCCTCGCCGAGATCCTCGACCCCGCCGGGCTGTTCCCCGGGCGCACCGTCGTCGTGGCGGGGCACGCGGAGCCACCCGCGGGCGTGCGTCAGTGGGAGATGGACCGGCTCAGGTCCGCGTAGCGCTCCGCCTCCGCGTGCTGGGCCTCCGTCGCGCGCAGGATCGCGTGCAGCGCATCCTTCCCGAGGTGGAGGCGCGTCGGCGGGTCGGGCATCGCCGCGACCGCGACGAGCGCCCGCGCCAGGAGCGCGGGGTCGCCGCCCTGGTTGTGGTTGAGCCGGTCGAGCGCGGCGAGGGTGCCGGCGACGGCGGCGTAGTCGTCGATGGCGGTCGCGGGGCGGCGGCTCGACGACGCGTCGAGGAAGTCGGTGCGCACTCCGCCCGGGCAGATCGCGACGGCGTGCAGCCCGAGCGGCGCGACCTCGGCGTCGAGGGCCTCGGTGAGCAGGAGGACCGCGGCCTTGGTCGCGCTGTAGATCCCCTGCGCGGGGCCGGTGACGCTCGCGGAGATCGACGCCAGGTTGAGGATCCGTCCCGACCGGCGCGCCCGCATGCCCGGCAGCACCGCCTGCGTGACCGCGAGGACGCCGAAGACGTTGACGTCGAAGTTCGCCCGCACGTCGTCGAGCGCGACCTCCTCGACCGCGCCGAGCAGCGAGTAGCCGGCGTTGTTGACCAGCACGTCGATGCGGCCGAGCTCCTGCTCGATCCGCGCGACGGCGCGGCGCACGTCCGCCTCGTCGGTGACCCGCATCGGCAGGGCCAGGAGGTTCGGGTCGTCGATCTCGGCCGTGAGCTTCTCGGGGCTGCGGGTGGTGGCGGCGACGCGGGCGCCGCTCGCGAGCGCTGCCTTCACCACCTCGAGGCCGATGCCCTTGGACGCTCCGGTCACCAGCCACACGGGGGAGTCGCTCATGACCCCATGGTGCTCCGCCGCGCTCAGTCGCGCAGGATTCCCGCGATCGCCGCGTCGACCGCGGCCTCGGCGAGCGGCCACTGCTGATCGCCCGGCAGGTGGTGCAGCGGGCCGCGCAGGGCCATCTCGGCGAAGCCGTGGACCATCGACCAGCAGGACCAGGTGGCGGACCGTCGGGCCTCCGGGCGCAGCAGGTCCGCGTGCACCAGGAGGTCCAGGGCCTCCGACAGCGCGACGTACGGCGGGATCCCGTTGAGCGACTCCGGGTCCGGTGCCTCGTCGCCGAAGAAGCACACCGAGAACCAGCCCGGCTCGGCGAGCGCGAAGGCGATGTAGCCGAGGCCGACGGCCCGCAGGCGCTCGACGGGGCCCTGGCCAGGGCTGACGGGCATCGCGTCGGCCATCCGCTGCTCGATCGCGGCGCTCACGGCCCGCAGGAGCGCGAGGCGGTCGGGGAAGTGGCGGTACGCGGCGTTGGGGCTGACCCCGACCCGGCGGGTGACCTCACGGATGGTCAGCGCCGACGGTCCGCCGGCGCGCGTCACCTCGAGGCCCGCGTCGACCAGCGCCTGCGCCAGGTCACCGTGGTGGTACGCCATGCCCTTGTGTCCCCCGTCCCTCAAGTGTACGGTGTGAACATAACAGATGTGGACGCTGTGAACATGCCAGGAGGCGCGATGACCACCAGCACGACGCCCGAGCCGGTCCTGCACCCGGAGTTCAGCAGCCCCGGGGCCGTCGCCACGTCGTGGGCGGAGGTCGCCGCGGCGCTCGACGGTGCCGAGATGTTCCGGCTCAGCACCGTCCGCGCCGACGGGAGGCCGCACGTGTGCCCGCTGCCCGCGATGTGGCTCGACGGCGCGCTGTACTTCGTGACCGGCTGGGAGGAGCAGAAGGCGCGGAACCTCGTGCACGATCAGCGCTGCGTCCTCACCACCGGGACCGACGCGTACCGCCACGGGCTCGACGTCGTCGTCGAGGGCCGCGTCGAGCGCTGCACCGATCGCGCCGTGCTCGAGACCCTCGCGCGGATGTGGCGCGACCGGCTGGACTGGCCCTACGACGTCGACGACGACGGCTTCCGCCACCACGCCGACGGGCTCGCGCCCAACCCGGACGCCGCCTCGCTCCCCGTCTTCGGCGTGCGCCCCGACAAGGTCCTGTCGTTCTCCCGCGGCGATCACTTCGCTCAGACCCGCTTCCGGCCCTGAGCCCCGCCATGTCCGTCCCGAGACTCCCACCCCGAGAGAGGAACCCGTCATGAACGCCATTCCCACCGTCGTCGACCGCGAGACCTGGCAGAAGGAGCTCGACGCACTCCGCATCCGCGAGAAGGCCGCCACCCGCGAGCTCGACGCCATCGCCGCGCAGCGGCGCGCCCTGCCCGCCGTGGAGCTGCCCGAGTACCGGCTGATCGCCGAGGACGGATCGTCGGTGACCCTCGCCGACGTCTTCGACGGCCACTCGCAGCTGCTCACGTACCACCACATGTGGACCGACGGGAACGAGTGGCAGTGCCCGGGGTGCACCGGGTACACCTCGCAATTCACGCGGCTCGACTCGCTCGCGAACTGGGACGCGCGCTTCGTGATCGTCACCAACGGCCCGATCGACGAGGTGCTGGCGTACAAGCAGCGCGTCGGCAACACCATGACCTGGTACTCGAGCGCCGGGAGCACCTTCGGGGCCGACGTGGGCGCGGGGCCCGGCGAGGGCTTCGGGCTCAACACCTTCGTCCGCGACGGCGACACCGTCTACCGGGTCTGGGGCACCGAGGGCCGCGGCTCGGAGCAGCTGAGCTACCTGTTCGGCATCCTCGACGCGCTGCCCTACGGCCGGCAGGAGAAGTGGCAGGACGCCCCCGAGGGATGGCCGCAGAAGGAGACTTACTCGGGATGGGCGTCCTCGCAGCAGATCGCCGGCTGGTACGGCGCCTGACCAGCATGTTCGCCCTCCGGATAATTCCGTTGCCGACGCCCAGGAGCGGGCGTAGCGTCGAAGACGTCAACGGAAAGGAGGTGATCCAAGAAATGGTGAATTTCAGGATCAAGGAGGTGGCTGACCGCTAGGCGGCCACCCACCTGGAATACGGCAGGCCCCGGGAGCGCGTGATGTTCACGCACCCGGGGCCTGTTTCCGTTCCGGGGCCGGCGCGGCTCAGCCCGCGGCGAGGTCCCGCCGCGCGGCGAGGGCCGGCGTCGCCGCGCCGAGCACGACGGCGAGCGCCCCGAGGACGACGGTGGCGGTCAGGTCCGGCGCGTCGATCGGCAGGGTCCCCACCGCGTGCAGCGGGGACAGGTCCCGCGCCCAGCCGGGCAGCCGCAGCGTCTCCGCGAGCAGTCCGACGACGCCCGCCCAGGCGAGCGCGACCCACCCGAGGAGGACGGGGCGCACGGTTGCCGCCCGGGAGGCGAGCCCGACGAGGACGATGACGGCCACGGGGATCAGGTAGCCGGCGCCCGCCGCGAGGGCCGAGCCCACCTCCGCTCCGCGCCCGGTCGCGAGCGCCGTCGCGACGCCCAGGACCGCGGCGCCGCCGAGCAGGACAGCGCCCGCGCCCGCGAGCGCGACCGCGCCCCAGGAGGGCCACCAGGTCCGGAGCGGGACGCGCGTCGCGGCGACGAGGCCGAGCCGGCCCTCCGATTCCTCCGCCGAGAGGGTGCCGGCGGTGCTGAGCCCCGCGGCGCCCGCGCTGAGCGCGATGAACAGGAGCGCGAGGCTGCTCACGAGGTCGGTCGCAGACCGCACCCCCATCGCCTCCAGCAGAGCGGGATTCGCGTCGATGAGGCGGGTCACCTCGTGCGAGAGGGCGCCGAACACCGCCGCCCAGACGGCGGCGAACGCCGCCCAACCGACCAGCGTTCCGGCCGCGAGCCGGGCGGCCAAGCCCAGCGGCGAGGCGAGCCGCGCTCGCGCCCGCGGCGGACCGAGCCGCGGCGCCACCACGCCGGCGCCCAGGTCGCGGCGCCGCGCGATCGCCACCGCGCCGGCCGTCGTCAGCGCCGTCATCGCGGCGAGGGCCACCAGCGGCCACAGCTGCGGCGCGGCTCCGAACGGGCGGATCTCGGCGGGCCAGCCGAGTGGGCTCAGCCAGGTGGCGTCGAGGCCGCGGCCGTCGACCGTCGCGCGGACCAGGAAGGTCGCGAGCAGGAAGCCCAGCGCGAGGGCCCACGCGGTGCGGGCGGTCTGCGCGAGCTGTCCGGCGACGAGGCCGACGCCCGCGTACGCCGCCATCAGCAGCCCGATCCCGGCGCCGTAGCCGGCGCTTCCGGTGGCGAGCGTTGAAAGGACGCCCGCGGCCGTGCACGCGCCGCCGATCACGATCGCCGCGGAGGCCAGGGGCGCGAGCGGGGCGATGCGCGTCGCGGTGATGAGTTCCGTGAGGCCGGACTCCTCCTCGCGGCGCGTGTGCCGGATCGCCAGGCCGATGCCGCACGCCGCCACCAGCAGTTGGCCGAACAGGCCGACCTCCAGCGCGGTGATGCCGCCGGCGGTGTCCAGGTCGTAGCCGCGGCCGTTGAAGGCCGCGCCCGCCGCGGAGTCGCCGATGGAGGCGGCGTACCCGGCGCGGGCCTCCGCGGTGCCGTAGAGGCCGGCGATGCTCACGGCCGTCACCGCGACCAGGCCCGCGATCGCCGCCGGCGCGGCGAGCAGGCCCACCCGCCCGGAGCGCAGGCGCAGCCTGATCACGGTGACGAGGCCGTTCATCGGTTGCTCCCCGCGGTCTCGGCGCTGCCCGCCTCAGCGCCGTCCGCCTCGTCGCGGTAGTGACCGAGGAAGAGCTGCTCCAGGCTGGGAGGGTGCACCGCGAGCTCGGTGGGCCCGGCGGCCGCGACCGCGGCGACGGCGCCGGCCAGCCCGGCGTGCGAGGCCGTGAGCCGCGTGCGGATCCCCGCGGCGGTGCCGGCGGTCTGGAGGTCGGCGACGCCGGGCAGGCCCTCGAGGCCCGTGGGCGGCGCGGGGGTGACGGCGTCGATCGCGGTGCGGGTGCCGGCGCGCAACTCCCGGAGCGTGCCGGTGGAGACGGTGACGCCCGCGCGGACGATGGTCACGCGGTGGCACAGCGCATCGACCTCGGCGAGGATGTGGCTGCTCAGCAGGACCGTCCGGCCCTCGGTGTTGCGCTCGCGGACCGCGTCCTGGAAGTGCGCCTCCATCAGCGGGTCGAGCCCCGAGGTGGGCTCGTCCAGGACGTACAGGTCCGCGTCGCAGGCGAGGGCGGCGATGAGCGCGACCTTCTGCCGGTTGCCCTTGGAGTAGGTGCGGGCCTTCTTGCGCGGGTCCAGTTCGAAGCGCTCGATCAGCTCGTCGCGGCGACGCGGGTCGAGGTGTCCCTGTAGGCCACCGAGCACGTCGATGCACTCGCCGCCGCTCAGGCCCGGCCACAGCGAGACGTCGCCGGGCACGTAGGTGAGGCGGTCGTGGACCGCCGACGCGTCCGCGCGCGGATCGAGACCGAAGACCCGGGCCTCGCCGCCGTCGAGCCGCAACTGCCCGAGCAGCGCGCGGATGGTGGTCGACTTGCCCGCGCCGTTCGGGCCGAGGAAGCCGTGCACCTCGCCCTCCTCGACGGTGAGGTCCAGTCCGTCCAGCGCGACGGACCGGCCGAAGTTCTTGCGGAGGCCTGATGCGGAAACTGACAGTGACTTGCTCATGACAGTGACTGTACGACTTTCGTCCGCCCTTGGGAAGATGATTCTGCGAGTGACTGTCAGAATGGATGGTGATCGAAGGAAGGGGTCCTGATGCCGGAGCCGATGAACACCGCGGTGCGCGATGCCGCCGGGCACGCGGACGGCCCGGCGCCGCAGCCGACTCTCCGCGAGCGCAAGAAGATGGCCGCGATGGTCCACATCCAGCGGGTGGCGCTGCGGATGATCGACGAGCGGGGTTTCGACTGGGTCACGGTCGAGAAGATCGCGGCCGAGGCGGAGGTCTCACCGAGCACCGTCTACCGGTACTTCGGCACGAAAGAGGGGCTCATCCTCACCGACGCCTTCGACTCGCGATCGCTCGCGACGATGGGACATCTTCTTGCGCAAGGGGTCCCACCCTGGGAGGCGGTGACGAAGGCGGTCATCGACATGTCGGTCGAGACGAAGGACGAGCTCGACGAGACGGCCCCGATCCGCGCGCGGCTCTGGTTCGAGATCCCCTCGGTGCGCGCTGCGGCGTTCCTCATGATCGACGAGGCGACCGAGCATCTCGCGGAATCCGTGGTCGCCGGAGGGCGGTACGACCGCTACGAGGCGCGGGTGATCGCGAACGCGATCCTGTGGTCCCTCGTCGCCGCACTGCGGAACTGGCACGAGGCCGGCGGTGGGGACGACTGGCACGCGCACATCGCGGGCGCGATCGACACCCTGCGTCGGTTGGGGGTTCCGCCCGCGCCGGGGGCTGCGGCGCCGAATGATCCCGAGGGGATCGCGCCGGGGGACTAGCCCGCGTAGCGGTTGAGCTTGGCGCTCAGGCGGGGGATGAGCTCGCCGTCGGCGTCGATGCGCTCCTCGACGTAGGCGAGCGCGCCACCCTGCTCGACGAGGCCGTACAGCCGCTTGGCGGCGCCGGCGAGCGGCGACGACTTGGAGCGGATCACCACGTCGGCCTCGAGCTCCCACGCGGTCTGGGAGACGGGCTTGCCGTAGTAGAGCTCGACGATGCCGCTGGCGTGGGTGACGACGAACTCGATCTCGTCGTCCTCGCCGATGCGCCAGAAGCCGGCCTCGCGCAGGTCGGGCTCCGAGAACTCGCCCTTGTCGTCCAGCTTCCAGGACCGCGCCTCCCACGAGAGGAAGTTCTGGCCGTCGTGGCTGACGACGATCTGCTGCCCGAAGTGGTAGTCGCCGGCCGCGTCGTGGCCCTCGCCCTCGCCGCGCCAGATGCCGACGAGGGGGAGCAGGCCGAGCAGGCCGGAATGCAGGTCCGGGCCCTGCCGCAGGTTCGCCGTGTCGTCGGCGAGCGGCAGCCCGGGGAGGTTCGAGATGTTGCGCGACGAGGTGGTCTCGGCGCGCTCGACGGCGGCGTCCAGCGCCTCCTGACCGGTACCGGCGGAGACGGAGGCGTCGGGGGTGGCCTCGTCGGTCACGGCGGGCTTACTGCCCGTCGGTGAGGACGCGGTACATCACGAAGATCGCGAACGCGAAGATCGCGACCGACGCCACCGCCATGAGGATCTCGAAGAAGATGACCATGGCCTCGATACTAACCCCCGGCGTGCGGCCGCTCGCAACCGCACGAGTCGCGGTGGTGGAAGGCTGTGGGCAATCTCTCGACCCGCCGCGGACCGTCGAATCCCTCGATCCGTTCGACGAGGAGGTCGACGCACCGCCGTCCGATGGCCTCGACGTCCTGGGCCGCGGCGGTGAGGCCGGGGGAGAACAGGTCGGACCACTCGAAGTCGTCGTAGGCGACGAGCGCGACGTCGTTGGGAACGCGCAGGTCCAGATCGCGCAGAGCCCGCATCGCGCCGACCGTCATCTCGTTGTTGAGCACGACGAGGGCGGTGGGCCGCGGCGCCCGCGCGCGGAACATGGCCAGGGTCTGGACGCGGGCCTCGTCGGCGCGCGAGTCGCCGCAGCGCACGTGTCGGGGCGCGGCGCGCAGCCCCGCGGCGTCCATGGCGCGGACGAAGCCCTCGGTCCGCTCCTCCGTGGATTGGATGCCGGGCCGGCCGGTCAGGACGCCGATGCGCCGGTGGCCGAGTTCGGCGAGGTGGGTGGTGAGCCGGACGACGGGTTCGGCGCCCTCGGACGCGACCTGGTCGACGTCGGCGGGGGAGAGTCGGTCGATGAGCACCAGGGGCGTCCCTGCCGCTTGGACGGTCGGGATGGTCCGCTCCTCGGATCCCGGCGACGGCGCCATGATCAGCCCGTCCACACGGCGATCGAGCAGCGAGCCGACGAGGCGGTGCTCGATCTCGGTGTCGTCGTGGGAGTCGCCCATCATCAGCGTGTAGCCGAGCTCGCTGGCGCGCGACTCGATCGCGCGCATGAGGGGGCCGAAGTACGGGTTGCGTCCGGCGGCGATGCTCAGCGCGAGGACGCCCGACCGCGACGTCGCGAGCGCGGCCGCCAGGGCGTTCCGCCGATAGCCCGTGGAGGCGATCGCGGCGAGCACCGCGTCGCGGGTGCGGGGGTCCACGCGCCGGGTCTCGTTGATGACGTGGGAGACGGTGCTGATCGACACGCCGGCGGCGGCGGCGACGTCGGCCATGTTTCCCATCGGCCCAGTCTGCCCGCACGCGATTCGGTGGCGCAAGCGTTTGCGCAAACCCTTGCGCGGGTTTCAGCTGCGGGTATAGCGTCGCAGCCACTCGTCAGTCGTGTGATCCGCAACACAGTCGAATGGAGTCCTCATGTCGAATCGGAAGAGCCTGCGCATCGCGGCGGTGTGCTGCGCCCTCACGGTCAGCCTCACCTCGGTGGCCGCCTGCAACCGCGACGGCGGTTCGTCGGGCGACGTCAAGGTCGGCCTGATCACCAAGACCGATACGAACCCGTTCTTCGTGAAGATCCGCGAGGCCGCCAAGAAGCAGGCCGACGCGAAGGGCGCGAGCCTCGTCGCGCTCGCCGGCAAGTTCGACGGGGACAACGAGGGCCAGGTCGCCGCGATCGAGAACCTGGTCAGCCAGGGCGTCAAGGGCATCCTCATCACCCCGAACTCGTCGACGGGCATCCTCGCGGCGATCAAGAAGGCCCGCGACGCGGGCGTCGTCGTCATCGCCCTCGACACCGCGACCGACCCCGAGAGCGCCGTGGACGCCACCTTCGCCACCGACAACAAGGAGGCCGGCCGCCTGCAGGGCGCGTGGGTCAAGGGTGCGCTCGCGGGTCAGCCGGCGAAGCTGCTCATGCTCGACGGCACCCCGGGCAGCACCGTCTCCGAGTTCCGGCACCAGGGCTTCCTGCAGGGCATCGGGCTGGCGGAGAACGCGCCCGAGGTGGCGGGCAAGGAGACCACCAACGGCGACCAGACCAAGGCGCAGACGGCGATGGAGAACCTGCTGCAGCGCGTCCCGGACGCCAACGCGCTCTACACGATCAACGAGCCCGCGGCGGCCGGCGGGTACGAGGCGGCGAAGAAGGCGGGCAAGGCGGCGCAACTGGCGATCGGCTCGATCGACGGCAGCTGCACGGGCGTGGACAACGTGAAGAAGGGCGTCATCGGCGCCACCGTGCTGCAGTTCCCGGCGAAGATGGCCGAGCAGGGCGTGGACGCGGTGGTCGCCTTCGCCAAGGACGGCACCAAGCCGACCGGCTTCACCAACACGGGATCCCAACTGGTGACCGACAAGCCGGTCGCCGGCGTCGAGTCGAAGGACACCGCGTGGGGCGCGCAGAACTGCTGGGGACAGGCGTGAGCCTGGCCCGGCCGTCCCTGGCGGGCGTCCTGCGGGAGCCTCTCGCGGGGCCGCTCGCCGCCCTCGTCGTCGCCTGCGTGGTCTTCTTCATCCTCACCCCGCAGTTCGCGACGGGCTACAACATCTCGCTGATCCTGCAGCAGTCCATGGTGATCGGGATCCTCGCCGTCGCGCAGTCGCTCATCATCCTCACCGCGGGCATCGACCTGTCGATCGGCGCGACGTGTGTGCTCGGCACCGTCGTCCTGGCGAAGGTGGCGGGCACCGACCCGATCCTGGCGATGGTGGCCGCCCTCGGCGTCTGCCTCCTGATCGGCGCGGTCAACGGGGCGCTCGTGACCCTGCTCAAGCTGCCGCCGTTCATCGTCACGCTCGGCATGTTCACCATCGTGGCGGCCGCGACCCAGCTGTACGCGGGCTCGCAGACCTACCGCGTGGCCGACGGCCCGCTCACCTTCCTGGGCAAGGGGTTCGACGTCGCGGGCTTCCCGCTCACGCTCGGCCTGCTCGCCCTTCTCGTGGTGTACGCCGCCGCCTGGTACGTGCTCAACCGCACCGCCACGGGGCGGCACGTCTACGCGGTGGGCGGCAACCCCGTCTCCGCGTCGCTCGCCGGCATCAAGACCTCCAAGACGGTCTTCGGCGTCTACCTGGTGTCCGGCCTCATCGCCGCGATCGCGGCGTGGGCGGCGCTCGGCCGCATACCGACTGCGGATCCGAACGCCTTCCAGACGGCCAATCTCGACACCATCACGGCGGTCGTGATCGGCGGCACCAGCCTGTTCGGCGGCCGCGGTTCGGTGCTGGGCACGCTGGTCGGCGCGCTCATCGTCGGCGTGCTGCGCAACGGGCTCACGCTGGTGGGGATCGACAACCTGTACCAGAACATCGCGACCGGCGTCCTCGTCATCGCCGCCGTCACGCTGGACCAGATCTCGCGCAGGAGGCAGCAGTGACCACCGCCGATCGCACGCCGGTGCTGCAGGCCCGCGGCCTGGTGAAGAACTACGGGCAGGTCCGGGCCATCGCGGGCGCGGACTTCGAGCTGCGGGCGGGCGAGGTGCTGGCCGTGATCGGCGACAACGGCGCCGGCAAGTCCAGCCTCATCAAGGCCCTGTCTGGGGCGCTCGTCCCGAGCGAGGGCGAGATCCTGCTCGACGGTGCGCCGGTCCACTTCCGCAGCACCCTGGACGCCCGCAACGCCGGCATCGAGACCGTGTATCAGGACCTCGCCGTGATCCCCGCGCTGGACATCGCCGCGAACGTCTACCTGGGGCGGGAGATCCGTAAGCCGGGCGTCCTCGGCTCGGTGTTCCGCCAGCTCGACCGGCGGGCCATGCGGGACGCCGCGGCGGGGTACCTCGCGGACCTGCAGATCGGCATCACGTCGCCGACGCAGGCCGTGGAGACCCTCTCCGGCGGGCAGCGGCAGGGCGTCGCGGTGGTGCGGGCGGCCGCCTTCGGCAAGAAGGTGATCATCATGGACGAGCCCACCGCCGCCCTCGGCGTTCGCGAGTCGGGCCAGGTCATCGACCTCATCCGGCAGATCCGCGATCGGGGCACGCCGGTGATCCTCATCAGCCACGACATGCCGCACGTCTTCGAGGTGGCCGACCGCATCCACGTGCACCGCCTCGGCCGACGGGCCGCCGTCGTGGATCCGAAGCAGCGCAGCATGTCCGAGGTGGTGGCGCTGATGACGGGCGCGCTGGCGCCGACCGACGAGGAGGCGGGCGGTGGGCCGTAGCGGGCCCCGGGCCCTGTTCGTGGGGCTCGCCACCGTCGACGTCATCTCCCGCGTCGACGAATCGCCGCCCCGCAACGGGAAGGTCACTGCGGTCCGGCAGGACGTCTCCGGGGGCGGCCCCGCCCTGAACGCCGCGGCGGTCTTCGCCGCGCTCGGCGGGCGCGCGGTGCTCGCCGCGCCGGTCGGCGACACCGCCCTCGGCCGCCTCGTGTGCGAGGACCTCTACGCGTGCGGGGTCGAGCTCCTCGACCTCGCCCCACCGGGTTTCGCGCCGCCCGTCTCGTCGGTCACGGTCCACGCCCCGTCGGGCGACCGGCAGGTGGTCTCCTTCGACGGTTCCGGGTACCCCGACGCCGTGCCGCCGATCCACGCCGAGGGCTTCGACGTGGTGCTGCTCGACGGGCACGGCACCGCCTCCGCGCGGTCCGCGATGCGCAGCGCCGTAGCCGCGGGCGTCACGACGATCCTCGACGCCGGCCGCTGGCGCCCCGTCTTCGCGGACCTGCTGCCGCTCGCCGGGCACGCCGTCTGCTCCGCGGACTTCGTTCTGCCCGGGGATGTCCCGACGCCGCCCGTCCTCGCCGTGACCGACGGTGCCGGGCCGATCCGGTACCGCGACCGCGGGGTCGACGGCACCGTCGACGTTCCGGCGGTGGCGGTGGTCGATACGCTCGGGGCGGGCGACGTGCTGCACGGCGCGTACGCCTTCGCGATCGCGCGGGGCGAGGCGGTCGCCGACGCACTGCGCTTCGCGGCGGCTCACGCCTCCGCGAAGTGCCGATACCCGGGGGTGAGGGCGTGGCTGGCGACGCTGTGACGGACGAGCTGCTCGCTCGCGCACGGGAACTGATCGCGCGGCCGGGGCGCGCTCTGCTCGGCATCGCCGGGGCGCCCGCGTCCGGCAAGTCGACGCTGGCGGAGCAGCTGGTGGCTGCGCTCGGCGACGACGCGGTGCTGGTCCCCATGGACGGCTTCCACCTCGACGACGCGGTCCTGCGCCGGCACGACAGCTGGGGGCGCAAGGGCGCCATCGACACCTTCGACGATGCCGGCTTCGCCGAGCTGCTGCACCGCCTGCGCGCGGCCGACGGCACCGTCTACGCCCCGCGGTTCGACCGCGCACTCGAGGCCTCGATCGGCGGCGCCATCGAGGTGACGCCGGACGTCCCGCTCGTGGTGACCGAGGGCAACTACCTGCTCGCCGAGACCGGCGCGTGGCCCCGCGCCCGGGCCGCGCTCGACGAGGTGTGGTTCCTGCGTATCGATCCCGCCTTGCGTCGTCAGCGACTCATCGAGCGGCACATGCGTTTCGGCCGCGGCCCCGAAGAGGCCCGGGCACGCGCCGACGGCACCGACGAGACCAACGCCCGGCTCATCGAATCCACGGCGCCGCGCGCGGACCGCATCGTCGACGGGGCCTAGCTGCGAGGTCAGCCCTCCATGCCGGTCTCGCGGAGGGTGAGGTTGATCCGCCCCGTCTCCAGGCCGCAGCCGGGCGGCGCCGTCCCGGGCTGCACGGCGGTGACGCCGTGGAAGGCCAGCCGGGACGGGCCGCCGAAGACCACGAGATCGCCGGATTCGAGCGTCACGTCCGCGTAGGGGCGGTTCCGGTTCTCCGTGTTGCCGAGCCGGAAGGTGCAGCTGTCGCCGATCGACAGGGAGACCACCGGCGCGCGGGAGACCTCGTCCTTGTCCTGGTGCATGCCCATGCGGGCTCGTTCGTCGTAGAAGTTCACCAGCGCGGTGTCGGGCGTGTACCGCTCGACCTCGCCGGCGTCGTGCCCGGTGTCGGCGAGCGCGCTCCGGCCGGCCAGCACCAGCCAGTCCGGGAAGGGGAGGACGCGAGCGCCGTTCACATCGGTGGCCTCCCGCGAGTAGCGGTAGGGCTGCCAGTGCCAGCCCAGGCACACCGTGCGCACCGACATCGGGTGCCCGCGCACCGTCGCCGCGCGGATCGGCACCGGCCCGGTCGACCACTCCCGGAACCGGCGGACGATCCATTCCTGCTGCGCGAGGTCGAGCCAGCCGCGGATCAGGTACGCGCCCGGCGCGAGGTCGACCACGGCTCGGTCGGGCGGGAACAGCATGTCGGAGCCCATGTCACGCCGCGTCGTGGAAGACCAGGGCCAGCGTGTGCCGCTCGCCGGAGCGGACCGTCGAGACCCCGTGCCGCACGGGCGCCGCGGACCAGCCCCGCGCGGAGCGGACCGGGCGATCGCGGGTGGTGAACACGAAGCCGTGCCCGCGCGGCAGCGTGAAGGACGTGCCGCGGGACTGGGCGCGGGGCCGCTGCTCGAGCAGCAGGAACTCGCCGCCCTCGTGGTCCACACCGGGATCGTTGAGCGCGATCACCACCTGCAGCGGGAAGACCAGGTCGCCGTACAGGTCCCGGTGCAGCGCGTTCCAGTCGCCGGCGCCGTACTTCAGGAGGATCGCCGTCGACTTCCGCTGGCCCGCCTCGTGGCACATCGCGAGCCACTCGTCGAGGTCGTCGGGCCACGGCGCCTCGCGGCCCAGCCGCTCCCACCATCGTCGCGCGATCGGCAGCAGGTGCGGATACAGCGCGTGTTTGAGCTCGTCGATCGGCTCCGGATACGGCCGGGCGAAGTAGCGGTACTCCCCGGCGCCGAACCGGTACCGCTCCATGTCGATCGTGCTGCGGAACAGCTCTTCCCGCCCGTACAGCTCCCGCAGTTCGACGGTGCGCTCGTCGGACAGGAGGCGGGGCAGGAGCGCCCCGCCCACCGCGTCGAGCTCGGCGGAGACGGCGCCCCAGTCGGCGGAGTCGAGCCCCGGGGCGGCGCTCATGCGGCCGACTCCAGCTCCAGCAGGGCGGCTTTCGCCTCCACGCCGCCGACGTACTGCCCGATGCCGCCGTCGGACTTCACCACGCGGTGGCACGGGACCACCACGGGCAGCGGGTTCGTGGCGCACGCGGTGCCGACGGCGCGGACCGCCGCCGGGCTGCCGACGAGCTCGGCCACCTGCTTGTAGCTCAGCGTCGTCCCGTAGCCGATGTCGGGCAGCCGGCTCTGCACCAGCTGCCGGAAGCCGTGCGAGAGGGCGTGATCGAGCGGGAGGTCGAACGCGGTCCGCCGGCCGGCGAAGTACTCGTCGAGCTCGCGGGCCGTCGCGTCGAGCCGTCGCGGCGCGCGCAGCACCCGCGGGCTCACCTTCTGCGCCAGTGTCTCCAGGACGGCGTCGTGGTCCTCGCGGGCGTAGGCGACCCGGACCAGGCCGCGCTCGGTCGCCGCGAGCAGCAGACCGCCGACGGGGGAGTCGACGACGGTGTAGGCGATGTCGAGCAGGCCGTCCGCCTCGGCGCTCGCCGCGAGGCGGGCGCGGAGCCGGGCGAGGGCGTCGGTATCGGCCGGGGCCGAGAGGGTGTCGGTGATCTTCTCGCTCATGAGAGTTCCTCCCTGGTGCGAGTGGTTCGGAGTTTCTTGAGGCCGTCGGCGGCCGCGCGGCGCGCGGCGTCGACGGTGCCGCCGAGGATCTCGGCGATCTCGGCGTAGGGCAGGTCCGCCGCGTAGCGGTACGCGACGGCCTGCCGTTGCTTGTCCGGCAGGGCCGCGACGGCGACCCAGAGGTCACCGTCGGGCAGGGCGGAGGTGACGGGGCGCTCCGGGACGGTGTCGACGGGGACGGCGCGCCGCTGCGCCGCCCGGACCTGGTCGATGGCCTTGCGGTGCGCGATGGTCACGAGCCAGGCCTCGACGTTCGCCGATTCCGGCAGGTCCGGGTAGGCGCGCAGCGCGGAGAGGAAGGTCTCGGACCACGCGTCCTCGGCGTCGTGCGGGCCGAGGATCGCGCGGCAGACGCGCAGCACCGTGCCGGCGTGCTCGTCGACGAGGCGCTCGAACGGTGGTTTCACGCCGCCCCCGGGGTGTGGGCGCCCATGCCCGGGAGCCAGGGCTCGCCGGCGGCGGCCTCGACGTCGAGCAGGATCCGCTTGCGGCGCAGGCCGCCCGCGTACCCCGTGAGCGTGCCGTTCGACCCGAGCACGCGGTGGCACGGGATCAGCACGCACAGCGGGTTCGCGCCGACGGCCTGCCCCACGCCCCACGCCGACGTGACGAAGCCGAGCCGCTCCGCGAGGGCGCCGTACGTCGTGGTGGTGCCGTACGGGATCTCCCGCAGGGCGGCCCAGACGGCCTCCTGGACGTCGCTGCCGTGGGTGGCGAGCGGCAGGTCGAAGTCGCGGCGGTCCCCGGCGAGGTAAGCGCGGATCCGATGCGCCGCCTCGTCGAGCAGGACATCGGTGGCGACGCGCTCCCCGAACGACGACTCCGCCGGCCGGCGGATGTGGTGGCGGAAGTACACGCCGGTCACGGCGCGTCCCTCGGCGACGAGCGTCAGCTCGCCGAGGGTGGTCTCCGCCACGATGTGCCTGGTGCTCATGATCTCTCCTCGTCTCGATCCTGCCCTGTAGACGCCGCGGGCGGGCGGAACGTGAGATCCGGATCTCCAGGAGAATCGAGGGGCTACCCGGTGTAGCCGGGGCGGGCGAGCAGCTCCCGCAGTCCGGCGTCGATGAAGGCCGTGTCGACGGGGTTCTTGCCGCCGCCCGCGAAGTGGCCCCACACGCCGGGAATCACCCGCACGTCGCCGTGCTCGATGAACTGCGAGGCCCACGCCTCGTCCTCCGGCGGGAAGTAGAGGTCCTTCTCGGCGGGCATCGCCAGCACCGGGCACTTGATCGAGCGCAGCGCGGCCTCGTGGTCTCCGTCGAACCCGGGGGTGTTGCCGACGTTCCCGGCGTGCCACGTGCCGATCATCGCGATCAGGTTGTTGGGGTCGCGGCCGTCGCGGAAGAACTGCTCCCAGAAGCCGTAGAGGAAGTCGTCGAGCGAGGTGAAGCCCAGCTCGCGCCAGGTCTCGTTCCAGTAGAAGGCCTGGGAGAAGCCCCATCCCGAGTAGATCCGGGCGAACGCGCGCAGGCCCTTGATCGGCGGGCGCGCGGGCTCGTAGTCGCCGTCGGCCCACGCCGCGTCGGCCCGGAGCGCCTCGCGCAGGGATTCGAGGAACACCTGGTTGTGCGGTGCGGTGCGGCTGGAACCGCAGAACGGGGCCGCGCGCTGCACCATCTCGGGGTGGCTCACCGCCCACTGATAGGTCTGGCCCGCGCCCATCGACCAGCCGGTGACCAACGCGATCGTCGAGATGCCCCACTTCTCGGTGAGCAGGCGGTGCTGCGCCTCGACCTGGTCGTAGAAGGTGACGAGCGGGAAGCGGGCGTGGTCGTACGGCGAGGCGGCGTTCGACGGGGAGGTCGAGAGGCCGTTGCCCAGCATGTTGGGAATGACGATGAAGTACTCGTCCGGGTTCAGGGTCTTGTCGGTGCCCACGAGCCACTCGTTGTCGGTGTGCCAGCCCGAGTACCAGGTGGGGTAGACGATCACGTTCGACTTGTCGGCGTTGAGCGTGCCGAAGGTCTTGTACGCGAGGCGGGCGCCGCGCAGGGTGTGGCCGGACTGCAGCGTGACGTCGCCGAGCTCGAAGTACTCGGCGTCGGAGGGAGCGGGCACGATGGGACTCCTCGGGTAGCGGATTCGCGACGTAGTACCGAATCGGTACTGATCCCCGACGCTACCCGTCCGATTTCCGCCGGGTAGCGGAAAACGGAAAGGGCGCGCACCCGGAATCCGGATGCGCGCCCCTCACCTGTCCGGCCTACTTGGCGACGGTGATGTCCTGGTTGTAGACGCCGTTCGACTCGGGCGAGACCTGGATGTCGCCGTTGCCCACGGAGGACAGCGCGCGCAGCGTCCAGGTGCCCGGCGCCGCGAAGAAGCGGTAGTCGCCGGTGCCCGAGGCCACGACCTCGGCGGTGAACTCGCCGGTGCCGTCGAGCAGGCGCACGAACGCGCCCGCGACGGGGTTACCGGCACCGTCGAGGACCTGACCGGTCAGGACGGTCTCCTTCTCGACGTCGACGCCTGCGGGCAGGACCTGGCCCTGCTTCGGTGCTCCACACATGATGGTCTTCCTTACTTCTCGATCGGGGCGCCCACGAGGGAGCCGTACTCGACCCACGAGCCGTCGTAGTTCTTGACGTTCTTCTTGCCGAGGAGCTCCTGCAGCACGAACCACGTGTGCGAGCTGCGCTCGCCGATGCGGCAGTACGCGATGGTCTCCTTGGACTCGTCGAAGCCCTTCTCCGCGTACAGCGTCGCGAGGTCCTCGTCCGACTTGAAGGTGCCGTCCTCGTTCGCGGTGGTCGACCACGGGATGTTGATCGCACCGGGGACGTGGCCGCGCTGCTGCGCCTGCTCCTGCGGGAGGTGCGCCGGCGCGGAGATCTTGCCGGAGAACTCGTCGGGCGAACGCACGTCGACGAGGTTCTTCTTGCCGATCGAGTCGATCACCTCGTCGCGGAAGGCGCGCAGCGACAGGTCGACGGGCTTGGCCTGGTAGCTCGTGGCCGGGCGGGACACCGCGTCGGTCGACAGCGGGCGGGCGTCGAGCTCCCACTTCTTGCGGCCACCGTCGAGCAGCTTCACGTCCTGGTGGCCGTACAGCTTGAAGTACCAGTAGGCGTAGGCGGCGAACCAGTTGTTGTTGCCGCCGTACAGCACCACGGTGTCGTCGTTGCCGATGCCGCGCTCGGAGAGCAGCTTCGAGAAGCCCTCCTGGTCGAGGAAGTCGCGACGGATCGGATCCTGCAGGTCCTTGCGCCAGTCGAGGCGGACGGCGCCCTGGATGTGGTTGTCGTCGTAGATCGACGTGTCCTCGTCGACCTCGACGAAGACGACACCCGGGGTGTCGAGGTTCTGCTCAGCCCAGTCTGCGGAGACCAGGACGTCGGAGCGAGCCATGAGGATCCCTTTCGTTGATTCCTAATGGACGTGAAGTGACAGCGAAATCGCTACTTCGAGGGGTGCGCGGATGCGCTGGGAGGGCATGGGGATGCACCGAGGATCGGGCACCCGGCCCGGGGAGAGGCGGGACTAGCCCAGACAGCAACAACCGGCCATACGGCACAGATCGACCGCCAGACGGCGGGTGAGCAGCAGCTCACAGCGGTTGCGCATGAGACCGAGAATACCCAACCCGCGCGGTTCCGTCACGGGAGGGTCACGGGGCCCTCAGCGGCGCGCGGGCCTCAGGCCAGCGGCCGGTAGAAGGCGCCGGGGGTGACGGTGACCCCGTCGGCCTCGCCGAGCAGCACCACGTCGGCGTTCTCCGCCCGCGCGCCCGTGGGCGCGACGCCGAAGGGCAGGGCCATCCGCGGCAGCACCCGGGTGAAGGCGGCCAGGACCGTCCGGTCCTCGCCCGGCAGCAGGTCCGCCGACGCGTGATCCTCGGGACCCGAGTAGATCCCGGTGGCGCGCACGGAGATCGCGTCGCCCTCGTTGGTGAAGTCCGCGGCGACCGAGATCAGGACGGTGCGCTTCGGCTCGGCGGGGGTGGGCAGGGGGACGGTGCCGGTGAGGACGATGCCCTTCGACGCCTTCACGTAGCCGTCGGCGGGGCTGCCCGCGCCGGCGCGCTTCGGGGCGGGCGTGTGCACCTGCAGGTCGACGATGTCCATGTACCGGCCCACCGTCTTCTGGTCCAGCCGCACGCGCGCCTCCACGTGCCCCGCGGCGATCGGGGTGTCCGGCGCGAACGTCGGCAGCAGGCCGCCCGGGATCCGGACGTCGGCCATCTCGGTCTCGAGCCGGGCGGAGCGATCGTGCACCGTCGCCGGGACGGCGATCGTCAGCTTCGGGTGCTCCCCGCCCGAGGTCAGGTAGGGGAACCCGCCGATCGTCACCTCGGGGTCGTCGGACAGGCCCGCGGCCGCCCGCAGCTCGCGCGACAGGCGGTACTCGGCCGTCGCCGCGGATCCGAGTTCGGCGAGCAGCGCGACCGTGAGGAGCGTCGCTAGGGCGATCAGAACCCGCCTGATCCACGCCCGTCCCTGCCCCTGCGCCACGCTCGCACCCTCTCGTCGACACCGACGCCGTCACGCGCGGCGTTCTGACCACCGCTATTCTGACATTCGACATTTTCTTCGAGACCGCCGCGCACTGTGGGGAGGGCATGTGGATCTGATCCTGCTCACGTCCGACCGGGAGCCGGACACGGTGCTGCCGTCGCTGTCGCTGCTGCCGCACACGGTGCGCACGCTGCCCGCCGACGTCTCGTCGCTGCTGGAGGTCGGACCGGCGGAGGTCGCCCTCGTGGACGCCCGCACCGACCTGGTGACGGCGCGCGGCCTCTGCCGGCTGCTCGGCAGCACGGGCGCGGGCCGGATGGCCGTGGTCGCGGTGCTCACCGAGGGCGGGCTCGTCGCGGCCAGCGCCGACTGGGGCCTCGACGACTTCCTCCTCCCCACGATCGGGCCCGCCGAGATCGACGCCCGGCTGCGGCTCGTCGCCGCGCGGCGCGACGCCGGCGGCGAGGACGAGGTGGCCGACAAGGTCACCCTCGGCGAGCTGGTCATCGACGAGGGCACCTACACGGCCCGCCTGCGCGGCAAGCCGCTCGACCTCACCTACAAGGAGTTCGAGCTGCTCAAGTTCCTGGCGCAGAACGTGGGCCGCGTCTTCACTCGCGCCCAGCTGCTGCAGGAGGTGTGGGGCTACGACTTCTTCGGCGGTACTCGCACCGTCGACGTGCACGTCCGGCGCCTGCGCGCCAAGCTCGGCGCCGAGCACGAGGGCATGATCGGCACGGTCCGTAACGTGGGCTACAAGGCGGTGCGGCCCGTGCGCGGCAAGGGCGAGCGCCCCGTCGAGGACATGGAACCGACGGACGAGGATCTCGAGGAGATGTAGATGGTCGACGTGGTGCGCGGTCCGATCGCCGATGCGGAGGCGGTGCTCGGGATCGCCGGCGCCGCGGAGGCCGCCGATGGCATCGGCCCGCTCTCGGAGCAGTTCCGCCTCGGCATCGCGGGCGACGGCCCGCACGTGCTCGCGCGGGGCGCGGGCGGCGCACCGTCGGGCTACGCGGGGGTCGTGGTGCCGCCGGCCGGCGGGCCCGGCGCGGCGGAGGTGGTCGTCGCACCGTCGGAGCGCCGACGGGGCCTGGGCCGCGCCCTGGTGACCGGGGCTCTCGACCTCGTGGGCGACGGCGGCACGGTGTGGGCGCACGGGGACCTCCCTGCCGCCCGCGCGCTCGCCGCGAGCCTCGGCCTGACCGCGGTGCGCACCCTGTTGAACCTGCGTCGCCCGCTCGCCGGGCTGGACCCGGTTCCGGCCCCGTCCGCGGGGGTGACCGTCCGGACCTACGCGGGCCCGGCCGACGACGCCGCGATCCTCGCGGTGAACAACGCCGCCTTCTCCTGGCACCCCGAACAGGGCGGCTGGACGGGCGAGCAGATCGACGAGCGGACCGGCGCCGACTGGTTCGACCCGGCGGGTCTGTTCCTGGCCGTCGACGAGCAGGACCGCCTGCTGGGCTTCCACTGGACGAAGGTCGCCGATCCGGCCGCGGGCCTTGGCGAGGTGTACATCGTGGCGGTCGCCCCCGCAGGTCAGGGACGCGGGCTGGGGCGGTTGCTGACCGCCGCCGGGCTGGAGTACCTGGCCGGTCGCGGCCTCGCGGAGGTGGAGCTGTACGTGGAGGGCGACAACGAGGCGGCCCTGCGGACCTATACCCGGCTGGGTTTTGAGGAAAGCGAAAGACACGTCGCGTACGCACTACGGTAATCCACTCGACCGGGCGAGTTTCCCGTCCGTTCACCCGGGACACCCGATTCGGACACCCGGCCTCCCTATGTTGCTGGATGACACCCGCAAAGTGCCGGGGTGATCAGTCCTGACTCGACCCGGAGGAATCTCGGTGAACTTCAAGCGTGGATCCGTATCGGCCCTGGCCATGGTGGCCGCCCTGTCCCTGACCCTGTCCGCCTGTGGCGGCGAGGAGTCGAGCGAGGCCGCGGGCAGCTCGTCCGCCGGCGGCTCCGGCGTGCAGTGCGACGGCAAGCTGCAGCTCAAGGGCAGCGGCTCGACGGCGCAGGCCAACGCCATGACCGTCTTCAAGAACACCTTCGCCCAGGACTGCTCCGGCGCGAACGTCGACTACAGCGGCAACGGCTCGGGCCAGGGCATCACCGAGTTCACCTCGGGCCTGACCAACTTCGGCGGCTCCGACTCGCCGCTCAACGCCGACCAGGCCAAGAAGGCCGAGGAGAAGTGCGGCGCTCCCGCCCTGAACCTCCCTCTCGTCTTCGGCCCGATCGCCGTCGCCTACAAGCTGCCCGGCGACGTCGCCGTGAACCTCTCGGCCCCGACCCTGGCGAAGATCTTCAGCGGCGTCGTCACCAAGTGGAACGCCCCCGAGATCGCCGACGAGAACAAGGGCACCGCGCTGCCCGACCTGCCGATCACCGTCGTCTTCCGCTCCGACGAGTCGGGCACCACCGAGAACTTCCAGAAGTACCTCGGCTCCGCCGCGCCGGCCGAGTGGTCCGCCGACAAGAAGGGCAAGGCCTTCAAGGGCGGCACCGGCCAGGGCGCGAGCGGCAACGCCGCCGTTGCCGCGACCGTGAACAAGGCCGAGGGCACCATCACCTACGCCGAGTGGAGCTTCGCCAAGGCGCAGAAGCTGCAGGTCGCCAACATCATCACCTCGGCCGGTCCCGAGGCCGTGAAGCTCTCGAGCGAGTCGGTCGCCAAGACCATCGAGTCGGCCAAGTTCAAGACCCCGGGCAGCAAGGACCTGGTCATCGACACCGAGGGCTTCTACAAGCCGTCGGCGGCCGGCGCCTACCCGATCGTGCTCGCGACCTACGAGATCGTGTGCTCCAAGTACGCGGACGCCGAGGTCGGCAAGGGCCTGAAGACCTTCCTCAAGGTCGCCGCCAGCAAGCCGGCGCAGGACCAGCTCGCGGGCCAGGGCTACGCCCCGATCCCCGAGTCCTTCCGCACCACGCTCACCGAGTCGATCGACTCGATCCAGTAAGACACTGCTGAACCACCGGGCGTCGTGCGGGCGGCCAGGCACAATGGCACTCGCACGACGTCCGGCTCAGCCGGAAGGACGATTTTCGCGTGGCCGAACAACGGGGAAACATGGCGACTGAGGATTCGACGGACCGCGACGCCGACGGCGCCGTAGCGGCCACCGACGGGGCTCCCACCCGCACCACCTTCGCCGGCGGTCACGACCGCATGGAGAAGATCTTCAAGTGGGCGGCGTACGCCTCGGGCGTCCTGCTCGTCGTGGTGATCGCGCTGATCTTCCTGCAGCTCGTGGTGCAGGCGGTCCCGGCGCTCACCAAGAACAACGTCAACTTCCTCACCAGCTCCGAGTGGCAGACGACCCCGTCGAACATGCGGTTCGGCATCCTCGAGCTGCTGAAGATCACGGTCCTCTCGTCGGTGATGGCGCTGATCATCGCGGTCCCGGTGGCCGTGGGCATCGCGACCTTCCTCGTGCAGTACGTGCCGCAGCGGCTCTCGCGGCCGCTCAGCGCCGTGATCGACCTGCTGGCCGCGGTCCCGTCGATCATCTACGGCCTGTGGGGCATCTTCGTGCTGGCGCCCTTCCTGGTGCCGCTCCAGAAGTGGCTCAACGAGAACCTCGGCTGGTTCTTCCTGTTCAAGACCGGCAACGTCGAGCTGTCGCTCGGCTCGACGGTCTTCACCGCCGGCATCGTGCTCGCGATCATGATCCTGCCGATCATCACGTCGATCACGCGCGAGTCGCTGCGGCAGACCCCCGTCGCGCACCAGGAGGCCGCGCTGGCCCTGGGCGCCACCAAGTGGGAGGTCATCCGCCTCACGGTGTTCCCCTACGGCCGGTCCGGCATCGTCGCGGGTTCCATGCTGGCCCTCGGCCGCGCCCTGGGCGAGACCATCGCGGTGCTCATCATCCTGTTCGCCGCCACCAAGACCTCCATCTGGTCGCTGTTCGACAGCGGCTACACCTTCGCTTCGAAGATCGCTTCCGCCGCCGCTGAGTTCGACAACGTCGATCAGCGCGGCGCCTACATCGCCGCCGGCCTCGTGCTGTTCGTGCTCACCTTCGTGGTGAACGCGGTCGCCCGCTGGATCGGCGGGGGACGGGTGAACGGATGACCGCCACCGAGCTCGACGACGTCGCCAAGAGCGGCACCGTCTTCCACCGCACGTCGACGGCGCGCCGGATCAAGAACAACGCCGCCGCGATCATCTTCGGCGCGTGCTTCCTGCTGGCCCTCGCGCCGCTGATCTCGCTGCTGTACATGGTGATCGCCAACGGCGTCCCGGCGATCATCCATCCCGAGTGGTGGACCAAGTCGATGGTCCGCGTGGCCCCCGACTCCTACGCCGGCGGCATCCGGCACGCCCTCTACGGCACGCTCGTGCAGGCCGGCATCGCGGCGCTGTTCTCCGTGCCGATCGGCGTGATGGTCGGCATCTTCCTCGTCGAGTACGCCGAGGGCACCCGCCTGGGCAGGGTCACCACCTTCATGGTCGACGTGCTCGCCGGCATCCCGTCGATCGTCGCGACGCTGTTCATCTTCGGCATCTGGATCACGACCTTCGGCATGCCCCAGTCCGCCTTCGCGGTGAGCCTCGCGCTGATCCTGCTCATGGTCCCCGTCGTCGTGCGCTCCACCGAGGAGATGCTCAAACTCGTGCCCAACGAGCTGCGCGAGGCCTCCTACGCGCTCGGCGTGCCCAAGTGGAAGACGATCGTGCGGATCGTGCTGCCGACGGCCGCGTCCGGCATGGTGTCCGGCGTCTTCCTGGCGATCGCCCGCGTGGTCGGCGAGACCGCGCCCGTGCTGCTGCTCGTGGGCATCAGCGACCGGATGAACTACGACCTGTTCAACGGCAACATGTCGTCGCTGCCGCTGTTCATCTACGACCAGTACCGCAACAACCCCGGCGCCGTCGGCGAGTACCGGGCGTGGGGCGCCGCCCTCACCCTGGTGATCCTCGTGGGCATCGCGAGCGGCCTGGCCGCCCTCATGTCCCGGCTGCTCGCCCCCAAGACGAAGTAACAAGGAGAACCGACATGGCGAAGCGCCTGGACATCAAGGACCTCAACATCTACTACGGCGCCTTCCACGCGGTGCAGGACGTCTCGCTGACGGTGCCGCCGAACTCGGTCACGGCGTTCATCGGACCGTCCGGCTGCGGCAAGTCGACGGTGCTCCGGTCGATCAACCGCATGCACGAGGTGACCCCGGGCGCGCGCGTCGACGGGCACATCACGCTCGACGGCACCGACATCTACGGCACCGGCGTGGACCCGGTGGGCGTGCGCAAGACCATCGGCATGGTCTTCCAGCGGCCCAACCCGTTCCCCACCATGTCGATCCGCGACAACGTGGTGGCCGGCCTCAAGCTGCAGGGCATCCGCAGCAAGTCGAAGCTCGACGAGGTCGCCGAGCAGTCGCTGCGCGGCGCGAACCTCTGGGGCGAGGTCAAGGACCGCCTGAACAAGCCCGGCGGCGGCCTCTCCGGCGGCCAGCAGCAGCGCCTGTGCATCGCCCGCGCGATCGCCGTCAGCCCCGACGTGCTGCTCATGGACGAGCCCTGCTCGGCCCTCGACCCGATCTCGACCCTCGCCATCGAGGACCTGATCGGCGAGCTCAAGCAGAAGTACACGATCGTCATCGTCACCCACAACATGCAGCAGGCGGCCCGCGTCTCCGATCAGACCGCCTTCTTCAACCTCGAGGCCACCGGCAAGCCCGGCAAGCTCATCGAGATCAACCCGACGGAGAAGATGTTCTCCAACCCGGACGAGCGGGCCACCGAGGATTACATCTCGGGCCGCTTCGGCTGACGGGTCACACCGATACGGCGTCGTCGGATATCGGCCGTATCCTATGGGGATGACATCGCAGCCCCGGACCGGCGACCGGTACAGCACCGTGCTGCCCGGCGACCGCGTGGTGGCCCGCGCGCGCGAGCGGTTCCTGTTCGTGGACGCGCCGGCCGTCGGCGGGCCCGCCGCGGTCGCGGAACTGCGCGCGGCGCTCGAGGTCGACGGTGACGTCGCCCCCGTCCTGAGCGCCATCACCGGCCCGGCCTTCGCCGTCGTCGAGCTGAGGAACGGCACGGCGCGGGCGATGCTGCGCGGCATCGCGGGGGCGGACGTCGAGCTCGCGATCACCGTCGCGATCTTCCCGTCCGCCGCGGCGGCGACGCCCGGTCACGTGCTGCACGCCGGCGGCGACTTCGCGGAGCGCGTCGCGCCCCTGGCCCCGGGCTCGGTGGTCACGGTCACCGTCGGGCCGCCGCCCCCGCCCGCCCCGGTGTGCGTGCCCGGCGCGCTCCACTTCGACGACGGTGCCGTGCCCGGCGCAGGCGTCGTGATCTGGTCGGACGAGTCCGTGCAGCCCGAGGCGGAGGGCGAGATCGCGACGGACGTCTTCCCCGCCGACGCGCCCACCAACGAGGAGCCGACCGGGGTGAGCCCGCTCTTCGCGGCCACCGACTACGAGGTGGACGTCGGCGACGTGAGCGCTGCCGTGGCGGCCGGGCCCACGGTCGAGGGCCGGCGCTGCGCCTTCGGGCACCTCAACGCGCCCGTCGCCGCGTACTGCACCCGCTGCGGCGCCCTCGTCGATCGACGGGCTCCGTTGGAAAGCGGCCCGCGGCCGCCGCTGGGGCTGCTCGTCGCCGACGACGGCACCGCCTTCGTCGTGGAGAACGACATGGTGATCGGGCGCGACCCCGCAGCGTTCGTCGCGCAGCGCGCCGGTCGTTCGCTCGACGGTTCCGGGCGGCTCGCGCCCGTCGTCCTGCCGGACCGCAGCGGCGCACTGTCGCGCGCCCACCTGGAGATCCGCATCGACGGCTGGCAGGTGCTCGCCGTCGACGTGGGCTCGGCGAACGGCACGTGGGTGCGGCCGCCGGGCGCGGCGCAGCCCCTGCGTCTCCCGCCGGGGCAGCCCGTGCCGCTCGGCGTGGGCTCCGACATCCATCTCGGGGGCAGGATCCTGCAGCTGCAGGACGGCGTGGGTTCCTGAGCGCGGGCCCGGCCTGACCTCGGACAGCGGAACGGCCGCCCCGGAGGGCGGCCGTGCGTGCGCGTGCTACTTCGAGATGTCGGCGGTGGGCTCGGGGCTGCCGGTGGCCTGGAAGATCACGCGGCGGCCGATCTCCACGGCGTGGTCGGCGAAGCGCTCGTAGTAGCGGCCCAGCAGCGTCACGTCGACGGCGGCGGCGACGCCGTGCTTCCACTCGCGGTCCATGAGCACGGTGAACAGGTGGCGGTGCAGGTCGTCCATCGCGTCGTCCTGCTCCTCGATCTCCGCGGCCTGCTTCGGGTCCTGGGTGACCAGGACCTCGCGGGCGGAGTTCGCGAGCTCGACCGCGAGGCGGCCCATCTCGGCGAAGTAGCCGTTGACCTCCTCGGGGAGGGTCTTGTTCGGGAAGCGGCGGCGGGTCACCTTGGCGACGTGCAGGGCGAGCGCGCCCATCCGGTCGACGTCGGCCACGATCTGGAAGCCGGAGACCACGACGCGCAGGTCGCTGGCGACCGGCGCCTGCAGCGCGAGGAGGGAGAAGGCCTCCTCCTCGGCGCGGCGGCTCAGCCGCACGATCTCGTCGTGCTCGGTGATGACCTCTTCGGCGAGGGCGAGGTCGGCCTGGAGCAGCGAGTTGGTGGCCTTCTCCATGGCGATGCCCGACTTGTCGCAGATGTCGCCGAGGATGTCGTTGAAAGCAGCCATCTGCTGGATGTACGCGTTACGCATGTGCGCAGTATATCGGCCTTTTCATACACGACCGCAGCGTTGGATGAACGACGGGTGAACGACGGTTAACCGCCGCTCGTCTCCACCTCGGCGCCCGGCATCGCCGCGGCGTCCGACTCCCACGGATCGTCCAGCCAGCCCTCGGGGAGGACCACCTTGCCGGGCGTGCCCTGCCGGCCGCGCGGTCCCTCGGCGTCCTTGGGGAAGGGCACGTCCTGGGGCAGTGTGTCCAGCAGTGCGCGCAGGTCGGCGAGGGTCTTGACCGTGGCGAGCCGCGTACGCAGCTCGCCGCCGGCGGGGAAGCCGCGCAGGTACCAGGCGACGTGCTTGCGGATCTCCCGCATGCCCTTGTCCTCGCCGTGGTGCGCGGCCAGCAGCTCGCCGTGCCGGTACATGATGTCGGTGACCTCGCCCAGGTGCGGCGGGACCGGCATCGGGGTGCCGTTGATCGCGGCGGAGAGCTCGGAGAACAGCCACGGCCGGCCCAGGCAGCCGCGGCCCACGACGACGCCGTCGCAGCCGGTGCGCTCCATCATGGTCACGGCGTCCTCCGCCGCGAAGATGTCGCCGTTGCCCAACACCGGGATGGTGTCGCCGAAGTGGTGGTGCACGTGCTCCTTGAGGCGGGCGATCTCGTCCCAGTCGGCCTGGCCCGAGTAGCGCTGCGCGGCGGTGCGGGCATGCAGCGCGACGGCGACCGCGCCCTGCTCGGCGGCGATCCGGCCGGCGTCGAGGTGGGTGTGGTGCTCGTCGTCGATGCCGATGCGGAACTTCACCGTCACCGGGATCTCGGGGGAGCCCGCGGGGGAGCCGTCGGCGATGCCGCGCACCGCGGCGTCGACGATGCTCGCGAACAGGTTCCGCTTGTAGGGCAGCGCGGAGCCGCCGCCGCGGCGGGTGACCTTGGGGACGGGGCAGCCGAAGTTCATGTCGAGGTGATCGGCCAGGCCCTCCTCGGCGATCATCCGGGCGGCCTCGTAGGTCCACTTCGCGTCGACGGTGTACAGCTGCAGGCTGCGCGGGTCCTCGTCGGGGGCGAACGTGGTCATGTGCATCGTCACCGGATGCCGCTCGGCGAGGGCGCGGGCCGTGACCATCTCGCACACGTACAGCCCCGCGACGGTGCCGGTGCGCGCGCGCTCCAGCTCCCGGCACAGGCTGCGGAAGGCGACGTTGGTGACGCCGGCCATCGGTGCGAGCACGACGGGGGAGTCGAGCTCGAACCGCCCGATGCGCAGCTTGGGCTGCGTCGTGGTGGCTGTGGTCATCAGTGCTCTCCCGTGGTCGTTCATTCCATGATCGCTGGCGGCGGCCGGTTCCGGCAAACCGCGGCGGCCTCGAACGAGAAGAAACCCGCCGGGCCTCGGCGAGGCGCGACGGGTTCCGGTGTGCGTCGGTACTAGACGGCCAGTCCGGCCTTCTCGCGCTTCGCGGCCTCACGGGCCAGCGAGCGGTCGCGCATCTCCTCGAACTTGACGGCGGCGGCTTCGAGCTCGTCGAGGAAGGCGGCGAGTTCCTCGCGGGTGCGCTCGCCTTCGGCGGTGAAGTCTTCGCGC
>NZ_JBBCSS010000004.1:0-542313 GCF_037148755.1 Tsukamurella sp. USMM236
GCGTTCGCGTGGGTGCCGGTCGCGGCCTTCTCCGCCTGCGGCGACGTGGGCGCCGGGAACAGCGCGGCGAGCCACTCGACGCGGGAGTCGGGCGCGGGGGGGGGGGGGGCCGCCCCCCGGGCCCCCCCCGGGGCCGCCCCCCCGCCCCCGGGCCCCCCGCCGCGGGGCGTTCGGGCTACTTGCCGACGAACTTCGCCTTGCCCGGCCCGTTCTCGATGAACGAGGTCATGCCGATGGTGCGGTCCTCGGTGGCGAACAGCCCGGCGAACAGGTGCCGCTCGATGGCGAGGCCGGTGTTCAGGTCGGTGTCGAGTCCCTGGTCGATGGCCTGCTTGGCGGCGCGCAGCGCCTGCGAGGCGGCGCCCGAGAACTGCTTCGCCCACGTCAGGGCGGCGTTGTAGACGTCGTCCGGGGCGACGACCTCGTCGACCAGGCCGATCTGCAGAGCCTCCTCGGCGCCGACGAAGCGGCCGGTGAAGACCATGTCCTTGGCCTTGGCCGGGCCGACGAGGCGGGCGAGGCGCTGGGTGCCGCCACCGCCGGGGATCACGCCGAGCAGGATCTCGGGGACGCCCACCTTCGCGTTGTCGCCGACGATGCGACGGTCGGCGCCGAGCGCCACCTCGAGGCCGCCGCCGAGGGCGTAGCCGGTGATGGCGGCGACGGTCGGCTTGGTGATCGACGCGATCGCCGACAGGCCGCCCTGCAGCCGGGCGATGGCCTCGCTCATGTCCGCGTAGCCCATCGCCTGCATCTCCTTGATGTCGGCGCCGGCCGCGAAGACCTTCGGCCCGCCGTAGACCACGACGGCCTTGATGTCGTCGCGCGTGTTCACCTCGGCGGCGAGGGCGATGAGCTCGTCCTGGACCTGCGAGTTGATGGCGTTCATCGGCGGCCGGTTCAGGCGGATCGTGCCGATGCCGGGGTGCTCATCGGAGGTCTCGAGGGTCACGAATTCAGTCATGACCCCAGAGGCTACCGGGTGCCGGAAAATTTAGTTGGACGTCCACGTAAATCCGGCGGGCGCCACGGTCAGTAGATCGTCGAGCCCTCGGCGTACTCCGCCCAGCCCGGGAACCGTCGCTCCTCGCGCGTCATCCCGTCGACGATGGCGACGGGCGTCAGGTCCGCCGCCTCCGCGGCCCAGCCCAGCACGTCCTCCACGGTGTCGAAGGGCAGCAACTGGAACAGCTGGGAGTAGGTGGGCGCCATGAGCTTGTTGCGTCCCGCGAGCCACGCGTCGATCACGGCCTGCGGCGCGTGCCAGCCCGCCGACACGGCCTCGGTGGTCACGCACGTCGCCTCCTGCCCCGCGGGCAGCGCGGCCAGGTAGAACATCGTGTCGTACCGGCGCGGCCGCCCGGGCGGCGTCACCCACCGCGACAGCGGCACCAGGTCGTCAGGGTGCACCCGCACGCCGCACTCCTCGTGCGTCTCCCGCGCCGCGGTCACCCGCAAGTCGTCGCCGTCCGACGGCTCGATGCCGCCGCCCGGGAAGACCGTCACGTCGGGCGCGAACTCCATCCCGCTCGCGCGGGTCTGCACGAAGACCTCCAGGCCCGACGGTGCCGTCCGCAGCAGCAGGACGGTGGCCGCGGGCCGGATGGGCACGTCCGGGAGGTCACGCCGATGGTCGGCGCCCTCCGCGCGGTGCACCTGCGCCGCCTCGTCGCCGCTCATGCCTGCAGCCTCCGGCGTCCGGGGCGCGAGGCCCGTCGGGCGAAGAACCGGCCGTCCACCTCGTCGAGCAGGATGCGCTGACTGAAGGTCTCCGAGAGCACCTCGGCGGTGAGCACGTCGCCGATCAGGCCCTGCGCCACGACGCCGCCCTCCTTGAGCATCAGCGCGTGGGTGAAGCCCGGCGGCACCTCCTCGACGTGGTGCGTCACGAGCACGGTCGCGGGGGCGTCGGGATCCTGCGCCAGGGTGTCGAGGCGGGCGACCAGCTCCTCGCGGCCGCCGAGGTCGAGGCCCGCGGCGGGCTCGTCGAGGAGCATCAGCTCGGGGTCGGTCATGAGGGCGCGGGCGATGAGCACGCGCTTGCGCTCGCCCTCGGAGAGCGTGCCGAAGCGGCGGTTCGCGAGGTGCTCGGCGCCCATGGACTCCAGCACGTCGACGGCGCGACCGATGTCCACCTCGTCGTAGCGCTCGCGCCACCGGCCGAGCACGGCGTAGCCCGCGGAGACGACGAGGTCGGTCACCAGCTCGTCGTCCGGCACCCGCGACGCCAGCGCCGCCGAGCACACGCCGATCCGCGCGGTGAGGTCCTGCACCACCGTCTTCCCGAGCACCGCTCCCAGGATGTGGGCGGTGCCCGCGCTGGGGAAGTCCTGCGCGGAGGCGAGCCGCATGAGCGAGGTCTTGCCCGCGCCGTTGGGGCCGATGACGATCCACCGCTCGTCGAGCTCGACCTGCCAATCGATGGGGCCCACCAGGGTTCGGCTGTCGCGCCGCAGGCTCACGCCGCGGAAGTCGATCACCAGGTCCTGGTCGGGTTCGGCGGCGGAGTCGGGGGCGGGCGCGCTGGAGGCGGCGGCGGGATCGGACACATCACCATCCTGCCGCACGCGACCGGTCGCGGTTGGCAGGATGGTCCCCGTGTCCACAGACCACCGCTCCCCCACCCCCGGCGCCGCGCACCCCCTCGGCGCCGCCCCGCAGCCCGGCGGCGTGAACTTCGCCGTGCACGCCCCGCGCGCCACCGACGTCTGGGTGTGCCTGATCGACACCGACGAGGCGGGGGTGCGCAGCGAGCAGCGCCTGCGACTCCCCGCGCAGACGGCGGGCGTCCACCACGGCTTCGTCGCGGGGATCGGCGAGGACACGCGCTACTGCCTGCGCGCCGCGGGCCCGTGGGAGCCGGAGAACGGTCTGCGCTTCAACGAGCGCAAGGCCCTCATCGACCCGTACGCCCGCCGGCTCGACGGCGCCCTCGGCGACGGCACCGCCCTGTTGCCGTACGGCACGGACGGCGCACCGTCGGAGACGGATTCGCTCCCCGACATCCCGCTGTGCGTGGTCACCGGAACACCCCCGGCGCCGGAGCCGGGCCCGAGCGTCCCGTGGGACCGGACGGTGATCTGCGAGGTGCACGTCGGCTCGTACACCGCGCGCCACCCGGGCGTCCCCGAAGAGCTCCGCGGGACGTACCGGGGCCTCGCCCAGCCCGCCGTGATCGAGCACCTGCGGCGCATCGGCGTCACCGCCGTCGAGCTGCTGCCCGTCCAGGCGTGCCTCACCGAGCCCGGCGTCCGGGACCGCGGCATGCGCAACCACTGGGGCTATTCGACGGGGGCCTACTTCGCGCCGGACCCGCGGTACGCGGCGCAGCCCGGCCACGAGGTCGAGGAGTTCGCGGAGATGGTCTCGGCGCTGCACTCCGCCGGCCTCGAGGTGTTGATGGACGTGGTCTACAACCACACCGCCGAGGAGTCGGTGGCGGGCCCGTCGCTGTCCTGGCGCGGGCTCGACGCGCCCGGCTACTACCTGCTCGAGAACGGCGAGGACCTCGACTACACCGGCTGCGGCAACACGGTCGACTGCGCCTCCCCCGCCTCGGTGCGGATGGTGCTCGACAGCCTGCGGTACTTCGCGGGCGAGTTCGGCGTCGACGGCTTCCGGTTCGATCTCGCGAGCGTCCTCGGCCGCGGCCGCACGGGGACCGGGCCGCAGGGCCCGGTCATCCCGTTCGACCACCGCGCGCCGCTGCTCACCGCCATCGCGGCCGACCCGATCCTGTCCGCCCGCAAGCTCATCGCCGAGCCCTGGGACGCCACCGGCGAGGGCTACCGGGTGGGCGGCTTCCCGCCGGTGTGGGCCGAGTGGAACGACCGCTACCGCGACACCGTCCGCGATTTCTTCGCCGGCGGCGCGACCGTCGGCGCGCTCGCGTCCCGGGTCTCCGGCAGCCAGGACCTGTTCGGCGCGCAGGGCCGCACGCCCTTCTCGTCGATCAACTTCGTCACGGCCCACGACGGATTCACCGCGCGCGACCTGGTCAGCTACGAGCGCAAGCACAACGAGGCCAACGGCGAGAAGAACCGGGACGGCACCGACAACAACCACTCCGTCAACCACGGCTTCGAGGGCGGCACCACCGATCCCGCGATCCTCGCGGCGCGGGCGGCGCACGTCCGGGCGCTGATCGCCACACTGCTGCTCTCCACCGGCACGCCGATGCTGCTCGGCGGCGACGAGCTCGGCCACACCCAGTTCGGCAACAACAACGCGTACTGCGTGCCGGAGGGCACCCCCGCGGCCGACGCGTTCGCCGTGGACTGGGACGCCGCCGACGCCGACCTGACGGCCTTCGTCGCCCGGGTCGCCGCCGTGCGCCGCGCCGCGCCCGTGCTGCGACAGCACGAGTTCTTCGATGGCCGCGCGACGCGGGACGGCGAGCCCGACCTGGCGTGGTTCGGTGCCGACGGCGCCGAGATGCCCGGCGAGGACTGGCAGTCGCCCGAGGAGCGCACGCTGCAGGCGTGGGTCGACGGGTCCGACGTCCGCGCGCCCGGCCACGACGCCGCCGTCGCGGAGAAGGACGCGCTCATCATCTGGCACGCGGGCGGCGACGCGACCGTCGTGCTCGGCGGGCCCGAGTCGTGCACGCACGACTGGGAGCTCATCGTCGACACCACGCTCCCGACGGGTGAACCCACGGGCCACACCGTGTACCCGTCGCGCGCGGAGGTCACCGTCTCCGGCCCGACGGTGCTGGCCTTCCAGCAGGTCTGACCGGCTCGGCTCGCGCCGGGCTCAGCTCTCGATGGGCACGCGGCGCAGGCGGCCGTCGACGGCGTCGGCCGCCTCGATCTCGTCGCGGGTCACGCCGAGCACGAACAGGACCGCGTCGAGGTAGGGGTGCGAGAGCGCCGCGTCGGCGACCTCGCGCAGCGCGGGCTTGGCGTTGAACGCGACGCCCAGTCCGGCCGCGGAGAGCATGTCGATGTCGTTGGCGCCGTCGCCCACGGCGACGGTCTCCTCGACCGGCACGCCGAAGGTGTCGGCGAACTCCTGCAGCGCGCGGGCCTTGCCCGGCCGGTCGACGACCTCCCCGATCACGCGACCGGTCAGCACACCGTCGATCACCTCGAGCGTGTTGGCGCGGACGAAGTCGAGCTCCAGGTCCTGCGCGAGCGGCTCGATCACGGCGGTGAAGCCGCCGGAGACGACGCCGCAGCGGTAGCCGAGGCGCTTGAGGGTGCGGATCGTGGTGCGCGCGCCGGGGGTCAGCTGCAGGCCGGCGGCAACGTCGTCGATGACCGACGCGGGCAGCCCGGCGAGGTTCGCCACGCGGGCGTGCAGGGACTGCTCGAAGTCGAGCTCGCCGCGCATCGCGGCCTCTGTGACGGCCGCGACCTCGGCCTCCTTGCCGGCGCGGGCGGCGAGCATCTCGATGACCTCGCCCTGGACCAGGGTGGAGTCGACGTCGAAGCAGATGAGCCGCTTGGAGCGGCGCGCGATGCCGGCGCGCGAGGTGGCGATGTCGACGCCCTGTTCCTTGGCGACGGCCGCGAGCTCCGCGCGGAAGGCGACCTCGTCGGCACCGTCGGGCACGGTGACCATGAGCTCGAGCGCGGTGACGGGGTAGTCGGCGACGCCGGCGATCGACTCGATGTTGACCTCCCGCCCGGCGAGCGCGGTCGCGAGCGCGGAGAGCGCGCGGGCACTGACGGGGGCGCCCAGCAGCACGACGGCGTGCGTCGGGACGGGCGGCCGGGGCGGCTGCTCGGCGGTGATCTCCACCGCCACGTCCATCCCGACGGTGGCCATGGCCTGCTCGACGAGCTCCTGCACGTGCTCGGGGTCGCCGTGCACCGCGGCGAGCACGCCGAGGGTCAGGCGGCCGCGGATGACGGTCTGCTCGACGTCGAGGACGCTCACCTCGTTGCGGGCCAGGACCCCGAACAGGACCGAGCTGACGCCGGGCTTGTCGCCGCCGGTCACGGTGATGAGGATCGTCGGATCCGAAGTCGCTTCGTGCACGGGGAAATCGTAGTCGCCGCCTGGTGGAACGCCGAACGGCGCCTCCCCTGCGGGAGACGCCGTTCGGTGTGGAGCAGGGGCCTGCGCTAGTGGCCCTTGCCGGGGCCCGAGTGGGCCTCGGTGCGCATGCGCTCGACCATGTGCGGGTAGTGCAGCTCGAACGCGGGGCGCTCGGAGCGGATGCGCGGCAGCTCGGTGAAGTTGTGCCGCGGCGGCGGGCAGCTGGTGGCCCACTCGAGGCTGTTGCCGAAGCCCCACGGGTCGTCGACCGTGACGACCTCGCCGTAGCGGTAGCTCTTGAAGACGTTCCACACGAAGGGCAGCGTCGAGGCACCCAGGATGAACGCGCCGACCGTCGAGATCTGGTTCAGCGTGGTGAAGCCGTCCGTGTCGAGGTAGTCGGCGTAGCGACGCGGCATGCCCTCGGCGCCGACCCAGTGCTGCACCAGGAAGGTCATGTGGAAGCCGATGAAGGTGAGCCAGAAGTGCCAGCGGCCCAGGCCCTCGTCGAGCATGCGGCCCGTCATCTTCGGGAACCAGAAGTAGATGCCGGCGTAGGTCGCGAACACGATGGTGCCGAAGAGCACGTAGTGGAAGTGCGCGACGACGAAGTAGGTGTCGGACACCGCGAAGTCGAGCGGCGGCGACGCGAGGAGCACGCCGGTGAGGCCACCGAAGAGGAAGGTCACGATGAAGCCGATCGAGAACAGCATCGGCGATTCGAACGTTATCTGGCCTCTCCACATCGTGAGGATCCAGTTGAAGAACTTCACGCCTGTCGGCACCGCGATGAGGAAGGTCATGAAGCTGAAGAAGGGCAGCAGCACCGCGCCGGTGGCGTACATGTGGTGCGCCCACACCGCGACCGAGAGGGCCGCGATGGCCAGCGTGGCCAGGACCAGGCCGCTGTAGCCGAAGATCGGCTTGCGGCTGAACACGGGGAAGATCTCCGAGACGATGCCGAAGAAGGGCAGCGCGATGATGTAGACCTCGGGGTGGCCGAAGAACCAGAACAGGTGCTGCCACAGGATGACGCCGCCGTTGGCGGGGTCGTAGATGTGGGCGCCGAACTGGCGGTCGACCTCGAGACCCATGAGCGCGGCGGTCAGCAGCGGGAAGGCCAGCAGGATCAGCAGCGAGGTCACCAGGATGTTCCAGGTGAAGATCGGCATGCGGAACATCGTCATGCCGGGGGCGCGCATGCAGATCACGGTGGTGACCATGTTGACGGCGCCGAGGATGGTGCCGAGGCCACCGACCGCGAGGCCCATGATCCACAGGTCGGCGCCGGGGCCAGGCGAGTGGAGGGCGTCGGTCAGCGGGGTGTACGCGGTCCAGCCGAAGTCGGCCGCGCCGCCGGGGGTGATGAAGCCGGCGATCACCATGATGGCGCCGAAGACGAACAGCCAGTAGCCGAAGGCGTTCAGGCGCGGGAAGGCGACGTCGGGCGCGCCGATCTGCAACGGCAGCACGAAGTTGGCGAAGCCGATCACGATCGGCGTCGCGTACAGCAGCAGCATCACGGTGCCGTGCATGGTGAACAGCTGGTTGAACTGCTCGGTGGAGAGGAACTGCAGGCCCGGGTTGGCGAGCTCGGCGCGCATCAGCAGCGCCATCAGGCCACCGATGAGGAAGAACGCGAAGCACGTGACGATGTACATGATGCCCAGCGTCTTGTGATCGGTCGTCGTGACCAGCTTGTAGATGAACGAGCCCTTGGGCCCGGTCCGCTGCGGATACGGACGTGCGGCGGTCACCTCGACTGCCGGACGATGCGCTTGCGCGGTCACAAATCCTCCTGCCCTGGGCCTCCCGGTACCGCGGCTGTCGGTATCGGCGTACGGCCTCTTCAATCAGGTCTTTCGGGCGGTGTTCGCTCACGGCGGACGCCACCCTCGTGGAGCTAGCGTAGCGCCTCGCACCCGGGCTTGTCCCCGCGGTCCTACTCTGCGTCGTACTCGCGTCGCGGAAGCGGTCGGAAAGGCCTCGACTGCTACCGTGGCGCACGGTCGGAACTACAGGTGAGGACAGTTGCCGTGAACAGGCTCGGAACATCCAGGGTGGGCGCCGCGATCGCGCTCACCGTCGTCGCCGGCTCGGTGCTCACCGCGTGCGGCGGCTCGGAGCCGATCCAGCAGCCCTTCGCCTCGATTTCCACCACCACGACGCGCCTCGCGTCGGCGAACATCATCGGCCTCGACCGCAAGCCGGATGAGGCCTGCGCGGCCCCCGTCGCCGGTGGCGCCGCCCCGGCCGCGATCGTCGTTGCCGATCCGGCGCTCCTCGACGGCCTGTGTGCGCTCGGCCTGCAGAACCGGGTGAAGGCCGTCGGCGGCGACGTCCCGTCGTACCTGGGCGCCACCCTCGCGAAGGTCCCGAAGCTCGCCGACGGCGCGCAGGCCGACGTCGCGGTCGGCACCGCGGACTCGGCGGAGGCGAACCGTCGCGCGGGCCGGACGGTGACGATCCCGGCACCGTCGGCGGACTGGCGCCGCAGCTTCCTCGCCCTGGCCGACGCGGTGCGCATGCCCGCGGAGGCGCGGGCGGTGCTGGACCGCTACCAGCGGGACGCGGCGGAGAAGTCGGTGAAGATCGACGCGGTGCACAACACCGTCTCCCTGGTCCGGTTCACGGCGGACGGCAAGAACCTCGCGCTGGGTACCGCGCCGCTCGCGGCGCAGGTCCTCGCGGACCTCAAGGTCGTGCGACCCGAGCCGCAGCGCAAGCCCGAGGCCGTCGAGATGTCGGGCGACGACGTCTCGGCCGCCGACGCCGACCTGATCTACGTGGGCTATCAGGGCGACAAGGGCCGCGAGCACGGCATGGCCGTCATGACCACGAAGCCCTGGAAGCAACTTCGCGCCGTGGTCGCCAAACGGCAACTCCTGGTCGAGGACTCCGCGTGGTTCTCCGCGGGCGGCCCCGTCGCCGCCGGCATCGTGCTGCACGACGTCGGCAACACCATCAAGGCCTCCTCCTAGGCATCCCCCTCCCCCGCACCCCGTCGCGTCCCGACGGGGTGCTCGGCGTGCGTCCGCCACAGCCCCCCCGCGCAGGGGCGAAAACACCCCGGAACGCGAACGTTCCTCCGTGACGCCTCTCACATCCGCCGGGTAAAACCGCTGGCCAAGAGCTCGGTGTACACCTGTTCACGGATTGCCGGTCGAAGAGCCTTCATTCATGCTTGTTTCAAGTGATAGTCTGAGGACGATTCAATCTCATACACGGCTTCTACCAGCACAGACGCCTGTGGGATTTCCCACAGGGTCACGGAAGAAACACCAGGTACGAGCCGGTCGAGGGTGCCAGGAAAGGATCCATCATGGCCCTGCTGAACATGCCCCGAGTGACCCACATGGCGCGCATGCGCGGCCGCTCGTTCCCCGGCCAGGCCGAGTACGAGCAGACGCTGAACGACCTCTCCGAGGCCTCGGTGCGCCGTAACTTCGATCCCTACGTCGACATCGACTGGGACTCCCCCGAGCTCGCGATCGTCCCCGACGATCCGCGCTGGGTCTGCAACCCGCGCTTCGACCCGATCGGCCGCCACCCCTGGTACCAGGAGCAGCCGCTGGCCAAGCAGATCGAGATCGGCATGTGGCGCCAGGCCAACGTCGCCAAGGTCGGCCTGCAGTTCGAGTCGATCCTGATCCGCGGCATCATGCAGTACACCGCCGTGCAGCCGAACAACTCCCCCGAGTTCCGCTACGCCACGCACGAGGCGAAGGAGGAGTGCCAGCACACGCTGATGTTCCAGGAGTTCGTCAACCGCGTCGGCATGGACGTCCCCGGCGGCGCGTGGTGGTTCCGCCGCCTGTCGCCGATCATCCCGCTGGCGGCCACCACCTTCCCGAACATCTTCTACATGGGCGTGCTCGCCGGCGAGGAGCCGATCGACCACCTGCAGAAGCAGTTCCTGCGCTCGGCCGACACGCAGCACCCCGCGATGACCTCGGTGATGCAGATCCATGTGGCCGAGGAGGCCCGTCACATCTCGTTCGCGCACCAGCTGCTCGAGCACAAGGTGCCCACCCGCGGCCCGATCCCCCGCTTCCTGCTGTCGCTGGCGATGCCGCTGGTCATGCGCATCCTGCTCGGCGCGATCATGGTCCCGCCGAAGCAGTTCTGGGACACCTTCGACATCCCGCGGTCGGTCAAGAAGGACATCTTCTGGCGCTCGCCCGAGTCGAAGGCCATGCGCCAGGAGATCTTCGGCGACGTCCGCCTGCTCGCGGAGCGCACGGACCTGATGAACCCGGTCTCCCGCGTGCTGTGGCGCGTGCTGGGCATCCACGGACGGACCTCGCGATTCCGCAGCGAGCCGTCGTACACCGCGCAGTAGTCTCGAACCACCCCGAATATCCGGCTCGGCGGTCACCCGCCGAGCCGGACCCGTATCCCGGCCCGGATACGAACACCCCGGAGGAGCTTCCTCGATGCCCCACGTCATCACCCAGTCCTGCTGCAGCGACGCCTCGTGCACGTTCGCGTGCCCGGTGAACTGCATCCACCCGACGCCCGACGAGCCGGGCTTCGCGACGGCCGAGATGCTGTACGTGGATCCCACCACCTGCGTCGACTGCGGCGCCTGCGTGACGGCGTGCCCCGTCGACGCGATCGGCCCCGCGCACCGCCTGCCGGAGGAGCACAAGGTCTACATCGAGCTCAACCGCTCGCTCGCGGCCGCCGACCCGGCCAACTCCTCGCTCGGCGGCCCCAACCCGCAGGAGCGCAGCCGCCCGCCGATGGCGCACACCGTGCCGCCGAAGGTCCTCCCGATCCCGTCGGGCACCGTCATCAGCGTCGGCGTGATCGGCAGCGGCCCGGCCGGGATGTACGCGGCCGACGAGCTCCTGCGCTACCCGGGCGTCACCGTCGACGTCTACGAGAAGCTGTCCACGCCCTACGGCCTCGCCCGGTTCGGCGTCGCCCCCGACCACACCCGCACCCGCAAGGTCTCGGGCCTGTTCGACAAGGTCGCCGCCGACCCGAACTTCACGATCCACCTGAACACCGAGGTGGGCACCGACGTGAGCCTCGAGGAGCTGCGGAAGCGCCACGACGCGATCGTCGTCGCGGTCGGCGCCAGCACCGACAAGAAGCTGGGCATCACCGGCGAGGACCTGCCCAACGTGCGCAGCGCCACCGACTTCGTGGCCTGGTACAACGGCCACCCCGAGCACAAGGGCGACGCGGTCGACCTCACGCACGACCGCATCGTCGTCATCGGCAACGGCAACGTCGCGCTCGACGCGGCCCGCATCCTCACCGCGGAGCCGGAGGAGCTCGAAGGCACCACCATCTCCCCCGCCGCCCTCGCCGCGCTGCGCGAGTCGAAGGTCGAGGAGGTCGTGATCGTGGCCCGCCGCGGCCCCGAGCACGCCGCGTTCACCCTGCCGGAGGCCCTGGGCCTCGCGGACGAGCGCACCGTCATCGTGCACCCGGACCCCGACGTCGCCGAAACGCTGGTCGCGGGCAGCGATTCCGAGCTGGTCAGCCACAAGCTGGAGCTCCTCGAGTCGCTGGAGACCCAGTCGGACGCGCCCCGTCGCATCCGCCTGCGCTTCCTCACCACGCCCGAGTCGATCGAGGCCACCGACGACGGCCTGGTCCTGCACGCGAAGCACTCCGTCACCGGCGAGGCGATCGACCTGCCCGTCGGCATGGTGTTCACCTCCGTCGGCTACCGGGGCGTCCCGGTGCCGGGCCTGCCGTTCGACGACCGCCGCGCGGTGCTGCCGAACGAGGCCGGCCGGGTCCTCGGGGACGACGGTGCGCCGCTCCCCGGCGTGTACGTCACGGGCTGGATCAAGCGCGGCCCCAACGGCTTCATCGGCACGAACAAGACCGACTCGCAGGAGACGGTGGAGAAGTTCGCCGAGGACGTCGTCGCCGGCGTCATCAAGGGCCGTCCGTCGGGGAAGCGCAAGCGCCCGCTGGGCCGTTTCCTGGGCGCGTAGTCCCGCCCGGGCGCGTACTCTCAGCGCCGTGGCCTCCTCCGCGCACGGCGAGCCGATCGAACTGACCGTCGGTGACCGGGTCGTGCGCGTCTCCAGCCCGGACCGGGTCTACTTCCCGCAGATCGGCGCGACGAAGCTCGACGTCGTGCGGTACTACGAGGCCGTGGGCCCGGGCATCGTCCGGGCGCTGCGCGATCGGCCGACGATGCTGCACCGCTACCCCAAGGGCGTCGACGGGGCGAAGGTGCACCAGAAGCGGATCCCCGCCGGCGCGCCCGACTGGCTCGAGACGGTGGAGATCTACTTCCCGCGGTTCGGCCGCACCGCCGACGAGGTGGTGGTCACGGAACTCGGCTCGGTGATCTGGGCGGCCCAGATGTCGACGGTCGAGTTCCACCCGTGGAACTGCCGCGCGGGCGACCTGGACCATCCCGACGAATGGCGCATCGACCTCGACCCGATGCCCGACTGCTCGTGGGAGCGGGTGCAGCGGGTGGCCGCGGTCGTGCGGGAGGTGCTCGACGAGCTCGGCATCCGCGGCTTCCCCAAGACCTCGGGCGGCTCCGGCCTGCACGTGTACGTGCGGATCGAGCCCCGCTGGACGTTCTCGGAGGTCCGACGGTGCGCCCTCGCCTTCGCCCGGGAGGTCGAGCGCCGGGCACCGTCGGACGTGACGACGGTGTGGTGGCGCAAGGACCGCGACCCGGCGGCGGTGTTCCTCGACTACAACCAGAACGCCCGCGACCACACCATCGCATGCGCGTACTCGCTGCGCGGCACCCCGATCGCCACCGCCTCCGCCCCGATCACCTGGGACGAGGTGCCGGACGTGCACCCCGACGACTTCACGATCCGCACCCTCCCCGCCCGCTTCGCCGACCTCGGTGACCTGCACGCATCCATCGACGACGAGGCCTTCTCGTTGGACACCCTCGTCGAGTGGGCCGACCGCGACGACCTCCCCCTCGCCGATTGACGCAGCGGGAGCGCAACGGTGGGCAGCGCCCCATGCGCGATCGACCATGGATCCCATGACCGTCACCGATGACCTGCTCACGAACAACGCCGCATACGCCGAGGCCTTCTCAGGCCCGCTTCCCCTCCCACCGTCGAAACACGTCGCGGTCGTCGCCTGCATGGACGCCCGGCTCGACGTCTACCGCGCCCTGGGCCTCCAGGAGGGCGAGGCGCACGTCATCCGCAACGCCGGCGGTGTGATCACCGAGGACCAGATCCGCTCGCTGGCGATCAGCCAGCGGCTGCTGGGCACCACCGAGATCATCCTGATCCACCACACCGACTGCGGCATGCTGACGTTCACCGACGACGGGTTCAAGGCCGACATCCTGGCCGAGACCGGCATCAAACCCGCCTGGGCCGCCGAAGCCTTCGCCGATCTGGACACCGACGTGCGGCAGTCGCTCAAGCGCGTGGCGGCGAGTCCGTTCATCCCGTCCACGACGTCGTTGCGCGGCTTCGTCTTCGACGTGGCCACCGGCCGGCTGCGCGAGGTGGCGCCGGCCTAGGGCGGACGACCTAGCGGCAGGTCTCGCTGACGACGCGGACCGTCGAGGCGGGATGGGCTTCGAGCAGGGCCGCCGGGCGGATCGGGCGGCGGACGAGCTCGCCGCCGCAGTTGGGGCACGTGCCGTGCAGCTTCTCGTCGTTGCAGTCCGCGCACCACGTGCACTCGAAGGTGCAGATGAGCACGTCGCGTGCGTCCGGCGCGAGGTCGCGCCCGCAGCACTCGCAGTTCGGCCTGATCTCCAGCATGTGAACCTCCTTGCCGCCCACTGTCGCAGTTCCGTGCGGTTCCGACGAACGAATCCCCAGGATGTCGCCGCCGAAACCGCTAGGAACCGCCGATGAAGTCGAGCAGACCGCGGACGGGATCGAGAGCATTCGTGACGTTGGCGACGGTGACCACACCGGTGACGACGGCGGCCACCAGCGTCGCCACCGCCCACCGTCGGCGATCCTGCCGCCAGGCACGGACGGCGAAGACCAGCAGCACGACGGTCAGCACGCCGGCCATGACCACGACGGCCAGGTGGTACCGCGCGAAGTCGTCGACCAGCGCCTGGACCGGGCCGGACGGCGTCGCCCGCAGCTCGGAGCGCATCAGTGCGAGCGCGCGTCCGGGCTCCCCGTCGCGCAAACGCACCGGGTCGAGCAGCGAGAACGCCGACGACAGCGGCGCGATCACGCCCTGCACATTGGCGATGAGCAGTACCGCCGGGATCAGCGCCAGCGCGCGGTGCCCCAAGTACAGGGCCAGCGCCAGCAGCAGCGCCGCGCACACCGCCTTGATGAGGTGGAAGCCCGCCCAGTCATCGACGAGCGATTCCAACCCGGCCGTCGGCTCCGCCCGCTCCCCGAGCAGCCAGGGCGGGAACACATCGACGGCCCTGGCCTCGACGTCCGTGCCGTACACCGCTCGCGGCAGGAACACGAACGCGAGAACGAGAAGACCCGCCCCGACGAGCCACCACAGGCTCGTCCGCGGGCGGGTCTCGCCGGAGTCGTCCGGGGTCAGAAGTCCCAGTCCTCGTCTTCGGTGTTGACGGCCTTGCCGATCACGTACGACGAGCCGGAACCGGAGAAGAAGTCATGGTTCTCGTCGGCGTTGGGCGACAGGGCGGAGAGGATCGCCGGGTTCACGTCGGTGGCGTCCTTGGGGAACAGCGCCTCGTAGCCCAGGTTCATCAGCGCCTTGTTGGCGTTGTACCGCAGGAACTTCTTCACGTCCTCGGTGAGCCCGACCTCGTCGTACAGCGACTCGGTGTAGTCCTCCTCGTTCGAGTACAGCTCCATGAGCAGGTCGAACGTGTACTCCTTGAGCTCCTCGCGGCGCTCCGGGCTCTGCGTCTCCAGCCCGCGCTGGTACTTGTAGCCGATGTAGTAGCCGTGCACGGCCTCGTCGCGGATGATCAGGCGGATCATGTCGGCCGTGTTGGTGAGCTTGGCCCGCGAGGACCAGTACATCGGCAGGTAGAAGCCGCTGTAGAACAGGAAGGACTCGAGCAGCGTCGAGGCCACCTTGCGCTTGAGCGGGTCGTCGCCGCTGTAGTAGCCCATGACGATGGCCGCCTTGCGCTGCAGATTCTCGTTCTCCTCCGACCAGCGGAAGGCGTCGTCGATCTCGCGCGTGCTGCACAGGGTGGAGAAGATCGAGCTGTAGCTCTTCGCGTGCACCGACTCCATGAACGCGATGTTGGTGTACACCGCCTCCTCGTGCGGGGTGAGCGCGTCGGGGATCAGCGAGACCGCGCCGACGGTGCCCTGAATCGTGTCGAGCAGCGTCAGGCCCGTGAAGACGCGCATGGTGAGCTGCTTCTCGTGGTCGGTGAGCGTGCCCCACGACGGGATGTCGTTGCTGACCGGCACCTTCTCGGGCAGCCAGAAGTTGCCCGTCAACCGGTCCCAGACCTCGGCGTCCTTCTCGTCCGGCACCCGGTTCCAGTTGATCGCCGACACCCGGCTGACCAGCTTGAGCGGAGCTCCGTCGGCGGGGCTGTGAGCGGCGGTTTCAGACATGACACCTCGGTTTTCGCGGAGCTGGATTTCAACGCTCATGACACTACCCCTTGGGGCCGACAAGTCCGGGAAACGCAACACCTAGTGCCATCGCGCCAGTTCGGCGTGTCGCCCGTCGGTGCCGCCGGGTAGCCTCCGCGCATGCAGATCACCAGCACGGTCGCCATCGCCGCGCCCCGCGCCGCGGTCTTCGCGGCGTTCGCGACATCGAGAACGCGCCCGCTCGGATGTCCGGGATCGAGAGCGTCGAGTTCGTCTCCGACGTCCGCACCGGGCTCGGCACCCGCTGGCGCGAGACGCGCCGTATGTACGGCCGCGCCGCCACCGAGGAGATGGAGATCACGGCGTTCGACGCACCGTCGGGCTACACCGTCGAGGCCGACGGGCCAGGTGTCCGGTACCGCACCGAGTTCCGCTTCGAGGACGACGGTGCCGGCACCCGCGTCACGATGACCTTCGGCGGCGAGCCCACCACGACGGTCAGCCGCATCCTCGCCGTCCTCACCAAGCCCCTCACGGGATCGGTGCGCAAGGCGGTGGAGGCCGACCTCGCCGATATGAAGCGGTACCTGGAGCGCCCCGGCTCCTAGCCGCGCCCTGCGGTGGATTTTCGCCGCTCAGCGGGCACTATCCACCGCACGGCGTCGCTCAGATGATCACGACGTCGAGCAGCCCGTCGAGCACGGACCGATCGCCGTCCAGCTCGACGGTGCCGGGCTCGGCCCGTCGCCACAGCACCAGGTCGAGGTCGGACGCGGTGCCGCGCAGCGTCACGTCCGCCGGAACCGGCTCGTCGAGGACGTCGATGCCGTCGGCGCGCAGCCGCAGCGTCCACCGGTCCCCTGTGTCGGTCGCCTCGATCGCGATCACCTTCCCCACCAGGCCCTCAGGCAGCCCTTTCTTGCCGACGATGAGTGGGATCTGCATCTGCGTCAGCTCGGTGATGCCGTCGGCGGCGGTCCACGCCGGGAGCGGCTCGGCACCGTCGGGCAGCGAGTTCTGCAGGTCCCAGCGATGGATGGACACTTCCTGCGTCATCCGGCGCATCCAGAACGCGGCGACGGTGCGGCCGATGAAGGCGCGCGCGGGCTCGTCGGGCGCATGCCGGCGGAGCTCGTCGATCAGGGCCGCGTTGACGCCCGCGTACCACCCCAGGACCGCGTCGCCGTCGGGCGCGTCGGAGACGTCGGGGATGAAGCGCTCCTTCGAATCCGGGCCGCCCTGCAGGAAGGCGGTGGCCCAGCGATGCGCGCCGGCGGTGTGGACGATGCCGTCGCGCACCGTCCACCCGGGGCAGCTGGGGACGGGGAGCGGGAGGTGGGCGGGGTCGATGGCGGCGATGCGGGCGCCGTCGGCGGCGATGGAGTCGAGCCAGAGCTGAGCGGTCATACCCCGACCTTACGAACTCAGGACAGGCCCGCGAGCCGATACAGCACCAACGACCCCGCGACCGCGACGTTGAGGCTCGCGCCGCGGCCGATCATGGGGATCTCGACGGCCTCGTCGAGCAGGTGCAGGGTGTCGCTCGGGATCCCGGAGAACTCGTGACCCAGCACGACGACGGTGCGCCCCCGCGCGGGCGGGAGGTCGCCGAGGCGCGTGGCGCCCTCGGCGAGTTCCACGCCGATGATGTGCGAGCCTCGTTCGCGCTGCTTGAGCAGCCAGTTCTGCGGGTTGCCGACGCGGTGGATGCAGCTGGGCCCGGGCAGCGTATTACCCTTGCGCAGAGCACCCTTCACCCAGTCGTGCGACGGGACCGCCATGCAGGCGCCGACGGCGTCGCAGGTGCGCAGCAGGGTGCCGAGGTTCGCGCCGTGCTGCGCCCAGAGCGGGGCGACGATGAGGTGATCCCAACAGGAGTGGCCCTGGCGCCGCCGTGCGCGGCGCAGTTCGGAGCGGGACTTCACCCGCAGCTCGGCCATCAGACGGTGTGAGGCGTGGCGCCCCTTCCATGATTCGTCATCGCTCCAGGCTACGTGACCTGCACGGCGTCCAGCAATGCCGCGGCAACGGTGGCGTCGCCGAAGATCGCGAGGTCGGCGAGCGGCACCCGACGCCACAGCGCGAGGTACAGGTCCGACGTGGCGCCGCGGAGCGCGACGTCGCCCTTCGCGTGCCCACGCTCGACGGCGATGGACTCCCGCGCGAGCGTCAGGGTCCATTCCGCGTCGTCGCGGTCGGTGCCGTGCAGGTGGACGGTCCGCCCGACGAGCCCGTCCGGCAGGCCGGGACCGCGGGAGAGGAACCGTCCGGCGAACACCTCGGCCCACTCCTCGATCCCGTCGCCGGCGAGCACGGATTCGACGGGTCGCGCTGCGTTCCAGGAGTTCTCGGCGTCCCAGCGGTGCACGGCGGTCTCGTGGGCCTGGCGGCGCATCCAGAAGCCGGCGGTGACGCGGCCGGTGAAGGCTCGGGCCGGCTCGTCCGCGTCGTGGCGACGCAGCTCGGCCAGCAGTCCGTCGAGGCGGTCGCGGTACCAGGCGGTGACGGCCGCCCCGGCGGGCGCGTCGTCCTCGATCGGGGCGAACCGGTTCGTCGAATCCGGGCCCTCGGCGAGGAAGGTCGCGGCCCAGCGATGGACTCCGCCGAGATGCACGACGAGGTCGCGCACCGTCCACCCGGGGCAGCTCGGGACGTCGAGGGCCAGCCGCTCCGGCGGGGTGGCGGCGACCGCGCCGCCGTCCCGCTCCAGCGCCGCCAACCAGTCGTTCGGGGCCGTCATGGCCGCGACGATACCGCCTGCAGTGCATGCTGTAGCGGTGACCGAACTGCCGATGTTCCCGCTCGGCGCCGTGCTCCTGCCCGGCGAGGAGCTGCCGCTGCGCGTCTTCGAGCCGCGGTACCGACGCATGATCGAGGAGTGCCTCGCGACCGACGGCCGGTTCGGGGTGGTCCTCATCGAGCGCGGCAGCGAGGTGGGCGGCGGCGACGTGCGCACCGACGTCGGCACCGTGGCGCTCATCGACCGGTACGTGCGCCGCCCCGGCGGCGAGTTCACGCTGATCTGTCAGGGCACGGACCGCGTCCGGGTCACTCGCTGGCTGCCCGACGATCCCTACCCCCTCGCCGAGGCGGAGGCCTGGCCGGACGAGGTCCAGCCCGCCGTCGACCTGATCCCACTGCTCGGCAAACGCAACGAGATCGAAAGACTCGCAGCGCGACTCGCCCGCAGCGAGGGCGCCCGGCCGCGCGCGTGGCCGAAGCTGAAGCTCCCGGAGAACCTGGTGGAGCGCAGTTACTACCTCGCCCGGGAGTTGCCGCTGGCCGACGCCGACCGGCACCGGGCGCTCGCCGCACCCGGTCCCGCCGACCGAGTGCGCGTGCTCACCGAGGCCCTGGACGACGTGATCGCGACCCTGCGGTTCCGCCTTCAGTAGCGGCCGCGCTAGGTAGACCGTATGGTCTACCTAGCGGGACGACACCGATCGAGAGGGCCGCCATGCCACGACGTCCAGATCCGAGTGCGCAGCAACGTGCGATCCGGAAATTCCAACGCGAGAGGCTGATCGGTCGATACGTCGCGAATCCGATCGTGAGCGGGCTGCAGCGCCTCGGCGTGCGCACCTCGCTCGCGACCACCTTGGAGACCACCGGTCGGAAGAGCGGCGAGCCCCGAGCAGTGCCGGTCGCGGCGACGTTCGACGACGAGGGCGCCTGGATCGTGAGCCAACACGGCCGCCGGTCCGGCTGGGCGCTCAACGTCAGCGCCGATCCCGAGGTCCGGATCCTGGAGGGCGAGATCTGGCGCGCCGGCACGGCGGAGTTCCGCCCGGAGGACGACACCCACGCTCGGATGCGGACGTTCGCACCCAGCGCGACGCTCGAGGGAATCACCACGTCCGCGTTCCGGGCACTCGCCTCCGATCCGATCAGCGTGCGCATCACGTTCGTCGACGCGCCCTGATATCCGCCTAGCGGTCGCCGTACATCGCGAGCAGCGACGCCTCGACATCGTCGAGCGGCTGCGTGGATCGCGTCGCGCTGCTCACGATGACCGCGCCCTCGATGGCGGCGATGATGGTGGTCGCGGCCTGACGCGCCGCCTTCGCCCCTCCGCCGCACTCCTCGAACCGGTTCGCCAGCAGCGCGATCCAAGTCTCGAACGCCTCACCGGCCGCATCCGCCGCTGGCGCGGAATCCGCCCTTCCCAGCGCTGCGGCGACGATCGGACACCCCGACCGGAACCCGGACGAGACCAGGACCTGCCGCCATGCAGCCCCTACCTGCTCGAGCATGTCGGTGCGACCGGTCGACTTCGCGATCGCCGCCTCGATCAGTCCGGCGATGTAGCCGCCCGCCGCCCGCGTCGCGGTATCCACCAGTTCCGACTTCCCGCCGGGGAAGTTGACGTAGACGGTGCGTCGCGATCGACCGCTGCCCTCGATGATGTCGGCGATGCCCGTGCCGGCCACGCCCTGCTCACGCATCAGAGCGATGGTGGTGCGTATCAGGTCATCCCTGGAAGTCATCTCTCCGCCTGTCGGGTTCGGGGGCGCCGCGCCGCCGTGCGCGGTACCCATCGTCCCGCGAGTATACCGATCGGTATACTCGCGGGTGCCGTAAGCGCATCATCCGATCGAAGGAGCGAACATGTCGACCACGAGCGAGATCCCCAGCGGCCTGGAGCTGCTGCGTGCCGCTGCCGCGACGCCTGTGACTGAGCACGGCATCGGCGGCCTGCTGGGGATGCGCATCGACGAGGTGAACGAGGGCGAGGTCACCTTCAGCCTCGACACCCGCACCGACTTCGCGAACCCGCTCGGCAGCGTGCACGGAGGGATCTGCGCCACCCTGCTGGACTCGGTGATGGGTTGCGCCGTGCACACCACACTCGGCCCCGGCGTGGGCTACGGAACCCTGGAACTGAAGGTGAATTACGTGCGGACGGTGCCCACCGACGGCGTCCGCCTCATCGCGACCGGTCGGGTGATTCACGCCGGCCGTCAGGTCGCGACTGCGGAGGGCCGGGTCGAGGACGAGCGTGGCAGGCTCGTCGCGCACGGCACCACCACCTGCCTGATCTACCCCGCGATCACGCCGTAGCCCGGATCGCCTCCGGCTCGGGAACGAGGGCCGGTCGGGCCCGGCGGATCTGCGGAGCCGTAGGGCTGCGCCTCCGATGTGCACCAGAATGAGTCCCATGCACCTCGACGGAATCGACTGCTGATGCACATCGAGGACGTCCGTGCCGCGAGCCCGGAGTGGTACCGGACCGGCTTCCGATACTTCCCCTACGCCGCGCGGCACGACGATGCCTGGTGGGTCCTGCGGGTCAATCACGGCTTCCCCGAACACAATCTGCTGACCCTGTTCGTCGGCGGCGCCGCCGTCGTCGACGTGACCCCCGGCAGCAGTTCCTCCCCGTTCCACACGAGCCTCTCTCGGCTGCAACCGCTCGGCGGTGGCCGTGAGCCGCTGTTGGAGCCGGCCGTCGCCCGCACGGCGATCGAACCGATCGCCGCGTTCGCCGACTTCGGCAGCGAGGACGGCGACACCTGCGACTTCTGCTTCAACGTCAAGGACGGCTACGCCCCGATGTGAGAGCCGCCCATGTCGTTGACGATCGCGGTCGCCAGGGCGCGCGCCCGGTCGAGTTCCGCATCGTCGCCGAAGAGTTCGCGACGGGTGTTCGCCGCGGCGAGGTAGGCGTCGACGCGGAAGGCGTCCGTCGCGGGGTCCGGCGACCCCGCCGCGGCCAGCTCCCGCTCGAGGAGATCGAGCCACTCCCGCTTGAGTTCCCGCACTGCGTCGGCGACCGGCCCCACCCGGTGCCCGTACTCAGCGGAGGTGGTGGTCACGAAACATCCGCCGGGGAACGTGCCTGCGCGGAGGTAGGCGACCCAGGCGTCGAGGAGCGCACGGAGGCGGTCCGCGCCGGGCGAGGCCGCCAGCGCCGGCCGGATCACCACGTCGACGTACACGCGCCGCGCCTCCGCGACCGCCGCGATCTGGATCGCCTCGCGCGTGGGGAAGACGGTGAGGATGCCGCTCTTGCTCACCCCCGTCGACGAGGCGAGGCCGCCGACGGTGATGCCGTCCAGCCCGTCCACCGTCGCGACGTCGGCCGCGGTCCGCGCGACCAGCCGCCGGGTGGCGTCGCCGCGTGCGCGCCGGCCGTCGGCGGCCGCCGGTTTCGTCATGCGTTCACTGTAGCCACGCGGACCGGCCTGGACGGGGTGCCGCCCGGGGCGTACCGTCGAGCCATGTTTACGACCGATTGGTCGTGCATGAACGGAGGACCATGCCCGACAACGCGTTCACGCCGCTCCTCGAGCGCAGCATCGCCATCGCCGCCCCGCCCGCCGTGGTCTGGGAGGCGGTCGGCGACGTGCGCCGCATGCCCGAGTGGAGCCCGCAGGTGACGTCCGTGCGACTACGGGCACCCGAGGACGACATCCGTCTCGGCACCCGGTTCACCAACCTCAACCGCCTGGGCGACCTGGAATGGGTCACGCACGGCGAGATCGTAAGGCACGAACCCGCGCAGGAGATCGCCTTCCGCATCGCGGAGAACTACACGATCTGGTCGTTCACACTCACGGCCGACGGCGCCGACACCCTGCTCACGCAGCGCCGTGAGACCCCGGACGGGATCTCGCGGTTCTCCCTCGACCTCACCGAGAACCACCTCGGCGGACAGAAGGCGTTCACCGCACTGCTGGAGGAGGGCATGGAGCGGACCCTCGCCGGCATCCGCGCGTCGACCGAGGCGGTCGCCCGGCGCTGACCGCACCGACCCGGCGAGCCCGGGCCCGGGTCACACCGGGGAGGCGGCCGCGACCAGTGCCTCCAGGTGCCCGACGACCTGATCCAAGGGCTCGACGGATCGCTCCACCCGGCAGAGGATGATCGCCCCCTCGATCGAGGCGATCGCCATCGTCGCGAGGCTCTCGGCCGCCGGCGGCTCGAAGCCGTCGGCCACCATCCCCGCGGCCAGGACCTCGCGCCAACGCCGCATCGTGTGCGCGACCACCGGACGGAGGTGCTCCTCGTCGGACGAACCGCCCACGGCGACGGACACGACGGGACAGCCCGCAGCGAAGTCCGAGCCGCGCAGGACGGCGACCCAGAAGGCCGAGAACCGGTGCAGCGCCGCGACGGCACCGTCGCCCGACGCGCCCTCGACGAGCGCGGTGATCGACTCCCCCGCGAAATCGAGCGCGTCCGCGACGAGTTCGGCGCGGCCACCCGGGAAGTGGTGGTAGACGGAACCGCGGGGGGCACCGCTGCGCGCGAGCACGGCGTCGATCGTCACCCCGGCGGCGCCCCGCTCCCGCATCAGATCGACAGCGCTGAGCAGCATCCGACGTCGCGTGTCCCGCCGTGGTGCCACGGTGCACCCCTCTCCACCCTTGCTATGAATTATGGCCTAGTCCATACTAGGCCCATGAACCCCGAGGCGCCCACCACCGACTGGCAGAAGTCCGCGTGCATCCTCTGCGAGTGCAACTGCGGCCTGGAGATCCAGGTGCAGGACGGGCGGCTGGCCAAGATCCGCGGCGACAAGGAGCATGCGACCTCGCACGGCTACACCTGCGAGAAGCCCCTCCGCCTGGACCTCTATCAGAACGGCCGCGACCGGCTGACCTCGCCGCTGCGCCGCCGGCCGGACGGGACCTACGAGGAGATCGACTGGGACACCGCCGTCCGCGAGATCGCCGCGCGGCTCACCGCCGTGAAGGAGACGCACGGCGGCGAGCGGATCCTCTACTACTCCGGCGCCGGCCAGGGGAACCACCTGCCCGCCGCCTACGGCCAGTCGCTCCGGGCCGCGCTCGGCATGCGCTACTACTCCAACGCGCTCGCGCAGGAGAAGACGGGCGAGGGCTGGGTCGACGAGCAGCTGTACGGCACGCACACCAAGGGCGACTTCGAGCACGCCGAGGTCGTGCTGTTCCTGGGCAAGAACCCCTGGCAGACCCACTCGTTCCCGCGGGCCCGGCCCGTCCTCAAGGAGATCGCGAAGGATCCCGCGCGGTCGATGATCGTGCTCGACCCCCGCAGGAGCGAGACCGCCGCGATGGCGGACTTCCACCTACAGGTACTGCCGGGAACCGATGCCTGGTGCGTCGGCGCCATGCTCGCGGTCCTCGTCGAGGAGGACCTGATCGACCACGCGTTCGTCGACGAGCACACCGACGGGATGGACGACGTGCTGGCCGTCCTGCGGCGGATCCCCATCCGCCAGTACGCGGCCACCTGCGGCGTCGACGAGGAACTCATCCGCGCGGCGACCCGCCGCTTCGCGACCGCGGCGAGCGCGACGACCTACGAGGACCTCGGCGTCCAGCAGGCGCCGAACAGCACGCTCGTCTCGTACCTGAACAAGCTGCTGTGGATCCTCACCGGCAACTTCGGGCGCCCCGGCACGATGTTCCTGCACTCGTGGTTCTCCTCCCCCGTCGCCGCCCCCGGGGGCGATCCCCGGCGCGCGCGTCGGGCACCGTCGAGCGGGGCGACGAAGGCGGCGCGCCGGACGATCGCGAAGGGCGTCGCCCTCGGCGCCAGCGGGCTCTCGCGCGCCGTGCCCGCGGCCGCCGGGACGCCGCTTCCCCACGCGCTCATCGATTCCGCCGCGCACGCGCTGCTCACTCGGATGGCACCGATGATGAGCGCGGGGCTCGCCGCCGAGCAGCAACCGAAGACCGAGCGGACCACACCCGTCACGGGCGCGCGGATCATCGGCGGCCTCATGCCGTGCAATTCGATCGCCGACGAGATCCTCACCGATCATCCGGATCGCCTCCGCGCCATGTGGATCGACAGCTCGAACCCCGCCCACTCACTGCCGGAGTCGCGGCGGTTCATCGAGGCGATGCAGGCGTGCGAGCTGACGGTCGTCGTCGACGTCGCGATGACCGAGACCGCGCGCCAGGCCGACTACGTACTCCCGGCCTCGAGCCAGTTCGAGAAGTGGGAGTGCACCTTCTTCACCATGGAGTTCCCGCACAACGCGTTTCAGCTGCGTGCGCCGCTCCTCGATCCGCGGCCGGGCACCCTGCCCGAGCCGGAGATCTACGCCCGCCTGCTCCGCGAGCTCGGCGCGGTCGACACCGGACTCCTCGACCGGCTCCGCACCGCGCTCGCGGCCGGCACCGACGCGTTCGCACTCGCGTTCTTCTCCGCCGCTGCCGCCGACCCGTCGCTGCTCCGCCTCGTGGGCTACGTCCTGTACGAGACGCTCGGCCCCACCCTGCCCGACGGTGCGCGCAGCGCCGCGATCCTCTGGGGCGCGGCGCACCTGTGCGCCCTGTCCCGTCCGGATTCCGTCGCCCGCGCGGGCTTCACCGGCTCGGGCATGCGGCCGGGCCAGCAGCTCTTCGACGCGATCCTCCGCGAGCGCTCCGGCGTCACCTTCTCCGTCGATGAGTGGGAGAACGCCTGGGACTACGTGCTGCGGAAGGACAATCGCTTCACCGTCGCCATCCCCGAGCTGCTGGCGAAGGCCGACGCGCTCCGCGAGGCGCCGTCGTCGTGGACCACGGACGAGTTCCCGTTCGTCCTGATGGCCGGCGAACGCCGGGCCTTCACCGCCAACACGATCATCCGCGATCCCGCGTGGCGGCGGCGGGACGCCGGTGGCGCACTGCGGATCAGCGCCGAGGACGCGGACCGCCTCGGCCTGGAGGCGGAGTCGCGAGTGCGGATCACCACCGAGGCGGGCTCGCTGGAGTCCTCGATCGAGATCAGCGACATGATGCGCGCCGGCCACGTCTCGCTGCCCAACGGCCTCGGCCTCGACTACCCCGACGCCGATGGACTCGCGCGTCCCGGCATCGCCCCGAACGAGCTCACCAGTGCGAAGTACCGCGACTGGTTCGCCGGGACCCCGTGGCACAAGTACGTTCCCGCCCGCATCGAGCCGGTCGCACCATGACGCCGCCGACGGTGACCGTCGCCGACGTGATGCTGCGGCGCCCGACCGTGCACCCGGCCGAGATCACCGTCGGCGCCGCGCGCACGGCGTTCGAGACGAGCCCCAAGCTCCATCTGCTCCTGCTGATGCGCGACGGCGCGCTCGCCGGAACGCTCGACCGCGACGACCTGACCGGAGGCGCGGACGACGCGGCGCCCGCGCTCGCGGTGGCATCCCTCACGGAGCGCACCACCCCGCCGGGAGCACCGGCCGACCGGCTCCGCTCCCACATGATCACCACCGGGATCCGCCGGCTCGCCGTCGTCGACGACGACCTGCGCCTGCTGGGGCTGCTGTGCCTCAAGGCCAGCAGGACCGGGTTCTGCACCGACGACGGTGTCGACGGGATGCGCCGGGCACGCCGCGACTCCGACGGCGACTGAGCTAGATCCCCCGCTCGTCCTCCACCATCGTCGTCAGGATCCGCCGTGCGCGCACGGCGGCCCGGTCCGCCTTGACGTTGACGTAGCGCCGTGGGACCGGGTCCTCATCGAGGCACCGCTGCATGGTCTCGAGGACGGCGACGTCCCGGTCGGCCATCGCGTGGAAGACCTGGATCAACTGCTCGCCGATGTCGGGCGAGACCGCGGCGCCTCGCCACGAGATCTGCAGGAAGACGTGGGTGACTCCGGACGACCGGGGGGTGAAACCGTGCGTCCGTACGAGTTCCAGCTCCGGACCGGTCGCGCCGACGATGGTGTAGGTCTGCTTGTGCAGGCCCGGCGTCACGAACGTGCCCGTCTCCGTCCGGCCGAACGACGCGGACGCGGTGGCGTCGTCCAGCCCCGTGACCGCGGCTTCCCACGGAGCCAGCGGCGCCTCGGGCAGTTCTCGCCGATACGAGACCGACACCTCGGAGACCTCGACGTCCTCCAGCGGCGGCAGCGCCTCGATGCCGGGCGGCATCATCTCCGGGTGCATCGCGACGACGTTGGAGAGGTCGAGGTAGTGCTCGTGCAGAAGTTGCAGGTTGGCGGCCACCTCGCGCCGCTCCCCGACGCTCGTCCAGCCGTCACCGTGCAACCACGGTGTCGCCGGCGGTGGCCGCAACCGTTCGCCGCCCGGCGTCCCCGCCCAGATCCAGACGAAAGGCCCGCGCTCGACGACCGGGAAGGCCCGCACCCGCACGGACGAGGGCGGGTTGTCCTGCGACGGCACGCTCACCCAACGTCCGGTCGCGTCGTAGGTGCAGCCGTGGTAGCCGCACACGACGAAGTCACCCTCGCGGCGTCCCGCCGACAACGGGTAGGGCCGATGCGCACAGCGATCCTCCAGCGCGGCGATCGCACCGTCGGACAGACGGAAGAGCACGACCGGTGTGTCGAGGACGCGCCGCGCGGTGAATCCGTATCCGACCTCAGCAGCGGTGGCGACGACGTACCAGCAGTCCCTCGGGTAGTCGACGACGGGACGGTTCCGAGCGGTGTCGTTCATACGTCCAGCACCAGCTTCTTCGACAGGGAGCGGGAGACGCAGAGCATGATCGTCTCGCCTCGTTCCTTCTCCGCCTTGGACAGGATCGAGTCACGGTGCTCGGGCGTGCCCTCGAGCACGTCGGCCTCGCAGGTGCCGCAGATGCCTTCCATGCAGGACCCGAGGACGTCGACGCCGGCCTTCTCGACCGCGTCGAAGATCGTGGTGCCCTCCGGGACGGACACGCTCACTCCCGAGCGCGAGCACACGACCTCGAACGAGTCGAGCGCATCCTCGGACGCCGCGACCTCCTTGGCCGCGAAGCGCTCGATGTGCAGGCTGCCGTCGGGCCACGGCGCGCACGCCTCCTCCACGGCGTCGAGGAAAGCGCCGGGGCCGCAACAGTAGACCACCGTGTCCGGCGTGGGCGTTCCGAGCGTCGCCGCCAGGTCGATCCGACCGTTCTCGCTGCTCGGCCAGATCGTGACCCGATCGGTGTCCTCGAATCGGTCCAGGAACGCCATCGACTCGCGGGAGCGGCCGCAGTAGAGCAGGCTCCAGTTCGCCCCGCGGGCCCGAGCGGCCTCGATCATCGGGAGGATCGGCGTGATCCCGATCCCGCCCGCGACGAATCGGTAGTTCGCGGAGGCCACCAAGGGGAAGTGATTGCGCGGCCCGCGCACGCGGACGGTCGCGCCCTCCGTCAGCTTCTCGTGGACGTACGCCGAGCCCCCTCGGCCGTCCGGGTCGCGAAGGACGCCGATCTTCCACGACGACTCGTCCGAGGCGCTGCCGCACAGCGAGTACTGCCGCGTCAGCGACGGCTCCAGGAGCAGGTCGATATGGGCCCCGGCGGTCCACGACGGGAGCGGTGCACCCGCGGGGTCGCTGAGGGTGAGCTCGACGACCCCGTCCGCCACCTCGCGCCGGCCCGCCACCTGAACGTCGACCTCCGTCTCCGTGGTTGTAGTCGCTTCGCGGGAGCGGCGAATCGGTGGGCGAGCGGGGGCCCGTACCGCGGCGGGCTGCAGCGTCCGTTGGTCGCGGGGGCGCGGCTTCTGCCCGATCGGCGTCAACGTGACCATCATCTTCGTGTAGCCCCGGACGAAGTTCGACTGGAGGTATTCCGGCTCCTCCACCACTTCGATGTCCTCGAACCGCGCGAGCAACTCCTCCCAGAGGATCCGCAGCTGCAGTTCGGCCACGCGACTGCCCATGCAGCGGTGCACGCCGATGCCGAACGAAAGATGGTGGCGGGCGTTGTGCCGGTCGATGATGAAGTCGTCCGGATTCTCGAAGGTGCGCTCGTCCCGGTTCGCCGAGGCGTACCACATGACGACCTTGTCGCCCTTGCGGATGAACTGACCGCCCAGGACGGTGTCCTTCGTGGCGACGCGCCGCATGTAGGCCAGCGGCGTCTGCCAGCGGATGTTCTCGTGGACGAACTTCGGGATCAGGCTGTGATCGGCTTTGAGACGATCGAACTGGTCCGGGAACAGGTTCAGTGCGTACACGCCGCCCGACATCGAGTTGCGGGTGGTGTCGTTGCCGCCCACGACGAGCAGGATGAGATTGCCGAGGAATTCCATCGGCCTGTTGATCAGGTCCTTGGTGTCCTCGGACATCTGCATCAGGGTGATCAGGTCGTATCCCGGCTTCTCGCCCGCCTTGAGGCGCCCCGCCTTGTCGTGCCAGAGGGCGCTGAAGCTCTTCGCCATCTCGGCAGCGCCCTGGTACATCTCGTCCATGTCGACGTCGCCGCCGGTGGCCGCGGCGCTCGCGCCTGCCAACTCGGTCCAGTGGACGAGCTTGCGCCGATCCTCGTAGGGGAAGTCGAGCAGGGTGGCGAGCATCCGGGACGTCAGCTCGACGCTGACCCTGTCCACCCAGTCGAACGGTTCGCCGACCGGCAGGTCGTCGAGGACCTCCTGGACGCGCGCCCGGATCAGTCCCTGCATCTCCTCGAGATTCTGGGGCGCTACGACTCCCTGCACCGCTGCGCGCTGCTCGTCGTGGCGTGGCGGGTCCATCGCGATGAACATCTCGATGTCCAGCCCGTCGGGCGGTACGCCGATGACGATCTGCGGCTCGGCCGAGTAGGTCTCGAAGTCCCGGTCCACCGCGACGATGTCGTCGTACCGCGTGACCGACCAGTACGGCCCGAACTCGCTCGACGCCCGGAAGTGCACCGGCGCCTCGTTGCGCAGGCGCTCGAAGTAGGGGCGCCACTGGCCCTGCCGCCACATGAACGGGTTGCTCATGTCGATCTCGGTCAGCGACACCGCGTCGACGTCGGAGATCTCCTCCTCGACGAACTCCGGCTGCCGGTCACCCAGAGCCAGCGTCTTCGCCTTCTGGAAGAGGTGCAGGCCCTGGACCTGCCGTTCCATCGGGATGGTCGCCTGGGCCTTGTTGATGACCCGATCGAGAAAGCTCATGGTCCAACCGCCTTGCGGACGAGGATGTGTGGACTCATCCAAACTAGGCCGCCCACCGCCTCGCGCGGCCGAGTTTGCTCGTTTCGATCGACCAGTGAAAACAAGAACGCCGGCCAGGGGATGTTCCCCCTGGCCGGCGACTTGAGCTACGGAACCACTAGAGCATGCAGCTGACGCAGCCCTCGACCTCGGTGCCCTCGAGCGCCATCTGGCGCAGGCGGATGTAGTACAGGGTCTTGATGCCCTTGCGCCACGCGTAGATCTGCGCGCGGTTCACGTCGCGCGTGCTCGCGGTGTCCTTGAAGAACAGCGTCAGCGACAGGCCCTGATCCACGTGCTGCGTGGCGGCCGCATAGGTGTCGATGATCTTCTCGTAGCCGATCTCGTACGCGTCCTGGTAGTACTCCAGGTTGTCGTTGTCCATGAACGGCGCCGGGTAGTACACGCGGCCGATCTTGCCCTCCTTGCGGATCTCGACCTTCGCCGCGACGGGGTGGATCGAGCTCGTGGAGTGGTTGATGTAGCTGATCGAGCCGGTGGGCGGCACCGCCTGCAGGTTCTGGTTGTACAGGCCATGCTTCTGGACGTCGGCCTTGAGCTCGCGCCAGTCGTCCTGCGTGGGGACGTGGATCTCGGCGTCGGCGAAGAGCCCGGCGACCTTGTCGGTGGCCGGCTTCCACTCCTGCTCGGTGTACTTGTCGAAGAACTCGCCCGAGGCGTACTTGCTGTTCTCGAAGCCGCCGAAGGACTGGCCGCGCTCGCGCGCGATGTGGTTCGACGCGCGGATCGCGTGGAAGAGCACCGTGTAGAAGTAGATGTTCGTGAAGTCCACGCCCTCGTCGGAGCCGTAGAAGACCCGCTCGCGCGCCAGGTAGCCGTGCAGGTTCATCTGCCCGAGGCCGATCGCGTGGGAGAGGTTGTTGCCCTTCTCGATCGACGGCACGGAGCTGATGTCGGTCTGGTCCGAGACGGCGGTGAGGCCACGGATCGCGGTCTCGATGGTGGCGCCGAAGTCGGGGCTGTCCATGGTCTTCGCGATGTTCAGCGAGCCCAGGTTGCAGGAGATGTCCTTGCCGATCTCGGCGTAGGACAGGTCGTCGTTGTAGGTCGACGGGGTGGAGACCTGCAGGATCTCGCTGCACAGGTTGGAGTGCGTGATCTTGCCGGCGATCGGGTTCGCGCGGTTCACGGTGTCCTCGTACATGATGTACGGGTAGCCCGACTCGAACTGCAGCTCGGCGAGGGTCTGGAAGAACTCGCGGGCGTTGATCTTGGTCTTGCGGATCCGCGAGTCGTCGACCATCTCGTGGTACTTCTCCGAGACGTTGACGTCCGCGAAGGGCACGCCGTAGACGCGCTCCACGTCGTACGGGGAGAACAGGTACATGTCGTCGTTGTTCTTGGCGAGCTCGAAGGTGATGTCCGGGATCACCACGCCCAGCGACAGGGTCTTGATGCGGATCTTCTCGTCCGCGTTCTCCCGCTTGGTGTCGAGGAAGCGGTAGATGTCCGGGTGGTGCGCGTGCAGGTACACGGCGCCCGCGCCCTGCCGGGCGCCGAGCTGGTTGGCGTAGCTGAACGAGTCCTCGAGCAGCTTCATGATCGGGATGACGCCCGAGCTCTGGTTCTCGATCTTCTTGATCGGCGCGCCGTGCTCACGGATGTTGCTGAGCAGCAGCGCGACTCCGCCGCCGCGCTTGGACAGCTGCAGCGCGGAGTTGATCGAGCGGCCGATCGACTCCATGTTGTCCTCGATGCGGAGCAGGAAGCAGGAGACGGGCTCGCCGCGCTGCTTCTTGCCCGAGTTGAGGAAGGTGGGGGTGGCGGGCTGGAAGCGGCCGGCGATGATCTCGTCCACCAGGTTCACGGCGAGCTTCTCGTCACCGTCGGCGAGGGTGAGCGCGACCATGCAGACGCGGTCCTCGAAGCGCTCCAGGTAGCGCTTGCCGTCGAAGGTCTTCAGCGTGTAGCTGGTGTAGTACTTGAACGCGCCCAGGAAGGTGGGGAACCGGAACTTCTTGGCGTAGGCCGCGTCGAACAGGCCCTTGACGAAGGAGCGGCTGTACTTGTCCAGCACCTCGGGCTCGTAGTAGTTCTCCTCGACGAGGTAGTCGAGCTTCTCGTCCAGGTTGTGGAAGAAGACCGTGTTCTGGTTGACGTGCTGCAGGAAGTACTGCCGCGCGGCCTCCCGGTCCTTCTCGAACTGGATGCGCCCGTCCTTGTCGTACAGGTTGAGCATCGCGTTCAGGGCGTGGAAGTCCAGCTCGCTGTGGCCGGGGCCGCCGTGGACGCCGGACTGGCTCGCGGAGGGGACGAGGTCTTCCTGAGTTGCGGTCATGAGCGCGCGCTTTCCTTTTCGAGGGTGGAGACGGTTCCGGCGAAGAATTCGGTGAGCCCGATGTGGACGCGATCCACGTCGTCAGTGGTGCCCATGAGCTCGAAGCGGTAGAGGTACGGGATCCGGCACTTGCGCGAGATCACATCCCCTGCGAAGCAGAACTCTTCGCCGAAGTTGGTGTTGCCCGCCGCGATCACTCCACGGATCAGGGAACGGTTGTGCTGGTCGTTGAGGAACCGGATCACCTGCTTGGGGACGTATCCCCCGCCCGAGAGCGCGGTGGCCTGCTTCCCCCCGCCGTACGTCGGGGTGATCAGGACGAAGGGCTCGTCGACGGTGAGCGGATCGGACGCCCGCGTCACCGGGATGCGCAGGGCGCGCATGCCCAGCTTCTCGACGAATCGGTGCGTGTTCTCCGACACCGACGAGAAGTAGACGACGAGGGGCGCAGCCATCGCTACGCCGTGGCGGCGACGGCGGCGAGCGCCTTGACCCGGTCCGGACGGAAGCCCGACCAGTGCGCATCGCCGGCGACGACGACGGGGGCCTGCAGGTAGCCGAGCGCCATGACGTAGTCACGGGCGTCCGAGTCCTCGGTGATGTCCACCACGCGGTACTCGAGGCCGGCCTTGTCGAGCGCCTTGTACGTGGCGTTGCACTGCACGCAGGCGGGCTTGGTGTAGACGGTGATCTCGACCTGGCTCATGGACGGCTCCCCTTCGCTGGACGGTCCCGAAGACTGCTCGGAACCCGATTATCGACCTACGGACTGACAAGTTTTCTCGCCACGTTTACCTGCGTGAACTCAGTCGGCCAGCGGACCCCTCAGCGACGTCCTCATGCCTCCCGGGCGGCCTTTCGGCGCGTCCGCTCTCGCAGTGGACTGAACACTACACCTAGTGGTGGCCCCGAGGAAGCGACACAACCACTTGCGAACAACATTCGTGAAATTACCAGCTCGCAAGACGGTCTTTCGGGCGTTTTTCATCGTGAATCCCCAGGACACGCCGAGGATCGACGACACGCCGATCCGACACGCCCGACACCGTCGGAACACCGCTCGCGACGGCCTACCGGACGCGCGGGACCGCCCTACCGGACGGGCGCGACGAGGCGCTCGAGGAGGTCGCCCGCGCGCTGCGCGACGGCGTCGTGCTCGCGGACGGACTTGCCGTCGAGGCCGGAGATGGGGAACTCCTCGACGAGCCCCTCGGGGACCTCGCCACCGGCGATGGTGACGGCCCGCTCGGCGTCGGCCAGGGTGGTGTCCAGACGGTGCCCCACACCGGCCAGGGCGACCCGCTTGCCCGAGAGCGCGCTGGCGCCGTAGGGCCGCGAGCCCCAGTCGATGACGTTCTTGAGCACGGCGCTGACGGTGCCGTTATTCGGCGGGGCGAGCAGCAGGAGGGCGTCGGCGGCGGCGATCCGGTCGCGCAGGGCCGCGGCGGTGGCCGGCGCGCCCTCGCCGTCGATGTCCTCGTTGTAGAAGGGCACGTCCGCGATCCCCTCGGCGATCTCGACGCGCACCCCCTCGGGGGCGTTCGCGACGGCGACCTCGGCCAGCTCGCGGTTGAGTGAGCTGCTGCGCAGCGATCCGACGACGGCGAGCACGGTGATGTCCGACATGATCCTCAGTTCTCCTGACGTTCCGAGCGACCCCGTCGGGCCGCATCCGCACAAGTTAACGGACTTCGGTCCGGATTTCTTCCCCGGGATCATGGTGAGTCGAAAACCCGCACGGTAGGCTCCATCCGATGACCGGACCACTCCTGCCCCTCGCGCAGCCGCAGACCGAGCCGCGCCGTGACGCGGCCCGCAACCGCGAGCTGCTCATCGACGCGGCGCAGCGGCTCTTCGCCGAGCACGGCGTCGACGCGGTGAGCATGGACGCCGTCGCGCAGGCGGCCGGCGTGGGCAAGGGCACCGTCTTCCGGCGCTTCGGCTCGCGCGCCGGGCTCCTGCAGTCGCTCCTCGACCACGACGAGACCGAGCTGCAGCACCGCTTCATGTTCGGCCCGCCGCCGCTGGGCCCGGGCGGCGATCCGGTGCACCGGCTCACCGAGTACGGCAAGGCCCGGATGCAGCTCATCGCGCGCCACGGCGACCTGCTGCGGGGCGCCGAGCAGGCCGCCCGCGACCCGTACGACGCCCCGCCGTGGCGGGTGTCGACGATGACGGTGCGCGCGATGCTCGTCGAGGCGGGGCGCACGGCGCAGGTGGACGTGTGGGCGGCGGCGCTGATGGCCACGCTCAGCCCGGCATGGGTGCTCCACCAGCTCGCCTCGGGCGTCACTCAGGACGAGCTCGAGGCAGTCTGGACGGAGCACGTGCGCCTAGTGGCCGCGCTCTGAGATCTTCGCCAGGTAGGCGAACCGGTCGTTGGCCACCCGCATCGCGATCTCGTAGGGCAGCGCGAACTTCCGCTTCCAGAAGTAGCCGAAGCGGGTGTCGAGCGAGGTGTACACGATGAAGCGGTTGTGGAGCACCCCGTCGACGATCGCCTGCGCCGCCTTCTCGGCGGTGACCTTCGGGAAGGCGTCGATGCCCTTGTTGACCTTCGGGTTGGTGCGGTCGACGCCGTTGATCTCGACGGTCTTCACCAGGCCGGTCTCCACGGCGCCGGGCACCACCACGGAGACGCCGATGCCGTGCCGGCGCAGGTCGTAGCGGAGCACCTCGGAGACGCCGACGAGGCCGAACTTCGCGGCCGAGTAGGCGGCGTGCCAGGGCAGTGCGATGAGGCCGGCCGTGGACGATACGTTGACCAGCTGGCCGCCGCGCTTCGCCGCGATCATCGGCGGGATGAAGGTCTCGATCACGTGGATCGGCCCCATGAGGTTCACGTCCACGGTCTTGCGCCACTGCTCGTGGGTGAGGTTCTCGACGGTGCCCCAGACGGCGATGCCGGCGACGTTCATCACGATGTCGAGGGCGCCTGCGGCCGCGTGCACCTCGTCGGCGAACGCGCGGACCGCGTCGTAGTCGGAGACGTCGAACGCCCTGGACGCGATGACCTTCGCGCCCAGGGCGGTGACGTGGCGGGTGACGGCGTCGAGCTGTTCGGCGTTGATGTCGGTCAACACCAGCTCGGCGCCGTGCGCCGCGAGGAGATTCGCGGTAGCGCGGCCGATCCCGCTGGCCGCGCCGGTGACAAGGACCTTCTTCCCCTTCAGGTCCTTGATCGGCGGGGCCATGTGGACGAGCCGGACGATATTGCGGAGTGCCATATCAGCCAGCTTGCCAGATCGGGCCGCGCTACCGCTTCCCGCCGGGGCGTGACGTCCCCGGCGGAAGTCGGTGCGGTGTGACGCCTACTTCGGCAGGATCGCGCCGGCGCTCAGGATCGCCTTGAGGATCTCCTGCGCGGCGGCCGGTCCCTGCGCGGACTGCAGGGAGTTGAAGGCCTGCGGGCTGGAGATCAGCGTGTTGACGAGCTGCGTCCCCTGCGAGCTGGTGAGGAACTCGGCGGCCTTGGGCCCCATCTCGAAGAGCGAGTTCACGCCCAGCGGCTGGGCCTGCCCGGGGATCGTCACCGTCGGGAGCTGCGGCAGCGCCACCTGCCCCAGGCCGGGGATGGTCACCGAGGTGCCCTGCGGCGCGGTCGCCGCCGGAGCGGTCGCCTGCGGCGCGGTGGCGGCCGACGGGGTCGCACCGCCCTGCAGCATCGGTACGCCCGAGACGATCGGGGAGGTCCCCGTCCCGGTGCTGGGCGTCACGGGAGCCGCAGCGGCGGGCGCGCCCGGCACGGCGGGAACGATCGGCGTTTGCGCCGGGGCGGTCGGCACCGTCGCCGCCGGAGCGGTGGCGGCCGGAGCGGTCGCGGCGGGAGCCGTCGCCGCGGGCGCGGCCGGAGCCGCGGGGGTCACCGGCACGACCGGGTCGACCTGCGGTGCGACTGGCTGGGCCACGACGGGCTGCTCGACGACGCCGCCGGGCTTGACCTTGCCGGTCAGCTGCTGGATCACGCCGTTGGTGAGCACGGAGGCGTACTGGGTCTGGCCCTCACGCGAGGTGAGCAGCGCCGCATCGTCGGCGTTGGCCAGGTTCCCGAGGTTCGCGTAGACGAGCGGGATGTTGACCAGCGAGGCGAGGGCGTTGGTGGTCTTCGCGATGCCGTCCTGGCCGCCGAAGTACTGCGCAGGCACGAAGCCGCCGGCGCGGGTGGCGTCGCGGAGCACCGTGGTCGCGGGGTCGCTGACGGCCTGCTGGGCCGTCACCTTGGGGTCGGTGGCGCCCGGGGCGGCCGTCTCCAGCACGAATCCGCGCTGGGCCGCATCCTGGACCGCGCTGTTGATACTGACGGCGAGGTCGGCGCCGGACTTGTTCGCGGCGGTGGCGCGCTGGTCGACGCAACCGCCGAAGCCGGCGTCGTCCGCGCGGGAGAGGATGACCTTGGCGCCCTGGGTCTTGAGCGCCGCCTCGACCATCTTGGCCACGGCGAAGTTGACGGAGTGGTCGGCGGTGCCGTTGGAGGCGATCGCCACCGGATTGACGCACGGCACCTGGCCGCCGCGACCGTCGGCGACCTTGCGGGCCTGCTCGACGGCCGACGCGACGGACGAGCCGGCGTCGAGGAACACGGTCTTGCCGTTCAGCGGCTTCGCCGGTGCGGCGGGGGCGGGGTCGGCGGATGCGAAGCCGGGCACGCCGAACAGCGCGACGGCCGCAGTCGCAAGCGAACCTGCGAGGACACGGGTCTTCTTCATGGGTAGCTGGGCGCCGGGGAAGTGGCGCCGCTCTCCTTCCAAGTCTCTTGTGCAACTTTCGTCACATCAGTCACACGAGAAACAGTCAACCATCAATTGAGACTTTAGGAAAACCTCGACCTTGATCGTTACCGGATCGTTACCAACGAACGACGTCGATCAGTCCTCGAGGATCGCCGAATCAGCTTGCGCCGCAGCGGAGTACCGCAGCAGGGAAAGCACTGCCCGCGGGTCGGCGGGGGCGTCCGGGTCCGCCAAGCATCCCTCGACCCGGGAGCGGATCGCCTCCTCGTCGAGCCCGATACCGAGCAGGACGAGCACCGACGCCGCCCCGCCCCGCCGGCCGCGCTCCGGGGCCGTCCGCACGTGCCGGCCGACGGCGTGCACCTCGAGCCGTGTGCCGTCCGCGGCGGTGACGAAGCCCTTCGTCCGGAAGACGCCCCGCGGCGGATCGGCGAGCAGCGCGGCGGTCGCCCGGGCGTCCAGCCGCCCGGTCTCGACGGTGACGGCGGCGTAGTCGTCGTGCAGGTGCCGGTGCGATTCGCCGTGCTCGTGATCGTGACGGTGGTCGTGCTCACGCAGCGCCTCGTCGAGAGTCAGCTGGCGCGGGGAGTCCCGCCGCTGCGCGGCGCGACGGGCGAGGACCTCCGCGTCGATGAGCAGTTCCACCGGCACCACCGCGTCGACCGTCCCCACCACCGGGGCGGACGGCGCGTGCTCGCGCACCAGCGCCCGCGCGGCGTCCGGGTCGGCGGCGAGGTCGATCTTGTTGAGCACCACCAGGTCGGCGAGCGCCAGGTGGTGGCGCAGCGAGGGGTGCCGCTCCATCGTGCCGGCGAGGTGCGCGGCGTCCGCGACGTACACGAGCCCGCCGTAGTCGATCCGCGGATCCTCCGCGAGCACCACGCGCCGCACCATCGCCGCGGGCTCGGCGAGCCCGGACGCCTCAACCACCACGAGGTCGAGGTCGCGCGCGGCCAGCGAGGAGAGCACGTCCTCGAGCTCGTCGTCGTCGACGGTGCAGCACACGCACCCATTGCTCAGGGAGACGGTCCGCACCGATCCACCGCCGGACGCGCCCGAGACGAGCATCGCGTCGATGTTGACCGCGCCGAAGTCGTTGACCACGACGCCGATCCGGGCGTCCCCCGCGCCGGACAGCAGGTGGTTGAGCAGCGTCGACTTGCCCGCGCCCAGGTAGCCGGCCACCACGACGACGGGGACGGGACCGCCGCTCACGGCGCGCAGTCCTCGCACAGCACCGCCAGCTCCCGGTCCTGCGGCGGCGCGAGGTTCGCGACGTTCGAGGTCGGCGCGCCGCACTCGGTGCAGCGACCGATCCGCTTCGCCCGGTCGGAGAAGTCGATGCTCATGCGCCGGTCGAAGACGTACATCGAGCCCTCCCAGAGCCCGCGGTCGCCGAACCGCTCGCCGTAGCGCGCGATGCCGCCGTCGAGCTGGTAGACCTCGCCGAACCCCCGATTACGCATCACGGCGCTGAGCACCTCGCAGCGCACGCCGCCAGTGCAGTACGTGATGACCGGGCGGCCCTTGAGGTGGTCGTACTCCCCCGCGTCGAGCAGGGTCACGAAGTCGCGGGTCGTCGTGGCCGACGTCACGACGGCGCCGGCGAACCGGCCGATCTCGGCCTCGATGGCGTTGCGGCCGTCGAAGAAGACGGCGTCGGGCTTCTCGGCGAGGAGTGCGTGCACCTCGTCGGGCGTCAGGTGCACGCCCCCGCCGCGGACGCCGTCCGCGTCGACCTCCACCTCGTCGGGGACGCCGAAGGTGACGATCTCGTCGCGCACCTTGACGGAGAGCTTGGGGAAGTCCTCGGCGGAGCCCTCGGACCACTTCACGTCGGCGCCCTTGAAGGCCGGGTACTCGCGCACGGCGCGCACGTACCGCTTCACCGCCCGGATCTCGCCGCCCACGGTGACGTTGATCCCGTGGCGGGAGACGATGATCCGGCCGCGGAGACCGTTCGCCTCACACAGCGCCCGCTGCCACAGCCGGATCGCCTCCGGGTCGGCCAGCGGGGCGAACACGTAGAACAGCACGACCTTGCCCATGACGCCCACCATTCTATCCGGGCCGCCTTGCGCTCAGCCTGCGTCCAAGGGTTCCGACGACGCCCCCGCTCCCCTTCAATGGCCCCCATGCCTTTTCGCCTCCCCCGCCGCGCCGCGGCGCTCGCCACCGCCCTCGTCGCGGTGCTCGGCGTCTCCGCGTGCGCGTCGTCGACGGGGCCCGCGTACGACCCGTCCGCGCCGATCGCCGACCAGGTCCCGGCCGGCACCGTCATCACCGTCGCCGACCAGCAGTCCATCCTCAAGACGATGCTGACCGCGTCCGGGGAGGCCGCGAAGCTGGGGTTCGGCGTGAAGTTCGCGGACTTCGCCGGCGGGCCCGCGATCCTCGAGTCCTTCCGCGCCGACGCGACGCAGGTCGCGATCGTCGCCGACGTGCCGCCGATCCACGCCCGGATCGCGCGGTTCCCCAGCCCGATCATCAAGGCCTGGCAGCTCGACCGCGGCGGCGTCTCCACCGTCGCGCGCCCCGGTGTGCAACTGCGCACCGCTGCCGACCTGCGCGGACGCAAGATCGGCTATGCCGAGGGCACCGCCCACCAGGCGATGGTCCTGCGGCTGCTGCGCTCGGCGGGCCTCTCCAAGCACGACGTCCAGCTCGTACCGCTGCAGCTCACCGAGGTGGGCGAGGCCCTGGGCGCCGGCCAGATCGACATCGCCCCGCTGATGGAGCCGATCAGCACCAAGTACCGGCTCGCCCACCCGGACGCGCAGGTGCTGCCGGACCAGCTCAACCAGGCCGCGCAGTCCGGCCTGATGTTCCTCTACTCACCGCAGGCCGCGCTGGCCGATCCCGCCCGGGCCGCGGCCCTGAAGCGACTCTCGGCGGCGGTCGACCGCGCCCGCGCGTGGGTGGACGCAGACAAGGACCGCTGGATCCAGACCTACTACGCGGGGGCGCTGAAGATCCCCGCCGCCGTCGGCCGTGTCGCCTACGAGGGCCAGGGCAGCTGGCGCTCCGTGCCGCTCGACCGCGCCCTCGTCGCGCGCCAGCAGAGCACCATCGACGTCCTCGCCGACTTCGGCGAGATCCCCGGCGGCCGCGTCTCCGCCGACGGTTCCGTCGACTTCCGGTTCGACACCCACCCCGCAACGTAAGGGCCCTCCCGTGACCTCTCCCCCGACCGGCCGCCTCGGCAGCGGCCTCGCCCACGATTCCGCGCCCGAGCAGCGACCGGGCGCCCTCGATCCCGACCACGAGCTGCTGCCCCGCACGTCCACGCGCCGCGCCCTCGTCGACTCCCGCCCCATCGGCGCGTGGATCCTCGCCGGCCCCGCGCTCGTCGTCGCCCTGTGGGCCGCGGGCTCCGCGACCGGGATCATCCCGGACACCGTCCTGTCCGCGCCGTGGACGGTCGCGAACACCGCCTGGAACCTCGCGCTCGACGGCTCGCTGTGGTCCAACATCTGGGCCTCCGCGCAGCGCGCGATCATCGGCGGCGTCCTCGGCGTGACCCTGGCGGTCGTGCTCGCACTCCTCTCGGGCCTCACCCGCCCCGGCGAGGCTCTCATCGACGGAACCGTCACCATCTACCGCGCGATTCCCGCGCTCGCGCTGCTGCCCCTGTTCATCGTCTGGTTCGGCATCGGCGAGGAGATGAAGATCGTCCTCATCACCCTCGCGGTCGCCACGCCGGTGTACCTCAACACCCACGCGGGCCTGCGCGGCATCGACCGCAAGTACGTGGAGCTGGCGGAGACCGTCGGCCTCAGTCGCGCGAAGTTCGTGCGGTACATCGCGATCCCCGGTGCCCTGCCCGGCTTCTTCACGGGCCTGCGGCTCGGGGCGACGGTGGCCTGGCTCGCCCTGGTCGTCGTCGAGCAGGTCGGCGCCTCCGACGGCATCGGCTACCTCATGTACAAGGCCCGGCTCTACGGCCTGACCGACGTCATCGTCGTGGGCCTCGCCGTCTACGCGCTCCTCGGCTTCAGCACCGACCTCCTCGTCCGCTTCTCCGCACGAAAGGCCCTGTCATGGCAGAGCACCCTGGCCCACTGAGCACGCCGACCGCCACGCCGGAGAGCGACGGTCCGGTGATCGAGGCGCGGAACCTGGTGCGCGGCTTCGACGGCCGCGCGGTCCTCCGCGGCATCGACCTGACCATCCGGCGCGGCGAGTTCGTCGCGCTGCTCGGCCGGTCCGGCTCCGGCAAGTCGACGCTGCTGCGCGCCATCGCCGGACTGGACGACGGCGTCCCCGGATCCGGTGTGCTCGACGTCGATCCGCGGCGCGCCGTGGTCTTCCAGGACTCCCGGCTGCTCCCGTGGTCGCGCGTGCTCGACAACGTCATCCTCGGCCTCGGCGGCGCCGATGCCAAGGACGTGGGCCGCGAACTGCTGCGCGAGGTGGAGCTGGACGGGCGCGAGAAGGCTTGGCCGCGCGAGCTCTCCGGCGGACAGCAGCAGCGCGTCGCGCTCGCCCGCAGCCTGGTGCGCGAGCCGGCCGTTCTCCTGGCCGACGAGCCCTTCGGCGCGCTCGACGCCCTGACCAAGCTCAAGATGCATGACCTGCTCCGGCGCCTCGTCGCGCGGCACCGGCCGGGCGTCCTGCTCATCACGCACGACGTCGACGAGGCCATCGCGCTCGCCAACCGGATCCTCGTGCTGGACCACGGGATCCTCTCCGTGGACGTCACCCTCGCCGACGGTGCCGGGCGCCGGCCGGGCGAGTCCGGGTTCGCGGAGCTGCGCGGCTCGCTGCTCGACGCCCTGGGCGTGGAGCAGGATTCGGCGGTGGCCGCCACCGCATGACGATCCCCGATCACGCCCGCGGGTACGACGGCTTCACGGGGCGTATCGGCCGCTCCGAGGCCGAATCGGAGCCGGCCTGGCCGGCGGAGGTGCGGGCCAGGCCCGGTGCGCCGAACATCATCGTCGTCCTCGTCGACGACATGGGCTTCTCGGACATCGGGCCCTACGGCTCGGAGATCCCCACCCCGCACCTGGACGCGCTCGCCGCCCGCGGCATCGTCTCGACCAACCACCACACCACCCCGGTGTGCTCGCCCGCCCGTGCGGCGCTGCTCACCGGGCTCAACCCGCACCGCGCTGGCTACGGCTCGGTCGCCAACTCCGATCCGGGCTTCCCCAACCTGCGCCTGAGCCTCGCCGACGACGTGCTCACCCTGCCGGAGATCCTCCGCGAATCCGGCTACGCCACCCACGCGGTCGGCAAGTGGCACCTGGCGAAGGACTCGCGGCTCGGCCCGGACGCCGACCGCTCGTCGTGGCCGCTGCAGCGCGGCTTCGACCACTACTACGGCTCCCTGGAGGGCCTGAACTCCTTCTTCCACCCGAACCAGCTGGTGCGGGACAACACCGTCGACCCCGTGACCGAGTACCCGGAGGACTTCTACGTCACCGACGCGCTCACCGACACGGCGGTCTCGTGGATCAAGGACCTGCGGGCGCACGACGCGGAGAAGCCCTTCTTCCTCTATTTCGCGCACATCGCGATGCACGGTCCGCTGCAGGTGCGCGGCGAGGATCTGCCGCGCGGCGACCTCGACTACGCCCGCGGCTGGGACGCGGTGCGCGCGCAGCGGTTCGCTCGGCAGCAGGAGCTCGGCCTGTTCGGCGCGGACGTCCGGCCGGCGCAGCGCAACAGCGAGCCCGGCTACGATGTGCCGCCGTGGGACGAGCTCGATCCCGAGCGGCAGCGGCGGTTCGCCCGGTACATGCAGGTGTACGCGGCGATGGTGCGCACCGTCGACGACAGCCTGGGCCGGCTGTTGGAGACGGTCGAGCAGCTGGGCGAGCTGGACGACACGATCGTCGTCTTCACCTCCGACAACGGTGGCACCGCCGAGGGCGGCCCGGAGGGCACCCGCAGCTACTTCGCAGAGTTCGTGAAGTTCGCCGACGGCATCGGGCCCGACGGCTGGGAGGGCGACGTCGACCACCCCGAGGAACTCATCGGCACCGCGCGGCTCGGCGTGCACTACCCGCGCGGCTGGGGGCAGGTGTCCAACACGCCCTTCCGGTTCTACAAGGGCCAGACCTTCGCCGGCGGCGTGCGCGTGCCCCTCGTCCTGTCCTGGCCCGGGGGCCTGCCGGAGGCGCGCGGCGTGCGTGAGCAGTTCTCCTTCGTCACCGACGTGGCGCCCACGCTGCTGGACCTGGCGGGCGTGCCGACGCCCGCCGCGCGGCACGGGCTCCCCGCGCAGGAGCGCGACGGCCTCTCGCAGCGCGCCGCCTGGTCCGACGCGGCCGCCCCATCGGCCCGCACGCGCCAGTACTCGGAGTTCCGCGGACACCGCGGCTACTACCGGGACGGCTGGAAGTTGCTGAGCCTGCACGGCCGGGGCGACGATCCGCTCGCGCCGCGCTGGCAGCTCTTCGACAACCGGGCGGACCCCGCCGAGACCACCGACCTCGCCGCGCAGCACCCCGACCTCGTCGCCGAACTGGCCGCCGAGTGGGAGCACGAGGCCTGGCGGAACACGGTCTTCCCCATCGTGATCGACGGCTCCACCCGCAATCCCGCGGAGCGGCGCCTCTCCGATCCCGTGCGCCTGCTGCCCGGCACGCCCGTGCTCGAGCGGTACCGCTCGGCGAAACTCGTGCAGTACCGGGACTTCCGCGTCGACATCGACGTCGAGTTCGCCGACGGCGCCGAGGGCGTCCTCGTCGCGCACGGCGACGCCCTGGGCGGCTACCTCGTCTACGTCGAGGACGGAGCGGTCGTCGTCGGCTACAACGCCTACGGCCGGTACGCCGCGGCGCGCTCGGGCCCCGTCGAGCCGGGACGCCGCACCGTCACGCTCACGGCGACGGTGCGCCCGAACCTGCGCTGGGACCTCGCGCTCGCGGTCGACGGCGCCGAGGCAACCGTGCTCCCGGACCGCGTCCAGCTCATCGGCATGGCGCCGTGGACCGGGATCTCCGTCGGCCTCGACGCCCGCGGGCCGGTCGCGTGGGAGCTGCGCGAGCGCCGCGGCACGTTCCCGTACTCCGGTGCGCTGCACGCGGTCACGTATACGCCGGGCCCCGTGGGCGTCCCGTCGGACGACATCGACCGCCTGCAGCAGGAGGCCGAGGAGGAGGCGGACTGAGCGGATTGCGCCCGCGTTGAACGCAACCCTGGCCCCGTCGGCCCGGATCGGGTGAGCTGGGTCTACCACGCACGCAACGCACCCCGGAGGCAGCCATGACCGCAACGCTCGAGCCCACCACCACCGCGCCCGAGATCACCGTGACCAAGCTGGGCGAGCACATCGGGGCGATCGTGCACGGGGTCCGGGTCGGCGGTGACATCGACGACGCGACCGCGGAGACGATCCTCGACCTGCTCGCCGAGCACGAGGTCATCTTCTTCCGCGGCCAGGACCACCTCGACGACGCCGGCCAGCACGCCTTCGCCGCGCGCCTCGGCGTGCCGACGACCCCGCACCCGACGGTCCGCTCGAACTCGGACCTGCTGCCCATCGAGGGCGCGGCGAACAGCTGGCACACCGACGTCTCCTTCGTCGACCGCGTGCCGAAGGCGTCGATCCTGCGGCCCGTCGAGCTGCCGCCGCACGGCGGGAACACGACGTGGGCGTCCACCACGCGCGCCTACGACCGGCTGCCGGAGCCGCTCAAGGCGCTCGCCGAGAACCTGCGCGCGCTGCACACCAACGACTACGACTACGCCGGCCACAACGCCACCTACCAGCGCGCCGAGTACCACAAGGAGTTCATCCGCAACATCTTCGAGGCCGAGCACCCCGTGGTGCGCGTGCACCCGGAGACGGGCCGCCGCTCGCTCCTGCTGGGCCACTTCGTGAAGTCCTTCGCGGGCCTGAGCACGCAGGACTCGGCGCCGATCCTCGCGCTGCTCCAGCGGCGGATCGAGAACCCGGACAACACCGTCCGCTGGGCGTGGCAGCCGGGCGACGTGGCGATCTGGGACAACCGCTCGACGCAGCACTTCGGCATCAACGACTACGGCGACCACAAGCGCCTGCTGCGCCGCGTGACGCTCGCGGGCGACCTGCCCGTCGGCGTCGACGGCCGGGAGGGCGTGGCGCTCAAGGGCGATGCCTCGGACTACGCGCCCGTGACCCCCGCGCGCTCGCGGGGCTGATCCAGCCAGCTCAGGATCCGCTCGTAGACGGCGTCCGAGCGGAGCAGGGTGAAGTGATGGGCTCCGCCGAGGTGCATCCCCGCCTCGGCGGTGAACCCGATGCGGCGGGCCTTTCCCCGGCCCGCCGCACTCGGCGCGAGCACGAGGCCGTCGCCCAGGAGGCGCCCCACCGGGTGCCGCGCGTCGCGGGTGAAGGTGGCGGCGACGAAGTAGTGCTCCGCGCCCTCCAGGAGCGGGATCTCCGCCGCGGCGGCGGCGCCGAGCGCGTCGGCCTCGCGGCCCCGCCAGTCCTCGTCGACGATCGAACCCCCACGCAGGTCGCGGATCCCCGCGCTGCGGCGGCGCAGTAGCCGTCCGAAGGGCGCCGTCTCCGGGATCGCGGTCAGGGCCGCGCTGCCGTAGTGCGCGGCCTGCTCCAGCGGGGCACCCAGGTGCGGCGTCCCCAGGCTGACGGTGGCCGATACCGCTGCGGGCCACGCCATCACCGCCTCGTCGGCGAGATGCGCCGCGCTGCGGGCGACGAGGCCGCCCATGGAGTGGCCGATGAGCACGAGGTCCGTGACGGGGACCGGCCAGGCCGCGACGAGCCGCTCCAGCAGCTCCGCCAGATCGCGCCCGTTGTCGCTGATGTGTCGCCCGCTGTTGTAGCGCACGTACACCGGGGTGGCGCCGAGGTCGACCGCCAGCCGCACGCCGTAGTCGTCGGCCTCCAGGCCGCCCACGCCCCACGCGTGCTCGGTCTCGGTGAGCCCGTGCAGGAGCACCACCACGCGGCCCGTCGCGCCGTCGAAGACCTCCGCCGGATCCAGCCGGCCGGGCGGGACGGGCCCCTCACCCAGGTGGACGACAGCGCCGTCGATGCGGACCGTGACGGGGTCCGCGGCCAGCGGCGAGGCCCGGGTCTCGAGGTCGTCGCCGATGAGCCCGAGCACGGCGCCGATCAGCGTCGCCCCGCGCATCGTCTCCGACGGTGGCCGGTCCCCCGGCCAATCCGCGCCGACGGCCGCGACCCGCCCCACGGTCCGCGCGACGGTGCTGATGGTCGCGTAGACGCCGTCGGTGATGCCGTCGTGCAGGGCGCGCACCGGCGCGACCGCAGGGCCGACGCCCAGGCGGACGTAGCGGAAGACCCGGTCCGAGATCGCCCGGTGCACGCCGTGCACGCCGTCAGCGGCGCCCGCTATCTCGCTGCAGCCCAGCTCAGCGAGAGCACGCACCTCGGCGCGACGGCGATCTTCGACAACACTCACGAAGATCGAGTGTACGAGTGTGCACTCGAACTGTCCAGCGGCGACGTCAGGCGCGGTACTCCCAGCCGGCGGCGACCCACTCGGCGGACGGCATGCAGTTGCGGCCGTCGAGCAATACGGGGTTGCGCACGACCGCGCCGACCACGGCCGGGTCCAGCTCGCGGAACTGGGTCCACTCGGTGAGCACCAGCACCACGTCGGCGCCCTCGCAGGCCTCGAGTGCGGTGGTGGCGTAGTCCAGCGTCGGGAAGACGCGGCGCGAGTTGTCCATGGCCTCCGGGTCGTACACCGAGACGGCCGCGCCCTGCAGCTGGATCTGGCCCGCGATGTTGAGCGCCGGCGAGTCGCGCACGTCGTCGGAGTCCGGCTTGAAGGCGGCGCCGAGCACGGCGACCTTCGCGCCGAGCAGCGAGCCGCCGCAGGCCTCCCGCGCCAGGTCCACCATGCGGGTGCGGCGGCTCATGTTGATCGCGTCGACCTCGCGGAGCAGGCCGTGCATGTGGCCGGCGCCGAGCTCGCCCGAACGGGCCATGAAGGCGCGGATGTCCTTCGGCAGGCAGCCGCCGCCGAAACCGATTCCAGCGCCGAGGAACTTGCGGCCGATGCGGGAGTCGACGCCGATCGCGTCGGCCAGGGCCACCACGTCGGCGCCCGCCGCCTCGCAGACCTCGGCGACGGCGTTGATGAACGAGATCTTGGTCGCCAGGAAGGCGTTCGCGGAGATCTTCACCAGCTCCGCGGTGGCGGTGTCGGTGACGAAGAACGGGGTGTCGCGGGCGAGGATCTCCGCGTAGACCTCGCGGGCGACCTCCTCGGCGCGGCCGCCGGGCTCGACGCCGAGCACCAGGCGATCGGGCTCGAGCGTGTCCTTGACGGCGTGGCCCTCGCGCAGGAACTCGGGGTTCCAGGCGAATTCGACGCTCACGCCGGCGGGCACCAGCTCGGCGGCGCGGGCCCGGAGCAGGTCGGTGGTGCCGACGGGGACCGTCGACTTGCCGAGGATCACCGCGTCGCGGCGCAGGTGCGGCACGAGCGAATCGATCACGGAGTTCACGTAGGTCATGTCGGCCGCGAACTCGCCCTTGCGCTGCGGCGTGCCCACGGCGATGAAGTGCACGTCGCCGAACGCGCCGGCCTCCTCGTAGGAGTCCGTGAAGCGCAGCCGGCCGGCCTCGATGTTCCGCTTGAGCACCGCGGGGAGCCCCGGCTCGTGGAAGGGCACCTTGCCCTCCGAGAGCGCGGCGATCTTGCTGAGGTTGACGTCGACACCGAGCACCTCGTGGCCCAGCTCCGCCATGCACGCCGCGTGCGTGGCTCCCAGGTACCCCGTACCCAGCACTGTGATCTTCATGCGCCGAAAGTAGGTCGGCACCAGGGCGACACGGAAGGGCCGCGCGCCGGAGTTGGGCAAGGGTTACGCGGAGATTCACGAGCGCGCCCGCCGCGATCCCCCGCGTTCGCCTCGGGGTGGCCTCGGGTTCGCCTCGGCGTTACTGGGGCGGAGCGGCGGGATCGTCCGCCTCGGGCGCGGCGGGACGGGGCGCGGGCGCGCTCGGTCGGGGCGCCTGTGCCGCCGCGCTCGCCGGGCCGGACGGGGCCGAGGGCGCACCGTCGTACGCGGACGAGCCGCGGCGGGGCTCCCGGCCCTCGCGGCCCTTGAGGATGCGCTTGGGCAGCCGGTTGACCAGGTCGCTCATCGGGTTCACCGCCGCGGTCATCAGCGCGACGGCCTCGTTGAGCTCGGCGACGACGTCGGGGAGCTGGGAGACGGCGTCCAGCGTGCCGCCGGGGGCGATGGCGCGCTCGATGGCGCCCTCCTGGCCGAGGAGCTGGTCGACGATGCCCCCGTCGGCGATCGCGCGGTCGATGACCCCGTTCGGCTCGGTGAGCTTGTCGATGAGGCCGTCCTGGCCGGTGAGCTTGTCGAGCACGCCGTCCTTGGCGGCCAGCTTGTCCAGCACGCCGCCCTTCTCGGTGAGCTTGTCGAGGACGCCGTCCTTGGACATGAGCTTCTCGAGCACGCCGTCGGGCGCGGTGAGCTTGTCGATGACGCCGCCCTCGGAGGTGAGGCGCTCGAGGACGCCCTCGGACTCCGTGATCTGGTCGACGACGCCGCCGGGGCGGGTGAGCCGGTCGAGCGGTCCGCCCTCCTGCGTCAGGCGGGTGACGGGGCTGTCCTCCTTGGTCGCCTGGTCGAGGAGGCCACCGGGGGCGGTGAGCTTCTCGAGCATGCCGCCGGGCTCGGTGAGCCGGTCGACGACGCCGCCGGACTTGAGCACGCGGTCGAGGGGCCCGCCGCGCGAGAGGATGATGCCGACGGGGCGGTCGGGTTCGAGCAGCGAGGCGAGGCGCTGCAGCAGCTGCATCGGCGTGGCGGAGGACATCCCCGCCTCGACGTGCAGCGCGTTGCTCACCTCCGTGTCGACGTTCTGCACGGCGAATCGGGTGACGGCGACGCCGCCCTCGATCGCCGACATCGCGGCGTCGGCGGTCGAGAAGGCGACGCGCAGCGGTGTGGTGACGATGCCCTTGAGGTCCATAGCCGCCCATCGTAGGGGTGCGATGAGAGGATCTGCGCCGAATCCACTCATTGTGGGCCACCTATGCGGGCCGGCGGACCGCCTCCACCGTCGCCGTCCAGCCCTCGGCGCCGTGCCCCTCCGCGATCGCCCGCTGCGCCACCTCGCCGACCGCCCGCAGCACGGAGACGTCCAGGCCGTGATGCGCGGCGGCGTGCCGCACGTGCTCGACGCCGGCGGCGTCCATGACCAGGTTGTCCTCGTCGCCCGGGTACTCGCCGGCGTCGACGTCCGCCGCCATGGCGGGGATGATCGAGGCCAGCAGTCCGCCGTTGCCGAGCAGGTGGGGCGCGAGGTCGGCGGCCGCGATCCCCTCGGCGCGGGCCAGCGCGAAGGCGTGCACGATCCCCGCCATGCTCGTCCAGAAGTAGTCGAGCACGGCGACGTCGTACGCGGCCGCGAGGGCGTGGTCCTCGCCGAGGTACGTGGTGGCGCCGCCGAGTGCCCGCAGGGTGCGCTCGTGCCGCTCGTACGCGGACCGCGGGCCCGCGTACAGGACCAGCGCGTCGTCGGCGCCCACCATCGGCACGTTGACGACGATGGTGCCGTCCAGGTAGTCGAGTCCCTCCTCCTTCGCCCACGCGGCGGCCTCCCGGGCGCGCTGCGGGACATCGGAACTCAGGTCCGCCAGCACCCGGCCCCGCAGGTCCGCGGCGAGCGGGCCGAGCACGGCCCGGGAGGCCGTCTGGTCGAGCAGGCACACCACGACGAGATCGGACGCGCGGACGGCCTCGGCCGCGGTGGCCGCCTCCCGCGCGCCGCGGGCGACGAGACGGTCCGCCCTCCCCGGGGTCCGGTTCCACACGGTGACGCGGTGTCCGGCGTCGACGAAGGCCGCTGCGATCGCGTGCCCCATGGCGCCGAGGCCGAGCACGGTGACGTCGGCGGTCATGCGATCCGCTCCTGCTGCTCGCCGCCGCGCGGGAAGCGCAGGCTCTCGTAGATCCGGGCGAAGCCCTCCTGTCCCCTGCCCGCGTCGACCTGACGCCGGATCAGGCCCTGCGCGGCCGCGATCGTCGACGAGTCGACCCCCGCTTCGTCGCTGGTCCGGACGATGTCGCCGAGGTCGGAGAAGTACAGGTCCTGCTGCCCCGCGACGGTGTAGTCCCCGTCGTCGATGATCGCCGCATCGGTCGCGAAGTGATGGACGAGCGATTCGAGGAACGGGATCACCCGCTCGGCGAACGCCGAGGCCGGCATCCCCTGCGAGCCCACCATCGCCGCGCCGTGGAACATGCCGACGAACATCTGGTACATCGCGGAGAGCATCGCCAGGTCGATCAGCGACGCCGCCCCGACGTCGGGCCCGTCGTACACGCCCTCGGCCCACGCGGCCAGCGCATCCCGGTTGCTCTCGAACAGCTCCGACGGTCCGCTGTAGAGGATCCGCGCGCCCGGCGCGCCGATCTGGAAGGGCGTCGCCATGATCGCGCCGTTGAGGAAGCGGATCCCGTGCTCCGTGGCCCACCGCCCCAGCTCGCGCGCCTCGTCCGGCGTCGTGGTGGTGAGGTCGATGAGGGTGCGGCCGCGGAGCGATTCCGCGAAGGGGTCGAGGGTCTCCCGGACCGAGGCGTACCGGAGCAGGCAGGTGACGATCACCTCGCTCCGGCCCACCGCCTCGTCGATGGTGCCGGCGCGGTGCGCGCCGCGCTCGACGAGGCCGTCGCCGCGCCCGGGGCTGCGGTTCCAGACGGTGACGGGGTCGCCGCGGTCCAGGAGTGCGGCGGCGAGGGCGGTGCCCATGGCCCCCAGTCCGAGGATCGACAGGGTCTGCGGCTCGTGTGCTCTTGCGTTCTGCGGTGTCATGCCTCGATCATCGAGAGGAACAGTCGGTTCCGTAAGTACCCACTATTTACTGGGGTACTTACCTTCTGGTGAGTGAGGTGGTCATGGCGAGATCGACACGATCGGGCCCGTACATCTGCGGCATCGACGCCGCGCTGGACGTGGTGAGCGGGAAGTGGAAGGGCCTCATCCTGTGGGAGCTGCAGGCCCACGGCGTGCGGCGGTTCGCGGAGCTGCGCCGAGGACTGCCGGGAGTGAGCGAGAAGATGCTCACCCAGCACCTGCGGGAGATGGAGGAGGACGGCCTCGTCATGCGCGAAGTGTACGCGCAGGTGCCGCCGAAGGTCGAGTACTCGCTGACCGCGTCCGGCCTGGCGCTGAACGCGGCGCTCGCGCCGCTCGGCGCCTGGGGGCGCGACCGCCTGCAGCGGGAGCGGATCGACACGGTGCCGCTCGCGCCCGGCAGAGAAGTGTCGGAGAACATTGACACGTCAGGAATCTCCGACATATCATCGACGGCGTGACCACCAAGACGGAAAGCGCCGATCGCGTCTTCCTCGCGCTCGCCAATCCCGTTCGCCGCGAACTCCTTCGCATCCTCGCCGAGGGGCCGCTCGCCGCGGGCGAGCTCAGCGAGCGGTTCACGCTGAGCCGCCCGGCCGTGGGGGGGGGGCGCGCCGGGGGGGGCGGCCCGGGGGGGGGGGGGGCGCGGCCCCCCCCGCGGCGCCCCGCGGGGGCCCGGGGCGGCCGGCCGCGGGGGGCGCGCCCTGCGCGCGTCTCCCGGGGCGCCGCCCGGCGGCGGGGCCGCCCCTCCGGGTGCCCCGCGACGCGGGGCTCGTCGCCGACTCCCCCGACGGCCGGCGCCGGATCTACCGGCTGACGGCCGAGCCGCTGGCGGACCTCGGCGAGTGGTTGCATCCGTTCGAGAAGTTCTGGCGCGCACGCCTGTCCGCGCTCGCCGACGTCGCAGAGGAGTTGTGAGATGGCCGTCATCACGCTGGATCAGTTCTTCGCCGCCACGCCGGCCGCCGTGTGGCGCGCCCTCACCGAACCGGAGCTGGTGCGGCGATGGTGGGCCGAGGGCGACATCGGGCCCGAGGTCGGCCACGAGTTCACCCTGGACATGCCGGGTTTCGGCGCGCAGCCGTGCCGCGTCCTGGAGTCGGTGGCGCCCGAGCGCTTCGTCTACACCTTCACCCCCGCGTGGACCCTCGCGTGGACGCTGCGCCCGGAGGGGCGGGGCACCCGCGTCCTCCTGGAGCACAGCGGATTCGACCTGGACGACAAGCGGATGGCCGCCGCCTTCGACCGCATGGGTCCGGGCTGGCGAGACGTGGTGCTGCCGCGCCTCGCGGAGACCGCCGCCGCGCTCTGACGCCGGCACGTCTGCCATGATCGGCTGGTGACCGAGCGCACCGTTCTCGCCGACCCCGTCAACTCCGCCCTCTCCGGCCCGCACGCGCGGTTCCGGCAGGCCTCGGGACGGATCCAGCGGTACCACCCGGACGTCTCGGTGTTCTACGGCCACCCGCGCGAGCTCACCGACGAGGACTACGCCGACGTCGCGCGCCTGACCGGCGCGGACCGGATCGCCCTCCTGCGCGACCGCTCGGCACCGCTCCCGGCGGGATGGACCGTGGTCGAGACGATCGGCCTGGTGCAGTACGACGGCAGCGCCGTCGAGACCTCGCCGGAGCCGGAGGCCGTGCGCCTCACCGCCGCCGACGTCCCGGAGATGACCGCGCTCGTCGAACGGACCAAGCCCGGCCCGTTCCTGCCGCGCACCATCGAGCTGGGCACGTACCTCGGCATCCGGGACGCCGACGGGGCCCTCATCGCCATGGCCGGCGAGCGGATGCACCCGCAGGGCTGGACCGAGATCAGCGCGGTGTGCACGGCGCCCGAGGCCCGGGGGCGGGGCCTGGCCTCCCGGCTGATCCGCGCCGTCGCCCACGGCATCCGCGAGCGCGGCGACGTCCCCTTCCTGCACACCTCGGACGACAACCCGGCGCAGAAGCTCTACGACGCCATGGGCTTCCTCCACACCAGCACGGTCCCCCTCGAGGTGATCCGCGTCCCCGCGGTTTAGGTACTAGGCCGCCGGGACGCCCGTGGCGCCGGACGAGCGCTCCGAGCCCAGCCGAACCGCGGCCGCACACGCGCCGATCAGCAGCACCACGAGCAGCGCGCCGATGCCGAAGGTCTCCCAGTCGAACGGGCCGGCGGCAGCACCGTCGGCCTGCTTGCGCGCGGAACCGGACAGGAAGGGCACGATCACCAGCACACCGACGCCGGCCACGGCCTCGGCCGCGACCACCCTCGGGAAGTGATGCAGGGCCAGCCGCACGACGGTGTCCTCGTCACCGGCGAGGCGCGCCCGCCGGATCGCCGGAATGAGGACGCGCACGTTGTAGACGCCCGCCGCCACCATGCCCACAACCAGGACCAGCTTGATCAGCAGGTACCGGCCGTACGGCGTGGTGACGAACTGCGTGAACGAGCCCACGTGCACCCACGTCTGCCACAGACCGCTCACGCCGACCGCGATGACGGCGCCCATCGCCCACGCGCTGAACCGGACCCACATGCGCTCGAAGGCGCCGGCACCGTCGACCCCGGAGCGCCGCGCCCGCAGGCCGGCGGCCGCGAGCACGAACAGCCCGCCGAGCCAGACGACGCAGGCCAGGATGTGCGCGAGCTTGAGGACGCGATTGGCCGCCGCGTCCATGCCCACCACCGCCGTGGTGAGGCTGGGCGCCGACGCGGCGAGCATCACGACGGCGAATCCCGCGGTCGCCACGACGGCCATCGAGCGGCCGTGCAGCCGCCGCAGGGCCAGCAGCAGCACGACCGCGAGCGCGAACAGGGCGAGCTGCACCGTGGCCATCGCGGCGCCCGAGATCCACGCGCCCTTCTCCTTCGGCAGGTCGAGGTACGCGCCGAATCGGGCCGGCGAGAGCGACTCGGCGAACGAGAGCCCCAGCTTGCTCCGCGCGATGCGCCCCGCGTACTGCGCGTAGGCGGCGACCACGATGAAGACCGCGACGTACGGCACCAGGCCGCGGAGGGCACGCTCGGCCGCGCCGCCCCGGGCAGTGGCCGGCAGCAGGAAGGCGAGTGCCAGGAACAGCCCGCCGGACAGCGACAGTGCGCCGAAGTAGCCCATCTGCGTGAGGATGCGCCACAGCGGAGGAGCGGCCGGTGCGGCCGCGGCGAGATGCAAGGTAAGGCTCGTCATAGTCGAGTGAGACTAGCCTTACTTATCCGGTGTGACCAATCGGACAAAACCCCTCTTTACCTGGGGTTTTATTAGTTTGGACAAGCTGTCCGGTTCTTGCACGCGCGCATCCTCGGCCGAGAATTGATAGGATGATTCGGCCGCGATGACGCCGCGGCGACAGCTCCGTGTATCTACCTGGCACGGCCTCCGGGCACCCAAGGCGGCACGTCGACAACGATGGCGGCCGCGGCGCCGCGGAAAGGCCCGACGACGGTGACCGCCACCATGTCCCACGAGACGTCCCCCCAGGAGACCCCTTCCCCCGCACCGACATTGATGTCGGTCGCCGGGCGCAGCTACTTCCCGGTGGCCTTCGTCGCGCGGCTCCCCTTCGCCATGATGGTGGTCGGCGTCCTCACCCTGGTGGTCGCCGGCCGGGACTCGCTCGCCTTCGGCGGCCTGAGTTCCGCGATGGTGGGCATCGGCTCCGCCGCAGTCGGTCCGCTCGTCGGCGCGGCGGCGGACCGGTTCGGCCAGCGCCGGACGGTGCTCGCCGCGGGGATCGCGAACAGCCTTGCGCTGCTCCTCATGACGTGGGTCGTCTTCAGCCCGCTGCCCGGCTGGGCGGTGCTCGCCTCGGCCGCGCTGGTGGGCGCGAGCGCCCCGCAGGTCGGGCCGATGTCGCGCAGCCGCCTGGTCACCATGATCACCACGAAGCTCCCCGAAGGACGCCGGGTGCGCACGCTGCTCTCGGTGATGGCCTACGAATCCGCGGCCGACGAGGTGATCTTCGTCTTCGGTCCGGTCATCGTCGGCCTGCTCGCGACCACGATGTCGCCCGCCGCGCCGATGATCGGCGCGGCCGTGCTCACGGTGCTCTTCGTCTCGGCCTTCGCCCTGCACCCCAGCGGCCGGGCGCCCGAGCAGCACGGCGACGGCGCCGTCGTGCAGGCGCCGGCCCGCGAGCTCGCGAATCCCCTGCTGTTCACCGTGATCGCCGGCGTCTTCGGCATGGGCCTGTTCTTCGGCTCCACCCTCACCGGCCTCACGGCCTTCATGCGCGACGCCGGCAACGCGGAGTCCGCCGGGCTCTTCTACGGCGTCATGGGCGTCGGCTCCGCCGCGCTCGCCCTCGGCTCCGCACTCCTCCCCGAGCGGTTCAGCATCGCCGCGCGGTGGGTGAGCTTCTCCACGGTGCTCGTGTTCGGCGCCGCCCTGATCGCCGCCGCGCCCTCGCTCCCGCTGCTGGTGGCAGGACTGGCCATCGCGGGCATCGGCGTGGGCCCGACCCTGGTGACCGAGTTCAGCCTGGGCGCCGAGCGCAGCCCGCTGGGCCGCTCCGCCACCGTCATGACCATCCTCGGCAGCAGCCTGATCCTGGGCCAGTCGCTGGCGTCGGCGGTGAACGGCGCGCTCGCGGAGAACGTCGGCACCGCGGCGGCGCAGTGCGCGCCGCTGGTCGCCGCCCTCGTCGTGCTGGGTGCGGGCGTCGCGAACGCCATTCTCTCGCGGCGTCAGTCGGCCGACGCCGCCGCGGGCAGCGCTGATGTGGCGGGCGACCAGCCCGGTCCCTTCGCCACGTAGCCCCATCGCTCGCGCCACGAGCGCGTACCCCGCACGTCCGCGAGGATCGCGGAGTATTCGTGCGTCGCGACCTTGAGCGGGTTGTGCGTCTCGATGTTCTTCGTCAGCCCGAAGCGCACCCGCTCCCCCTCCGGCTCGAAGGTGCCGAACAGGCGGTCCCAGACGATGAGGATGCCGCCGTAGTTGCGGTCGAGGTACGCCGCGTTCGAGCCGTGGTGCACGCGGTGGTGCGACGGGGTGTTCATCACGAATTCGATCGGCCGCCACAGCTTCCCGACCCGCTCGGTGTGGATGAAGAACTGGTAGAGCAGGCTCACCGACTGTTGCAGCAGGATCATCCACGGCGGGATGCCGATGAGCGCCAGCGGGATCCAGTAGGGCAGCGCGGTGAACGGCGTCCAGGTCTGGCGGAGCGCGGTCGAGAGGTTGTAGAAGCGGCTCGAGTGGTGCACGACGTGGCTCGCCCAGAGCACGCGCACGGTGTGGTGGGTGCGGTGGTACCAGTAGTAGGCCAGGTCGTCGGCGACGAAGAGCAGCACCCAGGTGAGCGGGTTCGTCGCCGGGAGGTGCACCGGCGCGATCAGGTACGCGCCGGCCAACGCCGCCAGTACCACCAGCTTCCAGCCCAGGTTGATCACCACGTTGCCGATCCCCATGGTGAGGCTGGTGCGCGCGTCGCGCAGGTCGTAGCCGAGCTCGTCGTCGTCCGGCCGGAACCGGAAGGACAGGTACTCCAGCGCGAGGCAGAGCACGAACACCGGGATGGCGGCGCGGATGAGGTCGAACACGGTGGCATCGGTGCTTTCTAGGAGGTCGCCGAGGCGGCGTCGAGGGCGGCGACGACGCCGGCCAGGAGGTCGGAGGTCGTCCGGTGGGCCGCATCGCCGTCACCGTCGGCGATGGCGCGCGCGAGGTCGAGGTGCGCCTGCCGGTCCAGCAGCTCACCGTCGAGCCCGAGGGCGCCGAAGGTCTGCTCGCCCACGCCCCGCATGCCGGCGAGAAGGGTGTTGAGCGCGAGCCGATAGGCGAGGTTCCCGGAGCCGTCGATCACGGCCGTCCAGAAGGCGGCGTCGGCGGCGTACCCGCCGTCCGGATAGCCCTGCGCGAGCGCGACGATCGTGGCCTTCTGCTCCGCGGTAGCGCGCTCGGCGCACAGCCGCGCGGCGTCGGCGGCGATGGTGCGGCGCATCTCGGTGACGTCGCGCAGCACCCGCAGCGGTGGTACGACGCCCGCGGCGGCGACGGCGCTGAGCACGTCCAGCCCGGCGCTCTCCCGCCAGTCGAGCACACGGGTCTTGCCGCCCTGCGCGATGTGCACCAACCCGGCCTGCCGCACGCCCTTGAGGGCCTCGCGGATCGCGTGGCGGTTCACGCCGAAGCGCTCGGCGAGCTCGCGCTCCGCGGGCAGCGGGTCGCCCGGGGCGAGGCGCCCGGACAGGATCTCGTCGACGATGCGCGCGAGCACCTCGTCCGAGACCGCCGTCCTGGCGATGGGGGTGACGTCCATGGCGAGCAGCATGGCACGGCTCCAGATTCTGGTCAACTGGTTGGACCAGTTGTGTGAGGTGCACACTGAGGACGTGACCACGACCAGTGCCGGGCTCCTGCTGTTCCGCCGCACCGACGACGCTGTCGAAGTGCTGCTCGGCCACATGGGCGGCCCGTTCTGGAGCCGCAAGGACGCGCACGCCTGGTCGATCCCCAAGGGGCTGTACACCGACGAGGAGCCCCTGGCCGCCGCGGAGCGCGAGTTCGCCGAGGAGATGGGCTCCCCCGCGCCAACGGGCCCGACGGTGCCGCTGGGCTCCGTCCGGCAGTCCGGGGGCAAGACGGTGACGGTCTTCGCCCGCGAGGGCGACTTCGACGCGGAGACCATCCGCTCCAACGAGTTCGAGCTGGAGTGGCCCCGCGGCTCCGGCCGGATGCAGAGCTTCCCCGAGATCGACCGCGCCGGCTGGTTCAGCCCCGGGGAGGCCGCGGAGAAGCTGGTGAAGGCGCAGTCGGCGTTCCTCGACCGGCTGCGGGAGCACCTGACCGGAGCGTGAGCGCCCAGGCGCCGACAGCGCAGGTGAGCGAGGCTCCGGCGGCGGCCAGCGCGATGTGGTTCCACCCGGCGACGGCGCCGGTGCCCGCCGCGAGGACCCCAGCGATCGTGATGCCGAGCGCGGAGCCGACGTAGCGGGCGGTGTTGTTCACACCGCTCCCCATCGCGGCGTCGGCCGCGGGGACGCTCGCGATCGCCTCGCGCGCCAGTCCGGTGTTGAGCAGACCGGACGCGACGCCCGCGACCAGGAGACCCGGGACGAGGCGGAGCGGGGAGGCACCGTCGGACAGACCCGCGGTGAGGAGCAGGCCCAACGCCACGCCGGCGAGCCCGCCGACGAGGTGGACCCGACCGGAGAGGACCTCAGCGAGGCGCGAGAAGCCCAGCGCCGCCACGGCGCTCGTCCCCGCCCACAGCGCGAGCAGACCGCCCGCCTGCAGCGTGCTCAGTCCGAGTCCACGGACCACGAAGGTGCCGGCGACCGACATCGCGGAGATGACACCGATACCTGTGCCGAAGGCGGCGAGGGTCGCGGCGAGGAACCGGGGCCGCCGGAACAGGCCCGGGTCGACGAGGCGCGCGCGACCGTAGCGCTGGCTCGCGACGAGTGCGACGGCAAGAACCACGGACGCCACCCCGAGCGCAGCCGCCAGGGCGCCCGCCCCGGCGCGCGCCTCGACGAGGGCCGCGACCGCGGCGGTGAGGGCACCCGTGAGCAGTGCGAATCCGAGGATGTCGAGCGGGCGGTCCGGGTTGTGCGCCGGCCGCGCAGGGATCCGGCGAGCGGAGCCCCACAGCGCCGCGCCGCCCGCCGCGAGCAGGAGGTAGAACAGGCGCCACGCGCCGGCAAGGTCGAGGAGGCCGGTGAGGATCGGCCCGAGGGCGATCCCCGCACCCATCGACGAGCTCCACCACACCGCGGTGCGGGCGCGGTGGCCGTCGTGTTCGCTCACCGCGGCGACGAGGCCCAGCCCGGTGGCGATCATCCCCGCCGCCCCGACTCCCGCGACGATCCGGGCGGCCACGAACAGCGGCGCCGAGGCCACCGCCGCGCACGCGAGGCTCGCCACGACGAAGACGGCTGCGCCGGCGAGGAAGACCCGTCGGTGGCCTATGCGGTCGGCGACGACACCCGCGGTGACCAGGGCCGCCGCGAGCCCGACGCTCATCGACGCGAGGATCCACGTGGCCGCCGCCGGGCCTGCGCGCAGCGCGCCGTTGAGCGTGACGGCGTTGCCCAGCGGTCCCGCGTACGCGAGCATCGCCAGCAGCGTGCTGGCGGCGACGGTCGCGAGGACCCGCTCGTATCCGGACTCAAGTCTGGTCATGAGACTCATCATGACCCATGACGAGTCCATTCACAAGACTCTTTCGACTATGCTGAAGGCATGGCTCTGGGGACCGGATACGAGGCGCAGCCCTGCTACCTGGCACGCGCGCTCGAGGTGGTCGGCGAACGATGGACCCTGCTGATCCTGCGCGACCTCTTCTACGGCGTGCGGCACTTCAGCGACCTGCTCGAGCACCTCGACGTCTCCCGCGGCGTGCTCACCGAGCGGCTCGACACCCTGGTCGCCGCCGGAGTCGCGACCCGCCGCAAGGTCGGGCGGACCGTCGAATACGAGCTCACGCCCGCCGGGGAGGACCTGTGGCCCACCGTTTTCGGCCTGGTGCGGTGGGGCGAGCGGCACCTCGACGGCGACTTCCCCGCGCGGATCTTCGCGCACGCCACCTGCGGGACGGACCTGGCGGAGTCCGGCCTGTGCCCACGGTGCGGCATCGTCCCGACGGTGCGGGACATCGACACCCGCCCTGGCGAGGGGCCGAACCCGCGGCGGCGCGACGACCCGGTCGCCGTGGCACTGCGCACGCGGCACCGGATGCTGACGCCGGTCCCCTGACGGCCGTCAGTTGCGGTAGTTCTCCACGGTGTTCGCCGACCGGGTCGCCGCGTCGTCCGGGTTCTCGCCGAACTCGCGCCGCGCCCGGCGCTGCCGGAGCAGGTCCCATGCCTGGTCGAGCTGCGTCTCGAGCACCTGGAGCCGGGCGTGCTCCTCGCTCTCGCTGATCTCGCCCGCGCCGAGCTTCTCCCGGAGCGCGTGCTCCTCCGCGATGAGGGCGTCGATCCGGGTGTGCACTGCGTCGTCGGTCATGATTCGATCCTGCCACCGATCGGCGGGGCACGTGGGGACACAATCGAGGTGTCCCCGCCGAACCGTCGGCGCGATCGCGTCCGATCGCGGACAACCACTCCGAGCACAGGAGGCACCGTGGCCAAGGGCTACTGGGTCAGCAACTACCGCGCGATTCTCGATACCGACAAGCTCGAGGCCTACAACGTGCTGGCGGCCCGCGCCGTCGCCGCCGGCGGCGGGAGGTTGCTCTCCCGCGACGGCCGCGTCGCGGCCTACGAGGCCGGCATCTCCGAGCGCACCATCGTGATCGAGTTCGAGAGCTTCGAGCAGGCGATCGCCGCCCGCGAGAGCGCCGCCTACCAGGAGGCGCTGGCAGCGCTCGGGGACGGCGTGGAGCGCGACTTCCGCATCGTCGAGGGCCTCGACTGACCCCGCCATCACCGCGAGAACAAGAAATCCCCTCCGACCTGCGTCGGAGGGGATTTCTTCGGTGGAGCTAAGGGGACTCGAACCCCTGACCCCCACACTGCCAGTGTGAAGATGGGCGTATCAGCACGTCTACTGCGTGACGCAATATCCACTCTGACCAGTCTTTTCAGGCTGGGTTCGTCTAGGGCGTATTCCGGCGTATCTCCGAGAGTTAGGACAGAGTTAGGACACGCCGAGCTAGAAGACGTAGGTGCCGATCGCCCATATCCCCGACGCAACCAAACTGCCGGTGACACCGAGCATGAGGGCACCGACTGACCAGGTCGTCGCCTTCCCGGCCTTACTGTCCGCCGAGTATCCCGTCAACTCCCGCACGTGCTTGGGGAACCGGATCAGGGCGGCGATCTTCCCGGCCACACTCCGCTCCTCAGACTCCCGTTGCCGGGCGAGTGAGCGGAGTCTGCCCTCGGCGAGGTTCGCCGCCTCGATGATGTCCTCACGGCCGAGCATCGCTTTCGGCTGCATCATGGTCATCCACGATGCAGCGGGGTTCAGCGTCGTTAGCTGCCCGGTCTCCCGTGCAGTCTGGATCAGCGAGCCTGTGACCAGAAAGCCCACCTGCGCGCTGCCCGCCAGGCGGGACACTTCCCCTCGGAGCCTCCCTACAACCCCTTCCTGGCCCTCCAGCGGAGTCTCGAATCCGATCCCGGGCGGCCCGAAAAAGGCCGTGTGCTCGACCAGTTCTGAGACCTTCTCCCGGAAGGCGCGAACCTCGTCGGCCATCCGGTCGTAGTCCCGCGAGCGGTACCGTCTCTCATCCACCGCGTGATCTTGTCATGCGGTCGTCGGGGATAGCGCGCCCGCGCGTCCTCTGCGCTGCTACCGTTCGCGCATGATCAAGAAGTCGGTTATATCCGTTTTCCTAACTACCGCAATCGCCCTGGTCGGAGCACCTGCAGCGCGCACGGGCGGGCGGTAGCGAGATGAGCGAGGAAGTCCAGATCGACGCCGACGGCCGTCTCCGCTGCTGGAAGTGCGGCAGCGTCAACCTCAGCACGGGCAGGTCCGGCGGAGGGATGATCGGCAAAGCGGCGATCGGGGCGGTGCTGGTCGGCCCCGTCGGCCTGATCGGGGCGGCGGCGGCGAGAAAGAAGCTCCGGTGCGCGGGGTGCGGCTCGGTGAACAAGCCGACCGACAGCCCGAGGCAGTGGGCATCCCCGGCTACGCAGACCGAGCGGAAGCCAATTCCGCGCACCGACGAGGAGACCGTCGCCCGCGAGGCGTTTCTTCGCACCCACACCCCGGGTGAAGTTGCGCTCGCGGACGCAGAGGCGAAGCTCCGCTCGTGGTCGGGATTGAAGCCGGAATCGTTCAAGGTTGCCCGCGAGATCGAGACACACAAGGCCGAAGCGAAGCGGGCGATCAAGCAGGCGAAGGCCATGATCAAGGCCGAGCAGAAGGCCGGGAACACTGCACCCGCCGCCGTGCCAGAGGCCCTGGACGAGGTACCCGAACCAGCGCCCGTGGCGCCATACGCAACGCTCGATCCCGTCCTCCCTGCCCAGTCGGTCGAGGCGGTCGCTGACTGCGCTCCGCAGGCCGCGGCGGTGCCACCACTCCCGCCCACGTTGCCACCTGCGGGGTGGCACGCGGACCCGCGGGGCACCCCGGGGTTACTGCGGTACTGGGACGGCGCGCAGTGGACGGAACACACAGCCCCGATCCCACCGCCGCCCGGTCTGCAACCGAGGTGAGGTGGCCGACGCGGCGACGGAGTCGGAGAAGCCCCGCCACCGCGCCAGCCTGACGGCCCCACCCCGGAACCGGGGGCCGCCCGCCGATCCGCTGCTCCCGGCGACCAACCGGATGACGCCGCTCGCGGGAGACAGGTTCCGCGAGGGCGGAGCGGATCGGAGTTCGTGGAAGTCAGCGGCGTGGGGCTGGGCGCATCCCGGCGCGGATGCAGCTGAGCGTGAAGCTCGTCGGACCGCCCGTGTCACCGGCCGGGAACCCAAGTTCAGCGAGAGCGTGCCAATGCGTCCCGTATCCGTCGCGAGCGATCCGCCGCGCGAGCCGGAGCACCGCGGGCCACTCGTCCTCGACGATCTTCTCGACCCTGCCCACGTCGGCCTGAACGGGGCCTCCCGCCGCGGTGATCATCGCGAGATCTCCGTGCCCGCTGCGCGCCATCGCGGCGTCAATCCCACGCCAGGTCGGTCGCCGACCGGCGTCGAACCTGGCCTCCGCGTACGGCCCTGCCCAGGCGATCTGAGCCTGCGCGTCGGCGGTCAGCGAGTCCTCAGCGACCGTGGTCAAGCCTTTCAGGTCGGACCTGTCCTCGGGGTCGAGCACAGACAGCTCGACGTGGCCGCCGAGGAGCACCGCCGCCACCGCGTGTGCCGCCTCATGGACCGCCATCGCTGCTCGTTCCCGCGCAGCCTCGATCTGCGTCGCCGCCTCACGGGTCGCATCCGGTGGGCGCTTCGTGGGGGTCATGGTGTCGTCCTGTCGTCGTCGAGGTGAGGGAGCAAGCAGCGGGCGCGGAGTCCGTTTCTGGTGGAGAGACCGAGGAGAACGGACCGCCGCGCCGCGCCTCGTCGAGCGCTTGCCCGTGCGCCCGACAAGTTCATCGGTTACGGCGTGATCGTGACGGCCGCGACCGCTTGCTCGTAGCCGACGACGATGGACGCCTCGGCGATCACGAGGAACCGGTTGTGCGTGTGGTCGATGGTCTCCCGCAGTTCGGGCGCCGTGCGCCAGCCGTACGTCGGCGACGTGGCGATCAGCTCGTTGCCCAGGACCGGCGCGTAGCCGCCGCCGAACACCCATCGATGCCCCAGCGGCGTCAGGAACCCTGTACCCGTACGGGCCAACCCCCCTGCGTCAGCCGCCGCCGCTGCCCACCGCGCACTCGCATGGATGACGCCGACGGTGTTCGTCGCTGCCAGGGCCTCCTCCAGCTTGCCCACGGCCAGGATCAGCGACGCCGCGGTGCCCGCGGTGCCCGCGTCCAGCTTCATGCGACCGGCGAACTCACGCTCGACGGCGGTCTCCTCGCGCAACCGGAGGTTCTGCTGCGCGCGGGTGCGGACCTCAGCCTGCGACGGTGCGGTCAAGTCGCATTCGTCGTACGCCCACACCGTCACCGCCTCGTGCGGCTCGGGCAGCTCGGCCCGCTCGCCGTCCTTCACCTCGCCGGGCTCCGGGTCGCACCAATCCGCACCCCAGACCCCGGTGTTCTCGGTGTCGAAGTTGTGTGGCCGAATGCGGACGCCACTCTGGAGCCACCGAGGGACGGTGTCGGGGGCCGCCCACGTGGTCACGCCATAGAGTCCGATGCTCGTCGGGTTGACCAGCGGAGCCTCGAACTCCACGGGCAAGAGCTTCTGCTGTGTCGGGGTCGTCATCGTGCGGTTCCTTCGTTGTCGGTGATCAGGTCGGCGTACTCGACGCCGCTGTCCTCCAAGGCGGCGATCGCCGAGGAGAGATCGCGCACCGCCGCGGCCCGCGGCGTCGGCAGCGCGGCACGGTACGCAGCGGTCTGCTCGATCTTCCGATCGAGATCACGGACGGCGCGGTCCAGCTCACGAAGCGCGTCGAGCATCCGGTCGGACTCGCCCGGGTGCCGGGTGCGATCGCGCGCTGCCCGGCCCAACACCGCGGCCAGCGGGCCAGATAGCGGCCGGGCGAAGTCGGCCAAGGTCGCCGCCCAGGCACCCGAGGCCAGCTCGTCAGCGCCGAACGGGAGCGCCGCTCGGTGGGTCACGGCCTTCAGAGCGTTCGCGGCCCTCACCTTCTGCTCCGCCCCGTCAACACCGCGGGCGCGATCGACGGCGACGAGTTCACCCGCAACGATGCAGAGGTTGGCGACGGCCTCCGAGATCGCGGCCACGCTCGCCAGCGCGGTGCGGCCGGACGGGTGCGGCTCGCGGCTCAGTCGTTCGGCCACCGGCCCGGTAACCGCGAGCACCTCCGCGCCCAGGTCGAAGTCCTGACCGAGGACGAGCGGCAGGTGATTGCGCCGCCGGTCACGCTGCTGAGCCGCCGAGTACTTGATCGGCTTCGGATCAGGCAGCGGCCGACGGGGCCTGATGAATCCCTTCAGGGCCATGATCATTGTCTCCGTTCGTAATCCGTGTGGGTCAGCCGTAGTGCTTCATGCCGTTCGGCATGCCGTTGCGTGGGTCACGCTCCTCGTTCAACAGCGCCCGGTCGGCGTCGGTTGCGCGGGCGACCCAGGTGGCCCCGCCGGTCCCGCCGAACACCACCAGGACGCCCTCGGCCGCGAGCTTGTGCAGCGCCGTCGCTGCCTCCAGCCCGTCGGCCGAGTCCTCCGGCAACCGACGGCGCAGGGCGGGCCACCGCACCGGCTTTCCCTCGGGCATCGCGAGGATCGCCACACGCAGCGCCTCGTAGGTGCGCCGCTCGCACGCCGGGCACGGACTGAAGGCCGCTGCGATCTCTGCGAGGTCGAGGTCGCCGGTCTCGGCTGTGGTCGTCTTGGTGATCTTCTGGCGTGTCGTCATCTCCGGGTCGTTTCCCAAGCCCTGGGGGTTCGCAGGTCAGCCGCCGTGGGCGGCAGGCGTGAGCAACGCGTCCACGTCCTCGGCGCGGAACCGCAAGCGACCACGAGGGCCGCCGCCAATGCGGAACCCGCGGAGTCGACCCGTCCGCGCCCAGGCCCGCACGGTCCACTCGGCCACGCCCAGGCGGCGCGCCACCTCGGCGGTGGTCATGAAGTCGTGCGGGTCACTGCTCACGCGACAATGTTTACAGACGTTGACCCAACGTGACAAGTGTTGTCCAGCAACATAATTCACCTACTCTAGTGGTGATTGTCATCGTCGTTGCTGGTCAGACAAAGTGGGGATGTGGGAGAACTCGTCGACACGCGGTCGCGCCTCCGGCGTGTCGATCAATGAGCAACCGACGCGCATCTCTACGCGAGTGGACCGAACTTCCAACCGTGGTCGACCGCCCGGGCAAGCAGAGCCTTCGCGGTGTTGAGATGCGCACCTTTCTCAGAGAACGGAACGTCGTTGTAGTCGATGTGGCCGTGGGTGTCACAGACACCCTCATTCATCGAGTCATCCCACGCGGTCAGTGGCCGACGCACCTCGGAACCTTCCGGGGACTTGATCTCGACGGACTCAACCTCTTCGACCGTCACGCCCAGGACGCCTACGGGGGGTCGGTACGGCACGCCTCGCTTCTCGCAACCTTCTTTGAGGGTGGCGGCGCGCTCGTTGTAGGCGTCCTCGGCTGTCGCGACCGAGCCCCGCGTGATCGAGAGTCGGTTCGAATCGGCCTTGTCGTTGGAGTTCAGCAAGAATGCATCCGGCGCAACGACGCCTTCAGCAACGAATGCGCGCGCAATTGGCCGGTAGAGCATCTGATCGGGCTCGGTGATACGCTCGCGAGTCTTCTCCGCACCCGCGCTCATGAGGTCTTCTCCGATAGCCAGGAGTCGAGGGCGACAACGAGATCGACCACGTCGGGGGCGATCTCGTCTTCAGAGAAGGTGCCAGCGGGTCGGTCGGTCGCATGGACATACAGCGCCCCACTTGGCTCAACTTCGATCGAGAGCTGATTCTCAGCCTCGGGCCAGAAGAAGCGGATGCCGCCAGCCTCAGTAGGAAAGGCTGCCCGAGTAATGTTGCTCAGGGAGATCATCGCGTCAATCACCGCTCGACCCCTTTCGATCACCGCCGCCGCAACCGGTTCGCCTGACTCCCCGTCGAGCCAACCTTCGTCGAGGTCGGCGAGCGCGTCGACCGCTGCCCGGGCGGCGCGCGCGTCCTCGGTGACGTCGACGACGTTGAGCGTCTTCACGGTGGCGAGCTTGGTCAGTTGGCCGTCAGCGTTGAACTCGCCCATCCCCTCGGCTTTGCACTCGAATAGCTGTCGCGCTGAGGCGATCTCGACCGTAACGTCGGACTCCCGATACGGAATGGTGATGTCGCGCTTGTATCCTCGATCGCGGACGGTCATCTTGCCCGAGAGAACGTGGAAATCGATGACCTGCCCTTTGACTGTGGCGGGCTTGCGCGTCTCGACGTCGAGGCTGTCGATGGCGTTGGCCCGAGCTGTAACCGTGTACCTGGGCACGGTGTTCCACTCGACGGCCTCAGTGCGGGCAACCTGGATCGCATCGCCCGGCTGCATTGTGTTCCCGAGCCGCTTGACCATACTGGCTGGAAGCTGACGGATGTCGGCGGGAATCTGGCCGTCGCCGCTGAGCGCGAACTCGATGAACTCCTCAACCGTATTGAGGGCTCTCTCGTAGTCCTGTTCCAGCTCTGCCTCGACGTACATGTCAACCACGCCAGGGCCAAGGTCGTATTCGAGCGTTGCGCGGGTCGATCCCTCACCGATCTTCCGGACCAGACGCAACGCAATCCGATCGGAATAGCCATTCGGGACGCGTTTGTTGGCGGGGTGCCGACCACGCCAGTAATGCGTGACGAGTGAACGCAGAATTTCGGCGACGGTAGAGATCTCCACGAGTGATTCAGCGGGCACTCCCGCGGCTTCGAACCGATGCCCGCTGAGGCGTATAGCCGCGACGACCCGGCTATCGTCGTCAGCGGACTCAGTCATGGTCAGCAGGCTAGCGGAGCACACCGACCGACGTGGCCTGAACCCCAGCGATTACCCCGGCGACCTGCGAGAGCAATCAACCTGTTGGCGCTCAGGCAGCGGCTTTGACGTTGTATACCGTCTGGCGGCTCACGCCGTACTCACTCGCGAGGGCGGTGGCTGACTCACCAGCCAAGAGACGGGCACGCAGTTCCTCGGCCTGCGCCTCTGTCAACTTGGCCTTGCGGCCCTTGTACGCGCCGCGAGCTTTCGCCAGCGCGATACCTTCCCGCTGCCGCTCCAGGATCAGCGACCGCTCGAACTCGGCCACCGCACCCAGCATCGACAGCAAGAGCGTATTCATCGCGGAGTCCTCACCAGTAAAGGTCAGGGCCTCTTTGACGAACTCGACGCGCACACCACGGCCAGTCAGCGCGCGGACGATGCGCCGGAGATCTTCGAGGTTCCGGGCCAGGCGGTCCATGCTGTGAATCACGAGGGTGTCGCCGTCCCGGACATACCTCAGCGCCTCGGCGAGCGCGGGCCGGTCGGTGTTCTTGCCGCTGGCCTTGTCGGTGAACGTGCGCTCCACCTCGATGCCGTCGAGCTGACGCTCGGTGTTCTGGTCGATGGTCGAGACTCGCTGGTAGCCAACGCGCATGATGCCCTCCGGGTGCCGATCTGTACACTTAGACTCTAAGGGTTTGCTATACATCTGTCAATCAAATCCGATATGAACTCTATTTGTACGCGTTGACCGTCGGGGATCTGTGTCTCGTACAGGTACAGCCCAGATGTACACCTTGATCAGCCGCCGAGGAACACGTCGTTCCCGAACCGGCGCTGAGCAGCGGCACGTTCGCGCGCATGTGGTTCGCTGCTGCCGAGCGCTTGGCCGAACCGACGGCCGGGCGCGTAGCTCTGCCCCTGGGGCAGCCGATACCGAGTCTGGGCGGAGGTGGTCTGCTCGATCTCCTCCGGCTCGTCGACCAGTTCAGCCTCAACGACTTCGACCGGCTCATTGCCGCTCTGCGCCTCCGAGGGAATCAACCCCTGTGGATCGGCCGGTTCGTCGATCTCTGTGGCGCTCAGCGCCAGGACGGGCACCGCCGCCTCCTCCCAGGGCTCCCGGTTCGGGACGGGCAACGACCGGAGGGCATCGTCGTCGGCCCAGCGGGTCGCACTGACCAGCTCGTCGACCTCCTCGGGCTGAAGCCGGGTCAGCACCGTCCGAGCAACCCGCAGTTGCAGCTCCCACAACGGCCCGCCGCGCTCGACGGTGCCGAAGGTCTCCGTGATCGTCTCGGCGATCTCAGCGTCAAGATCCACCGCACCTCCGCCCTCGGCCAACTCGACGCCGGTCGCGAGCCCGGCGGCGATCGTCTCCAGCGTGTCCGCGGGGATGTCCTTCGTCTCCGCGATCTTCTGGGCCAGGGTCACCGCCGCGCCCACCGCAGCCTTGCGCTGGGCCTTGCTCGCCGCTCCCGTGCTCACTGCTCAACCTCCGCGTCGATCACGTCCAGAAGCTCGCCGCGCAGCCGGGCGACGGCGTCGGCCGGTGCAGCCGCGACAAGGTGTTCATGTCGTTCAGGGGCGTTCAGTCCGTACATGCGTGCCGTCGACTCGTCGGCCGCGGTGATCGTCCGCGCCAGGCTCGCGACCGCATTCGAGTCGCCGCCTGCTGCCGCTACAGCCAGTTGCCGCAAGACGGTGGCGTTGACGTGCTGACGACGCAGCCCGATCTCGATGAACGTGTCCTGCGGCGAGGGCGGTGGGTTCCGCCTCCGGTGTCGCTGCACGGCGAGCTGAACAGCACCGTGGGACGAGTACCCGAGTTGCTGGCCGATCTCTCGCCAGCTCATTCCGCAGGCGCGCAGGAAGCTCGCCTTCTCGGCCCGCTCCCGACTCTGCGCCAACGGCATCGTGTGCACCATGGCCTCAAAGATGCCTCATGCACGTGCATTCGTCCATATCGCCTACTCTGGTGGTAGTTGTTGTCCCCCAGTGTTATCCGGTGGTTCAAGCCGCTGCCACCGGATCGATCTGGCGATCACCACTTGTCGATCTCAGCACCGCCGACTGCCACGCGGTCCGTCAACGTGAGGTTCGGGAGACGGCCTTGGTTAAACAGGTACCGCGCGGTGCTACCGCCTCTGTTGCGAGACCAGGGCCGACCAGTCGCGGCGTCTCGGATTCGGAGCGCAATCTGCGCACAATAACGGACCTCACTAAGAGCTTGATCGTGATAGTAATCAGCGTGAGCACCACCCGAATTTGCCTCAGCCGCAAAGAACTTTTCAGACCACGTCGGCAGATCACGGATGCGATAACGCAGCTCTAGGTGGAGCTGAGACGTGATTATCCAATCACTGTGCCTGTCGTGCCCGGACATCACCAGACGACGGAGACGTGCCGCCAGTTCGTCCCGCCGTTTCCAATGCTTGCTCCGGTCAACCTCGCGACCATCGAGGTATCGGCTCGCTGCTCGCCGTAGACCGCGTGCACGGTCCAACAACGTGCCGATTGCTTCCTGCGTCATCCCGCCGTCCTCGTGCATCTGAGCCACGACATCGAGAACGTCATCGGCAGCGAGCGTCAATTCGTCGCGCCGATCCTGCGCACGCTTGTAGACGTCAACCACGCGCCCACCGAAGAAGCCCACCAATAGCGCTGCTGCCGCGGTAATGAAATATCCAGTCATACTCGCTGTTCTACGGCTGGGGTCTGACATGTTGCGCCACCCTGGACTCGGCCCGTGACCGTCGTCCAGCGATCCCCGCCGACGGGCGACGAGAACACCCGCCGACGCACCAACCCCACCCCTTCCCTGATCCCGATAAACCGGGCGTGCCCCGAGGTGCACCAGTGCGCCACCCCCACAGGGGGATGGCGCACCGGCGCACCCCTCGCCCGGAGCACTGGCGCATGGTGGTGCACTAGGTAAAGAAATAGCATCTGAGCTGCGAGAATCGTGCGCCACCCTGAAACTGGCGCACCGCGGCGCACCTGGCGCACCGAAACTGGCGGATCTGATCGAAATGCTCTCTGAGCTGCTTATACACGTGCGCCACCTGTAAGTGGCGCACCTCCCCATGCAAGGGACGTACCGAGCGGCGGATCGGGCCACTATTCGGACCCGTTTCCGGGCACCAGGGAGAGCGGTGAACCGAACGGATCGCACCCCGGTGTCGCGACCCACTCGGCATTCTTCGGGGTGCCCTGGTTCTCGATCTGGCGGGTGTTGTCGAGGCGCGCGAGTGCCGCCTGGACCCGTCGGCGAGAGAGGCCGTTGGTCGCCTTGGATAGATCTGTGAGGCTGCGCAAGCTGCTCCGAGGGTGGGCGACGATGAGAGCCAGCACGGCGTCGTCATCGCCTACCCGCTGCGCCGCGATGCGCTCGTGCTTCGGATCAACCCCCAGCGTCAGCCTGTGGTCGTCGCCGAGCGTGAGGAGGCCGCGATCGACCGCGACGCCGTCGCGGCCGAGGGCCGAGAAGGTGCGCGGCGTGTCCGGGGCAAGCGAGCCTTCCAACTCGATCCGCGCGATGGCGTCCGGGAAGCCCTCCAGACTGGAGTGACCGCGCGCGCCCTTGTCCGCATCTTTCCCGAGGTGATGCACCAGCACCATCCCCGCGGCCTCGCATTCGGTGGCCAACGAGCGCAGGCCGGCCAGCACCGTCACCACCTCGTCGGAGTTCTCGGAGACCCCCAGCGCGCCGAACAGAGTGTAGATGCAGTCGACCACGATCAGCGAACCCGGCGCGATCTCGCGACGCCACCGATCCCGGACCGCATCGGTGCGCGCATCCAGCGACCGCTCAGCACCCCGCAGCGACCGCAGGTCCAGCCGATCGAGCGAGACGACACCGGCCCGGCTGTACTCCCGGTGCAGCGTGTCGATCGGCATCTCGGTGTCGAGCACCACGACCCTCGCGCCGTCGGCCAGCGTCACGCCGAACCGGCCGAGGAACTTCTCACCATCCACCGCCGCGCGGACCAGCTCGCGCACGACGGTGGTCTTCCCCGCCTTGCGCTCCGCGAACAGCCCGAGCACGGCCCCCTGAGCCAACAGGCTCTCGACGACCCACGGCGTCGGGCTCGGTTCGTAGGTCGCCAGGTCGATGCGCGGCGGAATCGCCACGTCAGCCGCCGCGTGCTCGGCCTCCAGTCGCTCGGCTTCACGCCGCTGTTCCCGACGATCCGTCTCACGCGCCAGCGCGACCTCGCGTACCGCCCGGTCCATGTCATCGCCGCTCATGGGCGGCATCTCCGCGATCGTAGCCACGGGAACCCCACAGTCGCGCAGCTCAGACGCGGTGACCTCGTACCGCTCGTATCGCTTGGTCGCGCCGCGAGAGCGCCACGCAAGCCGGTTGCTCCGCCAGAACTCCGCGACCGCACGCTCGGCCTCGGGCGTGTCCAGCGCCGCGACAGTCCAGAACGAGAACGCTGTCGTGAGCCGGACGGTCCCGTTCGACTGCCTGCTCAGCTCCCGCCGGGCGCGTGCCTGCTCGCGCTTGTCCGCACTCAGGCGCTCCGCGGCCTGTTCCAGTTCCGCGCCGATCTCGTGCGGGTCGATCTCGCCCGTCTCAGCGGACCACCGGGCTACGTCGGCTCGGGTGGGTTGCTGCCCGAGGTGGTGCGCGACCACTGCGGGGATCGCGGGCAGATCCCCCAGCCAAGTCTCGGCGTCGAGCGCGAGACCGCACCGGATGGCGAAAGTGGTCAGCTCCCGGCGGGCGTCGGTGTCCTCGATCAGCTCCAGCGCCGTGGCTCCGGCGTCCTTGCCGACCAGGTGCGCCAGGTAAGTCGGCGAAAGGTAGCGCGCGTCCTCCGGCTCCCCCGCTGCGCCGTCGTTCGGGGTATTCTTGCCCTCGGGCATCGTGGTGGGTGTCCTCTCGATAATCGAATCCTGTGGTACGGCGCCCCGCGGCTTGGTTCGCGGGGCGTCGGCGCGTCTGTGGTGGTCACCCGGTGGAGGCGAATTACCTACTGTGGTCGTATTTTTGGTGAGCACGCCTCAGCGGCGGCAACCAGGCCCGTAGCCGTTCGATCGCCGCCGCTGAGAGGTGGGGCTGGAGTAGGCCCCGGCCGGTTGGTCTAGTCCTCCGCGCCGAGAAGTCGCAGCAGCCCGACGACCGGCACCCGCACGCGCCGCTCGCCGAGGCGGATCGTCGGGAGGCGACCCTCGCGGGCCATCTGATACGCGTACGCCTTGCTGACGCCGATGTACTGCCCCGCGCGGGGGACGCTGACGGTCGGCGGGCCGGATCGGAGGCCGTCGAGCGAGAGATCCGAGGCGGCGGTGGAAGATTCAGTCTGTGTGCTCATGTGTAGAACTGTGCCGCCTAGACCTTCATCATGCAAGACTGTATGTTCATCACTATGAGCAAACAATGCGAAGGCGCTCCCGCCAGGGGCGATGTCGTCGGAGTCACCGACACGCCGGAGGGCACCGAGATCCGGTTACACGAACACCCCGTCACCTACATCGTCAGCGCCACCCCCGCCGAGGGCGGCCCCGCTATCACCCGACTGACGGTCCAGGCCGACGACGGAGCGGCCGTCGACTATCCGACGGTGCGCGCCATCCCACTGCGCCGCCTCGCCGCTACCGCGGCGCGCAGGGCCATCCGTGAGCTGCACGCCGCCGGGATCGACACCGGCCGCGAGACCCGCAAGGAAGTCGAGCGGCGGCCCGAGACGGCCGACGATCGGGCCTTTCTGATCGCGCAACTGGTCCACGCCGCCCAGGAGCAGGGACGCACCGTTCGCCGCTACGTCCAGGATCAGACCGGCTACTCCCCCGCGACGATCGACCGGCTGATCCGGCGGGCGAAGGACGAGCGGTGGCTCGACGATCACGACCTTCTCAGCCGCCCCCAGCCGCGCCAGCGCGACCATACGACCGAGGACCGGGACCGATGAGCACCGAGGCAACGACCGACACGCGCCAGCGGGGCGACCGCACCGACGACTCCATTCGGCGGCTGGATAGCGGGAAGTGGCGCGCGCGGCCGACGCTGGGCACCGACCCTGTGACCGGCAAGCAAGTCCGGCCGACGAAGATCTTCGCTACCAAGGGCGCGGCGCGGGACTGGATCACCGACCAGCGCAAACAGTGGAGCGAGCGCACCTGGTCGGCCAAGTCCGAGCGATCGTTCGACGACGTGGCCGACCACTGGCTGAAGGTCCGCGTCGCCGACGACGGCACCCGCGAGAACACCGTGCGCGCCGATCGCGAGTCGCTGGCCTACGCCCGGCGCGCCTTCGGCCCGGTGGCGGTGCAGAAGGTCACGCCCGAAGCTCTGATCGACTGGTCGCTGAACCTCACGACCAAGCCGGGCACGAACGCCGACGGCACCGAGAAGCCCGGGAAGCCGCTGGCTCCGGCGACCCGCCGCCGCGCCATCGTCACCGTCAAGGCGGTGTTCGCCCACGCCAAGCGGCTCCGGTTCATCAGCTTCGACCCGGCCGAGCACCTGTCGCCGCCGAGCCAGAAGGTCATCGTCGCGGTGGCCGAGGGGGAGATCTGGAGCCCCGCGCAGATGGAGACGTTCCTCGACTCCGTGGCCGAGCACCGCCTCGCCGGGTGCTTCGCGCTGACTCTGCTCGGGCTGCGCCGTGAGGAAGTCGGCGGCCTCCGCTGGTCGGATCTCAATCTCACTGCGGGCGAGCTGAGCATCCGCCAGGCCCGCGTCGACGTGAACGGCCGCGAGGTGGTCGGCGACCCGAAGAACGCCCGCAGCGTCCGCGATCTACCGATCCCGCCACGCGAGCTGGCGATGCTGAAGACCATGCACGCAGCCCATCGGCGGGAGCGCCTGGCCGTGGGCCAGCACCTCCCGGATGACGCGCTGATCCTGGCCCGGATGGACGGCACTCCCCTACCCGTGCGGGAGTACACGCGGCTGTTCACCGACCGCCGGAAGGCCGCGAGCCTCCCGGCGATCACGCTCCGCAACCTGCGTCACAGCTCGGTCTCCCGGATGCGCGAGGCCGGAGTACCCGCCGACGTGGTGGCCGCGTGGCACGGGCACAGCGAACGGATGACGACGGGCGTGTACGGCCGCGTGAGCGACGACCGGCTGAAGGCCGCTGCCGACGTGTTCTCGAAGGCGATAGGACAGAGTTAGGACATTTCCGAGCCGAGCGGCCACGCCTAGGACAAGAAGAAACCCCCTCCGATCCAGTTCGGAGGAGGTTTCTCGATTGTGGAGCTAAGGGGACTCGAACCCCTGACCCCCACACTGCCAGTGTGGTGCGCTACCAGCTGCGCCATAGCCCCGTATTGCGTTGTTCACCTGCGGTTTCCCGCCCGGAGAACATTACAGGAGGCAGCTCTCGTGCACCAAATCGGCTGGTCAGTGCCGGTTTTACTTGAGGAGCGGGGTCAGCCAGTCGCCCTGCACGGTGATCTTCTCGCCGTTGTGCACGACGGTCGGGGTACCGGTGCTGCCGATGTCCTGCATCAGCTGGCTGCCGGCGCCGGCGTTCTGAGCGGACTCGACGGTGTACTTGCCGTCCCGGATGGCGCTGACCACGTCGGCGGGCAGCTCGACGCCCTTGGCCTTGGAGCCGTCGGCGAGCATCGTGGCGATCTCGGCGTTGGTCTTGTCGCCCTTGCCCTCCTCGGGCTGGTTCGCGTACATCGCGGTGTGCGCGCCCAGCCACGCCTTCTGCTTCTGGTCGTCGGGCAGCGAGGACTTCGCGATGGCCAGGAGGCCGCCGGCGGCGCGGTCGGAGTAGTCGCCCGACGGGCTCTGGCGGTTCAGGAACGACAGCATGAAGAACTTGACCTGCAGCTTGCCGTCCTCGATCGCCTTGGTGACCTGCTCGCCGTACTGGCGCTCCATGTTGCCGCAGGCGGGGCAGTACGGGTCCTCGAAGAAGGTCAGCTTCGTCGGGGCGTCGGCCTTGCCGAGGACGAAGGCCGGGGTGGCCTTGTCGATGGCGGCCTGCGCCTTGTCGACGGGCGTGCCCTCCTTCTTGCTCAGCAGCAGGACGCCACCGATGACCACCACGATCACCACGAGCACGGCGATGCCGCCGAGCACGTAGGTCATGGTGTTGGACTGCTTCGCGGGAACGTACTTCGCGTTCTTACCCTTGCTCACGCCGACCACAATAGCGGCAGTCGGCGAGTGCGCAGGTCAGGCGGCGTCAGGCGCCCAATACACCGTCCACGAGCGCCTTCGCCTCGGCCTGCACCTGCGCGAGGTGCTCCGGCCCCCGGAAGGACTCGGCGTAGATCTTGTACACGTCCTCCGTGCCCGACGGCCGCGCCGCGAACCACGCGCTCTCAGTGGTCACCTTGAGGCCGCCGATGGGCGCACCGTTGCCGGGCGCGCGGGTGAGCTTGGCGGTGATCGGCTCCCCCGCGAGCTCGTCCGCGGTGACCTGCTCGGGCGAGAGCTTCGCCAGGACGGCCTTCTGCTCGCGGCCGGCGGGCGCGTCGGTGCGGGCGTAGGCGGGCACGCCGTACTGCTCCCCCAGCACCGCGAAGTGCTGCGACGGGCTCTTGCCGGTGACGGCGAGGATCTCGGAGGCCAGCAGCGCCAGGATGATGCCGTCCTTGTCAGTGGTCCACACGGAGCCGTCATGCCGCAGGAACGAGGCGCCCGCGGACTCCTCGCCGCCGAAGCCGACGCTCCCGTCGAGCAGGCCGGGCACGAACCACTTGAAGCCGACAGGGACCTCGAGGAGCTTCCGGCGCTGCTCGGCCACCACGCGGTCGATCATCGACGAGCTGACCAGCGTCTTGCCGACGGCGGCGTCGTCGCGCCAGCCGCCCCGCGACGCGAAGAGGTAGTCGATGGCGACGGCGAGGTAGTGGTTCGGATTCATCAACCCGCCGTCGGGGGTGACGATGCCGTGCCGGTCGGAGTCCGCGTCGTTGCCGGTCGCGATGTCGTACTGGTCCTTGTTCGCGATGAGCGAGGCCATCGCGTTCGGCGAGCTGCAGTCCATCCGGATCTTGCCGTCGGTGTCGAGCGTCATGAAGGCGAACTGCGGGTCCACCGTCGGGTTGACCACCGTGAGATCGAGGTTGTAGCGGTCGCCGATCGCGCCCCAATAGCCGACGGCGGCGCCGCCCAGCGGGTCCGCGCCGATCCGGATCCCGGCGTCGCGGATCTTGTCGAGGTGCAGCACGGAAGGCAGGTCGCCGACGTAGGAGTCGAGGAAGTCGAAGCGCTGGACCGCGTCCGAGGCGAGGGCCTGCGCGAGCGGGATCCGGCGCACGTCGCGCAGGCCGCCCTCGAGGATCTCGTTGGCGCGGGCCGCGATCGCCGAGGTCGCGTCGGTATCGGCGGGGCCGCCCGTGGACGGGTTGTACTTGAAGCCGCCGTCCGCGGGCGGGTTGTGCGACGGGGTGACGACGATGCCGTCGGCCTCGATGCCGCCGCCGTGCCGGCGGTTGAAGGTGAGGATCGCGTGGCTCAGGGCCGGCGTCGGCGTGTACCGGTCGTCGTGGTCGATGAGGGTGTCCACGCCGTTCGCGGCGAGCACCTCGACCGCCGTCTCCCACGCGGGCCCGGACAGCAGGTGCGTGTCCTTCGCGAGGTACAGCGGGCCGCGCACGCCCTCCGCCGCGCGGTACTCGACGATGGCCTGCGTGGTGGCCGCGATGTGATTCTCGTTGAAGCTGCCGTTCAGCGACGTGCCGCGGTGCCCCGACGTGCCGAAGGCCACGCGCTGATCCGGGTCGCCGGGGTCCGGCACGACCGAATAGTACGCAGCACGAACAGCTTCGACGTCGATCAAGTCCTCGGGAAGAGCCGGTTGACCGGCACGCGCATGAGCCATCTTCAGTCCACCTCGTCAGTGCGGGAACGCGGCCGCGGATCGCACGGCCGCTGTCGTCCAACGTATCGCCGAGTCGGGTTCCGCGCGCGGTAATCCGGCGCACCAGCGGGGGCCGGGGTGGTGGGACGGCGACGCGGCGTCGCGACGGCGGACCGTCGCGACGCCGCGATCGTCAGACGATCGCCCAGACGACGAGCACCATCGCGAAGCCGACCACCGACAGGATGGTCTCGAGGACCGACCAGGTCATGAGGGTCTGCTTGACCGTCATGTTGAAGTACTTCGCGACGATCCAGAAGCCGCCGTCGTTGACGTGGCTGAGGATGATCGAGCCGGCGGAGATCGCGATGACGATAAGCGCGATCTGCGCCTGCGAGAAGTTGCCCGCTGCCACGGACTCGCCGATGATGCCGGCGGTCGCGGTGATCGCCACCGTCGCCGAGCCCTGCGCGATGCGCAGCGCGCAGCTGACCAGGTACGCGGTCACGATGAGCGGCAGGCCCAGGTTCGACATCGACTCCGTCAGCGCCGTGCCGACGCCCGTCGCCCGCAGGACCGCGCCGAACAGCGCGCCCGCGCCGACCACGAGCAGGATCATGCCGATCGGCTTGAGCGCCGCGCCCGTCATCTCGGCGAGCTGGGTGGCGTTGATGCCGCGGCGGATGCCGAGCAGGTAGAAGGCCATCACCACGGCGATGGTCAGGGCGATCGCGGGCGTGCCGAGGAAGACCAGGATCGAGAAGGGCTTCGTGCCCGGCGTCAGCCACACGGACCCGAACGTGCCGCCGAGGATGAGCAGCATGGGCACCGCGATGATGAAGGCGATGAGCGCGAGCGGAGGCTTGTCCTTGCTCGCGTGCTCCTCCTCCGGGACGAACTCCTCCGGCACGTCGACGATGACGCGCTTGCCGATCCACGTGCCCCACACGATGCCCGAGGCGAACCACGCCGGGATGCCGCAGACGAGGCCCATGATGATGATCCAGCCGAGCGAGGTGTGCAGCAGGCCCGCGGCGGCAACGGGGCCGGGGTGCGGGGGCAGGAAGGCGTGTGTCATCGACAGGCCCGCGAGCATGGGCATCGCGTACATGACCAGCGACTTGCCGCCGCGCTTGGCGCAGACGTAGACCAGCGGCGCCAGGATGAAGATGCCGATGTCGAAGAACACCGGGATGCCCAGGATGAGGCCCGTGACGCCCATCGCGAGCGGCGCGCCCTTGGGCCCGAACAGCTTCAGGAGCCAGCTGGTGAGCACGTCGGCGCCGCCGGAGCGTTCCAGGATGGCGCCGAGCACCGTGCCGAGGCCGATGATCGGGGCGATGTGCCCGAGGATGCCGCCGAAGCCGGTCTCCAGGATCGATTGCGCCGCGCCCTTCTGCGGCGACCCGACGAGCTTCTCGACGGAGACGCCCGCGACCAGCGCGAGGCCCACCGAGACGATGATCAGGGCGATGAAGGGTTCGAGCTTGACCTTGATGATGAGGAGGAGCAGGACCGCGATCGACACCGCGGCGAGGGTCAGCAGACCCCCGGTGTCGTGCTGCAGCCAGTCGATGGCCGAGGACATGAGTGGTACTCCCGTTCTGGAAGGGGATTAGAGCGCGGCGACGAAACGCGCGGCGCGGATGGTGATGTCGGCCCAGTCGCCGGCGGCGACGGTGTCGGGGGGCACGACGGACGTGCCGGCGCAGACGGCGACCGCGCCGGCACCCAGGAACTCGCGGGCATTGGCCTCACTGACCCCGCCGGACGGCAGGAGCGGCAGGCCGGGGAACGGACCGTGCAGGTCCTTGAGGTAACCCGGCCCGAACGCGCGGGCGGGGAAGATCTTCACGGCCACCGAGCCGAGCGCGGCCGCGCGGGCCACCTCCGTGGGAGTGAGCGCGCCCAGGAAGACGGGCACGCCGAGGTCGCGAGCGGCCTGCGCCACCTCCTCGTTGACGTCGGGCGTGACGAGGAAGCGGGCGCCGGCGTTCACGGCGTCGCGGGCCTGGGCGGCGGAGCGCACGGTGCCCACGCCGAGGTTCGTGCCCTCGACGCCGGCGGCCCGCTCGAGGTGGCCGAGCACCCCGGGCGTGGTGAACGTCAGCTCCACGGTGCGGATCCCGCCCTCGGCGAGCGCGCGGCACAGGGCCGCCGCGTCGGGGAGTTCGGGGGCGCGCACCACGGTGAGCGCCCGGTCGGCGGCGAGCGCATCGAGCAGGCCGGAATGGTCGGTCACGGTCACAGGACCCCTTCTTCGGTCAATCGCAGCGCGCCGCCCGCGAGCGCGCCGGTGAGGTTGCCGTCGTCGAGCGCGGGGACCCCGCGGACGAGGACGTGCGTGAATCCCGCTGCGGGCGTGCGCGGGGCGTCGTAGGTGGCGCGGTCGATGACTGCGTCGGGGTCGAAGAGCGCCAGGTCGGCGGCGTAGCCCTCGCGGACGAGGCCCCGTCGGACCAGCTTCAGGCGCCGGGCCGCGCGGCCCGTGAGGTGGCCCACGCACTCCTCGAGGCTCATCAGGCCCAGGTCGCGGCTGTAGTGGCCGAGGTAGCGGGCGAAGGTGCCCCAGGCTCGCGGGTGCGGCTTGCCGCCGACGAGCAGTCCGTCGCTGCCGCCGGTGTGCGTGGGGTGGCCCATGATGGCGCGCACGTTCTCCTCGTGCCCGACGTGCTGCAGGATGCCGGTGGCGAGGCGGTCGTCGAGGAGGATCCCGATGCACACGTCGAACGGGTCGCGGCGCTCGTCGGCGGCGATCTGCTCGATGGTGCGGCCCACGTAGCCCGCCAGGTCGTCGCTGCCGACGCCGCTGATCTCGATGGTGTTCCATTCGGCGATCACGCCGTGGCAGCCGTCGGATCCGGTGTGCTCCAGGTGTTCCCGGATGCGGGCGAGGTCCCGCGGGTCGCGCAGGCGCGCGAGCGTGGCGTCGGCGCCGCCGGCCGCGGCCCAGCTCGGGAGGATCGCGGCGAGCGTCGTGGCGCCCGGCAGGTAGGGGTAGGTGTCGAGGGAGACGTCCGCGCCCGCCGCGACCGCCTCGTCGAGCAGCGCCAGGAGCTCCGGCGCGCGGCCCTTGTTGGGCCCGAAGTTGAGGGTGGCGTGCGCGAGGTGCAGCGGACAGCCGGTGCGCCGCGACAGGTCGATCATCTCGGCGTAGGCCTCCATCGCGCCCGCGCCGTAGCTGCGGTGGTGCGGCGAGAAGTAGCCGCCGAGCTCGCCCGTGGTGCGCATGAGCGCGGCCAGCTCGGCGTCGTCGGCGTACATGGCCGGGGTGTAGGTGAGGCCGGTGGACAGGCCGACGGCGCCCTCCCGCAGGCCCTGCGCCAGGATCTCCTGCATCCGGGCCACCTCGGCCGGGGACGCGACACCGTCGCCGAAGCCGATCGTGAGGGCCCGGAGCAGGCCGTGCGGCACGAGGTACGCGAGGTTGGTGGCGGTGCCGGCGGCGTCGAGCCGGTCCAGGTACTCGCCGACGGTGCGCCACGAGAAGTCGAAGTCCTCGGGGTCGGTGTTCCACCCGGCGATCTGGCGCCGCACGACGGCGAGCGTCTCGTCGGACACGGGGGCGTAGCTCAGCCCGTCCTGGCCGATCACCTCGCACGTGACGCCCTGCGTGATCCGCGAGGGGTGCTCGGGATTGAGGAGGACCTGCAGGTCGGAGTGCGCGTGCATGTCGATGAAGCCCGGGCTCAGGACGAGACCGTCGGCGTCGATGACGCGGTGCGCAGGCCCGAGGTCGGTGCCGATCGCGGTGATGACACCGTCGGTGATCGCGACGTCCGCCGTGTAGCGCGGCGCCTCGGTGCCGTCGACGACGGCGGCGGCGCGGATCAGTGTGTCGTGCATGATGACTCCGCTCTAGAAGTACGTCGAGATCATGTCGACGACCTGCGGGTTCTCGCTGTCGTCGGCCACGACGGGGATGACGCGCCACTTGTCGAAGACGGTGCACGGGTGGCTCAAGCCCAGCCGCACGACGTCGCCGACGGCGAGCGGGTCGCCGGCGGGCAGGCGCAGGAAGGCGTGCTGGTCGTTGACCGCGGAGATCTCGCCCTCCAGGGGGCGGGCGGGATCGCCGAGTCCCGGTGCGGCGACCTGCGGTTCGGGCAGGCCCTCGTCGAAGGAGACGTCGCGGCGGCCCACGTCGAGGAGCGCCAGGCCGGGCTCGGGCCGCGAGATGACGCGGGCCCAGACGTGCATCGCCGACCGCAGCCGGGGTGCGTCGGCCTCGCGGCCGGACGGCGTGATGCCGCGATAGAAGCCGTCGTCGTGGATGATGTACGCCCCCGAGCGGACGACGATCCGCGCGTCGTCGATGTCGCCCAGGACGGCGGCGACGCGGTCGAAATAGGCGCTGCCCCCGGCGGAGACGACGATGCGACCCTCCGGGTACAGCGGACGCAGCCGGACGTGCAGGTCCTTCAGCGTGCGGAGGTAGTCGTCGACGGTGCCGAGCGCCGCAGCCGAGGTGTCGTGCGCGAACGCGCCCTCGTAGCCGGTGACGCCGCCGAGGCGCAGCCGCGGGGAGGCGGCGACGCGCTCGCCGATCGCGAAGGCCTCGTCGAGGGTGCGCGCGCCGGTGCGGCCGCCGGTACCGCCCAGCTCGACGAGCACGGTGGGCTGCCGGGTCGCTTCGGCGAGGCCGCGGTCGAGCACGTCGACGGTGCCGAGCCCGTCCGCCCACAGGGTGACCTCGAGCGCGGGGTCGGCGTCGAGCGCCTCGCCGAGCCAGCGGATGCCGGCCGGGTCGGCGATCGCGTTGGCCACGTGCAGGTTCCGGAAGCCCGTGGCGACGGCGGCCTGCAGCTGCGGGAGATTCGCGACGGTGATGGCGGTGGACCCCGCGTCGAGCTGGTCCTGCCAGAGCGCGGGCGCCATCGTGGTCTTGCCGTGCGGCTCGAGGTCGAAGCCGTGCGCGGCGGTCCACCGGGCGAACTCGGCGACGTTGTCGGCCATCGCCGCGCGGTCGAGGACGAGCACCGGCGTCGAGAGCTCCGCGAGGCGCGGCGCGCGGGCGAGGAAATCGGCCGTCGTCATGCCGTTCGCCCACGCGGGCACCGCCTTGTCGAGCACACTCAGCTCCGCCGGCCGCGCGCCGTTCCCGTTGGCCATCATGCTTCCCAATCTGCTACGTTGCGTATATTGCAATCACCGTTGCGTGATGCGTGTCACAGACGCTAGCATTGCGGCGAGGACCTGCACAACCACGAGATGAAAGAACGGTGCGAGACGGTGACGGAAGCTTGGATCGCGTGCCTCGGGGAACCGCTGGCGCTGGTCGCCGCAGCGGACCTGGACGCGCCCGCTCCCGCCATGCACGCCGGCGGCGCGGAGGCCAACGTCGCCGCGGGCACCGCGGTCCTGGGGACCCCCACGGCCTTCCTCAGCCGGGTCGGCGGGGACGCCGAGGGGCGACGGATCGTCGAGCATCTGCGCGCGCACGGCGTGCTCACCGACGGCATCGAGGTCGACGGAAGCGGGTTCACCGGCCGGTACGCCAAGACCGAGGGCGTCGACGCGGACGGCGAGCCCGCAACCGCCAGCACCTACCGTCGCGCGGGCAGCGCGGCCGCGGCGATGGGCCCCGACTTCCTCACGCGCCCCGCGGTCGCGGCCGCCCTCGACACCGCGCGGATCGTGCACACCAGCGGCATCACGCCCGCCCTCTCCCCGTCGTGCGCGGCCCTCACCCGCGCCCTGCTCCGCGACCGGACTGGCATCACCGGCACCGTCACCTTCGACGTCAACTGGCGCGAACAGCTCTGGCCCGACGGCGACCCGTCGCTGGTCATCGAGCTGGCCCGCTGCGCGGACGTCGTCCTGGTCGGATCCGACGAGGCCGAGCGCGTGCTCGGCACCGGCTCCCCCGCCGAGGTACGGGCGCTCCTGCCCGAACCGCGCACCGTCGTCGTGAAGGACGGTGCCGTGCGGGCCATCGCCGTCGACCGGGAGGGCGCGCAGATCACCGTCCCCGCGCTGTCCGTCGACGTGATCGAGCCCGTGGGCGCCGGCGACTCCTTCGCTGCCGGCTTCCTGCACGGACTCGCGCACGACGAGGACATGCGCACCTGCCTGCGCCGCGGGCACGCGGGCGCCGCGGCGACCCTGACGGTGCGCGCCGACTTCGCCACCCTGCCGCCCGAGGCGATGACGGCGTTACTGACCTGCAACGACGACGCCTGGTTCGCCGCGCACATCGGCCCGGACGGGATCCGCGTGGGCGGTGCGGACTTCCCGCCGCCCCGCGAGAGCGGAGCACCATGAGCCAGAGCCTGACGCGCGCGCTGGAGATCCTCCGCCTGCTGGGCGAGGGCCCCGCCTCGCTCGACGAGCTGGCCGACGAGCTCGGCGTGCACAAGACCACCGTGCTGCGCCTGCTGCGGCCGCTCACCGAGGCGCGCTTCGCGTACCACGACGAGGCGCACCGCTACCACCTCGGATCGCGCGTCTTCGACCTGGCCGCCCGGGCCTCGGAACAGCGCGGGATCCGCGAGATCGCCGCGCCCCACCTGGTCGCGTTCAACCGCGAGTACGGCCGCACCACGCACCTCGCGGCCCGCGAAGGCGACGCCGTCGTCTACATCGACAAGCTGGAGTCGCGCGACCTCATCCGCATGTATTCGCGGGTCGGCATGGAGGTCAATCTCAACTCCAGCGCCGTCGGCAAGCTCATGCTGTCGACGCTGCCCGACGACGAGCTGGGACGATTCGTCGCCGGGATGGACTTCACCCGGCGCACGCCGAACACCATCGTGACCCCCGAGGACTACCTCGCCGAGATCGAGCGCGTCCGCACGCAGGACTGGGCCGTGGACCGCGAGGAGAACGAGCCCACGATCAACTGCATCGGCGCGCCCGTCCGCGACGCGAGCGGCACCGTCGTCGCCGCGGTGTCCGTGTCGGTGCCCGACGTGGTCCTGCCCTTCGACGAGCTGCTGGGCCTGCTGGAGCCGCTGCGCGCGACGTGCGCCGCCATCTCGCGCGACTGCGGGTATCGCCCGCGCTGAACCTCCCGGACACCCCGGGGAACACCGAAACACTCACGAGAGCAAAGGAATCACCACCATGACCGCGACCGCCGTCTCCACCACCGACGCGCCCGCTCCCGCCCACTTCTTCTCCCAGGGCGTGCGCCGCGGAAACATGCTGCAGGTCTCGGGCCAGGGCCCGATGGACCCGGCGACGAACCAGTACATCGCCGAGGGCGACGTCAAGGAGCAGACCCGGCGCACCCTGGAGAACGTCAAGGCGATCCTCGAGGCCGGCGGCGCCTCGGTGGCCGACGTGCTCATGTTCCGCGTCTACCTCACCACGCGCGACGACTTCGCCCCGATGAACGAGGTCTACGGTGCGTTCATCGCCGAGAACGTGCCCGAGGGCGCCGCGCTCCCCTGCCGCACGACGGTCTTCGTCGACCTCCCGCACGAGGTCATGCTCGTGGAGATCGACGCGCTCGCCGTGCTCGACTGATCGTCGCCGCGCTCCGCCCATTGATACATGCGCATACAGCCATGTATGTTCGTCCGGTGATCTCATCGGACGAGGGGCGGAGCTGAGATGAGCGGACACGCGGGACACGACCACGGGGTGTCGGCGGACGCCGACAAGCGCTGGCTGAGCCTGGCCCTGGCGCTCATCGTCGGCTTCATGGCGATCGAGGTGACGATCGGCATCATCGCGAGCTCCCTCGCGCTGATCACCGATGCCGCGCACATGCTGACCGACGCCGCGGCGATCGTGCTCGCGCTGGTCGCGATCAAGATCGCCGCGAAGCCGGCGAAGGGCGGGTACACCTGGGGCCTCAAGCGGGTGGAGATCCTGTCGGCGCAGGCAAACGGGATCACCCTCCTGCTCCTCGCGGCGTTCTTCGTCTACGAGGGCATCTCGCGGCTGATCACGCCGCCCGACGTCGACGGCCGGCTGGTCTTCTTCACCGCCCTCGCCGGCTGCGCCGTGAACCTCGCCGCCACGTGGTGCATCCGGCGCGCCAACCGCACCAGCCTCAACGTCGAGGGCGCCTACCAGCACATCCTCAACGACCTGTACGCCTTCATCGCCACCGCCATCGCGGGCGCGATCATCTGGGCCACGGGGTGGGGTCAGGCGGATGCGATCGCCGCGCTGGTGGTGGCCGCGCTCATGCTCAAGGCCGGCTGGGGGCTGGTCAAGGCGTCGGGGCGGATCTTCCTCGAGGCCGCGCCCGAGGGCATCGACCCCGCCGAGGTCGGGCGCGACGTCGCGGCCGTCCCGTCCGTGACCGAGGTGCACGACCTGCACATCTGGGAGATCACCTCGGGCCAGCCCGCGCTGTCGGCGCACGTCCTCGTCGACGCGGCCGCGGACTGCCACGCCGTCCGCTCGAAGATCAGCGGCATGCTGCACGACGAGTACGGCATCGAGCACGCGACCCTCCAGGTCGATCACGACGGCGCCGAGGACCACTGCGACGAGCCCCACGGGGAGGCGTACCGCTCGGAGTGAGCCGCGACACGATCCTTCTCAACCCTGATTGTTTAGGTTAGGCTCCCCTGCATGAATGCAGGACGCTCCCTCCTCGCCCTGGCGGCGGCCGTCGCCGCGACCGGCGCCCTCGCGGCACCCGCTGCCGCCGCGCCCGCGCAGGGCACCGTCGTCATCGTTCCCGGCCAGTACATCGCTTCGCTGCCCTACCAGCCAATGAAGGCCGCCCTCGAGCGGTCCGGGTCGCGGGTCGAGGTGCTGAACCTGCGGGGCCTCGACCTGCGCTCCGACGCCGCCGCGATCGGCGCGGCCGTCGACCGGGCGAAGGCCGGCGGCGGCCCCGTCTCCCTGGTCGGCCACAGCGTGGGCGGCCTCAGCGCCCGCTACTACCTCAAGGCGCTGGGCGGAGCCCCGAAGGTGACCCACTACGTCGCGATCGGCACCGCGCAGTACGGCAGCCCCGCCGCCTGCTCGCAGTCCGGCACCGCCCGCGAGGTGTGCCCCGGTTCGGGCTTCCTCGCCACACTGAACAGCGGCGTCGGGGCCGTCGGACCCACGCAGTACTTCTCGATCCGGAGCGCCAAGGAGTGGGCCGACGGCCGCATCACCGGACCGCAGTGCCGGATGACGCCCGTCCCGTCGGCCACCGGGAACGGCGGATTCGACCACACCGTCGAGCCCGTGGACCCGCGCGTCATCGCGCAGGTCCAGGCCGCGGTCGCCGGACGGTGCGAGGGCGTGCGCGCCGACGAGGCCGCCGGCTCGATCCAGGCGGCGAACACCCTGTACCCGGCGGGCCGGGCCGCCAGCGGAGGCTAGCTGGTCAGGACCCCGTGAACGGCGGCACCACGTAACAGGGCACCGGCCGCGGATGCTGCGGGTCGAGGGCGTTGAGCGCGAAGTACGCCGCGCGCCGGGAACCCGCGATGGCCAGATGGTCGGAGAAGTCCTGGCCGCAGGTGTCCTGCACGACGATGTTGGTGACCTTGATTCCGGGCGGGCCGTCGAGCTGGCCGCTCGTGTACGGCAGCACCAACTCGTCGAAGCGGGTGGAGATGTTCGTGTACTCGACGCCGCGCGCATAGGGCGTACCGTCGGCCCAGATCTTGTCGAGGAAGCGCGATCCCGGCAGCATGTCGCCGATCGACTCGAAAACCGGGAAGTACGGATCGCGGATGTTCAGGCCGCGAACGAAGACGGAGGCCGCGCGCCCGAGGTCGCCGCCGGTGCCGCGCCAGAGCGGCGCGAGTGAGACGTACTTGCCCACCTTGTCGGCGCCGCCCAGGTACTTCACGAAGTACGACGGCATGAGCGTGCCCTGCGAGTGGCCGATGAGGTCGACCTTCTTCGCGCCGGTCGATGCGAGAACGCGTTCCACCGTCTGCTTGAGCTGCTGCGCGCTGGCCGCGAGCGGCCGGGTCCCGCCGATCTGATTCACCGGCCACGGCGCGCCGGGCAGCGCGCCGTAGGTGAAGGAGAAGACGCAGTAGCCGTTGTTCTTGAGCAGCGGCGCGTACGCGCCCCAGTTCGTCTGCGAGCCGCCGCCGGTGCCGTGCACCAGCACGACGGGATTGGGATGACGAGCCGTCGGCCTGCAGGAGTAGTCGTTCGTCCCCGGCAGCGAGCCGTTCGCGTTCGTCAGTTCCGACGGTATGCCGCCGAAGAAGTTGAAGTTCTCGGGCAGCGGCGCCGCGGTCGACGGTGCCGCCGCCAGGAGCGCGATGCCGGCCGCCGCGACGGCCGCCCGTCGCCATACGGAGCGCAGGTTCATGCTCACGGACGATAGCCCAACCCACGTCGTACTGAGAGACATTTCTAGAACTTGTTTCACCCACAGCCGTCCGGCCCGGCCGCTCCACCATCGCCGCCGAATCGTGCGATGCGGTCACTTTCCCGGCTAATTACCCATATCCGGCAATCGGCTTGCCGCCGCAAAGGCGTACACCGTAAGAACCGCGGGAGAGGGACCGTCCCGCGGTCGTCGCTTCCCCCGGTCTGCAGGAGTACCCATGTCCCCCACCTTCACCCGCGTCGTCGTCGCCGCGTTCTCGATCGCAGCCCTCGCCGCCCCCGCCGCCGTGTCGCACGCCGACCCGTACTACAAGAACTGCACCGAGGTGCGCAAAGCCGGCAAGGCCCCACTGCTCAAGGGCGATCCCGGGTACGCGAGCCACCTCGACCGCGACGGAGACGGGATCGCCTGCGAGGTGAAGAAGTAGCACCGGACACGAAAGCGCCCCCGGCCGATGGCCGGGGGCGCTTCGCTGTGGAGCCGCCGGGAATTGAACCCGGGTCCTCCGTCATTTCTACGGGGCTTCTCCGTGCGCAGTCCGCTCTGTCTCTACTCGGATCTCCCGGTCTCACGGACGAGCCGGGATGACGATCCCAGTCGCTGTTTGATGTCCCCCGCGATACCGCGACCGCACCGCGGGGTGAATCCCTCTAGCTGATGCCAGTACCCGGGCCGAGGGCAAACCCGGACTGACAGACTCGCCTGGCTGCTTAGGCAGCGAGAGCGAAGTCGCGCTGATTGGAATCGGCGCTTATAGGGTTGCTGCGACGCTTACGGTGGTCTCCAGCCTGCACCGGCACGCTTCCCCCGCGTCAACAAACGAAGTCGAAACCGATCGGCCCCTCATCGTCCGCTCTGCGGAAGCCCACCCCATGCGGAGTGGAAGTTCCATACTACCGCACCGGCATCGGCGACTGTCCAGCGATTATCAGACGGTGCGCAGCCGCACGCCAGCGGCGGAGGCGTTCATGTTCATCAGCACGGTGAGCAGCACCGCTCCGATGCGATGCGCCAGCGAAACGACCTTGGCCTTGTTCTCGACACTCATGGATCCGCTCCTCACTTGAGTCCCACGAGTCACATCAGTAACTCGTATCTCAAGTGAACGCCCGCCAAGACCGGAACTCAACGCGCCACGCCGGGCACCGTCGGAAAGAAATCAGCCGCGCATGCCCTTGACGCGCCGGCCGAGCTCCTTGACGAGCTCGCGCTCGGCGGTGCGGCGGGCGATGTCCTGGCGCTTGTCGTAGTCCTGCTTGCCCTTGGCGAGCGCCAGCTCGACCTTGACCCGGCCCTCGTTGAAGTACATCGACAGCGGCACCAGGGTCTGGTTGCCCTCGCGGATCTTGCCGGTCAGCGAGTCGATCTCGCGGCGGTGCATGAGCAGCTTCCGCGTGCGGCGCGGCGTGTGGTTGGTCCACGAGCCGTTGCCGTACTCGGGGATGTGCAGGCCGCGTAGCCAGACCTCGCCGTCGTCGATCGTGGCGTAGGCGTCCACCAGAGACGCTTTGCCCTCGCGGAGCGCCTTCACCTCGGTACCCACCAGCACCACGCCGGCCTCGAAGGTGTCGAGGATGGCGTAGTTGTGGCGCGCCTTGCGGTTGCTCGCGATCACCGAGCGCCCCTTCTCCTTCGCCATCGTCCCTTCCCTTCCGTACGCCGCGACCGAGTGCCGGTCACGCTGGACAACCACTCCATCGTACGGGGATGCGACGGTGCGCGGAAAGCGACTTATCGGCGGGGCTACTCCCGGACGTAGAAGCGCAGCGTGACGTACGCGGTGATGGCGGCGAAGCCGGCGCCCACGAGGAGCAGCCACGGGGAGACCAGCAGCACGTCGGTGTTCGTGATCCGCGCCAGGATGTTCACGCCGTACATCTCGCGCAGGGCGCGGTCGAAGAACAGGGCCTTGCCCGCGAACAGGCCGGCGATCGCGAGGACCGCGCCGATGACGGCGCCGATCACCGCCTCCAGCAGGAAGGGCAGCTGGGTGTACCAGCGGGAGGCGCCCACCAGGCGCATGATCGAGACCTCGGTGCGCCGCGTGTACGCGGCCACCTGCACCATGTTCGCGATCAGCAGCACCGCGGCGACGGCCTGGATCAGGGCGACGAAGAAGGCGGCGTTCCGCGCGCCGTTGAGCACGGAGAAGACCCGTTCCACCAGCTCACGCTGGTCCTGGACCCCGGCCACGCCGGGCTGTCCCTTCACCGCGTCGATCACCGCGGAGAACTTCGTCTCGTCGCCCACGCGCACCTTGAAGGACGCGGGCAACACGCCGGGCCGCACCAGCTCGGCGAGCTCGGGCTGGTCGGCGAAGGTCTTGGTCTTCGCGGTCTCGAGCGCCTTGTCCTGCGAGATGTAGTCGATCGAGTCGACGCCCGGCTGCGCCTTGATCTTCGACTCGATCGCCTGGCACACGGCCTTCTGGCAGTCGGGATCGTCAGCGGCGACCTTGTCGTCGACGAACACCTGGATCTCGACGCGCTGCAGGAAGATGTCCTGACTCTTGTCCGCCATCCGCACCACGAGCAGGCCGCCGCCGAACAGGCCGAGCGAGATCGCGGTGGTGAGGATCATGGCGATCGTCATGCTCACGTTCCGGCGGAGGCCCGTGAAGACCTCGCTGGTGATGAAACTGGCTCGCACTGGAAATTCAGTCCTTCGGTTCGTCGTCGGCGGCGGCGGGGGCGGCGGGCGCCGTCAGCGGCCCAGCCCGTACACGCCGGTGGCGTCGTCGCGCACCATCTCGCCCATGCGGAACTCGATCACGCGGCGGCGCATCGAGTCCACGATGTGGCGGTCGTGCGTGGCCATGACCACGGTGGTCCCGGCCCGGTTGATCCGGTCGAGCACGTCCACGATCTCCGCGGAGGTGTCGGGGTCGAGGTTGCCGGTCGGCTCGTCGGCGAGGAGCAGCAGCGGCCGGTTGGCGATGGCGCGGGCGATGGCCACGCGCTGCTTCTCGCCGCCCGACAGCTCGCTGGGCATGCGGTTCGCCTTGCCGCCGAGGCCCACGTAATCGAGCACCTGCGGGACCGTCCGGTCGATGACGTTGCGCGGCTTGCCGATGACCTCGAGGGCGAAGGCCACGTTCTCGGCCACCGTCTTCTGCTGGAGCAGGCGGAAGTCCTGGAAGACGCACCCCAGCGACTGCCGCAGCTGCGGCACGCGGCGCCCGGAGAGCTTGTTCACGTGGTAATCGCCCACGTAGACGTCGCCGCTCGTCGGCTTGTCCTCCTTGAGCAGGAGCCGGAAGAACGTCGACTTCCCGGAACCCGAGGGCCCGATCAGGAAGGCGAACTCACCCTTGCCGATCTCGAGCGACAGGTCGTGGAGCGCCGGCCGGGCCGACGCCTTGTACATCATCGTGACGTTCTGGAGCGTGATCACGAGCGCCCAGTCTACTGACGCCGCGCACTAGCCCGGCGGAACCACCGTCGTCGGTGCGCCGCCGGTGGTGGGCGGCTCGGTCGTCGCGCCCGGAATCCCCGGCAGCGTGACCCCGCCCGGCAGCACGATCCCGCCCGGCGCGGAGGTGGTCGTCGCGCCTCCCGTGGTGGTGGCGGTCCCCGGCTCACCCGAGCGGCCCGGCACCGTCGACGACGGTGCGCCGGACTCCCCCGGCCCACCGCTCGACGGGACCGCGCTCGACGGTGCCCGCGGGGGCGTGGTCGTGACCGGCGCGTCGTACGTGGGCTCCTCCTGCGCGGGCGCCGTCGTGGTGGCGACCGGCGTCTGCCCGGTGCGGCGCTGCTCCTCGGGGACGAACTGCGCGTACAGGTCGAGGTACCACCACATCAGCCCCAGGAACAGCAGCCCCAGGACGACGGTGCTGGTGCGCGCGCGGGTGTGCGGGATCGTCTTCGGGATGCGCTCCCACGCGGCCGGGAGCGCCCGGGTGGGCTCGGACGGCGCGGGAGGCGGCTCGGGCGGCGCGGCCTGGGCGCGGATCTCCGTCGTGGCGTCGGCGTCGTTCTCGGGCTCGTCCGGCGACCCCTTCGAGATGTCGCTCACTGCGGCGTCACCTCCTCCTCGTCCTCGACGGTGTCGGTGACGGGCGCGACGTCGATGCCGGCCGTCGCCAGGCTGCGGACGATGCGCTCGCGCAGGTTGCGACCCACCTCGAACTGCTTGCCGGGCAGGGTGCGGGCGACCATCCGCAGGTTCACCCGGTCGAGGTCGATCGACTCGATGCCCATGAGGGTGGGCTCGTCGAGCAGCAGCGTCGACATCTTCGGGTCGTGATAGGCCCGCTCGCCGACGCGGTGCAGCAGCGTGTTGACCTTCCCCATGTCGACGGTCTTCGGCAACGGGATGTCGACCACGGCGCGCGCCCAGTCCTTCGACAGGTTGGTGGCCTTGACGATCTGCCCGTTCGGCACGGTGATGACCTCGCCGTCGGTGTTGCGGAGCTTGGTGACCCGCAGCGTGACGTCGGAGACGGTGCCCTCGGCCTCCGAGCCGCCGGTCAGCGAGAGGTTCACCACATCACCGAAGCCGTACTGCCGCTCGGTGATGAGGAAGAAGCCGGCCAGCAGGTCCTGCACCACCCGCTGGGCGCCGAAACCGAGGGCCGCGCCGATGACGGTGGCCGGCGCGACGAGGGCGTTGATCGGCACGCCGAGCGCCTTGACGATCTGATAGGCGGCGAACAGGTAGATCGCGGCGATCGCGACCCAGCTGATCACCTGGATGAGCGCGTGCTGGTGCTTCGCGGACTCCGAGCGCACCAGCGAGTCGCTGTTCTTGAACTGGGCGTCGATCCGCATGGTGACCCGCGCCGAGAACCAGTTCACGAACCGGTTCGCCAGGACCGCGGCGATGATCCACAGCATGATCGGCAGGACCCGCTCGAACATGAGGAGGCGCCACCCCGTGACGTCGGGGAGGATCGAGTTCGCGAGCAGCGCGCTACTCGTCATCGCCGCGCATCCGCCAGCGGATACCCGCCTCGATGAAGCCGTCCAGATCGCCGTCGAGCACGGCCGACGGGTTGTTCACCTCGTACTCGGTGCGCAGGTCCTTCACCATCTGGTACGGGTGCAGCACGTAGGAGCGCATCTGGTTGCCCCAGGAGGCGCCCTCGTTCGTCTTGAGCGCGTCCATCTGCGCGCGCTCCTCCTGCCGCTTGCGCTCGAGCAGCTTGGCCTGCAGGACCTTCATGGCCGAGACCTTGTTCTGCAGCTGGCTCTTCTCGTTCTGGCAGGTGACGACGATGCCGGTGGGGATGTGCGTGAGCCGCACCGCGGAGTCGGTGGTGTTGACCGACTGGCCGCCCGGGCCCGACGAGCGGTACACGTCGACGCGCACCTCGTTCTCGTCGACGTCGATGTGGTCGGTGGTCTCCACCACCGGCAGCACCTCGACCTCGGCGAAGGAGGTCTGGCGGCGGCCCTGGTTGTCGAAGGGGCTGATCCGCACGAGGCGGTGGGTGCCCATCTCGACCGAGAGGGTGCCGTAGGCGTAGTCCGTCTTGACCGCGAAGGTGGCGGACTTCAGGCCCGCCTCCTCGGCGTAGCTGGTGTCGTAGACCTCGACGCCGTAGCCGTGCTTCTCGGCCCAGCGGATGTACATGCGCATGAGCATCTCGGCCCAGTCCGCGGCGTCGACGCCGCCGGCGCCGGCGCGGATGTTGACCAGCGCGTCGCGGGCGTCGTACTCGCCCGAGAGCATGGTCTTGACCTCCATGGCCTCGATCTCGGTGCGCAGCTGGGCGCGGTCGCCGTCGGCGTCCTCGAGCGCCGCCGCCTTGTCGTCGCCCTCCTCCGCGTCGGCCAGCTCGTAGAGCACGGGCAGGTCGTCGAGCCGCTGCCGCAGGTCGGTGACGCGGCGCAGCTCCGCCTGGGCGTAGGACAGCTCGCTCGTGACCTGCTGGGCGTTGGCCTGGTCGTTCCACAGCTCGGGGTCGGACGCCTTGTGTTCCAGCTCGTCGACGCGCCGGCGCAGCTCGTCGAGGTCGATCACCTTCTCCACCGTCTGCAGGGTGGTGTCGAGGCTGTCGATGTCTGCGGCTACGTCAGGATGCACAGTCACCCAGGATACTGGGCCGCCGCGATGGCCGAGGCCGACGGCGCACTATGGTCGCGTCATGGACGGATGGGAGCTGCTGATCGTCCTCGCGGCCGGTGTCGGGGCCGGTTTCATCAACTCCCTCGTCGGCAGCGGCACCCTCATCACCTTCCCCACGCTCGTCGCCTTCGGCGTCCCGCCGGTCACCGCGACGATCAGCAACGCGATCGGCCTCGTCGCGGGCGGGATCTCCGGCACCTGGGGGTACCGCCGCGAGCTCTCCGGGCAGTTCGACCGGCTGCGCTGGCAGATGCCGGCGTCGGTGGCGGGGGCGGTGGTCGGCGCGTTCCTCCTGCTGCACCTGCCGGAGACGGTGTTCGAGACGATCGTCCCGATCCTCCTGGTCCTGGCGCTGGCGCTCGTGGTCCTGCAGCCCCGCATCCAGCGGTGGACCGCCCCGCACGACGATGCCGACACACCGCCCTCGACGGGCCGGCTCGCCGCGCTCGTCGCCGCCACGTTCGCGATCGGCATCTACGGCGGCTACTTCACCGCCGCGCAGGGCATCCTGCTGGTCGCCGCGATGGGCGTCCTGGTGCACGACGACCTGCAGCGCATCAACGCGGCGAAGAACCTGCTCTCCCTGCTGGTCAACGTGGTCGCGGCGGTGTTCTACCTGGTGTTCGCCTTCGACCGGATCGCCTGGCCTGTGGCCGGGGTCATCGCGGTGGGTTCCCTGATCGGCGGAGCGCTCGGCGCGCGCTTCGGCCGAGGCCTCTCCCCCACCGCGCTACGCACGATCATCGTGGTGGTCGGCACCATCGGGCTGTGGCGGCTCCTCACCACCTAGGCCCTGCGATCAGATGGCGGGCGGCTGCAGCGAGCCGAGCTGCCAGGAGCTGTCGACCTTGCCCACCTTGTAGTAGACGGGCAGACGGTCCCCGACCTCCGGCCAGCGCTCAGTGAAGTCCACGATCAGCCGCCGGTAGACGTGCGTCGGCGGGGTGGTCGGGCCCTCGACGGTGCCGGAGACCGTGACGAAGGCCTGCCCCTTCTGATCGGGTTCGACCGGGCGCGGGCTCACGCCGCTGAGCGTGAGCATCCCGTCCTCCATGCCCGGGCCCGCCGGCGCGGTCCCGAGCGTGCCCCGCTTGGAGCGCTGCCACATGACGACGAGCGCGCCCAGCATCGCGGCGAGCATGAGCACCCAGATCCATTCCATATGTCCAGATTACCGACGGGGACCGCCCCGCGCCCGTGACCGGCCTCGGCTACCGTTCTCGCATGTCGAGCGCACCGTCGAACCCCGTGAACCCCGACCTCGCCCTGGCCCTCGCCCTCGCGGACGCGGCCGACGAGCTGACCATGGCGCGGTTCGGCGCGCTGGACCTGAAGGTCGACGCCAAGCCCGACCTCACGCCCGTCTCCGACGCCGACCTCGCCACCGAGACGCTCATCCGCGAGCGGCTCGCCGCGGAACGCCCCGGCGACGCGGTGCTCGGCGAGGAGTTCGGGGGCGAGGCCGTCTTCGAGGGCCGGCAGTGGGTGATCGATCCCATCGACGGCACGAAGAACTACGTCCGCGCGGTGCCGGTCTGGTGCACGCTGATCGCGCTCCTCGAGGACGGCGTGCCCGTGGTGGGCGTGGTCTCGGCCCCCGCGCTCAAGCGCCGCTGGTTCGCCGGCGCGGGCGTCGGCTCGTTCGTCTCCTTCGACGGTGCCGAGCCGCGCCGGATCGCGGTCTCGGGCGTGCAGGAGATCGCGGACTCGTCGATCTCCTTCTCCGACCTGTCGTACTTCCCCGACGCCGGATCGCGCGAGCGCTTCCTGGCGCTGGCCGCCGACGCGTGGCGCCTGCGCGGCTACGGCGACTTCTGGAGCTACTGCCTGGTCGCGGAGGGCGCGGTGGACATCGCGGTGGAACCCGAAGTGTCCCTGTGGGATCTGGCCGCTGTCGAGATCGTGGTGCGCGAGGCCGGGGGCGTGTTCACCGGCACCGACGGGACGCCGGGCCCGCACGCGGGCTCGGCCGTGGCCGCGAACCCGGCGCTGCACCCCCAGGTGCTGGCACGTCTCACTCCCTGACACGCCGACACGGTTTTCGTCCCATCTCTTGGCACTTAACTTACCGAGGAGTAAGGTCTCATCTGACTGATGAGTAAGTTGGCGGCCAGGACGCCGGGATCACCCCCGCGACCAGCGCCGCCACGACGACGAGATGGTGGAGATGAGCACGTCAACCGATCCCCGGGACACCAGCGCCATCGGGAAGAACCCGATCCGGCGGAACCCCACGGGCCAGCTGATCCGCGCCCTGATGGCCGTGGTGCAGACGCCCTTCGTCCAGAACCGCGGCCTGCAGGACGTGGTGAACCGCGTCGCCTACGAGGGCACCAAGCACGGATTCAAGGCGCTCGGCGCCGCGAACCGGACCTTCAAGGTGGTCGCCGGCACCGGTAAGCCGAAGCGGCTGAGCTCGAGCACGAAGTCGAACTACGACCTCACCCCGGACGACGAGCAGCAGATGATCGTCGACACGGTGCGGGACTTCGCAGCCGAGATCGTCCGTCCGGCGGCCTTCGACGCCGACGCGGCGACCGCGGCCCCGGCGTCGCTGCTCGAGCGCGCGACCGAGCTCGGCATCACCATGATCAACGTGCCCGAGGAGCTCGACGGTGCCGGCAGCGACCGCGGCGCGGTGACCAACGCCCTCGTCGCCGCGGCCCTCGCCCACGGCGACATGGGCCTCGCGCTGCCGATCCTCGCCCCCAGCGGCGTCGCGGTGACGCTGTCGCAGTTCGGCTCCGACGGCCAGCAGCAGACCTACCTCAAGGAGTACGCCGGCGAGTCCGTGCCGCAGTCCTCCGTGGTGATCGCCGAGCCCGGCGCGCTGTTCAACCCGTTCGCGCTGTCCACCAAGGCCACGCGCACCACGGGCGGCTACGTCCTGAGCGGCGTGAAGTCGATGGTGCCACAGGCCGGTTCGGCCGAACTGTTCGTGGTCGGCGCCGAGCTGGACGGCAAGCCCGCCCTGTTCATCGTCGAGTCCGGCACCGACGGCGTGATCGTCGAGGGCGACCCCAGCATGGGCCTGCGCGCCGCCGCGCTCGGCCGCCTGAACCTCAACAACGTCAAGGTTCCCGCGACCGCGCTGCTGGGCGAGGTCGACCTCGACACCGCTACCCAGAACTACACCGACGTGGTGCGCCTGGCCCGCCTCGGCTGGTCGGCGCTCGCGCTCGGCACGTCGCGCGCCGTGCTCGACTACGTCACCCCGTACGTCAAGGAGCGCGAGGCCTTCGGCGAGCCGATCGCGCACCGGCAGGCGGTGGCCTTCGCCGTGGCCGACATGGCGACCGAGGTCGAGGGCCTGGAGCTGCTCGTATGGCGCGGCGCCGCGCGCGCCGACCAGGGCCTGTCCTTCGGCCGCGAGGCCGCGCTCGCGCGGAAGTTCGCCACCGACAAGGGCATGCGGATCGGCCTGGACGGCGTCCAGCTGCTCGGCGGGCACGGCTTCACGAAGGAGCACCCCGTGGAGCGCTGGTACCGCGACCTGCGCGCCGTCGGCATCGCCGAGGGCGTCGTCGTCCTCTAGGCCCCTTCGACTTCAGAGCAGAAGAAAGAACCCTCATGGCAATCAATCTGGAACTCCCCAAGAAGCTGAAGGCGTCGGCCGAGATGTCGCACCAGGGTGCGGCCGAGATCTTCCGCCCCATCTCGCGCAAGTACGACCTCGCCGAGCACGAGTACCCCAAGGAACTCGACACCATCGCGGCCCTCTACGACGGGCTCGCGGACGCGGGCCAGGCCCCGTCGGCCGCCACGGGCGACCGCAAGAAGGGCGAGGGCGAGGAGAAGCCCAAGCCCAAGCCGGCCGATGTCACCGCGGGCAGCCGCAACGGCGGCACCATGGAGTCGATCATCAACGCGATCGAGATGTGCTGGGGCGACGCGGGCCTCATGCTCGCCTTCCCCTACCAGGGCCTCGGTAACGCCGCGATCGCCGCCGTCGCGACCGACGAGCAGCTCGAGCGCTTCGGCAAGGTGTGGGCGTCCATGGCGATCACCGAGCCGTCGTTCGGCTCGGACTCGGCCGCCGTCACCGCGACAGCGACCCGCGACGGCGACGAGTGGGTCCTCAACGGCACCAAGATCTTCGTGACCTCGGGCTCGCGCGCCGACCACATCGTGGTGTGGGCGACCGTGGACAAGAGCGCCGGCCGCGCCGCGATCAAGTCCTTCGTGGTGCCCCGCGAGCACCCGGGCGTCACCGTTGCCCGGCTCGAGCACAAGCTCGGCATCCGCGCCTCGGACACCGCGGAGATCCGCTTCGAGGACTGCCGCATCCCCTTCGAGAACATCCTCGGCAGCCCCGAGGTGAACGTCGAGAAGGGCTTCGCCGGGGTCATGCAGACCTTCGACAACACCCGTCCGCTGGTGGCCGCCATGGCCATCGGCGTCGCACGGGCGTCGCTGGAGGAGCTGCGCACCGTCCTCGAGAACGCGGGCATCGTCATCGACTACGACGCGCCGGTGAACACCCTGCCGCACGCCGCGGCAGAGTTCATCCGCCTCGAGTCCGACTGGGAAGCCGCCTACCAGCTGACGCTGAAGTCGGGCTGGATGGCCGACAACAAGCTCCCGAACTCGATGAACGCGTCGATGGCGAAGGCCAAGGCGGGCCGGGTGGGCTCGGACGTCACGCTCAAGGCCGTGGAACTGGCCGGTGCGCTGGGTTACTCGGAGCGCACGCTGCTCGAGAAGTGGGCACGCGACTCGAAGATCCTCGACATCTTCGAGGGCACGCAGCAGATCCAGCAGCTGATCATCGCGCGCCGTCACCTGGACCTCACGAGCTCGCAGCTCAAGTAAGCCAGGGGAGGTACGACGGGGCGTCGGCGCGGTGGACCGCGGCGGCGCCCCGTTCGCGTGCGCGACCCGACCGCGACGAAAGTCGTAGTCGCGCGGGCCCGCGCCGCGACCTTCGGCGGCTCCCCGCCGCTGCGCCTCGCCAGTACCGTGGACGCATGGATTCGAGCGTCGACGGGCCGCGGTGGCAGCGGTGGTGGACCGCCCCGCGCCTCCGCGACGGCGCATGCGTCGTGCTCTCGGTCCTCCTCGCGGTCGCCACCGCAGCGGTGGAGTGGCGCGGCGGGTCCACCGCCTACGGCAATCTCGCGCTCGTGGTCGGCCTCGCCGGTTCGCCGCTCCTGTGGTGGCGTCGCAGGTGGCCGCTCGAAGTCACCGTGATCGGCGGGATCCTCACCGCGGCCGTCGGATTCCCCGGCGTGGCCCTCCTCGGCCTGTTCACCCTCGCCGTGCGGCGGCGCGACCGCGTCCTGGTGATCGCGACCGCCTTCGTCGCCGCCTGCCTCGCCGTGCCACGCCCGTGGTCGAGCGTTCCGTGGCAGCTCGGCGACACCCTCACCAGCGTGGCGCTCGCCGCGGCCTTCGCGCTCTGGGGCTCGTACGTCGGCGCGCGCCGGGACCTCATCGAGTCGCTGCGCGAGCGCGCCGTGCGAGCCGAGGCCGAACGCGAGCTGCGCGCCGTCCAGGCCCGCACCGCCGAGCGCTCCCGCATCGCGCGGGAGATGCACGACGTCCTGGCGCACCGGGTCTCGCTCATCGCGCTGCAGGCCGGCGCGCTCGAGGTCAACGCCGGCGCGGCGTCCGGCACCGTCGAACGGGCGGCGGCGGAGATCCGCACCACGGCGCACGAGACCCTCGAGGACCTGCGGGGCGTGCTCGGCGTGCTGCGCGGGTCCGACGCCGAGCCGCTCGCGCCGCAGCCGGATCTCGCCGACCTCGCCCGCCTGGTCGAGGAGTCCCGGGTGGGCGGCGCCACCGTCGAGCTGCTGATCGACGAGGCCTCCGCGGCGCCGCACGCCGTGCCGGAGGCCCTGGGCCGCACCGCCTACCGCATCGTCCAGGAGAGCCTGACGAACGTGCGCAAGCACGCCGGCCCGGCGGCCGTCCGGGTCGCGGTGCGGCTGCACGCGCATCGGCTCTCCATCGAGGTGGTCAACGACCGCCCGCACTCTCCCGCGTCTCCCCTGCCCGGCTCGGGCTCCGGCCTGATCGGCCTGGCCGAGCGGGTGCAGCTCGCCGGCGGCGAGATCACCTCCGCCGCCACCGCTGCCGGCGGGTGGCGCGTCTACGCCGAGCTGCCCGTCCCCGTCGAGCGGGCCTGACCCGCCGGGGGCCGTGGCAGGATGGTCACGACCCCAGGAGGACCCGTGACCCGCATCGTCATCATCGACGACGACCCGCTGGTGCGGTCCGGCCTGCGCATGATCATCGAATCCGCCGAGGACCTGACGATCGTCGGCGAGGGCGGCGACGGCGCCGAGGCCGTGGACCTGGTCCGCGAATGCCGTCCCGACGTGGTGCTCATGGACATCCGCATGCCGTCCGTCGACGGTCTCGCCGCCACCGCGCTGGTGCGCGCGGAGCCCGAACCGCCGCAGGTCATCGTGCTCACCACGTTCGACCTCGACGACTACGTGCTGCGCGCCCTGCAGGCGGGCGCCGCCGGCTTCATGCTCAAGGACACCCCGCCGCGCCAGCTGCTCGACGGCGTCCGCGTGGTCGCCTCGGGCGAGGCGATGCTCTCCCCCAGCGTGACCCGCAAGCTCATCGCCCGCTTCGCCGACGATCCGCGCGAGGACCGCCGCCGCGTCGCGCTCGCCCGGGTCGCGGTGCTCACGGACCGCGAGCACGAGGTCTTCCTCGGCATCGCCGGGGGCGGATCCAATGCCCAGATCGGCCGGGAGCTGTTCATGAGCGAGGCCACGGTGAAGACCCACGTCTCGCGGCTGCTGGACAAGCTCGACGTGGCCAACCGGGTGCAGCTCGCGATCCTCGCGCACGACGCCGGTCTCACGCCCCGTTAGGCCGACGGTGCCACCCGTACGACTTTCGTAGGGGGTCGCCGGCGCCCCGGTCCGACCATCGTCTACGAAGTGGACATCGGTCGTCCACAAGGGCTTTCGAGGCCTACCGTGCGTCGCTCCCGGTGGCCACACTGGATGGCATGGCATCATTCCTCTACAAGGTCGGACGGTTCTGCTACCGGAAATGGTGGCTCGTCCTCGTGCTCTGGATCGTCGCCTTCCTCGCGATCGGAGCCGCGGGATCGTCGCTGTCCAAGCCCTTCAAGGACGACTTCAACCTCCCCGGCAGCCGCGCCGTCGAGGCGCAGAACGTGTTGCAGGAGAAGTTCCCCGAGACCGCGAAGACGCAGGCGCCCACCGCCACTGTCGTGCTGCAGTCGACCAACGGGCAGCGGCTGGACCAGGGCGGCAACGCCACGGCCGTGAACGCCGTGGTCGACAAGCTGCGCCAGGTGCCGCAACTCACCGCCGCCGACAAGGCCGCCGTCATCAACCCCACCGTGGGGGCGGCCGCCGCCGAGAACCTCAGCAGCGACGGCCGGACCGCGCAGATCCACTTCTCCTTCGGCGACGTCAAGGAGGTCTCGGAGGAGTCGATCGAGGCCGTGGCGGCGGCGAAGAAGGCGGGCACCGACGCGGGCCTGAAGGTCGAGAGCGCCGGCTCCGCCAACGAGACCGAGGCCGAACCGCCGGCGGAGATGATCGGCATCGTGGTGGCGGTGATCGTCATGATCATCACCTTCGCGGCACTGCTCGCGGCGCTGATGCCGCTGGGGGCGGCGCTGATCGGCATCGGGCTCTCGACGTCGATCATCGCGATCGGCACCTCCTTCCTCACGCTCGGCACCTCCACGACCGGCCTGTCGATGATGATCGGGCTCGCGGTGGGCATCGACTACTCGCTGTTCGTGATCTCGCGGTACCGCCAGGAGTTGATGACCACGTCGGACCGGTCGCACGCCGCGGGCCTCGCGGTCGGCACCGCGGGCAGCGCCGTGGTCTTCGCCGGTGCCACGGTGATCATCGCGCTGTGCGGGCTGTCGATCACGGGTATGTCGTTCCTGTCCCAGATGGGCCTCGGTGCCGCGGTCACCGTCGCGCTCGCCGTCCTTGTGGCGCTGACGGTGCTCCCCGCCCTCCTGGGCATGTTCAAGTCGACCGTGTTCAAGCCTCGGCTGCCGCTGCTCTGGACGCCCGAGCAGACCGAGCGCCGCCCGATGGGTCAGCGCATCGGCGACCTCCTCACCCGCAAGCCGCTCCCCTTCCTCGTGGGTGCCGTCGCGATCCTCGCGCTCGCGGCCATCCCCATCGGGAAGATCGAGCTCGGCCTGGACTTCGCCGCGCCGTCGGACAAGGCGGCGGTGCAGATGCAGAGCGACGCTTTCGGCGCCGGCAAGTCGTCGCCGCTCGTCGCCGTCGTCGACACCCAGGGCAAGGGGGACCTGAAGGCGGCGACGCAGCGGTTCGCCGATCAGGCCCGCACGCTGCCGGGAATCGCCCACGACGGCGTGATCGGTCCCGTGCCCAACGCGACCGGCGACGCGGCGCAGTTCATCATCGTCCCGGAGTCGGGGCCGTCGACGAAGCAGACCGCGACCCTGCTCGACGAGCTGCGGGACCGCGCGGAGACCGTGGGCGGCGCCACGTCGACCTACATCGGCATCGGCGGCGCCGCGGCGATCAACGCCGACTTCTCCGAGACGCTCACCTCGAAGCTGCCGCTGTACCTGATCGTGGTCGTGGGCCTGGCGATCCTGTTGCTGATGATCGTCTTCCGCTCGGTGATCATCCCCGTGATCGCGTCGCTGGGCTTCCTGCTCTCCATCGCCGCCACCTTCGGCGTCACCGTCGGCGTCTTCCAGGAGGGCTGGTTGGGCTGGATCGCGCCCGAGGAGCGCGGCCCGATCCTGGTGTTCATGCCGATCTTCCTCATCGGCATCGTCTTCGGGCTCGCGATGGACTACCAGGTGTTCCTGGTGAGCCGGATGCGGGAGGAGCACCATCACGGAGCGCCGGCTCTGGAGGCGATCCGGATCGGCTACCGGTCGGGGGCCCGCGTCGTGACCGCGGCCGCGATCATCATGATCTCCGTCTTCGCCGGATTCACGCTCTCCTCCATGACCTTCCTGAAGCTGATGGGCTTCTCGATGGCGGCGGCCATCGTCTTCGACGCCTTCCTCGTGCGGATGATCATCATGCCCACGGCGATGGCGGTGCTCGGCGATCGCGCGTGGTGGATCCCGCGCTGGCTCGACAAGGCGCTCCCCCGCATCGACGTGGAGGGCGACGGGCTGCGGGCGATGGACGCCGGCGCGGACGCGGACACCGCACCCGTGCAGCAGAACCCGGCGATCGCGGCCGCCGCGCCGACGGTGGCTTCGACTCGCGTTCCGGCACCGCACCCGATCGCGGCGCCGCCGGTCACCCCGACGCTGATTCCCGCACGGACTCCCGCCGGTGCGGGAGGCGGGGCGGGAGGCGGGGCGCCGCAGGCCCCGCGGAGCACGGCCGAACTGGCGGAGCTGCGCGCGAGCAATCGCGCGCTGGCGGCGGAGCTCTCCGAGCTGCGTTCGGACTACCGATCGCTCTCCGCGCACGCCCGGCTGCAGGCCGAATCCGTGACCGACCCGGTGCGTTTCGAGGTCACGGGCGGATCGGACGCCGCGCGCTCGGGGACGCTGCACACGGCCCACCGGGCGATCGCGACGCCGGCCTTCGTGGCATCCGCGCCGCTCGCCGCGATCCCGGGCGTGGATCCCGCGTCGGCCGCGCGGCTCGGCGCGAGCGGTGTCACCGTCGACGGGGCCCGGTTGGGACTCCACCCCGGCGCCGAGACCGTCGAGGAGGCCGGCGGCCTCGCCGCCTTCGCGGGGTGGGATCTGCCACTGTTCGTGGACGTCTCGGCCCCGTCCTCCGATCCGGCCGCTGCCGTCACTGCGGCGTACCGGCTGGGCGGCGACGTCGTCTTCGCACCTGCGGCGGCGAGCGGCGCCCGGCGCGCTCTCGCCGAGCACAACTGGCTCACTGCGCTGCGACGGGGCGAGATGTCGCTGTGGGCCACTGTTCCCCTGCGCCTCGCCCACGACCGGGCCGCGTTGCGCGATCTGCTCGCCCGCCACGAGGAGGACGTCCGTTCCGGCGGACTGGGATTCGGCGGCGTCCGGGTCGTCGGCGCCGCGACCGATCCGCAGGCCGGCGATGCGCTCGTCCTGCTCACCGCGGCGCTGGACGCGGACCTTCCGCGGTACCTCGCCGCGGTCCGCGGACCCGAGGAACTGCTGCATGCGATCGGCGCGGGCGTCGATCTCATCGAATCCCCGGCGCCGCAGGACCTCGCGACCCGCGGAATCGCGCTGACGGCGGACGGTCCCATCGCGGTGTCCACGCGGCCCTTCCGCGACGACGTGCGTCCGCTCGACGCCGCCCCCGATCGGGACGGGGCGGCACCGTCTCCGAACCGCGCGTACGTGCACCACCTCTACCGCACCGACGCACCGTCGGCGGTGCAGGCGGTGACCCGGCACAACCTGCGGTTCCTCACCGCGCTCACCGCCGGGGCCCGGCGCGCGATCGACGAGGGACGGTTCCCCGCGTACCGCGACGCCTTCCTGCAGCGCTTCAGCGGCGGCGGAGCCACCAGTAGCGGGCGGGTGGACGACCACGACGGCGACGTCGTGGCGACCGCGCACTAGCGACGGAGAAGAGCGCTGCCGGACGGCGGCGGTGACGGCGGAAAGGCCGGCACCGCCGCCGTTCGTCGTCGGTCGAGGCGCGATCACGTACACCGTTCCGTAACCTCGTGCTCCGTGACGGGAGCCACATTTCCCTTGTGATTGCCATCACTTTTCGCAGGTCATTGCCTATGCAAGCTATTGCTAGCGATCTCCGGGGTGACCTGGTCTTACGGTCCTCACAGCCGATCGTGACCGAAGCGTTATCAAACCGCGACCGTCCCGCGGCGGGGATGACACCGCGCCGATAGGCCCCTAGTGTTCATCTCGACCCGCTCAGCGGGAACACAATTGAATCCACGAACCACCGCGTATGTGTGGGCCCGCCGCCGAAACGAGAGCATCTTCCTCGGGCGCCGGACCGCTTCCAGCGTGACGCACCACGTCGCCGAAGCCGGTTGAGCGATCGTCCTCAGCCCACCGCCGTGCCCGACAGAGAAGGCACGGTCCATGTCTTTCCCCGACACCTCCGCCCCAATCGGGCTGTGTCCTGGCATGCGCACCGGCGAAAGGAACACCTTGAAGAACATCCGCAAGACCCTGGGCATGATGGCCGTCACCGGCGCGATCGTCGCCGCTCCCGTTGCCTTCGGCACCGGTGCTGCGAACGCCGACAGCGTGAACTGGGACGCCATCGCGGCCTGCGAGTCGGGTGGCAACTGGAACACCAACACCGGCAACGGCTACTACGGCGGCCTGCAGTTCAGCCCGTCGACCTGGTCCGCCAACGGTGGCTCGGGCCTGCCGCACAACGCCTCGCGTGCCGAGCAGATCCGCGTCGCGGAGAACGTTCTGGCCTCGCAGGGCATCGGCGCGTGGCCGAGCTGCGGCGGCCGCGGCTAAGTCGCACCCGCTGTACAGAGACTGACGCCTGTGGCGGTCGATTCCTCGTGAATCGGCCGCCACAGGCGTTTTCGCGTCGCACCCCAGAGGACCGCCTCGTCCCGCCCGCTGAGACCTGGTCGCCCCGCTTCCGGCGCGAACTGCCAGAATCGCGGGGTGCGACTGCGCGTGCTCCTCCTGCTGACGGGGCTGTACTTCGCCCAGGGACTCCCGTTCGGCTTCTTCACGCAGGCGATCCCCGTCCTGCTCCGCGAGGCGGGCCTGTCCCTCACCGCGATCAGCCTCACCTCGTTCCTCTACCTCCCCTGGGGATTGAAGTTCCTCTGGGCGCCCGCCGTCGACCGGATCGGCACGCGCCGGCGGTGGCTCCTCGCCACGCAGCTCGGCTCCGCCGGCGTCGCCTTCGCCCTGGCCGCCACCGACCTCACCGGGTCCCTGCGGTGGCTGTTCGTCGCCATCGCCGCCATCAACCTGCTCTCCGCCACCCAGGACGTCGCCACCGACGGCCTCGCGGTGCGGCTCCTCGGCCCCCGCGACCGCGGCCTCGGCAACGGCATCCAGACGGGCGCCTACCGGCTCGGCATGATCGCCGGCGGCGGCGGGCTGCTGTGGATCTACGCGGAGAGCGGCTGGCGCGTCCTATTGCTCACCCTGGGCGGGCTGATCCTGCTGTGCACGGTCCCCGTCGTCCTGCTGGCGCGGGACGAGCCCGCCGACGGTGCGCCCCGCCCCGTCGAGCACGTCCGCCGCGAGGGCCTGGGCACGGCGTGGTGGCACCGCCTGCGCCGGCCCGGGGTGATCCCGTTGATCGGGCTCCTGGCCGCCTACAAGTTCGGCAATGCCATGGCGTCGTCCGTCTCCGGCCCGTTCCTGCACGACGCGGGCCTGGGCCTGCGGGAGATCGCGCTGGTGAGCGGCGCCCTGAGCTCCGCGGGCGCCCTCGCCGGATCGGCCGTGGGCGGCTGGCTCGCCTTCCGGCACGGGCGGCGCACGGCATTGCTGTTCGGCGGAGTCAGCCAGAGCCTGGCGGTGGGGCTGTACGTGATCGCGGCGCTCGGGATCGGCGGCGGCGGCATGGTGATCGCGGCAACGCTGCTCGAGCACGTCTTCGGCGGCGCCGCGTTGGTCGCATTGTTCACGCTGATGATGGACGCGTGCGAGCGCGACGACGCGGGCGCCGATTACACGCTGCTCGCGAGCGCCGTGGTCGCGGCGCAGGGGATCGCCGGATTCGCCGGCGGCGCCGTGGGCGATGCGCTCGGCTACCCGGCCGTGTTCACCATCGGCATGGTGCTCTCGGGCATCGGCTGCGCCGTGCTCGTGCGCGGCCTCGACCGGGGCGTCGGGCCCGCCACCATCACGACGTGGCGGCGGGGCCCGGTTCCCACACCATGAGCTCGTCCGCCGCGCGGAAACCGGTGCGGCGGTACAGCGGTATCGACTCCTCGCTCGGCGAGAGCACCAGTCGCCGGTAGCCGCGGTCGTGGGCGGCGCGCTGCACCGCCTCGATCAACGCCCGGCCGTGCCCCTCGCCCCGCGCCGCGGGCAGGACGAAGAGATGCCCCAGGTACCCCCAGGCCGATGGGGCCGCGCCCGGCACCGGCATCCGCCGGTACTCGTGGAGCGTCACCATGCCGGCGGCCGCGCCACCGCCGCCCGGAATGGACTCCCCCGCCAGGAACACGGTGCGCTCGTCGCGGATCCACCACGCCCGCACCTGTTCCACGAACGCGTCGTCCTGGGGATCGGTGGTGGCGCCGGAGGTCCGGGCCCACGCGTAGCGCAGCGTCGCCACCAGGCCGGCGTCGCGCTGCGGGTCCGCGGTCCAGACGTCCATGCCGCCCAGCCTACGGACGGAAAGACGAAGCAGCGCGGTGATCAGGCCGGGACCGGCTCCTTCGGATCCTCGGTCGCAGCGGCGTTGCGGGCCGCGAGATCGCTGATGGAATCGGCGGACTCGAGGACGGCGTCGCGGCGGTACTGCACGAAGGAGTACGCGAACGCGGCGATCCAGCCGGCGACGATGAGGATGTACACGACGCGCTGCGTCCCCGGATCGAGCGCGAGGCCGCTCTTGCCGACGAGGGTCCGGGCGTTGGTGAGGATGATCAGGCCGCCCACCGAGGCGCCGAGGAGGCGCGGCGGGAAGTGGCGCACCAGCCAGGCGGCGAACGGCGCCGCGATGACGCCGCCCAGCAGGATGGCGCCGGCGTAGGCGAAGTTCACGCCCTCGCCGCCGAGGTTGGCGAGGAAGCCGAGCGACGCGGCGAGCGCGATGAGGAACTCGCTGGTGTCGATGGTGCCAACCACCTTGCGGGGCTCCATCCGGCCCGAGGCCAGCAGTGCCGGCGTGCCGACGGGACCCCAGCCGCCGCCACCGGTGGCGTCGACGAAGCCGCCGAACAGGCCCAGCGGCGCGAGGAAGCGCGACTTGAGCGGCTTGCCCAGGTTCTTGGTATCGATGCCGCGGAAGGTGAAGCGCAGCAGCACGTACAGGCCGAGCAGCAGCAGGATCGTGGACATCAGCGGCTTCGCGACCTCGGTGGAGAGGTTGGAGAGCACCGTCGCGCCGATGAACGCGCCGATCGCGCCGGGGATGCCGATGCGGCGCACGACCTTCCAGTCGACGTTGCCGAAGCGCCAGTGCGATGCGCCCGAGACGGCGCTGGTGCCGATCTCGGCGAGGTGGATCGTCGCGCTGATGGCGGCGGGCGAGAGCGTCGTGAGCGCGACCAGGAAGGTCGTCGCCGTCACTCCGAAGGCCATCCCGAGGCTGCCGTCGACGAGCTGCCCGAGCAGTCCGACGAAGGCGACGATGACGAGGGTGGGCATGCTGGTCTCCTGCGGCTGAGGCGGACGAGGGGACTCGTCCGGATATGACAGGTCACTCTGCCGAGCGCGTCACAGGATCGGAACCGTCCCGATCAGCGTGATCCGAAACCGGTACTGCGACCGCTGCTGAACCGTCCCTCCACGCGGTGCGGTCACCGCGCGTGCTCGCCGAGGAGGAACCAGGTCCGCTGGTCCGGTTTGCCCTTGACCGCGATGAGGCCCCGCTCCTCGAAGGCGAAGGCCCGGCCGAGCCGGTCGTGGACGGATGAGGTCACCTGGATCCGGCCGACGACCCCCGTCGACTCCATCCGGGACGCGACGTTGACGGCATCGCCCCAGACGTCGAAGAAGAACTTCTTCGATCCGACGATGCCGGCGACCACGGGGCCGTCCGCGAGGCCGATCCGGAGCGGCGTCGCGCGGCCGTCGGCGTTCGTCACCCCGGCCGCCGCGCCCTGGAGCGCCACCGCGAACCGCGCCAGCTCCTCGAGGTGGTCGGGGCGCGGTTCGGGGACGCCGCTCACCACCATGTAGGAGTCCCCGGTGGTCTTGATCTTCTCGAGCCCGTGGCGCTCCACCAGCGCGTCCAGGGTGGTGTAGAGCCGGTCGAGGTACCGGACGACGTCCGCGGGGGCGGTGCGACTGGACATCTCGGTGAACCCGGCGATGTCCGCGAACAGGACCGAGGCGTCGTCGTAGGAGTCCGCGACCTCGGCGTGGCCCGGCTCCTTCAGGCGCTCCGTGACGGACCTCGGCAGGATGTTGTTCAGCAGCGCCTCGGACCGCCGGAACTCCTCCTCGAGCGCGGCGTCCGCGCGCTCGATCTGGAACAGCCCGGCCCCGACGATCGCCACCGCCAGGGACGCCGCGGCGATCACGTTGACGACGAAGCCCGTGGTGGCGAACCAGTGCGGCACCAGGCCCGTGTCCTCGGGCACGGTGAAGTGCAGGTAGATCATCGCGGAGAGACACACGACGACCACCGCGGTGGCGGCGACGATCCGGCGGACGCCCACGATCATCGGCACGCCGACCGCCATGACCAGGTAGTAGTACAGCAGCCCCACGCCCTCGCCGAGGAGGACGCACAGGCTCCACAGCGTGACCGTCGCGACGGCGAAGAACGCCGTCGGCGCCACCAGCGCTCCGAATCGCCCCAGCGCCGGGACCAGCGCCAGCGCGGCCCCGGAGACGACGTTGACGAGCATCACCTGGTGCGGCCCGCCGAAGGCCAGGCCGATCACCCCGAAGCCGAAGCTCACCGCCGCCGAGGCGTACGCCGCGAGTGAGACGAGGCGCAGCCCGCGGCGGTCCGCCTCCGGGATCGCGCCCTCGGCGTACCCGCTCGCGGCGCACCACGCCCGAAAGTCTGCGCTGGTCGGCACAGGCCGAGCGTAGCCAGGCCGGGGCGCCGCCGATGCCGATCCGGACGGATGCCCGTACCGCTGCCCGGGCCCGCGGCGGGGCCTAGGCTGGCGGACATGGACTACCTGCGTCCCGTCGCATTCGGCCTGTTCGTCACCCCGTCCGCCGCGGCGCTCGACAACTGCTTCGCCCTCGCCGAGCTCGCGGACGGGAAGGTCGAGTTCCTGGGGGTGCAGGACCACCCCTACCAGCAGGCCTTCGTCGACACCTTCACGCTGATCGGCGCGCTGCTCGACCGCACCGAGGAGGTGCGGGTCTTCCCCGACGTGGCCAATCTGCCGCTGCGGCCGCCCGCCGTGCTGGCGCAGGCTGCGGCGACCCTCGACCTGTTGTCCGAGGGCCGGTTCGAGCTGGGCCTCGGCGCGGGCGCGTTCTGGCCCGCGATCGCCGCGATGGGCGGCCCCGAGCGCAGCCCCGGCGAGGCCGCCGGGGCGCTCAAGGAGGCCGTCGAGGTGATCCGCCTGATGTGGTCGGGCGACCGGTCCGTGCGCTTCCACGGCGAGCACTACCGGCTCGACGGGGTGCATCCCGGCCCGCGCCCCGCGCACGACATCGGGGTCTGGCTGGGCGTCGGCGGGCCGAAACTGCTGCGCTTCCTCGGCGGCCACGCGGACGGGTGGGCACCGTCGAACTCCTTCTTCCCGCCCGCGACCCTGCCCGAACGGCACGCCGCCATCGACGACGGTGCGCGCGCCGCCGGCCGCGATCCCGCGTCGATCCGGCGCGTCTACAACATCTTCGGGTCCATCGACGACCAGCCGTCGGACGAGCCCTTCCGCGGCACCGTCGAGCAGTGGACGGAGCAGCTGACCGGTCTCGTCGTGGACACGGGCATGGACACCTTCGTCTTCGGCGCCGAGGACGACGACTACGAGCAGTGCCGGCGGTTCGTCGAGGACGTCGCGCCGCGCGTGCGGCAGCGCGTCGCCGAGGTCCGCGCGAGCGGGTAGCTACTCGGCAGGGAGCGAGCGCACGACGCGGCAGGGATTGCCGACGGCGGCGACGTGATCGGGAATGTCGCGGGTCACCACGCTGCCCGCGCCAACGACGGTGTTCCGGCCGATGGTGACGCCGGGACACACGATGACGCCGCCGCCGAACCAGACGTTGTCGCCGATCGTGATCGGCTCGGCCGTCTCCCACCGCGCCCGCCGCGCGGCGTGGTCCTCGACGGGGTGCAGCGCGGTGAGCAGCTGCACGCGCGGCCCGATCGAGCAGTCGGCGCCGATGGTGATCTGCGCGCAGTCCATGAGGATCGCGTCGTAGTTGAGGAAGCTGTTGGCGCCGATCGTGATGTGCGCCCCGTAGTCGCACTGGAATCGCGGCATGACCCAGGAACCCTCGCCGATGCCGCCCAGGAGCTCCTGGAGGATCTGAGAGCGCACTGCGTCGTCGTCCGCGGCGGTGACGTTGAACCGGTCGAGCAGCCGGCCGCAGGACTTCCGCATCGCGACGAGCTCCGGATCGTTGTCGCGGTAGCGCTCGCCGGCGAGCATCCGATGGAGTTCCGTGGCCACGCCCCGACGGTACCCACCGCCGTGGAACTACCCGGAGAATGCGAAAGGGCTCCGGAATGCGAAAGGGCTCCGGAATGCGAAAGGCCCCCGGATTTCTCCGGGGGCCTTCGACCTAGTAGCGGGGACAGGATTTGAACCTGCGACCTCTGGGTTATGAGCCCAGCGAGCTACCGAGCTGCTCCACCCCGCGTCGGGTAAACACCACGTTACTGGAATGCGCTCACGATGTGCAAATCAGTTGAACGTGACGCTCGTCTCTCCGGCCGGGCCGGGCGTCGCCGCCCCGGCCGGAGAGCTGAGATCAGTTGCCGCCCCGCGCCTTCGCCTCGGCCGCCTGCAGCTTGGTGATCGCGTCACCGAGCTGCTTCATCGACTGGCCGACGGCGACCTGGTCGCCGGAGCGCTGCGCCGAGAGCACCGAGCTCCAGGCGTCGGAAACGGCCTTCACCGCGGCCTGCACCTCAGGGGTGTCGGCGCCGGGCACGGTCGCCTGCGTGGGCGGCTGGTCCGGGCCGGGCTGCGTCGCGCCCGGCACCGTCTGGCCCTGGGTCGGGCCGGAGACGCCCGTCGCCGCCGTCGCGAGCGCGGCGTCGACGCCCCGGTACCCGGCGTCGGTGAGCGACGCCGCGACCGTCGTGCGGTAGCCCGCGCCGCCCGTGACCGGGTTGAGGCTGAGCACCTTGATCAGCTTGGGCGCGGCCCGCTCCCCCGTCGACTGCGCGTACATCGGCCAGACGTAGGTCAGTCCGCCGTTCGCGAGCGCGATCGCCTGCAGGTTGCCGAAGCGCGGGTTGAGCGCCTGGATGTTGGCGTTGTCGGCCACGACCGGCGGTGCGCCCTTGATCAGGTCGGCCGCCTGCATCGGGCCGGGGGTCCGGCGCCCGGGCAGCTCGCGCATGTCGCGCACCAGCAGCCGGCCCGCGTCCTCACCCTCCGACGACACGGAGACGAGCCCCGCGAGGTACGGCTGGTCCTTCGCCTGCAGGATCGACGAGAGCTGGAACTGCGCCGGGCCACCGCCGGGCGCCGACGCCACCGAGTAGTACGGGGACTGCAGGCCGTCCTTGTCGGGCGTCTCGTTCGGCGCCGCGGCAGCCTGCCAGACGTCGTTCTGCCGGCGGAAGGTGTCGGGGTCCGACGTGTGGTACTTCTGCAGCAGGAAGCGCTGGACCTCGAACAGGTCCTGCGGGTAGCGGAAGTGCTGCGCCACCTCGGCGGGCACCGCGCTCTTCGGCTCGACCACGCCGGGGAAGACGCTCTTCCAGGCATTGAGGACGGGATCGCTCTCGTCGACCTGGTAGAGGTGCACGGAACCGTCGTAGGCGTCGACGGTGGCCTTCACCGAGTTGCGGATGTAGCCCACCTTCTCGTCCACCTGGCGGCGCTGCGCCTGCTGGCCGGGCGTGGTCTGCTGGCGCGAGCCGGTGGCGTCCGACAGCGAGGTCTGCTGCGCGTACGGGTACTTCGGCAGCGTGGTGTAGCCGTCGACCACCCACAGGATCCGGCCGGTGCGCGAGTCGACCATCGGGTAGGTCTTCGTGTCCACCGTGAGGAACGGCGCGAGCTGCTTGACCCGGTCGCGCGGGTCGCGCTGGTAGATGATCTTCGAGTCCGGCCCGATGTTCCCGTTGAGCAGGATGTTCCGCTCGGTGAACTTGATCGCGTAGGCGAGGCGGGTGAACCAGTTGCCGATCCCGACGCCGCCGTCGCCCTCGTAGCGCGAGCGCTCGGTGTCGCTGTCGAGCTCGCGCGGGTCGCCCGTGCTGCCGACGACGGAGTAGAAGCCGGGATCGGAGCCGATGATCTCGCCGTAGTAGATCCGCGGCTGCGTGACGGCCTTGCTGCCGGCCACGCCGTTGCGCGTGAACACGGGCTGGCCGCCCGCGTTGTTGTTGTTCACGGCGTCGCGGCCGCTCTCGCTGACCACCTGGTCGACCTGGCCGGCCGGCGCGGTGATCAGGCCGTTGCCGTGGGTGTAGACCATGTGCCGCGAGGTCCAGTCCGACGGGGTCTTGCCGGGGTCCAGCTCGATCGGCGCGAGCAGCACGTTGGTCTGATTGCCGCCCACGTCGTAGCGGTCCACCGAGAGCTTGCCCGAGAGCCGGTAGTAGTCCTTGAGGCCGCCGAAGTTCGAGAAGGCCTGCGAGACCACGTTCGGGTCGAGCAGACGCACGTTCTGCAGCGAGGGGGCGTCCTTGGCGGTGAGCGTCTGCAGGGCCTCGGGTGAGGCCTTGGGATCGGATTTCTCGTACTTCGCGCTCGCGAGCCCGTAGGCCTCCTGCGTCGCCGCGATGTTCCGCGCGATGTAGGGCAGCTCCTTCTCCGCGTTGGGGCCGACGGAGAAGGTCTGCACCGCGGTGGGCCAGCCGACGCCGACCACCAGCGAGGAGAACAGCATGAGCACGGTCGCGATCGCGGGGACCCGCAGGTCGCGCAGCACGATGCCGAAGAAGAAGGCGGCGGCGCAGATGATCGCGATGCCCGTGAGGATCGCCTTCGCCGGGAGCATCGCGTGGATGTCGGTGTAGTTCGCGCCGGTGAACATCGGCGACCGGTTCGAGTAGACCAGGGCGTACCGGTCGAACCAGTAGGCGACGGCCTTGGTCAGCAGGAAGACGCCGGCGATCGCGGCGAGCTGGATGCGCGCGCCGCGCGACAGAGAGCCCTCGCGGCCCGCCAGGCGGATGCCGCCGAAGACGTAGTGCGCGACCAGGTTCGCCAGGAACATGACGATCAGGCCTGCGAACAGGAAGCCGAGGACGAACTCGATGAAGGGCAGCGTGAAGGCGTAGAAGCCGATGTCCATGCCGAACTCGGCGTCGGTGTCGCCGAAGGGCTGGCGGTTGAAGAACAGCAGCACCTGCTGCCACGCCGACTGCCCGAAGATGCCGGCGATGAGCCCGATCAGCAGGGAGGGCACGATCGCGAAGGTCTTCAGCTTGCTCGTCACCACGGCGCGGTACCGCACCACCGGATCGTCCGTCGGCGAGGGCAGGAAGGCCGGCCGCACGCGGTACGCCAGCCACATCCCGGCGAACGTGAACAGCGCCAGCACCACGCCCGTCACCACGAACAGGCCGAGGCGCGAGAGCAGCACGGTCCGGAGCACGCCGGCATGGCCGAGCGAGCCGTACCAGAGGAAGGCGGTGATCACGTCCACCACCCGGGGCCCGATGAGCAGCAGCGCCAGGAGGACCACGGCGATCGCGATGAGGATCTTTGCCCGGCGGGACAGCGTGGGAATGCCCGCGGCACGAGGTGTCGTCACGACAACCACTGTACGGATTGCCCGAGATGGGATCCGCGCGTGCTCACCGACGTGGTACCGCGCGCGCCCCGGGATGCGATCATGGGCGCGTGACCTACGACGAGCCGGAGCAGGTATTCGACGAGGCGGCCCTGGGCCGCGCGGCCCGCGAGGCCATCGAGTTCGTGGAACCGCAGGGCTGGGGCCAGCCGCCCCAGTTGTTTGGGCTCGTCCCGACCTCGCTGCTCGCCACCAGTCAGCCCGAGTGGGCCGACATCCTCGACGACGGTGCCTCGCTCACCGTGATCGAGCAGGAGCCGCTGCCCGGCGACCCGCGGGGCGGCAGCACCGAGCTCAACCACGTGCTCGCCACCACCACCTGGCCCGACGAGGTCGTCGGGTGCGCGCTGGTGCAGGAGATCATCGTGCTGCCGCCGACCGCGGAGGCGGATCTCGACGGCGCGCTCGAGCCCCATCTGGCCGATGTGGACGCCGCCGACCGGGCCGGCCGCGCCGCCGCCGAGAGCCACCCGGGCCGGCGCACGGCGCGGATGGTCGCGGCGGTGCTGCGCGACGGCCACCGGATCACCCTGCTCACGCTGCAGCCCGACGACGACGATCCCTTCGCGGACTCCGACCTGCTGCGCGCCGACCAGCTCGCGCCGGGCCTGATCCAGGGACTGCTCGCCACCTTCGACGAGGACTGACCCCGCTCCGCGACCCGCGGGGCGCTCAGCAGGACGGCGCGGGGCGACCCTCGCGGACGTCCGCGAGCGCCTGGATCGCGCCGTCGAGCGTCTCGACCTTCACCAGCTGCAGGTCCGCGGGCGGCGAGGACTTCGCGGCGTCGCAGTTGGCGGCGGGCACGAGGAAGACCGAGGCACCGTCGCGCTTGGCGCCCTGGAGCTTGTGCTCGATACCGCCGATGGGCCCGACCTTGCCGTCCGAGGCGATCTCGCCGGTCCCGGCGACGTTCTTCCCGCCCGTGAGGTCGCCCGGTTCGACCAGGTCGACGATGCCGAGCGAGAGCATCAGCCCGGCCGACGGCCCGCCGACCTGCTGCACGCCGAAGCCGATGCGGATCTTCGGGTCCGCGGGGACCTGCCCCACGACGATCCCCAGGCGCGGCTTGCCCTCGGACTCGGCGAGCGTGACGGGGACCTGCGCGGCACCGTCGGCGCGCCGGACCGTGACGGTGACGACGTCGCCCTTCTTCTTGCCCTCGAGGCCCTTGGCGACCTGGTCGGGGGCGGCGACGGGCGCACCGTCGACCGCCTCGACGACGTCGCCCTCGCGCAGCTTGCCCTGCGACGGTCCGCCCTCGCTGAGGCCGACGACGCCGACGGCCGTCGGGATCTTCAGGTACCGCAGCGCCGCGACGGTCGCGGAGGATTCGGAGCCGGTGAACTGCTCGCGGTTGCCCGCCTCGATCTGCTCGCGGGTGGCGCCGGGCGGGTAGTAGGCGTCGCGGGGCGCGATCTGCGCGCCGCTCGCCCACTTGGCGAGCGCGCCGTAGAGGTTGAGGCCGTCGGTCACGGCGATGGTCGTGAAGCGCAACTGACCGGCGGGCTGATGCACGGGCAGACCGTCGATGGTGATGACCCTGCGGTCGACGACCTTGCCGTCGGCGTCGCGCTCGGCGTACGTGGTGAGCGTGTCGGCGGTGTCCCCCGGGCCGACGGCGACGTAGGGCACCGTCACGAACATCCCCAGCAACACGAGCACCAGAAGCGGTACCAGGGCGGCGAGAGCTGTCGTGATCCTGCGTTCCGTCACGGGCCACAGCGTAGCCGCCGCCGTTCGCGCGGGATGTTCGCGCAGAGCGTGACGGACGGAGCGGCCCGGGGTGGACCGGGGCAGTACCGTGGAGTCATGAATGACCTGCCCTTCGGATTCTCCTCCGGCGACGACGGCGGTGACGACGGCAAAGGCCGACGGGACCAGCCGTTCGGCGCCGGTCAGCCCTTCGACATGTCGCAGCTGGGCGACATGCTGAGCCAGCTCGGCCAGATGATCTCCGGCATGGGCACCGGCATGACCGGCCCGGGTGCCGGCACCGGCGAGCCCGTCAACTACACCCTCGCGGCGCAGCTCGCGCGCCAGACCCTCGGCAAGCACGAGCCCGTCTCCGAGGGCCAGCGCAAGGCGGTCGAGGAGTCGATGCACCTCGCGCAGCTCTGGCTCGACGGTGCCACCGTGCTCCCGGCGGGCCCGCAGAAGACGGCGGCGTGGACCCCCGTCGACTGGCAGGAGAAGACCCTGCCCACGTGGAAGCGGCTGGTGAACCCCGTCGCGGAGAAGATCTCCGGCTCGTGGATGCAGAGCATGCCCGAGGAGGCGCGCGAGATGGCGGCGCCGATGATGGGGATGTTCAGCCAGATCGGCTCGATGTCCTTCGGCACGCAGCTCGGCCAGGCGCTCGGCTCGCTGTCGAAGGAGGTGCTCACCAGCACCGACATCGGCCTGCCGCTCGGCCCCGAGGACACCGCGGCGCTGCTGCCCGAGGCGATCGAGGCGTTCAGCAAGGACCTCGACGTCAAGGACCAGGAGATCCTCGTCTTCCTCGCGGCGCGCGAGGCCGCGCACCAGCGGTTGTTCTCGCACGTGCCGTGGCTGCGCGCCCGGGTGCTCGACACCGTCGAGCAGTACGCCCGCGGCATCACGATCGACATGTCGGGCATCGAGGAGCTCTCCCGCAACCTGGACCCGACCGCGCTGCAGGACCCGTCGAAGCTCGAGGAGCTGATGGCCGCGCAGGGCGCCGCGCTGCAGCCCAAGGCCACGCCGGAGCAGACCGCCGCGCTCGAGCGCCTCGAGACGCTGCTGGCCCTCATCGAGGGCTGGGTCGAGGACGTCGTGCACGCGGCGATCGCCGACCGGCTGCCCAGCGCCGCCGCGCTGCGCGAGACGATGCGCCGCCGGCGCGCATCGGGCGGCCCGGCCGAGCAGACCTTCGCCACGCTCGTCGGCCTGGAGCTGCGCCCCCGCAAGGTGCGCGAGGCGGCCGACCTGTGGGAGCGGATCCTGAACGCCACCTCGATGGAGGAGCGCGACGGCATCTGGGCCCACCCCGACCTGATCCCCGACGCCGCCGACCTGGACGCGCCCGCGGCCTTCATCGACCGACTGCTGGGCGACTCGTCCAGCGCGGAGGCCTCGGACCTCGACGATCCGATCGCCGCGATCGAGCGGCTGGGACGCGAGTCCGGCGGCGCTTCCGACGGGAACTGACCGAATCCACTCACCTTCATCTCAGCTTTACTGGGCTATGAAGGAGGGATGGAATGGGTCGAACACTTCGAAGAACGGGCACGACGACGCGGACCGGACCCGGCGTGGTCCCTCGGCGCGGAGTTGCCGCCGGCGGTGATCGCGAGCCTGCAGCGCTTCCAGGTCGGTGAGAGCGGCGACGGCGCGACGCTGGCCGCGCACGCCGACGCCGCGGGCGACCCGGCGTACGCCGCGGCGGTCCGGCTGTTCGTCGCCGAGGAGAACGAGCACGCACGACTCCTCGCGGAGCTGATCCGCGCGGGCGGCGGCGAACTGCTCGACGGGCACTGGTCGGACGCGGTTTTCGTGCGCGCCCGTCGCGCCCTCGGCCTGCGCTGCGAGCTGCTCGTGCTGACCGTCGCGGAACTCATCGCGGTCAGCTACTACGGGGCGCTCGCGCAGTCGCCCGATCCGCTCCTCGCCGAGGTCAGCCGCCGCATCCTCGACGACGAGCAGTACCACATCCGGTTCCAGCGCGACCGCCTCAGCGAGGGCTTCGCGGCCACCCCGCCCGCTCGGCGGCGAGCGATCGGGGCCCTCTGGCAGGGCTTCGCCTGCGCGGTGTCGATCGTGGTCGCCGCAGACCACGGTCGCGCGTTGGCGGCGGTCGGCGGCTCGCGGCGGGCACTGCTGCGGGAGAGCGCCGCTCTGTTCGGCCGGTTCCGGCGCGAGGTCTTCGTCGCCGCGCCACCGGTGACCGCGCGAGAGATCTCCGCCGCGCCGCGTCGCCCCTGATCAACACCGGTATCCGCCTGTGGATAACCGCTGATTCCGGACGGTTCACGGTGCGCCGGCGTGCTCGACTGGAGCCATGCGGCACCGTCTGAACCCGTATCTCACCGTGGTGGTCCGGCCGCCCACGCTGGTCCAGCTGGGCGCCTCGGCGACCGGCGCGCCCGTGCTGCAACCGCCGCCGTGGCTGGCTCCGGACGCGACGGCGGGGCTGCTGCGCTGGCTGCAGTCCTTCCGCACCGCCCGCGAGCTGGAGCGCCGCGCCGCCGACCTGGGCATGACCCCGTCCGACGTCACCGAGCTGCTGGACGCGCTCCGCGGCCACGGGCTGCTGGAGGCGGAACCGCCGCACGCGCCCCTGCAGGTCCACCTGCACGGGCGGGGCCCGGTCTCCGACACGGTGCTCGGCGAGCTCGCCGCCCTCGACGAGGTCCGGGTGACCGCCGGGACCGCGCGGAGCTGGACGCCCGCCGGCCGCGGCGTCGACCTCGTCGTGCTCGCGGACGCCCTCTCCCCCGATCCCGTGCTGGTGGCGCGGCTGATGCGGGAACGGGTGCCGCACCTGCCCGTGGTGCTGCGCGACGGTGCCGGGATCGTCGGGCCGCTCGTGCTGCCCGGCGCGGGCCCGTGCCTGCGGTGCCTGGACCGCGCCCGGGCCGACGCCGATCCCGGGTGGCCCACGCTCGCCTGCCAGCTGTTCGGCCGCGCGGGGCGGGCCTCGGCGCAGATCCTGCGGATCACGGGTGCGGTGGCCGCGCACCAGGTGGCGGCCGTCGCCGCCGGGCGGTGGGACTCGGCGGACCCGCCGGACGCCCTCGGCTGTACGTTGGAGGTCGAGGGCAGCGCGATCGCCGTCCGACGATGGTTCATGCACCCCGGGTGCGGATGCGGGGTCCCCGCTCCCGCGGCCGAGGCGGCAGGCTGACTCCAGGGGGCCAGATGTCCGAGATCACCCGTGGCAGTGCGAAGCGCACGGCCAAGCTGGCGGGGCTGCCGTTGGGCATGGCCAGCCGCACCGCGGTGGGCTGGGGAAAGCGTCTCGCCGGCGCCGACAAGGACGAGGTGAACGCGGAGCTGCAGGCCAAGGCCGCGGAGCAGCTCTTCGAGGTCCTGGGGCAGCTCAAGGGCGGCGCGATGAAGCTCGGCCAGGCCATGAGCGTGATGGAGGCGGCCGTGCCGCCGGAGTACGCGGCCCCCTACCGCGACGCCCTCGCGAAGCTGCAGAACGAGGCGCCGCCCATGCCGGCGGCCACCGTGCACAAGGTGCTCGACCAGCAGCTGGGCACGGGCTGGCGGGACCGGTTCAGCTCCTTCGACGACGAGGCCGCTGCGTCCGCGTCCATCGGTCAGGTGCACCGCGGTGTGTGGTCCGACGGTCGGGAGGTAGCGGTCAAGGTCCAGTACCCGGGCGCCGACGAGGCCCTGCGCGCCGATCTCAAGGCCCTCGGCCGGCTCAGCTCCGTGCTCAAGCCGCTCACGCCGGGCGCCGACGTGAAGTCGCTGGTGCAGGAGCTCACCGACCGCACCGAGGCCGAGCTCGACTACCGGTACGAGGCCACCAACCAGCGCAAGTTCGCCAAGGCCTTCGACGGTGACCCGAACGTCCAGGTGCCCAAGGTCTTCGCCAGCGCGCCCACCGTGATCATCAGCGAGTGGGTCACCGGGCGGCCGCTGCGCGACGTCATCGCGAACGGCACCCAGGAGGAGCGGAACGACGCCGCCTCGAAGCTCACCGAGTTCGAGGTGAGCGCGCCCGCCAGGACGGGCCTGTTGCACGGCGACCCGCACCCCGGGAACTTCATGATCGCGCCCGACGGGCGGCTCGTCGCCCTCGACTTCGGCGCCGTCGCCGAGTACCCGGGCGGCATACCGCCGGCGGTCGGCAAGATCCTGCGACTCGCACGCGACGAGGACTACGACGCCCTGTTCCCTCTGCTGCGCAGCCAGGGCTTCATCCCGCCTCGGCTGGAGATCACGCCCGAGGACATCCGCGGCTACCTCGCGCCGTACGTGGATCCGCTGCGGTCCGAGAGCTTCCACTTCACCCGCAAGTGGCTGATGAAGGCCGCGTACACCGCGACCGACGTGCGCGGCGAGCAGTTCCAGACGGGCCGCAAGCTGGCCCTGCCGCCCGAGTACGTGATGCTCTTCCGCGTCCTGCTCGGCATGGTCGGCATCTGCTCGCAGATGGAGGCCGAGGCGCCGTACCGCGCGATCGTCGAGCATTGGGTGCCGCTGCTCGACGGCGACGAATGACCATCCCTCGCGCAGGCGCCCGAGCACACGCAGCGCCGCCGCGAGGTCCGCGCCGCCGGGCGTAGTGTCGGGCGCATGACCGCGTCGATCTCCCGCCTCGTCGTCTCCGTCTCCGCGCTGGACCCGGCGCTGGCCTTCTACGCGGGCCTTCTCGGCCTGCGCCGCACCGCCGCCGCCGACGAGCTGGCGTGGCTCGCCACCGCCGACGGCGTCGAGATCATGCTGCACGAGCGCCCGGCGACGCCCAGCGACACCGCCGTCGCCCTCGGATTCGCCGTTGCGGACCTGGACGGCGTCGTCGGCGCGTGGACGGCGCGCGGCGGCGCCGTCGTGGACCCACCCGAGGAGCGACCGTGGGGCGAGCGGATGGCCGTCGTGCGCGATCCCGACGGGCACCTCGTGTGCCTGTCCCAGGCCGCGGCGTAGTCGCTCAGTCCCCGTCCGCCGGCTTCGACGCGGCGACGGCCTCCGTGCGGCTCTCGTACAGGTGCGGCGCGAGGCCGCGATCGGCGAGGTGGTCGGCGAGCTTGAGCCGCAGGAACGCCGATGTGGTGTATCGGGTCACCGACTCGTAGTACTTGCTCATCCGGCGGACGCGGGTGGCGAACTCGTCGACGAGGTCCGGGCCGAGCACGAAGTTGTCGTAGTTGATCACAACGTTGACGGGCCGCCCGATCTCCGCGAGCCGCCGCTCGATCTCCACCCCGGCGCGCTCCACCTCCTCCTCGGTGCGCACCGCGACGCCCTCGAAGTTCATGAAGAACAGGTTCCGCTTCTCGTCGTAGGTGAACCGCGCCTCGAGCGGCACGGACAGCAGGTCGTCGCGCAGCCCCATCGGGTCGTCCCGGAAGATCCGTGGATCCATGATCGCGGGCGGGCCGTCCATGACGGGCTCGAAGCCCAGCAGGTCCAGCACGTCGCGCTGCAGGTCGACGCCGGGCGCGATCTCGATGAGCTCCATGCCGCGCTCGGAGAGCCGGAAGACGCACCGCTCGGTGATGTACATGACCGGTTGCCCCGCCTTGAGCGCGTACTCGCCGGAGAAGGTGCGCTGGTCGACGGACGCGACGAACTTCGGCGCGGCCGGGCCGTCCGAGGTCACGATGGCACCGTCGGAGACCTCCGTGCGCGCCGGCGCGAGGAAGGTGCCCAGGAAGTAGACCGCCTTGGCGTTCTGGCTGATGTTGATGAACCCGCCGGCGCCCGCGAGGCGCGGGCCGAACCGGCTGACGTTGACGTTGCCGTCGACATCGGCCTGGGCCATGCCGAGGAAGGCCGCGTCGAGCCCGCCACCGTCGTAGAAGTCGAACTGGGAGGGCTGCGCGAGAATCGCGTCGGCGTTGATCGCGGAACCGAAATCCGTTCCGCCCGCTGGCATGCCGCCGATGACGCCGGGCTCGGCGGTGAGCGTGAGGTACTCGAGGACGCCCTCCTCGGCGGCGACGGCCGCGACCCCCTCGGGGACGCCGATGCCGAGGTTGACCACCGAGTTCGGGCGCAGTTCCAGCGCGGCGCGCCGGGCGATGACCTTGCGTGGGTCGAGCGGCATCGGGCGGATCCAGCTCATGGGCTGGCGGATCTCGCCGCTCATCGCCGGGTTGTACTGCGAACCCCACGACTGGGTGTGGTGCGCGGGGCTGGTCGCGACGACGACGCAGTCGACGAGGGCGCCCGGGATCTTCACGTCCCGCGGATTCAGCGATCCGCGCTCGGCGATCCGCTCGACCTGCACGATCACGAGGCCGCCCTTATTGTGCACGGCGATCGCCGTCTCGAGCGCCTCGAGCGTGAGCGCCTCCTTCTCCATGGTGATGTTGCCGCTCGGGTCCGCGGTGGTACCGCGGAGGAAGGCGACATCGAGCCGGTCGAAGGCCTTGTAGAAGAGGTACTCGCGGCCGTCGATCTCCATCAGCCGGACGCGGTCCTCGGTGGTTGCGTCGTTGACCTTGCCGCCGCCGAGCCGCGGGTCGGCGAAGGTCCCCAGGCCGACGTGGGTGATCAGCCCCGGCTTGCCGGCGCCGGTGTCGCGCAGCAACTGCGCGATCACACCCTGCGGCAGGTTGTACGCCTCGATCTCACCGGAGAGCGCGAGCTTCTGCAGCGCGGGGGCCATGCCGTAGTGGCCACCCATCGCGCGCTTGATCATCCCGTCGTGGCACAGGTGGACGGTGCCGCGCTCGCCCCGATCGCCCTGCGCCACCGTGAACACCAGCGACAGGTCCTTCGGCGAACCCGTCGCGAGGAAGCGTTCCTCGAGCGCCAGCACGAGCTCCTCCGCGAAGCCCTGCCCGGCGAAGCCCTCGAGCACGAGGTGGTCGCCGTCGCGGACGAGGCGCACCGCCTCCTTCGCCGTGACCACCTTGTCGCGGATCGGTGATGTGGCCGTGGGCATCAGGACCGGATCGATGGACATCGCGTGCCGCCTCTCACTCGCCCCGCGGGGCTGCGATCGCAGTATGCGATCGCACTGTGATGTGTATCACGCGGCGCGGCGGCGTTCGCGCGATTCCGCGACAGCGATCAGACGAAGGCGCTCTTCCCCGTGACCTCCCGCCCCACGAGCAGCGACTGGATCTCGGCGGTGCCCTCGTAGGTGACCAGCGCCTCCATGTCGCAGAGGTGCCGCATCACGTGGAAGTCGAGGGTGATCCCGTTGCCGCCCAGCACATCGCGGGCCATCCGACAGACGTGCCGCGCCTTGACGCTGCAGTAGTACTTGGCGAGCGCGGCCATGGTGTCGGTGACCGCTCCCTCGTCGAGCAGGCGCCCGAGGCGGATGCAGTAGAGCTGCATCGAGGTCACGTCGGCGAGCATCTCGACGAGCTTGCCCTGCACGCTCTGCGTGGCGGCGATCGGCTTGCCGAACTGGGTGCGCCGCTGGGCGTAGGTCAGCGCGATCTCGTACGCGGCGACGGCGTGCCCCGTCGACGACCAGGCGACCGCGTTGCGCGTGCCCATGAGGACCTTGGAGACGTCGGGGAAGCCGTTGCAGTTGACGAGGCGGCGGTCGTCGGGGACGCGCACGTCGTCGAGCACGATGTCGGCGTTCTGCACCATCCGCAGCGAGACCTTGCCTCCGATCTTGGTGGCGCTGTAGCCGGGGTCGTCCTTCTCCACGACGAAGGCCTTGACCTTGCCGTCGCCGGTGTCGCGGGCGAAGACGACGATGACGTCGCACCACGTCGCGTTGCCGGGCCAGCGCTTGAGGCCGTTGAGGATCCAGTCGCTCCCGTCGCGGGTCGCGGTGGCCTCCAGCGCCACGGAATCGGAGCCGTGGTCGGGCTCGGTGAGCGCGAAGGCGCCGATCTTGTCGAGGTTCGCCATCGCCGGCAGCCATCGCTGCCGCTGTTCCTCGGATCCGAGGATGTAAATCGACTGCATGGCGAGGCCGACGTGCACGCCGAGGAACGTGGCGATACTGCCGTCGATCCGGCCCAGCTCGTACGACACGAGCCCCTGCCCGACCGCGGTCATCGGCGTGATGCCGTATCCGGTCATGGTGTCGCCGACGACCTTCAGCTCGCGCAGCTTCGGCAGAATCTCGAACGGGAACTCACCGCGCTCCCAGTAGTCGTTGACGATCGGCAGGAGCTCCTTGTCGCCGAACTTGCGGACCTTGACCAGCAGGTCCTTCTCCTCATCGGAGAGCAGCGCCTCCATGTCGAGGTAGTCGGTGTCGCGGGAGCGGGCGATGCCCTCCGCCAGGGCCTCGGTGGTCTGGTCCGTCATCGGGCGTCCTCACTGTCAGTCGAATCGGCGTGGATCCACTGTGCGCCGCATCACTGTGCGGTCGCAATGGTTTCGCGGACAACGCCGGAGCGACTTTCCGCACGTCCGTCACAGCGGCGGACGTCGGGCCCTCGGGGATCATCGGGGGCGGCGACGCCACCCCGCCCCGGAAACGAGTGAGCCCCGATCCTCTCGGATCGGGGCTCACTGCGATCAGGCCGCATTCTTCCGCGGCCGGCCGCGCGGGCGCTTGCGCGCGATCACGACGCCCTGCTCGAAGATCTGGCCTCCCCACACGCCCCAGGGCTCGCCGCGCTCGAGGGCGGCGGCCAGGCAGGCGCGCTGGAGGGGGCAGGTCTCGCAGAGGGTCTTGGCCCGCTCGAGGTCCGACGGGGCCTCGGCGAACCACAGGTCGGGATCCCCGGCCCGGCAGGGCACGCGGCTCTCGATACTGGTCGTCCGGGTGATACTGATCGAATCGATGGTGCGGACGACTGGTCGTTCGTCCATGATGGTCGGCACTTCTGGTCACCATTCCACCTGTGGTTCAGGTGGCCTCGGTAGCGGCGCCCGGTCAGGCGCACGGGATGTTTCTTCCGGGTGGGTGCGCGAACCGTGTGTGGCGGTCCTCGATCCCCGACGGGGCGGGGGTGACGAGAGACCGTGAATCCACGGGTTCCGCGCTGCTGCGGGGCCCGTGGTGAATGTGAAGAGGTGGGTCTAAGGACCTAACCTCGTCGCGAGAGACACACGGGGCGCGTGAGCGGTTCGTGATCGACGGCGTACGTCGCCTGCTCCTGGCGCAGTCGCCACAGACGTGGCGACATGCCGGGCAGGGCGTGGGAGGCCTCGATACGAACCGCTACTGCTGCGAACACTCCACCCTCTGCTGCGGTGAACTGCTTGCTTGCGTTGATGATTGCGTTGTTCATTTCGTTTGCCTCCTTTCGCGCGCTGGTCAATCACGTTCCGGCGGCGAGGCAGTACCTCGCGCGTCATCCCGTGCGGTCGTGTTCCACAGTATGCGCACGAAACTATTCGCACAAGTTATTTTTGACCTGCGCGTTTCCGGATTCCACGCGACTAGTGTGCGGACTATCGAAATGAATTAGGGTAGCCTTTGCTCAAGCTCCTGGATCACGACGAGAGGACCCCCGATGACGGACCGCCCCACGGACGCCGCCGAGCCGACCGAGGAACGCGCCCGCGCCGTCCTCGCCAGCGAGGGCCACGCCACGCGCGAGATCCAGGCGCTGACGCTGACGGTCCTCGCCGTCTCCGAGGCCACCGGCCCGTTCGTCCGGGTCCGGGGCGCGCTGCGCGGCACCGTCGTCCACTCGGACTGGGCGCTGCCCAATCTCGCGGTGCGGCTGAGCGTGCCCGCGCTCGACGGCGGCGAGCCCGCGTCGCGCATCTACACGGTCCGCACCTTCGACCCCGCCACCGAGACGATCGAGCTCGACGTGCTGCGGCACGGCCACGACTCCCCCATGATGCGCTGGATCGAGGCGGTCCGGCCGGGCGAGCAGGTGCCGCTCGTCGGGCCGCGGCCGCACTTCGTCCCCGATCACGAATCCGGGCGTCCCGCCCTACTCCTCGCCGACGACTCCGCCGTCGCGGCGCTCCACTCCGTCTTCCGGCACTGGCCCGACGGTGCCCGCGGCGTCGCGTACGTGCGCACCGCGGACCAGGAGGTCATCGACGAGCTCGACGCGCCCGCGGGCGTCGAGGTGATCCGCGTCGACGGCCCGCTGCTCGACGCGGCGCGGGAGGCACCGTCGGGCACGACGCTGTGGGCGGCCGGCGAGCGGACCGAGATGCGGGCCGTTCGCGACCACTTCCGGCGCGAGCGCGGCCTGCCGCGCGGGGAGGTGCGCCCGTACGGCTACTGGCAGGCCGCGACCGATTCGACGGCGGTCGACAAGCGGCGGCTCGCACACTTCGGCGTGCTCATGGAGCGTGGCGAGTCCTTCGCCGAGGTCGACGACCTCGACATCTGAGCGCTACGCGTGCTCGGAGACGAGCGCGAGCACCTCGTCGCCGTACTTGTCGATCTTCGTCGACCCGATGCCGTTGATCCGCACCAGCTGGGCGCGGGTGCGCGGCTGGTGCTCGGCGATCGCGAACAGGGTGGCGTTGGAGAAGATCGTGTACGGCGGCACCTGCTGGTCGCGGGCCTGGCCGGTGCGCCAGATCTTCAGCGCCTCCACGAGGGCGTCGTTGAGGTCGGACGGGCAGTCCTCGCAGCGCGAGCGCAGCTTCTCCTCGCGAGTGTCGAGGATGCCGCCGCACACGCGGCAGACGTCCGAGGTGCGGCGCTTGCCCTTGCTCGGCCCGGACTCGACCCGCGGCCGGCCCGCGTCGGCCTGCCCGGCGACCACGTCGAGGAAGCGGGTGCGCTTGCGGGTCTTGCGCCCGCCCTCGTTGCGGGCGAGCGCCCACGAGAGGTGCAGGTGCTCCCGGGCGCGGGTGACGCCGACGTAGAGCAGGCGGCGCTCCTCCTCGATCGGCTCGGGATCGCCCTTGGCGATGGCCTGCGAGATCGGCACCGAGCCCTCGGTGAGGCCGACGAGGAAGACCGCGTCCCACTCCAGGCCCTTCGCCGCGTGCAGCGATGAGAGCGTGACCCCCTGCATCGTGGGCGGATGCTTGGCCTCGGCGCGGGCGCGGAGCTCGCCGATCAGCTCGGCCAGCGTGAGGCCCGGCCGCTCCTTGGCGAGATCGGCCGTCAGCTCGACCAGCGCGCCGAGCGCCTGCCAGCGCTCGAGGGCGCGGGCACCGTCGGGCGCCTCCGGGGTGAGGCCCAGCGGCTCGAGCGCGCCCTTCACGAGGGCGAGCAGTTCCTCGCCCGCGACGCCGCCGAACTGGCCCGCGCGCTCCATGAGCGCCCGCACGGCCTGGCCGATCTCGGGCCGCTCGAAGAAGGCGCTTCCGCCGCGCACCTGGTACGGGATGCCGGCCTCGGTGAGCGCGGCTTCGTGGACGGCCGAGTGGGCGTTGATGCGGTAGAGGATGGCGATCTCGCTGGCGGGGACGCCGCGGGCGAGCAACTCGCGGATCCGCTTCGCGACGAGCTTCGCCTCGGCGGGCTCGTCGTCGACCTCGGCGTAGATCGGCGCCGGCCCCTCGGGGCGCTGGCCGATCAGTTCGAGGCGGGTGCCGGCGACGCGGCCCTGCGCCGCGCCGATCACCTTGTTGGCGAGCGCCACGACCTGCGGGGTCGAGCGGTAGTCGCGCTGCAGCCGGACGATCGTGGCGTCCTCGAAGCGGCGGGTGAAGTCGAGTAGGTAGTTCGGGGTGGCGCCGGTGAAGGAGTAGATGGTCTGGTTCGCGTCGCCCACCACGGTGAGGTCGTCGCGCTCGCCGAGCCAGGCGTTGAGCAGCTGCTGCTGCAGCGGCGTGACGTCCTGGTACTCGTCGACGACGAAGCTGCGGTAGCGGTCGCGGAACTCCTCCGCGATCATGTGGTTGTCCTCGAGGATCGCGGCCGTGACCAGGATCAGGTCGTCGAAGTCGAGTAGGCGGTTGCCGTCCTGATCGGTCTTGCGTCGCTCGTAGGCCGCGTAGACGTCCGCGACGGTGCCGGGCGCCATGGGCGCGGTGCGGCCCGCATCCTCGACGGCCTTCGCGTACGTCTCGGGGGTGACGAGGGAGGCCTTCGCCCAGTCGATCTCGCTGAGCAGGTCGCGGATGGTGTCGGTCTCGGGCCGGAGGTCGCAGTCGCGGGCGGCGCGGCCGATCACCGGGAACTTGTTGTCGAGCAGCTCCCAGCGGGTGTCGCCGATCGCGCGGGGCCAGAAGTACCGCAGCTGCCGCATCGCAGCCGCGTGGAAGGTGACGGCCTGCACGCCCGGGTTCCCGTCGCCACCGCCGATACCGAGCCCGCGCAGCCGCGCCCGCATCTCCCCCGCCGCCCGCGATGTGAACGTGACGGCGAGGACCTGACCTGCGGCGACGTGCCCCGTGGACACCTGGTGCGCGATGCGGTGGGTGATGGTGCGGGTCTTGCCCGTGCCCGCGCCCGCCAGCACGCACACCGGTCCGCGCGGCGCGAGAACCGCCTCCTGCTGTTCCGGGTCCAGTGCTTCGATCACACCGTCGAGTATTCCAGCCCGGTCCGACAGGTCGGGGCCGGGGAAGCAGTGCGGGCGCGGCGTGGTTGAGTCAAGGCATGAGCCAGCTGACGATGTACACCACCACGTGGTGCGGTTACTGCAACCGCCTCAAGACGGGCCTCAAGGCCAACGGGATCGAGTGGACCGAGATCAACATCGAAGAGGATCCCGCGGCCGCCCAGTTCGTGGAGGGCGTCAACGGTGGCAATCAGACGGTGCCCACCGTGAAGTACGAGGACGGTTCCACCGCGACCAACCCGTCCCTCGCCGACGTCAAGCGCAAGCTCGGCGTCTGACCCGTCCGATCCGACGAGAGTCCGGTCCTTCGTCTCGGCGATCCCTGAGACGGATGACCGGACTTTCTCGTTCCGCGCTCACGCCGCCACGAGCACGGCCCGCCGCTCGCCGACCCGCGCGACGTACGCCCGCGTGAACACCGCCGGCAGGGCGAAGCCCAGCGCCTGGACCGCGATCCGCACCGGCTCGGGCTCGCTCAGCGCGACGCACGCCGCGCCCAGCAGGGCGGTCGCGGCGAAGGATCCCGCCCACGCCGCGGTGATGACCGCGTTGACGTGCAGGAACAGCGGGTGCTCCGCGGTCTCCTCGTCGACGGACCGCCGGGCGATCGCCAGCGTGAACGGACGGCCCGTCGCGAGCCCGATCCCCGCGATCACGGCGAGCCACGCCGACGAGAGCGCGCCGTCGTAGGCCTCGAGCGGCGAGTGCGGCGCGACGAACGCGATCGCCGCGAGCGCGACGAAGTAGCCGGCGCCGCCGAGCTCGAGCGCGCCGGCCGGCCGCCCGGCGCACCGATCCTGCACCAGCAGCGCGACGGTGACCGCCAGCGCGGTCACGGCGCCCCACTGCCAGCCGACGGTCGACGAGGCGATCGCCAGGACGATCCAGGGAAGGAATCCGCGTACGTAGCTCATGAGAAGGACGCTACGAGCGCGGCGGCCCGAGGGCCTCGGCCCGCGGGTGGAGATCCGGGTGGAGACCTACTGCGCCGCCCAGGCCTCGGTGATCGCGCGCGCGATCGAGATGGAGTTGGGCAGGAGCAGCGGGGCGTCGGGGGCGTCGGTGCTCCAGTCGCCGGCGGCGAGCGCGTCGCGCACCTCCCGGCGGCTGAACCACCGCGCCTCGGCGATCTCGCCGTCGCGGAAGTCGAGCACCGCGTCGCGGGAGGCGCGGGCGGTGAAGCCGAGCATCAGCGAGCGCGGGAAGGGCCAGGGCTGGCTGGCGACGTAGGTGATCTCGTCGACCTCGATCCCCGCCTCCTCGTGCAGCTCCCGCGCGACGCACTGCTCCAGCGATTCGCCCGGCTCGACGAACCCGGCGAACAGCGAGAACAGCCTCTCCGGCCACTGGTGCTGGCGGCCGAGCAGGACGTGATCGCCGCCGTCGTGCACCAGAGTGATCATCGCGCCGTCGGTGCGGGGGAACTCCTCGCGGCCGTCGGCGGTGGTGCGCACCCAGCCGGCCTTCCCGGGGAGCGTCGGCGCACCGTCGACGGGCGAGAAGCCGGCGGTGGCGTGCCAATTGAGGATGCCGAGGGCCTGCGCGAGCAGCGCCGAGTCCACCGCGGAGAGCAGGTGCCCGCGCATGCGCAGGTCGGCGCCGTCGAAGACGTCCACGCGCAGCGCGAAGACGACCGCCCCGTCGACCCGGCCGAGCAGCACCGCGTCAGCCGGGCGCGACGGCGCGACCTCGTGCCCGCGGGCGAAGACGAGGTCGGTGTCGTCGAGGTCGAAGCGGCCGCGCGGGTCGATGCGCAGCACCTTCGCGGTCGCCCAGGCAGCGTCGAGCGCGGTCTCGTCGGCGCGCAGTTCGTCGGCGCGGTCGACGTGATAGCGGGAGAGGAGCGGGGGCACGGTCAGACTGAGCTTCGCCACGCTCATCATCGTAGGCTGACGGCATGATCGAACCGTTCGTGGACGCCGCGTGGGTGCGGGCCAACCCCGGCGTGATACTGGCCGACACCCGCTGCTACCTCGACGGGCGCTCCACCCGCGAGGCCTACGACGCCGGCCATCTGCCGGGCGCGGTGTTCGTCGACCTCGACGGCTACCTCGCCGCTCCCCCGTCGTCCGCCGAGGGCCGGCACCCGTTGCCCACGCCGGAGGCCTTCGCCGCCGGGCTCTCCGCGGCGGGCATCGGCGACGGTGCGACGGTGGTCGCCTACGACGACGCGGGCGGCGTCATGGCCGCGCGCCTCGTGTGGCTGCTGCGGGCGCTCGGCGAATCCGCCGCGCTGCTCGACGGTCCGCTCGGCCCCCTCGACGACACCGGCACCGTCGACCCCGTGCCCGCGCGCTTCACCCCGCGACCGTGGCCCGCGGACCGGCTGGCGTCGATCGACGAGGCGGCCGGCGGCGCGGTCCCCGTGATCGACGCGCGCCCCGCGGACCGGTTCCGCGGCGAGAACGAGACCGTCGACCCGCGCGCGGGCCACATCCCCGGCGCTGTCAGCGTGCCGTGCCGGGAGAACGTGTCCGACGGTGCGCTGCTCCCCCGCGCGACCCTCCGCGCGCGATTCGAGGAGGCCGGCCTGCGGCCGGGCGCGGACTTCATCGCCTACTGCGGCTCCGGCGTCACGGCGTGCCACGACCTGCTCACCTCGGAGCACGCGGGCTTCCCGGGAGGCCGTCTCTACCCCGGCTCGTGGTCGCAGTACGCGGCCACCGACCGGCCCGCCGCGACGGGCGACTGACGCGCTACACCGCCTTGAGTGTGCCGCCGTCGGCGACGACGTCGGCGCCGGTGAGGTTCGCCGCGCGCGGCGAGGCGAGGTAGGTGATCAGAGCCGCGGTCTCCTCCGGCTCGCTGAGCCTGCCGAGCACGATGGACATCGCGTCGGGCACGCCGGCGAGGAAGTCGTCGAGGGGGACGCCCGCCTGCGCGGCGAGGTGCGCCGCGTAGCCATGCGGATCGCCCCAGTTGGCGGTGCGCGTCGGCCCGGGCGAGACCGTCAGGGAGCGGAGCCCGACGGGGCCGAACTCCTCCGCGAGCGCCTTGCTCAGATTCGTGAGAGCTGCCTTCGCCGCACCGTAGTCGACCGGTTGGTACGGGGCGCGGGCGCCGATCGACGAGACATTGACGATCACGCCCCGGCGGTCCAGCAGGGACGGCAGCAGGGCGCGGGTGACGCGCACGGTGGCGAACAGGTTGAGCTCGAACGTGCCGAGCCAGGTCGCATCGTCGATCCCGAGGAAGCCCTCCGCGTGCATGCTGGCCGGGAGCGCGGCGCCGACGTTGTTGATCAGGATGTCGACCGGGCCCACGGCCTCCGCCAGGCTGGCAGCGGCGGACGGGTCGGTGAGGTCGCGCGCCAGGAAGGTCACGCCCGGCACCGGCTCGGGGACGGTGCGGGCGACGCCGTGGACGATCGCCCCCTCCTGCGCGAGGAGCCGCGCGGTCTCGAGCCCGATCCCCTTGCTGGCGCCGGTGACCACCGCGGTCTTGCCCGTGAGCTGCAGGTCCATGTTTCGTCCTTCGTGTCGTCGGTTCGGGTCGGGCGGATTCAGGGCGCGTCGGAGGCGAGCCCGCGCAGCGCGGCGTCCGCGAGCGCCGCGAGGCGCTCCTCGGACGGATCGATCCGGGCGAGCACCCGGATCCCGTTGAGGGCCGCAACGAGGAGGCCCGCCGTCGCGGCGGCATCGACGCCGGCCGCGATCTCCCCCGTGCGCCTGCCGGCTTCGATCGCGTCGGCGAACGCCGCGGTCTGCTCGTCCACGACGCGCTGCAGGAGCGCGCGCACGGCGTCGTCGTCGCGCGCGCGGTCGATCGCGGCGTTCGTGACGAGGCATCCGCGGTGTTCCGCATCGCGCAGCGAGAGCGCGACGACGTGGTCGATGACGGCGCGCAACCGGGGCAGGACCGGGCCCTGCGCCGCGAGGATGTCGACCACCTGCCGCGACTCCTCGCGGACGTAGTGGTCGAGGGCACGCAGGTACAGCTGCTGTTTGCTGCCGAAGGAGTTGTAGAGGCTGCTGCGGCCGATCCCCATCGCGGCCTCGAGGGTCGCGGGCGTCGCGCCCGCGTATCCCTGGCGCCAGAACACCTGCATCGCAGCGTCGGTCGCGGCATCCGGGTCGAACGTCATCGGGCGGGGCATGTGCACACGGTAGCAGTTCTGTACCTGCAGGTCTAAAACTACGGGATCCGTCGCCTCCGGGATTCGGCTGGTTGACTGAGCCGCATGGTCCAGGACTTCCGGTTCGGCGTGGCGCTCGGCGCCGCGACGTCACGCGCGAGTTGGGTGGAGCGGTGCCGCCGCGCGGAGGAGCTCGGCTTCGACGTGATCGGCGTCCCCGACCACCTCGGCATGCTCGCGCCCTTCCCCGCCATGATGCTCGCCGCCGAGGCGACGGAGCGGGTTCGCCTCAACACCTTCGTGCTCAACGCGCCCTTCTACAGCCCGGCACTCCTCGCGCGCGACGCCGCCACCGTCGACCTGCTCACCGACGGACGGGTGGAGCTCGGGCTCGGCGCGGGCTACGCCGCCGCCGAGTTCGAGCGGGCCGGCATCCCCTTCCCCACGGCGCGCGAGCGCGTCGACCTGCTGGACGCCACGGCGGCCGCGCTGCGCGCCGCCTTCGCGGACGAGAAGCAGACGCCGCGCCCGGCGCGACCCGGCGGGCCGCCGCTGTTCATCGCCGGGTGGGGCGACCGGCTGCTGGGCGTGGCCGCGCGGCACGCCGACGTCGTCGGGCTGTCGGGCGCGCGCACGGACGACGCGGGCCGCCTGCGGCTGACCACGGAGGCCGAGGCGGCGAGTCGGATCGCGCGGCTGAACGGCCTGCTGGGCGAGCGCGCCGGCACTGTCGAGATCAACACGGTGATCCAGGCCCTCCTGCCGACCGGCACCGGCCGGCCGGAGGGACTCACCCCGCGCGTGACGTGGGACGAGGACGCACCCGCGGACTACATCAGCGTGCTCGTCGGTTCCCCTGGCGCGATGGCGGACCGCCTGCGGGAGCTCCGCGAGCGGCTCGGCATCGGCTATGTCACGGTGATCGACCACAACCTCGAGGCGATGGCGCCGGTCATCGCACTGCTGCGGAGCTAGCCGGAGGCCTTCACGTCGGCGTTGCGGACGAACAGCAGCCGGTCGCCGGCCTCGACGACCGAGACGGCGGGCGAGTCGACGCGGTACAGGTTGCCCTTGCGGACCACGCCCAACACGATGTTCGGCAGGTGCCGCGGCGAGCGGCCCACCTCGACGCGGGTCACCTCACGCTCGGCGATGTTGAAACCGTCGCCGGGCGAGAGCAGGTCCTCGATCATCTCCACCACCGACGGCGTGGTGGTCGCCATGCCGAGCAGGCGGCCGGCCGTCTCCGAGGAGACGACCACCGAGTCCGCGCCGGACTGGCGCAGCAGGTGGGTGTTCTCGGACTCGCGGATCGAGGCGACGATCTTCGCGCGCGGCGCGAGCTCGCGGGCGGTCAGCGTGACCATCACCGCGGCGTCGTCGCGGTTGGCGCCGATGATGATCGACGCGGCCCGCGGCGCACCGGCGAGCCGCAGCACGTCGGCCTTCGTGGCGTCGCCGCGGACCGTGACGAGTCCATCGATCTCGGCGACCTCGAGCGCGGCCTGGTCGGTGTCGACGACGACGATCTTGCCGGGCTCGATGCCGTCGTTGATCATCGCGCTCACCGCCGTGCGGCCCTTCGTGCCGTAGCCCACGACGATCGTGTGGTTGTGCACCGCTGACCTCCAACGTTGGATCTTGAACGCCTGGCGGGACCGCTCCGTGAGCACCTGGAGCGTGGTTCCGACCAAGACGATGAGGAAGAGAATGCGCAGCGGGGTGATCAGCAGGACGTTGATCAGGCGCGCGGATTGGGTGACCGGGGTGATGTCGCCGTAGCCCGTGGTCGAGAGGGAGACGGTGGCGTAGTAGAGGCAGTCGAGGAAGCTGAGCTGCGTCTCGTCGCTGTACTTGCCCTCGATCGCAGCGTCCCGGTAGCCGTCGCGTTCGAGGTAGACCACGATCACGGCGAGGAACAAGGCGCCGAGCGCGACGAGGATCCTGGCGCCGATGGCGCGCCACGGGTTGGTGGAGTCGCCCGCGGGGATGCGGAGGACACTGACCAGCGCATGGTCGGGGAGATCCGTCAGCTCGGACTTACTCCGTCTGCGGAACGTGGTGCGTGCGGACATACCTACCTGGACGATTCCTCGCGAGAATTGCTGGTCGTTACCCGTCCGGTCTAGCACGTCCGGCGGAACCGACGAGCAATCTGCCACAATCTTCAGATGCTGTCCACACACGGCCCCGCCCGTCGCACCGACAAGCTCGCCCGCGGAATGGCCCTGTCCCTCGCCGGGATGGGCGCCCTGCACTTCGTCGCGCCGAAGCCCTTCGATTCGATCGTGCCGCCGAACCTTCCGCTGGGACTGACGCCCCGCCGCGCGACGCAGCTCTCGGGCGTCGCGGAGCTGACCACCGCCGCTCTGCTGGCCGCCCCCAAGACCCGCCGGCTCGGCGGCGTCGCCGCGGCCGCCCTGTTCGCCGCGGTCTTCCCCGCCAACGTGCACATGGCGCAGCAGTGGTCCGACAAGCCGCTGCCGCTCAAGCTGGGCGCGTACGCCCGGCTGCCGCTGCAGCTGCCGATGGTCGTCTCCGCCGTGAAGATCGCCCGCGACAAGGGCGAACCCGCCTAGCCCTCCCCCGCGCTCGTGATCAGGTCCGCGAGGCCCTGGTGCTCGATCAGGTCCGACGGTGCCACCGTCTCCCCTGAGCGCACGTAGAAGAACGCCGCCCGCACGTCGTCGACGGGCACGTCGCGCAGCCGGGCCCACGCCAGCCGGTACGCCGCGAGCTGCACCGCGGCGGCGCGTTCGTCGGCCGGCTCGGTGGGCCGCACGCCCGTCTTCCAGTCGACCACGGTGAAGCCGCCGCCCGGATCGCGGAAGACGGCGTCCATCCGCCCGCGCACGACGGTGCCCGCGGCGGCGATCTCGAAGGGCACCTCGATGTCGACGGGGGTGCGCGCCGCCCACTCGCTCTCCTCGAACCGCCGCTGCAGCAGCGCGAGGTTCTCGTCGGCGCCGGCGTCGCCGTCGGCCGCGCCGGGCAGCTCGTCGAGGTCGAGCAGCCGCGACGCCCCGTACCGGCGCTCCAGCCAGGCGTGGAAGGCGGTGCCGCGCCGTGCGTACGGGTTCGGCTTGAACGGCACGGGCCGGCGCAGGCGGCTCGCGAACGTCGCCGGGCTGCGCCGCAGCTCCACCAGCTGGCTCACCGAGACCTCCCGGGGCACGGCGACTTCCAGCTCCAGTTGCGCCTGCCGGGCGCGCTCGGCGAGGAGGGCGGTGACCTCGGCGGCCCAGCCGTACGGGTCGGCCTCGTCCGGATCGGGCTCGTCGGCGCCGCGGCCGAGCTCGGCGAGCACCAGCTCCGCGCCGGCGTCCACGTCGGCGCGGTGGGCGCCGAGGAAGTCGCGCGGCCAGGGCAGCCGGATCGGCTCGGTCTCCAAGGGGTTCGGCGCGTCCTCGAGGGGCTCGGCGGCCCACTCGGCGACGGCGTCGGGCGCGTGGTCGCGCGCCGCGACGAGGAAGCGCGACGGTGCCTTCGGCGTCTTCACGTCCTCGCTCCAGTAGTGCCCGGAGAGCAGGAGCACCGACTGGGTGCGCGTGACGGCGACGTAGAACAGGCGCTCGTCCTCGTGCATGTTCATGCCCTTGAGCGCCTTGCGGTGCGCGTCGAGGGCGTCCTCGAGGTCCTTGCGGTTGTTGCAGCCGTCGAGGTCGAGGCGGGGCACGCCGTCGGTCTCGCCCGGCTCGGCGAGATCGCCGCGCAGGTTCGGCTGCAGCTCGGCGGGCGTCGAGAGCCAGGTGGGCAGCGCCCGGTTGGACGGGAAGATGCCCTCCGACAGGTGCGGCACCGCCACCACGTCCCACTCAAGGCCCTTGGCGGAGTGCACCGTGAGCACCTGCACCCGGTCGGTGGCGACCTCCACGTCGCCCGGGGTGAGGCCGCCCTCCACCTTCTCGGCGGCGGCGAGGAAGGCGAGCAGGCCCGGCAGGGTGGCGGTGGGCCGTTCGGCGTAGGAGACGACCACGTCGGCGAAGGCGTCGAGGTGCTCGCGGCCGGTCGCGCGGCCGCCGAGCTGCCGGGACGCGCGGATACGGGTCTCGATGCTCACGCCCAGAACCCGTTCGGCCTCGGCCACGACCTCGGGCAGCGGGTGGCCCAGGCGTTCCCGGACGTGCCGCACCTCGCGGTCGAGCGAGCGGATCTTCGCCAGACCCGCGGCCGAGTAGTCGGCGTCCGGCCCCGGATCGGCGATCGCGTCGCCCAGGCCCGCGGCGTCGAGACTCTCCGAGGGCAGCGTGGCGTCGAGGGCGGCGTCGAGTTGCTCGGCCGTGGCGACGGCGCCCGCGGCCGCGCGGCCGGTGGTGTGCGCGATCCGGCGGGCGCGGTTCCACAGGGCCCGCAGGTCAGCGGCGCCGAGCTGCCAGCGCGGGCCGGTGAGCAGCCGCATCGCGGCGGTGCCGGCGAGCGGTTCGACGGCGAGCCGGAGCAGCGCGACCACGTCCTGCACCTCGGGCGTGCTCAGCAACCCGCCGAGGCCGACGACCTCGACGGGCACGCCGCGCTCGCCGAGGGCGGCGGCGATCCCCGCGGAGTCGGCGTTGCGACGGACGAGCACCGCCACCGTCGGTGGCTCCTGCCCCGCCTCGATGCGGCCGCGCCATTGCTCGGCGATCGCGTCGGCGGCCCAGTCGCGCTCGTCGATCACGGTGGAGTGCAGGGAGATCCGCAGGTCGCCCTCGGGCGCGTCCGGCCGGGCCTTCAGCTCGGAGACAGGGACGCCCCGGCTGCGCAGGTCCTCGGAGACGGCGTTGGCGAGGTCCAGCGCGCCGGTCGGATTGCGCCAGCTGGTGAGCAGTTCGCGGCGCGGGGCGGGGGTGCCGTCGGCCTGCGGGAAGTCCGTGGCGAAGCGGGGCAGGTTCGCGGCCGACGCGCCGCGCCAGCCGTAGATCGACTGGATCGGATCGCCCACGGCGGTCACGGCCGCGGCGCCCGACGGTCCGCCAAACAGGGACGCCAGCAGCATGCGCTGCGCGTGCCCGGTGTCCTGATACTCGTCGAGCAGGACGGCGCCGAACCTCGCCCGCTCGAGGCCCGCGACGTCGGGGTTGGCGAGCGCGAGCTGCGCGGCGAGCCCCATCTGGCTGCCGAAGTCGAGCACCTCGCGGGCCCGCATCTCCGCGGCGACGGCCCGCACCAACGGGATCAGCCGGCGCCGCTGCTCCTGCACCTCGGCGGCCTTGAGCAGCGCCGCGTTCGGCGCGGCCCGCTGCCGCGGCCCGGGCGGCAGCAGCCCGATCAGGCGCTCCAGCTCGTCGTCGTCGGCCTCCAGCTGATCGGGCGTGACGAGGTGGTCGGCGAGCGCCCCGGAGAGCCCGAGCACCCACTCCGTGAGGTTCGCCGGGTTCCGGTCCAGCTCCAGCGCCTCGTCCCACCCGGTGACCACGTCGTACGCGATCTGCCACCGCTCGGTCTCGGAGACGAGGCGCACCGACGGCTCGACCGGCAACAGCATGCCGTAGTCGCCGAGCAGTCGCCCCGCGTAGGCGTGGTACGTGCTGATCTCGGGCTCGACGGTGCGCAGCGACGCCCGCAGCTCCCCCGAGGGGTCGATCCGGTCGACGACGGGCGCTCCAGCGAGGCGTGCGAGCCGCTTGCGCACGCGGATCATCAGCTGCTGCGCGGCCTTCCGGGTGAAGGTGAGGCCGAGTACCTGGTCGGGCGTGACGTAGCGGTTGGCGATGAGCCACACCACGCGGCCGGCCATCGTCTCCGTCTTGCCCGCGCCCGCGCCGGCGACGACGAGGCACGGCCCGAGGGGCGCTTCGATGACGGCGCGCTGCTCGTCCGTGGGCGCGAAGGCCTGGCCCAGCTCGTGCGCCAGGTCGACCGCCGAGATCAGCGGCGCGTGTGGGAATCCTTCAGTCATCGACGACGCTCCTCCCCTTGTCCACCACCGGGCAGCACGACGCGACCGCGCAGTACTGGCACGACGCGTTCAACGTTGCGGGGAACTGCGGCCCGCGGGTGCGGCGCGCCGCCTCGCGGATCACGCCGAGCCACTCGTCCACGTCGGCCGGAGTGAGCGCGTCCTGCTCGCGGACGGTGGCGCCGGTCTTGTTGTGCGCCTTCGCGACGTACACCAGCTTGCCGCCGCCCGGGGTCTCCGGGACGCCGCCGATCCCGCCGTGCGCGAGGGCCACCTGGTAGGTGCGCAGCTGCGCCTGGGCCTGTCCCTCGGCCTGCGTGGGCAGGGTGCGGCCGGTCTTGACGTCCACCACGACGGCCCGCCCGAGCGGGTCACGCTCGAGACGGTCGATCCGGCCGCGGATCCGCACGTCGGGATCCTCCCCCGCGCCCTCGATCACCGCGTCGACGCCGATCTCCACGCCCGCCTCGGTGAGCTCGCCACGGCTGCCCGCGAGCCAGGACCGGAAGGACTCCAGCATCTCCTCGGTGCGCGCCAGCTCTCGCTGCGCGAACCAATCGGCCTCCAGATCCACGCGGTCCCAGACCTTCTCCAGCGAGCGGGTCACCTCGTCCTTGGGGATCCGGCCCGCCACCGCCTGCACCAGCGTGTGCACCAGGTTGCCCGTGGCCTGTTTGGCGGAGTCGCCGTCGCTGCCGCCGAAGCGCTCCAGCATCCAGCGCAGCGCGCACGCCGAGAGGGACTCCACGTTCGACGGGGAGAGCGCCACCGGCCCGTCCTCGGGCGACCACAGCGGATCGTCGGTGCTGGCGCCGGCCACGCCGTACCAGCTGTCCGGGTGCGCTCCGGGGACGCGGTCGGCCGCGAGCCGGGCGAGCTGTCGCGCCGCGTGGGCGCGCTCCTCCGGTTCGCGCGCGGGATCGCAGGCGGCGGTGCGCAGCACGGCCACGAGGGTGCGCAGGTCCAACGAGGCCGACGGTGCGCTCTCCACCGCCGGCGTGTAGGTCTCCGGGTCGTCTCCCCCCGACGGCGCGATGCCCTGCAGGAACCGCGAGGGCACCAGGTCGCCGTCGCCGTCGGCGGTGTCGACGGCCGTGATGAGCAGCGTGCGCCGGGCCCGCGAGCAGGCCACGAGCAGCAGCCGCCGCTCCTCCGCGAGCAGCGGCAGCGACCGCGAGACCGTGGGCAGCGCCGCCGGATCCATCCCGTCGAGCGCGTCCAGCAGCTCGTCGGTGCCGAGCAGTCCGCCACGGCGCCGCAGGTTGGGCCAGCGCCCCTCCTGCACGCCCGCCACGGCGACGACCTCCCACTCGCGCCCGACGGTGCTGTGCGCCGACAGCAGCGTGACGCCGGGGACAGTGGCCTGCCCGCTGCGCCCCCGGGCGCGGTCGGACCGCGGGATCTGCAGCTGCTCCAGGTATTCGACGAAGGCACTCACGGAGGCCGTGGGCAGGGTGTCGGTGAAGTCGGCGGCGGAGTCGAACAGGCCCATCACCGCGTCGAGGTCGCGGTCGGCCTGCCCGCCGAGGGTGCCGCCGCGCAGGGCGAGCGCGCCCCACCGGGCCGCGAGGCCGGTGGCCGCCCACGCCGCCCACAGCACCTCCTCGACCGTGCCGTGCTCGGCAGCGGCGCCCGCGGCCCGGACCGCGGCGAGCACGCGCTCCACCGGCTCCGCCTCGAGCTCGGTGAGCACGGCCTTGTACGGCGCGAACTCGGCCGCGCCGGTGAGCACCGCGGTGAGGATCTCGGCGGAGCCGCGATCCTCCGCCGGGTCGGCGCGGCGCACCGCGCGCCGGACGCGGCGCAGGGTGAGCGGGTCGCCGCCGCCCACGGGGCCCGACAGCAGGGTGACGGCCTCCGCCGGATCGAGCCCCTCGGGCGCGACGGCGGCGCGCAACACAAGGAGGAGTGCGTGCACGGCGCGCTGCCGCGCGAGCGGCACATCGTCGGCGGGCACGGTGACCGGCACGCCGGCGTAGGCCAGCGCGCGGCGCAGCGGCGCGATCGACGCCGAGACGGACCGCACGACGACGGCCATGTCCTCCCACGGGACGCCGCCCAGGACGTGCTCGCGCCGCAGCATCGCGGCGATCGCGTCGGCCTCCTTCGCGGGGGTGGAGAACAGCCGGACGGCCGCGGTGCCGGGCCTCGGGCGTTCGGGTGCGACCGCCCCGAAGCGGTTCGGCAGCCGCGCGGAGATGCGGTTCACGGCGCCCGCGACCTCGTCCCCGAAGCGGAAGCTCCGCTCGAGCAGGACGTCCCGCTCGAGCGTGACGTCGAGGTTCTGCAGGAAGCGGGTGCTGGCGCCGCGGAAGGAGTTGACCGCCTGGTCGGGATCGCCCGCGATCACGGTGAGCTCGGTGCCCGTGCCGAGCAGCCGGATCAGCGCCGACGCCAGGGGATCGAGGTTGTGGGCGTCGTCGACCAGCAGGAACCGGATGCGCTCGCGCTGCTGGGCCAGCAGCGCATCGTCGGAGGCGAGCGCCGTGACGGCGGCGTCGATGAGCTCGGCCGCGTCCACCGCGGGGGCGACGGCCTGCGGGCCGGCGAGGCCGACGGAGCCGCGCAGCAGCGTGGTCTCCTGGTACTCGCGCAGCGCGTTCGCCGCCGCGAGCCACTCCCCGCGGTTGTACCGCCGCGCGAGGTCCTCGATCTCGTCCGGGCCGGCGCCGCGCTGCGCGGCCTGGGCGAACAGGTCGCGGAGCGCGCCCGCGAAGCCGTGGGTGACGAGCGCCGGCCGCAGCCGCTCCGGCCAGAAGGCGCCGCCGTCGTCCACGTTGCCGCGCAGCAGCTCCCGCACCACCGCGTCCTGCTCCGAGCCGGTGATGAGGCGGGGCGGCGGGCTGCCGGTGCTGGACGCCTGCAGCCGCAGCACCGCGAAGGCGAGCGAGTGCACGGTGCGCACCAGCGGCTCGCCCGATGCGTGCACGCCCTCGTTGCCCGCGAGTACCCGGGCGGAGAGTTCGCGCCGCAGCGCGCCGGCGGCCCGCTTGTTGCCGGTGAGGAGCAGCACGGACTCGGGCTCGACGAACGGGTCGGTGAGCTTCGCCACCGCGATGTCGACCAGCGCCGACGTCTTGCCCGTGCCGGGCCCGCCGCGGATCCGGTACGGCGCCCAGCCGCCCACGTCCAGGGGCAGCTCGCCGGTGGCGGGCGATGCGAGCGCGGCGATCGTGCCGCCCCACTCGCGGACGGTGGGCGGCTCCGGGGGCGTGTACTGCAGCCGCAGGCGCGGCCGACGGTGCTTCCCCGCACCGTCGGTCCCTCGATTCCCGGTTCCGGCGTTCACGCGCACCCCCTCTCCGACCGCGTCCGTCGATCACATCACAGCCCACCGACAGCTTCGCGGCGGCACCGCACAGGGCATGATCGAGGGCATGCTCAACACCCACGTCTACGGCCCGGACGCGCCGGGCGCGCCCACCGTGCTCGCGATCCACGGCGTCACCGGCCACGGTGCGCGCTGGCGCCGGTTCGCGGACGACGAGCTTCCGGACGTGCGCGTGTTGGCCCCGGACCTGCGCGGCCACGCCCGCTCGACGTGGGCGCCGCCCTGGCACCTGGAGCAGCACGTGGCCGACCTGGCCGAGGTGATCGAGCGCAACGGCGGCGGACCCGTCACGGTGATCGGGCACTCCCTCGGCGGCGCGCTCGCCTGCCGGCTGGCTGTCTCCCGGCCCGACCTGGTGCGCGCCCTCCTTCTCATCGACCCGGCGCAGGAGCTCGACCCCGAGATGTGCGGCACGATCGCCGCGCAGACCATCGAGTTCTTCGACTTCACCTCGCCCGAGGAGGCGAAGCAGGAGAAGCGGTCCGGCGCCTGGGCGCAGGTGCCCGAGCCGGTGATCGACGACGAGATCGCCGAGCACCTGGTGCGCCGCGACTCCGGCCGCTGGGAGTGGGACATCAGCTGCGCCGCGGTCGCGGCGCTGTGGGGCGAGCTGGCCCGCCCGGCCGTCGGCGCACCGTCGTCGATCCCGACGGTGCTGCTGCGCGCCGAGCGCGCCCACTTCGTCACCGACGCGCAGCTGGCGGCGATGCCGGGCGGCGTCGAGGTGATCGCGGTGCCGTCGGACCACATGGTGGCGCAGGAGATCCCGGCGACCGTCGGCGAATACGCGCGCCGCCTGATCGGATAGGACGATGGCGAAGGTCACCGAGGAGCAGGTCGAGGCGGTGCGGGCGCTGATCGAGGCGATCCCGCCCGGCCGGGTGCGCACCTACGGCGACATCGCCGGGGAACTGGACCTGAGCTCGCCGCGGATCGTGGGCTGGGTGATGCGCACCGACGCCTCCGACCTGCCGTGGCACCGGGTGGTACCGGCCAGCGGCCGGCCCGCGGCACACATCGCTACGGAGCAATTGGAGCGACTGCGCGCCGAGGGCGTGCTCGCCGACGGCGACCGGATCCCCCTGCGCGACTACCGACTCTGAGCGAATCTCTCGACGAGCAGGTCGATCACCTCGGGCGCGGTGCCGAGCGGCGCGGCCACCCCGTCGGCGCCCGCCTCCGCGAGCCGGTCGTGGAACAGTCCCTCCGCCAGCTGGTAGGCGGCGAGGAAGATCCGCCGCGCCGGAGCCCCCGCGGCCGCGACCGCGTCGGCCACCGTCGGGCTGCCTGCGGCGAGGAAGCCCACCGGGACCGCGCCGCCCACGGCCTCGCCGAGGTACCCGGCCATCGTGCGCACATCTGCGCGCGCGTGCGGGTCCGACGAGCCGGTGGCGCCGAGCACGACGGTGTCGCCGGGCCGCCACCCGGCCTCGCGGAGCCGGCGCAGCAGCGCCCCGACCAGCGCGCGGTCCGGGCCCAGCGCCGGTGCGACGGTGACCGCTGGGTGCCCACTCGTCGCGACGTGCCGGGGCACGTCGGTGCGCACGTGGTAGCCGACGGCGAGGAAGGCGGGCACGAGCACCGTCGGGCGGTCCGACACGCGCAGCAGGTCGGACGGTGACGGGCCCCGCACGTCGACGAAGGCGACGTCGACCGGGCCGGTACGCGCGGCGACGGCCTCGGCGATCGCGTGGGCCGTGGCGATGCCGGACGCCGAGCGGGTGCCGTGGGCGACGAGGATCCGCCGCTCCGCCGGGGCACCGGTCAGAGCAGCCACCGGCCGATCTCGACGATGTGCTCGAAGCCGGGCAGCGCCTCGGCTTCGGAGCGCGGGTGCACGGCGTGCACCGCGAGCCGGAAGATGAGGGCGCGCAGCACCATCTGCGGCCACTCGGGCAGATCGGCCCAGCGCATGAGGAGGCCGTCGTCGGCGCCGCCCCACGAGAGCCCGTCGACGGCGACGACCGCCGCGGCCCACGTGGGCGGGCGCCAGTACGGCGTGAAGTCGGTGATGCCCGGCGCGGCGGCGCCCGCGAAGAGCACAGAACTGGCGAGGTCGCCGTGGACCAGCTGCGGCGCCTCCTGCACCGGCGTGCGCAGCGCGGCGAGCTCCATCACCAGTTCGACCGCGCGCTGCCGGTGTTCGACGGTCTCGTCGAGCGCGCCGAGCTTGCGGGCCATGGCGAGCGGCTTGTCCTCCCACGCGGCGCGGTCGGCGAAGCCGAAGTAGTCGACGTCCGTGAACGGTGCCACGGTGGGCGAGGCGAGGAAGCGCGGCCGCTCGAGCTTCGCCGTCACCTCGTGCAGGCGGTTCGCCATGGAGATGATCTCGTCGAAGCGCGGCTCGGCCGAACCGGCGATGAACGTGTCGGCCCGCCAGCTCGAGACCACGTACCGGCCGTCGGTGGCGCGGAAGGGCCGGGCCAGGCGCATGCCCTCGACGTACAGGTCCTCGCGCACCTGCGCCGACCACGCGGCGCGGGCGTGGTCGGCGATGAGCGAGAGCACCACTTCGCCGCAGCGCCAACCGCCGTCCCACTCGGCGCCGAGTGCGATCGGCTCGGTCTCGTCCAGGCCGAAGGTGGACAGGACGTGCGCGGGAGGTTCGACGGGGCTCACCTCATGAAATCTACCCGCGCGCGGGCGATGGGGCCGCTAGGCGCGGCCAGGCTCGACCAGGAGGACGGGGATCACACGGTCCGTCTTCTCCTGGTACTCGGCGTAGGGCGGGTAGGCGGCGACGCCGCGCGCCCACCATTCGTCGCGCTCGGCGCCGTGGATCTCGCGCACCGGACCGGAGACCACGGTGGTGCCGTCCTGGACGTCGACCTCGTCGTTGGCGAGCAGCGATGCGTACCAGACGGGGTTGTCGGGCGCGCCGCCCTTCGACGCGAACGCGGCGTACGCGCCGTCGTGCTCGACCCGCATCAGCGGGCGGCGGTAGAGCTTGCCGGACTTGGGGCCGCGATAGGTGAAGACCACCACCGCCATCCCCGCGACCGACACCGAATCGGTGGTCCCGGTCTCGTCGATCTTCGCCAGCTGGTCCGCGACCCAGCCGGCCTTCTCGGTTGCGTATTCACCTTCGAGGGCCATGCCCCCACCCTAGAACGAACTCCGGGACAATGGAGGGCGTGCCAGACTCCCGCCCCGTCGTGACCGTTTCCGTTCAGTTCCCCGACCTTACCGTCGCCGAGTTCGACGGTGTCCGCGCCCGCCTCACGGCCGGGCGCCCCGGCCGGATCGTGGTGCCGCACGAGGCGCACCGCTGGTACGCGGCGTCGTCGGATCCGGAGACGGTCCGCGCGCTGGTCTCGGCGCTGCGGGCCGCGGTCGAGGACCGGAAGCTCTCCTTCGACGACGAGGAGGCCCTGGACGACCTGAGCCAGGAGTACGCGGACTGGCTGGAGGAGTCGGAGGACCGCGACGACGCCGATCCCGGCCCGGTCATGAGCTTCTCGGTGCACCTGCCGGCGCTGGACCGGGAGGAGTTCGCCGCGCTCGCCGATTCGCTGCGCGGCGCGCACTCGCGGCGGATCGTGCTGGGCGAGCAGCGGGGCCTGAGCCATCACGAGCTGTCCGAGCGTTCCCGCATCGCCGCCCGCGTGCCGGGGATCCGCGCGGCGTTGCGGGGCGAGCCGCTCGGCACCGTCGACGCCCAGCCGCTGGTGGCGCTGCTCGACGACTACGCGGCCTGGCTGTCGGCCGTCGACGACGCCGGCTAGGCCCCCGTTCGGGATCGCAACGACGTCCGGCGCCCGCGGACCGGCGACTTCGCTTGAAGCCCTTCGGACGCCCCGCTCCCGGCGCTACCGTGAGACCACCTCGAAGTTAAAGGCGGTTCTCATGTTCCCAGGAGCCTTCGCAGAGCTCTCCCCCGGCAAGCCCGCAGCGATCGACGCCGCCACCGGCGAGATCCTGAGCCACTCCCGCCTGAACGACGAGTCCACCCGGCTCGCGCACCACCTGCGCGCGCTGGGCCTCCGCCCCGGCGACACCGTGGCGATCGTGGCGGGGAACGATCTGCGCATCTTCTCGGCGTACGCGGCCGCGATCCGCAGCGGCTTCTACGTGACGGCGGTGAACGTCCACCTCACCCCGGGCGAGGTGAACTACATCCTCGCCGACTGCGAGGCCAAGGCCCTGTTCGCGGGCGCCGATGTCACGGAGGCGGTCTCGGAGGCACTGCAGCTCCCCGCCCTCGCCGAGCCGGGGCACGCGATCGCGTGGGGCGGCCCGATCGCCGGCTTCGAGGACTACGACGCGGTGCTCGCCGCGGCCGATTCCGCCCCGCTCACCGACCAGCCCCGCGGCACCGACATGCTCTACTCCTCCGGCACCACGGGCCGCCCGAAGGGCATCCGGATCCCGCTGCCGGAGGGGCAGGTGGACGAGGCCCCCGACGCCTACACCGCGATCTTCGCGCCGATGTACGGCATGGACGCCGATACCGTGTACCTCTCCCCCGCGCCGCTGTACCACGCTGCGCCGCTACGCTTCTGCGGCGTGACCATGTCGGTCGGCGGCACGGTCATCATGATGCACCGCTTCGATCCGGAGGAGGCGCTCGCGCTCATCGAGAAGTACCGCGTGACCCACAGCCAGTGGGTGCCCACGATGTTCGTGCGGATGCTCAAGCTCCCGGAGGCCACGCGGGCGCACTACGACTCGAGCAGCCTCAAGGTCGCGATCCACGCCGCGGCGCCGTGCCCCGCCGAGGTCAAGCAGTCGATGCTCGCCTGGTGGGGGCCGGTGATCCACGAGTACTACGCCTCGACCGAGGCGGCGGGAGCCACCTTCATCAGCCCGCAGGAGGCGCTGGAGCGCCCCGGATCCGTGGGGCGCGCCGGGCTGGGCGTCGCCCGGATCTGCGCCGACGACGGTGCCGTCCTCCCCACGGGCGAGGTGGGCACGATCTACTTCGAGCGCGAGCAGATGCCCTTCGCCTACCACAACGCGCCCGAGAAGACCCGCGCCGCACAGCATCCGGACCACGAGAACTGGGCCACCACGGGCGATGTCGGCTACCTCGACGAGGACGGCTACCTGTACCTCACCGACCGCAAGGACTTCATGATCATCACCGGCGGGGTGAACGTCTACCCGCAGGAGTCCGAGAGCGCGCTGATCATGCACCCCGCCGTCGCCGACGTCGCGGTGATCGGGGTGCCGGACGACGAGCTCGGCGAGACCGCGCTGGCGTGCGTGCAGCTCGCCCCTGGCACGGAGCCGTCGGACGCGCTGGCGCAGGAGCTGATCGACTACGCCGGACGGGAACTGGCCCGCTACAAGCTCCCCCGCGCCGTGCGCTTCGTCGACAGCCTGCCCCGCACGCCGACCGGCAAGCTGGTCAAGCGCCTGATCGAGGTGTGATCAGTACACCGGCAGCGACGGATCGACCTGCTTCGCGTAGGCGGTGATGCCGCCCTGCAGGTGCACGGCGTCGCGATACCCCGCACCCTGCACGGCGGCGAGCACCTCCGCGGAGCGGATCCCCGTCTTGCAGTACAGGACCAGCTTCTTGTCGGCGGAGACCTGGGCCAGCCCCTCGCCGGTCTCGAAGGAGCCCTTGGGCACCAGCTTCGCGCCGTCGAGGTGCACGATCTCCCATTCGACGGGTTCACGGACGTCCACCAACTCGTAATCGACACCGGCGGAACCCATCTCCACCAGTTCCTTGGGCGTGATGGTGCTGCCCGCAGCGGCGCGCTCGGCCTCGTCGGAGACCACGCCGCAGAACTCGTCGTAGTCGATGAGCCCGGTGATGCGCGGGGCGGCGGGATCCTTGCGGATCGACAGGGTGCGGTAGCTCATCTCGAGGGCGTCGTAGACCATGAGCCGGCCGAGCAGGGACTCACCGACGCCGGTGATCAGCTTGACCGCCTCGGTGCCCATGATCGCGCCGATCGAGGCGCACAGGATGCCGAGCACGCCGCCCTCAGCGCACGAGGGCACCATGCCGGGCGGAGGCGCCACGGGGTACAGGTCGCGGTAGTTCAGGCCCTGCTTCTCGCCGTTCGGGCCGTCGGGCGCGTCCTCCCAGAAGACGGACGCCTGACCCTCGAACCGGAAGATCGAGCCCCACACGTAGGGCTTGTGCGCCAGCACCGCGGCGTCGTTGACGAGATAGCGGGTGGCGAAGTTGTCGGTGCCGTCGAGGATGAGGTCGTACTGCTCGAAGAGCTCGACCGCGTTCTCGGGCTCCAGCCGGATCGGGTGCAGGTTCACGGTGACCAGCGGATTGATCTCGGCGATGGAGTCGCGCGCGCTCTCGCCCTTCGGCCGGCCCAGGTCGGAGACGCCGTGGATCACCTGACGCTGCAGGTTGGACTCGTCGACCTCGTCGAACTCGACGATGCCGATGGTGCCGACGCCCGCGGCGGCGAGGTACAGCAGCGCGGGGCTGCCGAGCCCGCCGGCACCGATGACCAGCACCTTCGCGTTCTTGAGGCGTTTCTGCCCCGTGACCCCCATCTCGGGGATGATGAGGTGCCGCGAGTAGCGCGCGACCTCGTCGCGGGTCAGTTCGGCGGCGGGTTCCACAAGCGGGGGCAGGGTGCTCACCTCCTGCTCAACGACGGTGCGCCCGCCACCATTCCCGAGGGCACGTGGCGCCCGGGCGGGCGGTCACCGTCGGGCGGGAGGGGCCGTCACTTGAGGACGGGCGCGACCCAGGCGTTGGGCCGGCAGGCGAGGTCGTTGCCGAAGCCCTCGGACTTGTCGAGATCGAAGATGTCGCGATTCTTCACGCCGAAGGACTGCTGCATCATGATCGGCGCGAGTGCGCCCTGCGCGGGGCACGGGACGTGCTGCGGGTAGCCGATGGCGTGGCCGACCTCGTGGTTGATGGCGTACTGCCGGTAGCCGGTGAGGTCACCCTCGAAGGCGGTGGCGCCACGCACCCAGCGGGCCAGGTTCAGGACGACGCGCCCCAGCTCGCCGTTGTAGCAGGACGACTCCAGCTGGATGGTGTAGCCGCAGGCCGAGCGGGTGGTCATCGGCGAGGTCAGCGAGATGGTGAAGGTGGGCGTGCCCTTGTCGATCCGCTGGAAGGCGACGGCGGGGTCGTGGATCCAGCTGCGGGGGTCCGCCAGGGTGCGGTCGATCATCGTCGCGAAGGGCTGGTCGCCGCCCAGCGCGCCCATGTCGACGCCGTCCTCGACGGCGATCATGTAGGTGAAGAGCTGCTGCTTGCCCTCGTCCTGCTTGCCGATGCGGGGCGTGGCGCCGGGGACGACGTGCCAGATGCCCTGCCCCTTCTCCGTGAACGGCCCGCCCTCGGGCAGCACGCCGGCCGGGGGCACGGGGCCCGGCACCGTCTTCGACGGTGCGCCGACGATGGTCTTGCCCGGCGTCGGGTTGCGGGAGAGCTGCCCCTCCGGCGAGGTCTCGGCGGTGTTCTTGGTCCCGAAGGTGTCGCCGCCGAAGGTCAGCACCAGGGCGACCACCGTGAGCACCGCGAGGACCGGCACCGCGTAGGCGCGCCAGCCGTAGGTGCGCAGCAGCCGGCCCAGGCGCCCCTGCTTCGCGTAGACCCGCTCGCGCGGCGGACGGTTGCGGTGATCGCCCGAGGTCGCAGCGGAGGAGTTGATGGGGTCCCACTCGGCCCGCAGCGGCGCACGCCCGTCCGGACGGGGACGCCTCGGGTTCGAAGGACTACTCACGTCGTCAACAATTCCACGATCGGCGCGGTCGGAGTGGAACCGACACGCCCCCGGACCCGGTCAGCGGGGCGATCGGGCCGGTGGGGTGTCCCGACGTTCCGCGGCGGCGATGAGGTCGGCGACGATCCGCGCGGTCTCGGCGGGCTTCTCCATCTGCGCCACGTGGCCCACGTCCTCGAACACCGTCAGCGTGCTGCCCCGGATGTGGCGCACCACCTTCGGCGCGACGCCGACGCTCACCAGCAGGTCCCGCGCGCCCCACACCACCGCGGTGGGCACCGACACCGACCGGGCCGCCGCCCAGTGCGTCGCGCCGAAATCGACGATCCAGCTGCGGACCAGCGCGTTGAAGCTCGCCGCGAGCGCGTCCGGGGCCCACGTCATCGACGCGCGCGCCGCGGCCTGGTCGACGGCCTGCTGCCGTCGCACCGGCCCCATCACCCGCGGATCGACGAGGATCTCGCGGAAGGTCTGGTCGACCTGCCGCTCGGGGTAGGCGCTCGCGATCAGCCGGAACCCCGCCGGACCGATCCCGGGGAGCCGCACCAGCGAGAGCGGGAGGAACTGCAGCCGCCGCACCCGCGGCCGCAGGTCGGGGAACGCCGGGGAGATCAGCGTCAGCGACCGCAGCAGGTCGGGCCGGAGCATCGCGACCCGCACCGCGATCGCGCCGCCGAGCGAGTTGCCGAGCAGGTGCACTCCCCCGCCGCGCACCGCGACGAGGGTCTCCAGGTAGGCGATCACGGTCTGCGCGAACTCCTCGATGGAGTAGTCGCCGTCGACCGGAGGATCCGAGAGCCCGAAGCCGGGCAGGTCCAGGGCGTAGGACGCGGCGACCGGGGCCAGCACCTGCCCGAGGTCGGTCCAATTGATCGACGAGCCGCCGAGTCCGTGGATCATCACCGCCGTGGGCCGCGGATCCGGCTGCGCCGTGATCGCCGCCGCCGCGTCGACGTGGCGCGCGAACACCCGCCGCCCGCGGAGGGTGAGGAATTCCCCGGGCCAGACTTCACTGGTCCGATTCACCTCTGCGAGTACCGACACACCGGGCAGCTTGCCAGAGCAAGCGGGGGTCGGCGCGACGGTCGGGAGTATTGTCGACGGGTCAGGGCCGCTCACGGCCCTGGGAAACGATGAGGTGGAGCACATGGCGGACCTGGGCGCGACGACCGCGGCGGGCGATACCCGCGGCGGGCCGAATCCTGCGCCGCGCCGCACGGCCCGCCTGCCGCGGAGCGCGCGGCGGATCCAGCTGCTGGAGGCCGCGAGCAGCGTCTTCGTCGACCTCGGTTACCACTCCGCCGGCATGGACGAGATCGCCGTGCGGGCCGGCGTCAGCAAGCCGGTGCTCTACCAGCACTTCCCCGGCAAGCTCGAGCTCTACATCGCCGTCCTGGCCGCGCACAGCGAGGCGCTGGTCACCGGCGTCCGCGAGGCGCTGACCAGCTCCACCGACAACCACGAGCGTGTGATCGGTGCGGTCCGCTCCTTCTTCGACTTCGTCGACCGGGACAGCATGGGCTACAAGCTGATCTTCGAGTCCGACGTGCTCGAGCCCGTCGTGCAGGAGCGGGTCGAGGGCGCCGTCGACGCGTGTGTCGACGCCGTCTACGACCTGGTCTCCGAGGACTCGGGCCTCGACCCGTACCGCGCGCGGATGCTCGCCGTGGGGCTCGTGGGCGCCAGCCAGGTCAGCGCCCGGTACTGGCTCTACGCCGACCGCCCCATCCCCAAGGACGAGGCGGTGGCGACCACCGTCGAGCTGCTGTGGGGCGGGCTCAGCCACGTGCCCCTGCAGGCCCAGCGCCGCGCGCAGTAGCGCAGTCCGCCGCCAGTGCGGTCGGTCTCCCACGGATAGCGCAGGAGACCGACCACACGCGCGTTCACGCCGCGCGGTGCATCAGCATCTCGATCGGCCCGCGGGAGAAGCGGCGGGTCCACAGCGCCGAGGCCGCGAGCAGGCACGCCATCACCGCGACGTACACGGCCACCGTGAAGGCCAGCCGGTGCTCCGCGCCGTACCGCGCGGCGAGCCCGAGGCCCCAGCCGTAGCAGAGCGCCGAGGCGATCACGTTCTGCAGCACGTAGCAGCTCAGCGCCGTCTTCCCCACGTTGCTCAACGCGCCGCCGACCCGGCCCACCGTCCGTCGCTGGTAGAACTCCGCGATCAGCGCCAGCAGGCCCAGCGCCACCAGCGGGGCCACCGCGTACCGTCCGACGAAGACCGCCGGGCCCGCGAGTCCCAGTGGCGCACCGGCGATCCCGATCGCGAGGTCGATCGGCGCCGCGATCCCGCCGACCCACATCATCCGGCGCCGGAGGGCGGCACCGTCGGGTCCGAAGAGCCCGCCCTGGAACAGGGCTGCACCCGTGAGGAACATCGCGATCGTCAGCGGGATCATGAAGATCGTCTCCGCGCGGAACAGCAACGCGTGGTCGGCGCGGAAGAGCACCAGGTCCCAGAACGAGCCGTCGGCGTACGGGTTCGCCCGCGCCGTCGCCGGGCCGGTGCCCACGCCGGACCCCTCCAGCATCATCCCGACCGACACCAGCGCGACGACCGACAGGTGCAGCGCGGCGCAGCCCACGGCCCAGCGCAGCCGCACGCGCGGCCGCAGGATCAGCATCGCCGAGACCACGAAGGACACCAGGGCGTAGCCCATGAGCACGTCGAACTCGGCGACGAGCAGGAAGTGCACCAGGCCGTCGAGGAACAGCACCAGCGCGCGGCGCCAGTACCTGCCCGGCCACGGCCGGTCGTGCCGCGCCGCCGAGGCCTGCTGGATCGCCAGGCCCACACCGAACATCAGGCTGAGCAGTCCGAGGAACTTGCCCTGCGCGAGGGTCTGGAGCACCCGGATCGGCAGCGATTCCGCACCGACGGAGTCGAGGTAGCCCACCATGCCGTGGGGCTCGGTGAAGATCCACACGTTCGTACCGAACGTGCCGAGGATCGCGATGCCGCGGGCCACATCGAGCGCGGCGATGCGGCGCGTCGTGGGCGCCGAGGTGCCGACGGTGCCGGCCGGGGCGGGAGTCGAGGTCATGCCCACTACCCTCCCGAACGCACGAGGACCCCGCGACCGCCATCCGGCGGGAGCGGGGTCCATCGTTCGGGGGACTACTCGGCGGAGGTCTCCGCCACGGCACCCTCCGCCTTAGCGGCGCCGGAACGGCGGCGACGGCGGCGCTTGCGGGCCGGGGCGTCGCCCTCGGCACCGTCGTTCGACGGTGCCTGCGACTCCGGCGCGGCGGTGGCGGGCTTCGCCTCGCCGGGGGCACCGTCGGACTTCTGACCGCCGCGGGTTCGCGTGCGCGACCGGGTGCGGGTGCTCTCGCGCTTCTCGCGGGGCTTGCGCTCGACGACCTCGCCCTCGGCGCGCTTGCGCACGCCGGGCAGGCTGCCCTTGACCTTGGGGTCGATGCCCAGGTCGGTGAAGAGGTGCTCGCTGGAGCTGTAGGTCTCCGCGGGCTCGGGCTGGCCGAGTCCGAGCGCCTTGTCGATGAGCTGCCAGCGGTGCAGCTCGTCCCAGTCGACGAGGGTGACGGCGATGCCGGTCTTGCCCGCGCGGCCGGTGCGGCCGATGCGGTGCACGTAGGTCTTGTCATCCTCGGGGCACTGGAAGTTGATGACGTGCGTGACGTCGTCGATGTCGATGCCGCGGGCGGCGACGTCGGTCGCGACCAGCACGTCGATCGAGCCGTCGCGGAACTTGCCGAGCGCCTTCTCGCGCGCGACCTGGCCCAGGTCGCCGTGCACGGCGCCGACCTTGAAGCCGCGCTCGGCCAGCTCGTCGGCCACCTTCTGCGCGGTGCGCTTGGTGCGGGTGAAGATCATGGTCGCGCCGCGGCCCTCGGCCTGCAGCACCTTCGCGACGAGCTCGACCTTGTCGAGGGCGTGGGCGCGGTACACGTACTGCGTGGTGCGCTCGTGCACCGCGGAGTCGTCGTGGTGCTCGGCGCGCACGTGCGTGGGCTGCCGCAGGAAGGTGCGGGCCAGCGTGATGATCGGGCCGGGCATGGTGGCCGAGAACAGCATCGTCTGCCGGTCGGTGGGGACCATCGTGAGGATGCGCTCGATGTCGGGCAGGAAGCCCAGGTCGAGCATCTCGTCGGCTTCGTCGAGCACCAGGATCTGGATCTTGCCGAGCACGAGGTGGCCCTGCTTGGCCAGGTCGAGCAGGCGGCCGGGGGTGCCGACGACGACGTCGACGCCCTTCTGCAGCGCCTCGATCTGCGCCTCGTAGGGGCGGCCGCCGTAGATGGAGGTGATCCGCAGGTCGCGCTCGCCCTTGGTGGTCTGGACGCGGACGCCGTCGGAGGCCTGCTCCAGGTCGTCGGTGACCTGCACGCACAGCTCGCGGGTGGGGACGATGATGAGGGCGCGCGGCGTGCCGTCGAGCGCGCGGAGGCCGTCCTCGCCGACGTCGGCGCGGGCCTGCGTGACCAGGCGGTTGAGCAGCGGGACGCCGAAGCCGTAGGTCTTGCCCATGCCCGTGCGGGCCTGGCCGATCAGGTCGTTGCCGGCGAGCGCGAGCGGGAGTGTCAGCTCCTGGATGGCGAAGGTGCGCTCGATGCCCCGCTTGCCGAGGGCGTCGACGATGCCCTGGTCGACGCCGAGCTCGGCGAAGCTGGGCGAGACGTGATCGTCGCCGATCACGTGGACGTCGGGCAGGCCCTCAGCGGCGGCGGGCTCGGTGTGGATGTCGTTGTTCGCGGTGGTGATGGTTCTGCCTTTCATCGGCGGCGAATGCGTCGCGTTCATTTCTCACGCGCGCACTGTTCCGGCCAATGAATCCCCGGCCCGTTTCTCGGACCGTCATCGTCGCCTCGACGCCCTCGCCGTCAGGCGGTGGGGCGGAGTGCGCGCACAACTACCGGCGACCGAAGTCGATCGCTACCGACCATCGTACCCCGCGCGGCGGCCCGCACTAGCATGTGCACCATGAGCGAACAGTCGCAGGACCGGGGAATCACCGCCGAGCACCCGGGCGTCGCGGCCCTGTTCGCGGTGCTGGCGTACGGCGAGCTCGCCGCGTTCGAGCGGCTCGCCAAGGAGGCCGAGATGGCGCCGGACCTCCGCGGCCGGATCGCCGTCTCGTCGATGGCCGCAGCGCAGATGCGCAACTTCGAGCTGCTGGAGACCGAGCTCGACCGTCGCGGGCAGGACGTGGCGACGGCGACCGCGCCTTTCGTGCCGGTGATCACCCGCTACCACGAGCGGACGGCGCCCCGGAATTGGAACGAGTCGCTGGTCAAGGCCTACATCGGCGACGGGCTCGCCGCCGACTTCTACTCCGAGGTGGCCCGCGCGCTCCCCGCCGAACCGGCCGCGGTGGTCGCGGCGGTGCTCTCCGACACTCGCGAGTCCGACTTCGCCGTCGAGCGGGTGCGCGCGGCGGTCACCGCGAACCCCGCGCTGCGCTCCCCGCTCACGCTGTGGGGCCGGCGGCTGCTGTCGGAGGCCATCACGCAGGCGCAGGAGGTGCTCGCGACGCGCGACGAGCTGGCCGCCCTGCTCTTCGAGCATTCGGGGGACCTGCCGGGCGTGGCGCAGTTCTTCGAATCGCTGCAGACCCGGCACGCCGAGCGGATGGCGACGCTCGGCCTGGGCTGACTGCCCTCAGCAGAATCGACGGCCTCGGCCCGCACGACCGCGGCCCCTGCGGATAGCCTCGTGTCATGGAGATCAAGATCGGTATCGCGGACTCGAACCGCGAACTCGTGGTGCAGAGCAAGGACTCGTCGGAGGACGTGAAGAAGGCCGTCGCCGACGCGCTGGCCGGCCGCACGGAGCTGCTGGAGCTGACGGACGAGAAGGGCAAGCAGTACCTGGTGCCCGCCGCCCGCGTCTCCTACGTCGAGGTCGGCACGAACGAGAGCCGCTCCGTCGGCTTCAACGCCAGCTGACGCAGCCCGTCACGGCGCCGCTCGCTCCGCCGCCGCGGCCCGCGGGTCTGGCATCCCCGCAGCGACGGGGGACGTCCCCGCGGCCGCGCGGCGGTCGAGCAGCGACACCAGCACGAAGCTGAGGCTCACCAGCAGAACCCAGGAGCCGAACTTCCCCGCGTGCACCATCCGCCACGCCTCACCCTGGTCCGGGTAGCGCCACGCGCCGAGGAAGGTCGCCAGGTTCTCGGCGATCCACAGGAAGAACCCGATCAGCACGAACGACAGCGGCAGCGGCATCCAGTAGCGCTGCGCGCCCACCGTGAACCACACCCGGCTGCGCACGGTGACCACCAGGAAGCCCAGCGCGATGACGACCCGCAGGTCGGGCAGGAAGTGGTGGGTGAAGAAGTTCGCGTACGCCGCCAGCGCGAGGACGAGCACCGCCCCGGTCCGGTAGCGGCTCACCGTCAGGTCGAAGCGCCGGAACGCCTGGCAGACGTACGAGCCCACCGCGGCGTACATGAAACCCGCGTAGAGCGGCACCCCCGCGATCTTCGTCAGCGCCGCGTCGGGGTACTCCCACGACCCGACCGCGACCTTGAACACCTCCAGGGCGAAGCCCGCCAGGTGGAAGGCGCAGACCACCCCCAACTCCCGCCACGACTCCCGCTTCGTGGCGACGAACAGCACCTGCACCGCGATGACGTAGAGCAGCAGCGCGTCGTAGCGCGCGAGCGGCGGGTCCCAGCGCGACCAGATCAGCGCCGACCCGGCCAGCCCCACGAAGACGGCGATCGCGAACGCGCAGCACTGCAGCTCGATCCACGCGAACCGCAGCAGCTGCCCGAGGAAGCCCTGCGCGCGGGTCAGCGGGAGGCGCGCCGTCGACATGCCCCGAGTATGCATGCGGCCGGCCCGGCGCCGTCGCCGCTAGGCTCGGGCGCGTGGTGAAACCCGAACGCAGGACCCGCGTCGATCTCGCGGTCTCGGCCGCGATCCTGGTCGCGGTCGTCGTCGCGGGCTTCGTGGCCTGGAACGTCGGCTCCGCGAGCAAGGCGGTCAGCGAGACGGCGCCGGCCCCGTCGACGGTGCCGAGCTCGCTCGTCGAGCTGCCGGCCGCGCTGGCCGAGGCGTGGACCGCGACGTCCGACCGCCCCGCCCTGACGCTCAACGGCGCCCTCGTCCTCACCCGCGGAGGCGAGGTCGCCGGGCACGACCCCGCGACCGGGCAGCGCACGTGGCGGTACCAGCGCGAGACCGACGTGTGCGGGCTCACGGACAACGCCGGCCTCGTGCTCGCGTTCTACCGCGACGTCCGCGGCTGCGGCGAGGTGATGGCGCTCGACCCCGGCACCGGGCAGCGGCGCGCCAGCCGCACCAGCCGCGAGGACCACGACATCACCCTCACCGGCGACGGCAACTACGCCGTCGCGCAGGGACCCACGCGGGTCGACGTCTTCCGCTCGGACCTCGTCCGCACCGTCGAGTACGGCAAGCCCGACGTGCCCGTGAACCCGGGCGTCCAGCCGCGGTCCGGGTGCACGATCGGCTCCGCGCTGCCGGCCGGCGCGTCGATCGCGATCCTCGAGGCGTGCCCCACCGAGCCCTTCCCCCGGCTCACCGTGATCGGCGCCTCCCCGAAGGAGGCGTCCGAGCCGCAGGAGACCTCCTCGGCCGTCAGCCAGGACCTCGGGGACGCGGCGCCCGAGGGCGGCGAGCGCGCCCGGCTCATCACCGCGACCGCGCACGGCGCGGTGGTCTACGTGCCCGCCCAGCAGGGACGCTCCGCGCGGGTGACCACCGTCGACCCGCAGGGCCGCGCGCTGTTCTCCGTGGACGTGACCACCGGCCCGGGCGGCGCGCCGCGCGACGTCCCCGTCGTGACCGAGGCCGGCATCGCCTCGTTCTACACCGGCACCGCGACCGTGGTGATCGACGCCTCCTCACTGGCCGCGGAGATGGTGATCCCGGGGACGCTCGGTCCCGGCGCAGTCGTCGGCGGACAGCTCGTGGTGCCCGGACCCACCTCGCTCAACGCGTACGACCTGACCACGCGCGCCCGGACCCGGTCGACGCCGGTCACCCGGCCCGGCTACACCGACGGTCCCGTGCTGCTCGCCGAGGCGGGCACGACGCTGATCGCGCAGTGGGGTTCGACGGTCCAGGCGTACCGCGCGGCCTGACCGCTAGTCGGCCGCCCAGGTGACCAGCGGCGCACCGTCGGACACGTGGGCCTTGATGCTCTGCGCGAGCTCGCGGTAGGCGGTGGCGCCCTTGTTCTTCCGGCCCGCGAGCACGGTGCGGCCGGCGGCGTTCGCCTCGGCGAAGCGGACGGTGCGCGGGATCGGCGGCGACAGCACGGCGAGGTCGTAGCGGTCGGCGACGTCGGAGAGGATGTCGCGGCTGTGCGTGGTCCGCGCGTCGTAGAGGGTCGCGATGGCGCCGAGCATGCCCAGCTCCGGATTGGTGATCGCCTGCACGTCGCGGACGGTCTTGAGCAGCTGCCCCACGCCGCGGTGCGCGAGCGTCTCGCACTGCAGCGGGATGGCGACGGCGTCGGCCGCGGTGAGGCCGTTGAGGGTGAGCACGCCCAGGCTGGGCGGGCAGTCGATGATCACCACGTCGAACCGGTCCGCGACGTCGGCGAGCGCCCGCTTGAGCGCGTACTCGCGGCCCGCCCGCATGAGCAGGAGCGCCTCGGCGCCGGCCAGGTCGAGGGTGGCGGGCAGCACCGTGACGCCGTCCTCGGTCTCGAGCAGCACCTCGTCGATCGTCTTGTCCCCCAACAGCACATCGTGCACGCTGCGCTCGATGCGGTCGGGGTTGTGGCCGAGCGAGAAGGTCAGGCAGCCCTGCGGGTCGAGGTCGACGACGAGCACGCGCGCGCCGAGTTCGACGAGTGCCGCCCCCAGGCTGGCGACGGTGGTGGTCTTCGCGACGCCGCCCTTCTGATTGGCGACGGCGAGGACGAAGGGCGTGTCACCGGTCATGGTGCGAGGGTACCCACCGATACGGAACGATGGACGGATGAGCACCGGACACCGCCTCGTGTACATCCGCCACGGCGAGACCGCCTGGTCGCGCTCGGGACGCCACACCGGCGCCACCGACGTGCCGCTGACGGAGACGGGCGTCGAGCAGGCGAAGGCGCTGGGCCCCGTCCTCGCGGACCTCGCGCTCGCGGACCCCACGGTGCTCGTGAGCCCGCGGGCGCGGGCGGCGGCGACCGCGGAGCTCGCGGGCCTGACGGTGACGGCGGTCGATCCCGACCTCGCCGAATGGGACTACGGCGACTACGAGGGCCGCACCAGCGCGGAGATCCGCGTCGACGATCCGGGGTGGACGGTGTGGGAGTCCGGCTCCCCCGGCGGCGAGACGCTGGCGCAGGTGGCGGAGCGGGCCGACCGGGTGCTGGCCCGGGCGCGGGCCGCGATGGCCGACGGTGACGTCGTCCTCGTCGCGCACGGCCACCTGGGCCGGGTGCTCACCGCGCGGTTCCTGGGCCAGGCGCCGGAGTTCGGGCGGCACATGATGATCCTGCCCGCCTCGGCCGCCGTATTCGGATTCGACCGCGACGACGTCCCGCAGATCAGCCGATTCGGTCTGACCGGCTACGCGGCCGCGCACTACTCCGGGCGGTAGGCCCGATCAGTCCCGGCGGTACTCGCCCTCGAGCCAGGCCACCGTCGGCGGGGCGAACAGCAGTCCGAGCGCCGCGACCGAGACCACGATGAGCGGGATGAACAACTCGGGGCGGCCCTGCGAGACCGCGCCGCTGATGCCCGCGAAGCCGAGCAGGAGGTTCGTCAGCACGCCGACGGTGCGCCCCCAGCGCAAGCCGCGGAGCAGCGCGATGCCGCCCGCGAGCACGCCGAGGCCCATCGGGATCATCCAGAAGGCCATGCCGTAGGCGCCGGTCGTGGTGTCGGCCGAGCCGGTGATGCCGCGGATCAGCTCCACCACGCCGAGGACCAGGGCCGCGAGGCCCTCGAGCGCGACGATCACGCCCGCGGCCCGGACGGTGCCGGGGGCGGCGGTGCGGGTGTCGCCGGAGCGCTTGCTGCGGGAGCGGGTGGCGGCCGGGCGGGATTCGCCGCCGCTTCCGTTGGTCGATGTCACGACCCCAGGGTATCGGGGCGGCCTGGGTAGGCTGCTCGGTGTGCGCGCCCTGTTGATCGTCAACCCCAACGCCACGTCCATCACCGCAGCGGGCCGAGACCTCGTGGCGATGGCGTTGGCGTCCACGCTCGACGTCACCCTGGCGCAGACCGAACGGCGCGGCCACGCGGCCGAGCTCGCCGCCGCGGCCCGCGACGAAGGCACCGAGCTGGTGATCGTCCACGGCGGCGACGGCACCGTCAACGAGGTGGTGTGCGGCATCCTCGGCCAGGAGGGGCTGCCGGGCGGCCCCGACCCCGTCCACCCCGACACCCTGCCCGCCGTCGCCGTGATCCCCGGCGGCAGCGCGAACGTCTTCGCGCGCTCACTCGCGGTCCCCCGCGACCCGCTGCAGGCCACCGTGCACCTCACGGACCTGTTGGCGCGCCGCAGTTTCCGCACCATCGGCCTCGGCTGCGCCGACGAGCGCTACTTCCTCTTCAACGCCGGCGTCGGCGTGGACGCCGAGGTGATCGCCAACATGGAGGCGCTGCGCGACAAGGGCAAGGCCGCCACCCCGTCGCGGTACGTGCGCACCGCCGTCCGCACCTTCTTCTCCGCCGCGCGGCGCGAGCCGCAGCTCACCGTCCACCTGCCCGGCGAGGAGCCGGGAACGTGGCAGGACATCGACGGGGTGCACTTCGCCTTCGTCTCGAACGCAAGCCCGTGGACCTTCCTCAACAATCGCGCGGTGTTCACCAACCCGGGGACGGATTACGGCACCGGGCTGGGCGTGTTCGCGTCGCGCTCCATGCGCACGATCCCGAACCTCATGCTGGTGCGGCAGATGCTCTCGGCCCGCCGCACCAAGGGCCCGACGGTGCGCCACCTCGTCCGGCACGACGACCTGCCCGAGCTGCGCGTGAGCAGCGCGGTCCCGGTGCCCGCGCAGGTCGACGGCGACCACCTCGGCGACCGCACGGAGGTGCGGTTCTGGTACTCGCCGGAGCGGATCCGCGTGCTGGCCGACCTGCCGCCGCTGCCTCGCGTGCGCTGATCCCCGCCGCCCGCTGGGGCCCCTCCGCCGGGCCGATTCCCGCCGACTCGGCGTGACCCGCTCGGATGGGCGAAGTGAGCGATTCGTCACGACCGCGCAGAAACCTATTGCAAACCTGCAGCGTGTGCGGATATATTTGCGGGCACGCCGCTGAACCGGCAGCAGTGTAGTACACCCCTCGGAAGAGGGTTCTCACCGCCCCCGCTGTGAGATCCCCCACCTCTGAGTCGGAATCTATTGACTCCTGCTGGGAACGTGGAAATATTCATGACGTAACAGCGCGGAAACAGTTCGGTTCCCTCCGCGTTAACAGCCTGGAAATTCGGTGCCGGATCGGCGCCTGCGATGAGTGGCGCGCGAGCGCGCCTGAAGGAGTGTACTGACATGGATTGGCGCCACAAGGCCATCTGTCGCGACGAGGATCCCGAGCTGTTCTTCCCCGTGGGCAACAGTGGTCCGGCCATCGCGCAGATCGCGGACGCCAAGCTGGTCTGCAACCGCTGCCCCGTGACCGCCGAGTGCCTGTCCTGGGCCCTCGAGTCGGGTCAGGACGCCGGCGTGTGGGGCGGCATGAGCGAGGACGAGCGTCGCGCGCTGAAGCGCCGCAACGCGCGCACCCGCACGCGCACCGCTGTGTAACACGTTCCGCTTTCGTCGAAGGCCCGGTGGATCCTCCACCGGGCCTTCGTCGTGCGCGGGCCTAGACGGGCTGCAGCGGAACCCGCACCACCGCGTCGGTGCCACCGTCGCGCGAGGTCAGGCTCAGCTCGCCGGCCAGCTCCGACTTCACGAGCGTCTGCACGATCTGCAGCCCCAGGCGGTCCGAGCCCTCGAGGCTGAACCCGGGGGGCAGGCCTGCGCCGTCGTCCCGGACGGTGACCTCGAGCATCCGGGTGGACCGGTGCGCCAGCAGTTCGATGGTGCCCGACTCCCCCGGCTCGTAGGCGTGCTCAACCGCGTTCTGGATCAGTTCGGTGACGACCATGACCAGCGGCATCGCCCGGTCCGCGTCGAGCAGGCCCACGTCGCCCCGTCGGACGACGGTGACCGCCGCTGAACCGCCCGCCGGGGCCACGTCGGCCATGATCGGGATCAGCCGGTCGATCACCTCGTCGATGTCGACGTGCTCGTCGACGCTCATCGACAGGGTCTCGTGGACCAGCGCGATCGACGCGACCCGGCGGACCGACTCGTTGAGCGCGCGCTTGGCCTCGTCGTTGCGCGTGCGCCGGGCCTGCAGCCGCAGCAGCGCGGAGACCGACTGCAGGTTGTTCTTCACCCGGTGATGGATCTCGCGGATCGTCGCGTCCTTGGAGATGAGGGCGCGGTCGCGGCGCTTGAGCTCGGTGACGTCGCGCAGCAGCACCGCTGCACCCCCGGGACGCCCGCCCGGATGCAGGCCGAGCACGCGGAGCACGACGGTGACGCCGCCCTTGGTGAGCTCGATCCGGGAGCCCTCGCCGCGCTCGAGCGCACCGTCGAGCGCGATCGTGAGGTCCTCGGACTCGAAGGTGTCGCCCACCAGCTCGGCGGTCACCTCGGACAGGATGCTGCCCTCGAGGTCGGTGGGAGCACCCATCCGGCGGTACGCCGACTGCGCGTTCGGGCTGGCGAACACCACGCGCCCCTGGGCGTCGAGGCGGATGAAGCCGTCGCCCGCGCGGGGCTCGGCCTCGCCCGTGGGCAGGTCCTCCGGCTCGGGGAAGGCGCCCTCGGCGACCATCGTGCACAGGTCGTCCGCGCACTCCTTGTAGGCCACCTCGAGCGGGCTCGGCGTGCGCGGGTGTGTGACGTTGAAATCGCGGGTCAGCACGGCGATCACCTCGCCGTTCGACGGCACCGGGACGGCCTCGCGGCGCACGCGTGCGGGACCGGTCCAGGCCGGGGTGACGCCCTTGACCACGTCGGCGCCCTCGAACGCGGCGTGCAGGGTGGGCGCCTCCCAGGGCGGCACGACGACGCCGACGCCGTCGGAGTCGTACACGGTGGGGGTGGTGTTGGGCCGGCACTGCGCGATGCAGATGTACGCGGGATCGGTGGTGTCGCCCTCGGGGTCGTTGCGGACCCAGAGGCGCAGGTCGGCGAACGAGAGGTCGGCGAGGAGCTGCCACTCGCCGGCGATCCGCTGCAGGTGCCGAGCGGCGCGCCCCGGGAGGTCCGTGTGGATCGCCAGGAGGTCGGCGAGGGAGGCCATGGGACCGCCTTTTTGTCGTCGTCGGTGCCGTCGTGAAACAATAGCCGGTACTGCGAAGAAGCTTCAGGACAGGAAGGAGACCGCCATGGGAAAGCGTGGACGTAAGAAGCGCGCGCGGAAGAAGAACGCCGCGAACCACGGCAAGCGCCCGAACTCCTGACCTTCAGGTTTCACGTGACTTGCGCACGAGGGCCCGTCGACATCACGTCGACGGGCCCTCGTCATGTTCGCGCTGCGCCGCACCGGCTACTCGGGGCGGAAGCGCACCTCGGTGTGCCGGATGCTGATGGTCAACCGCTCCCGCAGCCCCTCGGGCGCACGATCGCCGCCGCACTTGCGGTTCACCAGCGACTTGATCTGCTGCTCGATGCCGTAATGCGACAGGCACTGCGAACAGCCGTCGATGTGGGCCTTGAGGCGCTCCTTGGCCGCCGAGTCGCACTCGTTGTCCAGGAGCAGCCAGATGTCCGCCATCACCGCGGAGCAGTCGAGCTCCAGGTCCGGGTTACCGTCCGACGAGTACGTCACTTCTCGACCTCCTGAGCCGCGGCGCCCTCGGCACCGTCGGAATCCTGCCCCCGGAGGAAGCCGCGCTCGCGCGCCACGCCCTCGAGCTCGGCGCGGAGCTGCCGCCGGCCGCGATGCAGCCGCGACATGACCGTGCCGATGGGGGTACCCATGATCTCGGCGATCTCCTTGTAGGGGAATCCCTCCACGTCGGCGTAGTACACCGCCATGCGGAACTCCTCGGGGAGCTTCGCGAGAGCCTGCTTGATCTCGTCGTCCGGCAGTGCGTCCAGTGCCTCGATCTCCGCGGAGCGCAGGCCGGTGGAGCTGTGCTCCGCCGTGGCCGCGAGCTGCCAGTCGGTGATCTCGTCGGTGGGGTACTGCGCGGGCTGCCGCTGCTTCTTGCGGTAGCCGTTGATGTAGGTGTTGGTGAGGATCCGGTACAGCCAGGCCTTGAGGTTGGTGCCCTTCTTGAAGCTGCGGAAGGCGCTGTAGGCCTTCACGTAGGTCTCCTGGACCAGGTCCTCCGCGTCGGCGGGGTTGCGGGTCATCCGCAGCGCGGCGCCGTACAGCTGGTCGAGCAGCGGCAGCGCCTCGGCCTCGAACCGTGCCGTGAGCTGCTCCGGCGTCTCGGTCACCTCGTCGGGGGCCGAGTCCAGATCCGCTACGTGCGTGATGTCCCCGTCCGTCATACCGTCGAAGGCTACCGGTCGCTCGAGGACCGCTGCGCCGCTACCTGTACTCACGACCTCTGCAACAGCGCGATGCGTCGGCTTGTTCCCAGGTCGCGCTGAGGGCCGCGGGCCGTGTCGCGAGGGCGCCGCGATCCGGGCCGTCGCCGGACCGGCGGGGCGGGTGACCTTCCCGCGAGGGTATGCGGGCGACGCATACCCTCGAAACACCAGGTAGAAGCCCCGCAGGGGAATCGGGTCATGCGGTTCTCGCATACCCGAGTCGGTATTGGGTGCTGCTCGAGCGAAATCGGGTCGCGCCGCTGGTCCGCGCGCATCGCGCTGAACCCGAGGGGGACCTGCTTGACTGAACGGATGGGGAAGAAGAACGCCGCGGCGACGCCGGCGATCGCGGCGCTGCAAGCCGCGGGGATCGAGTTCCGGATCCACGAGTACGCGCACGACCCGCGGGCGGAGTCCTTCGGCGGCGAGGCCGCGGAGGCGCTGGGGCACGACCCGGCGCGGGTGTTCAAGACGCTGGTCATCGACGACGGGAAGCAGCTCGCCGTGGCGATCGTGCCCACGTCGGGCAAGCTCAGCCTCAAGGCTGCGGGCGCCGCGCTGGGCCTGCACCGCCCGGCGATGGCCGACCCGGCCGACGTGCGGCGCGTGACCGGCTACGTGCTCGGCGGCGTCTCCCCGTTGGGGCAGCGCAAGCGCCTGCCGACCGCGATCGACGAGTCCGCGCTCGGCTTCGAGACCGTCTTCTGCTCCGCGGGCCGACGGGGCCTGGAGGTCGAGTTGGCACCGTCGGACCTGGTCGCCGCGACCTCGGCGACGGTGGCGCCGCTCGCCGCGCCGTGATAATCAGGGGTGACTAGCGGCCCGCCCGGGTTTGGCGGCGGACGCAGCGGAAAGTAGGTTCGTGGTATGGCCAGCTACTTCGTCACGGGCGGGACGGGCTTCATCGGCCGTGCCGTCGTGGCGCGGCTCGCCGCCGCGGACCGGGACGCCACCATCTATCTGCTGGTGCGCGACGCCTCCCTCCCCCGGTTCGAGCGGCTCATCGCCGATCTGGGCCACCAGCTCGCCCCCCAGGTCGTGCCGGTCGCGGGCGACGTCGTGGAGCCGGGCCTGGGCATCACGCCGGGCGACCTGCCCGAGCACGTCGACCACGTGATCCACCTCGCGGCCGTCTACGACATGGAGGCCCCCGAGGAGCTGCAGGAGCTGACCAACGTCGGGGGCACGCGGAACGTCCTGGAGCTGGCGGGCCGGCTCGGCGCCACGATGCACCACGTCTCCTCGCTGGCCGTCGCCGGCAACCACGAGGGGTGGTTCTCGGAGGCCGACTTCGACGTCGCGCAGTTCTTCCCCACCCCGTACCACCGCACCAAGTACGAGGCCGAGCGCCTGGTCCGCGAGTCGGCGGTGCCGTGGCAGATCTACCGGCCGTCCATCGTGGTGGGCGATTCGATGACGGGCGCGATCGACAAGATCGACGGGCCGTACTACTTCTTCCCGTTCCTGCGCCTGATGGGCACCATCCCGCACCACCTGCACGTGCCCTTCGCCAACCTCGGATACACGAACATCGTGCCCGTGGACTTCGTCGCGGCGGGCATCGCCGCGCTGGTCACCGCGCCGCCGGCGCCCGGCACCGTCTACCACCTGGCGGACCCCAAGGGCCAGAGCATGGCCACGATCTACGACGCGATCGCCCCCGCCTTCTCCGGCCCGAAGACACTGCCGGTCCCCAGCGCGCCGCTGGGCGAGTTCGCGGCGCGGATCGGCCGCCGGGGCGAGGTGCGGGCGCTCCGCGACACGATCGCGCGCCAGTTGGGGCTGCCGCCGATGATCCTGGACCACCCGTTCTACAACACCCGGTTCGACTCGGAGGCCACGCACCGCGCGCTGAGCCGGTACGGCGTGGCACTGCCGCGCCTGAAATCCTACGGGCCGCGGCTGTTCCGCTACTGGGCGGAGCACCTGGACCCGTCGCGCAACCGCCGCGACGACCCGCGCGGCCCGCTCGTGGGCAAGCACATCCTGCTCACCGGCGGCTCCTCCGGCATCGGCCGCGAGGCGGCCAAGCAGGCGGTCCTGAAGGGCGCCAACGTCTTCATCGTCGCGCGCAAGCCCGAGGACCTCGCCGACGCGGTGCTGCGGATCGAGGCCGAACCCGGGATGCCCGGCGTACCCAAGGGCATCGTCCGGGCGTACCAGTGCGACGTCACCGATCCGGAGGCCGTGCGCACCACCGTCGCCCAGATCCTCGCCGAGCACGGCCACGTGGACGTGCTCGTCAACAGCGCCGGCCGGTCCATCCGGCGGGCCACCGTCGATTCCGTGGACCGCGCGCACGACTACCAGCGCACCATGGCCGTGAACTACTTCGGCGCCGTGTACCTGATCCTGGAACTGTTGCCGCACATGGTCGCCCGCAAGTCGGGGCACGTGGTCAACGTCTCCTCCATCGGCGTGCAGGTGCGCGGCCCCCGGTTCGCGGCGTACATCGCCTCGAAATCGGCGCTGGAGGCGTTCAGCGATATCACGGCGGCCGAGACGATGTCGGACCACGTGACCTTCACCAACATCCACATGCCGCTCACCCGCACGCGCATGATCGAGCCGACCGACGCCTACGACAACGCGATGGCGCTGTCGGTGGAGAAGGCCGGCCAGATCGTGGTGCGCGCCATCGTCGAGCGGCCCCGCCGCATCGACACCCCGCTCGGCACGTTGGCCCAGTTCGGCCAGTTCCTCTCCCCGCGCATCGCCGCCGCGGCGCAACACCAGGGGTACCTCCTGTTTCCGGAGCCCGAGGGCGACACGGAGGGGGCGGCCAAGGTCGTCGAAGTCGATGTGGCCGAGGTGGACACGCCGCGGGGCCGGCTCGCCGCGGCCGGCGCGGCGACCAAGGACCTCTCGAAGGACATCTCCACCGCCGCCGTCAGTCCCCTGTTCGGCATCTCGGGCGATCAGGGCCTGCGCCGGATCGCGCGCAAGACGCTCAATCGGATCCCCGGCATCAACTGGTAGACGCTCCGCGGCCGACAGCGGCTGCGCACCGGCGCGTGTGCACCGTCGACCACACGTGAGGTGGTCAACGGTGCACACGGTCAGGAGCCACCAACGCCCGCGGCGTGCAGCCCGCGAGGGCGCGGACCTCCCGGGTCAGGTGGGCCTGGTCGGCGTAGCCCGACGCGGCCGCCACCTCGGCCAGCGCGCGGCCCGCGCGGATCGGCCCGACGGCCCGCTGGAAGCGCTGGATCCGCGCGAGGGTCTTGGGGCCGTAGCCGAAGGACCGCCGGGCCAGGCGGTGCAGCGCCCGCTCGTCGAGCCCCGTCTCCGCCGCGACATCCCCGACGGTGCGGCCCGCCCGCAGCCGGACCGCGACCGCGCCGATCCGCCGGTCCAACTCGACCCCGTCGAGGAGCGCGGCCGCGATCGCCTCCGGATCGACGGTGCGCGGAATCCGCCTGGGCGACAGGATGTCCGCGAGGTCGACGCGCCGCCCGGTGAGCTCGTCGGCGGCGATCCCCAACAGCTGCGGCAGCATCCCGGAGGGGAAGCGCAGGCCGTCGAGCCGCGCACCGTCGTATCCGGTCGTCCGGGCGGCGACGGCGTCCGGGCCCGCGACGATCGGCGCACCGTCGACGACGATGACGTCCATGCACCCGTCCGGCAGGATCAGCGCCGGCGCCGCGCTGCCCACCGAGGTCCACCGGATAGCCCCGGGGACCGACGACGGCCACTCGCTGTACACCGTTCGAGTATGTCCGAAACGTTCAAGACGCGGGCCGCGGCGCGACATACCGTGGCGGCATGACAGAGCGACTGCGTTTCGACGCGATCGGCATGGTTGCCGAGGACCTGCCCGCATCCCTCGCCTTCTACCGGAGGCTCGGACTCGACATCCCCGACGGCGCCGAGGAGCAGCCGCACGTGGAGGCGGAGCTGCCCGGCGGGATGCGGCTGATGTGGGACTCCGTCGCGGTGATCCGCACGATGGAGCCCGGCTGGGTCAAGCAGCCGGGACAGAATGCGACGCTGTGCGTCAAGTGCGCGTCGCCCGCCGTGGTCGACGAGGTGCACGCCGAGCTCGTCGCCGCGGGCAGCCCGAGCGCCATGGACCCGTTCGACGCGCCGTGGGGGCAGCGCTACGCGGGCGTCCTCGACCCCGACGGCTACCAGGTTCAGCTCTTCGCCTGGCAGTAGTCGCGGACCGGGCGCGGGCGCCGTCGAAGGTGCCTATCGTGGGAGGCGAACCGTTCCCGTCCCCCACAAGGAGATCCGACGATGCCCGACATCCAGTACGCCGTGACCGACCCCGCCACCGGCGAGGTGCTGCAGACGTACCCCACCGCGGAGCCCGCCGAGGTCGAGGCGGCGATCGACGCGGCGTCGCGCGCCGCGCGGACGTGGCCGCAGCAGTCGACGGTCTCCGAGCGGGCCGCCCTGGTGCGCCGCGTCGCGGAGCTGCACACCGAGCGCCGCGAGATGCTCGCCGGGATCATCCAGCGGGAGATGGGCAAGCCGCTCGAGGACGCGCTCGGCGAGGTCGACTTCTCCGCCGCGATCTACACCTACTACGCCGACAACGCGGAGAAGTTCCTCGCCGACCAGCCGCTGGATCTGCTCGAGGGTGACGGCACCGCGGTGATCCGCCGCTCCCCCATCGGCGTGCTGTTCGGGATCATGCCGTGGAACTTCCCCTACTACCAGGTGGCGCGGTTCGCCGGCCCGAACCTGGCCGCGGGCAACACGATCCTGCTCAAGCACGCGCCGCAGTGCCCCGAGTCGGCCGAGGCGATGCAGCTGATCTTCGACGAGGCGGGCCTGCCCTCGGGCGCGTACGTCAACATCCGCGTCAGCAACGAGCAGGCGGCGGACATCATCGCCGACCCGCGGGTCGCCGCGGTCTCGCTGACCGGCTCGGAGCGCGCCGGCGCCGCGGTCGCGGAGGTCGCCGGCCGCAACCTCAAGAAGTGCGTGCTGGAGCTGGGCGGCTCGGACCCGTTCATCGTGCTCTCGACGGACGACCTGGACGCGACCGTCGACGCCGCCGTCGCCGGCCGCCTCGACAACACCGGCCAGTCCTGCAACGCGGCGAAGCGGTTCATCGTGCACGCCGACCTCTACGACGACTTCCTCGCGAAGTTCACCGGCAAGCTGCTCGCCGCCGGCGACGGGATCGCGCCGCTGTCCTCCGAACGAGCGGCGATCGGGCTGGAGCAGCAGGTCAATCAGGCCGTGGAGGCCGGGGCGAACCTCGCCATCGAGGGCCGCCGCGACGGCGCCTTCTTCCCGCCCGCCGTGCTCACGAACGTCACCGAGGACAACCCGGCGTTCCGGCAGGAGCTGTTCGGGCCCGTCGCCACCGTCTACCGCGTGGCGGGCGAGGGCGAGGCGCTGGCGCTCGCGAACGACACCCCGTTCGGCCTCGGCTCCTACGTCTTCACCACCGACCCGGAGCAGGCCGCCCGCATCGCCGACGGCATCCAGGCCGGCATGGTCTTCGTCAACGGCGTGCTCGCCGAGGGCGCCGAGCTTCCCTTCGGCGGCGTCAAGCGCTCCGGCTTCGGCCGCGAGATGGGCCCGCTGGGCATCGAGGAGTTCCTCAACAAGAAGCTGATCCGCACCATCAAGTAGGTCGACGGGGCGGTCCCCGGTCCCGGCAGGTCCAGGGCCGGGAGCCGTCCTGCTTCCCGCAGGCCACCGCGGTGGCTCCGCAGGGCCGAACGAGAGCTAGTGCCAGCCCTGCTGATCCAGCCGCCCCGGGGTATCCCCGTCCGGGTCGTACGGGGTCCGGGTGAATCGGAAGGTGCCACAGTCCAACACCGGCTGGCCCGCCCCTCCGGACAGAACCCGCAGCAGCTCCCCTGCGTAGTACCCGTCCAGGCCGAGCCACTCGCCGGGACCCGTGGCCCGGAACCTGGCCCCGCGGCCGACTCCGACCGGCACCAGCTCGCACCCCTGAGCCCACGCCCGGAACAGCACCGGGGTGGTGCCCCAGTACCAGAGCCCGGCCAACTCGATGACCTCCCGCTGGGACTGATCCGCCTGCCAGGGGGCGATCTCAGGCAGCCAGCCGTCGGTGGCGATCTCGAGCAGGTCGGCGGCGAGCCTGCGCTCCAGCCCGGTGGTCGCATTGGCCAGCACGGTCACCCCGAGTCCGTTCGGTCGAACCGCCAAGCCGGCCAAGAACCCGGGCATCGAACCACCGTGCCCGATCCTTCGATCCCCGTCGTGGTTGAACACCTCCACACCCAGCCCGTGAGCTCCAACCCACGGCTGATCCGGAGCATCGTGGATCGCTACCGGGGTGACCATCCGCTCGTGCCACTCGCTGGGGAGGATCTTCTCGTCCCCATCGGCCAGGAAGCTTCCCCACCGGGCCAGATCGGCGACTGTCGACCACAGCTGCCCGGCCGGGGCCGCGGCCGCAGCATCCTCGGCCGGTTCGGCCTGGATCAGATCGAGGAACGGATGCACCGCCCAGCCGGGCACGCATCGGTCATCGGGAAGATACCGGGTACTGGTCATCCCCAGCGGCCCCAGCAGCTCGGTCTGCACCACCTTCCACCACGTCTGCCCACTCACCCGATGGATCAATTCGCCAAGGACGGCGAAACCGGCGTTGCTGTAGTGAAATTTCTGACCGACCGGGGTAAGCCGACGCAGAGTGGGCGCCAATTGCGCCCAGCTCATCCCGGGCACCCGCTCCCACCACTGACCCGCGATCTCGGCAGGCAGCCCACTGGTGTGGGTCAGCAACGACGTCGTCGTCACCGGGCCGAACTCCCCGGGGAGTTCCGGGAGACGGTCCCGGATCGAATCGTCCAGCTCGATCGCCCCGGCCGCCGCCAGCCGCAACACCGACACCGCGACAAAGGTCTTGGTGATCGACCCGATCCGGTACCCGAACTCCGGACTCGCATCCACGCCGCCAGGACGACCGTCTATCGAGCCGCACGCACCGGTCCACAGCGGCACCCCTGCGGCGAAGACCCCCGCCACCAGACTCGGCAACCGGCCGTCCCTTTGCCCTTGGCGCAATCGCTGGTTCAATCTCGCTCTGGTTTGATCCGAAAGCGCGGGTGGGGAATTGTTGAGCGCCCGATCGGCTGCCGCGGACCGGTGCGAGGGTTCCGTCATGGCCGCACCCTATCCGCCTGTCCCGGCTCCCGTGGGGCACCGGGACTGCTCGAACATCACGGGTTGGAGGAAGTCACCACCTTCTGCGCCCGCCCCGTGGGGTTACGAGCGCACTGGAAGGATTCGGCCGGCCGTCAGAGCGCCGTCTCGGTGGTGACTCCGAGCGCCTCGACTCAGGACAGGAGCCGCCCTTCCGCGACGTCGATCACCCACTGCGGAGTCTTCTTCCCCTCCTGGCGGTCGAGCTCGACGATGATCCGCGCGCTGTACATACGCTCTTCGTCCGACTGCCCCCGCAGGAAGAAGTCCGCCTCATCGCGATCACGCGCGCTCTGCTCAAGGTCCGTCACGTCGCACCTCACTTTCGCTTCTTCCGATTATCGCCCAGCTGCGGGCCGGCCGCCACAGCCCGAGCGATGTCGCGTTCACTCGCTGTGATCAGTGGCGATCGAATCAGCTCGGTCATGACAATGCGACCCGTCACTCGACTCTCGACGTTTCCGAGGCCGGCCGCATGCTCAGCCGCCCACTGAAATCTCCGCCACCATTCGACTCTCGCCTCATGTTTCGCCTTCAGCGCGCAGTCGATCTGTTCCGACCGCTGCTTCTGCCACAGCGTGGCCAGCACGCCTCCCGCAGTCAGGATCGCCACCACGAGAATCACCCAATGCGGTGTCGCCATCGCCCCTCCCCCAAGGTTCGATTCAACTCGATGGCTCGCACGCTAGCGCGGGCCACCGACACGTCCGCTACAGCAGGCTCAGCTGGCCCGGTTCACTGCCCGGCTCGACGCGCTCGATCAGCTCGGGGCCGGTATTGGCGACCGCGTTGACCAGGGCGGACACCGGGCGGATCTCGATCCGTTCGGCCACCTCGAGGGCGGGCGGGCGGAGCAGCGCCGGGTCGACCGGGCCGTCGGGGTTCAGCCACTCGTCGAAGGCGTCGGGCGTGAGGACCAGCGGCATCCGGTCGTGCACGGCGCGCAGCGGGCCGACCGCGTCGGTGGTCAGCACCGTCGCCGACAGCGTGGGCGGCACGTCCAGCCCCGCGCCGGCGGGCCGCCACACGGACCACAGCCCGGCGATGTACATGCGCGTCCCGTCGACCGGGGTGAGGTACGTGGGCTGCTTGCGCGGCTTCTTCACCAGCTCCGGGTCCTCGAGCAGTTGCCACTCGTACCAGCCGTCCATCGGGATCAGGCAGCGCTTGGACTTGATCGCGGTGCGGAAGGCGGGCTTCTCGTCGACGGACTCCGCCCGCGCGTTGAACAGCGGCGGGCCGCTCAACGTCTTCTGCCAGTGCGGGAGCAGCCCCCACCGCATGGCCCGCAGCCGCCGCGTGGCGGGATCGTCCGGAGCCTCCCGCGAATGCCGGGAGACGACGGTGACGATGTTCGTCGTGGGCGCGACGTTGAAGCCGGGCACGTCGAGCTCCGTGCCTTCCGTCTCGTCCTCCGCGTCGATCTCCGCCGCCAACAGCGCCGGATCGGTGGTCACCGCGTAGCGTCCGCACATGCCCCCAGGGTACGACGGTGCACCGACAGGTTCGGGCCGCGTCAGGCCTGGAACTCGTCGAAGACGCGGCGCGGGCCGGCGCCGGTGGTGGCGAGGGCGTCGTGGGGGTTCGCGAGGGCGCAGGAGGCCATCGACAGGCAGCCGCAGCCGATGCAGTCGGTCAGGTTGTCGCGCAACCGGGTGAGCTCGTCGATCCGGTGCGAGAGGTCGTCGTGCCAATGCCGCGACAGCCGCTCCCAGTCCGCCTTCGTCGGCGTGCGGCCGTCGGGCAGCTCGGCGAGGGCGTCGCGGATCGTGGCGAGGGGGATGCCCACGCGGTGGCTGATCCGGATGAAAGCGACGCGGCGCAGCATCTCCCGCGGGTACCTCCGTTGGTTGCCGGAGGTACGCCGCGCGGAGATCAGGCCCTCACGCTCGTAGAAGTGCAGCGCGGACACCGCGACGCCGCTGCGCGCGGACAGTTGGCCGACGCTGAACTCCCGGGTGGTCTCCACCCCGTCGAGACTACCTGAACGTTAGTTCAGGGATCAGCGCGCGGGCTTCGCCGCCGAAGACGACGCAGCAGCCGGCTTCGCGGCCGGGGCGGCGGGCTTCGCCGACGGTGCGCCCGGCTTCGCGGACGCGGCCGGGGCGGCCGGCTTGGCGGAACCGCTCGCGGCGGGCGCCGGGGCGGCGACCGCGGGCTTCGGCGGGTTCTTCAGGATGGCGACCTGCACGCCCAGCAGGTCGACGGCCAGCTGGTCGTCGGCGCCGACGAAGGGCGCGGGCTCGCGGGACTGGCGGCCGCCGCGCAGCGACATGGTGACGCCGTTGACGACAGCGGTGTACTGCCGCGACTGCAGGTACTCGACCTGGTTGCCGCGCTTGGTCTTGGTGGTGAACTCCAGGCCCAGGCCGTCGGGCGCGCCGGTGACCGCGATCGAGCGCACGCTGACCTCGGTGGTGGCGCCGTCGCGGACGGCCTTGAAGGTGCCGCACTTGGGCAGCGCGGCGCGCAGCGGGGCGACGTCCATGGCGAACTTCGAGACCACCATCGACCAGTTCACGCCGCGGGTGGAGCCGTTGGTCTGCGCGGTGTCGGTGCCCTTGGGGATGGGCAGGCCCGCGTACAGCACCTTGCACTCGGCCGGCGTGACGGCCGCACGGTTCAGCGACGCCCACGCGCCGTTCCAGCCGGCGGCGGCACCGGACAGCACCGCACCGCCGAAGCTCATGCCGTCGGGGAGGTTGCCGGAGCCGATGATCAGCTCGCCCGCCTTGTTGGTCGGCGCGGCGGCCGGCTTCGGATCGCCGGGCTTGGGATCGGCCGACGCGGCCGGTGCGAGGACACCCGCAAGGGTGGCGACGGCGGCGACGGACACGACGGTCCTGCCCACGAACGTACGAGTGCGCTTCATCGAGATCTCCCGGCGGTGATGACCTGACCTGTTTCGCCCAGCAAGGTAGCACGCGGTGAGGCCACCCTCATGTGCAAGGATGTGCGCGTGGAGCAGTTGGAGCTTTGGCCCGCGCCCTTCGCCGCAGGTCCGGTGACGGGCACCGTCGCCCTCCCCGGCTCGAAATCGATCACCAATCGCGCGTACGTCCTTGCCGCGCAGGCCCCGTCGCGGTCGACGCTGACGAACACCCTCCGCAGCCGCGACACCGACCTCATGGCGGGGGCGCTGACCGCGCTCGGCGCGCGCGTCGACTTCGTTACCGACACCACAGTTGCGGTCACCGGCGGTGAATTGCACGGCGGCACGGTCGACTGCGGCCTCGCCGGCACCGTCATGCGCTTCCTCCCGCCGCTCGCCGCCGGGGCGCGCGGCACCGTCGAATTCGACGGTGACCCGCAGGCCCGGACCCGGCCCCTGGGCACCGTCCTCGACGCGCTGCGCGGGCTCGGCGCCCGCATCGACGGGGACGGGCTGCCCTTCACCGTGCACGGCGACGGCCCGATCCGCGGCGGTGCCGTCACCATCGACGCCTCCGCGAGCTCGCAGTTCGTCTCCGGCCTGCTGCTGAGCGGCCCGAGCTTCGCCGAGGGCGTCGTCGTGCACCACGACGGGAAGCCCGTGCCGTCGATGCCGCACATCGAGATGACCGTCGACATGCTGCGCGCCGCAGGCGCCGACGTGGACACCTCCGAGCCGAACACCTGGCGCGTCGCGCCGGGCGGGCTCCGCGGGCACGACTGGACCGTCGAACCGGACCTCTCGAACGCCACCGTCTTCCTCGCGGCGGCCGCGGTCACCGGCGGCGCCGTGACCGTCCCGCACTGGAACCCGCAGTCCACCCAGCCGGGCGTCCAGTTCGCCGATATCCTCGCCGCGATGGGCGCCGAGGTCACGCACGCCGACGGTGCGCTGACGGCCCGCGGCACCGGTGCGCTGCACGGCGTCGACTGGGACCTGCGCGACATCGGCGAGCTCACGCCCACGGTTGCGGCGCTGGCCGCCCTGGCGGACTCGCCGTCGCACCTGCGCGGCATCGCGCACCTGCGCGGCCACGAGACCGATCGCCTGGCGGCCCTGACCACCGAGATCACGAACCTCGGCGGGCGCTGCACCGAGACCGAGGACGGCCTGCACATCGAGCCCGCGACGCTGCACGGCGGCGTCTGGCACAGCTACGCCGACCACCGGATGTCGACCGCGGGCGCGATCCTCGGCCTGGTCACCGAGGGTGTGCAGGTGGAGGACATCGCGGCCACGTCCAAGACGATGCCCGACTTCCCGGCCCTCTGGCACACGCTGCTCGGCGGCGAATCGTGAGCCTTGGGTAAGCGCGAGTACGACGAGACCGATGTCCGGGTGCGCCCGGGCAAGAGCAGTCGGCCGCGCACCAAGAACCGGCCCGACCACAGCGACGCCGAGACGGCGATGGTGGTCTCCGTCGACCGCGGGCGGTGGGGCTGCGCCCTCGGCGGCGACCCCGAACGGATCATCGTCGCCATGCGGGCCCGCGAACTGGGCCGCTCCCCCATCGTGGTGGGCGACTCCGTGGGCGTCGTCGGCGACCTGACGGGCCGCAAGGACACGCTCGCACGCATCGTCCGGGTCGACGAGCGGTCGACGGTGCTGCGCCGCACGGCCGACGACACCGACCCCTACGAGCGGATCGTGGTCGCGAACGCGCACCAGCTCCTCATCGTCACGGCCCTGGCCGACCCGCCGCCGCGGACCGGCTTCGTCGAGCGCACCCTCATCGCCGCCTACGCGGGCGGCCTCACCCCGGTCCTGTGCCTGACCAAGGGCGACCTCGCCGACGCGGAGGAGTTCACCGCCGCCTTCGCCGACCTCGACCTCACGGTGATCGCCGCCGGCCGCGACGATCCGCTGGACGCCGCGCACGACCTCCTCACCGGCCGCGTCACCGCGCTCATCGGGCACAGCGGCGTCGGCAAGTCGACGCTGGTCAACCGCCTCGTCCCCGATGCCAATCGGGCGGTCGGCGTGGTCTCGGGGGTCGGCAAGGGGCGGCACACGTCCACCCAGTCGGTCGCACTGTGGCTGCCCGACGGCGGCTGGGTCGTCGACACCCCCGGCATCCGCAGCTTCGGCCTCGCGCACATCTCCATCGACGACGTGGTCGCCGCGTTCCCCGACCTCGCCGAAGCCGTGGAGGACTGCCCGCGCGGCTGCACCCACCAGGGGCCGCCCGCCGACCCCGAGTGCGCGCTGGACCGGCTGGAGGGGACGGCGCACCGTCGGGCGATGGCGGTCCGCGGCCTGCTGGCCGACCTGACCGCCACCCCCGACTGGGCCTGAGCGCGGCGGGGCCCGACTCCTATATCGTTAGTTACGTGAACATCTTGATCACCGGTGTAGCCGGTTACTCGCACCTGGTCCCGTTCGTCCTGCCCGCGGCGTCGGCACTCCGGGATTCCGGCCACAGGGTGACGATCGCCGTCCCCGACGCCGGCGTGGATCTGGTGACGGAGTACGGATTCGAGGCGCTCCCGCTCCGCGGCGTGCCCGAGCTCCGCGAGATCGTGACCGACCCGGCGCTGCGCGCCGACGACTTCACCGTGACCGGCTACGCCCCGCCCGCGTCGCTGCCACCGATCGGCGGGTCGCTGCCGACGTCCTCGGTCCTCCTCTCGGCACGCGCCTTCATCGGCGTCCTCGCGCACCGCGCGGCGACGGCGCTCCTCGACGCGCTCGGCGACACCGTGCCCGACCTGATCCTGCGCGACAACACCGAGTTCGGCGGTCACCTCGTCGCGGAGAAGCTCGGCTGCCGCGAGGCCGTCCTCGACGTGGCGCCGATGCTCGACGAACGCGCGCCGGAGCTGCTCGCGGTCCTCAACGAGGTCCGCCGCGCGCACGACCTGCCCGAGGTCGCCGAGCCGCCGAGCGCGCCACGGATCGCACAGACCCCACTCGACTTCTACCCGCCCGGGCGGCCCGTCGAGCACGTGCACTGCTTCCGGCCCGGACCCCGCACACACGCGCCGCTCGACGCCGCGATCGCGGATCTACCCGCCGACGGACCGCTGGTGCTGGCGAGCCTCGGCTCGGTCGCGCCGCGGATCGGCATCGGCGGCGTGCTCCTGGACCGCATCGTGCAGGCACTGGGCGCACTCGACGTGCGCGCCGTGGTGGCGGTCGGATCGCATCCGGTCCCGAATCCGCCCGCCAACGTGGTCGTCACCGACTTCGTCGATCAGCAGACGATCCTCTCGACGTGCGACGTCTTCATCTCGCACGGCGGTTTCAACGGGGTTCGCGAATCGCTGCAGGCAGGCGTACCGGCGGTGCTGCTCCCCCTGTTCGGGGATCACCCCGGCAACTCGGCACAGGTCGAGCGCCTCGGTGCCGGTATCGCGCTCGATCCGGCAACGGCGTCGGCCGAGGAGATCGCTTCGGCCACCACGAAGATCCTGGCCGACCCCGCGTACCGGCGGAACGCACAGCGCTTCGCGCGCCGTACACAGGCACTCCCCGACCTCTCGGCCTTCCCTGCCTCGCTCGCCGAGCCGTCGACCCGCTACGCGGAGGCGCGCTTGGGCAGCTTCCAGCCCGGGCGCGGGAAGTGGCAGGTGTAGCCGTCCGGGTACTTCTCCAGGTAGTCCTGGTGCTCCGGCTCGGCCTGCCAGAACGGGCCCACCGCCTCGATCGTGGTCACGGCCTTGCCCGGCCACAGGCCGGAGGCGTCGACGTCGGCGATGGTGTCGCGGGCGACGCGCTCCTGCTCGTCGCTGAGCGGGAAGATCGCCGAGCGGTAGCTCGAGCCCACGTCGTTGCCCTGCCGGTCGACGGTGGACGGGTCGTGGATCTGGAAGAAGAACTCGAGCACGTCCCGGTAGCTGGTCTTCGCGGGGTCGAAGACGATCTCGACGGCCTCCGCGTGGCCCGGGTGGTTGCGGTAGGTCGCGTGCTCGTTCGCGCCGCCCGTGTAGCCCACGCGGGTGCTCTCGATGCCGGGCTGCTTGCGGATCAGATCCTGCATGCCCCAGAAACATCCGCCCGCCAGGACCGCGGTCTCGCGGCCGGGGACCGTGGTGATGGTGCCGTTGTCAGTCATGCGCAGCTCCTTCCGCCGGGAGACCAGTGCTCCCGCCAATCGCTTCAACACCGCCGTGCCTCGCACGATTCCGACGGTACTCCCAGCACTCGGGTGAGGTAGGCGCTGTTCGGGTCGTCGACGTAGCCGCCGAACGGTCCGCAGGGGACGAAGCCGTGCGCCGCGTACAGGGTCCGCGCGGGGGCGAAGAAGTCCTGGCTGCCCGTCTCCAGCGAGATCCGCCGCACGCCGCGGGACCGGGCGTCGTCGAGGGCGAAGGCCAGGAGCCGGCGCCCGATCCCCCGCCCGCGCACGTGCGGCGCGGTGCGCATCGACTTGAGTTCCTCGTGCCCGGGCTCGAGTGCGGCCAGCGCGACCGTCCCCACGAGTGCGCCGTCGTCGTGGCAGGTCCACAACCGGACGTGGGGCGCCCGCAGCTCGTCGAGGCCGAGCGCGTGCTGGCTCTCCGGCGGCGCGGTCGGCGCCATGTCCGCGTGGTGCGCGGCGAGGAACGCGGCGAGCGCCGGGTCGGCGAAGTCCGCGCGGGCGATCACTCCGCGGCGGCCTGCGCCGCGTCGATCATGGCGTCGACGCTGGTCAGCTTCACCCGGGGGCGCGCGTCCTCCTCGGCGAGGGCGGTCTCGTGCGCGTCGATGGCCATCCAGCCGTCGTACTCCACGAGGTTCGGCGCGCGGTCGACGATGAACTTCTCGACCTGGGCGCCGTCGAACTCGCTGCGCTCGAGCTTGCCCGCCGCGACGTCGGCGAGCAGCACCGAGACGGTGTCGCGCGCGCAGTCGCGGTTGGTGGGGATCACGCCCGACGGTCCGCGCTTGATCCAGCCGACCACGTAGTGGCCCGGCAGGGGCGCACCGTCGTAGCCGACGATCCGGCTGTCGGCGTTGCGGAAGACGCCCCGCTCCGTGTCGAACGGGATGCCGGGGATGGGCGTGCCGTGGTAGCCGACGGCGTGGATGACCAGGCCGGCTTCGTGCTCGGCGACGGCGCCGGTGGGCTGCGCTTCGACGCAGCCGTCGTCGCCCGCGACGAGTTCGTTGGTGGCCACGGAGACGGTGCGCACGCGCCCCTCGCCGCCGATGCCGACCACGGAGCGCAGGAACTTCAGCACGATCCGCCGGTCCGCGCCGGTCGGCTCCTGGGCGGCCAGCTTCCGCAGCTGCTTGAGGTTGTTGCGCTCGACCGGCGGGCGGGCCTTGTCGCGCTCCTTGTCCTCGGCGGGAACGTCGGCGGGGTCGACGATGACGTCGACGCCGGGCAGCTTGCCCAGCTCGGCGACCTCGGAGGGGGTGAACGCGGCCTGCTCGGCGCCGCGCCGGCCCAGGACGACGACCTCGCGCACCGAGGAGCCGTGCAGCGCCTCGAGGGCGTGCTCGGCCATGTCGGTGCCGGAGAGCTTGTCCGTATCGGTGACGAGGATGCGCGCCGCGTCGAGCGCGACGTTCCCGTTGCCGATCACGACGGCCCGCTCGACGCCCAGGTCGACGTCGAGGTCGCGGCGGTCGGGGTGGCCGTTGTACCAGCCCACGAAGTCGCTCGACGGGTGGTTGCCGGGCAGCCAGGCACCGTCGACCTCGAGGCGGCGGCCGCCCGACGCGCCGATCGCGTAGATCACGGCGTCGTACCACTGCGCCAGCTCGGCGGCCTGGATGTCGGTGGCCACCTCGACGTTGCCGAAGTAGCGGAAGTTCTCGTGCTGCGCGGTGCGGTCGAAGATCTTGGTGACCGACTTGATCGCGGGATGATCGGGCGCGACGCCGTAGCGGACCAGGCCGAAGGGCGTGGGGAGCCGGTCGAAGACGTCGACCTGCACCTCGACGTCATCCTGCTCCAACAGGTTCCCGGCGGCGAAGAATCCCGACGGGCCGGAACCCACGATCGCGACGCGCAAGGGCTTCATCAACAACACTCCCGAAACGGACGGCGCGGCAACCTTCTTAGGCTGCCCAAAGTAGGAAGTCTACGCCACACCCGAGCGGCGACGACGCGCGCGACGCGCCCGCTTCGCCTCGACCTCGAGCCGCTTCTGCTCGACCTTGTGCCGCGCGGCCTCGGCGATCGCGGACCGCAGGCCCACGCGCTCGACCTCCTCCTGGGCCGCGTGCGCGGCCTCGCGGGCGTGGACGAGCCGCTCGTGGGCGTTCTCCTGCGCGTGCGCCAGGCGCTCCTGCGCGTTCTCCTGCGCGTGCACGAACCGCTCGTGGGCGCTCTCCTGAGCCTGCGCGAGGCGCTCCCGGACCGCGGCGAAGCGCAGCTCGGAAGCGGTTTCGGGGGCATCGTCGGCGGTGGCGCGCAGCCACCGGTCCGGCAGCGAGAGCTTGGCGATGGTGCGCTGCGAGAGGTAGTACTGCCGCAGCAGCGGCCCCTCGGTGTACGGGATGTCGTACTTCTCGCAGATCGCGCGCACCTTCACAGCGATCTCGGACAGCCGGTTCGACGGCAGGTCCGGGAACATGTGGTGCTCGATCTGGTAGCTCAGGTTGCCCGTCATGAAATCCATGGCGGGGCCGCCGGAGATGTTCGCGCTGCCCAGCATCTGCCGGAGGTACCACTCGCCGGGCGTCTCGTCGACGATCGACTCGGTGGTGAACTTCTCCGCTCCGTCGGGGAAGTGCCCGCAGAAGATGACCACGTAGGTCCAGATGTTGCGGACCACGTTGGCGGTGAGGTTCGCCGACAGCGTGCGGCCGAAGGAGCCGCCGACGGCCTTGCTGATCGCCGGGTAGAGCAGGAAGTCCTTGCCCAGCTGCCGCGAGGCCTTGATCCCCAGCTCGCGGAGCTGCTTGCGGGTCTGCGGCCACGGCTTGTTGCCGGCGATCGCCTCCGCCAGCTCGATGTCGTGCAGGGCGATGCCCCACTCGAAGGTGAGCCCGAGGAACAGGTTGTTGAGGAACTGCGCGGAGCGCTTGGCCTCCCACTGCTCGTCCCGGGTCACGCGCAGCACGCCGTAGCCCACGTCGAGGTCCTTGCCCACGACGTTGGTGTACTTGTGGTGCAGGAAGTTGTGCGAGTGCTTCCAGTGAGACCCCACGCAGGCCATGTCCCACTCCCACGTGGTGGAGTGGATCTCGGGATCGTTCATCCAATCCCACTGCCCGTGCATGACGTTGTGCCCGAGCTCCATGTTCTCGATGATCTTCGCGACCCCGAGCATGCCCGCGCCGGCGGCCCAGAACCAGCGACTCTTGGAGCCGAGGATCGTGAGCCTGCCCGCCGCCTCGAGAACGCGCTGGGCGCGGATCACGCCACGGATGTACCGCGCGTCCCGATCGCCGCGCGACGACTCGACCTCGGCGCGGATCGCGTCCAGTTCCTGCGCGAGCCGCTCGATGTCGGCGTCGTCGAGATGGGCGTATTCGCCGACATCAGTGATTGCCACGTGTTCAGGCTACGCGCAGTCCGGGGGTCCGCGTCACTTCGCGGCCGCCAGCTCCTCGACGTGCGAGACCAGGCCGCGACGGTTGCCGTCTGCATCGATCTCGCCCTTGACCACGGTGGTCTTGCCGTTCTCGTCGTAGAAGCGCTTGTTCGAGTGGGTCTCGGGCGCGTCGTCGACGGTGTCCTTGAGGAACCGGTCCGGCAGCGAGAGTTTGATGATGGTGCGCCAGGACTCCGCGTACTGCTTCCACATCGGGCCCGTGTTGTAGGGCAGGTCGTACTTCTCGCAGATCTCGACGAGCCGCGAGTTGATGTAGTTGTAGCGGTTCGAGGGCAGATCCGGGTACAGGTGGTGCTCGATCTGGCGGCCCAGGTGACCGGTGATGAAGTGCAGCGCGTCGCTGCCCTCGAAGTTCGCGGTGCCCAGCATCTGGCGCAGGTACCACTCGGGGAGCGTCTCGTTGTCGATGTCCTCGATGGTGAACTTCTCGGCGTCGTCCGGGAAGTGGCCGCAGAAGATGGTCATGTGGTCCCACACGTCGCGCACGGTGTTGGCCACGTAGTTGGCCGAGGCGGCCTTCTTGTAGCCGCGGGCGCCGGTGAAGGGCACGGCCATCGCGGGGAAGAGGACGTAGTCCTTCGCGGTCTGCTTGGTGATCTTGGTGAGGACCACCTTGAGCCGGCTGCGGAACTCCTCCCAGTCGTAGTTCTCGTACTGCTCGCCGCCGTTGAGCGCCGCCTTCATGGCGTTCATCAGCTCGAGGTGCTGCACGGCCTTGCCGTACTGGAAGCCGATCATCAGCGTGAAGTTGTAGATCGGGTTGAAGAGCATGTACGGCTCCCACGGCTGATCGCGCGTGACGCGCAGGATGCCGTAGCCGATGTCGTCGTCCATGTCGGTGACGTTGGTGTACTTGTGGTGCATGTAGTTGTGGGTGTGGCGCCAGAACTTGCCGTCCGAGGCGCTGTCCCACTCCCAGTTGGTGGAGTGGATCTCCGGATCGTTCATCCAGTCCCACTGGCCGTGCATGATGTTGTGGCCGAGCTCGTTGTTCTCGATGACCTTGGCGTACGACAGGCACGCGGCGGAGGCGGCCCAGGCGGCCTTGCCCTTCCAGCCCTTCATGCCGGCGCCGAGGCCGAAGACGCGGCCCGCGGTCTCCGCGATGCGCTGGCTCTTGATCACGCGGCGGATGTACTTGGCATCCTCCTCGCCGCGGCTCTCCTCGATCTCGCGGCGCAGCGCATCCAGCTCAGCACCGAGCGCCTCGATGTCGGCGTCGGTCAGGTGCGCGTACTCCGCGATGTCAGTGATAGCCACGAGGCGATCCCCAATCGGTCGGACCGCATGCAGCGGCCTAGAACAGAACGATTCCACTATAGCAGCGAGATGGAACAAAGTCATCGATCTTGTTCCACCTGGGGCGCATGTCACACAGTCGCGGGTTCGACGGCGCGCCCGACCACGCCGGGCGGGCGACGTCTCCGTCAGTAGCCTCAGCCGGCGTCCTCGGTGAGGGTGACTCGAACCCCCAGGTGATCGCTCAGATTCCCCTCTGCATCGCTGGACGGAATCAGCGAGAGCTCGGCGACGGCGAGTCCAGCGGAGTGCGCGACGTGGTCGATCAGATGCGTATCGACCCCGGCGGTGGGGATCCTCAGCCCCTCGAACGCGGCCGTCAGGGAAGCGGCGACAGCCTTCGGCTGGCGTCCGCGGGGAATTCGCTGGTTGAAGTCACCTGCGATCACGAGCGGCCGAGGCTGCCGATCGAGGACCGGCGGCAAAGCAGCCAGGTACCCAGCGTGATCCTCCCAGGTTGCGCGATCCTTCCGGCCCGTACTCACGTGGGCACCGGACCAGGGGATACAGACACCGGCGATGCGGATCGGCCCCAGCGGCGAGTCGGTCGTCGCCGCCACCCATCGCCCCGGAGGAAGCGCCGGCGAGCCTGCATCACCGACGTCCGACCACGGATTCCGCGACCACAACAACACTTTCCGGCGGCCGGGACGCGCCACTCGGTAGCCCCAGTCGAGCGAGGAGGTGACCAGATGCCCGCCCGCCGGAAGGACATCCGCCTCGGCCTCAGTGAGGACGACGACGTCCGCGTCGCCGTCTGCGATCACGCTCGCCACCCGCCGCCCACGAGCGGTGCCGCGGTGCGCCCACCACGCGTTCCAGGTGAGCAGGCTCAGGCACGGCGTCTCGTCGGTCACCCGAACAGACTGTCACGCTCCGCGCAGCCACGGCGCATCGTCAGCCGAGGAGTCAGGGGCGCCGACGGCCCCGTCGGGCGTGGACGGCGGCGCGGGCGGCCTTGAGCCCGAACCGGCGGCCGGTGCGCTCGTCGATGCGCGGCTCGGCGAACTCGGTGCCGGCGAACATCGCCTCCGAGGCCGTCTCCGGGGCGTCGTCCGCGGTGTCGCGGAGGTACTTGTCCGGGAGCGAGAGCTTGGCGATGGTCCGCCATGACTTGTAGTACTGCACGTGCAGCGGGCCGATCGTGTACGGCAGGTCGTACTTCTCGCACAGCGCGCGCACACGAACGCCGATCTCCGACAGCCGGTTCGACGGCAGGTCGGGGAACAGGTGGTGCTCGATCTGGTAGCTCAGGTTGCCGGAGAGGAAATCGATGACGGGGCCGCCGGAGAGGTTGGCGCTGCCCAGCATCTGGCGGAGGTACCACTCGGCCTGGGTCTCGTTGTCGACGTCCTGCTTGGTGAACTTCTCGGCACCGTCGGGGAAGTGCCCGCAGAAGATGACCGCGTTGGTCCACACGTTGCGGATCACGTTGGCGGTGATCGTGGCGGTGAGCGCCTTGCGCCAGCCGCGCGCGCCGCCGAAGGGCACGCCGACCAGCGGAGCCGCGACGTAGTCCTTGAGCACCTGGCGGCCGATCTTGCGGCCCACGTCGGAGGCGTCGGCCTTGAAGCCCTCGCGGTCGAACCAGGACTTCTTCCACTTGGTGGCCGCGCGGCCGAGCTCGAGGTGCTGGATGGCCACGCCGTACTCGAAGAGCAGCATGAGGATCGTGTTGTAGACCAGGTTCCCTGAGTTGAACGGGGTCCACGGCTGGTCCCGCGTGACGCGCAGCGTCTTGTAGCCCACGTCGTCGTCCATGTCGAGGACGTTGGTGTACTTGTGGTGCACGTAGTTGTGGGTGTGCTTCCACAGGCGCGATGTGCCGGCGTTGTCCCACTCCCACGTCGTGGAGTGGACCTCGGGATCGTTCATCCAATCCCACTGCCCGTGCATGATGTTGTGCCCGAGCTCCATGTTCTCGATGATCTTCGCCAGACCCAGCGACACCGCCGAACCCCACCAGAAGCCGCGCTTGTGCGCGCCGAGCAGCATCAGCCGGCCGGCCACCTCGAGCCCGCGCTGGGCGGCGATGGTGCGCTGCAGGTACTGCACGTCCGTCTCGCCGCGGACCGCCTCGATGTCGCGCCGGATCGCGTCCAGCTCGGCGCCGAGCGTCTCGACGTCGGCCTCCGTGAGGTGCGCGTACTCGGGGATGTCGGTGATCGCCATGCGGCCGCCCTTCGTGGTCGGTCTCGAATCTCTAACCTACGCAACCGTAAGTTACGGCCGCGTAGGTGTCAATCGGAGACGGACGCCCGACCGGACGTTCACCGGGGACCGAGCCGGTCCGCAGCCTCGAGCAGCAGTTCGCGGACCGTCTCACCCGGCAGTCCCGCACGGAGGAGCCCCGCCGAGAGCCGGTCGATCGCCTGCCGCGCAGCTTCGATTCCGGCGGGATCCGGACCGAGCGGGGTGGGGTCGGCGATGCGCGTGCCGGCACCGCGGCCAGTGACCACCCACCCACCCCGTTCCAGTTCCTGATAGGCGCGCGAGACGGTGCCGGGCGTGAGCCGCAGGTCGGATGCCAGCTGGCGCACCGTCGGAAGCCGATCACCGGGTTGCAGTTCCCCCGCGGCCACGAGAGCTGTGACCTGCTGCCGGATCTGCTCGAACGCGGGAACAGGGCTGTCCGGATCGACGGTGATCCCTGCGGTCACGGGCGCCACCGCCGGGAGGGCGCCACGAACCGGTAGGCAGAGAAGACGAGCACGCCGACGACGACAGCGGCCGACGCCGTAGCGGCCAGGCCCGGCCAGACCGACGGGTCCCATCGGAATCCGTCGGACGCGAAACACTTCTCGAATCGAGCGGGATACAGACGCACGAGCGCAGCCGTGGCGCTCGCCAGCGCACTCGCCGCAGCGAATCCCAGCACAGCCACGGCCCGCGTCATCGCCCTGATCCGCAGTTCGTGGTCGACGGCCGGATCCGGCGCAGCGGGCGGCCGCCGGTCGGCCGCCGCGATCGCGAGCGCCACGAGCACGGCGGCACCGACGATGACCACCAGCCACGCCCACGCGACAGTGGGCGACATCGGATTCCCGTCGCCCGACCGCGCCTGCGCCGTCATCCCCGGGAAGGCCTCGTCCCTGAGCCGATCGCACGGAGTCGGGCCGGGCGTGACCGATCCGGCGACGACGATCAACGCGGCCACTGCCAGAACCAGCACGAGCCCGGATACCGCCAGCAACGCCCGCGGAACCATATCCGGGATCCGGCGCGGACCCGCGAGCGCGGTGCGGGCGTGCACTCCGCGCGCTCGAACCCGTTGGCCGATCACGTCGACGGCCAGAAGCACCAGAACCGAGCCGGCCGTCAGACCCGGCCCGTCCGTCGTGGGACTCAGCCAGAAGACGACGACGAGGACGATCGCGGCGAGCAGCGGCGCCCGATCACTCCACTGGACCGCAGCGGACGCACGCGAGAACGGATCGCCGGCGGACAGCGCGCGATCCCGCATGGCGACGACGATCGCCGGCACCAGCACCGCGAGCACGATGAGCGGCATGAGGAAGAGCGTGCCCATCAACCGACCACCGCCGGCTGCGCGGCGCGGATCCGGCCGGATGCCTGGCCAGGGTAGGCGTAGCAGGCGATCGACATCACGAGGATCACCAACGCGACGCCGCTCAGTACGCCGCCGACACCACGCGCCATCGACCAGGCCTGCGTCACCTGTTCCGAGACGACGCAGCCGGCGATGCCCGGCGGCGGTTGCGGCGCGCGCATCGCGCCTTCGACGGCCGCCTGCTGCCCGCCGCGGCCGAAGCGCGACGCCGCGCCGTGGAGCAGGTCCGCCACGCCTACGAGCGCGAACGCTGCGATGGCCGCGGTGATCGACACGGATCGAGTGGCGATGCATCTGCGCAGGCCGGCGTCGGCCGCCGGGTCCGCTACCAGCGACGGTCGACGATGACAATGGGCCATCACCACGACCGACCCGAACAGGCCGGGGAGGATCGCGGTCGCCATCGCCGCGGACCAGCCACCGCTACGCAAAAGGGGCGTCGTCGAGAAGCCCTGCGGCCAGTTCTCCCCGGCCGGCGTCCGGCACGCCAGGCCCCAATGGTTCGCCCGAGGGCTCCCCGGCTCCTGAACCGCGAGATACCAGACGATCGCCGAGAGCACGAGCACCGCGAGGACCGCGAAGCAGGCCGCCACGAGGAGCGGCAGCGGCACCAGTTCGCGGATCCGGCGGGGCCGGAGCACGGAACCGCGCACGACGCCGGAGCTGAACGGGAAGACCTCCGCGACCACCAGGGCGACCGGGAGGAGGACACAGACCGCGATCAGCACAACCGCCGCAGACGGCACCGCGAGCGCGGCGCCGATCACGGCGATCAGGCCGCAGACCAGAACCGCGGCCGCGACCAGCGTCGCCGCGCGCCGCATGAAACGATCCGCGGCGCGCGTCGGGTCAGGCTCAGCGGGACGCCAGAGCGACCGGGGCAACCACGTCAGTAGGTACATCACGACCGCGCCCACCGCGGTCACAGCGGCGCGCACCGCCCATTCCTCCACCATCACGACCCCCTTGTGTCGATCAATCGACACAAGACTGCCCCTTGTTCGATCTTGTGTCAATAGATCCACACAAGATCGCGTGATCACACGTCGAGCGTGCAGTCCCCTACCGCGACGGAGATGCACGTCTGAATGCGCTCGCCCTCGGTGTGCAGGTCGCCGCTGCGCAGGTCGCGGACCTGGCCGTCGGCGAGCTGGACCACGCAGGTCTGGCAGATGCCCATGCGGCAGCCGAAGGGCATCTGCACGCCGGCGGCCTCGCCCGCCTCGAGGAGGGTGGTGGCACCGTCGACGTCGGTGGTCTTGCCGGCCTTGAGGAAGGTGACCTCACCGCCGCTCGCGGAGACGTCCGCGCGCTCGACGGTGAACCGCTCCTGGTGCAGGCGCGACTCGATGCCGCGGTCCTTCCAGGCCTTCTCCATGTCGTTGAGGAAGACGCCCGGCCCGCAGATCCACGTCTGGCGCTCCTGCCAGTCCGGGACGGCCTCGCCGAGGTTCGCCGGCGTCAGGCGGCCGGCGTCGCGGGTGTAGCGCAGCTGCACGCTGACGTTGTCGTGGTCGGCGTCGAAGGCCTCGAGCTCGTCGCGGAACAGGGCGGAGTCGGCGTTCGGCGAGGAGTGCACGGCCACGATGTCGGTGGACGCGGGGATGCCGCGCCGCTCCAGCGTGCGGAGCATCGCCATGACGGGCGTGATGCCGCTGCCCGCGGTGAGGAACAGGACCTTGGGCGGCAGGGGGTTCGGGAGCGTGAAGTCGCCCGACGGTGCCTGCAGGCGCACGATGGTGCCCTCCTGCACGCCGGTGACGAGGTGGTTCGAGAGGAAGCCCTCGTTCATCGCCTTGACGGTGATCGACACCTCGCGCGGGGCGCGGCCGTGGCCCATGTCCGGGACGGAGGTGAGCGAGTAGGAGCGCCACGTCCACTTGCCGCCGACGAGGACGCCGATGCCCACGTACTGGCCGGCCTCGTACTTGGTGTTGAAGCCCCAGCCGGTCTCGATGGTGAGCGTGACCGACTCGTCGGTCTCCTGCTCGACCTTGACGATCTTGCCGCGCAGCTCGCGCGCCGACCACAGCGGGTTGATCAGGTGCAGGTAGTCGTCCGGCAGCAGCGGCGTGGTGAGCCTCGCGACCGCGCCGCGCACCAGGTTGGTGCGGGGATGCTCGGCGGAGACGTTCTTGGCCGGGGCCTCGAGCCAATCACGGAAAGCGCGGAAGGAGTTGCTCATGGGGGTGAGCCTACGGTGCCGTAGCTTGTTGGGACAATTTCTGTGAGGTTGTCCTATGCGGGTGCGGCGCGGCTACCGCTTCGCGGGGCCCGCGGCGACGAAGTTCCAGTAGCCCCGCGGACCGTCGGAGATCGTGAGCCGGTTCCCGGTGACCTTCACGGTGCGCGGGCCGTCGAAGGCCTGCCGGAACTGCTCGCCCGCGCCGGCGACGTAGCACATCCGCAAGGTGGAGAAGAGGCCGCTGAAGGTGGCCCGATCGCCCTTCACCTCGGCGGTCATGCCGAAGACGTTGCAGCCGTCGTTCCCGCCGGCCCGCTTGCCATCGATGCTGAAGTGCGCGGGCGATCCGGTGTACTTCACCGGCGCGGTCCGCGCGAAGCCGCTCGACGCGAAGTTCCACTGCGTGCCCGTCAGGGGCACCGGAGCCGCCGACGCCACGGGCGCGGACGCCGCGACGCCCGCCCCCACGAGGAGGGCCGCCGCCAACCGGGTACCGCGCACCGTCATGCCTCGACAGTAGCCCCGGACGTCAGCGCGGGGCCACTCCCGGCTCGAGGAGTTCCAGCGGGTCGAAATCCATGGCGAACGGGACGTCCGTCCGGAACCGCTGACCACTGACCGCCCGCTGCCGCGAGACGTACGCGCGGTCGACCAGTTCGTGGAGCTCGACGGCGACGTACGCCCCATCGATCTCAACGCGCAGGAAGAACGGCACCCCGGCCGCCGCGCAGAGCGCCGGCTTGTCGATCCGGTCGCGACGGCGACTGCCGGGCGAAACGAACTCGACCGGCATGAGAACCCGACCGGCCGGCACCCAGGTGGCCTGCTGGGCGGATTCGCGGAGCACCGCCACGTCCGGCTCTATCCAGGTCTGGTCGTCGAAACGCATGTTCACCGACGGGTAGACGAGAGCATCAGCATCACGCGCCGGCCCGTCGAGCAGAATCACCAGCCGGCCCACTGCGTACCGGTTGGCGGCCCCTTCCATCGGACTCATGACCAGTCTCCCCCCGAGACATTCGTACTTCGCCGGCGGCAGGTCGTCGAGCGGGAGATAGCGCTCCGCGAGCTTCGTGGTCCACAGACCTGCGAGAGCGACCAGCGGGTCGAACGGGTCGTCGACATGCAGCGGTGCGGCCATGATCCCCTCCTCGCTTCGCGGCGATGTCACATCCAGGCTAGAGCAGTTCCAGCAGGAAGGGCAGCTCCTGCGTGGCGTACCAGGCGAGGTCGTGGTCCTCGGCATCGCCGACGGCGAGCTCGGCGTCCTCGTCGCCGAGGTCCGCGGCGTCGACCACCTGCGCGGCGCGGGTCACGGCGGCCTCCGCCTCGGAGACGTCGACGTGCACCGCGAGAACGTTCTTCAGCCGGATGGGCTCGGTCACCTTGAGGACGGCGTCGTCGAGGTCGGGGCGTTCCTTCGCGGCCGGGACGTCGGCCGTGATCACCACGCGCCGAACGGGATCCGGCGCGGCACTGTCGCCCTCGGCCTCGGCACCGTCGGCCGGCTCCGGCTCGTCGACGGCGAGCAGCCGCAGCGAGGCGCGTGCCGCCTGGCGCATGGCGGCCTCGGCGAGCTCCTCGTCATCGCCCGAGGTGTACGCCTCGCGCAGCGCGGGCGTCACCCCGAAGACGGTGCCGCCCAACGGGAACAGCTCCCCGTCGCGCTGCAGGACCTGCAGCCCCGCCAAGGTGCTGGGCACGTACACGCGGACCGTCATCTACTCCCCCTTCGCGGACGCGGCGAGCTCGTCCAAGGCCTCGTACAGGAACTCCGTCATCGAGATCACGTCCCACATGCCGTCGCGGTCGGCGTTGAGCCCGATGTACACCGTGCCGTTGTACGACGTGATGCCGATGGACACGACCTGGTTGGCGATGAGCGGCGGCACCGGGAACACCTCCTGCACCTCGATGCCGGACAGGTACACCGGGGCCTGCGGGCCCGGCGCGTTGGTGACCAGGGTGTTGAAGGACCTCGGCGAGACGCTCATCGCGGTCCGCGCGCCCAGCGCGTGCAGCGTCGGCGGCGTGAAGCCGCCGCTGGCGGCCAGCGCCCGCGCCGCGACCTGGCGGTTCCGGTCCACCTGGGCGGCGGCGCCGTGCGCGATCTGGCGCAGCCGGACCACCGCGTTGCTCTCCGCGACGGGGAGCCGCACGATGTACGCGCGCACCTGTTCGCCGACGCCGAGACCCACGTCGTCGACGGCGATCGGCTCGAGCACCCGCACCTCGGTGCCGGCGCTGATCGGCTCGCCGCGCGAGATCAGCCAGGTGCGCAGGCCGCCCGCGATCACCGACAGCAGCAGGTCGTTGACGGTGCAGCCGTAGGCCGCCCGCAGCCGGCGGAACTCGCCGAGGTCCATCCGCGCGACGGCGAACCGGCGGCTCCGCGAGATCGGCACGTTGAGCGAGCGCACCGGGGTGACGGCGGTGCGGGCGCGCACCAGGCTGGAGGCGCGCTCGATGACGTTGGCGGCGTCCTCCTGCAGGCCGGTGATCGACTCGGCGACCTCGCCGACCAGGCCCTGGATCATGGACGCGGTCCGCGCGGGACGCGAGAGCATGTCGATGACGGCGCCCATCACGAGCTCGCCGTCGCTGGGCTCGTGCTGGCCCATCCACAGGTCCTCGGGCGGCTCCGGCGTGTGCGGGGTGTCGGTGAGCAGCAGCTGCATCAGGTCGACGTTGGCGCGGCCGTCGACGAGCGCGAGGTGGGTCTTGGTGAACACCGCGAGCCGGTCGTCGGCCAGGCCCTCGATGAGGTAGACCTCCCACAGCGGGCGCTCGCGGTCCAGCGGCCGGGAATTGAGACGCGCGACCAGGTCGTGCAGCTGATCGTCGCTGCCCGGCTGGGGCAGCGCGGAGACCCGCACGTGGTACGTGATGTCGAAGTCGCGGTCCTCGACCCACACCGGGCGGGCGATGCCGAGCGGCACCGCGCGGACCTTCTGCCGGTACCGGGGCACCTCCGCGAGGCGCTCCTCGATGGTGTCGAGAAAGCGCTCGTACTCCAGCCGCTCCTCGGGTCGGCGCACGATGACGAGCGACCCCACGTGCGTGGGAGTGGTGGAATTCTCCAACGCGTAGAACTCCGCGTCGGACTGGCCGAGCCTGCCCTTCACTGCACCTCCCCCGGTGACCGATCTTCGGCGTCAGCATACGGGATCGACCGCTCGCCGCCGGTTCGAGTACACGGGATCCGAACGGCTTCCTGATGCGTCTAATCAGTATGGGGGCGATCATTCTCGCGGCCGACGGGGCACGGTCCCGCACGCCGCGCACACCGGAACCCGGCTTCGTCGTGCTGCGCGCGCCGGACGCCGAACCTCCCGCGCGGCCGCTCGTGCGCGTGAAGGCCGCGCGGGCCGCGCCGCCGCTGCCGGCACCGTCGGATCCCGCCCCGCCGGAGCCGATCGCCCTGCCCGGGCCCGTGGCCGCAGTGCACCCCGACGCGCACCGCTTCGTGCTCTCCACGCTCCGGCCCGTCTTCGAGGTACTGGACCGGCGGCGCCCGGCGAAGCACCTCGCTGCGATCGCCTCGGGCACCGTGGTCGACGTGCTGCGGACGCTCGCGGAGACGGGGCCGGCCGGCACGGTCTCCGGGTGGGGCGACGTGCACGTGGGCACCCCGCGCGCGCTGGCACAGCGCGCCCGCCGCCCGCGCGGGCCCGAGGTGGGGTCCGAGATCTTCCTGACCTACACCCGCGGGGAGCGGGTGCTCGCCGCGGCGGGCCGGGTCGAGGCCGCGGCCGGACGGTGGCGGTGGGTCGCGTTCACCACGGCGGCGTGACGCGGGTTACTCCTGTGTTTGCGCGAATCACGACCGCCCGGCGCGGCGGGGCGGTACACAAGGGACATGTCGCTGAGCTCGCTGCGTGCCGCGTTCCGTTACCGGGTGGCCCGCCACTTCCTGATCGGCCCCGCGCTGTGGGCCTGGGGACGCCCCGAATACACGGGGCTGGAGAACATTCCCCGCACCGGTCCGGTGATCCTGGCCGCGAATCACCTCGCGATCTCGGACTCGTTCTACGTGGTGCAGAGCGCGCGGCGGCCCGTCAGCTTCCTCGCGAAGGCGGACTACTTCACCGAGCCCGGGATCAAGGGCCGGTTCAAGAAGATCTTCTTCTCCGGCATGGGGCAGATCCCCGTGGACCGGCGCGGCGGCTCGGTCTCGGCGCCCGCGCTCGAGGCGGCGACGAAGATCGTCGAGGACGGCGGCGCCTGGGGCATCCACCCGGAGGGCACCCGATCCCCCGACGGCCGGCTGTACAAGGGCAAGACCGGAGCGGTGCGGGTGGCTCTCGCCACCGGCACGCCGCTCATCCCGATCGCGCTGGGCCGCACCGACAACCGGACCCGGAAGAACTTCTGGAAGAGCCGCGTCACCGTCGACGTACTGCCGCCGCTGGACCTGAGCGACGCGAGTCTCGACGATCAGGAGTCGATCCGCCGCGCCACCGACCGCCTGATGGAGGTCATCGGCGAGCACACCGGCCAGGACCGCGTCCCCGAGTACGCGAAGAAGGGCGGCAAGTAGCCGCTCGACGACGAACTCGACGACGAAGGAGGGCGGCAGTGCCGCCCTCCTTCGTCGTTCGGTGGCTTACCGGCGGTGCTTGCCCCGCGCGGCCGCGGCCTTCTGGGCGGCCTTGTCGGCCTCGCGCTTGGCGGCGCGACGCTCCGACCGGGAGCCCTGCGGCTCGTCGGCGTTCTGCGAGATCTCGGTGAGCTCGCCCTGCTCGGACGGGCCGGAGAGGGTGATCTTCTCCGGGTCCACGTCGGCGACGGGGCTGCTCACCTGCGCCGGCGCGGCGGCCTCCGCATCGGCGGCCCCGGGCGCGCCCTCCTCGGGCTCCTGCACCTGGACCTTGAACAGTGTGGAGACGGACTCCTCCTTGAGGCCCTCGAGCATGCCGTTGAACATGTCGTAGCCCTCGCGCTGGTACTCGACAACGGGGTCGCGCTGGGCGATCTGACGCAGGCCGATGCCCTCCTTGAGGTAGTCCATCTCGTAGAGGTGCTCGCGCCACTTCTGGTCCAGGACCGACAGCAGCACGGACCGCTCGACCTGGCGCATCGTGCCCTCGCCCGCGGCCTTCTCGATCGACTCCTGGTGCTTGTCGTACGCCGCGTGGATGTCCTTGAGCAGGACGTTCTTGAGCTCGCCGCTGGTGATCTCGTCGCGGTCGCCGTTCTCGTCCTCGCCGACGACCTGCTTCCAGTCGAGGTCGATCGGGTACAGCGTCCGCATGGCGGTCCACAGCTCGTCGAGGTCCCAGTCCTCCACGTAGCCCGTGGACGTGGCGGCGTCGACGTACGCCGAGACCACGTCGTCGGTCATGTGGTTGACCTGGTCGAAGAGGTCCTCGCCGCGCAGGATCTTGCGGCGCTCGTCGTAGATGACCTTGCGCTGCTCGTTCTGCACGTCGTCGTACTTGAGGACGTTCTTGCGGATCTCGAAATTCTGCTGCTCGACCTGGGTCTGCGCGCTGCGGATGGCGCGGGAGACGAACTTGTTGTCGATCGGCACGTCGTCGGGCAGGTTGACGCGGTTCATCCACGCCTCGATCTGCGCGCCGTTGAAGCGCCGCATCAGCTCGTCGCCCAGCGAGAGGTAGAAGCGGGACTCGCCCGGGTCGCCCTGGCGGCCGGAGCGGCCGCGCAGCTGGTTGTCGATGCGCCGCGACTCGTGCCGCTCGGTGCCGAGCACGTAGAGGCCGCCCGCGTCGCGCACGTCGTCGCCGGCCTCCTTCGACTCCTTCTTGACCTGCTCGATGGTCTCGTCCCACGCCGCCTCGTACTCCTCCGGCGTGGTCACCGGATCGAGGCCGCGCTCGCGCAGCTTCAGGTCGGCGATGATGTCGGGGTTGCCGCCGAGCACGACGTCGGTGCCGCGGCCGGCCATGTTGGTGGCGACGGTGACCGCACCGGGCGTGCCCGCCTTGGCGATGATCGCCGCCTCCTGCTCGTGGAACTTGGCGTTGAGCACGGTGTGCGGGATCTTCTTGCGCTCGAGCTGGCGCGAGAGGTACTCGGACCGCTCGACCGAGGTGGTGCCGATGAGGACCGGCTGGCCGGCCTCGTGGCGCTCCTCGATGTCCTCGACGATGGCGGCGAACTTCGCCTCCTCTGTCTTGTAGATGAGGTCCGTCTGGTCCTTGCGGATCATCGGCCGGTTCGTCGGGATCGGGATGACGCCTAGCTTGTAGATCTGGTGCAGCTCGGCGGCCTCGGTCTCGGCCGTACCGGTCATGCCGGAGAGCTTGTCGTAGAGGCGGAAGTAGTTCTGCAGCGTGATCGTCGCGAGGGTCTGGTTCTCGGCCTGGATCTCGACGTTCTCCTTCGCCTCCAGGGCCTGGTGCATGCCCTCGTTGAAGCGGCGCCCCGCGAGCACGCGGCCGGTGAACTCGTCGACGATGAGGACCTCGCCCGAGCGGACGATGTAGTCCTTGTCGCGCTCGTAGAGCTCCTTGGCCTTGATCGCGTTGTTCAGGTAGCTGACCAGCAGCGAGTTGGTCGCGTCGTAGAGGTTCTCGATGCCCAGTTGATCCTCGACCAGCTCGACGCCGGCCTCGTTGACGCCGATGGTCTTCTTGCGGATGTCCACCTCGTAGTGGACGTCCTTCTCCATCAGCGGGACGATGCGCGCGAACTCGGTGTACCACTTCGAGGAGGCGTCGGCGGGGCCGGAGATGATGAGCGGCGTGCGGGCCTCGTCGATGAGGATCGAGTCCACCTCGTCGACGATGGCGTAGTTGTGGCCGCGCTGCACCAGCTCGTCTTCGCTGTGCGCCATGTTGTCGCGCAGGTAGTCGAAGCCGAACTCGTTGTTGGTGCCGTACGTGATGTCGGCGCTGTAGGCCGTGCGGCGGCGGTCCGGGTCCTGCCCGGAGAGGATGCAGTCCACCTCGAGCCCGAGGAAGCGGTGCACACGGCCCATCCAGTCCGCGTCGCGCTTGGCGAGGTAGTCGTTGGTGGTGACCAGGTGCACGCCCTTGCCCGTGAGCGCATTGGCGTAGGCCGCCATGACCGAGGTCAGGGTCTTGCCCTCACCGGTCTTCATCTCGGCGATGTCGCCCTCGTGCAGGGCGCCCGCGCCCATGATCTGCACGTGGTACGGCTTCTGCCCGAGTACGCGCCACGCCGCCTCGCGGGCGGTGGCGAACGCCTCGGGGAGGATCTCGTCGAGGGACTCGCCCTTCTCCAGGCGCTTCTTGAAGAGCTCGGTCTTGGCCTGGAGCTTCTCGTCGGAGAGCGCCTCGTACTCGTCGTTCAGGCTCTCCACGTAGGAGGCCAGGCCGTCGAGCCGCTTGACCATCCGGCCTTCGCCGAACCGCAGCACCTTGGAGAGAACCACTGAGCAACCTCAATCCGTTAACGAGTCAAAGTGAGCGCGCGCACACACGAATCCCGGCCGCGTCGTCCGCGACCGGGATCCATGGTAGGCGAAACGTCAGGTCAGGCGGAGAAGGCCGTAGTCGAACGCCTTCCGCCGGTACACGACGGAGGGCTTCTCGGCCTCCTTGTCGAAGAACAGGAAGAAGTCGTGGCCGACCAGTTCCATCTGCGACAGGGCGTCGTCCACCGTCATCGGCGTGCCCGGATGGTCCTTGATCCGGACGACCTGGCCGGGCAGGTGGTCCTCGACGAGGGCGGCGTACGGATCGTCGTCCGTCTCGCTCGCGGACGGCGCGTCGGGCAGGGCCGACGGTGCCGTCGCCTCCGCCACGGAGACCGGGGTGCGGTTCCCGTAGTGCACCTTCTTGCGGTCCGAGGCCTTCCGCAGGCGACTCTGCAGGCGGGAGAGGGCGGTCTCGAAGGCGGCGTAGAAGTTCTCCGAGGCCGCCTCGGCACGGGCGACGCCGCCCTTGCCGCGGACCGTCAGCTCCAGGCGCTGGCAGGCCTTGGACTGGCGTGGATTGGGTTCGTGGAAGAGGCTGACCTCGAACAGGGTGATGGTGGAGCGGAACTTCTCGAGCCGCGCCAGCTTGTCTCCCAGGTAGACGCGGAAGTGCTCGGGCACCTCCACGTTGCGGCCGTCGATGGCCACGGGGGCGTTGGGAGTGAGGTACTCCTTGTCGCGCTCGTCGGCCACGTGGCCGGGTTCGCGGAAGGGGTCGACCTCGACGTTGGGGGTCGCGTGGGCGCGATTCGTGTCGCGCGGGGACAGAAGGGTCATGTGGAACCTTTCATGCAGGCCCGAATCCCTTGCGCTCGTACGGATCACCAGTCCGTCACTTCGGTCAGCGCGCGTGGGAGCAGGCTCAGATTCGAACGGCGGGCGGACTGCCCGACGCCTGGGAAGGTGTGCCATCACCTCCTCTTTCTCGAACCGGGAAAGGTACCCCCGAAGATAGCCCGGCTTTCCGGATCCCGCCAGGATTTGGTCACCGCGAGTTCACCGACGCGTCACGCCGCGGCGAGGGTGATCGCGGCGGCGACGGGCACGCCCCGTCGGGCCAGGGCGGCGACGGACTCCGCCAGGGTGGCCCCGGTGGTCACCACGTCGTCCACCAGCACGACGGTGCCGTCCGCGGGTAGCGCCCGGACACGGACGGTGCCGCGCACGTTGGCGACCCGCGCGGAAGCTCCCAGCCCCACCGACTCCGCGGCGCCCACTGTGCGCAGGACCGGCGAGACCGTCACCGCGTACACGGGAGCCGCGGTGCGGGCGCCGGCGCGGCACACCGCGGTCACCACGTCGCCGCCGCGGCGTCGAGCGGCCCACGCCGTCGTGGGCGCGGGCACCAGGACCGGATCATCGCCCAACTCGCCCCAGGCCCGCAGGCGCAGCAGCGCGTGCGCGAGGGCGCGGCCCAGCGGGACGGCGAGATCGCCGCGACCGCGCTCCTTGAGCTGCAGGACGGCGCGGCGCCGCGCACCGTCGTACCGGCCCAGCGTCCAGACGGGCACCCCCGGATCGACGGTGGTGCGGATCAGCGCCGGGACGTCGTGCAGGGCCGCCTCGCAGCGGCCGCACCAGCGCACCCGCGGGAAGCCGCAACCGCCGCAGGTACGGGGCACCGCCAGCTCGACCAGGTCGTCGACGCCGCCGGCCACCCCACGGACGACGCCCCGCACGATGCGCACGGCTCCCCCGTTCCAGGTGCGCTCTACCCGGGCAGCACCGGGTTCGCCCGGCCCCCCGCCAGGCGATCCACCTGGCTCCAGTATTGCTCGTCGCTGTCCGGACCGATGCCGATCTCCCACACCCCCGACGAGTCCGTCGCGTACACCGCGGACGTCGACACCGCGACGTTGTAGACGGGCGGCGAGAGGTTGCGACTCGGGACGGCGGTGACCTCGCCCGAGTCGTACCGCACGGACAGCACCGGCGAATCGGAGGTGTTGCGGCCGATGAAGATCACGTCGCCGGTCTGCCAGTCGACCGACGAGGCGACCAGCTCCCGGTCGGTGACCACCGACGTGAGACGGGCGAGCTTGGTCTGTCCGTTGGGCGCCGCCTGCACGACACCCACCAGCACCTTCCCGCCCACGACGAGGGCCGCCCGCACACCGTCGCGCGAGAGGCGCAGCTCGGTGATCGGGCCCGGCGCGGCCGCCGCCACCTCGCTCGCGTCGATGTCGGTGGTCGAGACCTCCCCCGTGGTCTGGTCCTGCCGGACCCGGACCACCCGCGTCCCGTCGAGCACCGTCCAGACCGCGGCGTCGTCGGGCGTCCACGAGGGCCGGGTCATCGAGCCGGCGGTGAGCACCTGCGTGGGCACGCCACCGTAGGGCGCGAGGGCGAGCGCGGTCCCGGGGCCGCCCCGGCCGCCGGCGTCGAGCACCGCCGCCACCTGCCGCCCCGTGCCCGAGAGCCCGACCGAGCGGATCGACGTCGATGCCCCGAGCGGCCCCGCGACGGGGGTGACCTGACCGCCCGCGCCCTGGCCGCCGGTGATCTTGACGAACCGGCCGTCGAGCACCCCGTGCAGGCCGACCGCGAGATCCGACGAGGCGTTCGGGCTGATCGATGCGACGTCGTTGGGGTTCCAGCCGGACTGGTGCTTGTCGTCGAGCGGGGAGCCGTCGACGGTGATCACGTACGGGCCCTGCACGTCGGCGCCGGCGAGGCTCCACACGATCTGCCCGGCCACGAGCCGGGCCACGTCGGGCTCGACGCGCGGCAGGCCCGTCAGGTCCACCCGCACGCCCGCGAAGCCGACGCCCGGGTCGCGCTGGTTGCCCTGCGCGTCGGTCACGGCGCCGCGGATGCCGGCGTTCGCCCCGAACGGGTTGTAGACGGCGTCCTTGAGGGCCGCCCGCGGGCCGCGGACCAGGAGCAACAGCAGGTCCGAGGCGAGCTTGGAGCGCGGCCCGGCCAGCCATCGGGCGTCCGGCACCAGGGTGCGCCCCGTCGGATCCGGGAAGTACAGCAGGTAGCGGCGGTAGACGACGCGGAACTGCTCGGTGTCGATCAACAGCATCGGGGTGTTGCCCACCGAACTGATCCCCTGCAGCCGCCACTGGCCGTCGACCTGGAGGAGCTGGACGTTCTGCGTGATCGACTGCGATGCCGGCTCGAACGTGCCGTCGGCGCCGAGGAAGCCCGTGGCCTGCGCGCGGATCGTCGCCTTCATGAAGTTCGTGCTGCGCTCCGTCGGCAGCACGTCGATGTCCTTCACCACGACGGCCTGCTGCGGCACGTCCCAGCTCGCGTTGGGCGTGAGGAACTTGCGGGAGGCGGCGTAGTTCCCGTCGGCCACCGCGTTCGCCTTGAGGAAGTCGCGGACGATGACCTCGGGCTGCGAGTCGCGGCGCGGCGCCAGGCCCCGGTCGGGCGCCGCGGTCTCGCCGCCCAGGTCGCCGACGACGCGCGGATTCGTCGACTCGGGGATGTTGGCGCACCCGGTGAGCGCGACCAACGCGGCCAGCAGGATCACCAGGGCCTTCCCGGCGGGCGTGCGCAGTGTCCTAGACATCGTCGGAGCCCCCGTCCGGGCCGCGCCGCGTCATCGACTTCAGGGGCAGGGGGCTGACGGTGACCCGGCCCCCGCGCGTGCGGGGCAGGGTGAGCCGGAAGCAGGAGCCGCTGCCGGGCTCGCCCCAGGCCTCGAGCCGGCCGCTATGCAGCCGGGCGTCCTCGATGCTGATCGCCAGGCCCAGCCCCGTGCCGCCGGAGCGCCGAACCCGCGAGGGGTCAGAGCGCCAGAAGCGGTTGAAGACCAGCTTCTCCTCGCCGGGCCGCAGGCCCACACCGTAGTCGCGGACGGTGACCGCCACGGCGTCGTCGTCGGCGCGCATGGTGAGGATCACGGGCTTGCCCTCGCTGTGGTCGATGGCGTTGGCGAGCAGGTTGCGCAGCACCCGCTCGACCCGCCGGGTGTCGGCCTCGACGATGACGGGATCGTCGGGCATGTCGAGGATCAACTCGGTCTCGGACTGCTCGGCCAGGTGCCGGACGGTGGCCATCGCGGAGGCGATCGGCACCTCGATGTCGATCTGCTCGGAGTGCAGCTCCGCGACGCCGGCGTCGTGCCGGGAGATCTCCAGCAGCTCGGCGAGCAGGGTCTCGAAGCGGTCCAGCTCCTTCTGCATCAGCTCGGTGGTGCGGCGCATTCCGGGGTCGAGGTCGTCGACGGAGTCGGCGATCATGTCGGCCGCCATCCGCACGGTGGTGAGCGGGGTGCGCAGCTCGTGGGAGACGTCGGAGGTGAACTGGCGCTGGAGGTTGCCGAACTCCTCGAGCTGCCCGATCTGTTTGGACAGCGACTCGGCCATGTCGTTGAAGCTCATCGCGAGGCGCGCGATGTCGTCCTCGCCGCGCACCGGCATCCGCTCCTTGAGCCGGCCCTCGGCGAAGCGCACCGCGATCCGCGCCGCGGACCGCACGGGCAGCACGACCTGTCGCGCGACGAGCAGGCTGACCGCCGCGAGCAGGATGAGCAGCACCGCGCCGCCCGTGTACAGCGTGCCCTGCATCAGGTTGAGGGTGTTCTCCTCCTGGGTGAGCGGGAACACCAGGTACAGCTCGAGACCCGCGATCGTCGACTGCACGGGGGTGCCGATCACCAGCACCTTCCCGTACCGGCCGGTGCTGTCGGTGACGGTCGCGTGCTGGAACGCGGTCTGGCCGCCGCGGACGAAGGTCTGCAGCGACTGCGGTACCTCGCTCTCGCTGCCGATCACGATCGGCGGGCGGCCCGCGCCGTGCGGCACGATCAGCACGGGGTCGTAGTTGCCCGACCGCGCGGCCGTCGGGCCCACGTCGAGGCCCTGGCTCACCAGGCTCGCGCGGACGCTGCGCAGCACCGACTCCACGCCCTCGGTGCGGGTCTCCGCGCGACTGAGCGAGAGTTCCACGTTCTGCTTGACCCGGGCGGTCTCCTCCTTGCCCGCTGTCAGCTTCGCGTCGATCAGCTGGTTCGCGATCTGGGAGGTCAGCACGAAACCCAGCAGCAACAGCACGGTGAGGCTGAGCACGAGGGTCTGCGTGACCACCCGCAGCTGCAGCGAACGGCGCCACACCCGGCCCGCGTACGACAAGCCGGCGCCGGCGAACCGCGCACCGTCGCGCAGGGCGATCGTGGGGTCGGCCAGGAACGTGCGCACCGCGCCGCGCACCCAGTCCACCTGCCGGGCCGCCCCGGCCCGGTCGATCACGAGCCGATCGGCCCGCTCACGCCGGCCCCGCCTTGTAGCCGACGCCGCGCAGCGTGAGCACGATCTCCGGGTTCTCCGGATCCTTCTCGATCTTCGCGCGCAGGCGCTGGATGTGGACGTTCACCAGCCGGGTGTCCGCCGGGTGCCGGTAGCCCCACACCTGCTCGAGCAGGACGTCGCGCGTGAACACCTGCCGCGGCTTGCGCGCCATGGTGACCAGCAGGTCGAACTCGGTGGGCGTGAGCGAGACGACGGCGCCGTCGCGGGTCACCTTGTGCGCCGGGACGTCGATGATGACGTTGCCGATCGAGAGCAGCTCGCTGGGCTCGTCGTCGGTGCGGCGCAGCCGGGCCCGCACGCGCGCGACGAGCTCCTTCGGCTTGAAGGGCTTGATCACGTAGTCGTCGGCGCCCGACTCGAGGCCCAGCACCACGTCGACGGTGTCCGCCTTCGCCGTGAGCATCACGATCGGCACCGACGAATCGGCGCGCAGCACGCGGCACACGTCGATGCCGTTCATGCCGGGGAGCATGAGGTCGAGCAGCACCAGGTCGGGGCGGAACTCGCGGGCCGCGCTCAGCGCCTGCGTGCCGTCGCCGACCACGGTCGAGTCGAAGCCCTCGTTGCGCAGGACGATGGTGAGCATCTCCGCCAGGGCGGGATCGTCGTCGATCACCAGGATCCGGGGTTTCATGCTGTCCATATTGTCACTGCTGTCGGCGTTCCTGCTCTTACGACACCTTACGATCCTCTCCATGGGACGACTCGTCGCGATCGAAGGCCTCGACGGGGCCGGCAAGAACACGCTCACCCGGGCCGTCACGGCGCGGCTGCAGGCGTCGGGCCGGAAGGTGACCGCGCTCGCCTTCCCCCGCTACGGCACGCAGTTCGCGGACCTCGCCGCCGAGGCGCTGCGCGGCGGCAACGGCGACGTCGCCGAGTCCGTGTACGGCATGGGCCTGCTGTTCGCCTTCGACCGGCAGGCCGCGGCGCCCGACATCCGGGCCGCCCTCGCCGCGCACGACGTGGTGCTGCTGGACCGGTACGCCGCCTCCTCGGCCGCGTACAGCGCGGCCCGCCTGGGCGAGGGCGCCGACGGTGCCGTGGCCGGCTGGGTGCGCGAGCTCGAGTTCGGCCGGTTCGGGCTCCCGGTGCCGGACCTGCAGGTGTACCTCGACGTGCCGGTGACCGTCGCGGCCGAGCGCGCACGGTCGCGCGAGGCGAGCGACGCGGCGCGCGAGCGCGACGCCTACGAGCGGGACGGCGACCTGCAGGCCCGCACCGGCGCGGTCTACACCGGGCTGGCGGCGGCGGACTGGGTGTCGCCGTGGCGCGTGCACGGCGTGGACGACGCCCCGGAGCTGCTGGCCGACACGATCGCGGCCCTTTCCTGAAGAACAGGCCTGTTATTCACTGAAGTCCCACCCGCAACGGTGCTGTGGCGCAGTAACGTGCGCCACGAAACTGACTCGTCAGTAACCGGGAGGGACGACCGTGCGCATCCTCGGGGCCACCGCCGCGGCAGGCGCCGCCGCGCTGCTGCTCGGCGTCGCGGGAGCCGACACCACCGCGTCCCAGGCCCCGGCCGTCCACCGCTCGCCCGGGCCCGAGCTGGTCGCCCAGGCCGCGATCGGCCTCGCCGAGCTGCGCCCGCCGGCACCGTCGGATGCCCCGGCCGCGCCCGCGGCGCGGCACGTGCCGATCCCGCCGCGCCCCGAGGCCGTCAACGTCGCACCCGGGCCGCTCGGCATCCCCGGCGCCGCCTTCGCCGCCTACCGCGGCGCCGCCGACCGGATGGCCCTCGAGGCGCCCGGCTGCGGGATCGAGTGGAACCTGGTCGCGGCGATCGGCCGCATCGAGTCGGGGCATGCGGACGGCGGCAACGTCGACGCCGCGGGCAACACCCTCACCCCGATCCAGGGTCCCGTGCTCGACGGCTCGCTCGCGGGCAACGCCGTGATCCGCGACGGCGCCGGCTTCGCCCGCGCGCTCGGCCCGATGCAGTTCCTCACCACCACCTGGGCGCTGTTCGGCGGCGACAACTCCGGCGACGGGAACGCCGACGTCAACAACGTCCGCGACGCCGCCTACGGCGCCGCCCGCTACCTCTGCTCCAGCGCGACAGGGCTGCAGGACGAGGCCGCCCAGCGGGTCGCCGTGTTCGCCTACAACCAGTCGAACTCCTACGTCGACAACGTCGTGGCCTGGTCGAAGGCCTACCGCGACCGGGCGATCCCCGTCGGCGGCATCCCCGACATGGCGGCCCCCGTCGCGCCGCCGACGCAGCTGCCCAAGCCGCTTCCGCCCGGCACCGTGGTGATCGTCGGCTGCGGGACGCCCGACGGTGCGCCGGCGCCGTCCGGATCGGTGGCGCCGGGCCCGTCCGGATCGACGGTGCCGTCCGCCGGGCCCGGGAAGCCCGCAGCGGCCGCGACCTCCGCCAGGCCCGGACCCGCGACGACGACCCCCGCCAAGCCCTCCGCGAAGCCTTCCGGGCCGGCGAAGCCCTCCGGGCCGGCGTCGGGTGCGCAGCGCGGGCCCGACGGCGCTCCGCTCGCGACCACGGTGACCCGATGCGCGACCCCGCCGCCCAGCGGCCCGAGCACGCCCGGCGCACCGTCGGGCCCGTCCCGGCCGATGCCGCCCGGCGCCTCCGTCCCCGCCGGTCCCGCCGGCCCCGGCGGCGCGCTGGCGATCCCGTCGGGCGGACCGTCGACCGCCCGCCCGGCGCCGCCCTCCGCGGCCCGTCCCGCGGTTCCCTCGGCGCGCCCCGCCCCGTCGAGCGGGCCCGCGCCGTCGTCCTCGCCGACGGTGCCCCGTCCCCCGCGGTAAGGCGGATTTCTCGCGCCCGGGCCTGCGGATACGATGGAGGGCGTTATGAGTGCGGTTACGGAAGACGCGATCCGGTCGGCCCTGGCCACCGTGAACGACCCCGAGATCGGCAAGCCGATCACCGACCTGGGGATGGTGAAGTCGGTCGCGGTGCAGGCCGATTCGTCGATCGACGTCGAGGTGTACCTGACCACCTCCGCCTGCCCGATGCGCACGCAGATCGTCGACCGCGTGCGGGCGGCCGTCGCCGACGTGCCGGGCACCGGCGAGGTGCGCGTCGAGCTGGACGTGATGAACGACGAGCAGCGCGCGGAACTGCGCAAGACGGTGCGCGGCGACAAGGCCGAGCCCGTGATCCCGTTCGCCCAGCCCGGCTCGCTGACCCGCGTGTACGCGGTCGCGTCGGGCAAGGGCGGCGTGGGCAAGAGCTCCGTGACGGTGAACCTCGCGGCGTCGCTGGCCGCACGAGGGTTGTCCGTGGGCGTGCTCGACGCCGACATCTACGGCCACTCCGTGCCGCGCATGATGGGCACGGACGCGCGGCCCACCCAGGTCGATTCGATGATCATGCCGCCGCAGGCGCACGGCGTGAAGGTGATCTCGGTGGCCATGTTCACCACCGGCAACACCCCGGTCGTGTGGCGCGGGCCGATGCTGCACCGCGCGCTGCAGCAGTTCCTCGCCGACGTCTTCTGGGGCGACCTCGACGTGCTGCTCCTCGACCTGCCGCCCGGCACCGGCGACGTCGCGATCTCCATCGCGCAGCTCATCCCCGGTGCGGAGATCCTCGTGGTCACGACCCCGCAGACCGCGGCCGCCGAGGTCGCCGAGCGGGCCGGCGCCATCGCGCTGCAGACCCGCCAGCGCGTGGCCGGCGTCATCGAGAACATGTCCGGGCTGACGCTGCCCGACGGCACCGTCCTCGACGTCTTCGGCTCCGGCGGCGGCGAGCAGGTCGCGGCGCGGCTCACCCGCGCCGTGGGCGCCGACGTGCCCCTGCTCGGCCAGATCCCGCTGGACCCGCAACTGCGCGAGGCCGGCGACTCCGGGACCCCGGTGGTGCTCTCCGCGCCGGACTCCCCCACCGGCTCCGCCCTGCGCGCCATCGCCGACAAGCTCGCCGTCCGCAAGCGCGGCCTGGCCGGCATGTCGCTGGGGATCGACACCACCCGCCACCTCTAACCCGACGGTCTGCGGTCCGCTCGCGCCGCGGAGATCGAAGCCGCGGGTGGCGATCCGCCCCTTGATGCTGCCGCAGGTAGCGATCCGCCCATCCGCTGCCGAAACTCGCGTGCGCTGCCGATCCGCGGCAGCGTCCGTTGATATCAGCAGCGCGGCAGCGAGTACCGGCAGCGTGCGCCGAAGTCGGCAGCGCACGATCACGCGGCCGACGGGATGATCCCGTTGCGCGCCATCGCGGGGAGGAGCAAGCGACGCAGGCCGTCGTTCGCGTTGAGCACTCGCCAACGCCAACGGACCACCTCGATCCCCGCGTCCGCGAACAGCTCGTGGCGACGCTTCTCCTCGGCCATCGCGGCGTCCACGTCCGCGGGCTCGTCGCCGTATTTGCCGCGGCCGTCGAACTCGCCGGTCATCGCGCCCCAGTCGAAATCGGCGTAGAAGAGCTCGTCGCCGAGGATGCGCGGCACCTGCAGGCGCGGCATCGGGAGGCGGGCCGACAGCATCTGCATGCGCGACAGCGACTCACCGGCCGATTCGCTGCACTCCACGGACAAGGCGAGCGCCCGGCGGGCGAGCGCCGCACCCCGGCAGCGGCCCAGCATCGCGATGCAGTCCTCCAACTGCGCCAGCGGCACCGGGGCCGGTTCCTCCGGTTGCCCGAACCGCGGTACCAGACGAACCGCGTCGAAGGCGACGACTGCGCGCTCGAGTCCGCCGGTCATGGCCGCATCCACCGCCGTGCGACACCGGGTGGTCACGCACACGCCGTCGCGGATCATCGTGTGCTCCGCGGGCAACGGCCGCGCGTGCACGTGCAGATTGCGTCGTCGGTACCCACCGCTCGTGCGGTCGATCGTGAAATGGACGTACCTCCGCTCGGGCCGGAGGAAGGGAATTCCGTGGAGGGCCGCAGCGCTTTCGTGACTGACCACACCGTCGCAGGTCAATGCGGTCGCTCGCACCCGATCGCGGTCCCTCACCCAGACCGGTGCGTCGTCGTCGCGCACGCCGTAGACACCGTGCGCGAGCCGCTGGATCTCTTCCTCGGAGGCACGCGCGATCCGCGTGTCACTCCACCCCATCGCCGTGAGCTGTCGCCGTGTCCAGATCTCCCCCATGCGGACCATTGAACCCGGGTGACTCCGCCCGGCTGACGCCCGTGACCGAGTTATCCACAACTTCAGCGTTATCCACAGGCCGCCCCGCACCCGTCGGGACGAGCAACGTCGCCGCTGCCGCGAACGAGCTTGAAAGCTGCCGAAACTCGTCAGCGCTGCCGGTAGTCGGCAGCGTTCGCAGATGTCGGCAGCGCGGCCCTGAACTCGGCGGGAATTCGCGGGCCACCGGAGGTTCGGACGCGCTACGTCGCGTCGACGTCGAAGGGCGGGCGCTCCTCGGGGGCCAGCGGCTTGTGCATCCGCGGCATGGTGGGCATCGGGCCGGCCGGGACCTCGGGCAGCGCCTTCTCCAACGAGGCGACGGGCGCGACGGGGGCGACGGGCGCGGCCGCGTCGACCGCCTTGCGCAGGTTCAGCGCATCAGCGGTGGAGCGCACCTGATCGCTCATCTCGCGGATCACGGAGTCGTCGCCGTTCAGGAGGTGCTTGGTGACGATCGCCGTCGGCGTCATGCCGCGCAGGTTCTGGATCTGCTGCAGGGGCTCGCGGATCGCATCGAAATCGCCGCCCATCTCGTCCTTGAGCTGCTGCGTCGCGCCGGTGGCGTAGTCGCGCACCTGCCGCAGCGCCGTGAAGAACCAGTTGACCGCGCCCGGGAGTCGCTCCGGCCCCAGGATCACCAGACCCACGACGACCAGCATGAGGATCTCCCCCATACCGAGATTCGAGAACACCCCGCCATGCTACGGGAAGCTCAGGAGCTCACGCACCTCGCGGCGGCCCGGCCCGGCCCCTCAGCTCAGCGGTTCGGGCGTGACCTTGATCGGGACCTGCCGGCCGTCGCGGGCGACGGTCACCGTCGTCTCCTTGCCGACGCCGACGGCGCGGATCGCGACGATCACGTCGGCGGCCTCGGCGACCTCGGTGTCGCCGACCTTGGTGATGACGTCGCCCTCGCGGATGCCGGCCTTCTCGGCGGCGCCGCCCTTCTTCACGTTCTCGACGCGCACGCCGGACGCAGCCTCGTTGCTCACCTCGCGGCCGTTGATGCCGAGGTCGGCGTGGACCACCTTCTGGCCGCGGATGATCGACTCGGCGATCGGCCACGCGACGTTCGACGCGATGGCGAAGTTCAGGCCGATCGACCCGGCGCCGCCCGGGGACAGCCCGAGCGTGTTGATACCGATCTGCCGCCCCTGCAGGTCCAGCAGCGGGCCGCCGGAGTTGCCGGGGTTGATGGCGGCGTCGGTCTGCACGGAGTCGAAGGTCGCGGGCGGGTTCGGGCCGCTCGCGGGCCCCTGCACCGGACGGTGCGTCGCGGACACGACGCCGGAGGTGACGGTGCGCCGTAGCCCCAGCGGCGAGCCGATGGCGACGACCTGCTGGCCGGCCGCGAGCTCCCCGGAGTCGCCGCGGGCGATCTGCTGCAGCCCGTCGACGGAGACCTTGACGACGGCCACGTCGGTGTACGGGTCGGTCCCGACGAGCTGCGCCGGGGTGCGGGTGCCGTTGAAGAAGACGACCTCGATCTTGGCGTCCTTGTTGGTGGACGCGGTCTCGACGACGTGGTTGTTGGTCATGATGTAGCCGCGCTCGGCGTCGATCACGGAGCCGGAGCCCGTCTCGCCGGACGTCTTGGTGCGCACCTCGATGGTCACGACGCTCGGCCCGACCTTGCCGACCATGGAGGCCACGGCGCCCGCGTCGGCCGGCGGGCCCTGCGCCGCCGGCAGCGAGGCCCGCGAGTCGGTGAGCTTCTCGATCGTGGTGCCGGTGATCCGGCCGATGGCGCCGCCGAGCAGGCCGATGACCAGCGCCAGCACGCCGAGGACCGCGAGTGCGCGGATCGACACGCGCCGCCCGAAGAGGACGTCGCGGACGCCGAGCTGCTCCGGATCCGGCTGCGGGACCGCCCGCGGCGGCGCCGTGACGCCGGGCTCGCCGATCCCGGCGAGCGAGTCGGTGTCGCGCCACGGATCCTCGGGCTCGGGCTCCGGCTCGGGCACGAGCGGACCCGCGTACGGGTCGCGCTGCAGCGCCTCGGGGGCGCCCGGAGGGCGGGAGAAGGCCTCGGTGAGCACCGGGTCGGGGGCGGCGGCCTGCGGCTGCGGCCCGCGGGCGGTGGTGGCGCTGCGGACGGACTCGGGCGCGAAGGCACCGTCGACCCCGTCCGGCCTGCCGAAGACGACCTGCTCCCCCTCGGACACCGAGGGACGGTACGTGGGGCGCGGCTCCAGGCGCGGACGCCGAGTGTCGGGTTCGGAGGTCACGGAGTCGAATCTACCGAGCGTTCCGCCGCCGGCCGCGCTTGTTGCGCTCGTCGCGTCGCGAGGCCTCGGGCGTGAACGTCGGGAAACCGTCGAACGGCGGACGACCCGTGTGGCAATCGGTGGGGATCTGGGACAGCTGGCCCAGCAGCCGGTGCGGCACGGTGATCTCGCCGGACTCGCGCAGCGCGGTGCGGACCTGCCGCTGCGCGTCGACCTCCGCCGCGCACACGGCGCACTGGGAGATGTGGGTCCCGGCGCGCAGGTGCGCGTTCATCCGCAGCTCGCCGTCGACGAACGCGACGACCGCCTCGTAGGCGAGGTGCTCGGTGGACGAGAACTCGCCCGGGCGACGCGAGAAGGCGCGCTTGATACTGCCACTGAGGTGCTCCACGCGCTCCCCTCCTCTGCTCGGTCCGATGGCGTACTGCGGATCTACCGCCACAGTACCTGCACTCCTTCACACAACGAGCCGAGTCGCTCGGGAGTTCCCGACGGTGCCGGGCGCGCGCTCAGTAGGCGAGCGCGGCGCTGCTGGTCAGACCCTGATTCGCCAGGGCCTCACGGATGGATTTGCGCCCGCGATGGATGCGCGAACGGACCGTGCCGAGCTTCACGCCCAGGGTGGCCGCGACCTCCTCGTACGAGAGGCCCTCGATGTCGGCGAGGACGACGGCGGCGCGGAACTCCGGCGCCAGCGCGTCGAGCGCGTTCTGCAGCTGCGGGCCGAGGTTGGCGTCCGCGTAGATCTGGCCGGGGTCCGGGTCGGACGACGGTACGCGCTCGTAGTCCTCCGGCAGCGCCTCCATGCGGATGCGGTTGCGGCGGCGGACCATGTCCAGGAACAGGTTCGTGGTGATGCGGTGCAGCCAGCCCTCGAAGGTGCCGGGCTCGTAGTTCTGCAGGCTGCGGAAGACGCGGATGAAGGTCTCCTGCGTGAGGTCCTCGGCGTCCTGCGCGTTGCCGGAGAGGCGGTAGGCCAGGCGGTACACGCGGTCGGCGTGCTCGCGGACGAGCTCGTCCCAGGTGGGCATGTCAGCACGGTCGCCCGACGCATCGAATGCGGCGGTACCCGCGGGTTCGGCGGCGCGCTCGTCGTCGAACGTCGCGTACGCAGCCTGGGGCTGCGGCTCCTGCCGGGGTCCGGCCTTGCGGGCCAGGGCCATGCGCTCCTCCTCGTGCCTCCGCCGGACGGCGGGGCGCTCTTACTACTGCAGAACTCCCGGAGTGACCGTTTTGTTCCCACGATCGGCAATTCCAGGTCGGGCGTTCTTCACTGTCCGATACCTTTCCCTGCCGCGGTGTGGGAGCGCTGATTCCTCCCTGAGTGTTGCCTGTGCATACATCGCCTTTGCTAACGATCGCGTCACGGCGGGGTGACCGGTGGGCGACGGGCTACGATTGCGGCGTGTCCAACTCCGCCGCATCCGCCCTCGTCACGTACGCCGAGAACGCCATCGTCGAGGACGAGGCGATGTCCTCCGCCCGCGAGCGGGCCGCCGACCTGGGCGTCGACGCCGTCTCCCCGTCCGTGGGCGCGCTGCTGTCGGTGCTGGCCGCGGCGGGCGGCGCGAAGTCCGTGGTCGAGGTCGGGACGGGCGCCGGCATCAGCGGCCTGTGGCTGCTCTCCGGCATGCGCCCCGATTCGGTGCTGACCACGATCGACTCGGAGCAGGAGTTCCAGGCCGCCGCGAAGATCGGCTTCCAGCAGGCCGGCATCGCCGCGAACCGCACGCGCCTCATCAACGGCCACGCACTCGACGTGCTCCCCCGGCTCGCCGACGCCGCCTACGACCTCATCTTCATCGACGGCGAGCCCGTCGACCACCCGCGCTACGTCGTCGACGCGGTGCGCCTCCTCCGCCCCGGCGGGGTCGTGGTGGTCAACCTCGGCGACGCGGGCTACCGCATCCCCGATCCGGAGGCCTACGACGACGAGGCCTTCGCCGCCCGCGAGGCCACCCGCATCATCGCCGCCGACGAGAACCTGCTCCCCGTCATCCTCCCCCTGGGCGGCGGCCTCATCGCCGCCGCGAAGGCCTTCGTCCCCCCGGAGCAGTAGTCCGGCCCCGTTCCCCGGTCCGACGGTCCGCGGCGCCCGCCCCACGGCGGGTCCCATCGCCCGTTCCTAGCGGTTTCGGCGGCGCTCACCTGCGATTTCCCCGCCGAAACCGCAGGGAACCGTGACGCCTCGGTGGATACCGGATCTGTCACCCCATGGTCACGATGACATAGCCGACGGGTCAGGACAGCTCGCCCGCCGCCTCCGGCTCGCCGGCGTCCACCCCGACGGGCCGCAGCAGCGTCGGGTACTTCGGCGGCAGGCCGTCGCCGGTGGAGATGCCGCGCACCCGGCGCGAGATCCACGGGTAGGCGAACTCGCGCCGCCACTTCCGCTTGATCTCGCGGTCCTCGGCGGGCGTGATCACGGGCTCGGGCCCCAGGTCGGGGACCTCCAGCGCATGCGGCACGCCCAGCACGTCGAGCACCTCGATCGCCATCCGCAGGTGCCCGGGCTGCGACATGTGGATGCGGTCGAACTCCCACATCCGCAGGTCGCGATACTCCTTCATCCGCCAGTAGTCGAGCAGCAGCAGCCCCCGGTCGGCGGCGATCTCGCGGACCAGCTCGTTGTAGATCGCGAAGCGGCCGCGGAGCGCGCCGAAGATCCCGCTGCCGTGGGTGTCCGCGGCGGTCCACACCACCACCGTCGCGCCGGAGTCCACGAGCCGCGACAGCAGCGCATCGTAGGCGGAGACCACCGCATCCACGTCCACCGACGGTCGGATCAGGTCGTTCGCCCCGGCGTACACCGTCACCAGATCCGGCGCCAACTCCAGGCACGGCTCCAGCTGTTCGTCGACGATCTGGTCCATCTTCTTGCCGCGGATCGCCAGGTTCGCGTACCCGAAATCCGCGGAGCGCGACGCCAGCACCTCGGCGACCCGGTCGGACCAGCCCCGGTACTCGTGGGTCCCCGTCGGATCGGGGTCGCCGACCCCCTCGGTGAACGAGTCCCCGATCGCCACGTACCGCAGGAAGTCAGTCACCGGAGCCCCTATACGTCCGTCGAGAACCGCACGCCGCCGTCGGGCAGCTCGACGCCGGGCCAGACCCGCGCGCCGTGCAGCAGCTCGCAGCGGGCGCCGACGGAGGCACCGTCGCCGATGACGGCCTCGCGGATGCGGGCCCGCGGCCCGATGTGCGCGCCGAAGCCGATGATCGACCGCTCGACGATCGCGCCGGCCTCGATCCGCACCCCGTCGAAGACGACGGCGCCGTCGAGCCGGGCGCCCGCGCCGATCTCCGCGCCGCGCCCCACGACGGACCCGCCGATCACCAGCGCGCCGGGCGCCACGGAGGCGCCGGGGTGGATGAGGCACTCGCCGCGACCGCCGTCGAGGGCGGCCGACGGGGCGATGCCGCGGACCAGGTCCGAGCTGCCGGCGACGAAGTCCTCGGGCGTGCCCATGTCGCGCCAGTAGCCGTAGTCGACGTGGCCGTAGAGGCGGCTGCCGCCGTTGAGCAGGGCCGGGAAGACCTCGCGCTCGACCGACACCGGCCGGCCCGCGGGGATCTCCTCGATCACCGAGCGCTTGAAGACGTAGCAGCCGGCGTTGATCTGGTCGGTCGGCGGATCCTGCGTCTTCTCGAGGAACGCGGTGACCCGGCCGGTGGCGTCCGTCGGCACGCAGCCGAAGGCGCGGGGATCGGGCACGCGCACGAGGTGCATCGTGACGTCGGCGTCCTTCTCGCGGTGCGTCTGCACGACGGCGCGGATGTCGGAGCCGCCGAGCACGTCGCCGTTGAAGACCAGCACGGTGTCGGCCTTCAGCGCGGGCAGCACGTTGCGGATGCCGCCGCCGGTTCCCAGCGGCTCGCTCTCCACCACGTACGAGAGCTCGAGTCCCAGCTCGGTGCCGTCGCCGAAGTACTCCTCGAAGACCTCCGCCTTGAACGAGGTGCCCAGCACCACGCGACGGATGCCCGCGTCGCGGATGCGCGAGAGCAGGTGGGTGAGGAAGGGCTTGCCCGCCGTGGGCAGCATCGGCTTCGGCGCCGACAGGGTGAGCGGACGCAGGCGAGTGCCCTTGCCGCCCACCAGGATCACGGCCTCCACGTCGCTGAGGTCCACACCGGCGTCCTGATCCACCGAGGTCATCATTCCCCTTTTCGTCTCCGCGTCGCCGCGAGAACACTGATCCGCGAGCGCGCGGCCAGCCCCACCTTCATCGCCGCGCGCAGGGGCGCGGCCGCCGGACCGGGGTGCCGGTCGGCGAAGAACCGGTACGCGGAGGCGTGGTGCGCCGGGAGCATGAGCTCCGGCACCTTCCCGGCCGCGTGGCCCTTGGCGTGCACGATCTCCGCCGTCGGGACGTAGACGTTGCTCCAGCCGGCGCGGGCGAGCCGGTCCCCGAAGTCCACGTCCTCCATGTACATGAAGTAGCGGTCGTCGAAGCCGCCGATCTCCGCGAAGGCCTCCGGCCGCACCAGCAGGCAGGAACCGCTGAGCCACCCGGCCTCGCGCTCGGCCACCTCGGCCTGCGACTGCTGGTAGGCCCGCGTCCACGGGTTCGACTTCCAGACGGCGCCGAGCAGCGCGTGCCCGATCCCGAACCGCATGCTGGGCACGTTCCGCGCCGAGGGGTAGACAGTGCCGTCGGGGTCGCGGATCAGGGGGCCCAGGGACCCGGCGCGCGGGTGCCGCGCGGCCGCCTCGATGAGGGCGTCGATCGAGCCCGGGCCGAAGACCACGTCCGGGTTGCTGATCAGCAGGAAGTCGGGGAACGCGGCGTCATCGGCGCGCAGGCGGGCCACGGCGTAGTTGATCGCGCCGCCGTACCCCAGGTTCGCGCCGGTACGCAGCAGATCGGCCTCGGGATGGGCGGCCTCGGCGGCCTCGGGGGAACCGTCGACGGAGCCGTTGTCGGCCATCAGCACCCGCGGGGCGACCCCGGAGAAGGCACCGTCGATGCTGGTCAGGAAGTTCTCGAGGTGTTCACCCGGCGAATAGGTGACGGTGACCACGGCGAGCGTGGGCAGCGCATTGTCGGTTCCGGGCACGCGGCCAGGCTACCGGGCGGGGTTTGCGGGCGCGTCCAGCGCCCGGTCGAGCGCGTCGCGCCAGTCCGGCAGCGGCGTCAGCCCCCACGCGACCCAGGAGGCCGGAGAGAGCACCGAGTACGCGGGGCGCGGCGCCGGGCGGGGGAACTCCGACGTGCCGCACGGCGACACCCGCGCGGGATCGGCCCCGGCCCGTTCGAAGACCCCGCGGGCCACGTCGAACCAGGTGGCGGTGCCGCCGCCGGCGGCGTGCAGCACCGCGCCGGGCCGCTCCGGCTCCGCGCCGAGGAGCACCGCGAGGTCGAGGAGTCCCGCGGCCAGGTCCGGGGCGTAGGTCGGCGAGCCGGTCTGGTCGTCAACGACCGTCGGGTCGACGCCGTCGTCGGCGAGCCGCCCCATCGTCCCGACGAAGTCCCGCGCCCAGGCACCGTCGGCCCCGCGCCCCGTGTACACCCAGGCGGTCCGCACCACGACGGTCCGCGGGTCGGCGGCGGCCCCGTTCCGCTCCCCGTCGAGCTTGGTGAGCCCGTAGACGCTCGCGGGTCCCGTGGGGTCGCCCGTCTCCCACGGCCGCGGCGGCACGGGCGCAGGGCCGAAGACGTAGTCGGTCGAGACGTGCACGAGCCGCGCGCCGGTGGCGGCGCACCGCTCGGCGAGCAGCCCCGGGGCGATCGCGTTGAGGGCCGTGGCGGCGCCCGGCTCGGTCTCCGCGGCGTCCACCGCGGTGTGCGCCGCGCAGTTGATCAGCACCGTCGACGGGCCCAGCGCGAGCTCGGCGACGGACTGTGGCGAAGTCACGTCGAGGTCTCCGCGGCCCAGGGCGCGGGTCGCGATTCCCCGCGACGCGGCGCCCGCGACCAGCGCCGACCCCACCTGTCCGGCCGCGCCGGTGATCACCAGTTCCACACCGCGAACGGTACGGGACGGCCGCGTCTGCGGAGTCTTCACATGTCGAGTCGGTACCGTTATGGAGATGTGACCAACCGGGCCGGAGCAGATGGCCCGGTCCCGAACGATGAGGAGTGGTGGGTGTCCGACAGCCCGAGTGGACGCGGCGCGCGCCATTCCCGGAGCGCCGACGCCAAGCGCGCGGCCGCCGAGCGGTCGACCGCGCAGGGTGACGACGCGCGGGGGCGCGGCCGGCGCCGGAGCGTCCGCGCCGAGAACGAGGGCGACGGTGCGCAGCCCCTGCGCGCCCGGCCGGTGCCCCGCGCCGGCGACCTCTCGGTCGACACCCGCGAGCGGCTGCAGCGCAGCGGCAAGGCCCTCATCGCGCTGATCACGGCCATCGTGCTCGTGGTGACGGGCGTCGCCTGGTTCTGGTGGTCCCAGTTCGCCGGCGACATCACTCGCGGCCCCAGCATCGCGGCCAAGCCCGACGGCGCGACGGACATCCTGCTGGTCGGCACCGACTCGCGTACCGACGCCAAGGGCAATCCGCTCACCAAGCAGGAGCTGGCGCGGCTCAACGCGGGCGTCGACGACGGCACCCTGAACACCGACACGATCATCCTCATCCGCATCCCCAACGACGGGAAGTCGGCCACCGCGATCTCGATCCCCCGCGACGCGTACGTCGCGATCCCCGACCAGGGCAAGGGCAAGATCAACTCCGCCTTCGCGGGCGCGGCCAACGTGACCCGCGACAAGGCCATCGCCGACGGCGACGACGAGAAGACGGCCGTGCAGAAGGGCAACGGCGAGGGCCGGAAGGCGCTCATCGAGACCGTCGCGAACCTGACGGGCGTCTCGGTCGACCGGTACGCCGAGATCGGCCTCGTCGGCTTCTCCCGCCTCACGAACGCGGTCGGCGGCGTCGACGTGTGCCTGAAGAAGCCCGTCAACGACCCGTACTCGGGCGCGCGGTTCAAGGCGGGCAAGCAGACGCTCAAGGGCCCGCAGGCGCTGAGCTTCGTGCGCCAGCGTCACGGCCTGCCCCGCGGCGACCTCGACCGCGTCACCCGCCAGCAAGTCTTCATGGCCTCGCTGGCCAGCAAGATCCTCTCCACCGGCACCCTGACCAGCCCCAGCAAGCTCAGCCAGCTGCAGGACGCGCTCTCGACCTCCGTCACCCTCGACCAGGAGTGGGACGTGATGGGCTTCGCGAAGGAGCTGGCGAACCTCTCGGCGGGCAACGTCCAGTTCTCGACGGTGCCCGTGGTCCGCGACGACGGCTGGAGCGACGACGGCCAGCAGTCCGTCGTGGTCGTCGATCCCAAGCAGGTGCAGGCGTACGTCGCGGGCCTCCTCGGCGACAAGCCCGGCACCACGAAGCCGAAGGCCACCTCGACCAGCTCATCCCCGGCCGTGCCGTCGGTGAACCGCTCCTCGTACACGGTGGACGTGGTGAACGCCGGCACCACGTCGGGCCTCGCGAGCACCGTCTCGACGTTCCTCGGCGGCAAGGGCTTCGCGCAGGGCTCCACGGGCAACGCCTCGTCCACCGAATCCTCCTCCAGCTCGAAGAGCGCCGTGCTCGCGAGCTCCGCGAACGACCAGGGCGCGAAGGCCGTGGCCGCGCTGCTCGGCGGCCTGCCCGTCGTGGCGAGCACGTCCGTGCAGTCCGGGCACGTCAAGGTGCTGATCCAGGACGGCTACAGCGGCCCCGGCTCGTCGAGCGACTCCGGCTCGGACTCCGCGGCCACCACCACGTCGATCCCGCCCGGCATGACCGAGGCGCTCGACCCCAGCGAGGCGGCGCGCATCAGCTCGCTGCTCAATCGACCGGGCTTCACCGCCCAGCAGGACGGGGGCGTGCCGTGCGTGGACTGACCGTGACCGACCGGCTGCTCGTGCCGATCGTCCAGGCCGACGGGGCCGCACCCCGGTTCACCTGGTACGACGACGCCGCCGGCGCCCGCATGGGCCTCTCGGCGATCACCCTGGGCAATTGGGCCGCCAAGTGCGGCAACCTGCTGCGCGACCAGTACGGCCTCGGCCCGGGCGACCCCGTCGGGGTCCTGCTGCCGGCGCACTGGCAGACCGCGGGGATCCTGTTCGGCGCCTGGTGGGCCGGCTGCGAGGTCCGCTTCGGCGAGTCCGGCGACGTGACCTTCGCCGCCCCCGACCGCCTCGACGAGGCGGAGGGCGACGAGATCCTCGCCGTCGGCCTCGACGCCTTCGGCCTGGCCGTGCCCGACCTGCCGCCGGGCATCGACGACTACACCACCGAGGTCCGCGTGCACCCCGACGCGTTCACGCCGGGCGGCGCCGGCACCGCGCTCGCGGGCGACGACGCCGAGATCGTGCTGGCCCGCTCCACGGCGCTTGCCGCCTCCGCCGGATACGCCGCCGGCGACCGGGTGCTGTCCACGCGGGAGTGGCGCGCCGTCGACGACCTCTACGACGGCCTGCTCGCGCCCTTCGCCGCCCCGGCCTCGGTCATCCACGTCTCGCACCCCGACGCCGCGAAGCTCACGGACAAGTTCGCGACCGAGAAGGCCACCGCCCGCGTCGCCTGACGCGCTACTGCTGCACGTCGACGACGATGCGCCCCGGCCCCGTCAGCGTGGAATCGGCGTAGCGCTGCGCGTTCCCGGTGAGCTTGAGCGCCACCTGCAGCTGCCCCTCGAAGGAGCAGGTGATGATCGCGCGGGAGACCGCGCGCCCCGGCCCGGCGACGGTGCGCTCCCCCGCGTACGCCGCGTTCCCGTCGTCGTCGAAGATCGCCACCGGCTCGACGCGCACCACGAGGTACTCCCCCGGCCCGCCGAGCACCGCGCCCGAGCCGCAGTCCATGACCGGCCCCGCCTCCCGCGTGACCCGGTACGGCGGCACCGCGCCGGTGAACTCGAGCACCACCCGGTCGGCGCCGTCGCGGGCGCCGGTGCGCAGGTCCTTCAGCATCGTCGTGCCCGGCGCGGCGGTGGCGCTCGTGCTCGTCGTCACTCGAGGGCTCGCGCTGGTCACCGAGCTCGGGCTCGACGGTGCCGCCCCGGCCACCGTCGTGACCGACGACGGGCGCGCGATGCCCGACGGTGCCGTGACCAGCCCGTCCTGGCCGCACGCGGTCAGCGCCGCCCCCAGCACCACCGCCGTCGCCCCCGACAGCGCTCGTGTCGTCCTCGAATGCACGTCCGCCCCTCTCGTCCGGTCCAGGCTATGCAGGGATCGGTCGGGAGGGGCGGATCGTTATCGAACCGTGGGCGAGCCGGTACCGGCCCGCGGGCGGGTCAGCGGAGCAGCTGGCGCGACATGACCATGCGCTGCACCTGGTTGGTGCCCTCGTAGATCTGGGTGATCTTGGCGTCGCGCATCATGCGCTCGACCGGGAAGTCGCGGGTGTAGCCGGCTCCGCCGAGCAACTGCACGGCGTCGGTGGTGACGTCCATCGCGACGTCGGAGGCGAAGCACTTCGACGCGGAGCTGATGAAGCCGAGGTTCTTCTCGCCGCGCTCGGCGCGGGCGGCGGCGGTGTAGACCATGAGGCGCGCGGCCTCGAGGCGCATCGCCATGTCGGCGACCATGAACTGGACGCCCTGGAACTCGGAGATGGACTTGCCGAACTGCTTGCGGTCCTTGATGTACTCGATCGCGACGTCGAGCGCGCCCTGGGCGATGCCGACGGCCTGCGCGCCGATGGTCGGGCGGGTGTGGTCGAGGGTCTGCAGCGCGGTCTTGAAGCCGGTGCCCTCCTCGCCGATCATGCGCATCGCGGGGATGCGGCACTCCTCGAAGGCCAGCTCGGCGGTGGGGCTGCCCTTGATGCCCAGCTTGTGCTCGTAGCCGGTGACGGAGAAGCCGGGGTCGTCCTTGTGGACGATGAAGGAGCTGATGCCGTTGGCGCCCTTCTCGGGGTCGGTGACGGCCATGACGGTGTACCAGGTGGACTTGCCGCCGTTGGTGATCCAGCACTTGGAGCCGTTGAGGACCCACTCGTCGCCGTCCTTGCGGGCGCGGGTGCGCATCGACGCGGCGTCGGAGCCCGCCTCGCGCTCGGAGAGCGCGTAGGAGGCCATGGCCTCGCCGCTGGCGAGCGACGGCAGCACGTGCTGCTTGAGCTCCTCGGAGCCGTTGAGGATCAGGCCCATGGTGCCGAGCTTGTTCACGGCGGGGATCAGCGAGGAGCTGCCGCAGACGCGGGCGACCTCTTCGATGACGATGCAGGTGGCGACGGAGTCCGCGCCCTGGCCCTCGTACTCCTCGGGCACGTGGATGGCGTTGAAGCCGCTGGCGACCAGCGCGTCGAGCGCCTCCTGCGGGAACCGCTCCTTCTCGTCGACGTCCTTGGCGTGCGGCGCGATGTCGCGCTCGGCGAGCGCCCGGATGGCGGCGCGCAGTTCCTCGTGCTCCTCGGGGAGCTGGAACAGGTCGAAGTCGGGGTTGCCAGCCATGAGGCCTCCATCAGCGTCTACGTGTTAGGTCCGCGCTGATTGTATCCATGCCGGTCCCGCGGTCAGTTAGTCGCACGTAACCAACATCCGACGGTGCGGTTGTTCCCCGGAACAACCGCCCTGCCACTCATCCGGCTGTGACGCACAACGCACGGCACCCTTACCTACACTCACCTCCGTCGGAGACGAATGGAGACGACGATGGCCGGGTTGAACGAACTGTGGATCGACCCGCACCGCGACGCGGTGCGCATGCTCGCGGACCAGACGACTGTGCTGGCCGAGGAGGCACAAGAACTGTTCGCCGAGAAGTACGCCGGTTATCCGTGGCAGGTGGACCTCTCCGGGGCGCCCCGGTTCTGGTTCGAACGCGAACCGATCGCCGAGTTCCGCGCGCACTTCATCGGTTCGGTGTCCGAATACTCCAACACCTGGATGTGGGGTTGGGAGAACATCAACGGTTACCCCGAGGAGGCTGTTGCGCTCTCGACATCGGTGAGGGACGCGGGTGAGCGCCTCGACTGCCCGGAGTTCACGACTCCGGTTCTTCCGCTCGACCCGCGCGAACGGAGCGATGCGGACCTACCCGCACGCGAACACGCCGTGCACGACTACGTGCACGCCGCGATGGCGATGACCGACCTCATCGAGCCCGTCTACTACCGCGGCTCGAACGGCAACGGCGGCTACGCCTGGTTCGTGCTGGAGAACCGCGCCGAGTTCCACCTGCCGCCGGCGTCAATCATCTCGGCGGTCGGTGTCCTCACCCGAATCACCGCGGCCGGCCTGGTCGCCGACCCACACCTCGCGACGTGGGCGTACGCCGTGCGGCGCGAGGGTCTGACGATCGAGCAGACGGGCACCGACATGATCCTGACGGCGCAGGACGGCAGCGCGACCGTCTCCTTCGACGATCGGGGCCGTCTGGCCCGCATCGATGCACACGCGGGCCCCACCGCGGCGGGCGGACACTGAGCCTGGAAAGTCAGCGAGATAGGCGGGTGAAGACACGGTGCACGACGCCCGCGGCGGGGCTCACCGTCGACTCGATCGAGAACCGCTCCTGCACGCCCTCGAGCCCGTCCCACAGCCGCTCGCCGCGGCCGAGCACGATCGGCGTCTCCACCAGGTGCAGGTGATCGATCAAATCGGCGGCGAGGAATTCGCGCACCGTCGACACGCCCCCGCCGATGCGGATGTCCTTCTCGCCCGCGATCTCCCGGGCGGCCGCGACGGCCTCGGCGGGCGAGGCGTCGAGGAACCGGAACTCGACGCCGTCCTCCGTGCTGAACGTGGGCCGGGGCCGACTCGTGAGCACGATGATCGGGGTGGTGAACGGCGTCTGCTCGCCCCACCAGCCGCGCCAGGACTCGTCGGCGAGCACCTCGGGCGTGGGCGCGAACTTGCCGCGGCCCATGATCTCCACGCCGATGCCCTCGTCCCAGGCCTCGGCGAAGGCGTCGTCGACGCCGCGCGCCGCGCTGGTCAGCCCGTGGATCGCGGCGCCCCGTCGCGTGCCGAAGAACCACTCCATGAGCGACCCACCCGCATGCCCGAAGGGCGCGTCCACGCTCTGGTCCGCGCCGGTGCCGAAGCCGTCGAGAGAGATCGCGAAGTTGTGCACCCGCACCTGACCCGTCATGCGGATCAGGCTAGCCGCGATCAGCCCTCGAGGAGCTTCTTCCGCAGCGCCTCGTCCTTGGCCAGCACCATCTTCTCGAGGTCCGCCTGGAAGGCGGCCATCCGTGACCGGAGAGCGGGGTCGGCGGCGCCGAGGATGCGCACGGCCAGGAGGCCGGCGTTGCGGGCGCCGCCCACGGACACCGTCGCCACGGGGATGCCGGCGGGCATCTGCACGATCGACAGCAGCGAGTCCATGCCGTCGAGGTGCTTGAGCGGCACCGGCACGCCGATCACCGGCAGCGGCGTCGCGGAGGCGACCATGCCCGGCAGGTGCGCGGCGCCGCCGGCGCCGGCGATGATCACCTCGACGCCGCGGTCCGCGGCGCCCTTGGCGTAGTCGAGCATCCGCTGCGGGGTGCGGTGCGCCGAGACCACGCCCACCTCGAACCGGATCCCGAACTCGGCGAGCGCCTCGGCGGCGGCCTCCATCGTCGGCCAGTCCGAGTCGCTGCCCATGATCAATCCGACGCGGGGTCCGTCAGCCATGCTCGCTCCATCCATCGGTCCACTCCGCGGTCGCCATCCAGTGCGCCGCGCGTTCCGCCCGCTCCCGCAGCTCCGCCACGTAGTCGGGATCGTTCCGGTCGCCGTCGAGATCGCCGACCAGGTTCACGTGCCCCACCTTGCGGTCTCGCCGCCCCTCCTTGCCGTACATGTGCACGTGCGCCTCGGGCATCCGGGCCATGAGGTGGTGCAGCCGCTCGTCGACGCCCATCTCGGGCTCCGACGGTGCGCCGAGCACGTTCGCCATGACCGTCAGCGGCGCGGTCGCGGCCGTGTTCCCCAGCGGGTAGTCGAGCACCGCCCGCAGGTGCTGCTCGAACTGGCTGGTGACGCTGCCGTTCATCGACCAGTGACCGGAGTTGTGGGGACGCATCGCGAGCTCGTTGACCAGCATCTCGCCCGACGGGGTCTGGAACAGCTCGACCGCCATCACGCCGACGACGCCCAGCTCGTTCGCGAGCCGCAGCGCGAGCGACTCGGCGAAGGAGGACTCCTCGTCGGAGAGGTTCGGCGCGGGCGCGAGCACGACGGCGCACTGCCCGTTCCGCTGCACCGTCTCCACGACGGGCCAGGTCGCCCCTTGCCCGAAGGGCGAGCGCGCGACCATCGCCGACAGCTCCCGGGCCAGCTCGACCCGCTGCTCGGCGAGCAGCTGCACCCCGGCCGCGAGCTGCTGCTCCGCGACCTCCAGCGCCTCGTCCAGCGTGTCCGGCAGCCACACGCCGCGGCCGTCGTAGCCGCCCCGCACGGCCTTGAGCACGACGGCACCGTCGAACCGCTCCCAGAAGGCCTCGACGTCGGCGACGGTGGCGATCTCCGCGAAGCCCGGCACGGGCGCGCCGAGCTCGGCCAGACGGTGCCGCATCGCCAACTTGTCCTGCGCGTACAGCAGCGCCTGCGGCGGCGGGTTGACGGTCACGCCCTCGGCCTGCAGCTGCAGCAGGTGCTCGGTGGGCACACCCTCGTGGTCGAAGGTCAGCGCATGCGCGCCGGTCGCGACGCGGCGCAGGTCCTCGATCCGGTCGTGGTCGCCGAGCACCACGTCGGCGCACACCTGGGGCGCGGGCTCGTCGGGGGCGGCGGCCAGGACGCGCAGGGACTGCCCCAACGCGATCGCGGCCTGATGGGTCATGCGGGCCAGCTGACCTCCGCCGACCATGGCCACCACGGGCCGCGACCGGCGCGGTTGAACATCACTCACCGCTCCATAATCGCAGGTCCACGCTGCCGCGGGGGCGCCCGGCACGGCGCACGCCCCCGGTACCGACCGCGTCACACTCTCCGCGGTACTATTCACGGTTCCGTTAGAGTGGCGCACGTGGCTTTCATCGAGGCGATTCTGGATCGCACCCCGGCACCGCTCCGCGGTCTCGTCATGCAGCACCACGAGCTGATCAAGTTCGCCATCGTGGGCAGCACGACGGCGGTCTTCGACCTCGCCATCTTCTACGGCCTCGTGCTCACCGTGCTGGACGAGAAGCCGACCGTCGCCAAGATCTTCTCCGGCGTCTGCGCCGTGATCCTCTCCTACATCCTCAACAGCGAGTGGAGCTTCAAGCACCGCGGCGGCCGCGAGAAGCACCACGAGGCGCTGCTCTTCTTCGCGATCTCGGGCATCGGCGTGCTCATCATGGCCGCCCCCATCTTCATCGCGAACAACTTCTTCAACCTGCGCGCCACCGACTCGAAGACCACGCTGATCATCGTCGACTTCGTGCTCAACTACATCGTCGGCAACCTGCTGCAGATGGCCTTCCGGTTCTGGGCGCTGCGCCGCTACGCCTTCCCCGAGGACATGCGCGACGCCCCGGTCGAGGAGTCGATCCCCGACGACGAGACCAGCGCTTCCACCGAGCGCTGAGCCTCCCGGGCGTGCGGCACCGGATCCTCCGCTCGACCATCGCGGTCGTCGCGGTCACCGGCCTCTTCCTGGGCCTCCCGCTCATGTTCTACACGTGGCGCTGGCTCGACGACGCGGCCCGCACCGACCTCCAGCACCGGCTGCAGCGCGCCTCGTCCGCGATCCTGCTCCAGGAGCAGAGCACCGGCGTGACCGACGAGCCGCCGGTCGAGGCGCTCCGGCTGTTGGTCCCCTCCGACGGCCGCCTCGTGCTCACCTACACCGACCGGACCGGGGCCCCGCGCGAGCTCGCCGTCGGCAGCGGCCCGATCGAGCACGCCATGGTCGAGGGCACGTCGCTGGGGGACGCGGGGATGCTGCGGATCGAGCAGGACTACGCCGGCGTGCGCGACGGCCAGTTCCGGGCGCTCAGCGTCGAGCTGATCGTCATGGTGCTGTCGCTGACCGCGGGCGTCGTCGTCGCGGCGGTCACCGCGAGCCGCGTCGCCGACCCCGTGCAGGAGGTCGCCGAGCGCGCGCAGCGCCTCGCGAACGGCGATTTCCGGCCCGACCCGCACCGGCACGGCATCGAGGAGCTCGACCGCGTGCTCGACGTGCTCGACACCGCGACGGTGGAGATCGCCGACCGGCTGCAGCGCGAGCGGCAGATCGTCGGCGACGTCTCACACCAGCTGCGCAGCCGCCTCACCGCCATCCACATCCGCCTCGACGAGCTCACCCTGCACCCCGACCCCGAGGTGGTCACCGAGGCGCGGGCCGCCCTCGACCAGGTCGACCGGCTCACCTCGTCCGTCGGCGACATGGTCAAGATGTCGCGGACCGAGCGATCGCCGCAGGGCACCGTCGACGTGCGGGCCGAGCTCGCGCCCCTGCTGGCCGACCTCGCCCCGTCGTTCGACCGGGCCGGGAGGCGCCTCACGGTGCTCCCTCCCGACGGTCCGCCGCTCCCCGCCCGGGCCACCGCCACGCGGGTCCGGGAGGCGACGGCGGTGCTCGTAGACAACGCCCTGATGCACGGCCGCGGCGAGGTCGTCGTGCGACTCGGCTCCGTCGGCGCGCACACCGTGCTGGTCACGGTCACCGACGAGGGCTCCGGCATCTCCGACGGTGACGCCCAGCGCATCTTCCGGCGCGGCTACTCCGTGGGCGACGGGACCGGGGTCGGCCTGGCGCTGGCCCGCGCCTTCGTCGAGGGCGACGGCGGGCGCCTCCAGCTGCAGAGCCGCAAGCCGACGACCTTCGCCATGTTCCTGCCCGCGGCCGCGCCCGACGTCACGCCGGCCGGCGCCCCCGCGGCGCCGGAGCCCGAGCCCCGCTGAGAGCGCCCGTCAGGCCGCCTCGCGGGCGCGGTCCATGACGTACTCGGCGAAGGCGGTGATCACCAGTGAGGGGTTGGCGCCGCAGGCGTTCCCCGGGTTGAGCGCGCCGTCGACGACGCGGATCGCCGGGTGCCCGTGCAGGCGACCGGTGTCATCGGTCGCGAGCCCGATCGGGACCCCGCCCAGCGGGTGGGCGGTGAAGGAGAGCGGCAGCGCGTTCGAGCTCGTCCCGAACCCGGGCACCGGGCCCCCGACGGGCGCCCCGGGGAGCGGATCGAGGGCGATGCCGCCGTTGGCGTCGGTCACCCGGCGCAGGATCCGGGCGTTGGCCGCGCCGGCATCGCGGGTGATCGCCGCGGGCGCCACGATCAGCGCGGCGCGGCCACCCACGGTGGTCCACGACGTCCGGTTCTCCCAGTCGACGGTCTCGGTGAAGTACGAGATGAGGGGCAGCGGCAGCGGCAGGCCCGCGGTCTCGACGCGCACGGGCAGGTGATGCGGGTCGTCGTCGACGAACGCGGAGGTGACGATCGGCGCGGCCTGGAGCTCGAGCGGGCGGCCCACGAGCCGCGCGCTGAACTGGTTGCCGTTGTCGCCCACGCGCGTCCCGACGTGCTCGTTCAGGCGGGTCAGCCCACCCGCCAGGCGGGAGTTCAGCAGCAGCTCGGTGCTGCCCCACGCGCCCGCGCCAAGGTACAGCTCGTCGCACGTGTAGGTCCGCCGGCGGAGCACGCGGCCGGCGGCGTCGAGCTCCTCGGCGTGCACGGCGACCCGGCCCCGCTCCTGGGACAGTCCGGTCACCCGCTGCAGGGTCCGCAGCCGCACGCTTCCGCTGCCGAGGGCCGTCCGCAGGTAGGTGCCGCCGAGTTCCCGCTTGCTGCCGTTGCTGTTGCCGAAGACGATCTCGCCCGCCGTCATCGACGGCCGGACCTCGCCGCGCAGCTCGCGGCGCACGACGTCCCAGTTCACGGTGGAGAGCAGGGACGCGCAGGACCAGCCCGCCCGCGCCATCGACTGCTCGAACTCGACCATGGCCGCGAAGGGGCGGCTGCACCGGACGTCGTCGGGGATCGCGGCGGCGCGCAGCCGCCGGACCGCCCGCGGCACGTACTCCCCGATCAGCTCCGGGTACCGGGGCCCGTGGCGGAACACCTTGTCGTAGTACTTCGGGTGCGGCGGCACCGTCGCGCCGTGGTACACGACGGATCCCCCGCCAACGGCGGCGCCGCGCGCGACGCCGACGGTGCCCGCGACCTCCACATCGAGCACCCCGGTGCGCCCGAGCGCCGGCTCCCAGAGGGCGTTGGGGTGCAGCACGTCGGTCCCGGCCGCGTACACCGCGGCGTGGTCGTCGTGGTCGTACGAGCGTCCGCGCTCGAGCACGAGCGTGTCGACGCCCGCCGCGCCGAGCCGGGCCGCCGCCACGACGCCGCCGAAGCCGGTGCCGATGACGATGGCGGCGAAGCGCGTCTGCTCGGGAGCGGCCCGCACGGGCGCGGGCAGGGCCCCGGCGGCGATCGCGGCGGCGGCGCCGAGGAGCACCGACCGTCGACTCACGGCGGGGCGGGGTTCGATTTTCACCGCGTGAGCATATGTTGCGTTCGCAACATGGACGCGCGTTCGGGGTACCTACACGGCGTCGAACCGGAAGCCGACGCCGCGGACGGTCACGATGCGCCGCTGCGTGCCGGTGTCGTCGCCGATCTTCCGGCGCAGCCAGGAGATGTGCATGTCGAGGGTCTTGGAGCCGCGCAGGTCGGAGTCGCCCCAGACGTCGGCGAGGATCTCCTCGCGGGTGAGGAGGCGGCCCGCGTGCTCCATGAGGAACCGCAGCAGCTCGAACTCCTTGTTCGCGAGGGCCACGTCGGCGCCGTCGACGGTGACCCGCCGCGCGGTCGAGTCCAGCCGGATGCCGCCCGCCTCCACCACCTCGGGCGCGTCCTGCGCGGGCGCGCTGCGCCGCAGGAGGGCGCGGGTGCGGGCCATCAGCTCGAACATGCGGAAGGGCTTGCCCACGTAGTCGTCGGCGCCCGCGTCGAGGCCCACCACGAAGTCCATCTCGTCGGTGCGGGCGGTCAGCATCAGGACGGCGAGTTCGGGGCGCGCGGCGCGCACCTCGCGGCACACCTCGAGCCCGTCCAGCTCGGGCAGCCCGAGATCGAGGATGAGCAGCGCGTACTCCTCGTCGAGCGCCCGCCGGAGCGCGTCGGTGCCCGTGCCCGCCACGTCCACCTCGTAGCCCTCGCGCGACAGCGCACGGGCCAGTGGTGAGGCGATGGCCTCGTCGTCCTCGGCCAGGAGCACCCGCGTCGTCATGACCGCCGAGAGTACTCCGCGGAGCCGTCGTCGCGGCCGCGGTAGTCGTCGGCGTCGTCGAGCGCGTCGACGATGAGCGCGTGGGTCGCGGCGATCCGCGGCACGTCGGGGAAGTCGAGCGGGTCCTCCCCCGCCGACTCGACGGTGAGCACGCCGCTGCGCAGCGCTCGGTCGACCAGTCGCTGGTGGTACTGCACCGAGTTGATGCGGCGCAGCGGGATGTCGATGCCGCGGCGGCGCACGATGCCCGAGCGGAACATGATCCGCAGGTCGGTGACCACGAGATGGGTCGCCCGCCAGACCGCCCACGGGCGCGCCGTGAACCAGCCGACGATGAGGACCCACACCACGACGATCGCGAGCAGCAGCCAGTCGGGCAGCGCACCGTCGAGCTTCGCGCGGCTGAGCAGGCCCAGCGCGACGCCGGCGGCGGCGCACGCGGCGAACAGCACGAGGACCGGCACGATCATCCGGGTGGCGTGCGGCCGGGTGTGCAGCAGGATCCGCTCGTCGTCGACGAGGGCCTTCGCCGGGAATCCCATTCTCAGGCCGGTCGCAGGTGGGTGACGTCGCCGGCGGAGAGCACGTGCCGCTTCCCGGCCGCGTCCTGCACCACGATGCGGCCCTCGGCGTCGACGTCGACGGCGGTGCCGCGGAGCACCTCGTCGGCGGGGAGCGAGACCGTCACCTCCTGCCCGACGGTGACACAGGCGGCCAGGTAGTCGGCGCGGGCGGCGGCGGGGTCGTCGGTCCAGGCGGTCAGCCCGGCGTCGAGGTGACGCAGGTAGGCGATCGCCAGCGCGGTGCGGTCGGGGTCCTCCGCGCCGGCCAGCTGGAGCGACGTGGCCGTCTCGACCGGCAGGTCGGCCTCGGCCAGCGTGGTGTTGAGGCCCGTGCCGATCACGGCGACGAGGTTCCCGCCGGGCGCGGTCGCCAGCTCGGAGAGGATGCCGGCGGTCTTGCCGCCGCGCCCCCCGGGCTCGGCCTCGAGCAGCACGTCGTTCGGCCACTTGAGGCCGGCGCGCAGGCCGGTCACCTCGCGCACCGCGGCGACGGCGGCGACGCCGGTGACCAGCGAGAGCCAGCCCGCGCGGGGGGCAGCGGCGGCGGGCACGGCGACGGTCACCGAGATCGGCAGGAAGCTTCCGGCGGGCGCGGACCACAGCCGCTGGTGCCGGCCGCGGCCGGCGGTCTGCACGTCGGCGATGAGCACGCGGCCGGGCTCGTCGCCCGCGCGGACGCCGTCCGCGAGATCGGCGTTGGTGGAGCCGGTGCTGGGCACCACTGACACCTGGTGCCAGCGCGTGCCGCGCACGGCTGCGGCGATCGCCGCCTGATCGGGGAGCACCACGACGTCCTCCTTCTATGGGCAGTGCGGTTCGGAATCGACTCTATTGGTTAGAGTCGGGTCCATGACGAGTGCCTCCACCACCGACGGCGCCTCCGGCGGCAACACCGCTGACGCCGAGCCCAGCATCCACACCACGGCCGGCAAGCTGGCTGCCTTCCGCAAGAAGGACGCCGAGGCGATGGCCCCGATGGGCCAGGGCGCCATCGACAAGGTGCACGAGAAGGGCCGGCTGACGGCCCGCGAGCGCGTGCTGGCGCTGCTGGACGAGGGCTCGTTCGTGGAGCTGGACAAGCTGGCGCAGCACCGGTCCACCAACTTCGGCATGGCCGCGCGCCGCCCGATCGGCGACGGCGTGGTGGCCGGCTACGGCACCATCGACGGCCGCGAGGTGTGCGTCTTCAGCCAGGACTCGACCGTCTTCGGCGGCTCGCTCGGCGAGGTCTACGGCGAGAAGATCGTCAAGGTCATGGACCTGGCCACCAAGACGGGCCGCCCGCTGGTCGGCATCATCGACGGTGCCGGCGCGCGCATCCAGGAGGGCGTCGTCTCGCTCGCCCTGTATTCGCAGATCTTCTTCCGCAACACGCAGGCCTCGGGCGTCATCCCGCAGATCTCCGTGGTGATGGGCGCGGCCGCCGGCGGCCACGTCTACTCCCCCGCGCTCACCGACTTCGTGGTGATGGTCGATCACGAGAGCCAGATGTTCATCACCGGCCCGGACGTCATCAAGTCCGTGACCGGCGAGGAGGTCACCAAGGAGGAGCTGGGCGGCGCCCAGACCCACATGACCAAGTCGGGCACCGCGCACTACGTCGCGTCGGGCGAGCAGGACGCGCTGGACTACGTCCGCGAGCTGCTCACCTACCTGCCGTCGAACAACCGCGCCGAGGCCCCGCGCTTCGTCCCGACCGACCCGCTCACGGGCTCGATCGAGGACTCGGTCAACGACGAGGACCGCGAGCTGGACACGCTGATCCCGGATTCGCCGAACCAGCCCTACGACATGCACGAGGTCATCCGCCGCCTGCTCGACGACGACGAGTTCCTCGAGATCCAGCCGCAGCGCGCGATGAACATCATCGTGGGCTTCGGCCGCATCGACGGCCGCAGCGTCGGCATCGTCGCGAACCAGCCCACCCAGCTGGCCGGCTGCCTCGACATCGACGCCTCGGAGAAGGCCGCCCGCTTCGTGCGCTTCTGCGACGCCTTCAACATCCCGATCGTCACCCTGGTCGACGTGCCCGGCTTCCTGCCCGGCACCGGCCAGGAGTACGACGGCATCATCCGCCGCGGCGCGAAGCTGCTCTACGCCTACGGCGAGGCCACCGTCCCGAAGATCACCGTGGTCACCCGCAAGGCGTACGGCGGCGCGTACTGCGTGATGGGCAGCAAGGACATGGGCGCCGACATCAACCTCGCGTGGCCCACCGCCCAGTTCGCGGTGATGGGCGCGGGCGGCGCCGTCGGCTTCGTCTACCGCAAGGAGCTCGCGGAGGCCGCCGACAAGGGCGAGGACGTCGAGGCCCTGCGCCTGAAGCTGCAGGAGGAGTACGAGGACACCCTGGTCAACCCGTACGTGGCGGCCGAGCGCGGCTACGTCGACGCGGTGATCCCGCCCTCGCACACCCGCGGCCAGATCGTCACGGCGCTGAACATGCTGGAGCGCAAGGTCGTCGCCACCCTGCCCAAGAAGCACGGGAACATCCCGCTGTGAGCGCCGAGCAGAAGCCGGTCGAGGCCAGCGCCACCGACGTCGAGAAGCTCAAGGCGGCCATCCGGTTCGAGAAGGGCAACCCGTCGGCTGCGGACGTCGCCGCCGTCGTCGCGGTGCTCGCCGCGGCCACCGGCTCGGCGCCGCAGTCGGGCCCGGAGGGCCCGAAGTCGCTGTGGGGCCAGAACCGCGACCGCATGCGGCCGCAGTACTTCAACGGCCCCAACGCCTTCACCAGCCAGACGCCGGTGTTCTGGACCAAGGGGTCCTGATCCCCGCTCCCGTGCGGCTCGTGCTCGCGTCGGCCTCGCCGGCGCGGCTGTCGGTGCTCCGCGCCGCGGGCACGTCGCCGCTGGTCTCCGTGTCGCAGGTCGACGAGGACGCGATCCTCGCCGGCCTGGGCCCGGACGTCGCGCACGAGGACGCCGTCGCCGCGCTCGCGCGGGCCAAGGCGCAGGACGTGGTCGGCCGGATCCTCGCCGAGGAGCCGCTGCCCGGCCGTGCCGTGGTGATCGGCTGCGATTCGATGCTCTCGATCGACGGCGAGCTCGTCGGCAAGCCGCACACCCCCGATGTCGCGGCGGCGCGCTGGCGCGCGATGCGCGGCCGCACGGGTCGCCTCCTCACGGGGCACTGCGCGATCCTCCTCGACGACGGTGCCGTGGCCGGCGAAGCCGGCGGCACCCGCGCGACGACGCTGCGGTTCGGCGCACCGTCGGACGCGGAGATCGAGGCGTACGTCGCGACGGACGAACCCCTGCAGGTGGCCGGCGCATTCACGCTCGACGGCCTCGGCGGCTGGTTCGTCGAGGGCATCGACGGCGACCCGAGCTCCGTCATCGGCATCTCCCTGCCGTTGACCCGGCAGCTGCTGACCGAGTTGGGCGTGTCCCCGGTCGCCCTGTGGTCGGACCGAGCCTGATCTTCGCCATCACGGACGTGGTGGACCTCACAGGATTCTCGATCCAAATTTCGTAAGCATTGCGTTAACTCCCCGCAATCAGCGCGTTTCCGCAGCTGAGAACCACTGTCGAAGCTTCAATCGCGTACACCGTTCGAGCTGCAAGAACACCGAAGCAATCGCCCACCACGATGTTCACCAACCCTGGTCAAGGGTCCGGGAGCGTGACGAGCGACACCACTACTTCGCCTCGCGAAAGGAATGGACGTCGTTTTAGCGTCATCCCATGACCACGACGCTCCGCCCCCTCGCCTCCTCCGAGATCGGCTTCGTGGGCCCGCACCCCACCACGTGCGCCTTCGAGCTGACCGTGCGCGGCCCGCTGGACTCCGAGGCGCTCACCCACGCCTTCGCCGCGCTGCGCGCCGAGCACCCCGCACTCGACGCCGCCGTCGCGCCCGCGGGTGACGGCTACGCCTTCGTCGCCCCCGCGGGCGGCGCCGCCCGCACCGACGGCCCCGGCGCGCCGCTCGTCGACCCCGCCACGGCCCTGGCCCGCCTGCACGTCACCTCGTTCGACGACCGGCACCGCATCGCGCTCGCCGTCAACCACGCCCTCGCCGACGGCACGCACCTCTACGCTCTGCTGCGCAGGCTCTGGTCGCACTACACCGCGCTCGTGCGCACCGGCGCCACGGACATCGGGGCGCCGCAGCCGTTCCCGGGCTCGGCGCAGCGGGTCCTCGCCGACCTCGACGTCCCCAAGGTCAGCACCGGCCGCGCCCGGCTCGACGGTGCGCGGTGGTACGGCAGCGCGCCCGTCCTCGGCCCGCGCGGCGGCGACGCCGTGCTCCCCGAGACGATCTCGCTGCGCTTCTCCCCCGAGACCACCGCGGGGCTCCTCGCCGCCGCCGAGGGCATCGGCCTGAACGCCCTGCTCTCCGGCATCCTGCTCACCGCGGAGCGGGCCGGCTTCCTGGGCGAGGACCCCGCCGCACCCGTCCGGGTCGGCGCGATGACCCTCGTCGATCTCCGCCGCCGGGTGCGCCCGCTGCTCGACCCGACCGCGGTGACCAACTTCGTCGGCGCCTCGTACGCGGCGCCCGAGCTCACGTCCGCCTCCGACCCCGCCGCCGTGGGCGACGAGCTCGCCCGCACCGTCCGCCGGGACGTCCGGGGCGGCCGCGCGCTCACGGCGCTGGCGATCGCGGCCGCGGCGGGCGAGGCGCCCGAGCCCCCGGTCGTGCTCAGCAACCTGGGTCCGATCGACGTGGAGCTCCCCGACGGCCTGGTCGCGGAGGACCTGCGCCCGATCCTTTCGATGGACTCCGCCGCCCTGCACGTGCCCGACGGTCCGCGTCGCCCGTCCCCGTCGGCGACGATCCACCAGATCTCGACCTTCCGCGGCCGCCTCGGGATCGAGGCGATCACCCTGGGCGGCACCGCCTCCGCCGACGCCCGCGCAGCCGTCGCCGACCGCATCGACGCCCTGGTCCACGCCGCGGCCCGCCGGGCACCCGCCGCCTGACGCCCCGCACCGCCGCCGTCCACGCCGAACCCGCCGTCCAGAACAGGAGCCGCACATGCAGAACCACCGCGCACTCACCTTCTCCGAGGCCTCCTTCGTCCGCCCCACCTCCCGGGAGGTGATCGGCACGTCGTTCGAGCTGCGCGGCACGGTCGACGGCACCGCGCTGCGCTCCGCGTTCACGGCCCTGCTGGAGGAGTACCCCGTGCTCGCGGCCCGCATCGTGGACGTCAAGGGCCGCCCGCACTTCGCCCCGGGCGACGCCGCCGTCGCCGCCGCGATCGGCTTCCGCGACACCACGGCGCCGTGGACCGGCTACGAGCAGACGCCGCCGTGGTTCGTCGGCTCCGAGCAGCTGGCGGCGCTGTCGCTCACCGGGATCGGCGATCGGTACCGGCTCACCCTGTGGGCGAGCCACGCCGCGACGGACGGCTCCGGCATCGTCGCGATCGCCGCCCGGCTGTTCGAGCTGTACACCGCGCTGGCGAGCGGTGCGACGCCGATCATCCGGCGCGCCAACGATTTCCCCGCCGAGCCGCACCTGGTGATGGCGGCGCGCGGCCACCTCCCCGAGGAGCTGGATTACGAGGAGCGGCTGGCGGGCACGGTCTGGCACGGCGCGGTCCCGGCGGAGTTCCCCGACGAGCCCGGGCCGGACGTCGACGACGCACTGCGGGTCCGGTTCACCGCCGGCGAGAGCGCGGCGCTCGACGCCGCCGCCCGCGCCCACGGGGTCTCGACCCACGCGCTGGTCAGCGGCCTCATCGCCCGCGCCGAGCTCGCCGAGTGCGCGGAGGACTCCACCGTCGCCCTCCTGACGCCGGTCGACTTCCGCGGCCGCATCACGCCGCCGATCCCCCTGCGCTCGGTCACCGCGCTGTGCGGCTTCTCCTACGTCGCCGTCGGCGACGGCCCGACCGCCGACATCGCGCGCGCCGTCGCGGACCGGATCCGCTCCGACGTGCGCGACGGGACCGTGCTGCGGACCGCGGTGAGCCCGATGCCCGACGCGCGGACCCGGCGCCACGGCCCGCCCGTGCTCATCAGCAACCTGGGCGAGGTCCCGGCGCCGGCCGTCCCCGGCGGGCTCGAGGTGCTCGACTTCCACGCGCAGATCGTCCGCAGCGCCGGCGGGATCCGCGAGTACGCCGCGGGCCACACCGGCACGGGCGTCCCGGCCTCGCCGATCGGCACCTCGTACCTGGTCTCCGCCTTCGGCGGGCGGCTCTCGATCGAGCTGCGCGTCCTGCCCGGCACGCTCGACGCGCAGACCCGCCTCCGCCTCCTCGACCGCATCGCCGACGGTGCGCACGCCCTGTTCGAGATCGGCACCGCGGCATGACGGTCCCCCTCGCCGACACCGAGTCGCCGCCGGCCCCGCCGGTGGCGCTGCTGGTCGACGTCGGCCTGCAGCTGGGCGTGTACTTCGCGCTGCGCTACCTGGTCGGCGCGGGGCAGCTCGTCGCGCTCGTCACCGGCACGACGCTGGTCGCGGTCCGGATCCTGGCCCGCTCGATCGTGCGCCGGGCGGCCGACCCGCTGGAGCTGTTCACGCTCACGCTGCTCGCCTGCTCGATCACCGCGGCCGCGATCTCGGGCAGCCCGCGCGTGATCCTGTTGGTGGAGACGGCCATCGGCGGCCTCATGGCCGTCGCGATCGCCGCCGGCCTGGTGCTGCGGCGGCGCGCCGTCGCCACGCTGATGATGCGGCTCACGGTGCGCGGCGACGCGGCGCGGGCCCAGCAGTGGAACCGCCGCGTGCGCACCGAGCGCCGCTGCGTGCGGGCGATCGGCGCCGTCGACCCGCTGTGGCTCGTCGCGGTCGTCATCAGCACCACCGCGTCGATCACCGCGGCGCTGGGCCTGCCCATCGACTACGCGGTGGTCGCCTGCCAGGTGATCCCCCTGCTGGTCGCCGTCCCCGTGCTCCCGCTCACGCTGCTCCTCCTGCGCCCCGTCCGGGCCGCGCTCGCCGGCACCGCCGACGAGGGTGCCGTCCGGGCTTCTCGAACCGAGCTCCACCCGACCGTCGAAAGGACGAACTGACATGAAGGTCTGCATCCTCGCCATGGGGAGCCGCGGCGACGTCCAGCCGACGATCGCGATCGGGCTCGCGCTCCGCGCCCGCGGGCACGAGGTGACCATCGCCGCCATGGGCGATCCGCTGGTGCGGCTCATCCGCTCCGCGGGGCTGGACGCCCACCGGCTCAACGACTTCGTGCCGGACTACGACGACGACTACCGTGACGTGATCCACCGCCCCGTCGAGCGGATGCGGGCCTACGGCCGCTGGCTGGTGCGCAACATCGCCACCATCTCCCGCGAGACCGAGACCGTGTGCCGCGATGCCGACGTGGTGCTGACCCATTCGGACGCGGTCGATTTCGCGCTGCCGATCACCCGCCGCAGCGGCGCGACGATCATCAGCTACCGGTTCTTCCCCGGCACCACCAACAGCGTCTACCCGATGACGCAGTACACCCCCGCGGGCCTGACCAGCGACGTGTTGTCGCGGTCGCCGCGCATGGTCAAGCGCGCGACCTGGGCGCTCGGCGACTCCTTCACCTGGACGCACGTGCGGGCGGCGGTGAACTTCCACCGGATGTCGGTGGGCGAGGCGCCGTACCGCTCGCGGCGCGCGAAGAACCGCGACGCCAACGAGATCGTCGATCTGCAGCTCTACGACCCCGCCCTCACCCCGGACCTGGTCCCCGAGTTCAGCCGGACGCGGCCGATGCTCGGCTTCCTCGAGGTCCCCGCCGACGCCTGGCTCCGCCAGGGCGAGCAGAAGCGCACCGACGCCGACCTCATGGCCTGGCTCGAGGACGGCGACGCCCCGATCTACTGGGGCTTCGGCAGCATGCGCATCGCGGACCCGGACGGCATGGCACGCACCTTCGCCCGCGTCTGCGCCGAGCGCGGCCGCCGCGGCCTCATCGTCGCCGGCTGGAGCGATCTGGTCGGCGCCGACCTCGGCGACCACGTCCGGGTCGTCGACGAGGTGGTGCACGCGGAGGTGCTGCCGCACTGCGCCGCCGCCGTGCACCACGGCGGGGCGGGCACGACGGCCGCGTCGCTGCGCGCCGGGCTGCCCACGCTGATCTGCCCGGTACTCGCGGACCAGCCCTTCTGGGGCGCGCGGGTCACCGACCTCGGCGTCGGCGCCTGCCTGCCGATGCGCAATCTCACCGCGGAGCGCCTGCACGCGGCCTTCGACCTGCTGCTCGATCCGGCCACCCGCCGTCGGGCGCAGCGCATCTCGTCGCTCATCGACCTCGGCGACATCCCCGCGCGCCGGGCCGCGACGATCATCGAGTCGATCGCGGAGGACGACGGCGTGGACGTGCGCACCGTCGCGGCCGTGACGGCGCCCGACACCGTCGACTTCGACGCCGCCGACGTGGTCTCCCTCGCCGGGCTGGAGGTGTGAGATGTCCCGACGAGCCCTGACCCCGCTCGAGATCCCCTACGTGCTGACGGGGACCACCTCCAGCGGCAGCTTCACCGTCCGCGGCCCGATCGACGCTGGCCGCCTGGCCCGCGCCTACGCCGCGCTCCGCCGGGAGTACCCCGTCCTCGCGGGCCGGATCGAGCCCCACGCCTTCGGTTTCGACCTCGTCGCGCCCGACGCCGCGCCCGACGAGGAGTCCGGGCCGATCCAGGTCGAGCTGCGCGCGTTCGCGCCCGGCGACGTGCGGCTCGGCGTCGACGCCGAGCGGGCGATCGCGGCGGTGCAGCTCGTCTCCGACGGCGACCTGCACCGCGTCACGCTCGGGGTGAGCCACGCCGTCGCCGACGGCGCGCACGCCCTGTACCTGAATCTGCGCCTGTGGGAGCTGTACTCGGGCGCCGAGCCCGCGGACCCCGCCGGGCTCCCCGCCGCCCCGACCGAGCTGGCGGACCGCCTCGCGGCGGGCGAGCCACCCGCGCCGTCCGTCGTCGACGTCCTCCCCACCGCGACGGTGCCCTCGCCGGCCGATGTCGATGCCGGCGACTTCGTCTTCGAGCGGATCCGCCTCGACGCGGCCTCCACCGACGCCCTGCGCCGTCGCGCCAAGGAGGCCGGCCTGAGCCTGCACGGCCTGCTGGCGGGCATCATCGTCGCCGCGGAGCGCGCCGAGCTCGACCGGCCCGACGACGAGGCGGTGCCCCTCGCCGTCTTCAGCCCCGTCGACCTCCGGGCCCGCGCCGAGCCCGCCGTCCCGGCCGCAGCGGTCACGAACTTCGCCGGCTCGTCGACGGTGCCGGTGGCGGTGCGCGGCGACACCTCGCCCGAGGAGATCGGCCGGGCCGTCCTGGAGGGGCTGCGCGCCGACCTCGCCGACGGCACCGTCGCCGCCGCTCTCACCGGCGCCGCCCCGGTGACCGTGACCGGCGGGGTTCCCGTGCGGCTGAGCAACATCGGGGCGATCCCGGCACCGGCGACCCCGGAGGGCGTGACCGCGCTCGACTTCCACACCAGCTCCGAGGTCGACATCGAGCGGGTCCGCGCGCTGGTGCGGGGCGCCCCGCCCGAGGCGCTGGCGCCGCTCGTCGGCCTGCACCACCACGCCCTCACCTTCGACGGACGGCTGTCGATCGAGCTGCGGCACGCGCCCGGCACGCTCGCGCCCGACGCCGCCCGCCGCATCCGGGACCGGATCGAGTCCGGTCTCGTCGGCGCCGGGGCCGCCGCATGACGGCCGACCTGCTGGCGTTCGTCGACCAGGGCGCGGCCTCGGGCACCCGCGCGACCGGGCGCAACTCGCTCATCCAGGTGACCTGGATCTACGACGACGGCGTCGACCTCGCCGGGCTCGAGCGGTTCCGCACCGCGCTCACCGGCGGGCTGCTGGGCCGCCGGATCGCCCACTCGCCGCTGCCCTTCGGCCGGGACCGCTGGGTCGCGACCACCGCCGCGCCGCGGATCGCCGTGGAGGCGGCACCGCGCCCGCGGGAGGCGATCGACGGCTGGCTCGACGAGCGCGCCGCCGCCCCGATCGACCCGTGGTCGGGGCCGGGCTGGCACCTGGGCGTGCTGCCACTGACCGACGGCGGATCCGCCGTGACCCTGGTGGTCTCGCACGTCCTCGCCGACGGGGTGGGCACCGCGACCGCCGTCGCGGAGGCCGCATCGGGCGCCGTCCGCGACCTGCCCTACCCCCGCGAGGCGACCACCCCGCTGCGGGCCGTCCGCCGTGACGCCGCCCTGGTCGCGCGCGAGCTCCCCGCCGCGGTGCGCGCGGCCGCGACGGCGGCCCGGCTCGCCCGCGGCCGCCTGGAGCACGACGGTCCTGCGCCGGCGCACCCCGTCGGGCCCGACCGCTGGGCCGTCGCGCACCTCGACCGCGCGGCGCTCGCGGCGCGGGCCGAGGAATCCGGGGGCACCGAATCGACCCTGCTGTTCCGGTCCGCCGCGCGGATCGCCGCCGAACTCGGCTGGATCCGGCCCGACGGGCAGGCCGTGCTCGGCCTGTCCGTGAACCGGCGCGAGGACGGCGACCTGCGTGGCAACGCGATCGTCGACGCCGAGCTCCTCGTCGATCCGGCCACGGGCCCCGACGGCATCGTGGCCCTGCGGGCCGACGTCAAGGGCGTGCTCGGCGCGCTGCCCGACGCCGGCCGCTACGACGCCTTCGGCCCGCTGCTGACCCTGCTGCCCCGTCGCACGCTGGCCTCGCTCATCGACGCCCCCGCCGATCCGGCGCACCCGGTGACGACGTGCGCCGGCGTCGGCGCCCTGCCCGCGCCCGTCCGCGCGCCCGACGGCACCCCCTCCGACCGCGCGTGGTTCCGCCTCGCCTGGTCCGCGCTCCCCGGCCGGATCGCGCCGCCGCGCCCGCCGTACCTCTACGTGGGATGGACGGGCACCGAGGCGGAGACCTCGTTGTTCGTCGCGAGCAATCTCGCGGCCGCCGCGGACCTGCAGGGCGTCGTCGAGCGGTCGCTGCCCGAGTACGCGGACCACTGAGTGCGGGAACACGCCGCCGCCCGGGGTCGCCGCGGGGCGCCCGGGCGGCCTGGGGGCTAGGCTTGCGGACGTGGCTATCGAGACCGATCCGAGCGCGGAACTGCAGGACTACGCACACCCCGAGCGCCTCGTCACCGCGGACTGGCTGAGCGGACACCTGGGGGTCCCCGGCCTCAAGGTGATCGAGTCCGACGAGGACGTGCTCCTCTACGACATCGGGCACATCCCGACCGCGCAGAAGGTGGACTGGCACCTGCACCTGAACGACCCGGTGACGCGCGACTACATCACCGGCGAGCAGTTCGCGGAACTCATGCGCGCCAAGGGCATCAGCCGCGACGACACCGTCGTGATCTACGGCGACAAGTCGAACTGGTGGGCCGCGTACGCGCTGTGGGTGTTCACCCTCTTCGGCCACCCGGACGTGCGCCTGCTCGACGGCGGCCGCGACAAGTGGATCAGCGACGCCCGCGACGTCTCGCTCGAGCAGCCGGAGTACCCGCGCAGCGACTACCCCGTCGTCGAGCGCGACGACACGGTGATCCGCGCGTTCGCCGACCAGGTCCGCGCCGACATCGGCACGCGCGCCCTCGTCGACGTGCGCTCGCCGCAGGAGTACACGGGCGAGCGCACCCACATGCCCGACTACCCGGAGGAGGGCGCCCTGCGCGGCGGCCACATCCCCACCGCGGTGTCGATCCCGTGGGCCAAGGCCGCCCGGCAGGACGGCCGGTTCCTCCCCCACGCCGATCTCCTCGAGGTCTACGGCGGCCTCGATCCGCAGGCACCGGTCACGGCCTACTGCCGGATCGGCGAGCGCTCGAGCCACACCTGGTTCGTGCTCACCCACCTCCTCGGCTTCACGGACGTCAAGAACTACGACGGCTCGTGGACCGAGTGGGGCAACACCGTGCGGGCCCCCATCGTGCGCGGCGAGGAGCCCGGCGCCGCGCCCGGCGCATGAGCGCCCTGCCCGCGCCCCTGGCGGAGATCGTCGACGACTTCGCCGGGGTCGGCGAACAGGACCGGCTCGAACTGCTGCTGGAGTTCTCGCGCGAGCTGCCTGAGCTCCCCGAGCACCTGACCGCCGCGGCGATGGAGCCGGTGCCGGAGTGCCAGTCGCCGCTGTTCCTCGACGTCGACGCCTCGGACCCCGAGGCGGTGCGGCTGTACTTCAGCGCGCCGCCGGAGGCCCCGACCACCCGCGGCTTCGCGTCGATCCTGGCGCAGGGCCTCGACGGGCAGCCGGCCGCGGCGATCGTCGCCGTGCCCGACGACTTCCACCACGCCCTCGGCCTCGACTCCGTGGTGAGCCCCTTGCGCCTGCGCGGGATGTCGGCGATGCTGGCCCGCATCAAGCGCCGGCTCGCCGGGTAGCACTGTCACGAAGCGAGCCCCGCCATGCAATTCACCGAACTGGACGCGTACCCGCTGCGCCCGGGTGAACTGCGCAACTGGATCCCCACCACGGGTCCCGCCGCGCGCTGGCGCGACGACCCGCGCGCCACGTCGCACGTGCACGAGGCGCACCTGCGGGGCGCGCAGGCGGTGCTGCGGCGCCGCCACATCGACGGCGGGCGCGAATCCTGGCTCGGCCTCGGCATCGAGTTCGACGAGCCGCTGTCGATCCCCGGGATGCGCACCGCGCTGCGCGCGTGGATCGACCGGCACGAGGTGCTGCGCACCCACGTCTTCCTCGAGGACGACCGGCCGCGCCGCCGGAGCGCGCAGACCGCCACCGTCGACCTGCGGATCAAGACGATCGGCACCTACCGGTCCACCGGCCCCCTGGCCGAGCAGCTGCTCGGCGAGTTCGACCGGTCGACGGCCCCGCTGACCTGGCCCGCCTACATGTTCTCGACGGTGGCGCGCGAGGACTCGTTCACGCTGTTCTTCGCGGCCGACCACTCCCTGCTCGACGGCTACTCCCTCATCCTCAGCCCGTACGAGCTGCGCGAGTTCTACCGGGAAGCCGTGCACGGCGACCCGCCGCGGCTGCTGCCCACCGGCAGCTACGTCAACTACTCCGACACCGACCGGCAGTCCGCTGACCGCGCGGGCGCGGGCCACCCGGCCGCGCGGATGTGGGACGAGTACCTCAGCGAGACCGGCTTCAAGCCCGATCCCTTCCCCATGCCGCTGCTCCCCCTCAGCGCGAAGACACTGGCCGACGAGACGCGCGCCGCCCTGAGCCGCGACCCGGACGGCGTGCCCCGGCTGCCGCAGGGGTCGCTGAACTTCCATCTGCTCGACGACGACCGGTCCAACAACTTCACCCGCGTGTGCTCCGAGTCGGGCGCATCGCTGGTGACGGGCGTACTCGCGTGCATGGCGAAGATCAACACCGACCTCGGCTTCGGCCCCGTCTTCCGGTGCGCCGTCACCCGGCACACCCGCGACGCTGAACAGTGGATCGCGGCGCTCGGCTGGTTCGTCGGCATCGCGCCCTTCCGGCTCGACACCACCGGAGCCCGCACCTTCGGCGAGCTGGCGCAGCGGGCGCAGGCGGCGTGGAAGCCGTCCAAGATCGGGAGCACCCTGCCCTACCTGCGGATCGGCGAGGTGCTCGCCGAGGAGCCGGGCCGCTCGCAGGCGCCGCCGCCGCGCTTCGTCGTCTCGTTCATGGACACGCGCTCCGCCCCCGGCTCGGACGTCAACGACGCGGGCGGGGCCGGGGCGCTCCGCTCGCACGACTACTCGATCGACGACGTCTACCTCTGGATGCTGCGCACACCGTCCGGTCTGCACGTGGCGGCGCGCTTCCCCGGCTTCGAAACGGCACGCCGGAGTGTCACTCTGTACCTCGGCGCGCTACGTTCGTTGTTGACCGAAATAGGCGATGCGACGGTTACTCGCGGGTAACCGAACCCGCGAGGGGACTGTCGGCTGCGCCACAAGTGAGTAGGCATACACTCGTCAGGAGTTGCGCCCGGACGGGACATGGAGAGGGCGGCGCGCCGCTGTGCGCCGCAACGGAACGAGGAGACTTGAGTGGCAGCCCACGCTGACAAGAAGATCGAGAAGGTACTCATCGCCAACCGCGGTGAGATCGCCGTCCGCGTCATCCGCGCCGCCCGGGACGCCGGCCTGACCAGCGTCGCCGTGTACGCCGAGCCCGACGCCGACGCCAAGTTCGTGCGCCTCGCCGACGAGGCCTTCGCCCTCGGTGGCCAGACCTCGGCCGAGTCCTACCTCGTCTTCGACAAGATCCTCGACGCCGCCGCCAAGTCCGGCGCCGACGCGATCCACCCCGGCTACGGCTTCCTGTCCGAGAACGCCGAGTTCGCGCAGGCTGTCATCGATGCGGGCCTGACCTGGATCGGCCCGTCCCCGGCCTCGATCCGCGACCTGGGCGACAAGGTCACCGCGCGGCACATCGCCGAGCGCGCCGAGGCCCCGATGGCGCCCGGCACCAAGGACCCGGTCAAGGACGCCGACGAGGTCGTCGCCTTCGCCAAGGAGTACGGCGTGCCCGTCGCCATCAAGGCGGCGTTCGGCGGCGGCGGCCGCGGCATGAAGGTCGCGTACACCATCGAGGAGATCCCCGAGCTGTTCGAGTCGGCGACCCGCGAGGCCGTCGCCGCCTTCGGCCGCGGCGAGTGCTTCGTCGAGCGCTACCTGGACAAGGCCCGCCACGTCGAGGCCCAGGTCATCGCCGACCAGCACGGCAACGTCGTGGTCGCCGGCACCCGCGACTGTTCGCTGCAGCGCCGCTTCCAGAAGCTGGTCGAGGAGGCGCCCGCGCCGTTCCTCACCGAGGAGCAGCGCACCGCCATCCACGAGTCGGCCAAGCGCATCTGCCGCGAGGCGGGCTACTACGGCGCCGGCACCGTCGAGTTCCTCGTCGCCGCCGACGGCCTGGTCAGCTTCCTCGAGGTCAACACCCGCCTGCAGGTCGAGCACCCGGTCACCGAGGAGACCGCGGGCATCGACCTCGTGCGCCAGCAGTTCCGCATCGCCGAGGGCAAGGAGCTGACGATCACGGAGGATCCCACTCCCCGCGGTCACAGCTTCGAGTTCCGCATCAACGGCGAGGACGCCGGCCGCGGCTTCCTGCCCGCCCCCGGCCCGATCAGCGTGTACCGCGAGCCCACCGGCCCCGGCGTGCGCGTCGACTCCGGCGTGGACCAGGGCGACGTCATCGGCGGCCAGTTCGACTCGATGCTCGCCAAGCTCATCGTGACCGGCGCGACCCGCCAGGAGGCGCTGGAGCGCTCGCGGCGCGCGCTCGCCGAGTTCGAGGTCGAGGGCCTCGCGACGGTCATCCCGTTCCACCGCCACATCGTCTCCAACCCGGCGTTCGTGGGCGACGAGAACGGCTTCGAGGTCTACACCAAGTGGATCGAGACCGATTGGGAGAACCCGATCGAGCCGTACACCGGTGGCCAGGCCATCGAGGAGGACGACTCGCTCCCCCGCCAGAACGTGGTCGTGGTCGTCGACGGCCGCCGCGTCGAGGTCTCGCTGCCCGGCGAGCTCTCGCTCGGCGGTGGCGGCGCGGCCGGCGGTGCCAGCGTCATCCGCCGCAAGCCGAAGGCGCGCACCCGCGACCGCGGCGCCGGTGTGGCCGCCACGGGTGATTCCGTGACCGCCCCCATGCAGGGCACCGTCGTCAAGGTGGCCGTCGAGGACGGCCAGCAGGTCAGCGCCGGCGACCTCGTCGTCGTGCTCGAGGCCATGAAGATGGAGAACCCGGTCGCCGCGCACAAGGACGGCATCGTCACCGGCCTGTCCGTCGAGCCCGGCACCGCCGTCACCCAGGGCACCGTGCTGCTCGAGATCAAGTCCGACGAGGCCTGATTCTTGGATCCGATCGGCCTGAACGTCGGGGCGTGGTACCTCACGGAACTGCGCCCCGACGCCTGGCTGGCCGATGAGGCCTACGCCTGGGCCGTCCGCGTGAACACCACCGGCGACTCGATCGGCGAGGTCACCCTCCTCCCCTCGGGGAAAGTCACCGTCGACGGCCCCGACAGCGAGGGCCTGCGCACCGCCCGCGCCGCCGTGCAGCGATTCGGCGCGAGTCTCTAGGCCGCCTGGTCCGGCGCGGTGGACCGGTGGTGGTGTCCGCTCGGGGTCCGCGTTTCGACGGTGTGCCGCCCGCTCGGATCCTCGATGACGGTGCTGGTCCAGCCGGCGGCTTCCTTGGCGTAGTTGCACGCGGCGCACAGCCCCTGCCCGTTCTCGAAGCTGGTGGGGCCGCCGGCCGCGTGCGGGACGATGTGGTCGGTGTGCGCGATCGGTGCGTCGCAGTACGGGGTCCTGCAGTACCGGTCCCTGGCTCGGATCATCTCCGCCAACCCGTCGGGGAAGCAGCGTTGCCGTGAGTCCATGCCCACGACCGCACCCGACTCCGGTGTCACGTAGAGGCGTTTGACCCACGCGACACCGGCGGCAGTAGCCCGGCCGACGAGGTTGCGGGCGATCTCCGCCGGCACCGTCCCACCACCGTCCAGATGCGCTGTCCCGGGGCGGTCACCGAGGAGCACCGCCGCGGGCATCGTCAGGTTCACCATAACGGGCTGCCCGTCCGCGGCCTCGCGGCCGGTGATCCGCGCGAACGCGGTGTCGGCCATGATCTGACCCCGTGTCCGCAGGTCCGCGCCGATCCCGATCAACGTGTCGGCGTGCTTACGCAGCGCCGCGTACACCCCGACGCCCTGCGCCACCGGCAGCAGCAACGACACCCTGGCCATCCCGTCGGGCAGCGGCCGGATGGTGACGGTCCGGTCCTTCTCCGCCGCCGCGTTCCGATCGACCGTCGCCTGTGCGTCCAGCCGATACGCGACCTGCTCGACCCTCGCGGCGAGTTGCTTGAGCCCCATCCCCGCGAGCGTCGCCGGATCGGCACACAACTGCGCATCCGCGACATGGCGGTCCGATGCGTCCAGGTGCGCGAGGCCACCGACGATCACCGGGACCGCCTCCGGGGAGAGGTCACCGTCCCGCAGGCGGGCGCGGGTGTGAGGCAGGCTCTTCTCCAGCTCCACCGCCCGATTCACAAACCTCGCGGCTGTGTTCGGCGACAAATGCATGGCCAACCCGACCTCCGCCGCCACACCCTGCTGCCAGCGATCCTGCGGCAACCCCGCCGCGACCCGCTCGCACACCCGCTCCCGCAGCAACTCCGCCGCCAACCGGTACTGCTCGAACACCGTCCGACACCGCCGCCGCTCCATCGAACGCAACCGCTCCGCAACACCACCGCCAGGCGGCTGATCATCATCTACACCAACGTCTTCGTCCATGCCCTGACGCTACGCCGACCCACCGACAAGTTTTCGCCATCGCAACACTGTATCGAACGATGCCTGTTCACACGGGCCACGAGAACACGCTGACGCCTCTCCTCCTCACGGACCAGTACCGATACCGAGTCGCGCGTCCAGAGCGAAATCCCACGCCAGGGCACCCTCGCGAGCGATGATCGAGACATGGCGAGAAAGCCGGAGCCCCCGAAGGCCCCACCCAGCATCAGCGAATCGGTCAACGACCTGGTCGACTCCGTGCGGTCCGCCGCCGGCAAGGCGATGGACAACACCGGCCGCACGGTGACCAGCGTCAGCAAGCTCAGCACCATCCCGCCCGACACCATCGAGCTCATCGCCGAGCTGCCGAAGGTGATGCTCGCGATGGCCGACATGATCGAGCGCGCCAACAACGTCATCGACCGGGTGGAGCGGCTCACCGCCGTCGCCGACCCGGCCCTCAACACCCTCGACGCCGTGCTCCCGCCGCTGGTCGACGTGACCAACAAGCTCAGCGACGTACAGCGCGGCGTCGAGCGAGGGGTCGGCAAGCTCCCCGGCGTCAATCAGCTCAAGAAGGTCACCGGCCTCGGCGGCGACTGACCGCTACTCCGGCTCCGCGCGCCCTACGTGGTGGGCGCGCTCGCCCTGCGGGCCGTAGATGCCCAGGTACTCGACGGGCTCGCCGTCGGCGCTGCCGAACCAGTGCGGCAGCCGGGTGTCGAATTCGATCACCTCGCCGGGCTTGATCACCATGTCCTTCTCCCCCAGCAGCAGCCGCAGGTTCCCGTCGAGCACGTACAGCCAGTGGTAGCCGGGATGCGAGACCTGCGTGCGCGTCTGCGCCCCGGGCCGGGGCCGGATGACCTCCTTGAACGTGCGCAGCCCACCGGCGCGGCGGGTGAGCGGCACGATGACGTGGTCGCCGTGCCGCACCGGCTTGAGCCGCACGCGCGGATCGCCGGTCTCGGGCGCGTCGACGAGCTCGTCGAGCGGCAGGCCGTACGTGCGCGCGAGCGGCAGCAACAGCTCCAGCGTGGGCTTGCGGGTGCCGCCCTCTAACCGCGAGAGCGTGCTCACCGAGATCCCCGTCGCCTCCGCGACCGCGGTCAGGGTGATGTCGCGCTCCTGCCGGATCGCGCGCAACCGCGGCCCGACCTGCTCGAGAACCGGATCGTCTGCCATGGGACCGATTGTGCCCGCCATCAGCCGAACGGGTTCAGGGTCCGGACGTCGAGGCCCTCGAAGTCCTGGACGTTCCTGGTGACCAGCGTGAGGTCGTGGGCGAGCGCCGTGGCGGCGATGAGGGCGTCGACGATCGGCAGCGTCCGGCCCGTCGCCGATATCGCTCCCCATCGTGTAGCCGCGGGGATGTCCAGATCGATGATCTGATCGCGGTAGGCGTCCTCGATACCCGCGATCCACGTCGCGACGGCCTCGGCCTGCCGGGGGTCCCTCCGAGCCAACATGCGCTCGCCACGGCGCAGCTCACCGATGGTGAGCACACTGAGATATCCGGCGTTCCCCACGCCGGCGAGCCATTCGACCACCGCCTGGTTGGGGCGGCGCTTCATGGACTCCGACACCACGTTCGTGTCCAAGAGGTACGCCGCGGTCAATCGAAGAGCCCCTCCGTGCGATCCGGGTCGACGGTGCGCTCGGGAATCTCGAAGTCATCGACTGCGGGCGCCGACAGCAGGAATTCGGAGAAGCTCGGCTTCCGATCCCGTCCGTGATTCGCGCGGAAGTCCTCGATGTCCACGACCACCGCGATGGGATCGCCGTGCCGGGTGATCACCTGCGGCTCCCCCTCGCCGACGGCGCGCAGCAGCTCACTGAGGCGCTGCTTGGCCTCCTGCACCTGCCATTCCCGCATGCGTCCAGGGTACCGAGATCTGTCCAGACAGTCTAGACCCACGACGCACCTAGCGGACCGCGGTCCGCTCCGCTACGGTGGACACCACGCCCGAGCGGGCGAGAAACCCCGTCGAAAGGACCCCTATGAAGATCGGCATCATCCTCGGCTCCATCCGCGACGGCCGCAAGGCCGAGCAGGTCGGCCAGTGGGTCGCCGCGGCCGCAGCGGCGCGCGAGGGCGTCGAGGTCACCGTGCTGGACCTCAAGGAGTTCGACGTCCCGCTGCTCACCTCCGCCACCGTGCCGGGCGCCGCGAACCGTCAGTACGACAGCGCGGCGGTCACCGCCTGGGGCGAGGCGATCGACGCCCAGGACGGCTTCGTCTTCGTCACCCCCGAGTACAACCACTCCATCCCCGGCGCCTTCAAGAACGCCTTCGACTCGATCGGACCCGAGTGGGCCGGCAAGACCGTCGGCTTCGTCGCCTACGGCGCCGACGGCGGCGTCCGCGCCGTGGAGCACTGGCGCCAGATCACCGCCAACTTCTCCATGGTCGACGCCCGCGCCCAGGTCAGCCTGGGCCTGTTCACCGATTTCGACGGTGCCGGCGCCTTCGCCCCGATCGACCGCCGCCCTGCCGAGCTGGCCGCGCTGCTCGACGAGCTGACCGCCGCCACCGAGCGCCACCTGGCCTCCGCTCGCTGAGCTCCCGCGCGCCGGGCCCATTCCCGCAGGGCCCGGCGCGCGACCGCGGGATCGATTACGCTTGCAATCGTCACACGACGAGCGGGGAGCCCCATGCGCTACGACCTCATGATCCGCGACGGCCTCTGGTTCGACGGGACGGGCGCCGAGCCCCGGCGCGCGCACCTCGGCATCGTCGGCGATCGCGTCGCCACCGTCTCGGCGGAGCCGCTCGACGAGGCCGGGTGCCCCGAGGTGATCGACGCGAACGGGAAGTGGGTCCTGCCCGGCTTCGTCGACATCCACACCCACTACGACGCCGAAATCCTCCTCAACCCCGGACTCGGCGAATCCGTCCGGCACGGCGTGACGACCGCGATCCTGGGCTGCTGCTCGATGTCCACCGTCTACGCCCGCCCCGAGGACGCCGCCGACCTGTTCAGCCGCGTCGAGGCGGTGCCCCGCAAGCACGTCATCGCCGCGCTGGAGGACTTCCAGGACTGGACCGAACCCGAGGGCTACGTCAAGCGCCTCGACTCGCTGCCGCTCGGCCCCAACGTCGCGTCGTTCCTGGGCCATTCCGACTTGCGCACCGCCGTGATGGGCCTGCGCCGCGCCACCGACACCTGGTCGTTCCCGTCCCGGGCGGAACTGCGCCGCATGGCGGAGATGCTCGACCGCGCTCTCGACGCCGGCATGGTGGGCATGTCCGGGATGGACGCCCCCATCGACAAGCTCGACGGTGACCGCTTCCGCTCCCGAGCGCTGCCCTCCACCTACGCCTGGTGGCACGAGCGGTGGCACCTCATCAACGTCCTGCGCAAGCGCGGCCGGATCCTGCAGAGCGCGCCCAACATCAACAACCCGCTCACGGTGGTGATGTTCTTCCTCGCATCCAGCAGCCGGCTGTTCGCGCGCGGCCGCAAGGTTCCGGTGAGCCTGCTGGTCGCGGCTGATTCGAAGTCCGCCCGCGGCGCGCACCGCCTCTTCAGCACCGCCGCCGCGCTCGGCAACCGGGTCTTCGGCTCCCGGGTCGCCTTCCAGCACCTGCCGCTGCCCTTCACCCTCTACTCCGACGGCATCGACCTGCCGGTCTTCGAGGAGTTCGGCGCAGGCACCGCCGCGCTGCACATCCGGGACCAGCTCGAGCGCAACGAGCTCATGGCCGACACCGAGTACCGCCGCCGGTTCCGGCGCGAGTTCGCCCTCAAGAAGCACAAGCCCGGCCTGTGGCACAAGGACTTCCACGACGCGGTCATCGTCGACTGTCCGGACGCGTCTCTGATCGGCCGGAGTTTCGGCGCGATCGCCGACGAGCGCGGCATCGCGCCGCTCGACGCCTTCCTGGACGTCCTCGTCGAGAACGGGGAGAAGAACGTCCGCTGGACCACCACCGTCGGCAACGACCGCCCCGCGGTGCTCGACGAGATGGCCAAGGACCCGAACCTGCACCTGGGCTTCTCCGATGCGGGAGCGCACCTGCGCAACATGGCCTTCTACAACTTCCCGCTGCGCTTCCTCAAACGGATGCGCGACGCCGACGAGGCGGGCCGCACGGTGCTGCCGCTGGGCCGGGCCGTGCACCGCCTCACCGGCGAACTGGGCGCCTGGTTCGGGCTCGACGCCGGCTTCCTGCGCGAGGGCGACCGCGCCGATTTCGTGATCGTCGATCCGGAGCGGCTGGACGAGACCGTCGACGCGTACAACGAGGCCGAAGCGCCGTTCTTCGACGACCTCTCACGCATGGTCAACCGCAACGACGCGACCGTCGTCGCCACAGGCATCGGCGGCCGCATCGTCTTCCGGCTCGGCGAGTTCGTTCCCGGCTACGGCCGCGATCAGCAGACCGGGCACTACCTCCGCGCCGGCACGCATTAGAGCGCCCCAGCGCCCGCCGGTCGGGCCGGTGCCGCACCTGCCCGACCGGACGGGGCAGGGGTGGCGGCCGGACGGTTTCGCCCCGAGGCCCTCCCCCGCACGACTCTCCGCGCCCACAGTGTCCCTGTGAGATGGATCACGCCATCTCGCCCGGACCGCAGACGCAGGAGAGACGACATGGCCATCGAGCTGAACCAGATCTGGGACTTCCCGATCAAGGAGTTCCATCCCTTCCCCCGCGCGCTGATGGGGGTCGGCGCGCACGACATCATCGGCGTGGAGGCGAAGAACCTCGGCTTCAAGCGCGCCCTGCTGGTGACCACCGGCCTGCGCGGCTCGGGCATCATCGAGGAGCTCATCGGCAAGATCGAGTACCAGGGCGTCGAGGTGGTCCTGTTCGACAAGGTGGAGTCGAACCCCAAGGACTACAACGTCATGGAAGCCGCGGCCATGTACGAGAAGGAGAAGTGCGACAGCATCATCTCCGTGGGCGGCGGCTCCAGCCACGACGCCGCCAAGGGCGCGCGTGTGGTGATCGCGCACGACGGCCGCAACATCAACGAGTTCGAGGGCTTCGCCAAGTCCACCAACAAGAAGAACCCGCCCCACATCGCCGTCTCCACCACCGCCGGCACCGGCTCGGAGACCTCGTGGGCGTACGTCATCACCGACACCTCCGACATGGACAAGCCGCACAAGTGGGTGGCCTTCGACGAGGCCTCCATCGTGACGCTCGCGATCGACGATCCGCTGCTGTACTACTCGTGCCCGCAGCACTTCACGGCGTACTGCGGCTTCGACGTCCTCGCGCACGGCAGTGAGCCCTACGTCTCCCGGCTCGACTTCGCGCCGTCGCTGGGCAACGCCCTGTACTCCATCGAGCTGGTCGCGAAGAACCTGCGCGAGGCCACCTTCGAGCCGCGCAACCTCAAGGCCCGCGAGGGCATGATGAACGCCCAGTACATCTCGGCGCAGGCCTTCAACTCGGGCGGCCTCGGCATCGTGCACTCGATCTCGCACGCGGTCTCCGCCTTCTTCGACAGCCACCACGGCCTCAACAACGCGATCGCGCTGCCCCGCGTGTGGGAGTACAACCTGCCCTCGCGCTACGAGCGTTACGCCGAGATCGCGGTCGCGATGGGGGTCGACACCCGCAACATGACCACGGTGCAGGCGGCGGACGCGGCTGTGGAGGCGGCGATCCGGCTGGCGAAGGACGTGGGCATCCCGGACAACTTCGGGCAGATCCGCACGGACTCGTACGAGAAGAACCAGATGAATTCGGGCAAGTACGCGGGCCGAGGCGAGGTGATCAAGGGCGACGAGAAGTCGGTGCTCGCCATCTCCGAGCACATCCAGGGCGACTGGTGCACGCCGGGCAACCCGCGCGAGGTCACGGTCTCGTCGATGATCCCCGTCGTCGACCACTGCATCAACGGCACGTACTGACACCACGAGGACTCGGGAGGAGAGCAGAGATGACCACGGTGGCCTTGATCGAGACGCCCACGGCGGAGGCGGGATTCGCCGACGGGCCCGCGCTGCGGGAGGCGCTGCGCGGCGCGGACTACATAGCGGACCCCGACCTGGCCACCGTGGTCCACCTGTCGACGGTGCTCGGCCGGCCCCTGCTGCTGGAGGGGCCGGCGGGCGTCGGCAAGACCGAGCTCGCCAAGGCGCTGGCGCAGGTCGCCGGCCGTCGGCTCATCCGGTTGCAGTGCCACGAGGGGCTGGACGACAGCCGGGCGCTCTACGAGTGGGACTACGCACGGCAGCTGCTCCACGTGCAGATGCTCCGCGACCGGATCGGTACCGAACTGGCAGGCTTCGACACCCTGGAGCAGGCGTCGGCGCACCTGGCCGCCAAGGACTTCGGCCTCTACTCGGAGACCTTCCTCGCGGCGCGCCCGCTGCTCGCCGCGATCCTCTCGGAGGAACCGGTGGTGCTGCTGGTCGACGAGGTGGATCGCACCGAGGAGTCGATGGAGGCGTTGCTACTGGAGGTCCTGGCGGAGAACCAGGTGACGGTGCCCGAGATCGGCACCTTCGCCGCCCGCACCCGGCCGTGGGTCGTGTTGACCTCCAACGACACCCGCGAGCTCAGCGCCGCCCTCAAACGCCGCTGCCTGCACTACCACCTCGGCTACCCCGCCGCGGATCGCGAGCGCGACATCGTCACCGCGCGCGCCCCCGAGGTCGAGCCGGCGGCGGTCGCGGAGGTGGTCGAGCTCGCGGGCCGGCTGCGGGACCTGCCACTGCGCAAGAGCCCGTCGATCTCGGAGGTGATCGACGCGGCCCGCATCGCGGCCGTGCTGGCGGGCACCGGAACGGCGCCCGCCGAGCGGCCGGAACTGCTCTACGCCGCGCTGCTGAAGTACTCGACCGACGTGGACCTGGTGCGGAGCCGGGACGCCGGCGCACCGTCGGGTGCGGTGGAGGCGACGGGCCGGCCGGACCGGACGACGGTGGCGTCGAACCCCGCCAACACCACGACGGCCGTCTTCCGCGGGCACGGGGGCCGGGGCCGTGGCGGCAACTGAGACCGCGGGCCTGCTCGACGTCGTGGCGGCGGCGTTCGGCACCCGGCTGCGCGCGCACGGCGTCGGCGCCTCCCCCGCCGAGGTGATCGAGGTGCGGCGCGTGCTGGCGCTCTACGGGGCCCGCGACCGGGCTCGACTCGGCGCGGGCCTGCGGGCGACCTGCGTCAAGTACGCGCACGAGGACGCCGGCTTCGACGCCGCGTTCGCCGAGCTCTTCGCCGCCGCGCGGCACGGCGTCGACGCCCCGGACGCGGCACCGGCCCACGCGGCGCTCACCGGCGGCCTGCCCGAGGACCTCGTTCTCGACCCCGACGCGGAGGTCGGCCGCTACGCCGACTACAACGAGCGGGCCGCGGAGGTCGGCGACCTCGTCGTCGACGCCCCCAAGGCGGACGAGGGCTTCAACCCGCACAAGGACGACGACGACTTCTCGGTGACTGCGGCGGCGGACGCGGAGCTCGCGGTCTCCGCCGAGGACGGCGGCCGCCGCGGCGTCAGCTACACCCTCGACGTGGCGCGGGCCGGGACCGCCGAGGTCGGGGCGCTGTCCGACGGTGCCGCGATGGCCGCGTCCGGCACGCTGCGCTGGGACGATCCGGCGGCGATCCTGGCCTGGCTGGACCGCTACGACCCGAGCCGCGTCTACGCCGACGCCGGACCGGAACAGGAGCTCACGCAGGCCACCGCGGACCGCCTGGCTGCGGCGCTGAGCGCCTTCGTCGAGGCGCTGGCCGCGGCCGGCCAGACCCCGCCCGGGCCGCCGGGCGAGGTCGAATCGCGCCCGCACGCCGAGCTGGAACTGGCGGTGCACGAGGTGCTGCGCCGCATGCGCGGCGCGCCCCGCGAGCGGGTGCGCTACCACGGTCACGGCCGGCTCGACCTGCGTGCGACCGCCCGGACCGCGCAGCGCACCGACGGCGTCCCGTTCCGTCTCGCCACCCGAGTCCCCCGCCCCGACCGGCTGCGGCTGCTGATCCTCGCGGACGTGTCGCTCTCGGTGCGGCCGGTCACCGCGTTCGTCCTGCGCCTCGCGCAGTCGCTCCGGCGGCGCACCGCGCGGTGCGAGGTCTACGGCTTCGTCGACCGGCCGGTGGACGTGACCGAAGCCCTCCTGCCCGGCGCGGGCGACGACGCCCTCGCCCGCGTGCTCGCCGACCCGGGGATCGACCTCGAGGCCTCCAGCGACTACGCCCGGGTCTTCGCCGAACTGCTCACGGCGCCCGCCGGTCTCACCCGGCGCACGTCGGTGCTCATCGTGGGCGACGGGCGCTCCGGTGGCCTGCCCGACGGTGCCGAACACCTCGCGGAGCTTCGGCGGCGGGTGCACCGGCTGGCCTGGATCACGCCCGAGCCGGAGCGGTACTGGGCGCAGGCCACGTGCGCGATGCCCGTCTACCGCGAGCACTGCGACGCGGTGGTCACCGCCCGCGACGCGGACCAGCTGATCGCGCGGGCGGCGGAGCTCGGGAACGCGCTGCGCTGACGGGTACCTGCCCGATCGGGCAGGTACCCGCCCCTGCGAACGGCCCGCCGCCGGCACCCCGGGCTGACGTAACATGGGTCACATCGATCCATTGAGGAGCAGCCCGTGAACCACCTCGATGATCGCCCCGCCGCCGGCCCGGATCAGCGCGCCGCGATGATGCCGCTGGTGTCCCGGGAGGTGCCGCGCACCGTCAAGTTCCACGCCCCGGAGATCGTCTTCGGCGTCGACTCCCTCGGCGAGGCCGCCCACGCGGCGGTCCGCCTCGGCGCGGTGCGCCCACTGCTCGTCACCGACCCGGGGCTGATCGAGGCGGGCTGGGTCGCCGAGCTCCTCGGGCACCTGCGCGACGCCGGGCTGCGGCCCGAGGTCTTCAGCGCGGTGACGCCGAATCCGAAGGACCACGAGGTCGCAGCCGCCTTCGAGCGGTACGCCGAGGCGGGTTGCGACGTGGTGCTCGGCATCGGCGGCGGGTCCGTCATGGACGCGGCGAAGGGCGTGGCGATCCTCGCCACCAACGGAGGCCGGATCCTCGACTACGTGGGCGTGGACCGGGTGACCCGCCCCATCCCGCCGACGGTCATGGTTCCCACGACCGCGGGCACGGGCGCCGACGTGTCCCAGTTCTGCATCGTCACCGACACCGAGCGGGCCACCAAGGTCACCATCCTGGGCAGGGCACTGGTCCCGGACGTCACCGTCATCGACCCGCGACTGTTGACCACGATGCCGGAGTGGCTGGGCGCGGCGAGCGGCCTCGACGCGCTCACGCACGGCGTGGAGGCGTACGTCTCGCTCGCGCACAACCCGCTCACCGACCACCACGCGCTGCGGGCCGTCGGCCTGGTCTCCGAATCCCTGACCGCGAGCATGGCGAACCCGCGCAGCATCTCGGCCCGGCTGGTGATGGCCCAGGCCAGCCTCGAGGCGGGGATGGCCTTCACCAACGCGATCCTCGGTGCCGCGCACGCGATGAGCCACCAGGTGGGCGGGCTCCTGGACAAGCCGCACGGCGTCATCAACGGCATCCTGCTGCCGCACGTGGTGCGGTTCAACGCCGCCGCCGATCCGACGCCGTACGTGGCGATCGCCGCCGGGATGGGGCTCGACGAGCAGCAGGCGCCGGCCGCGGAGGCGGCTGCCGCCGTCGCCGACCGGGTCGAGGAGCTGGCGCGGGAGGTCGGCGTCCCGCGGGGCCTGTCGGAGCTCGGCGTGCCCGAGGAAGTTCTCCCGCGCCTGGCCGCGCAGAGTCTCGAGGACTCGTGCATGACGACGAACCCGCGGGCGGCGACGGTCGGCGAGATCACCGAGCTCTTCCGGGCGGCGATGTGACCGCCGAATCCGACCTCGCCGCGCTCACCGGCCTGCGGTCGGGCAAGAGCAGTTACTACCCGCAGTACCGCGGGGCGGTCGAGCGCGCCGAGCGCGTGCTGCACGCGCTGGACCTCATCGCGGGCGCGCTGGTGCGCACCGTCGAGGGCCCGGAGACGCTCGTGTGCTCGGTCGCGGAGGTGGCGCGCGAGCACCTGCGCGCCGACTGGGTGGTCTTCGCGCTCACCGATGGCCGGCTGACGGCCGCGGGCATGCGACGCCTCGTGCTGGGCCCGGACGGGATCCCGTATCTCGTGGACCGGGTCACCGGCCCGCCGCTGCCCTACGAGGTCGTCGACTGCCTCGAACGGATCCGGGACCCCGCGACCGTGTCGGACCGGACGTCCCTCGAGGGGCGGCACGCGTTCGTGCCGCTCGTGCTCGACGGTGCGGTGGTCGGCGCGATCGCCGCGTGGGTGCCCGAGGGACGCGAGCTGGACGGCACCGACGCCGCGGTGCTGAGCATCCTGGCCAGCCAGACGGCGGTCGCGCTGCACAACGCGGCACTCTACGAGGGCATCGCAACGCTGCTCACCCGCTCCGAGCAGGCCCACGCGCAGGCCCGGCGGACGGCCGCCGACCTCGCGGTGCGCAACGCGGAGCTCATCAGCACGCAGCGCGAGCTCGGCGTGGCGCAGCGACAGCGCGTGCTCGACGACGAGCGGCACCGCATCGCGCGCGAGCTGCACGACAGCGTCACGCAGGCCGTGCTGTCCGCGGGCATGCAGATCGAGGTGTGCCGCAGCGACATCCCCGCGGCGGAGCGCGCCGAGCGGCTCGACCTGGCGAAGGAGATGACGCGGCGAGGCGTGGAACAACTGCGCGCGGCGATCTACACGCTGGGCAACAGTCACGACCACGAGGACGCGGCCTTGCCGGAGATGCTGCGGCGGCTCGGCGTCGTACACGAGCCCGACGAGCTGACCGTCTCGGTCCGGGTGCGCGGCGAGACCCGCGAGCTGCCCGCTGCCGTCGATCACGCACTGCTGCGGATCGCGGGCGAGGCGCTGTTCAACGTCGCCGTCCACGCCGAGGCCACCCGCGCGGTGGTCTCCCTGCGGTACGGGCCGGACGTCGTCGAGCTCGCCGTCGACGACGACGGTGCGGGCGATCCCGCGGCACTGCGCTCCGCGCTCGCCACCAGCCGGGAGCGCGACCTCGACGGTCACGGGCGCGGCCTTGCGAACATGGCCGCGCGGGCCGCGGAATGCGGTGGGCGGCTCGCGATCCGGCGTTCGCGGATCGGCGGCGTCCGCGTGCACGTGGCACTACCGGTGGAGGAGGAATCGTGACGGAGACGCAGGAACGGACGGAGCGGTCGCGGCTGGTGCTGGTCGACGACCACGCCATCCTGCGGCAGGGGCTGCGGTCCGTGCTGGAGCGGGAGCCCGACCTGGAGGTCGTGGGCGAGGCGGTGTCCCGGGCCGAGGCGCGCGCGGTGGCCGAACACGTGCGGCCCGACGTGATGGTCATCGATCTGAAGCTGTCGGGCGGTTCGGAACTCGAGGGCCTGAGCCTGTGCCGCGACCTCACGGCGGCGCACCCGGAGATCGGGCTGCTCGTGCTCACCACGTTCCTCGACGAGCGGCTCGTGGTGGAGGCCGTCCAGGCCGGTGCGCGCGGCTACGTGGTCAAGGACGTCGACACCACGGAGCTCGTGAGCGCCATCCGGTCGGTCTCGCGCGGGCAGAGCGCCTTCGACTCGCGCACCGCCGTCGCCGTGGTGCGGACGCTCGCGGGCGGCGCGCCCGACGACACCCTGACCGTCCGCGAACTGGAGGTGCTGCGCCTGTTGGCGAAGGGCCACTCCAACAGCCGGATCGGCGAGCAACTGTTCATCTCGCCCACCACGGTCAAGTTCCACGTCAGCAACCTGCTGCGCAAGCTGGGCGTGAGCCGCCGCACCGAGGCGGCCTACGAGGCCAGCAAGCGCGGGATCATCTAGCGAGCGTCACCGGTCGAGAACGAGCCACCCGCCGTGGTGCTCAGAGACCGAGAAGCCGAGGCCGGTCGCGGCGCCGAGGTCGCGCAGCGCCGCGGCCGTGAAGGTGCGCACATGCCCGTACCGGGCGTCGGGCTCGTCCTCGTAGGGCACCGCGACGATCACCCGGCGGCGGGCCAGCCGCACCGCCTCGGCGAGGATCGCGCGCCCGGCCGCGGGCGGCACGTGCTCGAGCAGGTGCAGGGCGGTGACGGTGTCGGCGTACCCGTCGGACAGGCCGGTCGCGGCGGCGTCCGCGGCGACGGTGCGCAGCGGCGCCCCGAGGTCGGGAGCGACCCGCGCGAGCAGGTCCATGGCGCCGGGGCACAGGTCCGAGGCGGTGACGCGCCACCCGCGGCGGGCCGCGCGCAGCGCGAAGAAGCCGAAGCAGGAACCGAGGTCGAGCAGCGAATCCCCCTCCAACAGTTCCTCTGCACGGGCGTGGACGGGGGCGAAAGGGGTGCAGCCGGATTCGAGGTCCGCGAGGGAGTTGCGGTAGTAGGTGAGCCAGGCCGCGTCCGCGGCGTCGACGGTGCTGCGCACCGCGCCCACGACGAGCCGCTCGAACTCGTCGACGGTGCGCGGCGCCGCGACGGCGGCGAGGCGCGCCGCGAGGGAGTCCCGCAGGTGCTCGGGCCGCAGCCGGTGCCGCAGGTGCACCCGCCCGCCCGCGCGTTCGACGGTGACGAGCGCCCCGTCGAGCTCGGCCGACCGGGACACGGTCACCGTTCCGTCGGACCAGGTTCCGGGCCGTTGCGGGGCGAGGACATCGATCATCCTCCGAGCGTAGGAACGCCCGCGGCGCACCGCGCCGGGCCGACGGCGGGGCGGAGGCCTACCCGGTCGGAGGGGACGCGCCGGCCGTCACGGCCAGGTGATCACGCCGCGCTGGAAGGTCTGGGAGAAGGTGCTGCCGGTGCGGATCTCGGGGCCGGTCGGGTAGCCGTACTTGCCGGACTCGCGCTTGTCGGCGCTCCACTTCACCAGGATCTCGCCCCACACGGGCCACGCGCCGGACGCGGGCGACCAGTAGATCACGCCGCCCTGGAAGGCGTTCATCGCGCCGGTGACGGCGTTGAACGGGCCGCGGGACTGCAGCTCGTCGGTGGTCGGGTAGCCCAGCGGGCCGTTCTCCCAGCGGTTCTCGCCCCACTTGGCGCGGATCGCGCCGCCGATCTGGTGGGCGTTGCCCCCGTCGGCGCCGGGGTGCCAGTAGAACGAGGCCTGGTTCTTGAAGGTCTGGAACTTGCCGCCGCGGCCGGCGTTCGTCTCGGCGATGAGCGGCACTCCCCACGTCGACGGCCCGCCCGTCGCGAAGTAGGAGACCTCGATCTGGCCCTTGACGAGGAAGCGGCCGACCTGCTGGTCGGCCCTGGCTACCGCAGCCACGGTGCCGCTGATGCCGACGGCGACGGCCGCCGCAGCGACGGCACCCCGGACCCAGGCGCGACGGTGGCTGTTCGACGAGACGTGCGTGGTCATTCCTGCTCCTTAGGTCCGTACCTCCTGAACATCATGAATCACATGAGTCACACAAACAACAACAATCACTGGTGTGTCGCCGGGCGTGTGCCCGGCGACACACCGGACGTCAGTACTGCCAGGAGCCCAACGCGTCCAGGTTCCGCGTGGCGGGCGGCCCGAACACCTTGACGTCGGCCTCGGAGCCGAACGGCCGCCAGTCCTGTCCCGGAACGCCGGTGGCGATGAACTCCATCCAGCGCCCGTGGATGTCGTCGGCCAGGGCCTGCGGCGCGGCGTCGCCCGCGTACATCGCGAAGCCAGGGTCGGCCACGTTGTCGAAGGCGAAACCGAGGTCGAGGGTGTGCATCGCCGACTTCGTGTGCACGCTCGACGGCCACGTGAAGTAGTAGGCGTAGCAGTTCTCGCCCTGTCCCCGCTGCGCCGCGTAGCTGGGTCCGCCGAAGGCACCGTCGGACAGCAGCTCCAGCACGATCTCGCCCGGTGTGAGCGTGTCGCCGTACACCTTCCGGTACGCGCCCACGATCGGCGCCGTGTCGCCGAACGGGCGCAGCAGCACGTCGAGCGCCTTGAGCGGATTGTCGCCGGGCACGAACTCGCCGAACACTCGCCAGAAGTCGGACTCCTTGTGGTTGTTGCCGATGATCATCCGGACGGGCACGGGTCCCTTCGCCAGGCGACTCACCGGGTTCTCGGGCAGCAGCTCGCCGTCGATCACGGGCGGGAACAGCGTGAGCACGTTGTGCGGGCTCAGCTTGCGCAGCACCTTCGCGACGGCGGCGGCGGACTCCCGAGGGTCCTTCTCACGCAGCGCCTTCGCGGTCAGGTGCAGGCCCAACGCGGCCTTGAGCGGGTCCGCGAGCTTCGCCGCCGTCGGCACGTCGGCCGCCACGCCGATGCCGGATTCGCAGATGACCTGATGGAACAGCTTTCCGGCGAACTCCGTGGTCGCGAGGGACGACACCGACATCGAGCCCGCGGACTCGCCGCCGATCGTCACGCGCCCGGGGTCGCCGCCGAACGCGGCGATGTTCGCCTGCACCCAGCGCAGCGCCTGCAGCTGGTCGTGCAGGCCACGATTGTCGGGGGCGTCCGGCAGGTGCGTGAAGCCCTCGAGGCCCACCCGGTAGTTCGCCGAGACGTACACCGCGCCGTCGCGCGCGAAGGCGGTCCCGTCGAAGAGCGATTGCGCGGTGTTGCCCATGGCGAACGAGCCACCGTAGATCCACACGTAGACCGGGAGCGCGTCGCCCGGCTGCGCATCGGCCGGCGCCCAGACGTTGAGCGTGAGCCAGTCGTCGCCCTCGATCACCGGGTAGGTGTAGGGCTGCGGCAGTTCCATCGACGGCGGCGGCGTCGGCCCGAACGCGGTGGCCTCGAAGACACCGTCGAACGGATCCGCCGGCTCGGGCAGCGCGAAGCGGCGCTCCCCCACGGGGGGCTTGGCGTACGGGATCCCGAGGTACCGCGCGACACCTCCCACCAATGCGCCGCTGATCTCGCCGGCCGGGCACACGACCCTGGGTCCACTCATTCCGCACCACCTTCACCGGGGCCGGCGGTCGCCCGAACGGCCCGTTCCAACACCTGTCCTTTGCGATTGAAGCAGAACTCGCGGCGGTCCGACGGCTTTGCGACCGACCGATGCACACGTGCGGCATTCCGGCCGCGGCCACATGTCGGAGGGCTGCGCCATGATGGACCCATGCCGGACGCCCTCCGGGCGTTCACGCCCGCCACCGCCGAATGGTTCGCCGAGTCCTTCGCCGCGCCCACCGCGGCACAGGCCGGCGCCTGGCGGTCGATCGCGCAGGGGAACAACACGCTGGTCGTGGCCCCCACGGGCTCGGGCAAGACCCTCTCGGCGTTCCTCTGGGCCCTCGATCGGCTCGCGGACCGCCCCGCACCGTCGGAGTCCGACGGTCCGCGCGGCACGTCGGTCCTCTACGTCTCCCCACTCAAGGCCCTCGCGGTCGACGTCGAGCGCAACCTCCGCGCGCCCCTCGCCGGGATCGCCCGGGTCCGGGAGCGCCGGGGCGAGCCGGCGCCCGCGGTCACCGTCGGCGTGCGCTCGGGCGACACGCCGGCGCAGCAGCGGCGGCAGCTCGTCCGCAGGCCTCCGGACATCCTCATCACCACGCCCGAGTCGCTCTTCCTCATGCTCACCTCGCAGGCCCGCGAGACCCTGGCGCAGGTTGGCACGGTCATCGTGGACGAGGTGCACGCCGTCGCCGGCACCAAGCGCGGCACGCACCTCGCGCTCTCGCTCGAGCGCCTCGACGAGCTGCTGGACGAACCCGCCCAGCGGATCGGGCTGTCCGCCACCGTCGAGCCGGCGCAGGAGGTGGCGGCGTTCCTCGGCGGCCCGCGGCCGGCGACGGTCGTGCGCCCGCCGTCGCAGAAGGAGTTCGAGCTCACCGTCACGGTGCCGGTCCCGGACATGACGGAGCTGGACGTGGTCTCGGAAGATCCGGACGAGCCGGTGCAGCAGGGTTCGCTGTGGCCGCACGTGGAATCGTCCATCGTGGAGCTCATCGAGCGGCACCGCTCCACCATCGTCTTCGCCAACTCCCGCCGCCTCGCGGAGCGGCTCACGGCCCGGATCAACGAGCTGGCCGCGGGCGTGCACGCCGGTCCGCCGAACCCCGCGGTCGCGGGCGGCTCCCCGGCGCAGGTGCTCGCCAGCGGCCAGACGCACGGTGCGGACGCGGTGCTCGCACGGGCGCACCACGGCTCGGTGAGCAAGGAGCAGCGCGCGATCATCGAGGACGATCTGAAGTCCGGCCGGCTCCGCTGCGTCGTCGCCACGTCCAGCCTGGAACTCGGGATCGACATGGGCGCGGTCGATCTCGTGATCCAGGTGGAGGCGCCGCCGTCGGTGGCCGCGGGCCTGCAGCGCGTGGGCCGCGCGGGCCACCAGGTGGGCGAGCCCAGCCGCGGCGTCTTCTTCCCCAAGCACCGCACGGACCTGCTGCACAGCACCGTCACGGTGCAGCGGATGCGTGAGGGCGCCATCGAGAAGCTCGTCGTCCCCCGCAACCCGCTCGACGTGCTGGCGCAGCAGACCATCGCCGCCGCGGCGATGGACCAGCTGGACGTGCACGACTGGCTCGCTCTGGTGCGGCGGGCGCACCCCTATGCCGCGCTGCCGGATTCGGCGTACGAGGCGGTGCTCGACCTGATCTCCGGGCGGTACCCCGCGGAGGACTTCGGTGAGCTGCGCTCGCGCGTCGTCTGGGACCGCGACGCCGGCACGCTCACCGGGCGTCCCGGCGCCGGGCGGCTCGCGGTCACCTCCGGCGGCGCCATCCCCGACCGCGGCCTCTTCGGCGTCTTCATGGTGGGAGAGAAGGCCTCCCGGGTGGGCGAGCTCGACGAGGAGATGGTCTACGAGTCCCGCGTGGGCGACGTCTTCGCGCTCGGCGCCACCAGTTGGAAGATCGAGGAGATCACGCACGACCGGGTGCTGGTCTCCCCCGCCTTCGGCCAGCCGGGACGGCTGCCCTTCTGGATCGGCGACACCGTAGGCCGCCCGGCCGAGCTGGGCCGCGCCATCGGCCGGTTCACCCGCGAGTTCACCGCGCTCGGCGACGCCGAGCAGCGCGCGCAGGCCCGGGAGGTGGGCCTGGGCGCGTGGGCCACCGACAATCTCGTCGCCCTGCTCGACGAGCAGCAGCGGGCCACGGGCGTCCTGCCCACCGACCGCACGCTCGTGGTGGAGCGGTTCCGGGACGAGCTCGGCGACTGGCGCGTGGCGCTGCACTCGCCGCTCGGGATGAAGGTGCACGCCCCCTGGGCGCTCGCGATCGGCGCGCGGCTGAACGCCGGCCTCGGGCTCTCCGGCGCGGTCACCGCGACGGACGACGGGATCCTCGTCCGCCTGCCCGACACCGACGACGCCCCGCCCGGCGCCGAGCTCTTCCGCTTCGAACCGGACGAGATCGACGCCCTGGTCACCGAGGCCGTGGGATCCAGCGCCCTGTTCGCCTCGCGGTTCCGCGAGTGCGCGGCCCGGGCGCTGCTGCTGCCCCGCCGCGACCCCGGCAAGCGGGCGCCGCTTTGGCAGCAGCGCCAGCGCGCGAGCCAGCTGCTCGAGGTGGCGCGCGGCTACCCGCAGTTCCCCATCGTCCTCGAGGCGGTCCGCGAGTGCCTGCAGGACGTCTACGACGTGCCGGAGCTGATCGCCGTGCACCGCTCGCTCGAGTCGCGCACCGTCCGGCTGGCGGAGGTGGAGACGGTCGCGCCCTCGCCCTTCGCGGCCTCGCTGCTGTTCAGTTACGTCGGCGCGTTCATGTACGAGGGCGACGCGCCGCTGGCCGAGCGCCGCGCCGCCGTGCTCAGCCTGGACCCGGCGGTGCTCTCCCAGCTGCTCGGCCGGGTCGAGCTGACCGAGCTCCTCGACGCCGAGATCCTCGCCGAGATCGCGGCGCAGCTGCAGCGCACTGCGCCCGGCTATCGGGCGCGCACGGTCGAGCAGGTGGCGGACCTGATCCGCGAGCTGGGCCCGCTCACGCGCGCCGAGATCGGCGAGCGCTCCGAGGGGGCGCCCTCTGCGGTCGACGAGTTACTCGGCGCGGGAAGGGTCTTCGAGTACGGCGACGGCTGGATCGCCGCCGTCGAGGACGCGGCGCGCCTGCGGGACGGGCTCGGCGTCCCCCTGCAGCCGGGCATCGCGTCGGCGTTCACTGATGCCGTGCCGGACCCGGTCGGCGACCTGGTCGCCCGGTACGCCCGCCGGCACGGCCCGTTCACCGCCGCCGAGGTCGCCGCGCGCTACGGCCTGGGCGTCGCGGTGGTGCAGCGCCCGCTGACCGAACTGGTCGCGTCGCGAAAGGTGATCGAGGGCCGCTTCGTCCCGGACGGCGAGGACGCGGGCGTCGACGGGGTCCCGCAGTTCTGCGACGCAGAAGTGCTGCGCCGCATCCGGCAGCGGAGCCTCGCCCGGCTCCGGCAGGACGTGGAACCGGTGCCCGAGCGGGCCTACGCCGAGTTCCTCGCGGGCTGGCACCACCTCAAGGCCCCGCTGCGCGGGATCGACGGCGTCGCCGCCGTGATCGACCAGCTCGCCGGGGTTCCGATCCCCGCGTCCGCGTGGGAGTCCGTCGTGCTGCCGCAGCGCGTCGCCGACTACTCACCCGCCATGCTCGACGAGCTGACCGGCACCGGCGAGGTGGTGTGGACGGGGCACGGGGCGATCGGCGCGCAGGACGGCTGGATCGCGTTCCACCCCGCGGATCTCGCGCCGCTCACCCTGCCCCCGCCGGGCGCGCTCGACACCGCCGCGGCGCACGAGGCGATCGAGGACGCGGTCCGTGGCGGCGGCGCGTACTTCTACCGCCAGCTCGCCGGCGCCACCCCGGAGGCGCTGTGGGACCTGGTGTGGGCGGGCCGGCTCACGGGCGACACCTTCGCTCCCGTCCGGGCCCGGCTCGCGGGCGGCCGCCGCGCCACCGCCCACCGCACGCCGCGGCGCGCTCCCCGCGCGCGGTTCCGCGTCGCCGTGGACCAGTCGCCGCCCATGGTCGCCGGCCGCTGGTCGCTGCCGCCCGCGCCGGCGGAGGCGAGCGCCACGGAGCAGTCCGCCGCCCTGGCGGAGCAGCTGCTGGAGCGATACGGCGTGGTGACCCGCGGCGCAGTCATGGCCGAGCACGTCGAGGGCGGTTTCGCCCGGATCTATCGCACCCTGGCCGCGTTCGAGGAATCCGGGAAGGCGCGGCGCGGCTACTTCATCGAGCGGCTGGGGGCGGCACAGTTCGCGCGGGGCGGCACCGTCGACGCGCTGCGCGACGCGGCGTCCGCGCTGGAGCGGGCCCAGGAGCGGGGCGAGGCGTCCGCGCTGGTGCTGGCGGCCACCGACCCCGCCAACCCGTACGGCGCCGCGCTCCCCTGGCCGGAGACGCCCGACGGTGCCCGGCCCGGCCGCAAGGCGGGCGCCCTCGTCGTGCTGGTCGACGGTGCGCTCGCGCTGTTCGTCGAGCGCGGCGGCCGCACCCTGCTGACCTTCACCGACGCGCCGGACGCCGCCCTCACCGCGCTCGCGGGGGCGGCGCCGCGGCTCGGCGGCCTCACCGTCGAGAAGGTCGACGGTGCCCCCGCGCTCACCTCGCCGCTGGCCGGCGCGCTCGCGGCGGCCGGCTTCGCGCGCACCCCGAAGGGGCTGCGCGTGCGCTGACCCGCGGGAGTCACTGCAGGAGAAGGCCGATCCGCGCGGCGGCGCCGGCGACCTGAGGCCCGAGCTCGTCGAAGCGGTCCTGGACCAGCCGGCTGCTCGGCCCGGACACCGAGATCGCACCGACCGGGGACCCGCCGTGGTCGAGGATCGGCGCGCCGATCGAGCTGATCCCCACGGACAGCCCGCCGACGTTCGTCGAATAGCCCCGCTCCGCCACCGCCGCGAGGACCTCGCGGAGCCGGCCCGGGTCCGTGATCGAATCCGGCGTGGACGCCACCAGCGGTCCGGCGAGGTACTCGTCGATGGTCTCCGCCGTACACGCGGACAGGTAGGCGAGCCCGGTCGCGCTGGCGTGCAACGAGATCCGTTCTCCGAGCGGCAGGAAGGCGCGCAGCGGGTGCGAGGTGTCCAGGCGCTCGATGAGCACCAGCGAATCGCCGTCCGGTGCGCACAGGTGGACGGTCTCCGTCGTCGCGAGCTGCAGCTCGTTCATGGTGGAGATCGCCACGTCGCGCAGCCCACGCCCGACGCCGGCGCGGCCGCAGACCGCGATGGCGCGATAGGTCATCTGCCACCGCGGCGGACTGCCCTCGGTGGGCGCCAGCCACCCCACCTCCTGGAGCGTCAGCAGGCACCGCTGGGTCGTGCTCTTGGGGAGCTCCACCGCGCGGGCGAGTTCGGAGAGCCCCACGGGCTGCATCCGCGCCACCGCCTCGAGCACCTTGAACGCCGAGACCACACTGTTCGTCGCCATTCCCTTGCCCCGCTCCTCGGTCGTGACCTACATTACATCCCGCTGGTCCATACAGTAGTCCATTGTGCCACACAGTGGACCGATAGGAAAAGAGGTCCCCGTGTCAGCACAACTGATAGCGCTGGGAGTGTTCGTCGCGATCTTCGCCCTGTCCGCCGCCCGGAACGTGAACATCGGGATCGTCATGTTCCCGGCCGCGTGCGGCGTCGGGCTCTGGGTCGCGGACATGGCGCTCAAGGACGTCGTCGCGGGGTTCCCCCTGTCCATCCTGGTGCTGCTCGTCGGGGTGACCTACTTCTTCGGCGTCGCGCACGCGAACGGCACCGTCGACTGGCTCATCGAGTCCTCACTCGCCCGGGTCGGCGGGCGGGACAAGCTCTTCCCGGTCGTCTTCTTCGTCCTCACCGCCGCGCTCTCGGCGATGGGCGCCCCGCTCGGCGGCCTGGTGATGGCGCCGATGGGCATGAGCATCGCGCACCGCCGGAACATCGATCCGATGCTCATGGCGCTCGCCATGGGCGCCGGCCTGAGCGCGGGCGCCTTCGCGCCCACCAGTCTGTTCGGCATCATCACCTGGGGCACCGCCGACGCCGCGGGCATCCCGCTGAGCCCGCTCCTACTGTTCGGCGTCGCGGTCGCCGTGAACCTGGTGCTCGTCGCCGTCGCCTACGCCCTCTTCGGACGCTCACGCGCGGAGCGCCGCACGCCCGCCTTCGCGGAGGCCATGGTCGCCCGCGGCGCCGCGCTCTCCGAATCCGGCCAGACCACCCTCGCCGTCGACGAGGGTCCGGCCGCCGAGCCGGCGCGCCCCGGCCGGCCGACACCGATCCAGCTCCTCACCGTGGTCGCCATGGCCGGCCTCGTAGGTACTGTCATCGCGCTCTCGGTCAGCGGCCTCGAGCCCGACATCGGCGTCCTCGGCTTCGCCCTCGGCGCCGTCCTCGCCCTCGTCGATCCCGTCGCGGGCAAGCAGGCCATGACCCGGATCGACTGGGGCTCCGTCCTCCTCGTCGGCGGCATCATCACCTTCGTCGGCGTCCTCACCCGGCTCGGCGTGGTCGACCTGCTCGGCAAGCAGGCCGTCCACCTCGGCTCCCCGCTCGTCGCGGCCCTCCTGCTCTGCGCCGCCGCCGGCCTGATCTCGGCGTTCGCCTCGACCACGGGCATGCTGGCCGCCCTGGTCCCCCTCGCGCTCCCGCTCATCGCCGACGGCGGCATCCCGGGCTGGGCCCTGATCTGCGCGATCGGCGTGTGCTCGTCGATCGTCGACGTCTCGCCCTTCTCCACCGTCGGCGCGACCTACGTCGCCACCACCGTCGACGAGGCCGAACGGCCGCGCATGACGCGGCTGCTCACCCGCTGGGGCCTGTCCATGGTCGTCGCGGGCCCGATCGTCCTCACGCTCGTCCTCATCGTCCCAGGAATGGTGTTCTCATGACTGCTCTGCTCGCCGCCCTCCTCGATCGCACCCGTGCCGACGATCCGCGGGCGGTCACCGTCGACGGCCACAGCGTCTCCCGCGCCGAACTGCGTGCGTCAGCCCTGTCCTTCGCCGCATCCCTGGACACCCGCGGCCCCGTCGCGATCTGCGCGACGCCGACCCTGGAGACCGTCGTCGCCGTCACCGGCTGCCTCCTAGCCGGCATCACCGCGGTACCGGTCCCGCCCGACGCCGGTTCGGCCGAGATCGCCCACATCCTCGCGGATTCCGCGGCGACCGCCTGGGTCGGCGAGCCGCGCGAGCACGTGGACCTGCCCGTCCATCAGGTCGTCCCGGACACGGGATCCGTTCCGGCGCAGGAGGCGGAGCCGGACGACGACGCTGTCGCGATGATCCTCTACACCTCCGGCACCACGGGCGCCCCGAAGGGCGTGCTGCTCAGTCGTGCGGCGATCGCGGCCGGCATCGACGCGCTCGCGGAGGCGTGGGACTGGACCGACCGCGACACCGTCGCCCACGGGCTGCCCCTGTTCCACACCCACGGGCTCATCCTCGGGATCCTCGGCTCGCTGCACATCGGGTCCCGCGTGGTGCACACCGGGAAGGCCGTGCCCGAGCGGTACGCCGCGACACCGGCCACGATGTACTTCGGCGTCCCCACCGTGTGGGGGCGGATCGCCGCGGACGAGGCGTCCGCCCGCGCACTCGCCGACGCGCGGCTGCTCGTGTCCGGCAGCGCCCCGCTCCCTCTGCCCGTCTTCGAGCGGCTGCGCGCACTCACCGGCCACGCGCCGATCGAGCGGTACGGCATGACCGAGACGATGATCACGCTGAGCACCCGCGCCGACGGCGAGCGCCGCCCCGGGTGGGTGGGCTCCGCCGTCGACGGCGTCGACACCCGGCTCCGCGGAGAGGACGGCGCGGAGGTGCCGGCCGACGGCGAGAGCGTCGGACGACTCGAAGTCCGCGGCCCCATGCTGTTCGCGGGCTACCTGGGCCGGCCGGACGCGACCGCCGCGTCGTGGACCGAGGACGGCTGGTTCATCACCGGCGACGTCGCCGTCAAGGACGGGGCCGGGTTCCACCGCATCGTCGGGCGGGAGTCCGTCGACCTCATCAAGTCCGGTGGCTACCGGATCGGTGCGGGCGAGATCGAGACCTCACTCCTCGCCCGGCCGGAGGTCCGCGAGGTCGCCGTCGTGGGCGTGCCGGACGCCGACCTCGGGCAGCGGATCGTCGCGTACGTGGCCGCGACACCCGGGAGCGACGCGGACGCCGAGGCGCTCGTCGCGCACGTCGCCGGCGAGCTGTCCTGGCACAAGCGTCCGCGCGAGATCCGCTTCGTCGACGCACTGCCGCGCAACGCGATGGGCAAGGTGCAGAAGGCCGCCCTGATCCGCGGCGACGGGCCCGCCGCCGACGCCGCCGGGCACACTGGGGCCATGGACCCGCTCCCCGTCGACCTGCCGTCCGGCGCCGATCATCGCGCCGCGGAGGCCGCCTTCGCGGCCGCGGGCTGGGAGCGGTGCGGGGCCGGGGACTGGGCCGTCGCGCTGGCCTCGCCCGATGGTGCCCTCGTCGCGCGGATCAGCCCGTTCGACCCCGTCGGGCCGTACAGCGCGACGCTGTACCGGGAGGCGGCCGGCACCGGGCAGGTTCCCGTGTTGCACGCGCACCGCCGGCTGGCGGGAGGCGGCGACCTGCAGGTGATGGAGCGGCTCGCCGAGGCCCCGCAGGGCGCGGCGGAGGCCTTCCATCGGTCCATCGCGGCCGGGACGGAGGAGGTCGCCGAGCTGGCGGCCGTCGTGGGCCGGGTCCACGAGAACGCGCTCCGAGACCTGCCGTGGTGCGGGCCGCTCGACACCAACCCGTCGAACGTCATGCTCCGCGCGGACGGCAGCCCCGTCCTCATCGACCCGTACTACGCCGACGGCCCGGACCTGTTCGCGACGGCGGGACGCGACCCCGACCTGTTCGTCACCCGGATCCCGGAGGACCAACGGCGCTTCCTCACCGAGATCCCCCTCGCCGCGTCCGGCCCCTGGCCCGAGGCCGAGCGAGAGGCGATGCGCGCCGCGCTCGCGGCGGCCGATGCCCGATCGGAGAAGATGGACCGATGAGCACCCCGCAACAGCCCGTCGACCGCTACGCGCAGTTCCTCGGGATCGAGGTCACCGGGCACGGCGGTGGCCGGGCGGTGTCGACGGTGACCGTCACCGAGGACCACCTCAACCCGCACGACACCACGCACGGCGCCTTCGTCTTCGCCCTCGTGGGCACGGCCGTCGCCGCGGCGGCGAACGACGACGAGCACACCGGCGTCGCCAGCGCGATCCACATCGACTACCTGCGTCCCACCCGCCTCGGCGACGCCCTGCGCGCCGAGGCGAGCGTCGGCGAGCGGCTCCCCAAGGAGGACATCTTCGTCATCCGGGTCACCGACCCGGAGGAGCAGGTGATCGCCCGCGCCACCGCCCGGTTCACCCGGCGCGTCCGCGCGAGATAGCCCGCCCTACAGGGGCTCCGATCGAGGGCGGGGCGGCCCCCTGGGCGTTCCTGGCGAATTCGGGACAGGAACTGTCCCGATGGTGCGGTCGACTGGAGCGGTACGACAGTCACCGACCCGAGGAGCGCTCCGTGCCCGCACCCAACCTGTTCCTGACCTACGTCCGCGACGCAACGGCCGCGACGACCTTCTACAGCGACCTGTTCGAGATCGAACCGAGCTTCATCACCCCCCACTACGTGGCTTTCGACGTCGCTCCCGGCGTCCTGTTCGCGGTGTGGACGGGAGGCGGCGAGCACGTGGCCCCGGCCACCCCGCGCACGAGCGAGGTCGGACTGATGGTGCCGGGACCGGCGTCCGCGGTGGACGAGATCTTCACGAAGTGGGTCGCGAAGGGGGTCCGCGTCGTGGAGGAGCCGCACGACGCGGTCTTCGGCCGCACGTTCGTGGTCACGGACCCCGACGGCAACCTCATCCGGGTCTCCCCGGTGGACTGAGCCGGACGCTAGCGACCTCGCCGTTCCGCCACCCCGGCACCGCGGGAAGCGGAGTATGGGGAGGTATGACGAACAACGTGTACCGAGTCATCGAAGTCGTCGGCACCTCCACCGAGGGGTACGACGCGGCCGTGGCGAACGCGGTCGGCCGCGCCTCGCAGACGATGCGGAACCTGGAGTGGTTCGAGGTGGTGTCCACCCGCGGACACATCGAGAACGGCGCCGTCGCGCACACCCAGGTGACGCTGAAGATCGGCTTCCGGATGGACGACACCGCCTGACCCCGTGCGGGTCAGGCGGTCGGCGGTCACCGAGCCAGCTTCTCCGCCTGCCGTACGAGTCCGTCGACGTTGCCGTCGAAGCCGCGGCGCAGGTGCGCGCCGAGGAGTGCGCTCACGACGGGTGAGAGCGGACCGTCGAGCTGGAAGTGCGAGGTGTAGCGCGACCGGCCGTCGCCGAGGTCGACGATGTCCTGCTCGCGGATGCTGCGCAACAGCCCGGCGGGGGCGGGCTTCATGGCGTACGCGAAGCCGCGGCCCTCGTCGACGGAGACGATGAACTCCTTCTGCGTCATCACCTTCGGCGGCCGGAGCGCCACCCGCATGGTGATGGCGCCGCCGGGCCGGAGGTCGCAGGCCGCCTCGACGGCGAAGGGGTTCCACTGCCCGTAGGCGTCGAAGTCGGTGAGCGCCTGCCAGACGAGCGCCGGAGGGGCGGCGATCTCGCGGGTGTGATCGATGGTGAAGGGCATGCCACCAACCTAGAACATGTTCCACCCGCTGCGAGCTGAGTCACAGGTAATGAGGTGGCGGAATATCTTCGCCGAAGTTACAGTTGCACCCTGCACGTTATTGCTTAGAGCTTTGAAGGAAGGTCCCGATGTCCGAGATCACGGCGGAAGCCGAACCACAGGCCTCGGCCCCCATGACGCACCGGGAGATCCTCGAGGTCATGGCGGGCCTGCTCGCCGCACTGTTCACCGCACTGCTGAGCACCACGGTCGTCTCGACCGCGCTGCCGAAGATCATCTCCGACCTGGGCGCCTCCACGACGGCGTTCTCCTGGGTCATCACCGCGGCGCTGCTGGCCAACGCGGCCTCCACCCCGATCTGGGGCAAGCTGGCCGACCTGTTCAACAAGAAGGTCCTGGTCCAGGCCGCGATCGTCATCTTCGTCGCCGGCTCGGTCCTCGCCGGCGCCACCCCGAACATCGAGGTCCTGCTGGTCGCCCGCGTGATCCAGGGCATCGGCATGGGCGGCCTCACGGCGCTCGTCGTCGCCATCATGGGCAGCATCATCCCGCCGCGCGAGCGCGGCCGGTACTCCGGCTACATGGGCGCCGTCATGGCGGTCTCGATGGCCGGCGGCCCCATCCTGGGCGGCATCATCACCGATCACATCGGCTGGCGCTGGTGCTTCTACATCAGCGTCCCGGTCGCGGTGGCCGCATTGATCCTCATCCAGCGCACCCTGCACCTGCCGACGAAGCGCAACGACCAGGTCTCCATCGACTGGCTCGGTGCCACTCTGCTCACCGCCGGTGTCTCCGTGCTGCTCATCTGGGTCTCGTTCGCCGGCAAGAACTACGGCTGGCTGTCGGTGTCGACCGTCGTGTACCTCGTCGGCGGATTCGGGCTGCTCGCGGCCACCGTGTTCGTGGAATCGCGGGCGAAAGAGCCGATCATCCCGCTGAAGATCATCACGGAGAAGACCACGGGTCTCGCGATCATCGCCTCGATCGCCGTGGGCGTGGGCATGTTCGGCGCCATGTCCTTCCTGGGCCTGTACTTCCAGAGCTCGCGCGGCTACAGCCCAACAATGGCCGGCATCCTCACCATCCCGATGGTGCTCGGCATGCTGATCTCGTCCGTCGCCTCCGGCCAGCTGATCACCCGCACCGGCCAGTGGAAGCGGTACGTCGTGGGCGGCGCCGTCATCCTGGTCATCGGTTTCGCGCTGCTCAGCACCATCGATCACCTGACGCCCATCTGGCAGGTGCAGGCGTACATCGCCGTCATGGGCTTCGGCATCGGCGCGCTGATGCAGAACCTGGTGCTCGCCGTGCAGAACACCGTGAGCGTGCAGAACATCGGCGCAGCGTCCAGTTCGGTCGCCTTCTTCCGGACCTTCGGCGGCGCGATCGGCGTCTCCGCGCTCGGCGCGGTCCTCACCGCCCGCGTCACGGACCTGGTCAAGGAGGGCGTCGTCGCGAACCACGTCCGCGATCCGCACAGCCCGCTCATCCGGGAGATCACCAATGCCGCGTTCGGCGACGCGACCGGACGCATCTTCCTGGTCTCGACGGCGTGCGCGATCGTCACTTTGATCGCGGTCGCGTTGCTGCCCAACAAGCCGCTGCGCACCACGATCGACATGGAGTCCGGCGCGGATGCCGCGCCGGCCGACGAGACCGGCCCGAACGCCCCGACCTGCGCGGACGCCGTCACCGGCGCCCCGACGGAGGCCGCCGACAGGCCTCGGGTAGGGATCTCCAAGACCAACTGAGGTGTAACTGAAGGTGCGCAAGGGGCGAGTGAGACGGCATAATCGCAGGCATGATGCGTAAGTCCGCCTCCCTCGCCCTTCCGCTGCTCGCGGGCGCCGCGGTCCTGACGGCCGGCTGCGCCGCCTCCGCGGGCGCCGACCCGGCCACCTCGACGTCCGCCGCCCCGTCCGCATCGGCGGCCGCGTCGAAGCCCGCCCTCGTGGGCTCGCAGTGGCGCCTGAAGTCCGATCCGACGGCCTGGTTCTGGGTCCGCGGCTCGAACATCACGGGCAACGACTCCTGCAACTCGCTCACCGGCACGGCCACATCGCTGGCCACCGCGGACCGCGTCGACTTCGGTGCCGGCCTCGCGGCCACGCAGCGCTACTGCACGGACCCCAAGGGCACGCAGACGGCGATCAGCGAGGCCCTCAAGGGCGAACGCATCTGGTCGCGCAACGGCACCGAGCTGGTGCTCACCGACCCCGACAACAACCGGGCGTGGACCTTCGTCCTGACCCCCGCGGGCGCCTCGTCGAGCGCGGCGGCCGCGCCGTCGAGCCCCACCCCGTCGAACCCCGCCGCGGCGGTCTCCACCGCGGCGACCCCGGCACCGTCGGCCGCGGTCACCCCCGCGCGCTGATCAGCGCTTGATCGCCCGCGCGACCGCGTCGGGCACCGGCACGGGCTCGAGGATCTCGCCCCGCGCCTCGGGCGCGGCGGCGCGCAGCGCGTCGGCCGTCTCGTCGTCGGGCATGTTCTGCGATTCGAGCTCGGCGGCCACGCGCGCGCCGTAGTTCTCGAGCTCTCGCTCGACGTCCGCGGCCGACCAGCCCAGGACGGGGGCGATGAGCTCGGCGACCTCGGCGGCGGCCTCGAGCCCGCGGTCCGGGTACTCGATGGAGATACGGGTCCGTCGGGCCAGCACGTCCTCGAGGTGCAGCGCTCCCTCGGCCTTCGCCGCGTACAGCGCCTCCACGCGGAGGTACTGCGGGGCCCCGGCCAGGGGCTCCAGCAGGCCGCGGTCGCTCTCGGCGAGGGCGAGCACGTCGCCGATCAGCGAGCCGTACCGGTTGAGCAGGTGCGTCACGCGGTGCGGGTGCACGTCGTGCTCGCGCGCGATCGACGTGGTCTGGTTGGTGAGGGCGTAGTAGCCGTCGGCGCCGAGCAGCGGCACCTTCTCCGTGCAGGACGCGGGGATCTTGTGCGGCAGGTAGGCCTCCGCGGCGTCGACGGCGTCGGATCCCATGACCCGGTAGGTCGTGTACTTGCCGCCAGCGATGGTCACGAGGCCGGGCGCGATGGCAGCCACAGCGTGCTCACGCGACAGCTTCGACGTCTCGTCCGACTCCCCCGCCAGCAACGGGCGCAGGCCGGCGTAGACGCCGGTGATGTCCTCGCGCGTCAGCTCGGTGATGAGCACCTTGTTGACGTGGTCGAGGATGTAGTCGATGTCCGTCGCCGTGGCCGCGGGGTGCGCCAGGTCGAGGTTCCAGTCGGTGTCGGTGGTGCCGATGATCCAGTGGATGCCCCACGGGATCACGAACAGGACGCTCTTCTCGGTGCGCAGGATCAGCGCCACGTCGCTGACGATGCGGTCGCGCGGCACCAGGATGTGCACGCCCTTGCTCGCACGGACGCGGAAGCGCCCCTTCTGGTGCGAGAGGGCCTGCAGCTCGTCGGTCCACACGCCGGTGGCGTTGATGACCACCGTCGAGCGGACCTCGGTGGTGGCGCCGGTCTCGCTGTCGCGGACCACCACGCCGGAGACCCGGTCGGCCTCGCGGAGGAAGTCGACGACCTGCGTCGACGTGCGGACGACGGCGCCGTAGTGCGCGGCGGTCCGGGCGACGGTCATGGTGTGCCGGGCGTCGTCGACGACGGTGTCGTAGTAGCGGATGCCGCCGACCAGCGCGCCGCGCTTGAGGCCGGGCGCGAGCCGCAGGGCCCCGGCGCGGGTGAGGTGCTTCTGCGCGGGCACCGACTTGGCGCCGCCCATGGTGTCGTAGAGGAACATGCCGGCGGCCATGTAGGGGCGCTCGAAGACGCGCTTGGTGAGCGGCGCGAGGAAGGGCAGCGGCTTGACCAGGTGCGGCGCCAGCGTCGAGAGGGAGAGCTCGCGCTCGTGCAGGGCCTCGCGGACCAGGCCGAACTCCAGCTGCTCCAGGTAGCGGAGCCCGCCGTGGAACATCTTCGAGCTGCGGGAACTGGTGCCCGACGCGAAGTCGCGGGCCTCCACCAGCGCCACCTTAAGACCGCGCGTGGCCGCGTCCAGGGCCGAGCCGACGCCGACGATGCCGCCGCCGATCACGACGACGTCGAACTCCTCCGAGCCCAGCCGGTCCCAGGCCTGCGCCCGGTACTCCGGCGACAGCAGCGGCGCGGCGGTCGCGACACCCGCGGACGCCATTCCGGAAGTCCCCGGAGTCGTGGCGGTTTCAGGGTTGGCAGCGTTCATCAGTGATCACCATGTCAGTATTCGGTCGTGGCTCTTTCATCGCGCGACCCGCAGTTCGTCGCCGCAATCGATCAGGGCACCAGCTCGACGCGGTGCATCATCTTCGATCGGCACGGGACCATCGTGGCCTCCGAACAACGGGAACACGACCAGATCTTCCCACGCGGCGGCTGGGTGGAGCACGACGCCACGCAGATATGGGTGAACACGCGACTGGTGTGCGCGGAGGCCCTCGCGGCGTCCGACCTCACCGCCACCGACATCGCAGCCGTCGGGATCACCAACCAGCGCGAGACCGTCGTGGTCTGGGACCGCGCCACCGGCGCACCGATCCACAACGCCATCGTCTGGCAGGACACCCGCACCGACGCGCTGTGCGAGGAGCTCGCCGCCGTCGGCCTCGACGAGCCCGACCGCGACCGGTTCAAGGCCTCGTGCGGCCTGCCGCTCTCCACCTACTTCTCGGGACCCAAGATCGCCTGGATCCTCGACCACGTCGACGGTGCGCGCGAGCGAGCCGAACGCGGGGAGCTGTGCGCCGGGACCATCGACTCGTGGCTGGTGTGGAACCTGACCACGGACGACGACTTCGGCACCGGCATGGAGCGCAGCGACACCGCCCGCCCGCTGCACGTCACCGACATCACCAACGCCTCGCGGACGATGCTGATGAACCTGGCGGACGGCGCCTGGGACCCGGCGACCTGCGCGGCGATGGGGATCCCCATGGCGATGCTCCCCGAGATCCGTTCCAGCGCCGAGGTCTACGGCACCGTCCGCGAGCGCGGCGTCTTCGGCGGCGTGCCGATCGCCGGGATCCTGGGCGACCAGCAGGCCGCGATGTTCGGCCAGGCCGCGCTCGACGAGGGCTCGGCCAAGAACACCTACGGCACCGGCAACTTCCTGCTCCTCAACACGGGCGAGCGACCGATCTTCAGCGAGCACGGCCTCCTCACGACGGTCTGCTACAAGCTCGGCGACGAGGCCACTGTGTACGCGCTCGAGGGGTCCGTCGCGGTGAGCGGCTCGCTGGTGCAGTGGCTGCGCGACAACCTCGGCATCATCTCCGCGGCGCCCGAGATCGAGGAGCTCGCCACCGGCGTCCCCGACAACGGCGGGGTCTACGTGGTGCCGGCCTTCTCCGGCCTGTTCGCGCCGCGCTGGCGGCCGGACGCCCGCGGGGTGATCGTGGGCCTGACCCGCTTCTCCGACAAGCGGCACATCGCGCGGGCCGCCCTGGAGGCGACCGCGTACCAGTCGCGCGAGGTGATCGAGGCGATGAACGGCGACAGCGGGATCCCGCTCACCGAGCTGCGGGTCGACGGCGGCATGGTCGTCAACGACACGCTGATGCAGTTCCAGGCCGACGTGCTGAACGTGCCCGTGATCCGGCCGCGGATCATCGAGACCACCGCGCTCGGCGCCGCCTACGCGGCCGGCTACGCCACGGGCGTGTGGACGCTCGACGAGATCCGCACCAACTGGGCGGAGGACGCGCGGTGGCTGCCGACGATGCCCGCCGACGAGCGCGAGCACCTGTTCAGCGAGTGGAACCGCGCGGTGGAGCGCACGCTGAACTGGGCCTGACCTGCGAGTGTTCATATACTGAGATATCTATCTCGACAACTGGGAGGGGTTGTTGAGAGAGTGCTCGCATGTCCGAGGAAACCGGTTCCCAGTCCGTCCGGGCCGTGCGCGGCTCGGCGATCCGCGATCTGCTCGCCGTGACCGAACGTCCCGGGGTCATCTCCCTCGCCGGCGGCCTGCCGGCGGCGGACCTGCTGCCCGCCGCACGGGTGGCCCGCGCGGCGGAGTCCGCGTTGCGCTCGCCGTCGGCGCTGCAGTACGGCCTCACCACCGGCGCCCCCGCACTCCGGGACGTGGTCCACGCCCGCGAGTCGGCCGCGCTCGGACGCGACGCGGGCGCCGTGGTCGTCACGCACGGCTCACAGCAGGCGCTCTCCCTCCTGGCCCAGGCGCTGCTCGACCCCGGCGACGCGGTGATCGTCGAGGACCCCGGCTACATCGGCGCGCTGCAGGCCTTCGACACCACCCGCGCGCGCGTCATCGGCGTGCCGATGGACGCCGACGGGATGCGCGTCGACGAGCTGCGCCCGCTGCTGGAGCGCGAGCGGGTCCGGGTCGTGCACACCGTCTCGAACTTCCACAACCCCGGCGGCGCCACCCTCTCCGAGGAACGGCGGCGCGAACTCGCCCGCCTCGCCGACGAATTCGGCTTCTGGATCATCGAGGACGACCCGTACGGAGGGCTGCGCTTCGCAGGAACGACGGTGCCGCCCGTCGCCGCCTTCTCGGACCGGGTGCTGCGCCTGTCGAGCGCGTCGAAGATCGTCGCGCCGTCGCTGCGCGTGGGCTGGATGCACGGCGACGCTTCCGTTCTCGCCCTCGTGGAGCGGCTCAAACAGGGCGCCGACCTGTGCGGCTCGAGCCTCACCCAGGCGATCGCGGCGGAACTGCTCGCGGACACCGCCTGGCTCGATTCGCACGTCGCCGGCATCCGGGAGGTCTACGCCGAGCGGGCGCTGGCCCTGCACGCCGCACTCGTCGACGCCTTCGGCGACCGGCTGCGCCTGACCACGCCCGAGGGCGGAATGTTCCTCTGGGGCGAGTTCACCGACGGCACACCGACATCCCGGGCCCTCACTGCGGCCGTGGACGCCGGCGTCGCCTACGTCCCCGGCTCCGCCTTCGCGGTGCAGCGCGACCTCGATCACGCCCTGCGCCTGTGCTTCACGACCGGATCGCCGGACGATCTCCGCGAGGCCGTCCGGCGACTGTCGACGGTGCTGTGATCGGGCAGGCCAGTCAAGCGCCGTAGCGGGGGAAGGCGATGTCGCCGGCGTACCGTGCGGCGTCGCCCAGCTCCTCCTCGATGCGCAGCAGCTGGTTGTACTTCGCGACCCGCTCGCTGCGGGCCGGGGCACCGGTCTTGATCTGCCCCGACCCCACCGCCACGGCCAGGTCGGCGATGGTGGTGTCCTCCGTCTCCCCCGAGCGATGACTCATCATGCTCTTGTAGCCGTTGTTGTGCGCCAACGCCACCGCATCCAGCGTCTCCGTCAGCGTGCCGATCTGATTGACCTTCACCAACAGCGCGTTCGCGGCGCCCCGGGCGATACCGTCCTCCAGCCGCTCGGGGTTGGTGACGAACAGATCGTCGCCGACGAGCTGGATCTTGTCGCCGATCGCATCCGTCAGGTCGACCCACCCCTCCCAGTCGTCCTCCGACAGCGGATCCTCGATGGACACCAGCGGGAACTCACCGATCAGCTCGGCGTAGAACTCACCCATCTGCGCCGCGGTGAGCACCTTGCCCTCGAACTTGTAGCCCTCCGGGCTGTAGAACTCCGTCGCCGCCACATCCAGCGCCAACGCCACATCGGAGCCGAGCTTAAGGCCCGTCTTCGCGACGGCCTCCGAGATCAGCTCCAACGCCTCCCGAGTGCCCGCGACCGACGGGGCGAAACCACCCTCGTCGCCGAGGCCGGTGTTCAGCCCCTTGCTCTTGAGCACCGACTTCAGCGAGTGGTACACCTCGGTACCCCAGCGCAGCGACTCCCGATACGTCTCCGCACCGATCGGCGCGACCATGAACTCCTGCACATCCACACCGCTGTCCGCATGCGCGCCGCCGTTGAGAATGTTCATCATCGGCACCGGCAGGATGTGCGCGTTCGGGCCACCGAGATACCGGAACAGCGGCAGCGCCGCCGACTCGGCGGCGGCCTTCGCCGCCGCCAGCGACACACCCAGCAGGGCGTTCGCACCCAGACGGCTCTTGTCCGGGGTACCGTCCAGATCCAGCAGGGTCTGATCGATGATCCGCTGCTCATCGGCGGGGATGCCGATCACCTCGGGCGCGATGACATCCAGCACGCCCTCGACGGCCTTCGTGACGCCTTTGCCGCCGTACCGCTCGCCACCATCCCGCAGCTCCACGGCCTCGTGCTCACCGGTCGACGCACCCGACGGCACCGCCGCACGAGCGAAGCTGCCATCGGCCAGCACGATCTCCACCTCCACCGTGGGGTTACCACGGGAATCGAGGATCTCGCGGGCACCTACCTGGACGATCTCTCCGGCGGTCGTCACAGCGACTTCCCCACCAGGCCGGTGAGATCCACGAGGCGGTTGCTGTAGCCCCATTCGTTGTCGTACCAGGAGACGACCTTGGCCTGGTTGTCGATCACCTTGGTGAGGCCGGCGTCGAAGAGCGAGCTGTGCGGGTCGGTGACGATGTCGGAGGAGACGATCGGGGCGTCGTAGTACTTGAGGATGCCCTTGAGCTTCCCCTCGGCCGCGGACTTGAGGGCGGCGTTGATCTCGTCGGCGGTGGCGCGCTTGCCCAGCTCGACGGTGAGGTCGGTGACCGAGCCGGTGGGGATCGGCACGCGGAGCGCGTAGCCGTCGAGCTTGCCCTTGAGCTCGGGGAGGACGAGGCCGATGGCCTTGGCGGCGCCGGTGGAGGTGGGCACGATGTTGATCGCGGCGGCGCGGGCGCGGCGCGGGTCCTTGTGCGGGCCGTCCTGCAGGTTCTGGTCCTGCGTGTAGGCGTGGACTGTGGTCATCAGGCCGCTGACGATGCCGAACTCGTCGTTGACGACCTTCGCGAGCGGGCCGAGGCAGTTCGTGGTGCAGGAGGCGTTGGAGATGATGTTCTGGCTGCCGTCGTACTTGTCGTCGTTGACGCCCATCACGATGGTGATGTCCTCGCCCGAGGCGGGTGCGGAGATGACCACCTTCTTGGCGCCGGAATCGAGGTGGCCCTGCGCCTTGTCGCGGGCGGTGAAGATGCCCGTCGACTCGACGACCACATCGACGCCGAGGTCGCCCCACGGCAGCGCCGACGGCCCCTCGCGGACCTCGAGCGCCTTGATCACCTGATCGCCCACGCGGATGGAATCGCCGTCCGCGACCACGTCCGCGTCGAGGCGGCCGAGGATGGAGTCGAACTTGAGCAGGTGCGCCAACATGGCGTTATCGGTGAGGTCGTTGACCGCGACGATCTCGATGTCGGTGGCGCCGCCGAGCGCCTTCTGGGCGGCGACGGCCCGGAAGAAGTTGCGGCCGATCCGGCCGAATCCGTTGATGCCTACGCGAATCGTCATGGGTTGTTCCTTTCAGATGTGTCCGTTCGCGGTGTCTCCGCGTCGTCGGACGGGATGAGTCTGGGATGCAGCCGGTTTCGGCTAGTTCGTGCTGATGGACTTGCCGGCGGAGTGCAGGTCGTTGCACGCCTCGACGACCCGCTCGGCCATCGACGTCTCCGCCTTCTTCAGGTAGGAGCGGGGGTCGTAGACCTTCTTGTTGCCGACCTCACCGTCGATCTTGAGCACCCCGTCGTAGTTCGACAGCATGTGCCCCGCCACCGGCCGGGTGAACGCGTACTGCGTATCGGTGTCGACGTTCATCTTCACCACGCCATAGGACAGCGAGTCCTCGATCTCCGACTTCAGCGACCCCGAACCGCCGTGGAACACGAAATCGAAGGGCTTGCTCCCCGCCGGCAGGCCCAGCTTCGCCGACGCCACCGCCTGACCGTCCCGCAGCACCTCCGGCCGCAGCTTCACATTCCCCGGCTTGTACACGCCGTGGACGTTGCCGAACGTCGCCGCCAGCAGATACCCCTCCGCGCCCAGCGCATCGACGGTCTTCGCGAAATCCTCATCCGAGGTGAACAGCTTGTCGTTGATCTCGTTCTCGACACCGTCCTCCTCACCACCGACCACGCCGATCTCGATCTCCAGGATGATCTTCGCCGCCTTCGCCTTGGCGAGCAGCTCCTGGGCGATCTGCAGGTTCTCCTCCAGCGGCACCGCCGAGCCGTCCCACATGTGAGACTGGAACAACGGGTTCTGCCCCGCATCGACGCGCTCCTGCGAGATGGCGAGCAGCGGCCGCACATAGCTGTCGAGCTTGTCCTTCGGGCAGTGATCGGTGTGCAGGGCGACGGTCACGTCGTACTGCGCCGCCACCACATGCGCGAACTCCGCCAACGCGACCGCACCGACCACCATGTCCTTGACGCCCAGGCCGGAACCGAACTCGGCGCCGCCGGTGGAGAACTGGACGATCCCGTCACTGCCCGCATCGGCGAAGCCCTTGATCGCCGCGTTGATCGTCTCGCTCGACGTGCAATTGATCGCCGGATAGGCGTAACCGCCCTCACGGGCGCGGTCCAGCATCTCCCGGTAGGCCTCGGGGGTGGCGATAGGCATGGTCGTGTCCTTCTGTAGCTGAGTAAAAGTCGTGGGAGTGGCGGGGATTCAGGCGCTCAGTGGTCGTCTTCGCCGATGCGGTGCACGTGGATCAGGTTGGTCGAGCCGACGGTCCCGGGAGGCGCACCGGCGACGATCACGACTTGATCGCCCGTGGAGTAGCCACCGATGCCTTCCAATGAGTGGTCGACCTGCCGAATCATCGCGTCGGTGCTGTCCACACCGTCCACGAGGAAGGTCTCGGTGCCCCAGGACAGGGCGAGCCGGCTGCGGACCTCCGGCAGCGGCGTGAACGCGAGCAGCGGCAGGCGGGTGTGCAGCCGGGCCAGGCGGCGCACCGTGTCACCCGACTGGGTGAACGCCACCAACGCCTTGGCGTTGAGCCGCTCCCCGATGTCGCGGGCCGCGTAGGAGAGGATGCCCGGCTTGGTGCGCGGTACATGATTGAGCGGCGGGACGGACGGCGCACCGTCCTCCACGTCCTCGACGGCGCAGACGATCTTGGCCATGGTCCGGACGGTCTCGATCGGGTACTTGCCCACCGACACCTCACCGGAGAGCATCACCGCATCCGCACCGTCGAGCACCGCGTTCGCCACATCCGAGGCCTCCGCCCGGGTCGGACGGCTGTTCTCGATCATCGACTCCAGCATCTGCGTCGCCACGATCACCGGCTTCGCGTTCTCCCGCGCGATCTGAATCGCCCGCTTCTGCACCAGCGGCACCTCCTCCAGCGGCAACTCCACACCCAGATCACCACGGGCGACCATCACCGCATCGAACGCCAGAATCACCGCCTCCAGGTTCTCGATGGCCTCCGGCTTCTCCAGCTTCGCGATCACCGGAATCCGGCGACCCACGCGGTCCATCACCGCGTGCACCCGCTCGATATCCGCCGGAGCCCGCACGAACGACAAGGCGATGAAATCCACCCCCAGCTCGAGCGCGAACTCCAGATCCTCGATGTCCTTCTCCGACAGCGCCGGAACCGAGACGTTCATCCCCGGCAGCGAGACGCCCTTGTTGTTCGAGACCGGGCCGCCCTCGGTGACCTCACACACCACGTCGTTGCCGTCGACCGAGGTGACCTTCAGGCCGACCTTGCCGTCATCGACCAGCAGCCGATCGCCCGGGCGGGCGTCCTGCGCCAACTCCTTGTAGGTGGTGGAGACCCGATCATGCGTACCGACCACATCCTCGACGGTGATCCGCACCGTCTCACCCGTCTCCCACACCGTCCGGCCGTCACCGGCGAACCGGCCCAGCCGGATCTTCGGGCCCTGCAGATCCGCGAGGATCCCGACCGCACGACCGGTCTTATCCGAAGCCGCACGGACCCGCTCGTAGTTCACGCCGTGATCGGCGTGCTCACCGTGGCTGAAATTCAGGCGCGCAACGTCCATGCCCTCCTCGACGAGAGCAAGAACCTTCTCATCGGTTCCGACAGCGGGGCCCAGGGTGCAGACGATCTTGGTTCGACGAGTCACAGGACGGAACGTATGCACCCCGGATCGGGGTGACAACCGTCACGCCCATATGGGCATCAGGCGCGATCCGCCGATTCGGCCGGCGCCACGCGCAGCAGCGAGATGGCGGTCTCGCGGTCGGTGACCAGCGACGTGACGACCCCGCTGATGAGGCTCGCGCGGATGGCCTCCACCTTCTGGTGTCCGCCGGCGATGGCGATGACCTCGTCGACCGCGCTCAGCTCGCGGTACGAGATGGCGAGCGTGCGCCCGCTGTAGTTCGTGCGCACCGGGCGCCCCGCGGCGTCGAACTGAATGGCGCAGAGCTCGGCCGCGACGCTGAGCGAATCCAGTTCCGCCCGGCCCTGATCCGACAGCATGGCGTACACCTGGGATCCCGTGAGATCGAGGCTGCCGACCGCGACCACGGCCACGGTGATCCGCTTCCACAGGCCCATCGCGGTGGCGACGCCGGGCTGGCGGGCGAGGGCCGCCTTCATCCGCTGGTCCGACATGATCAGCGGTGCGTAGATGGGGTACTGGGGGCCGCGGGAGACCGAGGTCAGCTGGCGCACCAGGTCGACCGAGCTGGCCTGCACGTCGCCCACCACGCCGGACATCTGGACGATCGTGCACGGCGGCAGGTCGCGGACGTGCTGCGCCATCGCGTCCAGGGTGCGCCCCCAGCCGACGCCGAGCACGTCCGACTCGGTCACGACCTCGCTGAGCAGGTCCGCAGCGACCCGTCCGAGGCCGTGCCGCAGGCCGTCGAAGTCGGTGAACGAGCCGGTGGCGACCAGCGCACGTCGCAACCCGTACGCGCGGCGCAGCCGCTCCGAGAGGTCCGCGTCGACCGCGGCATCGGTGTTGATCTCGATGCGGACCAGGCCCGATTCGAGGCACGCGTCCAGGATCCTGGCCACTTTGTACCGGGACAGCCCGTACTCGGCGCCGATCTCCATCTTCGACTTCCCGTCGAAGTAGAACCGTCGCGCGATGGCGGCGGCCTGGACGACTTCGGCCGGCCCCATGGACCCCATCGGTGCCTCCTGAACAACGTCGTGGGCGGGACCTCCGCCACCCTCAGCGTAGATCGTCCGGCTGCCGGTGTGCGCCCATATGGGCGCGGTCGTTGTCGAAACGTTCCGATCCGCGTCTGATGAGTCGAGTACGACGACGGCCGGACGGCCTCGTTCCCACGACGAAGGGGAAGAAGTGCGCATCGGAGTGTTGACCGGTGGTGGTGACTGCCCGGGCCTGAACGCGGTGATCCGCGCGGTGGTCCGCACGAGCGACTCCCGCTACGGATCCGCCGTCGTCGGATTCCAGGACGGCTGGCGCGGCCTCCTCGAAGACCGCCGGATCCACCTGTCCAACGACGACCGCAACGACCGGTTGTTGACCAAGGGCGGCACCATGCTCGGCACCGCCCGCACCCACCCCGACGTCCTCAAAGCCGGCCTCGACCGCATCAAGGCCACCCTCGACGACAACGGCATCGACGTCCTCATCCCCATCGGCGGCGAAGGCACCCTCACCGCCGCGTCGTGGCTCGCCGACGAAGGCGTCCCCGTCGTCGGAGTCCCGAAGACCATCGACAACGACATCGACTGCACCGACGTCACCTTCGGCTTCGACACCGCCCTGACCATCGCCACCGACGCCATCGACCGCCTGCACTCCACCGCGGAATCACACCAACGCGTCATGCTGGTCGAGGTCATGGGCCGCCACGCCGGGTGGATCGCCCTCAACTCCGGCCTCGCCTCCGGCGCCCACGCCGTCCTCATCCCCGAAGCGCCCTTCGACGTCGAAGAACTGTGCACCATGATCAAACGCCGCTTCCAACGCGGCCACGCCAGCTTCATCGTCGTCGTCGCCGAAGGCGCCAAACCCGCCGACGGCACCATGGAACTGCGGGTCGGCGGCACCGACGAATTCGGCCACGAACGGTTCACCGGCGTCGCCCACCAACTCGGCGTCGAGATCGAAAAACGCATCAACAAAGAAGTCCGCACCACCGTCCTCGGCCACGTCCAACGCGGCGGCACCCCCACCCCCGCCGACCGGGTCCTCGCCACCCGCTACGGCGTCAACGCCGCCGACGCCGCCCACGCCGGCAAAACCGGACAGATGGTCTCGTTGCGGGGCACCCAGATCGGCCTCGTCCCCCTCGCCGAAGCAGTCAAACAACTCAAACGCGTCCCCCGCGACCGCTACGACGACGCCGCCGAATTCTTCGGCTGAACCGATCCTCCGGCGGCACCGCCGGACTCAGCCCACGGCCTTGAGCGCGCTGGAGACCGCGGCGTTGACGGCGACGACCAGCGGCACGTCGAACTGCGGCTGCAGCCGCAGGGCGGACGGCGACAGCGGCCCGCCGCCCATGATCACCGCACGGGCACCGTCCTGATCCACCGACTGCCGTACGGCCTCGCGCAGCGCCACGTCGAGGGCGTCCGGCGACTTCACGAGCTCCGTCGCATCGCCGGGGGTGACGCGGACGCCGCGGTACTGCGCCAGGAGCCCGAGCTCGGCCGCCTTCTGCCGGAAGGACTCCACCAGTGCAGGATCCGACGTCACGGTCGCGATGCCGAAGGCGCGGCCGCCCCGACCCGCCTCCCGGAAGGCCTCGGTGCCGATCCCGAAGACGGGGACCGAGACCGCCGCGTCCAGGTCGGCGAGCCCGGGGTCGCTGAACGCCGAGACGATGATCGCGGCGACGCCCGGCTCCTTCGCCGCGGCGACGCCGCGCTCGACCACGCCCCGCGCCGCCGTCGCCATGTCCTGCTGCGTGGTCAGCAGCGCCGGGGCCCCGTCGTTGGTGACCCCGACGATCCTCGCGGCGCCGCGCGCGTGCTCCGTCGCGAGCTCGACCATCGAGGCGGTCGCGCTCGCGCTGGAGTTCGGATTGATGAGCACGATCGTCCTGGTCGGCGCGGGTGCCGCCGACGAGCTCGGCATCGCGCCGTCGCCGCCGCTCCCGCAGCCCGTGACAGCCAGCGTCACCGCGAGGATCCCCGCCGCGAACGCACCGTTCCGCACCGCCATGCCGCACCTCTTCCCGCCGGCGTCGCGCCGAGCATCAAATTCCGTTATGCGGAATGTACGCTCCGGATCGCGGCGAGTCCGACGAACGCGCGTTACCGTCGCGATCGCACATCCGGAAGGAGATGCGCACCGCGCCCCGGACGGACAGCCGTGACGATGGGGACGGGGTGACCCGCCCCCGCGATTCTCGACGGCAATGCGTCTGCGATCCGTTCGGCCGCGGCCGCGGGCGCCAGGGCGATGACGGTGCCGCCGAAGCCGCCGCCCGTCATCCGGGCGCCGTACGCCCCGAGCTCGACCGCGGTGTCGGCGATGAGGTCGATCGCGGGGACGGTGATCGCGAAGTCGTCGCGCATCGACGACTGCGAGGCGGTCATCAGCGCGCCGAAGGCGGCATGGTCCGCGCGCCGTAGCGCGGCCGCGGCGTCGAGCACGCGTCGGTTCTCGGTGAGCACGTGCCGGGCGCAGCGACGGGTCTCCCTGTCCTCCAGCGACTTCCAGGCGTCCTCCGCGGCATCGCGTAGGGCAGCGACACCGAGCCGCGCTGCGGCGGCCTCACACGCCTCGCGCCGTCGCCGGTACTCCCCCGCCGCGTGCTGATGCGGCGTGCGGGAGTCGATGGCGAGCAACACGTCGTGGTCGAGGCGCAGGGGAACGGGATCCACGGCCAGCGTGCGGAAGTCGAGCAGCAGGGCGGTGTCCTCCGCACCGTACATGCTGCTCATCTGGTCGAGCAGGCCGGTGGGCGCGCCCACGTAGTCGTTCTCGGCACGCTGCGCGAGCCGGGCCACGACGGTGCGGTCCATCGCATCCGCCCCGGCGGCCACGACCAGCGCCGGCAGCACGGCGCACTCGAGGGCCGCGGAGGACGAGAGTCCCGCCCCCACCGGCACGTCCGAACGAAGCCGGAGCGTGCCGGCGGGGACGTCGACGCCGTGCTCGCGGAGCGCCCACACGCACCCCGCGACGTACCCGGCCCAGCCCCGCACCCCGCCCGGGCGGGTGTCCAGCGGGACCGCGACGGCGCCGTCCTCCTGGGCGGAGGTGACGTCGATCGTGGAACCGCCCGAAGCCGGATCGAACTCGGCCACCGTCCCGACCTGCAGCGCGATGGGCAGCGCGAAGCCGTCGTTGTAGTCCGTGTGCTCCCCGATCAGGTTCACCCGCCCGGGGGCGTACGCGCGCACCGTCATCCGATCACCCGGCGCAGCTCGTCGGCGATGGCCTCCGGCGTCTTGTCCGTGACGAAGGCATCGCGGCCGGACTCCGAGCCCGCCAGGTACTTGAGCTTGTCCGCGCTGCGGCGGATGGAGAACAGCTCGGCGTGCAGGTAGCCCTCGGCGGAATCGGATCGGTACTGGTGCCACGAGGCGATGTACGGCAGGGGCGCGTCGTAGAGCGCGTCGAAGGCGCGGAGCAGCACCAGGTAGACCGCGGCCAGGTCGTCGGCCTCGGCGTCGGTGAGATCGGACAGGTTGCGCACGTGCCGATTCGGGTAGACGTGCGCCTCGACCGGCCATTTCGCGGCGTAGGGCACGAAGGCGGTCACGTATTCGGTGCGGACGAGGATCCGGGTTCCGTCGGCGATCTCGTCGGCGAGCACCCCTTCGAAGAGGTCGGCGCCGTGGTCGGCCCGGTACTGTGCGGCGGTGCGCAGCAACGCGGCGGTCCGGCGGGTGCGGAAGGGATAGCCGTAGATCTGGCCGTGCGGGTGCGTGAGCGTCACGCCGATCTCCTCGCCGCGGTTCTCGAAGCAGTACACCTCCTCGATGTCGCTGCGCGCCAGCAGTTCCGCGGTGCGGTGACTCCACGCGTCGATCACCAGCCGTGCCCGCCGCTGCGAGAGGCCGGCGAAGGAACCGTCGTGATCGCTGGTGAAGCAGACCACCTCGCACCGGCCCAGCCCCGGCCACTCCGCTCGCAGCAGGTCCACCTCCGCCGGCTGGTCCGCCGCGTAGCCGTCGGGCGCAGAGAGGGAGGGGAAGCGGTTCTCGAAGACCACCACCTCGTAGTCCGCCGCGGGGATCTCGCTCGACAGCCCCGTGGGATCGGGGTCGAGCGGACACATGGCCCGCGGCGGCTTATACGTGCGCTCCTGCCTGGCCGGCGCGATGATGACGTTGTCGCCGGTCGTCGGGTCGCGGCGCACGGTGGTCACAGGCACCGTCGGGCGTGCGGGCAGGTCCCGTCGGTCCACACCGATCGACGGCGCACCGTCGGACGAGAAGAAGAGGATCTCGCGGCCGTCGGCGAGCCGGGACGTGGTCGGCGCGACGATCTCGCGGGTCACGGGGCACCTCCGGGTGCAACGGTGAGCGGAACGACCGCGGCCAGGGCCTCCCGCGCGGTGCGGCCCAGGCCGTCGTCCACGATCAGCGCGTCCGCGTCGGAGAACCGCGCGAAAAGGTGTGCGCCGATCTCGCCGTACTTGGTGCGGTCGGCGAGGAGCACGGTGGACCGAGCGCTGCCGATGAGGCGCCGGTTCGTCTCGGCCTCACCGATGTTGGGCGAGGTGAACCCGGCGACGGGATCGATGCCGTGGCAGCCCAGGAAGGCGAGGTCGCAGCGCACGCGCTCGAGCATCGCGTTCGCGACGGGCCCCACCAGGGCGTCCGACGGTGTGCGCTGCCCTCCGGTCAACTGCACGTCCGCCGCCCCCGTCGGGTCCGCGCCGGCATCGTCGGGATCGGTGAGCACGTGGAAGATCGAGATCGAATTGGTCACCACCGCGACCCGGCGGCCCCGCAGCAGGCGGGCGAGTTCCAGGGTGGTCGTGCCGGCGCCGACCGCCACCGTCATCCCGTCCTCGACGAGACCGGCGGCGGCGGCCGCGATGGCGCGCTTCTCCGCGGTGTCGCGCACCGCCTTCTGCGCGGAACGGGGTTCCACGCCCCGTCCGACCCCGGCGCTCTGGAGCACCGCCCCACCGTGCACCTTGGCGAGCTCGCCGGCCTCGTCGAGCCGGTCGAGGTCGCGACGGATGGTCATCTCGGAGACGCCGAGCTCGGCCGCGAGGTCGATCACCCGGACGGAGCCGCGAGCGGCCGCCGCCTCGAGGATCATCCGACGTCGGTCAGCTGCTAGCACGTTTGACGCCCATCACTGCCCACGCCTCGAAGACGACGGCGACGAGGACGAGGGCACCGCCCACCCACAGGTTCCCGGCGCTGCCCGCCGCCATGTCGACGCGATCGGGGGTGTGCTCGAACTCGCGGGCCCCCAGCTCGGCGAACGACGGCACGAGGCCGGCGATCAGGAGCAGGACGCCGTAGATCCCGAGCAGGGCGGCGATGACGGTGCGGATGTCGGACAGGAGCGCCAGCTTCGTGGACTTCTTCGCCGGGTCGGATGCGGTTCCGTTGTCGGTGGTCATGGTTCAGCTCCTCGTCAGTGGAAGATCAGGCCGAGTACGACGGTCGTGGAGAGCACTGCGGCACCCAGGGGCACGGGGCGCGAGTACCAGGGCGCGGAGCCGTCGTCCTCGCCCCGCAGCGTGGCCTTGTCGGTGAGCGAGTAGACGTATCCCGCCAGCTCGCTTTCGGGCTTCGGCTTCGTCACGGCGGAGACCAGCACGGAGACCACGATATCGACCACGAAGGCTGCGGACGCGGCGACGAAGGCCATGCCCTGGCCGGGTAGGTCGATCACGCCGGTCTTCTGCAGGATGAAGACGCCGATCGCGGCCAGCGTGCCGGAGACGAGGCCCACCCAACCGGCGGTGGGCGTCATCCGCTTCCAGAACATGCCGAGCAGGAACGTGGCGAACAGCGGCGCGTTGAAGAAGCCGAACAGCGTCTGCAGGTAGTCCATGAGGTTGGAGTAGCCCGCGGCGATCGTCGCCGTGCCGATCGCGAGGAACACCGCGATGACCGTCGCGACCTGGCCGACACGGATGTAGTAGGAGTCCTCGCGGTCCTTGACCACGTACTGCTGCCACAGGTCGTAGCTGAAGACGGTGTTGAACGCGGAGACGTTGGCCGCCATGCCCGCCATGAACGAGGCGATCAGGCCGGCAACGGCCACGCCGAGCAGGCCGTTGGGCAGGATGTCGCGCATCATGAGCAGCAGCGCGTCGTTGTAGGTGACGCCGTCCGGTGCGCCGTTGTTCTTGAGGTTGATCATGTCGCCGATCGCCGCGGCGCAGATCATGCCCGGCACCACGACCACGAAGGGGATGAACATCTTCGGGATCGCCCCGATGATGGGCGCGCGCCGCGCCGCCGACATCGAATCCGAGGCCATGGCGCGCTGCACCTCGACGAAGTTCGTGGTCCAGTAGCCGAAGGAGAGCACGAAGCCCAGACCGAAGACGATGCCGACGACGGACCAGACCGGCGACTCGAAACCGCTGAGCGCCTGTCCGGGCCAGGTGTGCAGCTGATCGGAGACGGTGGCCGTGACGCCCTTGTCGGAGCGGGTCTCGATCACCTTCTCCTTGAGGCCGCTCCAGCCGCCGATCTTGATCAGGCCGATCACGGTCAGCGGGACCAGCGCCGCGAGGATGACGAAGAACTGCAGGACCTCGTTGTAGATCGCGGCGGAGAGGCCGCCGAGCACCGTGTAGGTGAGCACCACCGCAGCGGCGACGAGGAGCGAGACCCAGTGCGGCCAGCCGAGGACCACGTTGATCACGGTGCCGAGCAGGAACAGGTTGACGCCGGCGATGAGCACCTGAGCGACGGCGAAGCTCAGCGAGTTCACCAGGTGCGCGCCGGTGCCGAAGCGCTTGCGCATGAACTCGGGGACGCTGCGCACCTTCGAGCCGTAGTAGAAGGGCATCATCACGATGCCGAGGAAGACCATCGCCGGGACGGCGCCGATCCAGTAGTAGTGGAAGGTCGACATGCCGATCTGGGCGCCGGTGGCCGACATGCCCATGATCTCGACGGCGCCGAGGTTCGCGGAGACGAACGCGACGCCGGTCACCCAGGCCGGGAGCCGCCTGCCCGACAGGAAGAAGTCGAGGCTGGATGCGACCTGCGTGCGGGCCAGGTACCCGATACCCAGGACGAACACGAAATAGATCGCGACCAGCGTGTAGTCGAGCAGTCCGACGTTGAGTCGGAGTGCGTTGTCGGCGAGGAGCATCGCGCCTCCAGGGGCTCAGGGAACGAATTCTCACGAAATCTAACAGACACGAACAGATTCTCTGATCGTTTCTGTATCTTCTCGTTCGGAATCGATCGGAGCACGCGGCCGGCCGCGCGATACGCTCCGGACATGCGCATCGTCGTCTCCGGCACCCACGCGAGCGGGAAGAGCACTCTGATCACGGACTTCGCCGCTGTGCGCCCCGGATACGAGGTGCTCCCCGACCCGTTCGAGGCGCTCGAGGAAACGGCGATCGACCTCGACGCCGGGATCTTCTTCGCACAACTCGTCGTCGCCGCCGACCGGCTGCGGGCGCGGCGACCCGGCGACCGCGTCATCGCCGAGCGCGGACCGCTCGACCTGCTGGCCTACCTGCGGGCGCTCGACGACCTCGGGCGCCCGACGCGGTCGCCGGGGCTGCTCGACCGCGGGGCGGCCATCACCGCGGAGGCGATGACCGCGGTGGACCTCCTCGTCCTCCTGCCGCTGCACCATCGCGACCCGATCGTGGTCGGGTCCGACGAGGATCCCGAACTGCGCGACGCGACCGACGCCGCGCTGCTCGACCTCGCCGACGACCCCTCCCTCACCGGAGGTGCCCGCATCGTCGAGCTCACCGGGTCGCCCGAGGAGCGCCTCGCCCGACTCGCCGACGCCGCAGCCGCGGACTGATCAGGCGAAGAACCGCGTCGCCGCGATCTCCGCGCCCGCGCCGGGAAGGAGCGTCCCGTCCTGCAGGTGCGCGCCGAAGTACGTCGCCTCCGGATCCCGGACGACGGTGCGCGCGTCACCCTCCGCGGCGAGCGCCCTGCGGACCAGCTCATCGAGGGCGAAGACGTCCGGACCCGCGACCTCGGTGCGGCCGCCGAGCGGCGCCCCGACCGCGGCGCGCACGACGGCTGAAGCCACGTCGTCGGACGAGATCGGCTGGATGTTCGCGCCCGGCAGGCGGACCGCCCCGTCGACCTCCGATGCGGCGGCGATGCCCGGGACGAACTCGAAGAACTGCGTGGCGCGGACGATCGAGAACGGCACGTCGCCGGCCTCGATCAGGTTCTCCTGCGCGATCTTCCCGCGGAAGTAGCCGCTCTCCTCGAGTCGTTCGGTACCCACGACCGACAGCGCCACGTAGTGGCCGACCCCGGCGGTTCGCGCGGCGGCGAGCAGGTTCGTCGTGGCGCGGGTGAAGAAGTCCAACACTGCAGCATCCTCGAAGGACGGCGAGTTGGCGACATCCACGACGCCGTCGGCGTCGGCGAGCGCCTCGGCCAGCCCGTCACCGGTCACCGCGTTCACGCCCGTGCTCGGGGCTCCCGCCACCGCCTCGTGCCCCGCCGCGGCCAGTCCCGCCACCACCTTCGACCCGATCAGCCCGGTGCCGCCGATCACCACGAACTTCGCCATGTCCTCGTCCTCTCGATCCGGCCCGAACCGTTCGGGCCTCCATACCAAGGACCGAACGGCGCGCCGATCTGTGACCGTCAGGCGAAATCGGCCAGCTTCTCGGGGTTCATGACCCACATCAAGCGCGTCAGGCCGGCGTCCGAGGCCGTCGGGCAGAGCAGCGCCACGGGCGCACCGTCGACGCTGAAGACCGCGCCCGGCAGGCCGTTGACCTCGACGATCCGCGCGGACGCGTCGGACATGAAGCGCACGGAGAAGCCTGCGACGAAGCGCGCCACGGCGTTGTCCCCGATCACCGGGCGACGCCCGGCCCGACGCGCGCCGCCGCCGTCGGTCTCGCTGACCACGTCGGCCACGAGCACGGCCTCGAGGCCCGCGACGTCGCCGGCGTGCGCCGCGGCGAGGAAGGCGTCGAGCAGCGCGCGGACCCGCTCGCGGGTGGCCGTGGTGCGCCGCTCCCCCGCGACCTGCGTGCGGGCGCGGCTGACCAGCTTCCGCACGGCGGGCTCCCGCATCTGGAGGATCTCCGCGATCCGCGGGTAGGGGTGCTCGAAGGCCTCGCGGAGTACGTACGCGGCGCGCGCCTCGGGCGAGAGCCGCTGCAGTACGTGCACCACGGCGAGCTCCAGGGCCTCCGCCCGCTCGGCTCCCAGCGCGGGGTCCTCGGCCGTGTCGACCGGCGTCGGGAACCACTCCCCGACGTACTGCTCGCGCCGCGCCCGCGCCGACTGCGCCAGGTTGAGCGCGAGGCGGGTCACCGTCACCACCAGGAACGCCTCGGGATCGCGGACTGAACCGTCGTCGGCGCCGCGCCAGCGCAGCCACGCGTCCTGCACCACGTCCTCGGCGTCGGGCGCGGACGCGAGCACCCGGTACGCCACCCCGAACAGGCGGGGCCGCAGCGCCTCGAAGACGCCGTCCCGATCGCTCACCGCCGAAACGGCTAGGCCAGGTCGTCCTGGCGCATCAATTGCCGGGCGGCCTCGGTGACCGAGCCGGACAGCGACGGATACACGGAGAAGGTCTGCGCCACGTCGTCGACCGTGAGGCCGTTCTGCACCGCGACGGTGAGCGGCAGGATCAGTTCGGAGGCGTTGGGCGCCACCACGACTCCGCCGATGACCAATCCCGTGTTGGGGCGGCAGAAGATCTTGACGAAGCCGCGCTTGAGCCCCGACATCTTCGCGCGCGGGTTGGTCGCGAGCGGCAGCATGACGGTGCGCGCCTGGTACGTCCCGTCGTCGATCGCGGCCTGCGAGACGCCGACGGTGGCGATCTCCGGGCGGGTGAAGATCGCCGACGAGACGGTCTTGAGCTTCACGGGCGAGACGCCCTCGCCGAGCGCGTGGTACATCGCGACGCGCCCCTGCATCGCGGCGACGGAGGCCAGCGGCAGCACGCCGGTGCAGTCGCCGGCGGCGTAGATGCCGGGCACCTTGGTCCGCGAGACCCGGTCGACGGGGATGTAGCCGCCCTTGTTCAGCTCGATGCCCACGTCCTCGAGGCCGATGCCCGCGGTGTTCGGAATCGAGCCGACGGTCATGAGGCAGTGCGAGCCCTCGACGGTGCGGCCGTCGGTCAGGCGCACGACGACGCCGGTCTCCGTGCGCTCCACCTTGTCGGCGTAGGCGCGCTTGACCAGCGAGACACCGCGGTCGAGCAGCGCGTCCTCCAGCACCAGGGCGGCGTCCTCGTCCTCGTGCGGGAGCACGCGGTCGCGGGAGCTGACGAGGGTGACCTTGATGCCGAGCTCGGTGTAGGCGTGCACGAACTCCGCGCCGGTGACGCCGGAGCCGACGACCACGAGGTGCGTCGGGAGCTCCTCGAGGTCGTACAGCTGCCGCCAGGTGAGGATCTTCTCGCCGTCGGGCTGCGCGGACTCCAGCACGCGGGGCGAGGCGCCCGTGGCGACGAGCACCACGTCGGCCTCGAAGGACTGCTCGCCGCCGGACGGGGTCACGACGTTCACCTCGTGATGGGCCATGCCCGACGCCGTGGGTGCGAGGGTCGCGCGGCCGCGGATGATCCGCACGCCCTCCCCCGCGAGGCGGGCGCGGATGTCGGCCGACTGCGCCGTCGCCAGGTCCTTGACGCGCGCGTTGATCCGCTCGACGTCGATCTCGACGCGCTCGAAGTGCAGCTCGATGCCCAGGTCGACGGCACGCCGGGTCTCGGTGCGGATGCCGGTCGAGGCGATGAAGGTCTTCGACGGGACGCAGTCGTACAGGACGCAGGCCCCACCGATCCCGTCGGACTCGATCACCGTGACGTCGCCGCCGTGCGCCACCGCCACCAGTGCTGCTTCGTACCCCGCCGGACCGCCGCCGATGATCACGATGTTCGTCATGGCTGCAACGCTATCGTCCGCGGCCACGCCGCGTGCGGGCACCGTCGCACCAGCGACGTTCTCCCGGACCGGCGCGCTAGAGTCTGACCTGTGCCGATCTACGCCGCCTACGGCTCCAACATGCACCCCGACCAGATGGCCGAGCGCGCCCCGCACTCGCCGATGTCCGGTACGGGGTGGTTGCACGGCTGGCGCCTGACCTTCTCGGGCGAGGACATCGGGTGGGAGGGCGCGCTCGCGACCGTCACCGAGGACCCGTCGGATCCCGACGCCAAGGTCTTCGTGGTGCTCTACGACGTGACCAGCGACGACGAGGTCTCCCTCGACCGGTGGGAGGGCTCGGAGCTCGGCATCCACGTCAAGCTCAAGGTGCGCGTCGAGCTCACCGGCGGCGGCTCCACCCTGGCCTGGCTGTACGTGGTCGACGCCTTCGAGGGCGGCCTCCCGTCGGCCCGCTACCTGGGCGTCATGGCCGACGCCGCATACATCGCCGGCGCCCCCGAGGAGTACGTCCTCGACATCCGCACCCGCGAGTCCCGCAACGTCGGCCCCGGCCCGGGCGCCTCCGCCGACGGCCCGGAGTAGAACCGCTCAGGCGGCCTCGGGCCCGCAGCCGGACGGTGCCGGCTCGATCGCCGCCGCCAGCCGCCGCAGCGCCCGGGCCAGCCCGGGACGCAGGCCCCGTCGTCCGGGTGCGACGGTGCGCCCCACCCGGTTCCGCCGCTCCCGGTCGAGCGCCGAACGGTCGTGCGCGTCCGCCATGCGGGCGTAGACTGCTGCCGTCGGAGGATCCGCCGTCAGGTTCCAGTGCTCTCGGTATTCGCTCATACCCCGAGCACACACGAACCCCGTCGCGGGTTCCAATGAATTAGGTGGCGCCTACATGTTGACCTACCTGTTGGACGTCGGCGATCTGGCCGACGCCCGCTTCGTGGTGTCGCCGCTCAACGAGACCGTCCTGAGCCTGTTCCACCTGAACAAGGTCTACGACACCGCGCACCACCTCACGGGGTGGCGATGCGAGGCGAACGCCCGCCGGGGCGAGTACGACCGCGAACTGATCGACGCGCTGGTCTCGCCGTCGGGCAAGCAGATCCCCGACTTCCTCACCCCGGTGACCGCGCAGGCCGACGTCCGGCCGACGTTCGACGCGCACCTCGACGCGGTCCGTGGCACGGACGCGCGGACGGCGCGCGCCGAGCTGGTCGAACTGGCGGAGGGTGCGGCACCGTCAGGGCCCCTGGCGCGCCTGATCGCCCTGGACGATCCCGCACCGGTCATCGCCGATGCCCTGGCCGCCTACCACCGCGCGGCCGTCGCTCCCGTGTGGCCGGCGGTGCAGCGGATCCTGGAGTCCGACGTCGTCTTCCGGGGCCGCGAGCTCGCCGTCGGCGGGCCCACCCGGCTCTTCGAATCACTGAGCCCGCGCGTGGAATGGCGTCGTACCGGGGAGCTGAGCGTGGACATGTCGTGCTCAGTGGTCGCGGGCGAGGTCCGCTCCCCCGGTCTCGGTCTGACCCTGATGCCGAGCGTCTTCACCACCAGGATCACCACCGCGCACGATCCGACCCGCACCGCGCCGAACATCGGCTACCCCGCCCGGGGCTCGGCGACGCTCGCGGAATCCGTTCCACCAGTCGCCGACGACGCGCTCCGCAGGCTGATCGGCACCGCGAAGGCGGACCTCCTCGCGGTGCTGGCCGAGCCCGCCGCCGTGGTCGATCTCGCCGCCGCACTGAGGATCTCGCCGTCGGCCGTGTCGCAGAGCCTGAAGGTGCTGGGCGCCAGCGGGATCGTCGAGAGTTCGCGGTACGGACGCCGGGTCCTGTACCGCCGCACCACCCTCGGCGACGCGCTCGTCGATCGAAGAGGGGAAGGGCCGCATGGACCTTGACCTGCACGAGCGGGTGTTCATCGTGTCGGGCGCGAGCAGCGGCATCGGACTGGCCACCGCACAGCGACTCCTACGCGAGGATGCGCGGGTCTGCGGATTCTCCCGCGACCTCGATCGCCTCACTGCCGCCTACGCGGGCACGGCGACCCCGCGCGATCGGCTACTCCTTCTGGCGGGCGACGCCCGCCGGCCCGAGGATGTCGAGGAGATCGTCGACTCCGCGGTGCGCACCTTCGGCGGTGTCCACGGCGTCGTGGCCAACGCGGGCACCGGCGTGACGGCGGGCGTCGGCGCGGGCCCAGAGGTGTGGGTCGAGCAGTTCGCCATCAAGGTCGGCGCGGCCGTCGCGCTCGTGCGCGCCGCCCGCCCCCACCTGGTCGCCTCGCGGGGAGCGATAGTGCTCGTGAACGGCGTGAGCGCGCACCACCCGAGCCGTGAGCTGGCACCGGTCGGCGCCGCCCGCGCCGCCTTGGCGAACTACGCGGCGACGCTGAGCGCCGAGGTCGCGCCCGACGACGTCCGCGTCGTGGTGGTCAATGTGGGCGTCATCGAGACCGCCCGGCAACGGGAGAAGTACGCCCGGTCCGGTGCCACGACTGCCTACGCCGACTGGTGTCGAGACGAAGCGCGGCGAAGGGCGATTCCCTTGCAGCGCATGGGCAGGCCCGAGGAGGTCGGCGACACGATCGCCTTCCTGCTGTCCGACCGTTCGTCGTACACGACCGGCACCTCGATCGACGTCTCCGGAGGCCTGGACGGGCGCACCTGAGAACTAGGTCGTCCATCGAATACTCAACGACGACTGCCCACGAAGTGGATTGCCGCATCGACGACTCTCGGATTCTGTCCGTCCCGGACACCCTGTCCGATCCGGACAGAATTCGAGAGTCCGTTCGCCGCACTGCCGTCGCCACGACGGGCCCGCGCCGGCGCGGGTGTGGCCGGGGCCGACCGCGATCAGCGACCGGAGGCGAAGACCACGTTCGTGAAGACCTTCACGCCCATCTCGAGTGCGCGCTCGTCGAGCACGAAATCGGGCTGGTGCAGGTCGTACTGGCGGCCCTCGCCGGACCAGACGCCCAGCCGTGCCATCGCGCCGGGCGACTCCTCCAGGTACCAGGAGAAGTCCTCGCCGCCGCCGGACTGCGGGGTGTCGACCACCCCGTCGGGCGAGACGGCGCGCGCGGCGTCGGCGAGGCGGGTGGCGGCCAAGTGGTCGTTGATGACCGGGGGGACGCCGCGGGTGTAGTTGACCTCGTGCTTGATCCGCAGCGGCGCGAGCAGCTCGGCGATGATCTCGCGCACGAGCGGCTCCAGCGACTCCCAGATCTGATGCTCGCCGGTGCGGACGGTGCCGTGCAGTGCGCCGATCTGTGGGATCGCGTTCGGCGCGGATCCGGCGTTCGCCGCGCCCCACACCATGATCGTGCCGGAGCGGGGGTCCACGCGGCGCGACAGCACGCCGGGGAGCCCGGTGATGACGGTGCCCATGGCGTAGATCAGGTCGCTGGTCAGGTGCGGCCGCGAGGTGTGCCCGCCGGGCGAGTGCAGGATGACCTCGACGTGGTCGGCGGCGGAGGTGATGGCGCCGGAGCGGACGCCGATCCGTCCCACCTCGACGCGGGGATCGCAGTGCAGCGCGTAGATGCGGGAGACCCCCTGCATCACCTCGTCGCGCACCGCGGACAGCGCGCCGCCCGGCATGACCTCCTCGGCGGGCTGGAAGATCAGGCGCACGCCCACCGGCAGCCGGCCCGCGCGGTCCAGCTCGGCCAGGGCGAGGCCGGTGCCCAGCAGGATCGAGGTGTGCGCGTCATGACCGCACGCGTGCGAGACGCCGGCCGACGTGGATTGGAAGTCGAGGCCGGTGGCCTCGTGGATCGGCAGCGCGTCCATGTCGGCGCGCAGGGCGACGCGCTCCCCGCCGGTGGGTCCGAGGTCGCAGATCAGGCCGGTGGTCGAGAGCTTGCGGGGGTGCAGGCCCGCGGCGGTCAACGCCTCGAAGACGACGTTCGTGGTGCGCTGCTCGCGCCAGGACAGCTCGGGGTGGGCGTGCAGGTCGCGCCGGAACTCGCGGAGCCAGTCGCCCTTGCGCTGCAACCACTGGTCGACGTAGGCGGCCCTCGAGAGATCCTCGCCCGCACTTCCGCTCGCCGTGCCGCTCACCGTCCGCCTCCATCGCTGCCGCGTCGCCCGGCCCCGGTCAGCAGCCGCGCGCGCTCGTCCTCGTCCTCTGCGACCGCAGCGAAGGCTGCGGCCAGGGCCAGCGCACCATCGCGCACGGCCCGATCGGCGGATTCGGTGGCGGCGGCGGCCGTGAACTCCGGCTGATGGGTCACGGCCCCGTCGGTCTCGAGGCCGATCAGCGGATGGATCGACGGTACAGCGTGGCTCACATTGCCCATGTCGGTACTCCCCAACGGCACCAGCCGCTCGAACTCCGGAGCCACCGGTTCCCGGCCGATCGCGACCGCCGCGGCGCGGTACGCGACGGCGAGGGCACCGTCGCTGCGCAGCTCGGTGTAGGCGGGCGAGACCTCGCCGACCTCGTGCGTGCAGCCGGCCGCCAGCGCGCCTGCGGCGAAGCAGTCGCCCGCGCGGACGGCGAGCCGCTCCAGCGACTCCGCGTCGTCGGCGCGCAGGTAGTAGAGCAGTTCGGACGCGGCGGGCACCACGTTGGGCGCGGTCCCGCCCTCGCTGACGATGCCGTGCAACTGCTGCCCCGGCTCCAGGTGCTGCCGCAGCAGGCCCAGCGCGACCTGCGCGACCGTCGCGGCGTCGCCCGCGTTCCGGCCGGCCCACGGCGCCGCCGAGGCGTGCGCCTCGCGGCCGGAGAACCGGATCGCGAGGTCGGCCAGCGCCAGGGTGCGCGTGCGCACCACGTCGAACGGGGCGGGGTGCACCATGCCCGCGTAGGCGACACCGTCGAACGCGCCGCGCTGCAGCATGAGCACCTTGCCGCCCCCGGACTCCTCGGCGGGCGTGCCGTACACCTCGACGGTCAGGCCCAGCTCGTCCGCGACGGACGCGAGCGCGAGGCCGGCGCCGAGCCCCGCCGCGGCGATGATGTTGTGCCCGCAGGCGTGCCCGATGCCGGGCAGGGCGTCGTACTCGGCGAAGACGGCGACGCGCAGCGGCCCGCTGCCGGACCGTCCGACGAACGCGGTATCGAGGTCCGCGACGCGGCGCTCGACGGCGAAGCCGTGCCCCGCGAGGGCGTCGGCCAGCAGCGCCGACGCGAATCGCTCCTCGAAGGCCAGCTCGGGCCGGGCGTGGATCTCGTGGCTGACCGCGACCAGGTCGCCCCGCACGCGGTCGACGGTGCCGGTGAGCGCCTCCAGGACGGAGGTGACGCGACCGGTCACCGTCAGCCGAACTTGACTTCGGTCGTCGGAGCGGCGAGGTCGGCGATGAGGTGCGTGTGCAGATCGTTCTTGATCTTGTTCAGCGTAGGGCCGTCGGCGGCGGCGTTCGCCGCCGCCCGGGCGGTCGCGGTCGGCAGCAGCTCGGCCTCCGAGACCGCCGCCTGCACGATGCCCGCAGCAACGGCGTCGGCGCCGCCGTAGCGACGTCCGGTGGTCATCGCCTCGACCGCCGTCTGGTACGGCAGACGGGAGCGCAGCAGGCTGGCCATGCCGACGGTGAAGCCCATCTTGAGGCTGACCTCGGGGAGGCAGAAGAAGCCGCGGTCGTCGCGCATCACGGCGAAGTCGCACGACAGTGCCAGCATGGCCCCGGCGCCGAAGGCGTGGCCGTTGATCGCGGCGACGGTGGTCATCGGGAAGGTCAGCAGCCGGCTGAAGACCGTGTGCACGCGGTCCAGGTAGGTCGGCAACTCACCCGCGTTCGCCAGGATGTACATGACGTCGAGGCCGTTGGAGAAGAACTTGCCGGTGGCGGTGACCACCAGCGCGGCGGGCGACCCGGCCGCCTGCGCCTCGATCTCGTCGAGACGGGCGTGCACCGCGTCGACCCAGTCCGGGGAGAAGCGGTTCTCCGGGTTGGTCTCCGAGAGCTCGACGCCCTCATCGCCCAGGAACAGAGTGAAGACGTCGTCGGTGCGCGTGACGTAAGGCATGGGCATCACGATAGCGGCTAGCATCTGGGGCCATGGCGCAACTGCACGCGGCACGTGACTCCGGTATCGACGATCCCCCCGCTGCGGCCCGCGAGGCGGCCGCCGCACTGACCGCCGCGACGGGCGGTGAACCCTTCGACGTGGCGGTGGTGCTCGGCTCCGGCTGGGCCCCCGCGGCCGACGCGCTCACCGCGCGCGGCGCCGCCGTCGGGTCCGTGCCGATGGCGGATCTCCCTCACTTCGCGCCGCCCAGCGCGGCCGGCCACAAGGGCACGGCCTCGGCGGTCGTCGTCGGCGGCAAGCGGGTCCTGGTGCTGCTGGGCCGCACCCACGCCTACGAGGGCCACGACCTGTCGCGCGTCGTGCACCCCGTGCGCACGGCCTGCGCGGCCGGGGCGTCGACGGTGATCCTCACCAACGCCGCGGGCGGCCTGCGCGAGGGCATGTTCGTCGGCGAACCGGTGCTGATCGAGGACCACCTGAACCTCACCGCCCGCTCGCCGCTCGTGGGCGCGCAGTTCGTGAACCTGGTGGACGCGTACTCGGCGCAACTGCGCACGCTGGCCCGCACCGTCGACCCTTCGCTCAAGGAGGGCGTCTACGCCGGCCTCCCCGGCCCGCACTACGAGACCCCGGCCGAGATCCGCATGCTGCGCACCCTGGGTGCCGACTTGGTGGGCATGTCGACGGTGCACGAGACGATCGCCGCCCGCGCGGAGGACGCCGCGGTGCTGGGGATCTCGCTCGTCACCAACCTGGCCGCCGGCATCACCGGCGAGCCGCTGAACCACGAGGAGGTCCTCGAGGCCGGACGCGAGGCCGCCGCGCGGATGGGCGGCCTGCTCGCCGACGTGATCGAGGCGATGTAGATGGGCGTCGAGCTCGCGGCCGAGGCCCTCGCGTGGATCGAGGGCGACCCCGACCCGGCGACCCGCGCCGAACTCGAGGCGTTGAGCGGCGACGAGCTCGCCGAGCGCTTCGCCGCCCCGCTGTCCTTCGGCACCGCGGGCCTGCGGGGCCCGGTCCGCGGCGGACCGTCGGGCATGAACGTGGCGGTCGTGACGCGCACGACCTGGGCCCTCGGCGAGTGGCTGAAGGCGAAGTGCCTGGGCGGCGGCACCGTCGTCGTCGGGCGCGACGCGCGGCGCGGCTCCGAAGCCTTCTTCGCGGCCGCCACCGAGGTGCTCGCGGCGCAGGGCTTCGCCGTGGTGGCGCTACCCGAACCCGGCCCCACGCCGTGGGTCTCGTACGCGACCAAGGCGGTCGGCGCCGTCGCGGGCGTGCAGATCACGGCCTCGCACAACCCGCCCGCGGACAACGGCTACAAGGTCTACCTCGACGGCGGCGCCCAGCTGGTCTCCCCCGCCGACGCCGAGATCGAGAAGCTCATCGCCGCCGCGCCGCCCGCCACGGAGATCGAGCGGACGCCGGTGCCCGCCGATCCCCGCGCGACCGAGGTGGTCGCGGCGTACCTGGACCGCGTCTCCGCGCTGCGCCCGGCGCCCGCCGTGCCGCTGCGGATCGCGCTGACGCCGATGCACGGCGTGGGCGGGAAGGTCGCGGTGGAGGCCCTGCGCCGCAGCGGCTTCGACGACGTGCACGTGGTCGAGCAGCAGTTCGCCCCGGATGGCGAGTTCCCGACGGTGGCCTTCCCCAACCCCGAGGAGCCGGGCGCCTCCGACCTGCTGCTCGCCCTCGCGGAGCGGGTGGATGCGGACCTCGCGGTCGCCCTCGACCCCGACGCGGACCGGTGCGCCCTGGGCGCCCGCTTCGCCGACGGCTGGCGGATGCTCACCGGCGACGAGTCCGGCTCGCTGCTCGGCGCCCACCTGCTCGACGCGCCGCTGGACGGCGCACCGTCGGATCCCCTCGTGGCGACGACGATCGTCAGCTCCGAGCTCCTCGGCGCGATCGCCGAGAGCCGCGGCGCGCGGTACGCGCGGACCCTGACCGGGTTCAAGAACCTGGTACGGGCGGGCGACGGCCTGGTGTTCGCGTACGAGGAGGCGCTCGGCCTCTGCGTCGACCCGTCGACGGTGCGCGACAAGGACGGGATCTCCGCCGCGGTCGTCGCCGCCGGCTACGCGGCCGCGCTGAAGGCGCAGGGCAGCGGACTGCCGGACGCGCTGGACGCGTTGTACCGCCGGCACGGCGTGTACCTGTCGAGCCAGTACGCGCTGCGCGTGGACGACGTCGCGCGGATCGCCGCGATCATGGCCGCCCTGCGCGCCGACCCCCCTGTTGAGGTTGCAAACACCGCCGTCGGCTGTGAGGATCTTCTGACGGCCCGCCCCGCGACGGACGCGCTGGTGTTCCGCGGCGACGGCGTCCGGGTCACCGTGCGGCCCTCCGGAACCGAGCCGAAGGCGAAGTTCTACCTGGAGGTGATCGAGCCGGTGGCGATCGACAGCGACACGAGCGGCGCCGAGGCGCGCGCCCGACAGCGGCTCACCGCGGTGACCGACACGGTGCGTAAGTGGGCGGCCTTCGGGTGACCCGCCCAGTGCGCCCGGCCGATCCCGCACGCGGCCGGGTGATCGCGGCGGCGGTCGTGGTGGGGGTGCTCATCGTGGTCGCCGCCGCGGCGGCCGCGACCGCCTACGTCAGCGGCAAACGACCCACGGAGCCGGCCACGGCCGCCGCGCCGCCGTCCGGGCCGTCGAGCTCCGCGTCGGCCGCCCCGGCACCGTCGTCCGAGCAGCCGGGCACACCCGCGCCGCCCGCACCGTCGATCCCCGGGACCGATGCCCTCGGCTTCCTGGGGACCCCCGCGCGCTGCGCCGACGGCGACGCCGCCCGGATGATGGTCCTCACCGCCACCTCGCAGGCCGTCGTCTGCGATCGCGCGGGCGCACTGTACTACGCGGGCTGGCGCATCGACACCGGTACCGGGACGCGCATCGAGGGCGTGCTGCCCGCGGGCCCCGGCTGGGTCGCCCGCGCCCCGGACGCGACGATCAACATCACGCCCACCGGCCTGGTGATCAGCACCCCGTCGGGCGAGTTCACCGAGCCGGCGACGGGATTCTGGGCGGCCCCGTAGCCGCCCGCCGATCCGTGGATCAGGTCCAGCGCGGGCCGAACTGGCGGTCGCCGGCGTCGCCGAGTCCGGGCACGATGTAGGCGTTCTCGTTCAGCCCCCGGTCGACGGTGGCGGTGACCAGGCGGACGGGGTGGCCGCAGTCGGCGAGCGCCTGCACGCCCTCGGGCGCGGCGACGACGCACACCGCGGTCACGTCGGTCGCGCCGCGCTGCGCGAGCAGGCTCAGCGTCTCCACCATCGAGCCGCCGGTCGCGAGCATCGGGTCGAGCACGAAGACGGGGCGCCCCGCGAGATCGGCGGGCAGCGACTGGAAGTAGGGCTCGGGGACGTGCGTCTCCTCGTTGCGGCCCATGCCGACGAAGCCCACCTGGGACTCCGGCAGCATCGCGTGCGCCTGGTCGACCATGCCGAGGCCAGCGCGCAGCACCGGCACCAGCAGCGGCGGCTTCGCGAGCGCGGCGCCGTCGGTGTCCTCGAGCGGGGTGGTCACCGTGACGGCGGCGACGGCGGCGTCGCGCATGGCCTCGTAGACCAGCATCTGGGTGAGCTCCTTCAGCGCTGCGCGGAAGGAGGCGTTGTCGGTGGCCTCCGCGCGGAGCGCGGTGAGGCGGACGGCGGCCAGGGGGTGGTCGACCACGGTGATCTGCATGCGGTCAGCGTATCGGGAACCGCTCGGGACCCTGAGGCGTCCAATCAATGAGGGGGTATTGCGATGGAACCGTTTCTGATGACGACGAGCGCGGTGACGGCGGCGGGGACCGAACTGGGCTCGCTGGCCACGTCGGTGGCGGGGGCCGCGGGAGCGGGCGCCGTCTCGGCCGCGGCGCTCACACCGGTCTTCGGACTGATCGGCGGCGACTACCTGGCCGAGCTGCTGGGCGCCGTCACGGCGACCGATGCCGAGGTCACGCGCCTAGCCGCGTTCTACACCTCGGCCTCCGCCGGCGCGGCGCGGACGGTGGCCTCGGCGGTCGCCACGGACGGGGGCGGCGCGGGGGCGCTGCTCGGGTTGCTGGGTGCGTCGTGAGCGGCATCGTCGCGGCGCTGGCGGCGCCGCTGCGGGCCCTGCTCGACACGTTCGGCACCGGCGACCTCTCGGTCGCGGGGGTCGACGCGGCGATCCGGGCGGTGGAGGCCGAACTGGCCCGGGTCAGCGCGCAGACGGATTCGGCGACGGTCAGCGTCGGCAGCGCGTGGACGGGCGTGGATGCGACGACCGCCCAGCGCACGATCGGCACCGGCGGCACCGCCGCGGCGGCCCTGTCGCAGCACAGTGGCGCGATCCGCGAGTCGGTGACGACCGCCGCCGGGGTGGTGAGCAAGGGCCGAACGCGGCTGCAGGCCGTCCTCGATTCCTTCGTGAGCAAGGCCGAGGCCGCGAATCCGACGCTGCTCAACCCCACCGGGCTGATCGCGGTGCTCACGCTGGCGGCCGATCACCTACAGCAGGCGCTCGACGTGCTGCGGTCCGTCCGCGACGAGCTCGACGGCGAGACCGGCACGGTCTCCGGGCTGGCGGAGAGCACCCCGACCGCGCCCGCCACCGTCGACGGCGGTGCGGCGACGACGCCCGCCTCGACGACCGCGACCGCGACCCCGTCGACCTCCTCCCCGACCGGCACCGGCTCGGGGTCCGGAGGCGGCTCGGGCGGCGGAGCCTCCCCCGTCAGCGGGCTCACCTCCGCGCTCACGTCCGCGAACCGGGGCGGCTCGGGCTCGGGCCGCGGCTCCGGGGCGAAGACGGTGTCCGCCTCGCGCCGGTCCGGGGCGACGGTGACCGCCGACGGCAAGGGCGGCTACGACGTGCGGCTGCCCGACGGCACGGTGGTGAAGGCCCCGAACGCGAAGGCCGCCGCCGCGGTGCAGGCCGCGCTCACGCAGCTGGGCGTGCCCTACTCGTGGGGCGGGACGACGCCCGGAGTCGGCCTGGACTGCAGCGGGTTCACGCAGTGGGCCTACCGGCAGGCGGGCATCGAGCTGCCGCGGCTCGCCAACGAGCAGGGCGTCGGCGCCGCGGTCAGCGCGGGCCAGTTGCAGCCCGGCGACCTCGCGGTGTGGGAGGGCCACGTCGCGATGGTCATCGGCGACGGACGCATGGTGGAAGCGGGCGATCCGGTGCAGATCTCCGCGATCCGCACGGAGAACATCGGCCAGCAGTTTTACGGCTTCTTCCGCCCGACGGGCTGAGCCCCGTGCGGTCGGATCCTCCAGCCGACGCGCAGGCGGCCCGGTGCACTACGCTGGGCGCCATGGCGTCTGACATCGTCCCGATCGAGCTCGGCCTCACCGACGGCCCGGTGTACACCCTGTGGGCACCGCGGTGGCGTGACGGGGAGGACGAATGGGAGGCCTTCCTGGGCCTCGACGAGGATCTGTACGGCTTCTCGTCGGTCGCCGAGTTGGTCGCCTTCGCCCGCAGCGGCAAGGCGAACGACCTGGACGACCACCCGGCCTGGGAGGCCCTGACCACCCTGCCGGCGGAGGCCTTCGTCCCGCGTGACGACCGTAGCTTCGACCTGATCTCGGTGCCGGAACTCGCCGCCGAGGAGCCCACCCCCGAGGTGATCGCCGAGCTCGAGGACACCCTCGAGATCGTCGGCCTCATCGGCGAGGTGTGCGAGCTGATCGACGTCACCAAGTTCTTCAACGGCAACCCGGTGCTGGGCACCGTGCGCATCGGCACCCGCAACTTCGAGGGCCGCGAGGGCGCGGAGATGTGGCACAAGGTCGGCCAGATCATCAGCCGCAAGTGGGACGACGTGATCGACGCGATCGAGGGCGTCGTCAGCGCGCCGAAGGTGTCCGCCACCCTCACCGAGGCCGCCGAGCAGGAGCTCGCGGAGGCCGAGGAGAAGGCCGCCGCGCTCGCCGCCGACGCAGCGGATCTGGACGACGACCTCGACGACGACCTCGACGACGTGCCGGGTCTCGACACCGACGACCTGGACGAGGACGACGACGAGTACGAGGGCGACGAAGCCGGCGCCGACGACGGGGTGACGCTCGCGAAGAGCGCCGACGAGGACTTCGAGGACGAGGAGGATGACGATTCCTTCTGGGGTCAGGTCGGCATCGACCCGATCAAGATCATCACCTCCACGGGCGAGTACTACACGCTGCGCTGCTACCTCGACGACAGCCCGGTCTTCCTGGGCCGCAAGGGCAAGATCTACGTCTTCGACTCCGAGGGCGCGCTGGCCCGGTACCTCGCGGACGACGACGACACCGACCTCTCGTCGGTCTCCACCTTCGACGAGGTGCGCGTGGCCGCGACCGACGGCTCGCTGGAGATCGAGGTCTACGACGACAACGTCTACGTGCTGCCCGGGATCGGCGAGGACATCGCCGACGGTCCGCGGCGCATCGACCGCGATCAGCTGGACCTCGCGGTGGAGCTGCTGCTGGACTCGGCCGACTTCGCGGACGACGCCTCGGTGCGGGAAGCGCTGCGCCCCACCACTCCGCTGGGCTTCTTCGTCTCCTACGCGCTCGACCCGCAGCCGCGCCGGCTGGCCCCGTCGGGCCCGTTCGACAACGAGGCCGAGGCGTGGCGGGCGCTCGAGCACGACTTCGAGGACCGGCTCACCTCCAAGTGACCGGACCCCGCGGCGCCACCGCCGCGGGGCACCCCGGCGTCAGCCGATCAGCACCGCGAAACCGGGCTTGATCACCTCGTCGATGATCGCGAGCCGCTCGTCGAAGGGCAGGAACGCCGACTTCATCGCGTTGATGGTGAAGCGCTGCAGGTCCGTCCAGCCGTAGCCGAAGGTCTCGACCAGCTTGAGCATCTCCGCGCTCATCGTGGTGTCGCTCATGAGCCGGTTGTCGGTGTTGACGGTGACGCGGAAACGCAACTGCGCCAGCAGGTTGAAGGGATGCTCCTCCATCGAGGCGACCGCGCCGGTCTGCACGTTGGAGCTGGGGCACAGCTCCAACGGGATCCGCGCGTCCCGCACCCGCGCTGCGACCCGGCCGAGGACCGCGCCGGAGAAGTCGGTGGATCCCGGCTCGACGCCCGCGATGTCGTCGACGATGCGGACGCCGTGGCCCAGGCGGTCGCAGCCGCAGAAGGCCAGCGCCTCGTGGATGGACGGCAGCCCGAAGGCCTCGCCCGCGTGGATGGTGAAGGGGGCGGAGTGGTCCCGCATGTACTCGAACGCGTCGAGGTGGCGGCTGGGCGGGAAGCCCGCCTCCGCGCCGGCGATGTCGAAGCCGACGGCGCCGCGGTCGCGCCAGCGCACCGTCAGCTCCGCGATCTCACGCGAGCGGGCCGCGTGCCGCATCGCGGTCACGAGGCAGCGCACCACGATCGGACGGCCCGCGGTGCGCGCCGCCGACTCGCCCGAGGCGAAGCCCGCGAGCACGGCCTCCATCACCTCGTCGAGCGACAGCCCGCCCTCCAGGTGCTGCTCGGGCGCGAACCGCACCTCGGCGTAGACCACGCCGTCGGCCGCGAGATCTTCCGCGCACTCGCGCGCCACGCGGGCCAGCGCCTCGGGCGTCTGCATCACGCCGACGGTGTGCTCGAAGGTCTCCAGGTACTTCACCAGCGAGCCGGAGTCCGCGGCGTCCCGGAACCACGGGGCCAGCTCGGGCTCGGTGGTGGCGGGGAGGTTCGCATAGCCGGTCTCCGCGGCCAACTCGAGGACGGTGGCGGGACGCAGCCCGCCGTCGAGATGGTCGTGGAGCAGCACCTTGGGCGCGCGGCGCAGGGCCTGCAGGTCGATGGGGGTGGGGCCAACGGGATTCGCCATAGGGTCAAGGTACCGGCTACCGGCGCGTAACACGGTCGGCGCGGCTATCGCTCCGTGAGATAGGTGAGGATGGCTCGGACGCGGCGGTTCCCCTCCTCCGGAGGCAGATCCAGCTTGGCGAAGATGTTCGCCACGTGCTTGGCCACCGCCGCGTCCGAGACCACCAGCGCCGCAGCGATATCGGCATTGCTGCGGCCCTCCGCCATGAGCGCGAGCACCTCGCCCTCGCGGGGCGTGAGCCGGTCGAGCACCGTCGGGGTGAACATCTTGGAGATCACTTCTGGGTCCACCACCACTCCCCCGCTCGCGACGGTATCGAGAGCCCGGAGGAAGTCGTCCACGCGCCCGACCCGCTCCTTGAGCAGGTAGCCCACGCCGCCGCCGGAGTCCAGCAACCGCCGCGCGTACGCGGCGGCGACGTACTGGGACAGCACCAGCACCGGCAGGCCCGCGCGGCCGGCCCGCAGGTCCAGCGCCGCCCGTAGTCCGTCGTCGCCGTGGCCGGGCGGCATCCGGACGTCCGTCAGGACGAGGTCGACGGTGCCGGGATCGATCGCTCGGAGCGCGTCGGCATCGCCGAGCAGGCCGGCCACCTCGTGGCCGGCCCGTTCGACGATCCGCTGCAGTCCCTCGGCCAGCAGCACGGAGTCTTCGGCTATCAGGATCCGCACTACGACGAGCCGCCTTCCGTCCGCACGTGCCTTGTCCTCAGCGATACGATCCGCATCGCGGGCAGCCTACGACACCGCCTTCGCCCAGTAGAGCGTGGTGGGACCTCCGGGCGGGCTCAGCACCGTCAGCGTCGCGCCGATGGACTCGGCCCGCTCGATCAGCCCGGCCAGGCCCGTACCGCCGGCGGGATCCGCCCCGCCCGTGCCGTCGTCCATCACCGTCATCGACACCCCGAGCGCGCCCGCCGCGAACGTGATCCGCACCGTGCTCGCGCCCCCGTGCTTGATCGCGTTGGTGACGGCCTCGCTGGCGGTGTAGTACATGGCCTGCTCGATCTCCGCGGGCAGGCGGCGGCCGGGCGTCCAGCCCTCGCCCGCGGTCACGTCCACCCGGATCGCGCCGCCGAGCTCCGCGCACGCGGCCTCGACGCCGGCGTCGTCGAGCACCTGCGGGTGCACGCCCCGGACGGTGTCCCGCAGGCCCGCCATGGCGCGCTCGAGCCGGGCCTGCGCCTCGGACACCTGGCCGCGCAGGGCCTCGTCGGCGGTGTCCGGCAGGCTCTGCTGCAGCTCGCCGAGCTGCAGCGACAGGCTCGCGAGGTCCTGCTGCGGGCCGTCGTGGAGGTTGCGCTCGATCCGGCGACGCTCGCCCTCGAAGGAGTGGACGAGCACGCCCCGCGAGGCCTCGAGCACGCTGACGCGGCGCTGCAGCTCCTCCTCGGTGGGACCGAGCAACAGGCGCGCGGTGGCGGCCTGCGCGACCGAGACCGCGTACGTGATGTAGAGCCCCGCGGCACAGATCACCGCGCCGATCGCGCCCCAGATCGCCTGGCTGACGACACTGTCGATCGCCGTGCCCATGACGTTGACCTCGCCGTCGAGGAAGGGCGCGATCACGAGCCCGCCGCCGATCGTCCAGCCGATCACCGCGCCGAGGAAGACGATCGGGGTGAGCACCGCCAGCAGCAGCGAGTAGGCGACCTCACGCCAGGTCGCGCGCTCGCCGAGCCGTGCGCCCGCGCGGGTGGACAGGTTGCCGGACACCGGCGGGTGCGGGTCTCCGATGGCCTGCGCCCCCAACCACGTGACCCGCAGGCGCTCCAGCTTCGCCAGCCCGTACGACCACGCCGGCGCGAAGGGCAGCAGCACCACCACGACGTAGAGGAAGAAGAGCACCCACCCGACGATCATCGATCCGGCGAAATAGGCCAGGCCGCGCCAGGGCGCGGACGTGGTCAGGAAGCGCAGCGGCTCGCGGAGTGGAGCGGCGAGCGCGCCGCGCGCGGGCTCGGACTGCGCCGGGGACGGGGTCACGTAATCGATCATGCCGTAGACGCTATGCACGCCGCGGGCGCGAGTCCCTGGCCCCAGCCGGAGAATCCGGGGTGGTGCCAGCACTACCCTCCGCCGGATCAGGCGGCGACGTGCGGGCGGGCGTCCTTCGCGCCGCTCCCGTCGTCGTCGCCCACCTCGCCGGTCATCGGCAGGATCACCAGGGACGCGACCAGGCCCAGCAGAACGAAGGCCGCCGCGACATAGCCGCCCACCATGATGCCGTCGGTCATCGCGCTGCGGCCTGCGTCCGCCACGACGGCGGTAGACGGATCGGCGGCGAAACCGCCGATCGCGGCGCCGGCGCTGTCCGCGAGCGTGCCCGACAGCGCGTCAGCCTGCTCGGGACCCATCCCATGGTCGGTCAGGTAGGTCTCCGACCGCGAGCTCAGCGCGGTGAAGAACACGGTGGTGAGGATCGCGATGCCCAGGGCGGAGCCGAGCTGCCGGAACGCGCTCTGGATGCCCGCGGCCTGGCCGTCCTCACTCGCCGGCACGTCGGCGAGGACGACGTTCGTGACCTGCGCGGTCGCGAAGCCGACGCCGACGCCGTACAGCGCGAGGACCAGCGAGAGCACCCACCAATTCGTGTCCGTCGCGGCGACGAACGCGAGGCCGGCGAGGCCGACGACCTCGAAGGCCAGGCCCAGCCGCAGCATCGCGAGGGGCGTGACGTTCTTGTCCGCCAGGCCGAAGCTCGCACCGCTGGCGACGAAGCTGCCGACGGCGATCGGGACCAGGAGCAGGCCCGACTGCATCGCGGTGTAGCCCAGCGTGAATTGGAGCCACAGGGGCAGGACCGCGATGATGCCGAACTCCCCGACGCCGATGATGAGCGTCGCGACGTTGCCGTTGCGGAACGAGGCGATCGAGAACAGCCGCAGGTCCATCAGGGCCTTGTCCACGTCGCCGCGCCGGCGCAGCAGCACCTGTCGAGCGACGAAGCCGGCCATCGCGAGCGCGCTCAGCACGAGCGCGACGAGCACGGGCGACGGTCCGCTCGCCCAGTGGCGGCCGGCGACGTCCAGCGGACGGGTGACGGTCCACCATCCGTAGGTGCGGCCCTCGATCAGGCCGAAGGCGAGAAGACCCAGTCCGGCGACGGAGAGGATCGCCCCGAGGGCGTCCAACCGCCCGGCGACGCGCGGCGCGCGATCGACGCAGAGTACGACGCCGACGATGATCAGCACCGCCAGCGGCACGTTGATCCCGAAGGCCCAGCGCCAGGAGAAGTGCTCGGCCAGCCAACCGCCCAGCAAGGGCCCCAGGGCCGCTGCGGCCCCGATCGTGGATCCCCAGATCGCGAACGCCTGGCCGCGGGCCTTGCCGGTGAAGGTGGCGTTGAGCAGCGCGAGCGAGGTGGGCAGGATCATCGCAGCACCGGCGCCCTGCACGAACCGCGCGACGATGAGCACCTCGGTCCCCGGGGCGATCCCGGCCGCGATGCTGCTGACGCCGAAGACCACGACGCCCGCGGTGAACACCCGGCGCGCTCCGTGGATGTCGGCGACGCGACCGACGACCAGGAGCAGCGCCGCGAAGACGATCGCGTACGACTCCTGGATCCACTGCGCCGCAGTGGATCCCGCTCCGAGGTCGGCGATGATCGACGGGTTGATCACATTGACGATCGTGGTGTCGACGACGATCAGCGCGACGCCGAGCGCGATCGCCAGCAGGCCGATCCACTGCCGCCGCGTCGGCACGACTTCCCCCGTGGCGACACCCTGTGGCGAGCCTTCCATGGCAACCTTCTTCCATTGTGGAATAATTCCATCTAGAAACTAGATCGGGCGCGGTAGGTTGTCAACCGAGACGGGTCGGCGTCGTGGGCCGACCGCAGGAGGGGCAGATGAGCGACCGGGTCGAACCGGGTCAACAGGAGCGGCTCGCCGAGTCGCTGCGCAGCTACGGCGCGACCTTCCGCGAGCTCAGCCGCAAGTTCGCAGCCTGGCTGGGCCTGCACTCCACCGACGCCGAGGCCCTCCTCGAGATCCTGTCCGCCGAGGAGAGCGGCACGCCGATCTCGCCGGCCCGGCTGAGCGAGCGGATCGGCAGGTCCCACCCCGCCACCACCGCGGTCCTGAACCGGCTCGAGCGCGCCGGCCACGTCGTCCGCACCCGGGAGCACGCCGACCGCCGCGTGGTGACGCTGCGCAGCGGCCCCGAGGTCCAGTCGCTCGCGGACGAGTTCTTCAGCCCGCTCGGCGTCGAGGTCGGCGCCGTCATGGCGCGCTACTCCGCGGCCGAGCTGGAGCGTTTCCAGGGCTTCCTCGACGCGATGCTGATCGCCACGAACGGCCACCTCGAGCGCCCCGTCGAACCCGCCCCGCGCGCACTACCCTGAGACCCATGCGCATCGCGATCCTCGACGACTACCAGGACGTCTCCCGCGAGTACGGCGACTTCTCCGGCCTCGACGTCACCGTCTTCACGGAGCCGCTCACCGACGTCGCCGGCCAGTTGGCCGGGTTCGACGGGGTCGTCGCCATGCGGGAACGCACCCGCTTCCCCGCCGAGGCGCTCCGCTCCCTCCCGGACCTGCGACTCCTGGTGTCGACGGGCCGCCGCAACGCCGCGATCGACCTCGCCGCCGCATCGGAACTCGGGATCACCGTGTGCCACACCGGGTACCGACCCGCGGCTGCCGCCGAGCACACCTGGGCGCTGATCCTCGCGGCGCTGCGGCACGTGCCGGCCGAGGACGCGAACATCCGCGCCGGGCGGTGGCAGAGCACCGTCGGGAAGGAACTGCACGAGAGCACCTTCGGCATCGTCGGCCTGGGCGGGCTCGGGCGGCGCGTCGCCCGGGTCGCGAACGCCTTCGGGGCGGAGGTGATCGCCTGGTCGAGCAACATCGACGCAGAGAAGGCCGCCGAGGTCGGGGCGACGGCCGTGAGCAAGGAGGAGCTGTTCGCGCGCGCCGACGTGGTCACGATCCACTACGTGCTCTCCGGGCGCTCGCGCGGCATCGTCGGCGCCGCCGACATCGCCCGGATGAAGCCGGGCGCACTCCTCGTCAACACCTCGCGGGCGGGCGTCCTCGACACCCCGGCGGCAGCGGCGGCGGCGCGCAGGGGCGACATCCGCCTCGCCCTCGACGTCTTCGACACCGAGCCGCTCCCCGCCGACGACCCGATCCGCGACCTGCCGAACTCCGTCCTCACCGGGCACGTCGGCTACGTCACCGAGCAGCAGTACCGGACCTTCTACGCGGACGCGGCCGAGGACGTCCGCGCCTATCTCGCGGGCGCCCCCGTCCGCGTCATGAATCCCTAGACGGTCACCCGGTCCAGCACGAGCGAACCGCGGGGCGCCGCGGACTCGCCGATGACGGCGGCGCCGTCCAGGGCGGCGACGGCACCGTCGAACTTCTCCGGGGTGTCGGTGTGCAGGGTGAACAGCGGCTCGCCCTCGACGACCCGGTCGCCGACGGTCGCGTGCCAGGTGACCCCGGCCCCGGCCTGCACGGGCTCGCCCTGGCGCTCGCGGCCCGCGCCCAGGCGCCAGGCGGCGATGCCGACGCCCATCGCGTCGAGCTCGGTGAGCACGCCCGAGGCGGGCGCGGCGACGGTGCGCGTGTGCTGTGCGACCGGCAGCGGCGCGTCGGGGTCGCCGCCCTGCGCCGCGATCATCGCCTTCCAGCTGTCCATCGCCTTCCCGTTGGCGAGGTGCTCGGCGGGGTCCGCGTCGACGCCGGCGAGGGTGAGCATCTCCCGCGCGAGCGCGAGCGTCAGCTCCACCACGTCCGACGGTCCGCCGCCGGCCAGGACCTCGAGCGACTCGGCGACCTCGAGGCCGTTGCCCGCGGTGCGGCCCAGCGGGGTGGACATGTCCGTGAGCAGCGCGACGGTGTTCACGCCCGAGTCGTGGCCGAGCGCGACCATCGTCTCGGCGAGCTCGCGCGCCTGCTCGGCGGCCTTCATGAACGCGCCCTTGCCGACCTTGACGTCGAGCACGAGCGAGGCGGTGCCCTCGGCGATCTTCTTGCTCATGATCGAGCTGGCGATCAGCGGGATGGCCTCGACGGTGCTGGTGACGTCGCGCAGCGCGTAGAGCTTCTTGTCGGCCGGAGCGAGCCCGGATCCGGCCGCGCAGATCACGCCGCCGACCTTCTCGAGCTGGTCGAACATCTGCTCGTTGGTCAGGTCGGCGCGCCAGCCGGGGATCGCCTCCAGCTTGTCGAGGGTGCCGCCGGTGTGGCCGAGGCCGCGGCCGGAGAGCTGCGGCACGGCGACGCCGTACGACGCGACGAGCGGGGTCAGCGGCAGGGTGATCTTGTCGCCCACGCCGCCGGTCGAGTGCTTGTCCGTGGTGGCGAGCGGGCGGCCGTCGCGGCGCAGGCCGGAGAAGTCCATGCGCTCGCCGCTGGCAATCATGGCCGCGGTCCAGCGCGCGATCTCGGGGCGGTCCATGCCGTTGAGGAAGATCGCCATGGCCAGCGCCGACATCTGGTAGTCGGCGACCTCGCCGGAGGTGAACCGGTCGATCACCCAGTCGATCTGGCCGTCGGTGAGGGCCTTGCCGTCGCGCTTGGCGGCGATGATGGAGACGGCGTCGAACACTTCGGTCATGTGGTCTACCTCTTCTCGTCGTGGGCGACCTCGTCGAGGTCGTCGGGCCCGAAGGCGTCGGGCAGCAGCCGGCTCAGGGGCACCGGGCCGGAGCGGTGGTCGATCAGGAGCTCGCCACCGCCGTGTTCGTAGAGGAGCTGGCGGCACCGCCCGCAGGGCATCAGGACGTCGCCGTTGGCGTTGGTGCACGTGAAGGCGAGCAGTCGCCCGCCGCCCGTGGAATGGAGCGCGCTCACGAGGCCGCACTCCGCGCAGAGGGTCAGTCCGTATGAGACATTCTCCACATTGCATCCGGACACCACGCGGCCGTCGTCCGTCAGCGCGGCGGCCCCGACGGGGTACTTCGAATAGGGCGCGTAGGCGTGCCCCATGGCGTCGACGGCGGTGCGCCGCAATGCCTCCCAGTCGATGTAGGACACAGCCGATCACTCCCTTCCGGAGGCTTGTTGATTCCGGGTCAATTTCGGTCAGGCATACCTAACTAAACCTGTTCGGCCCCAACACATCGGGACCGTGGTTTCGATTCCACATTCCGGTGGGTTTAAGGTCAAGGCGTGGGTTCAGGTATACGTCGCGAACGGCGCCGACGCGAGGGCTCAGAGTCCTTTCGCCGACCTCCGTTCGACCGTATCCAAGAAACGATGTCGAAGGCAGGACTCGATGAGCAGTAGTACCGAGGTGGCGGCCGCCGAGGAGCCGCGCCGCGTCTCCCTCTACAAGGGCGATCCGGGCATGTTGAACTGGGTGCTGCACCGCATCAGCGGCGTCACCATCTTCTTCTTCCTGTTCGTCCACGTCCTCGACACCGCGGTCATCCGCATCGATCCCGAGGCGTACGACGCGATCATCAAGACGTACAAGACGCCGATCATCGGTCTGCTCGAGATCGGCCTCGTCATGGCCATCCTGTTCCACGCCCTCAACGGCGTCCGCGTGATCCTCGTGGACTTCTGGAGCAAGGGTGTGCAGTACCAGAAGGCGATGTCCATCGCCGTCTGGACGGTCTTCCTCATCACCGGCGCCGGAATGGCCGCGCGTCTCCTCTACATCATGATCTCGCACGCATAGGGGGACGCAGAGATATGACTACCGCGAACGAACCCAAGCTCGCCAAGACGCTGCTCAAGCAGTACGACCGCCCCGCCTCGCTCGACAACCCGCGCTCGCCGCACCGTCCGGCGTCCGGCAACTTCGAGAAGTACGCCTGGCTGTTCATGCGCTTCTCGGGCATCGCCCTCCTGGTGCTCGTCTTCGGGCACGTCTTCATCATGCTCGCGCTGGACAGCCAGGGCGTGCACCGGATCAGCGCCGCCTTCGTCGCGCAGCGCTGGGCCAGCCCCTTCTGGCAGATCTGGGACATCACGATGCTGTGGCTCGCCCAGCTGCACGGCGGCAACGGCCTGCGCGTGATCATCGACGACTACGCCCGCAAGGACCGCACGCGGTTCTGGCTCAAGACCCTGCTCGTGCTGTCGATGATCCTCGTGGTCGGCCTCGGCTCGTACGCGCTCCTCTCGTTCGAACCGGCCTCCGTGCCCACCGCCCAGTAACGGCCAGGAAGGACTGACCCGCATCATGCAGGAACATCGTTACGACGTGGTGATCATCGGTGCCGGCGGCGCCGGTATGCGCGCGGCCATCGAGGCCGGCCCCCGCGCCCGCACCGCGGTGCTCACCAAGCTCTACCCCACCCGCTCCCACACCGGCGCGGCGCAGGGCGGCATGTGCGCCTCCCTCGCCAACGTCGAGGAGGACAACTGGGAGTGGCACACCTTCGACACGGTCAAGGGCGGCGACTACATCGTCGACCAGGACGCCGCGGAGATCATGGCCAAGGAGGCCATCGACGCGGTGCTCGACCTGGAGAAGATGGGCCTGCCCTTCAACCGCACCCCCGAGGGCAAGATCGACCAGCGCCGCTTCGGCGGCCACACCCGTGACCACGGCAAGGCCCCCGTGCGCCGCGCCTGTTACGCCGCGGACCGCACCGGCCACATGATCCTGCAGACGCTGTACCAGAACTGCGTCAAGCACGACGTGGAGTTCTTCAACGAGTTCTACGTCCTCGACATCGCGCTGACGGAGACCGAGGACGGGCCCGTCGCCACCGGCGCCGTCGCGTACGAGCTGTCCACCGGCGAGATCCACGTCTTCCACGCCAAGGCGATCATCTTCGCCACCGGCGGCTCGGGCCGCATGTACAAGACCACCTCCAACGCCCACACCCTCACCGGTGACGGCATGGGCATCGTCTTCCGCAAGGGCCTGCCCCTGGAGGACATGGAGTTCCACCAGTTCCACCCGACGGGCCTCGCGGGCCTGGGCATCCTCATCACCGAGGGCGTCCGCGGCGAGGGCGGCATCCTGCGCAACGTCGACGGCGAGCGCTTCATGGAGCGCTACGCCCCCACCATCAAGGACCTCGCGCCCCGCGACATCGTCGCCCGCTCGATGGTGCTCGAGGTTCTCGAGGGCCGCGGCGCCGGCCCGAACAAGGACTACGTGCTCCTGGATGTCACGCACATCCCGGAGGAGACCCTGATGGCCAAGCTGCCGGACATCATGGAGTTCTCGCGCACCTACCTCGGCGTAGACCCCGTCACCGAGCTCGTGCCCGTGTACCCCACCTGCCACTACGTCATGGGCGGCATCCCCACCAACATCCACGGTGAGGTGCTGCGCGACAACACGAACGTGGTCCCCGGCCTCTACGCCGCCGGCGAGTGCGCCTGCGTCTCCGTGCACGGCGCCAACCGCCTCGGCACCAACTCGCTGCTCGACATCAACGTCTTCGGCCGCCGCTCCGGCATCGCCGCCGCGGAGTACGCCAAGACGCACGACTTCGTGCCGCTGCCCGAGAACCCCTCGGAGATGGTCGAGAAGTGGGTCGCCTCGATGCTCAGCGACCACGGCAACGAGAACGTCATGGCGATCCGCACCGAGCTGCAGCAGACGATGGACAACAACGCCGCCGTCTTCCGCACCGAGAAGACCCTCTCGCAGGCCCTCGAGGACGTCCGCGCCCTCAAGAAGCGCTACGAGCACGTCACCGTCACCGACAAGGGCACGCGCTTCAACAGCGACCTGCTCGAGGCCATCGAGCTGGGCTTCCTGCTCGAGCTGGCCGAGGTCACCGTCGTCGGCGCCCTCAACCGCAAGGAGACCCGCGGCGGCCACGCCCGCGAGGACTACCCCAACCGCGACGACGAGAACTTCATGGTGCACACCATGGCGTACAAGGAGGGCGAGGGCCTGGAGTCCGGGATCCGTCTCGACACCAAGCCCGTCGTGCAGACCCGCTACGAGCCGATGGAGCGTAAGTACTGATGACCGCCGCAGTTGACACCCCCGCGTCCGTGCAGCCGCCCGTTCCGCCCGGCTCCACGATGGTCACGATCAAGGTCTACCGATTCAACCCGGAGGACCCGGACGCGGCCGGCTGGCAGAGCTACCGGGTTCCCGCGCTCCCCTCGGACCGCTTCCTGAACCTGCTGCTGTACATCAAGGGCTACCTCGACGGCACCCTGACCTTCCGCCGCTCCTGCGCCCACGGCGTGTGCGGCTCGGACGCCATGCGCATCAACGGCGTCAACCGCCTCGCCTGCAAGATGCTGATGAAGGACTTCCTCGTCGAGGGCAAGGAGATCACCGTCACGGTCGAGCCCATCCGCGGCCTGCCCGTGGAGAAGGACCTCGTCGTCGACATGGAGCCCTTCTTCGACGCCTTCCGCGCCGTGAAGCCCTTCCTGATGACCTCCGGCAACGAGCCGACCCGCGAGCGCATCCAGTCCCCTACGGACCGCGAGCGTTTCGACGACACCACCAAGTGCATCCTCTGCGCCTGCTGCACCACCAGCTGCCCGGTGTACTGGATGGACGGCTCGTACTTCGGCCCCGCGGCCATCGTGAACGCGCACCGCTTCATCTTCGACAGCCGCGACGAGGGCGCCGCCGAGCGCTTGGAGATCCTCAACGGCGTCGACGGTGTCTGGCGCTGCCGCACCACCTTCAACTGCACCGACGCGTGCCCCCGCGGCATCCAGGTGACGAAGGCCATCCAGGAGGTCAAGCGCGCCCTCCTGTTCAGCCGCTAGAACCTTTACTGCAGCCCGGAAACGCCCCGGACCTCACCCGAGGTCCGGGGCGTTTCTCACTCCCGACGACAGGACCGCCGGTGGCCCCGAGCCTGATCAGCACCCCGATCGACGAGGCCGTGCTGCGCGGCCACCTCGACCTCGAACGGACGGCCCGCGGCGCCCTTCCGCACCGCCTCCCCGCCGAGGCCCGCCGCCGGATCCCCGACGCGCGGCTCGCCTCCGCGGAGGCGCAGCCCTCGGGCGTGCGCCTCGTCCTCCGGACCGCCGCCACCGTCATCGAGCTCGAGACCCTGCCCACCAAGCGCGCGTACGCCGGCCTCCCGCCGCTGCCCGACGGTGTCTACGACCTCGTCGTGGACGGCCGCCTGGTCGCCCGTACGACGGTGCCGGGCGGGAACGTCGACACCGTCATCGACATGGTGACGCAGGAGGCCGAGCTCACCGAGGGCCCTTCCGGCACCGCGCGATTCGCGGACCTGCCCGCGGGCGAGAAGGGCGTCGAGATCTGGCTGCCCCACAACGAGATCACGGAGCTGATCGCGCTGCGCACGGACGCCCCGGTGAGCCCGCAGCCGCCCCGCGATCGCCTCTGGCTGCACCACGGCAGCTCGATCAGCCACGGTTCCAACGCCACTCATCCGACCGGGACGTGGCCGGCGATCGCCGCGGCGGCCGCCGACGTCGACCTGATCAACCTCGGCTTCGGCGGCAGCGCGCTCCTCGATCCGTTCGTCGCCCGCGCGATCCGCGACACCCCGGCCGACCTGATCAGCCTCAAGCTCGGCATCAACGTCGTCAACGCCGACGTGATGCGGCTGCGCGCCTTCACCCCCGCCGTGCACGGCTTCCTCGACACGATCCGCGACGGCCACCCGAGAACGCCGCTGCTCGTGATCTCCCCCATCCTCTGCCCGATCCAGGAGCACACACCCGGCCCGGTGATGCCCGTGCCGTCGGCCGACGGCCTGCGCTTCGAGGCCACCGGGGATCCCGCCGAGGTCCGCGCGGGAAAGCTCACGCTGACCGTCATCCGGGAGGAGCTCGAGCGGATCGTCGCGGAGCGGACCGCCGAGGACCCGAACCTGCACCTCCTCGACGGCCGCGCCCTGTACGGCACAGAGGACTACGCCCGCCTGCCGCTCCCCGACGAACTGCACCCCGACGGGCCCACCCACACCCTGATCGGCACCCGGTTCGGCGAGCTCGCCTTCGGCCCGGGCGGCGGCTTCACACCATAGGACACCACCGTGACACCATGATTCACCTGGCTATTCTCATGTTTCTCGCCTATTGCTGTTGACGTGACACCATGATGGTGTCATAGTTGACGCCATGGACATCACCCCCTTCGTCAGCGACCTCCAGCGTCAGCTCATCGCCGCCGCCGAACGCGACTTCACGGACGCCGGGGACAACGGCGTCGACGACGCCCGCGCCTCCGCGGAGCGCCTCGCCTCCGGCCTCGACGCCGCCACCCGACTCGTCCTGCTGGACGCGCTGTCCGCCGCGACCGGCGAGATCACCCGCGACCTGGTGCCCGGCTCCGTCGACCTGCGGCTGCGCGGCCGCGACGTCGAGTTCGTCGTCGCCGCGGCGCGCGCGGAGCAGGACGAGGACGCGACCACCGCGACCGGCGTCGACTTCGACGACACCAGCAGCTCGCGCACCACACTGCGCCTCCCGGACGTCCTCAAGTCGCAGGTCGACGAGGCCGCCGCGGCCGACGGCGTCTCCGTGAACACCTGGCTGGTGCGGGCCGTCGCGGCCGCGCTCGCCCCGCGCAGACGACGAACCGCCCAGCGCGCGCTCCGCACCGGCGACGACTTCGCCGGCTGGGCGCGCTGACCCCTCCCCGCCCGATCCCCCTCCGAACACACCACAACCGCACAGCCCGACGAGAACCCCGCGCCCCGCGGGGTCGGCCGAGCGCACCTTCGAAAGGTCCCACCATGCCCGTCTTCCCCACCCCCGAGCCCATCGACCTCGCAGTCAACCTGCAGGTCGGCGACATCGACGTGATCGCGAGCGACCGCACGGACGCCGTCGTGACCGTCTCCCCCAGCTCTCCCGACAAGGCGGCGGACCGGCGCGCCGCCGAGGCCACGCGCGTCGAGTTCGACGGTGCCCGGCTCACCGTGGTCGGCCCCAAGCCGAAGTTCAGCCTGTTCGGCCCGAGCGAGTCGGTGGACGTCACCGTCGAGCTGCCGGCCGGCTCCCGGTTCACCGCCGAGAGCGCCGTCGGCGGCGTCCGCACCGAGGGCCGCCTCGGCGCCACCCGCATCAAGGCGACCACCGGCATGGTCGAACTGGATGCGACGGGCGACCTGTGGCTGCGCGCCGGGCACGGGAACGCCACGGCCCGCGCGGTCGACGGCTCGGCGGAGATCACCGCCGACCACGGCCAGATCCGCATCGATTCCGTCGCCGCCGACGCCGTGCTCAAGGCCTCCCACGGCAGCATCCGCATCGGCGAGGCGCTGGGCGGCGTCGACGCCAACCTCTCCTACGGCGATCTCGACATCGACCGCTCCACCGGGTCCGTCACGGCGAAGACCGCCTACGGCGCCATCTCCCTGCACGAGGTCTCCGCCGGCGTCGTCGACGTGGAGAGCAGCTACGGCAAGCTCACCGTCGCTGTGGCAGAAGGCGTCCCCGCCTGGCTCGACCTGTCCTCCAAGGAGGGTCGCGTCCGCAACCACCTGGAGGAGAGCCTCCCCGATTCCACCACCGGCGACCACGTCGCGGTGCGCGCACGGGCCAAGTTCGGCGACATCGACATCCGGCGCGCCCGCTGAGCGCGCCTCCGACGACCAGGAGAACACCATGACCATCACCACCACCGCGGCCATCGAGGTCCGCGGCATCGAGAAGTCCTACGGCGACCTGCCTGTGCTCCGCGGCGTCGACTTCGCCGTCGTCCCCGGCAGCATCTTCGCCCTCCTCGGCGCGAACGGCGCGGGCAAGACGACGCTGGTCCGCATCCTGTCGACGTTGCTGCGCCCCGATGCCGGCAGCGCCGTCGTGCACGGCTACGACGTGACCTCCGAGGCGCAGCAGGTACGCGAATCCATCAGTCTCACCGGCCAGTTCGCCGCCGTCGACGAGATCCTCACCGGGCGCGAGAACCTCGTACTCGTGGCGCGGCTGCGGCACCAGAGCGATCCCGGCGCCGTCGCCGACGAGTTGCTGAGCCGCTTCCGCCTCACCGACGCCGGAGGCCGGAAGGTCGGCACCTACTCGGGCGGCATGCGCCGGCGCCTCGACATCGCCATGAGCCTGGTCGGCGATCCCGCGGTGATCTTCCTCGACGAGCCCACGACCGGCCTCGACCCGGAGGCCCGGATCGACGTGTGGGACATCGTCAAGGAGCTCGCCGATCGCGGCACGACGGTGTTGCTGACCACCCAGTACCTGGAGGAGGCCGAGCAGTTGGCCGACCGGATCGCCATCCTGCGCGACGGGCGGATCATCGCCGACGGCACACTCGCCGAGCTCAAGCGGATGCTGCCGGCGGCGAAGGTCGAGTACGTCGAGAAGCAGCCCACGCTCGAGGAGATCTTCCTCGCCCTCACCGGAACCCGCACCGACACCCCCACCACGACCGAGGACCGATCATGACCAGCTACGCCGTCTCCGATACCAGTGCACTGCTGGGCCGTTCGCTCAAGCACATCACCCGCAGCGTCGACACCATCGTCACCACCGCGATCACGCCGATCGCAATGATGCTCCTGTTCGTCTACGTCTTCGGCGGGGCGATCAAGGGCAGCACCGGCGACGAGAACTACGTGAACTACCTACTGCCAGGAATCCTGTTGATGGCCATCGCCTCCGGCATCGCCTACACCGCGCTGCGGCTGTTCAACGACATGCAGGGCGGGATCTTCGAGCGCTTCCAGTCGATGCCGATCGCGCGCTCGTCGGTTCTGTGGGCGCACGTGCTCACGTCGATGGTGGCCAACGCGATCACCGTGCTGATCATCATCGGCGTGGGGCTGATCATGGGCTTCCGCTCCTCGGCGGGCCCGCTCGCCTGGCTCGGCGTCGCCGGCATACTGGCGCTGTTCACTCTGGCGCTCACCTGGATCGCGGTGGCCGTCGGTCTGACGGCGAAGTCCGTCGACGGCGCGACCGGGTTCTCCTACCCGCTGATCTTCCTGCCGTTCATCAGCTCCGCCTTCGTGCCCACCGACACCATGCCCGGGCCGGTGCGCGCCTTCGCCGAGAACCAGCCGGTGACCTCGATCGTGAACACCGTCTCGGCCCTGCTGGCGGAGCGCCCGGTCGACACCGGCGACCTGGTCTCGGCCCTCGCCTGGTGCACCGGAATCCTGGTGGTCGCCTACGGCGGGGCGATGCTCGCCTACCGCCGCCGGATCAGCTGACGCCCAGCCCGATCCGCCCCTGCTGCGCCGCGCGCCGATGCGCGCGGCGCAGCATCGCGCGGATCACGGCCGGGTGCACGCGGCGCACCACCGCGAGGTACGCCCGGCCCTTCGCGGTCGACGGCGCCGAGACGGTGGTCAGGGTCACGGCACCGTCGGCCACGAGGACGGAGGCCCGGAACCGCAGGTGGCCGGGGTCCCCGCCCAGCAGCACCTCGGTCTCGGACCGCTCGCGCGTCGCGAAGAAGTCCTCCCGCTCCCCGCGGTCGATGCCCACCAGGAGCGCCACGGCCTGCCGTACGGCGAACGCCGCGCACACCCAGCCCGGCAGGTCGCGGAACGTGGCATCGGCCCAGGCCTGCGGGTCCGTGGGGAATCCCCGCCACACCGGTACGGCGAAGGCGTCCACCAGGGCACCGGGCCGCCCGGCCTGTTCCGCGAGCGAGCGCCGGGCGAGCACGGCGCCAGCCGGGACGTCGACGGATCGGACCGCGGGCAGATCGACGGTGCGGAGCATCCGCACCCACGCCGACCATCGCGCCGGCCGCGTGACCGAACCGGTGGCGGCCAGCTCGGCGTCGTCGAGCAGGTCCTCGAGCACCGCGTCGTGGAGGGGCACCAGGAGGAGCGGCCCCAGGATCCGCATGGCGCCCCCGGTCCGGCAGTCCAGGACGTGCCGCACCCGAGTACGGCCGTCGGCGACGGGTTCCAGTGAGATCTCGTGGTGTCCCGTGATGCCCGGTGTGGAGTGGAAGGCGAAGCGGATCCGACGCCCCGGTTCGGCGTCCACCACCCGGTAGCGGATGGGGCCGTGTCCGCCGTCCGCGCCGACGACGGGCGGTCCGTCGAGGATCATCGGTTCCCACGCCGGCGCGGGCCAGAGGACGTCGTCGGGGCCGCCGAGGCGGTCCAGGAGCGGCGCGAGCACCGAGGCCGGCGCCCCGACGATCCGCTCGTGCACGTTATGGATCCGACCGGCCACGGGACACCTCCGTACGGTTGCGTATGGTTTCCATACGGTACCGTACGGTGATGGACGGATCCAGCCCTCGACGACGACTCACCGCGGACGACTGGACCGGCGCCGCGCTGCAGGCGATCGCCGAGGGGGGCCTCGACGCGGCCGCGGTCGAGCCCCTCGCGAAACGTCTCGGCGCGACCAAGGGCAGCTTCTACTGGCACTTCTCGAACCGGCGCGCGCTCCTGGATCGCACGATGGAGACGTGGGAGAAGGTGCACACCGACGCCGTCATCGCCGCCACCAGCGCGGCACCGGCAGCGCCCGAACGCCTGGCGGAGCTGTTGGAGATCGTCTTCGGCAGCATCGGCGAGCCACTCGAACTGGCGCTGCTCGCGGCCGTCGACGACCCGAGCGTGGGCGCCGCGGTCGCCCGGGTCACGGAGCGCCGCGTCGACCACGTCGCCGGGCTGTACCGCGCCGCCGGGCTCGACGAGGCGGCGGCACGCAGCAGCGCCGTGGCGGCGGTCGCGCTGTACCTGGGCCACGCCCAGCTGGCGGCCGCCGCACCGTCGACCCTGCCGGAGGGCGCAGCCTGGACGGCCCACCTCACGCGCCTCGGCGAACTCCTGGCGCCGCGCCCCTAGACCTGCTCCGCGGGCACCTTCTGCGCCGCGGCCTTCTGGTGCGTGGGCGTCGCGAAGAACTGCACCACCACGAAGGCGACGACGAGCGCGGCGGCGGGCAACAGGATCGTCGAGCCCATGGCGTCGGCGAAGGGGCCGCGCAGGAACTGCGGCAGCGCACCGGTGGCCATCGCGCCGCCGCCCTGCGCGTGGCCGGTGGCGGCGGCGATCTTGTCCTCGATCTCGTGCTGCATGAGCACGCCGACCGCCGCGCTCCCGAGCACCGCGCCCACCTGCCGGGTCATGTTGTAGACGCCGGACCCCGCGCCGGCGAGCGGCAGCGGCAGGTTCCGGTTCGCGGTGGCGGCGAGCGGCCCCCAGATGAAGGCGTTGCCGACGCCCATGAGGCCGATCGGGGCCAGGATGCCGATCACCGGCGTGGTGTCGTGCGCGACGAAGGCCAGCCAGAACAGGGCCGCCGCGTTCGCAGCGAAGCCGAATCCGGTGAGGTACTTGGGATGCACCTTGTCGGCCAGCTTGCCCGATGGAGCCGCCAGGGCCCCGGAGATCACGGCGAGCGGGATGAGCAGCAGCGCCGAGCGAGTGGGCGTGAGCCCCATGGACTTCTGCGCGAAGAGCATGAGCGGGATCGACATGCCGGTGACGGAGAATCCCATGCAGGCGATCGCGGCGTTGGCCAGCGAGAAGTTCCGGTCCTTGAACAGGGTCAGCGACATGAGCGGCTCGGCCGCCTTGGTCTGCCACCACACGAAGGCGACGAGCAGCGCGAGGCCGCCGACGATCATCGTCCAGATGCCGGCCGACCAATCCTCCTTCTGCCCCTCCTGCAGACCGAAGGTGAGCAGGAACAGGCCGAGCGCGCTGAGCACGATGCCGGGGATGTCGAGCTTGTGCTTGTGGGTCGGCAGGTTCGGCACGAGGATCACGGCGGCGATGAAGGCCGCGATGCCCACGGGCACGTTGACGAAGAAGACCCACTCCCAGCCGAGCCGATCGACGAGCACGCCGCCCGCCAGCGGGCCGACGAGGATCGCGACGCCGGCGACGGAGCCCCACAGCGCCATCGCGGTGCCGCGCTTGTTCGGCGGGAAGGTGCGGGTGATGACGGCCATCGTCTGCGGGGTCATGAGCGCGGCGCCCAGGCCCTGCACGACGCGGGCCGCGATGAGCATGCCGATGGAGCCGGAGAGGCCGCACCAGGCCGATGCCAGCGTGAAGACGACGAGGCCGGCCAGGTACAAACGCTTGGGTCCGTACATGTCGCCGAGGCGGCCGGCCAGCAGCAGCGGCACCACGTAGGCCAGCAGGTAACCGCTGGTCACCCAGATGACGCCGTTGAGGTCGGTGCCGTTCGTGAGGTCGATCCAGATCGCGTCGGTCGCGACCGAGACGATCGTCGAGTCCACGAGGATCATGAAGAAGCCCACGACGAGCGCCCACAGCGCGGGCCAGGGCCGGTAGCCGGACGGCAGGCCCGGCAGCGCGCCCGGGTCGTACTGCTTCGCGGTCGCGTCATTCGTCATGACAGGTCGCCTTCCATTCCAGGGTCTCGTCGTCGAGTCGTTCGACGGTGCGCCGCAGCCAGTCGGCCTCGGCGGTGCGCATCGCGATCAGGTAGTCCAGGTCGAGCAGGTGCACCTCGGCGGCGTGCCCCAGGGCGCGGGCGTGCCCCTCCCGCATCGCGGCCACGTCGGCCTCGAGGCGCGACAGCCGCGCCGCGAACAGCCCGCGCACGCGGTCGCGGTCCAGGTTGTGCGCCTCGGAGACGGCGAGCGGGAAGCTCGGGTACTCCTCGGCGGGCTCGGCGAGCAGAGCCGCGACGGTGTCCTGCAACCGTTCCCGGCCCGCGGCGGTGATCGCGTAGGTGGTCCGCTCGGGGCGGTTGCCGTCGCGATCGGTGCCGATCTCGGTCACCAGCCCGTCCTCCGCCATCCGGTTCACGCAGTGGTACAGGGAGCCGGCACGGAGCTTGACCACGAGATCCTCGCGGCGCTCCGTCATCGTCGTGAACATCTCGTAGGGGTGCATGTCCCGCTCGGTGAGCAGGGCCAGCGCCGCGATCGCCAGCGGGGTCAGTGCCCGTTCTCGACCCATGTCCCACCTCCGATCGCACGCTCGGCGGTCACGCTACCCGCCGAATACTCCACATGGAATATTCGGATCGGGGGAATACGCCCGAAACGGGACGAACTCCCCGCGTGACTCCGCTCACATCAGTGCAGCGTGAGCGTCACCAGCGGGATCGGACGGTCGACGGTCGCCTGGAAGGCCGCGAGGTCGGGGTTGTCCGCGAGCGCCCAGGCGGCGAACTCCGCGTACTCCTCCCCCTCGAGGACGCGGGCCGTCGCGGCGACGGTGCGCGCGCCCATCTCGACGGTGACCTCGGGGGTCTTGCGGGCGTTGTGCCACCACGCCGGGTAGGACTTCTCGATGAAGGAGCTGACGTACATCTGCTCGCCGCGGTGCAGCGGTCCCAGCGGCACGGTGTGCGGCCGCCCGGACTTCGCGCCGGTCGTGGTGAGCAGGAGGAGCGCTCCGCCCTCGTAGGCGCCGCCGACGACGCCGTCGTTCGCCCGGAACTCGGCGATCACGTTCCGGTTCCAGTCGCCGATGGTCTCCTCGGTCAGCGTGTTCCACGGCATTTCGGGGTCGTCGTACGAGCCCGCTTCCGGTGTCTTCTCAGTCATACCCACGAGTCTTACGGGTATTGGTGTCAGTTTCCGTCCGCTATGCGCGCGGAAACGCGCCAGGCCCGCGCGGGCGAGGGCTTCTTCCCGCACGACATCATCCGCGGCGGCAGGTCCTCCGGCGTCACCGTCATCGTCCACGCGCGTCCGTCCTCGTGCCGGACGGTGACCTCGGTACCGTCACCGGCGGCACCGTCGGACCCGGTGCGCAGGACGTCCGGCGCGACGGGCCCGAGGAGCTCGCGGACCGCGACCTCGGCGGCCTGCTCGGCGGGCGGGATCGACGAGCGGCCGCGGAGCCCGGCGGTGGCGACGAGGCCGGCGCGTGCGGCGTCGAGCGCCTCCTTCGCCTGCGCTCCGGTGACCCGGCCGTAGGTGTGGCCGGCGGGCAGCACGATGAGCACGGGCGCGAAGCGGTGCCCGCCGGTGTGGGAGCACTCCCACACCACCGGATCGGCGTAACAGCCCGCGAGCGACGCCGCGATCGGCCGCCCGAGCACGGCGCAGCAGACGTCGCGCTTGCCGTTGGTGCACACCAGGGCGATCGGTCCCGCAGGCTCGCCCGCGGACGGGTCGTCGAGGGGCAGTGCGGGGATCTCCGCGTAGTCGGCCACGGTGAACATCCGCAGCGCGGTCTCCCCCGGCACCGAGTTCGCCACGAAGACCCGCATCCGCCCGCGGAAGCCCCCGGCGCGGCCGGGCCGGCGGATCAGCAGCACCCGCAGGCCCCGGGACTCCGCGAACCGCTCGACGGCCTCGCCCACCTCCGGCGCGAAGGTCTCGCCCGAGAACGGGTCGCGGCCCCACCCGGACTCGTTCTCGATGCACAGCCAGCCGGTCTCGGTGGTCGCGGTCCCGGGGAGCGGCTCGTCGGTGAAACTCGAACAACGCTCCGTCATTCCGCCACCGTAGCGGACTACGATGAGCGCGATGATCGCGCGCACTCTGACCACCGCGGGCCGTGTCCTCGCGACCGCCGGCCTGCTCGGCGCACTCGCCGCCCCGGCCGCCGCGACGCCCGGCCCTGCACCGTCGCCCACGCCCGGCCCCGCGGCGAAGACCCTGGTGACCGACGCCTGCCCGCACAAGCAGGTCCCGCCGCCCGCCGTCGACGAGTCCGAGGTCCCGAAGCCCGGGCAACCGAGCCCCACGCCGCTCGCCGTGCCGGACCCGCCCGTCGGGGGCGCGAAGCTGGGCGGGTGCGGCGTCGTCGTGCCCGACGGTGCGCCGCCCGTCCCGCCCGGCATCGACTCCGCCGGCTGGCTCATCGCGGACGTCACCGACGGCACCGTCGTCGCGGCGAAGGATCCGCACGGCCGGTACCGGCCGGCGAGCACGATCAAGGTGCTGCTCGCGCAGGTCGCGCTGCGCGATCTCGACCTCACGACGGTGGTCGAGGGCACCGTCGAGGACGCCGCGCAGGAGGGCAACGGCGCGGGCGTGAACGTCGGCGGCCGCTACACCGTCGAGCAGCTCCTCGAGGGCCTCCTGCTGGCGTCCGGCAACGACGCCGCGCACGCCCTGGCGCGGCAGCTGGGCGGCGTGGACGCGACCCTGCGGAAGATGAACACGCTGGCCGAGTCCCTCGGCGCGCGCGATACGCGGACCGCGTCACCGTCGGGCCTCGACGGCCCCGGCATGAGCTCGAGCCCGTACGACATGGCGCTCCTCCTGCGGGCGGCGCTGCAGGACGAGCGGTTCGTGCGCATCGCATCGACGAAGCAGGTCACGTTCCCCGGCCACCCGCCGGTGCCGACCACCGCGCCGTCGACGCCGCCCCCGCCCGGACAGAGCCCGCCGCCGGCCCCCACCTCGGTGGCGCCGTATCCGATCGTCAACGAGAACCGCCTGCTCACCGACTTCCCCGGCGCGGTGGCCGGTAAGAACGGCTACACCGACGACGCGAAGAAGACCTTCGTCGGCGCGGTCGACCGCGACGGCCACCGCTACGTGATCGTGCAGATGTTCGGCCTCTCGCAGACTGGCAACACCTACTGGGACCAGTACCGGCGGCTCCTCGACTACGGCGTCGCGCTGCGCGGGAAGTCCGTGGGCACGCTGGTCGCGGCCGACGGTGCCGCGAGCCGGCCCGAGCGGGCGCAGGAGGACCTGGTGGTGGAGAGCGGACCGTCGGGGATGGGCAACGGCACGCGGCTCCTGATCGGGCTCGGCGGGCTCGGCCTCATCGCCGTCCTGGTGGGCGCCGCGATGCGCACCAACCGGGGCCGCTGAGGTGGTCGCCGCGCCCGTCGGCGCCGCACCGGTCCCGGACAAGGGCCTGCGCTCGAACTCTCTGGGCCTGCTGAGCAACATGGCGATCGGCCTCTCGTCGACCGCCCCGGCGTACAGCCTCGCGGCGACGCTCGGCGGCGTCGTCGGGCACGTGCAGGGCAAGGCGCCGGCGATGTTCGTGGTCGCCTTCGTTCCCATGCTCATGGTGGCCGTCGCGTACAAGGAACTGGCCGCCGACACCCCCGACGCCGGGACCACGTTCACCTGGGGCAGTAGGGCGTTCGGGCCGTGGATCGGCTGGCTGGGCGGCTGGGGCCTCGCGGTCTCGGCGATCATCTGCCTGGCGAACGTCGCCGAGATCGCGGCGAGCTACCTCCTGCGCTTCGTCGGCCTGACCTCCCTCGCGGACGACCGCGTCGCCGTGGTGGGCTTCGGGTGTGCGCTGATCGTCGCGATGACCTGGGTGTCGTACCGCGGGATCGTCGTCTCGGAGCGCATGCAGAACGTGCTCATGTCCATCCAGTTCGCGGTGCTCGGCGTGGCCGCGGTGGCCGCGCTGTGGGCGGTGTACCGGGGCACGGCGGGACCGCAGGCCGTGCGGCCGAGCTGGGACTGGCTGGATCCGACGGGGCTGAGCGCCTCCCAGATCGCGGCCGCGGTGATCCTCTGCATCTTCCTCTACTGGGGCTGGGATGCCTGCCTGGCCGTCGGCGAGGAGACCAAGGACTCGTCGTCGACGCCCGGCCGGGCCGCGGTGCTCGCGACGGTCGTGCTCATGGGCACCTACGTGCTCGTCGCCGTTGCCGTGCAGTCGTATTCGGGCTTCGGCGAGACCGGCCTCGGGCTCGGCAACACCGACAACCACGACGACGTCCTCACCGTGCTCGGCCGGCCCGTCGGGGGCGCGGTGCTCGCGGGCCTGTTGGTGCTCACGGTCGCCCTCTCGGCGCTGTCCTCGACGCAGTCGACGGTGCTGCCGACGGCGCGGGGCACGCTCGCGATGGCGATCTACCGGGCGGTGCCGGAGCGGTTCGCGCGCGTGCATCCGAAGTACCTCACCCCGTCGTTCGGCACCGTCGTGATGGGCGGGTCCGCGCTCGCCTTCTACCTCACGCTCGCGCTGCTCAGCCGCAACACCCTGGAGGACTCGATCAGCTCGCTGGGGCTGGCGGTGGCCTTCTACTACGCGATCACGGCGTTCGCGTGCGCGTGGTACTTCCGGCGGACACTGCGCCGGTCGATGCGGAACCTGGTGCTGCGCCTGGTCTTCCCCGTGCTCGGCGGCGCGGCGATGATCTGGGCCTTCGTGCAGAGCGCGGTCGACATGATCGCGCCCGACTACGGACAGACGGTGATCGGCGGGATCGGCGGCGTCTTCGTGATCGGCATCGGCATGCTGGTCCTCGGCGTGCCGCTGATGATCGCGTGCGCCGTGACGCGGCCCGCCTTCTTCCGGGGCCGGACGCTGCCGCGGGCGACCGCGCCCGAGGACGCCTGAGCGGCGCGCGTCAGCGCTTGCGGCGCAGCAGTGAGCCGAGGCCCAGTCCGGCGACGAGCCCGGCCGCGCCGGCGAGGGCGGTCCGGCCGGCGTCGGGCTCGGAGCGGATGACGGGCGAGATCACCACGGGCGCCGGGGCGGCAGGGATCACGTACCGCTGGTTCCGCGGATCGGTGGCGGCCCACGCGGTCGCGAACAGCACGATCCGCGCGGTGAAGTAGATGAACAGCATGATGCCGAGGATCGGGCCGAAGGTGGCGCCGGCCGGGCCCTTCATCGCGTTGCCGATGAGCAGGGTCGCGAGCTGGATGAGGATCATGAACGCCACCGCCGCCATGAGGCCCGCGCGGGTGGCGTTGCGCCACGGGAACTGCACCCGCGGCAGACGCGCGATCACGAAGGTCCACAGGAGCCACAGCGCGAGGAGCGTGACCAGGAGGGTCGCCCCGGAGATGACGAAGTGGAGGCCGGGGGCATCGTCCAGTCCGGCCTTGTCGAGGAGCTTGGCCGTGAGCGGGCTGCTCCCCGCGGCCATCAGCGCGATGCAGGCCACCATCGCGACGAACAGGCCCGCGAGCGCGCCGAGGTCGGCGAACTTGGTCTTGACGAAGTTCTCCTTCGGCACCTCGCTGTCCCACATCTCCGTGAGACCGGCGCGAACGTTCGCCATCCAGCCGAGGCCGGCCCAGAGGGCACCGGCGAGACCCACGATGCCGACGGTGCTGCGCGAGGCGATCGCCTGGTCCACCAGGTCGCTGACCGACTTGCGCAGGCTCTCGTCGCTGATCACGGAGTTGATCTGGGCCTTGATCTCAGCGAGCAGGTCCGCGTCGTTGATGAGGATGTAGCCGCCGATGGCGAAGGCCACCATGATCAGCGGGAACAGGGCGAACACGCTGAAGTACGTGATCCCGGCGCCGAAGTAGTCGCCCTTCTTGTCCTGGTACCGGGTCGCGGCCGCCATGATGTGGTCGAACCACGGCCACTTGTCGCGGTACTTCTGGAGCATGTGGAGACGTCCTCCTGCAGTTCGCTACTGCACACGGGCTAGGGCGCCAGGAACCCTACCCTGTCGTAGACGTCGGCGAGGGTCCGGGACGCGATCTCGCGTGCCCGCTCCCGACCGGCGGTCAGGACCTTGTCCAACTCGGCGCGGTCGTCGAGGTAGCCCTGGACCCGGCCCCGCAGCGGCGTGGCGAAGTCGACGAGCACGTCTGCCACCTGCGTCTTCAGATCGCCGTAGCCCTTGCCCTCATAGGAGCGCTCCAGCTCCGGGATCGGGGTGCCCGTGAACGCCGACTCGATGGTCAGCAGGTTGGAGACGCCGGGCTTGTTCTCGCGATCGAAGCGGATCTCCCGCTCAGTGTCGGTGACCGCGGACTTGACCCGCTTCGCGATGATCTTGGGGTCGTCGAGGATGCTGATCAGCCCCGCGTCGGACTCCGCCGACTTGCTCATCTTGGCGGTGGGGTTCTGCAGGTCGTAGATCTTCGCGGTGTCGGAGACGATGTACGCCTCGGGCACCACGAAGGTCTTCTTGAACCGGGTGTTGAAGCGCTGCGCCAGGTTCCGGGTGAGCTCAAGGTGCTGCCGCTGGTCCTCGCCCACGGGCACGAGCTGCGGGCGGTAGAGCAGGATGTCCGCGGCCATGAGGATCGGGTACGTGAACAGGCCCACCGACGAGCTGTCGGTGCCGTTCTTCGCCGACTTGTCCTTGAACTGCGTCATCCGGCTGGCCTCGCCGAAGCCGGTGATGCAGCTGAGCACCCAGGTCAGTTCCGCGTGCTCGGGGATCTGCGACTGCACGAACATCGTCGAGCGGGCCGGGTCCACGCCCAGCGCCAGGAGCTGCGCCGCGGCGAAGACGGTGCGCTCGCGCAGCGCCTTCGGGTCGTGCGGCGTCGTGATGCCGTGCATGTTGGGGATGAAGTAGAACGTCTCGAACTCGTCCTGCAGCTTCACCCACTGCCGCACCGCGCCCAGGTAGTTGCCGAGATGGAACGAATCCGAGGTCGGCTGGATGCCCGACAGCGCACGCTGCCGCTTCGCGGGGGTGGGGGCGGTTTCCGTCACGAGGAACGAGTCTATCGACCGCGGTTCCGCGGGTCTCCTCAGTATTCGGTCCGACGGTGCCGGCTGTGCGACGCGCGGGGGGGCGACCGCGCCGACACACGGGCACCCACTGCGACCGGCTGACTATGAAATCGTGACCGCCAGTGACAAACCGGACGCCTGAGGACCGCGGTCCGGCGTCGCCTCCGAACGAGGCTCGTGCCCGGCGAGGCGTCCGGCCGTTCTACTCGTATCGGATCTGTCACTGGCGGTCACGATGTCATAGCGCCCGTTCCGTTCCCTCCTCGCTCCGGACTCCCGAACCGAGCACGGACGGGGCACGGTGTCGGTAGCGTGGCACGCAACTCAACAGGTCGATCGGGGGACGGCATGGGTGGGGATTCGAGGACGCCTGGGCGGGCGCAGTACGACGCGGAGGATCGGCGCGATCGGTATTGGGCGGGGCCGGTGATGCCTGCGCGGCAGAGGGCCTTCGACCGCCGAGTCTCCGAGGCGTGCCTGCGCCTCATGGCAGCGCGCCACACCGCGAACATCTCGTTCACCGACCTGGCGGAGGCGACAGGCGACATCAGTTCGCGAACCCTGCGCCGGCACTTCCCCACAGTGGCTGCGGCGGCATACCCCACGACGTGGTGGCTGCCCCGACCGGCGGACGCCATCCGCAAGGTACTCGCACCCCGCGAACGGATCGGGCCGTGCTGGCCCCCGGACCTCGACGATCCCGAGGTCGCCGCGGCGACGGCGATCGAGCCCGGAGACGAACATTTCGCCTGGCCGCCCGCAGGCTTCTTCGAGGCGCTGGGCGTTCCCGATCCACTGAATCCCGGCGCCGTCTCACCGCAACCGATCACCCTGCGCAATCTGTTGAACGATCTGCACGCCCTCGACCGGAGGTGGTCATCACTCAGCGGGTATCGCGACCTGGAGCCCGGCCTCGAGGAGCTGCGCGGGACCACCCCGGAGCTGGACGCCTGGTACGTGCGCGCACTGCACCGCCGCGCCGACGCGCTCGCGGCGGTGCTCGCCCGGGTCTTCGGTCTCCCGTTCGGCGCAGCACGCGCGTGCGCACACGGCTACGCCGCGATCCCCGAGTCCACAGCGCCCATCGAGGTGGCCGCCCATCTGACGGCGTTCGCGCACATCATCACGACCGGCGTGACCGTCCCACCGGGCCCCGGCGGCCCGATCGCCCCGGCGTTTCGCGCGATCGACCTGCCCGTACGCGAGCCGGAGCGCGCCCGGCCGCGGACCGGCCCTAGTCCGCGTACTCCACGGTGACCGGCGCATGGTCGGACCAGCGCAGGTTGTAAGCCTCGGCCCGCTCGACGTGCGCGGACACGGCCCGCTTCGCCAGCGCGTTGTTGGCGATCTGCAGGTCGATGCGCCAGCCCGAGTCGTTGTCGAAGGCCTTGCCCCGCCAGGACCACCAGGCGTACGGCCCCGGCTCGCCGGGGTGCAGCTCGCGCACGACGTCCTTGAAGGCGCGCCCCTCGCCGATGTACTCGCTCATCCAGGCCCGCTCCTCGGGCAGGAAGCCCGAGTTCTTGACGTTGCCCTTCCAGTTCTTGATGTCCAGCTCGGTGTGGCCGATGTTCCAGTCGCCGCACACCAGCACCTCGCGGCGCCGCCGGCCCAGCTTCGCCAGGTAGGCGCCGAACTCGGCGCGGAAGCGGTCCTTCTCGTCCTGCCGCTCGGTACCCACGTCGCCCGACGGGAGGTACAGCGAGCCGACGGTCAGCCCGTCGAAGTCGGCCTCGAGGTAGCGGCCCGCGTGGTCGAACTCCTCGCTGCCGAAGCCGACGCGCACCGCGTCCGCCTCGCGCCGCGAGAGCACGGCGACGCCGTTGCGGCCCGCGGTCGAGGACTCGGCGGCAGCGAGGTGCCAGCCCTCCTCCAGCGCGGGCGCGAGCGCCGTCAGCGTCTGCTTGTGGGTAGCGCGCACCTCCTGCAGGAGCACCACCTCCGCCTTCGTCCCACGAAGCCAGGGCAGCATGCCGAGGTTCTCCTCGGAGCGCTGCTTCACCGCCGCGCGGATACCGTTGACGTTGATCGACGTGATGATCACGCGAGCGCCTCCACGGTCAGGCCGGCCGCGGCCCAGGCGGAGCGCACCCGGGGCACATCGGCACCGTCGGACACGGACAGCAGCACCTGCACCTCCCGGTCGGCGAGCACCGCGACGAACGTGGCCAGGGAGCCGGCCTCGTCGGCGAGCACCTGCTCGGCCTCGGCGACGCCGAGCACGACCGCCGCCGGACCGCCGAGCCAGTCGAGATCGCCCAGGCTGTCGGCGAGCGCGTCCCAATTGGCACCGAAGTCGAGCGGGAACTGCAGCGCGGCCGAGACCTCGTCGAGGAGTGCGGCTTTGGTGCGCATGCGGCTGCCGCGGGCCACCAGCACCCGCGGGCGCTCGCGACGCTTGAGGGAGTCCAGATCGGTGCCGGTCAGCGCGGCACCGGCGCCGGAGGTGAGGAACTGCGGGAGGGTGCTCATCGGATCCTCGTGAAGGTCTCGTAGTGGTCCAGGGTGTACCAGGCGCCGCCGTCGGCCCCGGTGATGATGCGCTCGGCGTCCCGGCCGCGGCCGGACTTCTTCACGTTGACGTCCCACTCCGTGTACTTCGCGCGCTTGCCCTGCTTATCGGTCGCGGGCAGGCGCTTCTCGAAGTTTCCGAAGTTGCGGCCGCCCTGCGTACCCGAGCCGTCCTTCGGCGGCCACGTGCCCGCGTCGATCCGGGCGAGCGTCGCGAGGACGCGCGCGGGCACCGCGGAGTTCGACGGTGCCGAGGCGCGGGCGCCGCCCGACGCGCCGGCCGCCGACGTGGTTGCCGGCATGGCCGTCGCGGACGGCTCGGCGGTCGACTTGCCGCACGCCACGAGCCCGAAGACGGTGAGCAGCGCGATCGCGCACAGGGCGAGAATCCTTCGCATAGTCCAAGACCCTACCGAGGGGCTCCGACAGGTTCCGCGGTCCGCCGCGCGAGCAGCATCCCGATCCCGAAGACGACGAGGCCCGCGAGCGCCAGCGCGCTGCCCGCCAGCGCGGGCGCGGTGTACCCGCCGCCCGCCGCGATGACCGCGCCGCCGAGGAGGGCGCCGAGCGCGTTCGCGATGTTGAGCGCCGAGTGGTTCAGCGTGGCGGCCAGGGTCTGCGCCTCGCCGGCGACGTCCATCAGGCGGGTCTGGAGCGCGGGCACGAGTGCGGAGGCGGTGAGGCCGATGAGGAAGAACAGGGTCACCGCGGCGAAGGGCTGCGGCGCGAACACCGAGAACAGCGCCTGCAGCACGACGAGCGCGGCCAGCGCGACCGCGATCGACCGCGTCACCGAGCTGTCGGCGGCGCGGCCGCCCACGACGTTGCCGATCACCATGCCGACGCCGTACGCCGCCAGGACCGCCGGCACCGAGGCCGCGCTCAGGCCCGAGACCGAGGTGAGCGTGGTGGAGATGTACGTGTACACGGCGAACATGCCGCCGAAGCCGACGACGCCGGTGAGCAGCGCGAACCACACCTGCGGCCGCGCGAGGGCGCCCAGCTCCGTGAGCGGGTTGGTCACGGGGATCTGCACCGACGGCAGGAAGGCCAGCAGCGCCGCCACGGTGACGGCGCCGATCACCACCACGACGCCCATGGCGTACCGCCAGCTCAGGGCGGTCCCCAGCCAGGTGACCAGCGGCACGCCGATCACGTTCGCGACCGAGAGCCCCATCAGCACCTGCCCGACCGCGCGACCGCGCTCCGCGGGGCCCGCGAGGTGCGCCGCGACGAGCGCGGCCACGCCGAAGAACGCGCCGTGCGGGAGCCCCGCGACGAAGCGGGCCGCCATCAACGTCCCGTAGGTCGGGGCGAACACCGACAACGCGTTGCCGACGGTGAACGCGATCATCAGCGCGATGAGGAGCACCCGGCGCGGCACCCGGGCGAAGGCGGCCGCGATGAGGGGCGCCCCGACCACGACGCCCAGCGCGTACGCCGAGATCACGTGGCCGGCGACCGGCTCGGTGACCTCGAGGTCGGCGGCGATGTCGGGCAGCAGCCCCATCGCGGCGAACTCGGTGGTGCCGATGCCGAAGCCGCCGAGCGCCATGGCGCCGACCGCCAGCCTGGTCCGGGTAGAAGATTCCACGGAACGGTGTAACGCCTCACCGCCTTCCGCGCTTCCCGCCCACCCCTGTGACCTCGTTCACGGAACTGCCCGTCGGTTATGCTGCAGCCAGTGGTCATGAGTGTCAGTGCGCAGCCCCGGCTTGCTGACCGGCAACCCTCCACCGCGGTGGGGTGCCCCGGGTGATGACCCGGTTTCCCGGCGGCCCCCGCCGGGTGGCAAGCGCGAGGAGAGGGTTCGGTGACCATCAGCACCCGCACAGGCCGGCCCACCGACAGCCTCCCGGGCGACTGGGCCCGGGTTCCCGACGGTGCGCTGCAGTCGGTCGCGCTCGGCCCCCTGGTCCTCGAGTCGGGTGAGGTCCTTGAGGACGTCACGATGACCTTCCAACGCTGGGGCACCCCCAACGCGGCACGGGACAACGTGCTCCTGACGCTCCACGCCCTGACGGGCGACTCCCACGTCACCGGCCCGGCGGACGACGACCACCGCTCCGCCGGCTGGTGGGACGGGTTGATCGGCCCCGGCGCCGCCGTCGACACGGACGAGTGGTGCGTCGTCTCCGCGAACGTCCTGGGCGGGTGCTCGGGTTCGACGGGGCCCGCGTCGATCGCGCCGGACGGTCGCCCCTACGGCTCCCGCTTCCCGGTGATCACGGTCCGCGACCAGGTGGAGGCCGAGGCGGCGCTGCTGCGCGCGTTGGACGTGCACGACATCGCGTCTGTCGTGGGCGGGTCGATGGGCGGCGCGCGGGCCCTCGAATGGGCCCTGATGTACGGCGATTTCCTGCGCTCGGCGCTGGTCCTCGCCGTGGGCGCCCGCGCCACGGCCGACCAGATCGGCACACAGACCACGCAGATCGCCGCGATCAAGGCCGATCCGGCCTGGCAGGGCGGCGATTACCACGACAGCGGCACGCATCCCGACGCCGGCCTCGGCGTCGCGCGGCGGATCGCGCACCTGACCTATCGCACCGAGGTCGAGCTGGACAGCCGGTTCGAGAACCGGCCGCAGGGCGACGAGGATCCCCGCGCGGGCGGCCGGTACGCCGTGACCTCCTACCTCGAGCATCAGGCCGCGAAGCTGGTGAACCGGTTCGACGCGGGCAGCTACGTGGTGCTCACCGACGTGCTCAACCATCACGACGTGGGCCGCGGTCGCGGCGGCGTCGAGGCGGCCCTGCGGGGCTGCCGGGTCCCGGTCGTGGTGGGCGGCATCGATTCCGACCGCCTCTACCCCCTGCGCCTGCAGCGCGAGCTCGCGGAGTCGCTGCCCGGCAGTGACGATCTGGTGATCGTGCACTCCCGCGACGGGCACGACGGCTTCCTCACCGAGATGGACGCCGTGGCGGCACTGCTGCGCCGGACCCTGGAGTTCGCGCGCCGCTGACCCGCCGGGCGGAACGTCCCGTCAGGGTGCGGGTTCGGTCACCGTCGGCGCCGCGACGTCGCCGATCGCCGGCCCCGGCGCCACCTCGGCGGAGGACGGATCCGACTGCGCCGCTCCGGTGTTCACCGGATTCGAGCTCGAGCCGCCCGTGCCCTGCGCGCCGCCGGCGCCGGGGGCGACGAGGCCGTTCCCCGGCATGGGCAGCGGGGCGTCCGGGCTCGGCGGGTTCGTGCCCGTACCCTCCGTCGGCGTGCCCGGCCCCGTGGTCCCGGACGGCGACCCCGTCGGGGTGCCGGTCGGGGTGCCGGTAGGAATGCTCGGGAGGATCGTGGTCGGGAGGGTTCCCGTCGGCGACGTCGGCGGAGCGGTCGGCGACGTGGGAACCGGCGGCCGAGTCGTGGTGGGCACCACGGGCGGCGGCGCGAAGGTCGTCATCGTCGGGGTGACCGCGTCCCCGCGCCCCGGCTCGGGCGCCACGGTAGTGGGCACGACAGGCCGCTCCGGCGGCAGTGACGACGTGACGGTGGCGATCCTGGTCTCCGACGCGGACTCGTCCTCCTCGGAGGTCACCGAGTCGGAGGAGGTGGGGACGACCTGCTCCGTGCTGCGCGCGGCGGGGCCGATGATCCCCGTCGCGTACCCCGTGGCCAGCACCGCACCGGTGAGCGCGGCGACCACGAGCAGCGGCAGGATCGCCGCGGTGAGGCGGACGCTGTGCCCGCCCAGGACGCCGATGCCGCTGTCGACCAGCGACGACGGCGCGGCGCCCGCCGCCCGGCGGTCCGCCGCGATCAACGCGGCACCGGACGCCGTGATGGTCTCGGGCTCGTCGATGAGGAGCGGTTCGATGCCGGCGTCCCGAGCCACCCCGGCGATCGCTTCCCGCACTACGGTGTTCAGCGCGCCGGAGCCTACGAGTGCCATCGCCTCGGGGGCGGCGGAGGCCGCCGAGCGCACGAGCGCGGCGACGTCGTCGGTCGAGGCGGCCCCGGCCCCGTCGAGCACGACGGCGCGGGTACGGCGCTCGGCGACGACGGCACCGTCGCGCACGGTGTACAGGCGCGTCTCATCGGCGCCGAGGTCGGCGACGAGCGCGGTGTCGTAGCGGGCGATGGAGCCGCGTTCGCCGAGGCCTCGCAGGACGGCGTCGGCCTCGCGGACGATCCCCGCCGCGCGGACGCCGCCGCGCGCGCCCAGGCGGACGGAGAGCAGATCGCGCCGCGAACGGACGGTCACAGCGGATGCGTCGACGTCGCGCTCCGCATGGCCGGCGAGGAGGTCGAAGCCCGAGGACAGCAGGTTGCCGCGGCGCCCGAGGCGGTACGGACCGGGATCGATGGTGCGCGCCTCGCGGCCGACCACGTGCCCGTCCTCGATGTCGAGGAGCACGCAGTGCACGGGTCCGGAGCCGACGGAGGCACCGAAGGACGAGATCCGCATGGCACCTCCGATCGGATCGCTCGACGAACCGTTACCTGAGCACATCATACCCGATGCCTAAACGTTACATACAAGAATGTAAATTCGAAGTTTCGAGTATGCGGGTTGGCTAGGTGCCGAGCGCCTTGATCCCGTACGAGACGAAGAGGATCGCCGCAGCCGCCAGGGCGAGCACGGTGACGTCGAACCACCTGCTCCGCACCCGGAGCAGCCCCTGCCTCCGTTCGGGCAGGGCGGCACGCAGGACCGCGGCGAGGCCCGTCCCCGCGCCGAAGACGTACAGGCCGCGGCGCCAGTACTCCAGCCCGACCAGGACCATCCCCGTGGTCAGTACCCCCACGACGGCCACGTACCCCGCGTTCGCGATCACGGCGCGCACCATGCGGGCGCGCCGGTACTGCTCGACCGCGGGTTCGGCCACTAGGCCTCGTCCGAACGCGCGAGATCGCGCTCCGCGGCGTCGATCACGTTCCCCAGCAGGAAGGCCCGGGTCAGCGGACCGACGCCGCCGGGGTTCGGCGAGAGGTGACCGGCGACCTCGGTGACCTCGGGGGCGACGTCGCCGCGCAGGCCGTCCTCGGTGCGGCTGACGCCGACGTCGAGCACGGCGGCGCCGGGCTTGACCATGTCGGCGGTGATCAGTCCGGGCACGCCGGCGGCGGCGATCACGATGTCGGCCCGGCGCACCTCAGCGGCCAGGTCCCGGGTGCCGGTGTGGCACAGCGTGACCGTGGCGTTCTCGGAGCGGCGGGTGAGCAGGAGGCCGATGGGCCGCCCCACGGTGACACCGCGCCCGACGACCACGACGTGCGCCCCGTCGAGCGGGACGTCGTAGCGGCGCAGCAGGTGCACGATGCCGTGCGGGGTGCAGGGCAGCGGCCCCGCGGCGCCGAGCACGAGCCGGCCCAGGTTCGTCGGGTGCAGGCCGTCGGCGTCCTTGGCCGGGTCGATCCGCTCGAGGATCGCGTTCTCGTCGATGTGCTTCGGGAGCGGGAGCTGCACGATGTAGCCGGTGCACGAGGGATCGGCGTTGAGGTCGTCGATCACGGCCTCGAGCTCGCCCTGCGTGATCTCCTCCGGGAGATCGCGGCGGATCGACTCGATGCCGACCTTCGCGCAGTCGGCGTGCTTGCCCTTGACGTAGGAGCGCGAGCCCGGGTCGTCCCCGACGAGCACGGTGCCGAGCCCGGGGACGACCCCGCGGGCCCGCAGCGCCGCCACGCGCTCTCGGAAGCTCTCGAAGAGTTCGTCGCGGGTCTTCTTACCGTCCAGTACAAGCGCCGTCACGGCCCACATCCTATCGCCCTGGGATCAGCACGACGATTTCCGCCGGTTCGAGTCGCCTTCGTTCGCCATCCAACAGATACTGACTCCATGACTCATCAGAACCCCCTCCAGCAGGGCATCCAGCAGGGCGTCAAGTCGACGTGGCAGGCGATCCTCGCCCTCGGCGTCCTCTCCATCGTGCTCGGCGTCATCATCGCGGTGTGGCCCGGACCGACCACGCTCGTCGTCGGCATCCTCTTCGGCGTCTTCCTGCTCCTGACCGGCGCGTTCCAGGTGATCGCCGGCATCCTCGGCGAGACGCAGCACCGCGTGCTCACCGTGATCAGCGGCGCGCTCGCGCTCGTCCTCGGCGTCTCCTGCTTCCGGGACGACGTGGTCAACTCGGTCGCGATCCTCGGCATCTGGATCGGCGTCAGCTGGATCTTCTCGGGCGTCACGTCCATCGTGATCGGCATCTCCGACAAGCAGCTCCCCAACCGCGTGTGGGTCGTGATCCTGGGCCTGATCAGCCTCGCCGGCGGCGCGGTGCTCATCGCCTACCCGTTCTCGGTCGAGGTGCTCGTGCTGGTCGCCGGCATCTGGGCCGTCGCCATCGGCATCGTGCAGGTCATCTCGGCGTTCCAGCTGCGCAGCACCGCCAAGCAGGTGCAGCAGCGCGTCTCCGACCTGGTCGGCTGACGGCCCCTCCTCCAGCGACTGCGGGACACGGGTGACAGGATCGTCACCCGTGTTCCGCATTCTGTTCTTCGAGCCCCGGATCGCCCCCAACACGGGCAACGCGATCCGCATCGCCGCCGTCACCGGATGCGAGCTGCACCTGGTCGAGCCGCTGGGCTTCGACCTCTCCGAGCCCAAGCTCCGCCGCGCCGGCCTGGACTACCACGACCTCGCGCACGTGAGCGTGCACGCCGACCTCGACGCCGCCTGGGCGGCGCTGGAGCCGCGCACCGTCTACGCCTACACCGCGCACGCGACGCGGCACCATCACGAGGTCGCGTACGGGCCCGGCGACGTCCTCCTCTTCGGCCCCGAGCCCACGGGGCTCCCGCCGGAGGTGCTCGGGGACCCGCACATCACCGAGGCGCTCCGCATCCCGATGCTCGCCGGCCGCCGCTCCCTCAACCTCGCGAACAGCGCGGCGATCGTCGCCTACGAGGCGTGGCGGCAGAACGGTTTCGACGGGGCCCTCTGACGGCGCCGGAACACCGGCGCCGCCCCGCCGCGGCTAGCCCGTCGGCTCGTTGTAGCCGTTCTGGCTGTTGAGGATCGGCCGCAGTTTCGCCGTCTTCTCCGGCGTCCAGCCGGGCGGCTCCAGGATCGCGGCCCAGGCGTCCGCGGCGGCCTTGACGTAGCTGTGCCCGTGCCCGTCCGGGACGTTGACGGCGACGGCCATGTCGGCGGAGACCTGCAGGAAGGTCACGATCGGCACCCACGACACCGAGGACAGCACGTCGACACCGCGCTCCTCCCGCAGCCAGTCCGGCTTGCTGAAGGCGAGGTCCGGGGTCCACCGGCCGATCGGATCGGACGCGTGCTGGAGGTAGACCACGCGCGGCCCGTTCCACGGCCCCGTCGGCTTCGCGAGATCCTCGGCGCGGGCGGCGAACCGGACGTTGGCCCCCTGCTGATAGACGGGCAGCCACTCGGGCGAGCCCGCGTCGCGCTGCTCGGTCAGACGCACCCACATCTCGTTGTTGAAGGTGGGACCGGAGAAGAGGGCACCGTCGGTCCGGGCGAGCAGGTTGTTGAGCGAGAGGAACGGGGCCTCCCCGCCGAACGAGCCGAGGCTCTCGCCGAAGACCACGAGCTTGGGTCGCTGCCCCTCGGGCAGGGCCTTGACCCGCTTGTCAACCGCCTCGAACAGCGCCTGGCCGGCGTCCAGGGCGTTCTGCTTGTCGACGAGGAAGGACAGCCAGCTCGGCAGGAACGAGTACTGCATGCTGACGATCGCGGTGTCGCCGTTGTACATGTACTCGAGCGCCCCGGCCTCCGCCTCGTTGACCCAACCGGTTCCGGTGGTCATCGCCACCGCGACCACCTTGCGCTGCAGGCCACCCGTGCGCTCCAGCTCCTGCGCGGTCTTCTCCGCGATCGCCTGGTACCGGTTGGGGTCGTCGGAGTCCACGGAGCCGAGGCCCGCGTAGGTCCGGATCGGCTCCATGGCGGGGGCGCCGTTGAAGGCGGTGAGGTGCTCGACGGTCTGCGCATTGGAGACGAACACGCGCCCCTGCTTGCCCAGCGAGGACCATTCCACGAGCGAGCCCGGACCGCCCGATCGGAACGCGCTGGTGGGCGCGGGCCGGTCAGTCCCGCCCTCCCGGTTGACCTTCGAGAAGGTGTTGTTCATCGCGTCCATGGCGCCGCGCACGACGACGCCGTTGATCACGCCGACGGACAGGAGCAGCACGAGACCGACCGCGACCACCGCCGCGACGCGGGGCGGGCAGTAGGTGCCGAGCTTGCCGGCGATCCAGCGCACCAGCGTGCGCACGCCCTTGCCGACCTCGACGAAGACGTAGAGGAGCACGATCGACAGCACGCCGATCTCCAGGTAGTCGACGAAACGCAGGTACTCGACGTCCATCAGGTCGCGCAGCCTGGTCTGCCAGGAGTCGAAGAACAGGACCATGCCGGTCGTCCCGACGATGCCGATGCCGGCCAGTCCCCACCACGCCTTGCGCGGCACGGGCGGGGTGGAGTCCCGCGACCGCATGAACCGCACGAGCCACACCCCGAAGACGCCGAACATGTAGCCGAGCGCGCCGGAACCGCCGCTGACGAGGCTCTGGAACAGCGGGCCGCGCGGCAGCAGCGACGGGGTCAGCGAGAGCCAGAGGAAGACGAGCCCGACCGCGGTGCCGGTGAACGTGTAGCGGTGCGACCACCAGGCGCGGAACCGGTCGAGCAGTGCGGCCGCGCCGGACTCGCCCCCGTCCGGCTTCGCGACCTCGGCGTCGCTCTTCGCGACGGCGACCTCCGCGCCGGTGCCATCGGTCCCGGTACCGGCCTCGACAGCCTTGGCAGCGGGCGCGGCGTCTGCCTCGGCCTCGGTACCGGCCTCGGCGGCCGCGGGCTCGACCTCGTCGTTCATCCGACCTCCCCTGGGGATGCGTGTGTTGCGCGTAATCATGCCCTTTCCGCGTCGGATGCGCGTGCAAAGGAGTACGGAATCGGCTCGGCCCGGTTCTCGTCCACCTCGATCGGCCTGCCGAGATGCGGAAAGGCGCGCTGCGCGCACCGCGGGCGGTCGCACACCTTGCATCCCGCCCCGATGGGGACGAAGGACTCCGGGTCGTCGAGGGCGAGGCCGCGCGAGTACACCACCTTGTGGGCGTGCGCGAGGTCGCACCCGAGGCCCACCGCGAAATCCCTCCCCTGCCCGAGGTATCCGGCCGCCCCGCGGTCGGAGGTCGTGCGCGCCACCCACAGGTAGGCGCGGCCGTCCGGCATCTGCGCGACCTGGGTGCGGATCCGGCCGGGGGACGTGAAGGCGTCGTGGACCACCCACAGCGGACAGCCCCCGCCGACGCGGGAGAAGTGGAACGCGGTGGCGGACTGCCGCTTCGAGATGTTGCCCGCGCGATCGGTACGCACGAGGAAGAAGGGGACGCCGCGACGGCCCGGCCGCTGCAGCGTGGAGAGCCGATGACACACGGTCTCGAAGCCCACCTCGAACCGCGCCCCGAGGAGGTCGACGTCGTACCGCAGTTCCTCGGCCGCGCGCAGGAACCGCTCGTAGGGCAGGACCAGCGCGCCCGCGAAGTAGTTCGCGAGTCCCACCCGCGCCAACTCCCGCGACCGGGTCGGCAGCGTCGTGGCCTCCCCGACGATCCGATCCATCGCCTCGCCCCGGGTGAGGAAGGCGATCTGCGTGGCGATCTGGAAGGCGCGCTGCCCGTGGTCCAGCCGCCGCGCGAGCGTGAGCACGCGGGACTCGGGGTCGTAGTGCCGACGGGGCCCGGACCGGTCCGGCTCGCCGTCCCGGATCCGGACGGTGACCCCGTGCTCGTCCCGGAGCAGCCGCGCGAGCTGCAGATCGAGCCCGCCGACGGTGAGGCCCCGGCTCTCGAAGAGACCTTCCGCGGCGTCGTCGAGGTCGGCGATGTGATTGCGGCGGTCGTAGAAGAAGTCCCGCACGTCCTCGTACGGCGTGGCCACCGCGCCGCCGGCCCCCGCCGCGACCCCCGAGGACAGCCGCTCGACCTGCTCCGTCGCCCCCCGGAGCCGGCGGTGCATCGCGACCACGGCCCGGGCGACCGCCGGCGACCGCGCCACCAGGTCCTCGACCTCGCCCGCCGTCGCCGCGGCCCCGTCGCCGCCCTCGGCCAGCGCGTCCTGGAGGTCCGCGACGAGGCGGGCGTCGGACTCCGCCGCGAAGAAGCCGACGTCGAGGTCGAAGGTGGAGTTCAGTTTGAGCAGCACCGGCACGGAGAGCGGCCGCTGGTCGTTCTCGAGCTGGTTCACGTAGCTGACGGACAGCTCCAGCGCCTTCGCGAGCGCGGTCTGGGTGAGGCCGCGGTCGTCCCGCAGGCGCTTGATGCGCGCACCCACGAACAGCTTCTGCATGTCGCGAATGCTACCCCGCGCGATTTCCACAACATTCGCAAAAGGCCGAACAGCCCTTTGCACGATTCCACACGTGCAACACATTTCGCGGACCGTCCGCCGTGCATAGCGTGTGAATCACCGATCCCGGCAAGAAGGAGTCCCGACGTGCAGACGCACCCCGTGCGCACCCACCGCTCAGCTGAGAACTTCCCGCGCGAGGAGCACCTCGCCTGGAAGATCGCGCAGGTCGCGGCGGACCCCGTCGCCGTGCCCGACGACACCGCCGAGATGGTGATCAACCGGATCATCGACAACGCCGCGGTGGCGGCCGCGTCCGTCGCGCGCCGTCCGGTCGCCAACGCCCGCGCCCAGGCCGTCGCGCACCCCTACTCCCCCGGCGCGACCGTATTCGGCGTTCCCGGCCGCTTCTCGCCCGAGTGGGCGGCGTGGGCCAACGCCACCGCGGTGCGCGAGCTGGACTTCCACGACACCTTCCTCGCGGCCGAGTACAGCCACCCCGGCGACAACATCCCGCCGATCCTCGCCGTCGCCCAACACCGCGGCGCGACGGGCGCCGACCTGCTCCGCGGCCTCGCCACGGGCTACGAGATCCAGATCGACCTGGTGCGCGCCATCTGCCTGCACGAGCACAAGATCGACCACGTCGCGCACCTCGGCCCCTCCGCCGCCGCCGGCATCGGCACCCTCCTCGGCCTTCCCACCGAGACGATCTACCAGGCGATCGGGCAGGCGCTGCACACGACGACCGCCACCCGGCAGTCGCGCAAGGGAGAGATCTCCAGCTGGAAGGCGTACGCCCCGGCGTTCGCCGGAAAGATGGCGGTCGAGGCCGTCGACCGCGCGATGCGCGGCGAGGGCGCACCGTCGCCCATCTGGGAGGGCGAGGACGGCGTGATCGCGCGGCTCCTCGGCGGTCCCGAGGCGAGCTACGCCGTGCCGCTCCCCGGCCCCGGCGAGGCCAAGCGCGCGATCCTCGACTCCTACACCAAGGAGCACTCGGCGGAGTACCAGAGCCAGGCGCCGATCGACCTCGCGCGCCGGATGCGCGAGCGGGTCGGCGATCTCGAGCTGATCGAGAAGATCGTCCTGCACACCAGCCATCACACCCACTACGTCATCGGCACCGGCTCGAACGACCCGCAGAAGTTCGACCCCCGGGCCTCCCGCGAGACGCTGGACCACTCGGTGATGTACATCTTCGCCGTCGCGCTCCAGGACGGCGGGTGGCATCACGAGCGGTCGTACGCCCCCGAGCGAGCGCAGCGCCCCGACACCGTCGCGCTGTGGAAGAAGATCTCCACCGCCGAGGACCCGGAGTGGACGCGCCGCTACCACTCGACGGACCCGTCCGAGAAGGCCTTCGGCGCCCGCGCCGAGATCACCCTCGCCTCGGGCGAGGTGATCGTCGACGAGCTCGCCGTGGCCGACGCGCACCCGCTCGGCGCCCGGCCCTTCGCGCGCGAGCAGTACATCGAGAAGTTCCGGACCCTCGCCGATGGCGTCGTCGAGAAGGCCGAGCAGGACCGCTTCCTCGAGGCCGCGCAGCGGGCCGGATCGCTCGGGGCCGGCGAGCTCGATCGGCTCACCTTCACCGCGTCCGACGAGGCGCTCGCCCGCACCCCGGAGCTGAACCCGGGACTGTTCCGATGAGCGGCGACGAATCCGCCGTGAGCGGCCTGATCGCGGCGCGGGCCTCGGCGAGCGACAAGCGCAAGGCCTTCCGCGCCGCGCTCTCCTCGGACCGGATCGTCCGGCTTCCCGGCGCTTTCAATCCACTGACGGCGAAGCTGATCCAGGAGATCGGCTTCGAGGGCGTCTACGTCTCGGGCGCCGTGGTGGCCGCCGACCTGGCCCTGCCGGACATCGGTCTCACCACCCTGACCGAGGTCGCGACCCGGGCACAGCAGATCGCCAGGGTCACCGACCTTCCCACGCTCGTGGACGCCGACACCGGTTTCGGCGAGCCGATGAGCGCGGCGCGCACCGTGACGATTCTCGAGGACGCGGGCCTCGCGGGCCTGCACCTGGAGGACCAGGTCAACCCGAAGCGGTGCGGTCATCTCGACGGCAAGGCCGTGGTCCCCGTCGACGAGGCCGTACGTCGCCTGCGCGCCGCGGTCGCGGCGCGGCGCGACCAGGACTTCGTGATCTGCGCTCGGACGGACGCGGCGGGGATCGAGGGGATCGACGCGGCGATCGCTCGCGCGCGGGCCTACGCGGACGCCGGAGCGGATCTCATCTTCACCGAGGCGCTCCACACCGCCGCCGACTTCGAGCGGTTCCGAGCGGCGGTGGACACGCCCCTGCTCGCGAACATGACGGAGTTCGGCAAGTCCGACCTGATCGATGCCGGCGTCCTCGAGTCGATCGGCTACGACGCGGTGATCTACCCGGTCACCACGCTGCGCCTCGCGATGTTCGCCGCGGAGGAGGGCCTGCGGGAGATCGCCGCGCAAGGCACTCAGCAGGCGTTGCTCCACCGGATGCAGCCCCGCAGCCGCCTGTACGAGTTGCTGCAGTACGAGCGGTACAACGATTTCGATTCCGGCATATTCGATTTCACACTGTCCAGGAGCCAATGATGACCAGTCCGACCATCCACAAGGGCCTCGCCGGCGTCGTCGTGGACACGACTGCCGTCTCCAAGGTCGAGCCCGAGACCAACTCGCTCACCTACCGCGGGTACGCGGTACAGGACCTGGCAGCGCAGTGCAGCTTCGAGGAGGTCGCGTACCTGCTGTGGAACGGCGAGCTCCCCTCGCCCGAGGAGCGCGTCCGTTTCGAGGCCTCGGAGCGCGCCGCGCGGGCCGCGGACCGTTCGTTGCTGGAGCTCATCGCGCGGCTGCCCGCCGCGTGCCACCCGATGGACGTCGTCCGGACGGCGATCAGCTTCCTCGGCGCGGATGACCCGGACGAGTGGGACTGCTCACCGGAGGCACTGCAGGCCAAGGGGTTGCGCATGCTGGCCGTCCTCCCCACGATCGTCGCGGCGGATCATCGCCGGCGCCGAGGTCTCGACCCGATCCCTCCGGACCCCCGCCTCGGGTACGCGGAGAATTTCCTGCACATGTGCTTCGGCGCGATCCCCGAGCGGGAACTCGTCCGCGCCTTCGAGGTGTCGCTGATCCTGTACGCGGAGCACAGCTTCAACGCCTCGACCTTCGCCGCGCGGGTCGTCGCATCCACCCTGTCGGACATGTACAGCGCCGTCACCGCCGCCATCGGCGCCCTCAAGGGGCCGCTGCACGGCGGCGCCAACGAGGCCGTCATGCACGACATGGAGGAGATCGGTGATCCCGCGAACGCCGAGGCATGGATGCGGGACAAGCTCGACCGTCGGGAGAAGGTGATGGGCTTCGGGCATCGCGTGTACAAGAACGGGGACTCGCGGGTTCCGACCATGAAGCAGGCCCTCCTCGACATCGCGGCGCGTACCGATGGGGAGAAGTGGGTACGGATGTACGAGGTCCTCGAGAAGACGATGCACGACACCACCGGCATCAAGCCCAATCTGGACTTCCCGACGGGGCCCGCGTATCACCTCCTCGGATTCGACACGGAGGTGTTCACGCCGATCTTCGTGATGTCGCGCATCACGGGGTGGACCGCCCACATCATCGAGCAGGCGGCGGCGAACGCGCTGATTCGTCCGCTGTCCGCGTACGTCGGGGTTCCCCAGCGAGCCATTGAGACATAAAATATGTTTGATACGATGCTGGTCGAGCAGGGTTTCGTGCGCCGCACTCGGTTCGCGCAGCCGATTGCCGAACGCAATAGATCGGATGTTTTGGCCTCACCGACGCGGGATATCTCAGCGGCTCCAGCATTCACTCAGCATTTCGCGCACTTCCGGATAAGATTGATCGGGTCTCTCTCGAACAGCGTCGGGCTGACACCCCCAGCACGCCGCCCCATAGGACCGAACCACATGCAACGACGGGAGCACTCCAGTGACAGGCATCGCCGCAGACCGACCGCCGGTGAACATGTTCGACAAGGTCCTGGTGGCCAACCGTGGTGAGATCGCGATCCGGGGCCTGCGCGCCGCGGTGGAGAGCGGCTCGAAGACGGTGGCCGTCTACCCGTACGAGGACCGCAACTCCCCGCACCGCCAGAAGGCGGACGAGGCGTACCAGATCGGCGCCGAGGGCCACCCGGTCCGCGCGTACCTGACCGTCGGGGAGATCATCCGGATCGCGGTCCAGGCCGGGGCGGACGCGGTATACCCCGGGTACGGCTTCCTGTCGGAGAACCCCGACCTGGCTGCGGCGTGCGCGGCGAACGGCATCACCTTCGTCGGGCCGTCGGCGGACGTCCTGGAGCTGACGGGCAACAAGGCGCGGGCGATCGCGGCGGCGCGGGCGGCGGGTCTGCCTGTGCTCGATTCGTCGGCTCCGTCGTCGGACATCGGCGAGCTCCTCGCGGCCGCGCAGGACATGCACTTCCCCGTCTTCGTCAAGGCCGTCGCAGGTGGCGGCGGGCGCGGCATGCGCCGCGTCACGGCGATCGAGGACCTGCGGGACGCGATCGAGATCGCCTCGCGGGAGGCGGAATCGGCGTTCGGCGATCCGACGGTGTTCCTCGAGGAGGCCGTGATCGACCCGCGGCACATCGAGGTGCAGATCCTCGCGGACAACGTCGGCAACGTGATCCACCTGTACGAGCGCGACTGCTCGCTGCAGCGGCGGCATCAGAAGGTCATCGAGATGGCCCCGGCGCCGAACATCTCCGACGAGCTGCGGGAGCGGCTCTGCACGGACGCGGTGAACTTCGCCAAGGAGATCGGCTACAGCTGCGCGGGCACCGTCGAGTTCCTGGTGAACCCCGAGGGGCGGCACGTCTTCATCGAGATGAATCCGCGGATCCAGGTGGAGCACACGGTGACCGAGGAGGTCACCGATGTGGACCTGGTGGCGGCGCAGCTGAAGATCGCCGCGGGCGCCACGCTGCCGGAGCTGGGCCTGACGCAGGACGCGATCCGGCTCAACGGCGCCGCCCTGCAGTGCCGCATCACGACGGAGGACCCCACGGACGGCTTCCGGCCCGACACCGGCCGGATCACCGCGTACCGGTCTCCGGGCGGCGCGGGCATCCGCCTGGACGGCGGCACGTCGGTGGGCGCGGAGATCAGCCCGCATTTCGATTCGATGCTGGTCAAGCTGACCGCTCGTGGCCGCGATCGGGCGACGGCCATCGTCCGCGCCCGTCGCGCACTCGCGGAGTTCCGCATCCGCGGCGTGGCGACGAACATCCCTTACCTGCAGGCGGTCCTGGCCGATCCGGCGTTCGTCGCCGGCGAGGTGACGACCTCGTTCATCGAGCAGCGCCCGGAGCTGCTCACCGCGCGCGGTTCCTCGGACACGGCGTCGAAGATCCTGCGCTACCTGGCGGACGTCACCGTCAACAAGCCGCACGGCGTGCGCCCGACGAAGATCTACGCGGTCGACAAGCTTCCCGCGGTGGACCTTTCGGCGCCCGCGCCGGAGGGATCGAAACAGCGACTCGAGCGGCTCGGCCCCGCCGGCTTCGCCGCGGACCTGCGCGCGCAGACCGCGCTCGCGGTCACCGACACCACCTTCCGCGACGCGCACCAGTCGCTGCTCGCGACCCGGGTGCGGACCTCGGCGCTGGCGACGATCGCGCCGTACGAGGCCCGGCTCACGCCGCAACTGCTCTCGGTGGAGGCGTGGGGCGGCGCCACCTACGACGTCGCGCTGCGGTTCCTGCACGAGGACCCGTGGGAGCGCCTCGCCACCCTCCGCGAGGGGCTGCCGAACATCTGCCTGCAGATGCTGCTGCGCGGCCGCAATACCGTCGGCTACACCCCGTACCCGCAGCAGGTGACCGACTCGTTCGTCGCCGAGGCGGCGGCGACCGGGGTGGACGTGTTCCGGATCTTCGACGCGCTCAACGACGTCGAGCAGATGCGGCCCGCGATCGAGGCCGTCCTCGCCACCAACACCGCGGTCGCCGAGGGCGCGCTGTCCTACACCGGCGATCTGTCGAACCCCGCCGAGGACCTGTACACCCTGGACTACTACCTCGGCGTCGCGGAGAAGATCGTGCAGGCCGGCGCCCACATCCTGGCGATCAAGGACATGGCCGGGCTGCTCCGGCCCGCCGCGGCCACGACACTGGTCACCGCGCTGCGCAAGGAGTTCGACCTGCCCGTGCACGTGCACACGCACGACACCCCCGGCGGGCAGCTCGCCACCTACCTCGCCGCGTGGACCGCCGGCGCGGACGCCGTCGACGGCGCCGCGGCGCCGCTGTCGGGCACCACCAGCCAGCCCTCGCTGTCGTCGATCGTCGCCGCAACCGCGCACACCGAGCGCGACACCGGGATCGACCTCGACGCGGTCTGCGCGCTCGAGCCCTACTGGGAGGCCGTGCGCGGGGCCTACGCGCCGTTCGAGTCCGGCCTCAAGGCCCCGACGGGGCGGGTCTACCACCACGAGATCCCCGGCGGCCAGCTGTCGAACCTGCGGCAGCAGGCCGGCGCGCTCGGCCTGGCCGAGCGGTTCGAGGACATCGAGAACTCCTACGCCGCGGCCGATCGCATGCTCGGCCGCCTGGTCAAGGTCACGCCGTCGTCGAAGGTGGTCGGCGACCTCGCGCTCGCACTCGTCGGCACGGGCGTCAGCCCGGACGAGTTCGCCGCCGACCCCGGCAAGTACGACATCCCCGACTCCGTGATCGGCTTCCTCCGCGGCGAGCTCGGCACCCCGCCCGCGGGCTGGCCGGAACCGCTGCGCACCCGCGCCCTCGAGGGCCGCGCGGGCGCGACGCCCGTGACCGAGGTCCCCGCCGACGAGGCCGCCGAACTCGCCGGAACGAGCGAGCAGCGGCGAGCGGCGTTGAGCCGCCTGCTGTTCCCCGGTCCGATGCGCGAGTTCACCGAGCACCGCGCGGAGTTCGGCGACGTCTCGAAGCTCTCGACCAACCAGTTCCTCTACGGGCTGCGGCAGGGCGAGGAGCACCGCGTACAGCTCGCGACCGGCGTCGAGCTGCTCATCAAGCTCGACGGCGTCGGCGAGCCCGACGAGCACGGCAACCGCACGCTGGTGTGCACCCTCAACGGCCAGCTCCGCACCGTCGCCGTTCGCGACGACTCGGTCAAGGCCGACATCCCGGCCGCGGAACGCGCGGACAAGATGAACCCGGGCCACGTCGCCGCGCCGTTCGCCGGCATGGTCACCCCCACGGTCCACGCCGGTTCCACGGTCGAGGTCGGCGACCAGATCGCGACGATCGAGGCGATGAAGATGGAGGCCGCGATCACCGCACCCGTCGCCGGCACCGTCACCCGCGTCGCCCTCGCCGGGGCCACCCAGGTCGACGGTGGCGACCTTGTCGCCGTCATCGAGGGCTGACCCGCACCACGGACAGGGCCCGGCCGCGCGAACGCGGCCGGGCCCTTCCTTCTCTCACAGCGTGGCGCGCACCGCCTTCGCCGCTGCGACCAGGTTCCGCAGGGCGGCCACCGTCTCCTGCTGACCGCGGGTCTTCAGGCCGCAGTCCGGGTTCACCCACAGCCGCTGCGCCGGCACGGCGTCCAGGGCCGCACGCAGCGACGACTCGATCTCCTCCTGCGCCGGGACCCGGGGCGAGTGGATATCGTAGACACCGGGCCCGACCTGGTTGGCGAAGCCCGCCTCGTTGAGGTCGGCGAGGATCTCCATCCGCGACCGCGCGGCCTCGATCGACGTCACGTCCGCGTCGAGATCGGCGATCGCGCCGATCACGTCGCCGAACTCCGAATAGCAGAGGTGCGTGTGGATCTGGGTGCCGTCGGCCACGCCCGAGGTCGACAGCCGGAACGAGCCCGTTGCCCAAGCGAGGTAGGCCGAGCGGTCCGCAGCCCGCAGCGGCAGCAGCTCACGCAGCGCGGGCTCGTCGACCTGGATGACCTGCACGCCCGCCCGCTCGAGGTCCACCGTCTCGTCGCGGATCGCGAGCGCCACCTGGTCGGCCGTCTCGGCGAGCGACTGGTCGTCGCGGACGAACGACCAGGCGAGGATCGTGACCGGCCCGGTGAGCATGCCCTTGACCGGCCGCTCCGTGAGCGTCTGCGCGTAGGTGATCCACGAGACGGTCATCGGATCGGTGCGGTGCACGTCGCCGTACAGGATCGGCGGCCGCACGCACCGAGTGCCGTAGGACTGCACCCACCCGTTCTCGGTCGCGAGGAAGCCGTCGAGGCGCTCCGCGAAGTACTGCACCATGTCGTTGCGCTCGGGCTCGCCGTGGACGAGGACGTCGATGCCGAGCTCCTCCTGCAGCGCGACCACATCGGCGATCTCGGACTGCATGCGCCGCACGTACTCGGCCTCGTCGATCCTCCCCGCGCGCAGGTCGGCGCGGGCGACCCGGATCGCGCCGGTCTGCGGGTACGAGCCGATGGTCGTGGTCGGCAACAACGGGAGATCGAGCCGGTCCCGCTGGACCACGGCGCGATCGGCGGCCGCGGTTCGGCCGGTCCCGGTGGCGCGCAGGGCGATGAGGCGGTCGCGCACCGTCGCATCGTTCAGGCGGGGATCCGCGCTGCGGGCCGCACGGACCGCGGCGCTCCGCCCGAACTCCGCGGCGACCACGGGGCGCCCCTCGGTGAGGGCGCGGGCGAGGACGACGACCTCGTCGATCTTCTCCTGAGCGAAGGCCAGCCAGGCGCGAACCCCCTCGGCGCCAGCGGGTTCGGGCGCCATCTCCGCGGCGACCGCGTAGGGCACGTGCAGCAGCGAGCAGGACGTGCTCACGGCCAACGCACCCGCTGACCCGGACAGCATGCCCAGGGTCGCCGACGCCGATGCCAGGTCGGTGCGCCAGACGTTGCGCCCGTCGACGACGCCCGCGAGCAGCAGCTTGTCCTGGAGCGCCGGCACGGCGGCGACCGCCGCGACGGCGGCGGGATCGGTCACCAGGTCGACGGCGACCGCCTCGATCGCGGTGCCGGCCAGGGCCTCCAGCGACGGCCCCGGCGAGCCGAAGTACGTCGCCACGAGGATCGACGGCCGGTCGGCGGCCGAGGAGAGCTCGCCGTACACCCGCGCCGCCTCGCCGGCGAGCGACAGGCCCGCCTCCGTCACCAGCACCGGCTCGTCGATCTGCACCCACTGCGCACCCCGGGCCGCCAGCCGCGCCAGGAGATCCCGGTAGAGCGGCAGGAGCTCGTCCAGGCGGGAGAGCGGCTCACCGGCACCGTCGACCGGCTTGGCGAGCGCGAGGAAGGTGAGCGGTCCGACGACGACCGGGCGCGCCGGGACGCCCTGCGCCAGCGCCTCGTCCAGATCGCCGAGCACCTTCTCGGGGTGCAGCGCGAAGGCGGTCGCCGGCCCGATCTCGGGAACGAGGTAGTGGTAGTTCGTGTCGAACCACTTGGTCATCTCGAGCGGGGTGACCTCGGCGGTACCGCGCGCCGCGGCGAAGTACCGGTCGAGCGGATCCTCGATCCCCGCGACCCGGGGCGGCAGGGCGCCGAGCAGTTCCGCGGTGTCGAGCATCTGGTCGTAGTAGCTGAACGTGTTGGTGGGGACGGAATCCAGCCCGGCGGCGACCAGCCGTGCCCACTCGTCGCGCCGGAGGCCGGCGGCGGTGGATGCGAGCTCGGCCCGGGTGATCGAGCCCTTCCAATAGCCCTCGATCGCGCGCTTGAGCTCGCGCCGGGGGCCGATGCGGGGAACACCGAGGACGGTGCGGGTGAAATTCGGTGCGGTCACGTGAAGGACCGTTCCTTTCGTGCGTAGCCAGGGCGGGCCACCCGTCCGGACGCACGTACGCACGACTCGCGGACCGTCGACGTGCGACGTCCGTTCGTCCTGTGCGGTCGCACGCCCGGTCCGCGAGGCGGCACACCACCGGACGCGGCGCGTCCGGTACAGCGGGCAGGTATTCGGACTCGCAGGCGCGCCCTGGGGCTCCTACCGGTCGCTGCTTCCCAGGCTCTGCGGCCCAGTGCATTCGTCGCGACTTTCGTTCCTGCTCACCGCTGCGGGACAGTCCCGGATTCCCACCGGGTTCCCTCTCGATCCGCGGTTCCCCACGGCACCGAGTTGTCGCGGCCCGAGGCTTCGGCGCGACATACCAGCTGCACCTTCCAGCATGCCATGCCGCTCCGTGACGGCGGGCGTCACCTCAGTCGTCGACGGCGAACCGCTTGAGCCGGCTGGTCTGCCCCGCGATCAGCCGCACGCGGGACTTCGGCACCCCGAGGTGGGAGGCGAGCAACTCGACGGCGGCCTTGTTCGCCTTGCCCTCGGTGGCCGGCTCGCGCACGAACAGGGTGAGCGCGCCGGCATCGTCGACCTCCACCGCGGGGCCCTTGCGGCTGCCGGGCTTGATCCTGCAGGTCACGGTGCGCGGGCTCATCGCCCCATGATCGCAGGTTCACCACTGAGTACAGTGGATTCATGGGGTTGAGGAAGGCAGGGCTCGTCGCCGCCGCGGTGGTCGCCGCGCTGGTGGTGCTCGCGGGCGGCGTCGTGTGGCTCTCCAGCGTGCATCAGACGCCGCTCACGAAGCACCTCCCCGCCGAGTTGAAGCCCCGCGTCTACCCCGCGGTCTCGACCGCGGGCCTCGATCCCGCGCGCGTCCGGATCCTGGAGAACGTGCGCCGCGAGTTCGACGCCAACCGCCCGGGCACGTACTTCTCGGAGGGCGTCGACGAGCCCTGGTGCGCCGACTTCGTCTCGACGGTGCTCCGCGATTCCGGCCTGCCGCTGCACAACCCGAACTCCGGGACCTGGCGCATCCCCGGCGTGTACACGCTCACCGAGTACTTCCAGAAGGCCGGGAAGCTGGAGTCGGCGACCGCGTACCGGCCGCAGCCGGGCGACGTCGTGCTGTACACGCCGGAGCACCCGGCGATGCGCCAGCACACCAACTTCGTCGTCGCGGTGTCGGGCGACAGCGTCACCACCGTCGGCGGCAACCAGGAGGGCGGCATCAGCGCCTGGACGTACCGGCTGACCGACACCTTCGGCCTCGCCGGGTACGGGGTGCCGGCCCGATGACGGTGCTCGAGGCGCTGCGAGCGCGGCTCACCTCCGGAAGCCTTCCGGGAGAGCGCTCCGACGGGCTGCGGATCGCCGTGTGCATCGAGGGCGGCGGCTCGCGCTCCGCGTATTCCGCGGGGATGGCGATCGCGGTCGACGAGCTCGGCCTGCTGCCCGCCGTCGACGCGATCTACGGCACCTCGGGCGGCGGCCTCAACGCGGCGTGGCTGGTCTCCGGCGAGGGCCGACGGTGGCTGCCCTCGTGGGGCTGGGAGGAGGTGCTGGCCGAGCGCGTGGTGCACCCGCGGCGGGCGCTGCGCGGCGGCGTCGTGGTGGACACGCAACACCTGGTGGACCGGGTCTACTCCGACGTCACGCCGATGAACTTCGCCGCCATCCTCGCCAGCCCGATCTCCCTGCACCCCTTGGCCGTCGACGCGCACACCCGCCGGGTGGCCGACCTCGCGCCCTACGTCACCGACGCCGCGACGCTGCGCACCGCGCTGCGCGCGACGACCGCCCTCCCTCTGCTCGCGGGGCGGCCCGTGCGGCTCGCCGGGCGGGAGTTCCTCGACGGCGGCCTCGCGGAGAAGGTACCCCTGGCCACCCCGATCGATCAGGGCGCCACGCACCTGCTCGTGCTGCGCACCACCTCGGAGGACGCGGCGCCCCGCTCCTCCCGCGCCGAGCAGTGGGTCCTGGACGCGTACTTCACCGCCCGCCGCGCCGCCCCCGCTCCGGAGCCGGCCGCGGTCGGCACCGCCGAGGTGCTGCAGGTCTGGGTCCCATCCGGGAGCCCTGCCGTCGGCAGGCTCTCGGGCGACGGTCCGCTGATCTCCCGCGCCGTCGAGATCGGCCGGGACGCCGCGCTCCTCGCCCTCGCCGGATAGCCCTCAGTCGCGCAGCAGTCGTCCGGCGAGGCGTTCGGCCTGATCCGCCGCGGCGGGCGGCGGCGGCTCGCCGGCGACGAGGTGCCGGCGCGCGACCGCGAGGGGCAGCTCGTACAGGGCGAAGGCGACGTCGGCACGCGAGCATCCCGCATCCGCGGCCACTCGGCCGACGATCCCCGCGATCCGGTCCTGCCGCTCGGTGTCGAGCGCCGCCCACTCGGCGGCCGCGGCGGCCGGCCAGGAGTCGACGGCGAACGCCTGGGGTCCGGCCTGCAGGACGAGCGCCTCGCCGAGGTCGGCGCGGCAGCGCTCCACGATCCACCGCGCGCTCGACGCGGCGTCGGAGCTAGCCGCGAGGTCTCCCCAGGCCGCGGTGTAGTCCTCGTGGAACCGGCGGACCGTCCGGAGCCAGACGGCCGCGAGCAGAGTGGGACGGTCGGGGAAGAGGTGGTACACGGATCCGCTGGGCGACTTGGACTCCCGCACGACAGCGGCCACCGTGAGGCCCCGCGTCCCGTCCCGCGCGAAGAGCCGGACGGCGGCGTCGAGCAGCCCGTCCGGATCGTGCAGCCTCGGCCTTCCCATGACCGCGATCCTATGTTAGACCTGTTTTAGAGAGAAGTCCCCAAAAAGGAGCCGTCATGCTCGAACCCAACGCGGAGTCCCTCGCCCTCGCCTCGGCGATCCTCGACGCCCAGCCCTTCAACGCCGTGGTCGGCGCGCGGATCACGGCGTTCGGCGGGGGCGTTGCGGAGCTGGTCCTCGACATCGAGGACCGGCACCGACAGCAGTTCGGCGTCGCCCACGGTGGCGTCCTCGCGTACCTGGCCGACAACGCGCTGACCTTCGCGGCGGGGTCGGTCCTCGGCACGGACGTACTCACCGGCGGCGTGGACGTGAACTACCTCCGCGCGGCGCGGGACGGGCGACTGCGCACCGCGGCGACGGTCGTACACCGGGCCCGAACGCACGCCGTGGCCACCGCCGAGATCTGGCACGAGTCCGGCGACGGCGAGCCGCGCCTGTGCGCCATCGCCCGCGGCACCGTCTTCGTCACCGCCCCGGGGACGTCGCGGTGACCGCCCCGGACGTACCGTGGGCGGCCGCGCGCACCACCGTGCGCCGCGCCGTGCGCTCGTCGCTGCACTGCGCGGTCGCGTCCCGCAATCCCGACGGTTCCCCGCACGTCACCCCCATCGGCTCGATCCTGCTGGATCGAGAGGCCCGCTCGGGCATCTACTTCGACGTGTTCAACGCGCGGCTCGCACGCAACCTCGCACTCGACCCCCGGGTGACGGTGCTGGCGGTCGACAGCGGCCCGCTCCGCTGGCTGCGCGCGCTGCTCCGCGGGCGGTTCGAGCAGAGCCCCGGGGTCCAGCTCGTGGGCACGGCCGGCCCGGCGCGGCCCGCGCTCCCCGAGGAGATCGCCCGGTTCCGCAGGGTCGTCGGCCCGCTCGGCAGGACCCCCGGCGGGCGCGCCTTCTGGGCCGACCTGTCCCGGGTGCGCGACCTCCGCTTCGACGACGCCCGGCCGGTCCGTCTCGGCTCGATGACGCGTGAGCGGCGAGTCAGTCCGCGACGACGGTGCCCTGATGGAACATCACCGTCCACCGGTTCTCGCGGCGCCGCCACACGGTGAGCCGCCGGGTGCTGCGCTCCCCCTGCACCAGCGTGTACGTGAGCAGGTAGACCGACGCCCCCATGGCGCGCACCTGGAACTCGCCGGTCTCCCAGTCCGATTCGTCCTGCGGCACAGCCATACGCTCGGCGAGCACCGCGCGGATGTGCTCGCGGCTGTACCGTCGCCCCGAGGCGCCGACCTCCCAGAAGTCCTGCGCGACCGCGTCGTCGAAGTCCTGCAATGATCGCCAGCAGGGGCCGTGGAAGACGGGTTCGCGGCGACGGAGGTCCGCGAGCACCTCGCGCAGCTCCGGCGCCGTGGTGCGGTCCGGTTCGTACGCCTCCTCGGTCACTTGCCCAAGGCTACCCTCACTGCCAGTCGCGGGACCGGGAGGGCACCGACAGGTCCATGCGCTGCAGCCGGTCGGCGACGACGGTGACGGCGCCCTCCGCGTTCTGCAGCTTCCCCCGCACCAGCAGTGCGGGCGCCGACTGCGCGAGCCGCCGGTACCGCGCCCACAACCCCTGGCTGCACACCACGTTCACCATCCCGGTCTCGTCCTCGAGGTTGATGAAGGTGACGCCGCCCGCGGTGGCGGGCCGCTGCCGGTGCGTGACGGCCCCGCCCACCAGCACGCGGTCACCGTCGGGCAGCGAGAGCAGGCGGTCGGCGCGGACGACGCCGAGCCGGTCGAGGGCGGGCCGGAGGAACTCCGTGTGGTACTTGCCGACGGTGACCGACGTGGCCCACACGTCCGCCGCCGCGAGCTCCGTCTCGCTCATCCCGGGCAGGGTGGGCGGGGCTCCCGCGGTGGCCGTGCCCGGCAGCCGGTCCGGGCGCTCGCGGGCGGCGGCGCCGGCCTCCCACAGCGCCTGCCGCCGATCCCGGCCGAAGCAGTCCAGCGCACCGGAGGTCGCGAGCGCCTCCGACTGCGCGACCGTGAGCTCGACGCGGGCGGTGAGGTCGGTGAGGCCGGCGTAGGCGCCGTGCGCCTTCCGCTCGTCGACGATGCGCTCGGCGAGGTCGTCGCCGATGGTGCGGATCGCGGCCAGCCCGAGCCGGACCTCCGCCCCTGCGTTCTCCAGATCCGCCCACGGCAGACTGCGGTTCACGCACGGCCCGTGCACCGTGACGCCGTGCCGCCGCGCGTCGGCGACGAGGGACTGCGGCGAGTAGAAGCCCATCGGCTGGGCCCGCAGCAGCGCGGCGCAGAAGGCCGCAGGATGGTAGAGCTTGAACCACGAGGAGTAGAAGACCAGCGACGCGAACGACTGCGAATGACTCTCGGGGAACCCGAAGTTGGCGAACGCGGCGAGCTTCTCGAAGATCCGGTCGGCCACCTCCCCCTCGATGCCGTGCCGGTGCCGGGCCCCGTCGTAGAAGCGCTGCCGCAGCTGCTCCATCTTCTCGGTGGAGCGCTTCGACCCCATGGCGCGGCGCAGCTGATCGGCCTCCGCCGGGGAGAAGCCGGCCACGTCGGTCGCGAGCTGCATGAGCTGCTCCTGGAAGAGCGGCACGCCCAGGGTGCGCTCGAGGGTCTTCCACATCGACGGGTGCTCGACCGCCGGCTTCTCGAGCCCGTTACGACGGCGGATGTACGGGTGCACCGAGCCGCCCTGGATGGGGCCGGGCCGGATGAGGGCGACCTCCACCACGAGGTCGTAGAAGGTCCGCGGTTTCAGGCGCGGCAGCGTGGCCATCTGCGCGCGCGACTCCACCTGGAAGACGCCCACCGAGTCGGCGCGGCAGAGCATCTCGTACACGTTCTCGTCGGTGAGGTCGAGCTGCGCGAAGTCCACGTCGATGCCCTTGTGCTCGGCGAGGAGGTCCTTCGCGTAGTGCAGCGCACTGAGCATGCCGAGGCCCAGCAGGTCGAACTTCACCAGCCCCGCGGCGGCGCAGTCGTCCTTGTCCCACTGCAGCACGCTGCGGTTCTCCATGCGCGCCCACTCGGTGGGACAGACGTCGGCGATCGGCCGGTCGCAGATCACCATGCCGCCGGAGTGGATGCCCAGGTGCCGCGGCAAGTCCGCGATCTGCGTGGCCAGCTCGACCACCCGCTCCGGGATGCCCTCGGGCACCGGATCCTGCCGCCACCCCCAGCTGGAGATCTGCTTGCTCCAGGCGTCCTGCTGCCCCTGCGAGTAGCCGAGCGCGCGGGCGGTATCGCGCACCGCGGACCGCCCGCGGTAGGTGATGACGTTCGCGACCTGCGCGGCGTACTCGCGGCCGTACTTCCGGTAGACGAACTGGATCGCCTCCTCGCGACGGTCGGACTCGATGTCCACGTCGATGTCGGGCGGGCCGTCGCGCTCGGGGGCCAGGAAGCGCTCGAAGAGCAGTTGGTTGCGCACCGGGTCGACCGCGGTGATGCCGAGCGCGAAGCAGACGGCCGAGTTGGCGGCGCTGCCCCGGCCCTGGCACAGGATGTCGCTGTCCCGGCAGAAGGTCACGATGCTGTGCACGATGAGGAAGTAGCCGGGAAAGGTGAGCGTCTCGATCACGTTCAGCTCGTGCTCGATCTGCCGGTACGCCTGCGGATTCGACTCCGGCGGGCCGTACCGCTCCAGCGCCCCGCGCCGGGTCAGCTCGCGCAGCCAGGTGGCCTCCGTGTGGCCCGACGGGACGTCGAAGGGCGGCAGCTTCGGCGCGATCAGCTTGAGACTGAAGGCGCACTCGGCACCGAGCTCGGCGGCGGCCGCGATGGCGCCGGGGTGCTCGGGCAGCAGCAGCGCCATCTCGTCACCCGAGCGCAGGTGCGCGCCGCCCGCGGCGGGGAGCCAGCCGTCGAGCTCGTCGAGGCTGCGGCGGGCGCGGATCGCCGCGAGCGTCGACGCCAGGTGACGCTGGCCGGGACGGGCGAAGTGCGCCCCCGTGGTGGCGACGGTGCCCACCCCCATCCGCGCCGCGACGCCGGCCAGCAGATGATTGCGCTCGTCGTCCTCGGGGACGCCGTGGACGGTGAGCTCCATGCTCACCCGCCCCTCGCCGAACCGGTCGACGAGCTGCGCCAGGGCGGCGGCGGCACCGTCGGGCCCCCGGGCGGCGAGGCCGCGCCGGACCGCGCCCTTGCGGCAGCCGGTGAGGATGTGCCAGTGGCCGCCGGACCACTCGGCCAGGCGGTCCGGATGGAAGCGCAGCAGCCCCTTCTCCCCCGCCTCCATGTGCGCCTCCGCCATGGCGCGTGAGAGGCGGCGGTAGCCCTCCTGCCCGCGGGCGAGGACGAGCAGGTGCTCGCCCGACGGGTCCTCGGCGCCGGTGCGTTCGGTGTCGTGCTCCAGGGACAGCTCCGCCCCGAAGACCGTGGGGACGCCGAGCTCCAAGGCCGCCTCGGCGAACCGGACCACGCCGTAGAAGCCGTTGTGGTCGGTGACCGCGAGGGCCTTCAGGCCGAGCGCGTGGGCCTGCTCGACCATCTCCTCCGGTTGCGCGGCGCCGTCGAGGAAGCTGAAGGCGGTGTGCGCGTGCAGCTCCGCGTAGGGCACGCGGGACGAACGGAGACCGCCACTGGGCGGAACCGGGGGCGGAACGTAGGGCTCCCGCTTGCGGGACCAGGCCGGGGAGTCGCCACCGTCGCCCGGCGGCTCCTCCGCCCGGCGCACCGGGGCCCGCCCGGAGAGCACCCGCTCCATCTCCGACCAGCTCGGCCCGTTACTCCATCCCACTCCCCCACCATACGCTCACATGTTCGATACGACTATCGCCGTCGAACGAATACGCTTGTCATACTATTTTTGTAGTTGACGCTTGGATCGTCGGTTGCTAGCGTCTCCCCACGTGACCTCAGCCCGCCTGCGCGACCGCCAAAACACCGGTCGCGCAACGCGTCTTGCCACCACCTCCATGTGCACCCTCGCCGTCGCAGCGGGAACGTTCGCCGCCGCACCCCAGGCGGTGGGCGCTCCGACCTCGATGAAGGACACTCAGATCTCGCGGACGACCAAGGACGGCTGGAAGGTCCGCATCCAGCTGCAGGGCGTCGAGGTCAACCCCGTCTCCAACCTGGCCGGCACGCCCACCAGTCGCGAGGCGTTCTTCAAGGCGACCGCCGTCGGGAGCGTCGACGGAGCCGGCTCGAGCCCCTTCGAAGGCGCCGAGATGGCCCTCATCGTCCAGATCGGCTGCGCCGTCGACGTGGCCTCCGGGGTCGCCGTCGGCGGCGGCGTCTCCGCCACCGTGGGCCCCAGCGTCTCCGTCAGCCCGGCACTGTCGATCGCCGGCGGCTCCCTCAACATCGGCGCCGGCGTCGGCGCGGGACTCGGGGCCGCGGCGAACGTCTCCACCGTGATCAAACCGGGCGGCATCGCCACCTCGGTCGTCCGGAAGAAGACCATCGCGAAGAACCGTGCGGGCGTCTCGGTCGAGGGCGTCCACGTCAAGGTCGACGGCTGCGCCGGCAACGTGGGCGTCCGCATCGGAGCGGGGATCACGATGTCCTCCAGCGAGTTCGACAACGAGGTCTTCACCTACTCCGCCTCCCTGCCGATCTAACTCGAGATGGGAACGAATCCGATGCACACACAGTCCACGGGCCCGTCCCGCGCGCCCTGGTACGCGACGGCCGGCCTCGCAGTGCTCGCCCTGGGCACCTCCCTGCTGTTCCCCATGACCTCCCCGCCCGCGTCCGCCGACCCGAGCGGGCTTCCGGCCACGACGCGCGTGCCGTACCCGACGGACGGCAGCCTTCCGCCCTGGACCCTGCCGGGCGGCTACACCTGGTGCAGCGCCATGGGCGGCCCGGGCTACGAGCAGGCGGTCTACGTACAGCCCGGCTACGCCTGCCCGCCGACCGGGGTGCCCACGACCACGCCCACCACGTCCACGCCGACCTCTCCGATCGGCAGCGGGCAGGCCCCGAACCTGCCGCAGGCGCCCAACCCGCCCTTCGCGGGCATCGGCGCCCCGAACGGCAAGTCCTGGGACTACGGCGTCGACACCCTCGGCCCGCCGGCGGGCCGAGGCACGGTCGTCGCTCAGACGCCCCGCTAGCCGGGCCCCTTCAGCGCAGACGCGTGAGAAGGGTCGTCAGCGCGGGCAACGGATCGAAACCCTCGGTCGGCATCGCGAGCTGTCGCGTGATCAGGGCGTCGGTGGCGTCCATCACCAGCGCGGACTCGGCGACTCCGAGGCCGATGGCGGCACCGACCTGCTCACCGACGAGCTCGACGGCACGACGCCCACGCCGGAGCGGTTCGCGCAGGTCCGGCTCCACCGCGGCCGCGGCGAACAGGTTGAGCCGCGCCACGCCCCGCACCCGACCGTCGCCGATAGACCAGCGGACGAATTCCGCGAGACGCTCCGCCACGTCACCCGGCGTGGACTCCTGGACCCCGTCGAACGCGGCCCAGAAGGCGAGATCCTCCTCCACCAGGCGCTCGACGACACCGCGCACCAGCGCGGCGCGCGAGCGGAAGTAGTTGGACGCCGTCCCCGCAGGCACACCCGCGGTGCCGTCGACGGCGCGGTGCGTGAGCCCGCGGAGGCCGAGCGTGCCGAGCACCTCGATCGCCCCGTCCAGGACCTCTTCCCGTCTGCCCATGAGCGAGGACTGTACCCGAATACTACGTTTGTAGTACCGTGAAGTCATGACCACGGCAGCGATCATCGGCGGCGGCATCGGCGGGCTGGCCACCGCAGCGCTCCTCACGCAGCAGGGCTGGGAGGTGGAGGTCTTCGAACGCGCGGCGTCGCTCCCCACCACCGGCACCGCCCTCGGGATGTGGCCCGAGGCGATGGCGGTGCTCGAGCGGGTGGGCGCGGCGGACGCGGTGCGGGAGATCGGGATCGATCAGCGGATCGCGGAGATCCGCAGCGCCGAGGGGCACCGGCTCGGCCCCGAGGTACGAGCGAAGGGCGCCACCGTCATCATCTCGCGGCCCCGGCTCCTCGAAGCCCTCGCCGCGTGCGCACCCGCGGTCCGGTTCGGCGATCGCCGCGCCGGCCTCGACGGGCTCACCCACGACGTGATCGTCGGCGCCGATGGCATCGGCAGCGTCGTCCGCGCGCACGTCGTCGGGCACGAGGTGGCGCCGCGACCCCTCGGCGTCGACGTGCTCATCGGCCGGTGTCCCGGCGACACCGACGTGTTCACCGAATACTGGGGCCCGGGAAGACTGTTCGGCGTCACGCCCCGCGACGGGGGCTACATCAACTGGTACTCGGAGTTCGATCCGCGGGTGGTTCCGCCGGGCACCCCGGACCCGGACGAGGACCCGCGCGGCTTCCTCCGCGCGATGTACCGCGGCTGGGCCCCGCGAGTGGCCGAGACCATCGAGGGCATCGAGGCGGAGACGGCCCTGCACTACCGATCGCGCGACCTGCCGCGGCTGCCGCGGATCGTGCGCGGCAACGTCGCCATCCTCGGCGACGCGGCCCACGCCATGGCACCCAACCTGGGCCGCGGCGCGTGCGAGACCCTGCTGGACGCCGCCGCCCTGGCCGACGCCCTCGGCGCGGCGGCCGATGTCGGCGGCGACGCGGCGCCCGCGCTGCGCGCCTACGAGGCGGCGCGGCGCCGCGCGGGACAGCGGACGATGCTGCTCTCGCGGGCGATGCGGCACGTCGCCCTCGTTTCGCGGCTGCGCGCCCCGCGGGACCTGCTGCTGCGGGCGGTGGCCGCCGCGGCCTGAGGACCGGGGTCAGGCCTCGTCGGCGAGACCCGGGGTGACCTTGGAGAGCGCGGCCCGCAGCGCCGCGACGTCGCGCGCCGTGAGGTGGTCGAAGACCAGCCGGCGCACCTCCGCGACGTGCCCGCGGGCGGCACCGTCGAGCGCGGAGAAGCCCTCGTCGGTGAGCTCGGCGTACGCCGAGCGCCCCTCCGCGTGCCGCACCAGCCAGCCCCGTTCGCTGAGCTTGCGGAGCACGTGCGAGAGCCGCGAGGGCGAGGAGTTGGCGGCCTCGGCGAGCGCCGACAGCCCGAGGGTGCGGTCCGGAGCCTGCGAGAGCTGCGCGAGCACCATGAACTCGTAGTGGGTGATGCCGGAGTCGGTCCGCAGCTGCGTGTCCAGCTTGGCCGGCAGCCGCATCGCCACGTGGATGAGGGGCAGCCACGCCGCCATCTCCTCGTCGGACAACCACCGGGTGCTTCCCGCGTCCACCATCACACACCCCCGAACATCACGTCGGGACTCGACTTTACCGCCTCCTCATTTCGGTGAACGGCGCCTCACCGAGGTGGGTACATTGACCGGTATGAGCAGTCCGAGCACGACGACGGGACCGACCTCCGACGACGAGATCGCCGGCTACCTGAAGACCCTCGGCATCCCCGGCCTCGCCGACATCCACGTGCACTTCCTGCCCGAGCCGATGCTGATCAAGGTGTGGGACTTCTTCGACCGCGCGAGCTCCGAGTACGGCCGCGAGTGGCCCATCCGGTACCGGTTCGACGAGGACACGCGCCTGGAGCTGATCCGCGGCATGGGCGTGACGGCGATCCCCGCGCTCACCTATCCGCACAAGCCCGGGATGGCCGTGTGGCTCAACGACTGGTGCGCCGAGTTCGCGCGCCGCGTGCCCGACGGGATCCACTGCGCCACGCTCTACCCCGAGCCCGGCGTGGGCGAGTACGTCGCGCGGGCCGTCGCCGACGGTGCGCGACTGTTCAAGATGCACGTCCAGGTGGGCGTCTTCGCGCCCGACGATCCCCTGCTGGACCCGGCCTGGGAGGTCCTGTCGGCCGCGAGGATCCCGGTGGTGATCCACGCCGGTTCCGGCCCCGTGGAGGGGCCGTACACGGGCCCCGACCGGGTCGCCGAGGTGCTGCGCCGGCACCCCGAACTGACGCTGGTCATCGCGCACCTGGGCATGCCCGAGTACGACCGGTTCGCCGATCTCGCCGAGCGCTTCCCCAACGTGTACCTCGACACCACGATGGCCGCGACCGACTTCACCGAGCGCACCGCCCCGATGCCGCCCGGCTACGTCGAGCGGCTCGGCGCGCTCGCCGACAAGGTGGTGCTGGGCAGCGACTTCCCCAACATTCCCTACGACTACGCGCACCAGCTCTTCGGGCTCGCCCGGCTCGGCCTCGGCGACGAGTGGATGCGCAAGGTGCTGTGGCACAACGGCCGCGCCCTGCTGGAGCGCGCGGGCGCCTGAGCGCGGGCCGTACGATGGCCCTCATGCAGATCCGGCGCGCCGCGGTGGCGCTGTTCGTCGCGGGGACCCTCGCGGCGTGCGGCGGCGCACCGTCGGCGCCGCAGGCCCTCTCGCTCGAACGGTCCAAGACCGCGTTCGAGCAGGTGGGGATCGACGAGACGCGCGGCGACGTGACCGCGCTGGTATCCACCGCCACCCGCCTCGGCGCGCGGCTCGCGGCCGGCGACCCCCGCGCCGGGAGCACCGCCGTCTCGCCCTGGTCCGTCCTGAGCCTGCTCGGGATGCTCCGGGCCGGGGCACAGGGCGAGACCGCCGCGCAGCTCGACGGTGCCGGGCTCGGCGCCGCGAAGGACGTGCCGCGGGCGATGGCGGCGCTCACCGGCCAGACCGCGCAGTGGGCGGGCGATCCCGGCACCGTGCCCGCGGACACGCCGCCCGCGACGCCGCTGTTCCAGTCGCAGGTCGCGCTCCTGTCCGCGAAGCAGCCCGAGGACCGTCGGGTCCGGGCCGAGTACCTGGACATGCTGTCGGCCTCCTACGACACCGGCGTCTACCCCGTCGATTTCGGCGCCGGCGTGGGCGAACCGCTGGGCGAGTGGGTGGCGGTGAACACCGGCAGCAGCTTCACCTCCGCGCCGCTGCGCGTCGACTCCGGCACCCGCCTCGCCGCGGCGACCACCGCCTACCTCGCGGCCGCGTGGCGCTTCCCGTTCGACGCCGCCCGCACCCGGCCCGCGCCGTTCACCGCCGCCGACGGTGCGGTGCTCGACCCGCTCACGATGCGCGGCACAGTGCCCGCGCGGGTCGCCGCGGGCGAGGGCTTCACGGCGCTGCAGCTCGACTACGGCACCACGCTCGCGCTGCAGATCGTGCTGCCCGCGCCCGGGACCCCGCTCGCCGACGCGGCGAGCGAGGGCCGGTTCACCGCCGCCAGGATCGCGCTGGCGGGGGCACCGTCGGCCCCGCACGAGGTGAGCCTGCCCAAGTGGCGCACCACCACCTGGACCGGGCTCGCGGACCCGCTCCGGGACGTGGGCCTGACGGGGCTGTTCGCCGGCCCGGGCCTCGACGGCGTGGCCCCGGGAGCGCCGTGGCTGGCCGACGCCCGCGCCGCGGCCGTGCTCACCGTGGGCGAGAAGGGCACCGCCGCCGGCACCGCGACCGCGGCGCCGACTCCCGAGCCCGCCCCGGGCCCCGCGCCCTTCGTGGTGGACCGGGCCTTCGCGTACTCGGTGGTCGACACGGCGACGGGGATGCCTCTGATGATGGGGACGGTCAACCGCCCGGGCGGATAGTCCGCACTCGCCCACCTTGACATTGCAAATTCAAATTTCTTCCGGCGGTTATCCTTTCACCAAAGTCTCGACTTCACGTTAAGGTTGAGGCATGACCATGAAGCTGACCCGCCCGCTCCGCGCGGCGGCCCGCTCGGCGTGGGCCCTCACGGGCACCGCGCTGCTCGCCGTGCTGATCGCGCTCGTCGCCGGCGGCGCCACCTTCCTCATCGCCGCGGGAACGACTCCGCCGGCGCCGGCCCAGGAGCGGGAGAACGCCGAGAACACGCGCGTCGCCCTCAAGGCCGCCGACGAGTCGCGCGCGCTCTTCGGCCTGCTGTCCAACGCCGTGGTCTCGGCGGGGAACGGGCTGAACACCTCGGCGAGCTCGGTTCCGCAGATCTTCGACAGCGTCGACACCGCCAAAACCGGTGCCGAACAGCTGGTCTCGGGCCTCGACGAGGCCTCCTCCCTCTCCGCCGCCCTGAACCAGGTGAACCGGGCGACCGCCACGCTCGGCGGCGCGCTCGAGCGCACCCAGGGCCTGCAGCAGGTGGCGGCCGGCACCCGTGCCGCCCTCGTGGCGCTGCGGGGTCGGCTGATCGAGCACCCGTCGCCCGGCTCGGCCGAGGCCGTTGCGCAGCTCGATCGCGCGCTCGCCGGGTCGAAGGGGGTGGGCGCGCTCGACGACGTGGCCGGCATGCGCAGCACGCTCTCGACCATGACGAGCAGCCTGAGCAGCGCCTCCGCCAACGCCGACGCCTCCCTCACCTCCGCGCGCAGCGCCGCCCGGCAGCTGCGCGACGGGCTGACCAAGCTGGCCTCGGCACGCAAGGACGTCAACGCCTCCGTCACCAACCTGACCACCGGTGTGGGACAGCTGAAAACGGCGCTCGGCGCCATCGACGGCCAGCTCGCCCTCACGCAGACCCGGCTGCGGTCCGTGACCAGCGCGCCCGCCCCGGCGCCGGACCCCGGCATCGCGCGGCCCCTCGCGTGGGCGCTCGTGGTCGGCGGCGCCGCCGGCACCGTCACCTACCTGGCCGCGCTCGCCGTCGCCCATCGCGTGCGCCGCCGGGAGGCGATCGCAGCCGCAGCACCGGAGGCCGTCGAAGCGACGGTCGAGGACCCGATCGAGGAGCCCGTCGAGGACACCGTCGCAGCCCCCGTGGACGAGCCCGCCCCCGTCGAGGACGTTCCCGCCGCGGGACACCACCGGGTTCTGCCGCCGGCCGACGAGGCGGACGACGAGGCGGACGACACCGTCGTGGACCCCGGTGACGAGCCCGCCCCCGAGGATTCCGAGGGCACGGCGCTCACGCCCGGGAAGCGGGCGAAGCACCGTCGCAACCGGTTCCGGGCCGCCCCGGCGCCGGACACCAACCCGTACCTCTCGGTGGCCTTCTCGGGCAGCGCGGGCTGACTCCGCGGGCGGCGCCCGCCTACTCGTACACCCCCTCCACCTCCCAGCTCCCGGCGTACTGCAGCAGCAGGGCCCGCCCGTCGTCGCGGCCGGGCGCCGGCTCGAGCAGCACCTGGGCGCGGGCCCGCGGCTCGGCGGCGCCGTCCGCCGCCCACCAGCGCTCGTCGACCAGCCACGGCCCCGCCCACCAGCTGAGCGACCAGTCGCGGGAGCCCCACACCAGGTGCGTGGGCTCGCCCGTGAAGACGCCGCGCTCGGTGACCCGCACGGCCGCGCCCGCGGCGTCGGTGATCGTGACCGCGGCGCCCGTGACCAGCACCGACGGCGCCGGCTCCGGCATCCGACCCGGCCACGGCGCGGCCGGATCGCGCTCCGGGACCACCTCGTCGCCCAGCGGGACCCAGGTGACCCGCTCGGCCGGGCCGCGGCCGCCGCTGCGCACGCCCATCCGCACCGCCTCCCCGCCGAGCAGGCCCTGCACCCGGACCAGGGCGCGGCGGAACCGGGCGGCACCGTCGGCATCGTCGCCCCACATGCCCGCCTGCAGCGCGCCGGCGTCGACCACCTCCACGGGCTCGAGCCGCAGCAGGGAGATCGGGGCGCCCGGGCCGCCCTCCCCGCCCCGCTTCGCGGACCGGCCGCCGGTGAGCCAGCCGTCGATCTGCCAGCGCACCCGGTCGGCGGTGCCGTCCGGGGTGAGCGGCTCGGCGCAGCGCCAGATGCGGCTGTGCCGCTCGCCGTTCTCCGCGATCGCGGAGACCTCCAGCCGCAGGCACGCCACGCCCGCCGCGGACAGCTTGCCGTGCAGCTCCGTGGCCAGGGCGCGGCCCGCGAAGGCCGCCGCGTCGACCCGGTCGATGGGCGGGTCGGGCCGCAGCTCCACCTCCAGCCCGGGCGGTAGGGCCGCGGTGGACGGCGGCCGGTCCGGCACCGCGCGGGCCTGCCGGTGCGCGGCGATCGCGTCGGCGCCGAAGCGGGTGGCCACGTCGGTCGCGGTGAGCGCCGCGAAGGCGCCGACGGTGCGCAGCCCCAGCCTGCGCAGCAGATCCAGCAGCTCGGTGCGGTCGCCGCCCGCGAGCGCCGGCTCCGCCCCCAGCTGGGCGATGGGCAGCGGGGCGAGGAAGGCCGCCGACTCCCCCGGCGGCACGACGACGCCGCGGCGGGCGGCCAGGGCCGCGGTGAAGACCTCGTCGGCGATGCCGGCGAGCGACTCCGCGCCCACCGAGGACGCCGCGTCCACGAGGCGCTCGGCCGCCTGCTCCTCGCCGCCGAAGAAGCGCGCCGCGCCCCGGGCCGGGATCACCACGAGCCCCGGGCGCAGCACCTCGATGAGCGGGATCAGCGCCGCCACGGCGCCCGCCACGGGCTCGAAGAGCCGCGCGTCCCGCCCCTCGTCGGCCTGGGCGATGTGCAGCCCCGGGCAGCGGGCCTGGGATTCGCGGCGCTTCATGCCGCGGCGCACCCCGTCGGCCCGGGCCGGGGCGTTGCAGGCGACGACCCGGTTGCCGTGCAGGACGGCGACGGGGCGGTCGGGCGGCAGGTCCGCATCCGCCGCCGCGGCGGCCGCCGGCCAGTCCGGGCACCACAGGGCGAGGATGCGCTGCTCCTTCGCGGCGGGCACGGTCATCGGGCCACCGCCAGGCCTGCGGGCTCGCCCTGCGCCGCGCCCCGGTAGGGGTTGACGCAGCCGCGGCCGCGGGCGGAGAAGACCAGGTCGATCCCGCGAATCCGGCCGCGTCCGGGCCGGGCGCCGAGGCCGGTGTAGCCCCGCACGCGCGCGCCGAGGTGCAGCGCGGCGCCCTCCCAGCGGCCGCCGGTGACCAGCAGGATCGAGCCCCGGGAACGGGCCCGGGCGGCGATGGCGCGGCCGCGGCTGGGCGGCACCGCGATGCCCCCGAGCTCGCACAGCACCACGTCGGCGCCGTCGAGCAGGATCGAGGCGACGGCCACCGGGTCCGCGAGCGGGCCGGCGATGAGCGCGATCCGCTCCGGATCGGCCCCCTGTTCGAGTGCGGCGGCCATGCCGAAGCCGGAGACGCCGCACAACGCGACGCTCGATCCCGCCCGCGAGACGCCGGCCACCAGCGAGACCGCGAGCGAGCCCGCGCCCGAGAGCTCCGCGACCGTGCCGCGCGGCAGGCCGCCGCCCGGCAGCAGTCGGGCCAGCTCCTCGTGCACCGGCAGCACACCCATGCCGAGCTGCGCTGATTCGTCCTGCAGCGGCGCCTCCACCGGCGCCTGCACCTTCGCCGGACGATGCTTCTCCGGCAGCGTCGCGAGCCGCTTGCGCAGCTCCGCCAGCTTCTCCTCGCGATTGCCTGCCAACGCTTGAACACGTGCGGACATGTGTCACACCCCTCCCCTACCTTCGGATCCCGCGTCACCGATCAGTGCGGAAGCCGAGCCACGGGGAAGACATGACTAGAACTTCTGTTCGATCTTATCTCAGCGTAGATCCGCGATCCGAACGGCGTCAAGCGCCGAGGTGAGAGGGGTTCCAGCAGAGTGATGCGCCCGGCGCATCACACGATCGTCGCAGTTCACGAGCATTTTTCGCGGCGAGGCGATGCATCGCACGCATCACGTCGCCGGTGGGACGCAGAACCTCGGGATGAGGATGGTCGAGTACGCGAAGGTCATCACTCCCCTACCCTCGCCGCGCCCGGACCAACGAAGGCGGATCGCCCGTGTACCGGGGCGATCCGCCTTCCTCGAGCGATCGACTATCAGCCCACGCGATCCGGATCGTGGTGCGCGGAGGCCGCGGCGACGGGCGACAGATCCGCGGTCTTCGGGTCGACGGTCGGCGCCTTGGTGATGAGCTTGTGTCCCCACCACAGCCCGAGGAACAGGATCAGGGCCGCATACGTGGTGAGCCAGAGGCTGATGCTGGCGCCCGTCTCGGAGTCCTCGGACGCGAGGTAGCCCTGGCCCGCGACGACTGCGATCGACATGATCAGCGCCACGATCGGTCCCGCGGGGTACAGCCACGCCTTGTAGGGAAGCTCGTCGAGCGAACGCCCCTGCGCGTTCCACGCCCTACGGAACTTGTAGTGCGCCCACGCGATCCCGATCCAGGTCACGAACCCGGCGACCGACGAGGCGGCGACCAGCACCGTGTACGCGGCACCATCGCCCTTCGGGCCGGCGAGGAAGCACAGGCAGCCGATCACGGTGGTCGCCGCCGTGGCAGCGATGGGAACGCCGGCCTTGGTCACCTTGGCGAAGATCTTCGGCGCGTTGCCCTCCACCCCCAGGCCGTACAGCGCGCGCGTGGCGGCGAACAGGCTGGCGTTGCCGGCGGAGAGGATGGCGATGAGGATGACCGCGTTCATGATCGACGCCGCGGCGTCGATGCCCGCGAGCTTGAAGACCAGCGTGAACGGCGCCACCGCGACGTTCTCCGCGGAGGCGTCCAGCAGCTCGGGACTGGTGTACGGGATGAGGAAGGCGATGATCGTCAGCGTGCCGATGTAGAAGACCAGGATCCGGAAGAAGACGGTGCGCACCGCGCGCGGGATGGCGCTCTTCGGCTCGATCGCCTCGCCCGCCGCGACCGCGATCATCTCCGTGCCCTGGAAGGCGAAGCCCGCGATGAGGAAGACCGAGAGCATCCCCAGCGGCCAGTCCACGAAGGGCGCGTCGCCGATGGTCCAGTTGGAGAAGCCGGGGGCCGGGCCGTCGCCGACCACGCCCAACACCATCAGCACGCCGACGATCAGGAAGATCACCACGGCGATCACCTTGATCGACGCGAACCAGAACTCGGCCTCGCCGAAGGCCTTCACCGCGAACAGGTTCAGGGCCAACAGGCCGGCGAGGAAGATCACCGACCAGATCCAGGTGGGCACGTCGGGCAGCCAGAACTTCATGATCAGGCCGGCCGCCACCACCTCCGCGGCCAGCGTGATCGACCAGTTGAACCAGTAGTTCCACCCGGCTGCGAAGCCGAAGGACTTGCTGACGAACCGGCTGCCGTACTCCTCGAACGGATTACTGCACGGCATGTACGCCGACATCTCGCCGAGGCTCTGCATGAGGAAGAAGACCATGACGCCCATGAGCGCGTAGGCCAGGAGGGCGCCACCGGGGCCGGCCTGGCTGATCGTGGCGCCGGACGCCACGAACAGACCGGTGCCGATCGCGCCGCCGAGCGCGAGCATGCTGATGTGGCGGCTCTGCAGTCCCTGGCGGAGGGAGTCGTCGGGGGTGATTCCAAGAGGGCTGGACACCCGATGAGAGTAGCGACCGCAACGCCCATCCGGTTAGCATTCGCAGCGTCATGTTCTCCTACGACACCCGATCCGCCCTCGCGAGCGCCGCCGATCTGGTGAACACCGCCTCCGACGCGCGCACGGAGCGCCCCGAGCGCCTGCCCGACGTCGCCGCGCTCCGCGCCTTCGTGGAGCGCTGGGGCTGGACCGGGCCCATCCCCCTGCGCGAGGACGAGCTGGACCGCGTGCACGCCGTGCGCCGCGTCCTGCGCGGCCTGTGGGACCTCGCGGGCGACGAGGCCGGCACCGTCGACCTGGTGAACCGGATGCTGCGCGACGCGGCGGTCCTCCCCCAGCTCGTGCGGCACGACGACTGGCCGTACCACCTGCACGGTTGGAACGACGCGACGCCGATCGCGGAGCGCTTCCTCGCCGAGCCCGCGATGGGCATGGTCGACGTGGTCCGCGCCGACGCCCTCGACCGGCTCCGGCGCTGCGCCGCGCCGGACTGCGCCGGGGTGCTCGTGGACTTCAGCCGCAACAGCTCCCGCCGATTCTGCGACGACGGCTGCAACAACCGCTTGAACGTGGCCGCGTACCGCGCGCGCCGGGCCTGACCCTTAGGATCAACGGCGTGGCGGAAACGACGGGTGCGAGCGGCGCGATCAGGGGTGTCCCCGGGCCCGATCACCTGGTCGCCGGGCGCTACCGACTCACCTCCAAGATCGGCGGCGGCGGCATGGGCGCCGTGTGGCTCGCCCGCGACGAGCGCCTCGAGCGCGACGTCGCCGCCAAGCAGGTCATCTCCACCGAGGGGCTCACCCAGGAGGAGGCCGACGAGCTGCGCCGGCGCGCCCTGCACGAGGGCCGGCTCGCGGCCCGGCTGCAGCATCGCAACGCCGTCGCGATGTACGACGTGGCCCTCGACCGCGGCGAGCCCTGGCTGGTGATGGAGTACCTGCCCTCGCGCTCGCTGGCCCAGGTGCTGCACATGACCGGCTCGATGCCCGAGCGGCAGGTGGCGCAGATCGGCGCGCAGATGGCCGACGCCCTCGTCGAGGCGCACGAGGCCGGGATCATCCACCGGGACATCAAGCCGGGCAACATCCTGATCGCGAACCGCGGCCGTGCGTCGGGCACCGTCAAGCTCTCCGACTTCGGCATCGCGCGGGCCAAGGGCGACGACGCCGGCCCCACCGGGATCATCACCGGCACGCCCGCCTACTTCGCCCCCGAGGTGGCCCGCGGCACCGAGCCCTCCGAGGCCTCCGACCTGTACTCGCTCGGCGCGACGCTGTACACCGCGCTCGAGGGCGCGCCGCCCTTCGGCGTCGACGAGGACTCGATCGCCCTGCTGCACAAAGTCGCGCTGGGACAGATCAATCCGCCCAAGAACGACGGTCCGCTGGTCCGCGTCATCCTGGACATGCTGCAGCCGAGCCCGAAGCGGCGGCCCTCGCTGATCGAGGCGCGGGACCGGCTCGCCGCGGTCGCGGCCGGCGGCGGCAACCCCGCCGCGATCCTCGCCGCCCCGCTGCAGGCGACCGAGGGCGCGCCCGCGGTGTGGCTGCGGCGCACCGCCGGTGAGCGCACCCCCGGCGACCGGGCACCGTCGGCGCGCACGACGGCGTCGGGCCCGATCGAGCGGAAGCGGCCGATCCCGCCCGCGCCGCGGCCCAGCGCCTACGTGCCGCCGCCGGTGGCGCCGCCGTCGAAGATGTCGAACACCGTTCTCGCGGCGTGGATCATCGGCGGCTTCATCGTGCTCGCCGCGATCATCGCGGGCATCATCATCGCGCTGGGCTGAGCCCGGCGCGGTCAGTCCGCGAGGTGGCGGGTGTGCGCCCAGCGGGTGAGGGCGTTGCGGTTGCTCTGCTGCGTCTTGCGGAGCACGTTCGAGGCGTGCGTCTCGACGGTCTTGACCGAGATGAACAGGTCCTCGGCGATCTCCCGGTAGGTGTAGCCGCGCGCCAGCAGGCGCAGCACCTCCAGTTCGCGCGGGGTGAGCGAGTCCAGCTCCGGGTCCAGCGCGGGCTCCGGCACGGGCGAGCGGCCGGTGAAGGAGTCGAGCACGAAGCCGGCGAGCCGCGGCGAGAAGACCGCGTCGCCCTCGGCGACGCGGCGCACCGCATCCGCCAACTCGTCCCCCGAGATCGTCTTGGTGACGTAGCCGCGGGCGCCGGCGCGGATCGTGGCGATCACGTCCTCCGCCGCGTCGGAGACGCTGAGCGCGAGGAAGACCGGCGCCTTCTCCAGCTTCGCGCGCGGGGCGCCGTCGGTCACGCCGCGCAGCACGGCGACGCCGCCGCCGTCGGGCATGTGCACGTCCAGCAGCACCACGTCGGGGCCGGCGGAGAGGATCCCCGCCACCGCCTCGCCGACGGTGCCGGCCTCGCCCACCACCTCGATGGAATCCTCACGGGCCAGCTCGGCGCGCACGCCGGACCGGAACACGCCGTGATCGTCGACCAGGAACACCCGGTAGCTCACGCACTCTCCTCCGCTGTCTCCGGCGCGACCGTCTCGTCGCCCTCGGCGAGCCTCGCCATCGACAGCCGCACTTCGGTGCCCCGGCCCGGAGCGGTGCGGACCGCGACGCTGCCGCCGCGGCGCTCCATCCGGGACCGGATCGACTTGGCCAGGCCCTGCCGGTCCGACGGTACCCCGTCGAGGTCGAATCCGACGCCGCGGTCGCGGACGAAGACGGACACCGACGCCTCGTCGACCTCCGCGTAGGTGTCGATGCTCTCGCAGCCGGAGTGCTTGGCGGCGTTCACCATCGCCTCCTTGGCGGCGCCGAGCAGGGCCGTGAACCGGTCGTCGACGCCGAGCTCGGCGCCCTCGACGTCGCCCACGGTGATGACGTCGACCGCGACCGAGTGCGCGTCCTCGACGTCGGCCGCGGCGGCCTTGAGCGCCGCGGCCAGGGACTGCGCCGGGGCCTCGGAGCCGCCGAACAGCCACTCCCGGAGCTCGCGCTCCTGGCTGCGCGCGAGGCGCTTGACGGCGGCACCGTCGGCGGACTGCTTCTGGATGAGGGCGAGCGTCTGCAGCACGGAATCGTGCAGGTGCGAGGCGATCTCCTCGCGCTCGATGGTGCGCACCCGGGCGGCGCGCTCGGCGCCGAGGTCGCGCCACATGCGCACCCAGATCGGCACGGTGAGCAGCGCGACGCCGACCAGCGTGAGCACGACGGCGGCCAGCGCCGTCGGGATGGCGGCCACGTCGACCCGCCCCAGGAAGACCACGGCGAGGCCGACGATCACCAGCGTGACCCCGCCCAGCATCCGCAGCCCGGTGATGAGCCGGGAGCCGCCCGCGTGCGTGGACGCCGGTGTCCGCGAGGCGGAGTCGGCCTCCCGCCAGACCAGGGCCGCACCGATCCCGATGACCAGGACGGGGACCACGAAGCCGGCGCTGGTGTTGCTCGCCACGGAGGCGAGGGTCGCGGCGCCGACGACGCCGAGGACGGCCAGCGCGAGGCCCTGGCGGCGTTCGGCCGGGTCGGGATGCTCGGTGTCGGCGCCCGGGCGGCACATGAACCACAGCAGCGCGTACATCACCACGCCCGCGCCCAGCAGCGCGAGCAGGGTGAAGGCGATGCGGACCTTGGTGGCGTCGACGCCGAGGTGATCGGCGATGCCGCCGCACACGCCGCCGATCACCGCGCCGCCGTTGCGGCGGTACAGGCGGGGGTACGACGGTGCCGGGGCCGGCTGCACCGGGGGCGGGACGACGGCGGGCCGCGTGGCGGCCGGCGGGACGGCGGACGACGGCGCGGGCGCGCGGAACGGGGCGGCCGAGGCCTGCTCGGCACCCTGCTGCCACCCCTGCTGCCAGTTCTGCCAGCCCTGCTGCCACGCCTGCTGGCGAGCCTGGTTCCGCGCCCACCGGCGCTGTGCTCGTCTGCTCATGATCCCTCGATGGTGGCACGGATCCTCGCCCGCGGGTATCGGGGAAGCCCCTGAAAGATCACCCCTCACCCCGAGGCGCGGCGCCGCGATTTCAGGGTAGATCCCGATGGACCGGGGCGGCCGCGGCCCGCAGGATCGAAGGCATGGATACGACAACCCTCTCCAGCCAGCTCCGGCAGATGTGGGAGACCAGGCCGCTCCGGGCCCGCAACGCGCCGATCGCCGGCGTGTGCACGGGCTTCGCGCGCCGCTACCAGGTGGACGTCGCGCTGGTCCGCGCGGCGTTCATCGGGGCGACGGTGCTCGGTGGACTCGGTTTCGTCGCCTACATCGTCGGCGTCTTCGTGCTCCCCAAGGAGTCCGAGTACGCGTACGGCACGCCCGTGCAGCGCTCGGGCCCGCCGACCTTCGTCCTCATCATCGCCGCGGTGATCGCGGTGAGCTTCGGCAGCGGCATGAGCTCGTCCTGGCCGGGCGCCGGGATCATCAGCCTCGCCCTGCTGGCGGCCGGCTGGTACGCGCTGCACCAGCGCCTGCCCGTGCCGCCGCCCGGCACCGCCGTCTCCACGCGGCTCGCGCCGGCGGCCCCCGTCGGGGCGTGGCAGCCGCCCGCGGCCCAGTTCCCCTGGCAGCCCGTGTGGACGCCCACTGATCCGCGCGCCACCGCGGCCCCCGAGGCGCCGAGGGCCGACGCACCGGCTCCCGAGCAGGCCCCGGAGGCGAGCCCCGCGGACGCGACCTCGCAGCCCCCTCAGGCATCGGCACCGTCGGAGCCCTTGAACCTGCGGAAGGCGCCGGCCCCCGAGGCCCCGCGCGTGCAGACGCAGGTCACCGAGGAGATCCATCCGCCGCGCTGGGATCCGCTGGGCGCCGCGCCCTTCGCGTGGGACCTGCCCGAGCCGGCGGCGGCGCACGCCCCGGTTCCGGTGGAGCCCAAGCGCCGCACCCGGATCACGCCCGTCACGCTCGGCATCGCGCTGCTCACGGCCGCGGCGATCGCCACCGTCAACCTCGTGTTCGGCGTGCCGATCTCGCCGGTGGTGGCCGCCGCCATCGTGCTCGGCGTGGTGGGCACCGGACTCGTCGCGGGCGCCTTCCGGCGCAGCGGCTACGGCCTGCTCGCCGTCGCGATCCCCCTGGCGGGCTTCGTGATCGTGGGCACGATGGCGCAGAACGTGATGAGCGGTTTCGCCGACGCCCCGCGCGGCGACAAGCAGTTCGTGGTGCCCTCGCCCACCGACCTCCAGGAGCAGTACGTCCTGCAGGTGGGCTCACTCCAGCTCGACCTGCGGCAGCTCACCCTCGACCACGACCGCACCGTGACCACCCGAGTGGGCGTGGGCGACACGCAGATCCAGATCCCCGCCGCGATGAACGTCAAGGTGCAGTGCCAGGTGTCGGTCGGGGACTCCGACTGCCCCACGGCGCTGAACAGCGTCGTGACCCCCGGCGCCCCCACCCTGACCATCGACGCCCAGGGCAACGTGGGCAATGTGGAGGTGAATCGTGTCCGCTGACAACAGCTCCGGCCGCGAGCGCGGCACGTCGCCCGCTCTCCTGGTCGCCGGGATCGCGGCCCTCGCGATCGCCGCCTGGGGAATCGTGGGCGGCCCCCGCCTCATCGACGCCGGCACCCTGCTCGGGATCCTCGCGATCGGCGCCGTCGTCGTGGCGGGGGTGACCCTGATCAGGCCGCGAAGAGGCTCCGATTCCGCTCCGCCCACTGCGCCAGGCTCATCGCCGGACGCCCACTGAGTTCCTCGACCAGCGAGTTCGCCTCCTGCCGGTACCGGCGGGAGGCGTCTTGCAGGTCCAGGTACCAGCCGGCCATGTCGCCCATCTCGGGGCGCAGGGCCTCCTCGGCCGCCTCGCGGCTGATCTGCTCGAAGCCGACCTCGCGGCCGATGCCCTCGCCGATCTGCGCGGCCATCTCGACCCGGGTGAGGAAGCTCGGCCCGGTCAGCTCGTAGACCTTCCCGACGTGCGCGGCGTGATCGTCGGCCGCGAGGAGCGCGGCTGCGACCGCAGCGATGTCCTCCATGGAGATCGGCGCGCTCCCCGCGTCCGGGTAGGGCTCGCGGACCACGCCGGTGGCGACCTGGCCCGCCCAGCCCGCGAAGTTCTCCATGAACTCGCCCGGTCCCAGGACGGTCACGTCGATGCCGCTCGCCAGGATCGTGTCGGTGAGCGCCTGCCAGTGCGCACTCCCGGAGGTGGCGACCACGTACTGGACGCCCGCGTCCTTGGCCCGGCGCAGCACCTCCGCCGCCGTGGGCTCGTACGGCGCGAGGTACATCCCGGTCACGCCCTCGAAGGCGCCGTCGAGCGTCTCCGGCTTGCCGATGAAACCGCTGAAGGCCTCCACCCCGCTCGGCAGCGCCGCCTTCGCGGGGTTGGTGGTCAACGCCCGGATGTCCGTGACACCCCTCGCCACCAGCTCGTCGACCACTTTCCGTCCGATGTTGCCCGTTGCACCCGTCACAAGAATCGTCATGGCAACGACGGTACCGGCGGCACCGGTCAGATCGTGACCGCTATTCCCACTCGATGGTCCCCGGCGGCTTGCTCGTCACGTCGAGCACCACGCGGTTGACCTCTTCGACCTCGTTCGTGATGCGGGTGGAGATGATCTCGAGCGTCTCGTAGGGCACCCGCGTCCAGTCCGCGGTCATCGCGTCCTCGGAGCTGACCGGGCGCAGCACGATCGGGTGGCCGTAGGTTCGGCCGTCGCCCTGCACGCCCACGCTGCGGACGTCGGCGAGCAGCACGACCGGGCACTGCCAGATGGTGCCGTCGAGGCCCGCGGCGGTGAGCTCCTCGCGCGCGATCGCGTCGGCCTTGCGCAGCAGGTCGAGCCGGTCCTTGGTGACCTCGCCGACGATGCGGATCGCCAGGCCCGGCCCGGGGAAGGGCTGCCGGCCGACGATCTCCTCCGGCAGGCCCAACTCGCGGCCGACCGCGCGGACCTCGTCCTTGAACAGCAGGCGCAGCGGCTCGACGAGCGTGAACTCCAGGTCCTCCGGCAGCCCGCCCACGTTGTGGTGGCTCTTGATGTTCGCCGTGCCCGCGCCGCCGCCCGACTCCACCACGTCCGGGTACAGCGTGCCCTGGACGAGGAAGTCGATGGTGTGGCCCTCGGCCGCCCGCGCGCCCAGCGCCTCGGAGACGACGTCCTCGAACGACCGGATGAACTCGCGGCCGATGATCTTGCGCTTCTCCTCGGGATCGGAGACGCCCTTGAGGTGCCCGAGGAAGGTGTCCTCAGCGTCGACGGTGATCAGGCGCGCGCCCGTCGCCTCCACGAAGTCCTGCTGCACCTGCTCGCGCTCGCCCTGCCGCAGCAGCCCATGATCGACGAAGACACAGGTCAGACGGTCTCCGATGGCCTTCTGCACCAGAGCGGCCGCGACGGCGGAGTCCACGCCGCCGGACAGCGCGCACAGCGCCAGACCGTCACCGACCTGGGCGCGGACGTCCTCGATGAGCTGCTCGGCGATGTTCGCCGCGGTCCAGGTGGGCTTCAGCCCGGCGATCTCGTACAGGAAGCGCGTGAGCACCTCCTGGCCGTGCGGGCTGTGCAGGACCTCGGGGTGGTACTGGACGCCGGCCATCTGCTTGCCGACGTTCTCGAACGCCGCGACCGGGGCGCCGGGGGTCGACGCCACCGTCGCGAAGCCCTCGGGCGCGACCTGCACGGCGTCGTTGTGGCTCATCCACACCGGCTGCTCGGCCGGGAGCCCCACGTGGAGGACACCGTCGCCCTGGGGGGTGAGGGTGGTGCGCCCGAACTCGCGCCCGCCCGTGTTGGCGACGGTGCCGCCGAGGGCCCGGGCCATCATCTGGAAGCCGTAGCAGATGCCGAAGACCGGGACGCCGAGGTCGAAGACCGCGGGATCGAGGTTGGGCGCGTCCTCCGCGTAGACCGACGCGGGGCCGCCCGACAGCACGATGGCGGCGGGGTTCTTGGCGCGCACCTCCTCGGCGGTGATGGTGTGCGGCACCACCTCCGAGTAGATCCGCGCCTCGCGGACGCGGCGCGCGATCAGCTGCGCGTACTGCGCGCCGAAGTCGACGACCAGAACCGGGTTGGGTGAGGAGTCCGTCACCCGGCTCAGTCTAGTCGCGGGCGGGGCCGCGTTCCGACAGAGGGCGGGACATCACGGCACGTCCACGAGCTCCCAGAGCGGCACGTGGGCGTACCAGGGGAACTCGTCGGGCGTGACGCGGACCCGCCGTCCGGCGAGGATCGCCTCGTTCTCTCCCCGCGCGTGCGGGGACAGGACGTCGATCGCCGCCTCGGCGACCCGGTGGACGTCGGCCTCGTCGAACCGGGCCCAGAGCACCCGGCACCGTCGATCGGCGGACGGGGTCCCGGGGTGCTCGATCGCCCACTGCCGCAGCAGCGAGGGGTCCTCCGGGGAGCTCGCGAACTCGAACAGGGCCGAACCCGCGCCCAGCCGGTCGGCGATCGACGCGGTGACGCGCGGCTCGTCGTCGGGCCGGATGAGGACGGTGACGAGGGGGAATCCTGCGGACATGCGGTCACGCTACGGCGCCGGGCCCGCCGCGGTCATCAGGGTTTCTCCGGGTTCCGCCCCTGATAACGCCCGGTCTAGGCCTCGCGGCGGCGGACGATCTCGGCGATCCAGGCCGGCGCGAAGGGCGAGGTGCAGCCCTTCGACACCGGGTAGTCCGCGAGCACCTGCAGGTCCTCGCCGATGGCGACGGCGCGGGCACGGCGGGACTCGTCCTCGATGCCGATGGTCGCGAGGGTCTCGTTCATGGCCCACTGCAGCTTCGGCTCGGCGTCGCGCATCTCGCGGGCGATGGTGTCGAGCAGCGCGTCCCGGTCGAGGTCGGCGGTGGTCACCGCGTGCGTCGTGAGGGCCCAGCCGGCCGCGCGGACCCGCGGGTCGGCGTCGCCCCACCACCGCTCCCGCAGGGCGGAGGCGTGCGCCGACTTCTTCACCAGGTAGTTCAGCAGCCAGTCGTGCGCCTTGTCGCTGCGCGCGGTGCGCAGCATCGCGTCCAGCTCGTCCGCGGTGAACTGCTTCGGCTTCGCGATGAGCAGGGCCACCAGCTGCGCGGCCACGTCGCCCGAGTCCCACAGCTCGCCGGCCAGCTCGCGGTCGGTGCCGAGGGACTTCGCCAGCGCCCGCAGCTTCGTCAGGTTCACCCCGTGCGGGTCGCCGTGCCGCTCGTTGACGGCCCGCGCCTTCGGGTCCTCCAGCGCCGCTAGCTCGGCCACGATCTCCTCGACTCGCGTCATGACACCGAGGGTAGCGGCGCGGACCATCAGGCCTGGGAGTCCGCGTCCTGCTGCGCCGGCGCCTCCTGTGCCGGACGCACCTTCGGCAGCGGCAGCAGCAGCTGGCCGGGCGCGCCCGCGGGCACGGCGGGCGCCTTGGGCGCGGTCGGCGCGATGCGCTGGTAGCCGGCGCCCTGCGCGGGACGCGGGTCCTGCTCCCCCTTGTTCGGCCACAGCGACGCGGCGCGCTCGGCCTGGGCCGCGATCGACAGCGACGGGTTGACGCCGAGGTTCGCGGAGATGGCGGCACCGTCGACCACGAACAGCGACGGGTAGTTGTGGATGCGGTGGTACGGGTCGATGACGCCGGTCTCGGGCGTCTCCGAAATCGCTGCGCCACCGAGGAAGTGGGCGGTCATCGGGACGTTGAAGATGTCGCCCCACGTCCCGCCGGCCACGCCGTTCAGCTTCTCCGCGCCGATCCGCGCGGCCTCGTTCCCCGCGGGGATCCAGGTCGGGTTCGGCGCGCCGTGGCCCTGCTTGGAGACCATGCGCCGCTTCTTCGAGCCGGGAATCTTCTTGGTGTACGTGGTGATCGAGTTGTCGAGGCTCTGCATCACCAGCAGGATCAGCACGCGCTGACCCCAGTCCTTCTGCGTGAGCAGCAGTTTGAGGTCCGTTGGCTTCTTCGCGAGGCCCTTGAGGAAGCCGCCGAGGCGGGTGCGCTTCTCGCCGCCGTCGACGAGCAGGGTCTGCAGCAGACCCATGGCGTTGCGGCCGGGGCCGTAGCGGACCGGCTCGATGTGGGTGTCGGGCGTCGGGTAGAAGGAGCTGGTGATCGCGACGCCCTGCGAGAGGTCCTGCGACGGGTCGGCGACCGTGCGCGCCGAACCCAGGATCGACTCGGAGTTGGTGCGGGTGAGCACGCCGAGCCGGTCCGAGAGCTGCGGCAGCGCGCCGGTGTCCTTGAGCGAGTGCAGCAGCGTCTGCGTGCCCCAGGTGCCGGCGGCGAAGACCACGTTGTCGGCCGTGTAGACGGTCCGGTTCTTGCGCGCGACGGCACCGGTGCGCACCGTCGACACCTCCCAGACGCCCTTGCGGCCCTCGCGCAGCGCGGTCACCGTCGTCATCGGGATGAAGCGGGCGCCGCCCGCCTCCGCGAGGTGGATGTAGTTCTTCATCAGCGTGTTCTTGGCGCCCACGCGGCAGCCCGACATGCACTGGCCGCACTCGGTGCAGCCCGTGCGGGCGGGGCCGGCGCCGCCGAAGAACGGGTCCGCGTCGGTGCGGCCCGGCTGGTTGAAGTACACGCCCACCGGGGTCTCGGTGAACGTGTCCGCGACGCCCATCTCCTCCGCGATCTGCTTGATCACGCGGTCCGACGGGGTCTCGTGCGGGTTCTTCACCACGCCGAGCATGCGGCGGGCCTGGTCGTAGAACGGGCTGAGCTCGTCGTCCCAGTCGGTGATGTGCTTCCACTGCGGGTCGTTGAAGAACGGCGCGGGCGGCTTGTAGAGCGTGTTCGCGTAGTTCAGCGAGCCGCCGCCCACGCCGGCGCCGGCGAGGACCACGGCGTCGTTGAGCAGGTGGATCCGCTGGATGCCGTAGAGGCCCAACTTCGGCGCCCAGACGAACTTCTTGAGGTTCCAGGTGCTCTCGGCGAAGTCCTCGTCCTCGAAGCGCTGCCCGGCCTCGAGCACGCCGACGCGGTAGCCCTTCTCCGTCAGGCGCAGCGCCGTGACGCTGCCGCCGAACCCGGACCCGATCACGAGCACGTCGAAGTGGTCGCCCGACTTCTGCCCGACTGCCTTGGCCATCTGGAACCCCTCACCCGTCCGTGGCGGACATGTGTCACCGGGCCGCGGCTGAAACGGCCCTACTGACGGGTAACGGTACTACTAAACGCCACTCAATAACAGGGCTTCGCGCTCAGTACGCGACGTTGAGCCCCACCTTCTGGAACTCCTTGAGCTCGCTGTAGCCGGCCTTGGCCATCGACCGGCGCAGGCCGCCGACCAGGTTCAACTGGCCGTTCGGCTCCGTCGACGGGCCGGTGAGGATGGTCGAGAGCGACGGGGCGGTGCCGGCGGCGGCACCCTCCCCCGCGTCCAGGCCACCGAGCTGCGCGGGCGCGACCGCGCCGCGCGGCATCGACGGGTGTGCGGCCACCGACGGCCAGTACCAGCCCTTGCCCGGCGCCTCGGCGGCGATCGCCAGCGGCGCGCCCAGCATCGTGGCGTCGGCGCCGCACGCGATCGCGCGGGCGACGTCGCCGGAGCTGTAGATGTCGCCGTCGGCGATCACGTGCACGTATCGGCCACCGGTCTCGTCGAGGTAGTCCCGGCGGGCCGCAGCGGCATCCGCGATCGCGGTCGCCATCGGGACGCCGATGCCGAGCACCTCGCGGGTGGTGGTGGCGCCTTCGGCCGAGCCGTAGCCCACGATGACGCCGGCGGCGCCCGTGCGCATCAGGTGCAGCGCAGTGCGGTGATCGCTCACGCCGCCCGCGACGACGGGGACGTCGAGGTCGCCGATGAAGGTCTTCAGGTTGAGCGGCTCCCCCGCCGACTCCTCGTTGGAGACGTGCTCGGCGGAGATGATCGTGCCGTGGATGACCAGCAGGTCGATGCCCGCCTTGACCAGCACCGGCGTCAGCTCGCGGGCGCGCTGCGGAGAGACGCGGACCGCCACCGTCACCCCGGCGTCCCGGACCCGGCCGACGGCCGCGGCCAGCAGCTCGGGATCGAGCGGCGCGGCGTGCAGCTCCTGCAGGCGGCGGATCGCCGCGATGCCGGTGATGTCGGACGCGGCGAGCTCGACGACCTGCTCCAGCTGGGCCTCCGCGTCGCGGTGCCGGGAGAACAGGCCCTCCGCGTTGAGCACGCCCAGGCCGCCCAGCTTGCCGAGCTCGATCGCGAACTCCGGCGAGCCGATCGCGTCCGTCGGGTGCGAGAGGATCGGGGTGTCGAAGCGGTACGCGTCGAGCTGCCAGGCGGTGGACACCTCCTTCGAGGAACGGGTGCGCCGCGAGGGGACGATGTTCACGTCCTGCAGCTCGTAGGTGCGCCGGGCCGTGCGGCCCATGCCGATCTCAACCATGTCGCGCAACGCGCTCAGTCCTTCCGGTTCCGGAGCGACCGCTCCGAATGTGCCTGTTCAGCAGGGTTCTAGCGCGTGTAGTTCGGCGCCTCGACCGTCATCGTGATGTCGTGCGGGTGCGATTCTTTCAGACCCGCCGCGGTGATCTGCACGAACTGGGCGCGGTTGAGGTCCTCGATGGTCTGGCTGCCGGTGTAACCCATGGCCGCGCGGAGGCCACCGGTGAGCTGGTGGATCACCGAGCCGAGCGGGCCGCGGAAGGGCACGCGACCCTCGATGCCCTCGGGGACCAGCTTGTCCTCGGAGAGCACGTCGTCCTGGAAGTAGCGGTCCTTGGAGTAGGACTTGGCCTGGCCGCGGCCCTGCATGGCGCCGAGGCTGCCCATGCCGCGGTAGCTCTTGAACTGCTTCCCGCCGACGAGGATCAGCTCGCCCGGCGACTCCGCGGTGCCCGCGAGCAGCGAGCCGAGCATCGCCGTCGAGGCACCGGCCGCGAGGGCCTTCGCCACGTCGCCCGAGAACTGCAGGCCGCCGTCGGCGATGACCGGGACGCCGGCCGGCGCGCACGCCGCGGTCGCCTCGAGGATGGCCGTGATCTGCGGGGCGCCGACGCCGGCGACCACGCGGGTGGTGCAGATCGAGCCGGGGCCCACGCCCACCTTGACACCGTCGACGCCGGCCGCGACCAGCGCCGCCGCGCCGCCGCGGGTGGCGACGTTGCCGCCGATGAGCTGCACATCGTCGCCCAGCTCGAGCTTGAGCTTCTCGATCATGTTGAGCACGCCGCTCGAGTGGCCGTGCGCCGAATCGACCACCAGCACGTCGACGCCGGCGTCGCGCAGCGCCATCGCGCGCTCCCACGCCTCGTCGCCCGCGCCGACCGCGGCACCGACCAGCAGGCGGCCGTCGGAGTCCTTGGTCGCGTTCGGGTGCTGCTCGGTCTTGACGAAGTCCTTGACCGTGATCAGGCCGGTCAGCTTGCCGCTGCCGTCGACGATGGGCAGCTTCTCGATCTTGTGCCGGCGCAGCAGGCCCAGCGCGGCCTCGGCGGTGACGCCCTCCTGCGCGGTGATCAGCGGCGTCTTCGTCATCACCTCGGCGACGGGGCGGTCGAAGTCGACCTCGAAGCGCATGTCGCGGTTGGTGATGATGCCGACCAGCGTGCCCTTCTCGTCCGTGACGGGCAGGCCGGAGATCCGGAACCGGGCGCACATCTCGTCGACCTCGCGGAGCGTGTTCGACGGGCTGCAGGTCACGGGATCGGTGACCATGCCGGCCTCGGAGCGCTTGACCGTCTCGACCTGCTGCGCCTGCGCCTCGATGGAGAGGTTGCGGTGGAGCACGCCCATGCCGCCGTTGCGGGCCATCGCGATGGCCATGCGGGCCTCCGTGACGGTGTCCATCGCGGAGCTGATCAGCGGCACCTTGAGCGTGATCTCGCGGGTGAGCTTGGTGGAGATGTCGACCCCCGACGGGATCACGTCGGAGGCGGCGGGAACGAGGAGGACGTCGTCGAAGGTGAGGCCGAGCATCGCCACCTTCGCGGGGTCGTCGCCCCCGATGAAAACGTTGCCGGGTGCGGGCGCGGGAGAGGCGGAGCGCGTCATGTATCCATGGTACGCGGCGGATTCCTGTGCTCGTCACGCGCGTGTGACTGGCCTTCCCCGGTCATTCCTGCGTACCGTGGGGGCGTGCGCAACAATCTTCCTCCCGGCCTCCCGCCGGACCCGTTCGCCGACGACCCGAGCGACCCGACGGCCGCGCTGGACTCGCTCGACCCTGGTCAGCCCCTCGATCCCGCCGAACGACTCGCCGTCGAGGAGGACCTCGCGGACCTCTCCGTCTACGAGGCGCTGCTCGCGCACCGCGGCGTCCGCGGCCTGGTGATCTGCTGCGACGACTGTCAGGAAGATCACTACCACGACTGGGACATGCTGCGCGCGAACCTGCTGCAGCTGCTCGTCGACGGCACCGTCCGCCCGCACGAGCCCGCCTACGATCCGGCGCCCGACGCCTACGTCACGTGGGACTACTGCCGCGGCTACGCCGATGCGGCGATGAACCTCGCGAACGAGGAGTGATCCGGCGCTAGTCGCACCCGGACACGGCGAAGGCCCCCACCGCGCGGTGGGGGCCTTCGCTGTTCGTCATGCGGTCGCTACCGCGGGAGCCAGTCCTCCGGCACGACCGTCAGGATCGACCCGGCCGCTGCCGTCGTGGTCGTCGTCGTGGCGGTCGGCCGGGGCCGCGTCGTGGTCGTCGTCGGCGTCGTGGGCTCCGTCGCGGAGGTCGGGGCCGTGGTCGTCGTGGTGGTCGGCGTCGTGGTCGTCGGCTCCGGCGTCGTGGTCGGCACCGTCGTCGTCGGCGTGGTCGGCCGGGTCGGGTACGTCGGCGTCGTCGGGCGGGTCGGCTCCGTCGGCAGCGTGACCGTCGGCTCCGTCGTCGACGTCGGCGGAACCGACGGCGAGGGCGACGGTGACGGCGGTCGCGTCGAGGTGGGCAGGTCGGTCGATCCGACCGGCAGCCCGGCGCGCGCCTCCGCGGCGCGGATCCGCTCCTCGAGCGCGGCGCGGTCCTTCTCGTTCTTCACCTTCGCGGCCTGCTGCCGGGCGCTGACCAGCGCGGCCTGCGCCTCCGCCTGGTTGCTGGAGTCGATCGCGTTGTCCGCGCTCTCGAGCTGCGCCTTCGCCTCCGAGGTGGCGATCGTCTGCGAGGCGGCGTCCGAGAAGACGACCTCCTTGACGCTCCACAGCGCACCGTCGCCCGGGCTCGCGGAGTTCACGAGCACCGTGCCGCCACCGAGGATCGCCACGGCAGCGGCGGCCGCGCCGGCCACCAGGCCGAAGCGCTTGCCGCGCCGCGACGGGGCGTCACCGATCGGCGTCACGTCGCCGTTCCCGTCGCCCGACGGTGGGCCGTCGGCCGCGGGGGCCGGAGGCGGGGGCACCGGACGGGTGGGCCGAGCCGGGCGGAAGCCCCGCGTACGGCGCCCGGTTCCGGTGGCGGCGACCATCTCGTCGACCGACGGGCCGGCCGGGACCGGCGTGGTGACGATCTCGTCGCGCCAGTCCGCGAGCAGCGACGCGAGAGCGAACTCGGTCTGATCCGCGGTGGTGACGGCACCGCCGGCCGCGAGCGCCTCGATCAGGTCGTCGTCGCGGCGGACCGCGGCCACGTCGACGGGCGCGCCGTCGTCGGTGACGCGGTCGACGAAGCCGGTGTCGTCGGCTCCCAGGTCGCGAGGTGCACCGGGCCGCATCGGGCGCATCGGCGGACCCAGACGGTGAGCGGCCGTGCGCTCGGGGTCGTGCGGGTCGAAGCCCCCGTGGTTGTCGCCCCTGTTGTTCTCGTCGGCCATGTCAGTTCTCACCTTCTTTCGCGATCTGGTTCTTCAGCTTGGTCAGCGCGCGGTGCTGGGCCACGCGAACGGCACCGGCGGTACCGCCCACGGCCTCCGCGGTCTCCTCGGCCGACAGGCCGACGACCACGCGGAGGATCAGGATCTCGCGCTGCTTCTCGGGGAGCGTGCTGAGCAGTCGGGCCATGTCACGGCTCGCCTCGGTGGCGAGCGCGTGGCTCTCGGGCCCGCCTTCCAGCGACGCTCTCTCTGGAATCTCGCCCACGGGGTCGGATTTGTTACGCGAAGCGTTCCGGAAGCCGTCCGCGACCTTGTGCGCGGCGATTCCGTACACGAACGCCATGAAGGGACGCCCCTGGTCCTGATAACGGGGCAGCGCCGTCATCACAGCCATGCACACCTCCTGCGCGAGATCCTCAGCCGACAGCGAGTGACGCTCGCCGCCCCCGACCCGCGCACGGCAGTACCGCACGACGAGGGGTCGGATGGTGTCGAGAACATCTGCGAGCGCAGACCTGTCGCCCTGCGCTGCTTCGCGCACGGCCCGGTCGAGCTCCTCACCTGTCAGATTCATCGCCAGCCTGCATTCCGCCGTTACACCCCTGCCAGATCCGCGCCATCACGAACCCATTCCTCCTCCAGAGCAGCCGCGATCCGTGCCGCCCCCGCGCCCCGCTCCTCCCCTGACGTGCCGCTCATCATTTTCGCACCGGCCCACCTTAGAGGATTCAACACCGACTCGGTGGCGACCCGGTACGCGTTCTCGACAAGTTCCGCGGCCCGGTCGGCCTGCCCCGAGGCCATCGCCCCGGCGCCCGCGATGAGGAGCGTCTTCGCGTGATGACGCGGGCGGCCCGGTCCCGGATCGGCCGTGAGCAGGGCGTCGACGGCGTCCGCCGCGCCCGCGGTGTCCCCGGAGTACACGGCGAGCTCTGCGGCCACCCAGTCCCGGCGCAGCCGGGCGCGGGGCACCGTCCACCACGGGACCGGCCCCGACGGCGCACCGTCGGACCCGGCCGTCGCGGCCGCACCGGCGTCGTACGCCGCGAGGTGCTCGTCGGCGCGCGAGAGGAGCCGCGCACTGAGGGCGTACCGTCCGGTCCCCAGGGCGTCCGCCGCGAGCCCCACCGTCGCGTCGATCGTCAATGCCACGCTCATGCCGTACACAGGTTGTTCACACCCTGTGTATGCAATCGCCAAGGCGGCGCCGTCGGGAACCGTGGCGGCGCGGTGCCGGCCGGACTGCCGCAGCATCGACGCCTCGAGACACCGGGCGGCGGATCCGAAGGAACCGTCGGACACCCCCGCGGTGAGGGCGCGCGCGGCGGCGAACCGCCCGGCGCCGGCCAGCGCCACCGACCGCAGCCACACCCGTCCCTGCGGACCGTCGAGCGGACCGACGGGACCGCAGTCCGTTCCGAACGCCGCCACGAGGAGCGCCTCCGTGGAGGCGCCCGACTGTCCAGTTTCCAAAGATTTAACCTTCCAGAATTTGCAGGCGTGACAATGGCGCACGGAGCCCGTTCACAGGCGTTGACGTTACCGGCATGTAAGGCGATTCCGGCCCGTCGACCGCCACCGAACCATCCATCGTTACGGCGTACGATAAATCGAAACATAGCATCACCTGCAGGAATCCCTCACAGGACACTCGGTTCACGGTCGCAATTCCCAGGATGCATACCGCCGGGATGAATGAACACGACGTTAATTCTCACGCTGATCGAATCACCCCCCGGATACCCCCGAGCGGGTTGACCTTCGTCTAGCGAACTGCCTACGGTGAGAGCGCGAGAGGAACAACGACGTTTCCACGCCCGCGAGACCGCCGAGTGTTTGGAGAATGCGCATGCCTCAACCCAACGAGCTCCCCGGTCCCAACTCGGACTTCTGGGACTGGCAGATGCACGGCGTGTGTCGCGGGGTCGACAGCTCGGTGTTCTTCCATCCCGACGGCGAGCGCGGCCGGGCTCGTGCGCAGCGCGAGCGGCGCGCCAAGGAGCTGTGCCGGACGTGCCCCGTCCTCGCCCAGTGCCGCGCGCACGCGATCACCGTCGCCGAGCCCTACGGGATCTGGGGCGGCCTGTCGGAGTCGGAGCGCGCAGCCCTCGCGTCGAAGTCGCGGGTCAAGACCAGCCGCATCGCGGGCTGACGCCCCACGGAACGCAGGAGCGCCCCCGACCGGCCGGTCGGGGGCGCTCCGTTCTGCGCGAGCTCGGGAGCCGCTCCTAGTGGGAGTGGCCCGCGTGCGCGTCCTCGGCCTGCTCGGCCGGCTTGTCGACGACGGTGACCTCGGTGGTGAGGATCATCCGCGCCACCGACGCGGCGTTCACCACGGCGCTGCGGGTGACCTTCACCGGGTCGATGACGCCGTCGGCGATGAGATCGCCGAAGACCAGCGTGGCGGCGTTGAAGCCCTTGCCGGTCTCGGTCACCTGGTTGACGATGACCGCACCGTCCTCGCCGGCGTTGGTGGCGATCCAGTACAGCGGGGCGGTCAGCGCGCGCCGGAAGGCACGCACGCCCAGCTTGAAGTCGCCCTCGGCGCCGTCCTCGAGGTCGGCCAGCTGCGCGCTGACCTTGACCAGCGCGGTGCCGCCGCCGGAGACGATGCCCTCCTCGACCGCGGCGCGCGCGGCGGAGACGGCGTCCTCGACGCGGTGCTTGCGCTCCTTGAGCTCGGTCTCGGTGTGCGCACCCACGCGGATCACGGCCACGCCGCCGGCCAGCTTCGCGAGGCGCTCGGAGAGCTTCTCGCGGTCCCAGTCGGAGTCGCTGTTCTCGATCTCGGCCTTGATCTGCGCCGCGCGCTGCTTGACGTCCTCCGAGGAGCCGGCACCGTCGACGATGGTGGTGGCGTCCTTGGTCACCTCGACGCGCCGGGCGCTGCCCAGCAGGTCGATGCCGGCCGTGGCCAGGCTCAGGCCCAGGTCGGTGTTGATGACGGTGCCGCCGGTGACGATGGCGAGATCCTCGAGGAAGGCCTTGCGGCGATCACCGAAGAACGGCGCCTTCACGGCGACGGCGCGGATGGTCTTGCGCAGGGTGTTGAGCACCAGGGTCGACAGGGGCTCGCCCTCGACGTCCTCGGCGACGATCAGCACCGGCTTGCCGGTCTCGAGGATCTTCTCGAGCAGCGGCAGGAAGTCGGGCAGCGACGTGATCTTGTCGCGGACCAGCAGCACCAGGGCGTCGTCGAAGACGACCTTGCGCTCCTCGAGGTCCGTGACGAAGTTCGGGGAGATGTAACCCTTGTCGAACTGCACGCCCTCGGTCACGACGACGTCGGTCTCGACGCCCGAGCTCTCCTCGATCGTGACGACGCCGTCGGCGCCGACCTTGGTCATCGCGGAGCCGATCATCGCGCCCAGCTCCGCGTCGCGCGAGCTGACGGTCGCGACCTGCGCGATCGCCTTCTCGCCGTCGACCGGGGTGGCCTGCGAGACCAGGATCTCGGCGGCCTTGTCCGCCGCCGCGCCGATGCCCTTGCCGAACTCGATCGGGTTGGCGCCGGCCGCGACGTTGCGCAGGCCCTCCTTGACGATCGCCTGTGCGAGCACGGTGGCGGTCGTGGTGCCGTCGCCGGCGATGTCGTTGGTCTTGGTCGCCACGGACTTCACCAGCTGGGCGCCCAGGTTCTCGACCGGGTCCTCCAGCTCGATCTCCTTGGCGATGGTCACGCCGTCGTTGGTGACGACGGGGCCGCCGAAGGCCTTCGCCAGCACCACGTGGCGGCCACGGGGGCCGAGGGTGACCTTGACCGCGTCGGCGAGCTCGTCGACACCGGCCTCCAGGCTGCGGCGCGCCGACTCGTCGAATGCGATTTGCTTAGCCATGTTTCAAAGCTCCTCAAGCTCTGCGGAAACGGCCGGACCGCCCCGTCCCGGGCTGATTCCCAGGGGCGGGGCGGTCCGGAATTCGCACGTGTGCGCCGTTACTTGCCGATGACGGCCAGGACGTCGCGCGCGGAGAGCACGAGGTACTCCTCGCCGTCGTAGTTGAACTCGGTGCCGCCGTACTTGCTGAACAGCACGGTGTCGCCCTCGTTGATGCCGGTCGGAACCCGGTTGCCCTGCTCCGTCACGCGGCCCTCGCCCACGGCGACGACGGTGCCGGTCTGCGGCTTCTCCTTGGCGGTGTCCGGGATGACCAGGCCCGACGCGGTGGTGGTCTCGGCCTCGGTGGCCTTCACCAGGATCTTGTCGTCAAGCGGCTTGATGTTCACGCTCGCCACAGTTCGCCTCCATGTGTGGAAAATCTTCTGTATGTCAGGGTGGCCCGAAAGTCACAGCCGTCGTCGCGGGTGCCGGCGTCACCTTGTGCGCGCGGATCTCCCCGCGCACACGAACCACTTAGCACTCTACCGATGGGAGTGCTAGCACTCAAGGGCGGTGGTCGGACAATTCAGTGAGTGAGATGCTCCACCATCAGAACCTGCAGTTCACCGACGAGGAAGCCGAGGATCGCGCCCACCATGATGAGCGTCTTCTCGTCCGCCTGGAACGCCGGACGGAGCACGCCCTCGAACTCGTCGGGGGTCATCGCCGCCATCTTCTGCACCATCGTCGTGCGGATGTCGAGCTTCGCGTCGAGATAGTCGTTGGCGTCCCCCAGCATCACCGGCATCGACGCGACGAAGTCGTCCGCGCCCGCGCGCGACATCGGCCCGATCTGGGCCATGTCGAGGCCGCCCACGACCCTGCCCACCTGCCCGCCGACGGCGCCGCCCACCATCCCCACCGCGTCCGCGACCACGCCGACCAGGTTCCCCGCCGTGAGCGGGCCGACGCCGACCTTGTCGAGCCCGAGGTTCTGCGCGTTGCTCCGCAGCGCCTTCTCGACACTGGGGATCTCGTCCTCCATCGCCTCGCGCAGCACGCCCGCCACGACGGTCACCAGCTGGTCCCGCTGCGGGCCCGTGAACAGCGAGCGGACCAGCCGCTCCGCGGTGAGCACGCGGGTGGCGATGAGCGCGCCGTACTCCTCGGAGACGGGGATGCGGTGCTTCTGGAACAGGCCCTGCCACGGGATGAAGCCGAGGTACTTCTTCGGCTCCTTCGGGTTGAAGATCAGCCGCAGCGCGGCCCAGTCGGTGAACCAGCCGGTGAAGAGGCCGAACAGCGGCATGATCCACGGATTGCGGAAGAGCGCCCAGCAGGCGGCCTGCAGCAGGCCGATGAAGAAGCCGAAGACGAGGCCGCTGTTGCGGATGAAGGCGAACTCGCGCCGGCCCACGTCGAGGAACATCTTCTCGAGCACGTCGGGGTCGGCGAGCACCTCGCGCGTGACCATCTCCTTGAGGTCGAAGACCTCGTCGATGTTCTCCCGGATCGCCGCGACCAGCTTGGGAATGAGGTCCCGCGCGACGACCTGGGCACGCTGGATCACCAGCTCCTGGGCGGTCGACGGCAGCAGGTTCCACAGCGCGGGCTGGTACTCGGCGGCCACCTCCGGCACGATCCGCGCGACCTCGCGGCGCAGCTGCCGCTCCATGCGATCACCCAGCTCGTCCGCGTCGACCTTCTCGAGGATGTCCGAGGCCGAGACCAGCCGGTCGGTGAGGGTGTCGCACAGCACCTCGACCATCTGCGGCGCCCGCTTCGGGATGATGCCCTGCCAGCCGAGCTTGCCGATGCCCTTGAACTGGTGCGGCCGGAACATCATCCGGATCGCGACCACCTTGGTCCCGTAGCCGATGAGCGCCGCGATGATCGGCATGGACAGGTAGATGAGCCAGTTCCGTTGAACGTCCGCAGTGATCTCGGCCCAGGTCTGCATGGCGGACACCCTACGCACGACGATCGGTGAACGTGATGTGAATCACACGAGGGCGTGCTACTCCACCAGGCGCGGTCCCGTCATCCGACGGTGCGCCGGGCCCGGTCCGACCGGGCCGCGTAGGCCGCGCCCACCCCCAGCAGGGTGATGCCGACCAGCAGGAAGGCGATCACGCGCACCGCACCGTCGAGGGCGGCGAGGTCGAAGAGGAAGAGCTTGGCGACGGCGCCGCCGATGAGCGCGAGCCCGGCGACGTTCCCGGCCGTGCCCCAGTCGTGGCGCCGCTGCAGCAGCAGGTACGCGCCGGTCGTGATCCAGGCGACGGTGGCGACGCCGTGGCCCCAGCGGGCGCCCTCCGCACCGCCGAGCGCCCAGCCGAGGTTCGCGAGCAGCGCGGTCGCCGCACCGAGGGCCGCGACGCCGCAGACCACGCCGATGAGGTTCCGGCTCTCCTCCGGCACCTGCGGGACGAGTCGCCATGCGGCAACGACGGCGAAGACCAGCGCGAGGACGGCGGCCGCGATCGCGGGGGCGGTGCCCGCGCCGCGGCGGACGGCATCGTCGAGCAGGGTCGTCGTCGCGCCGTACCGCTCGAGCGCGACGGCGAGGCCCAGTCCGCCGAGGGCCGCGCCGGCCCAGCAGGCCGACGGTTCGCGGCCGGCGGCGATCAGCGCGCCGATCCCGAGGGCGAGCAGCACCGCGGGCAGCGAGGCGGCGGGCGCGCAGAGCACGGACCCGATGAGCGCGGCGAAGGCCGCGACGCCGAACCACACGCCGCGGACCGCGGGCACGGTACCCGGCATGAGGCCGAGCGCGATCGTCGCCGCGACCAGGGCGAGGGCGGCGAACGCGGCGGCCCATTCGGGGGCGGCGATCATCGCGAGCAGCACGGGCGCCGCGGAGACGATCCCGGCGGAGACCAGCGGCCGGCACCGGCCGGCGCGGGCGTCGGGATCGGCGGCGGCGAGGAGGCCGACGACGGCGCCGAGCACCGTCGCGCCCAGGATCGGGAGCGCGTCGGCCGATCCGGCGCCGAGGGCGAGCGCCGCGAGGGTGAGCGAGGTGCCGGCCGAGCGGACCACGTGCAGCCACGGCCACGAGGCCGGACGCGAGACGCCGATCGAGGCGATGGCGAGGATCAGGGTGAAGCCGCCGAGCAGGTAGGCGTTGTCGGCGAGCGGCGGCGCCAGCAGGTAGACGGGAGCGTAGAGCGCGATCCCGAGCCACTGACTGCGCCACCGCTGGGCGAGCGCGAGCCCGCCGAGGGCGATGAGGCCCGAGAGGGTGAGCCCCACGACCGGGGGCACCCACTCGTAGATCCCGGTGACGGCGACGGTGTCGAGGTAGGTCGCGGCGACGCCGGTGGCGGCGAGGGCGATGGACCCGATGCGTCCGCCGGGGCGCCGATGCAGCCACAGCGCGGCGCCGAGGAGGCCCGCGGCGAGCGCGGTCCCGAGGCCGACGCGGACCGCCGGCCCGAGGAGCCCCGCCTGCGCGGCGAGGACGAGGAGCAGCGCGACACCGATCAGCGTCACGAGCACGCCCGCGCCGGCGAGCACCCGCGCGACGGTGAAGACGGGCGGCCGCACCGGCCGCGCGGGCGCGGGAGCCGGGAAGGGAATCGGCGGAGGCGGCGGCACCGGGCGCGGCTGGGGCGCCGGCACGGGAGCCGGCGCCGGCCGCTGCACCTGGCTGATGAGCACGGGGACGGCGACGGGCCGCCGCATCACGTCGAGTTCGGTCTGCATCCATTGCAACCGGCGGACGGTGATATCGAGTTCGGTGGCGAGCCGGGCGATCCAGGCGTCTGATTGCGGGGCGGTCTGAGGCATGCCCTTACGCTGCCGCGCCGGGGTGCGGCGCGGCAGCGTAGGACTACTCAGTCGACGGCGGTACTTCCCACCTCGGCCTTCACCCCGGGAGCGGAGTCGGGACCGGGGACGGCGGCACCGTCGGACCGGCCCGGGCGGGCGAGGGCGAGGACCGTCACCGTGCCGGCGAGGCCGACGAGGGTGAGCCCGACGACCACGGCGATGGCGGTGGTCATGCCGGGCAGCAGCTGCCCCGGCACGGCCTGAGCGCCCGCGCTGGTGGTGATCGCGGTGACGACGGCCATCATCACGGCGCCGCCCACCTGGATGAAGGTGTTGAGCAGGCCGGAGGCGAGGCCCTGCTCGTCGTCGTCCACGCCCTCGGTGGCCTGCGAGTTCACGGCCGGGAAGGTGAGGGCGAAGCCGACGCCGAGCAGCAGGATCGTCGGGAACAGGAACAGCCAGTAGCTGGCGCCGGCCTCCGCGCGGAGGAACCAGACGTACGCGCCGAGGAAGGCCGTGAGGCCGACGGCGACGAGGACGGTGCTGTTCACGCGGTCGAGCACGGCGTCGATCTTGGTCGCCGAGGCCACCACGAGCAGGCCGGCGGGCAGGAAGGCCAGCGACATGGCGACGGGGCTCCAGCCCAGCGAGTCCTGCACGTACAGCGTGACGAGGAACTGGAAGGCCGCGTACCCGCCGAACATGACGAAGCCGGCAAGGTTGGCGTGCACCAGCCGGACGGAGCGCAGGATGCCCAGCCGGACCAGCGGGTGCCGGTGCTTGGCCTCGATCACCACGAAGGCGACCGCGAGCAGCGCGGACACGGCGAACAGGGTGAGCACCGTGGCCGAGGTCCAGCCGAGGTGCGGCGCCTGGACCACCGTGTAGACGAGGATCAGCAGCGCGCCGGTCGAGGTGAGGGCCCCGGCCACGTCGAAGCGCTTGAAGGCGAAGGTCTCCGACGGTGCGGTGCGCGGGATGACCTTCCACCCCAGGATGACCAGCGCGAGGGCGACCGGGCCGGGGAACAGCAGGGTGAGCCGGTAGGAGACCTCGGTGAGCAGGCCGCCGAAGACCAGGCCCATCGAGAAGCCGGAGGCTCCGGCGACCGTGTAGATGGAGAAGGCCTTGTTGCGGGCCGGCCCCTCGGCGAAGGTCGTGGTGATGATCGACAGGCCGGCGGGGACGGTGAAGGCCGCGGCGACGCCCTTGATGAAGCGCAGCGCGATCAGTGCGGTCGGCATGTCGACGAAGGCGGTGGCGACGGAGGCCACGCCGAAGACGAGGACGGCGCCGAGGAAGACGGGACGCCGGCCGATCAGGTCGGCGGCGCGACCGCCGAGGAGCAGCAGGCCGCCGTAGCCGAGGACGTAGCCGGAGACGATCCACTGCAGGGACGACGGGTCCATGCCGAGGGCGGCCTTGATGGAGGGCAGTGCCACGCCCACCATCGAGATGTCGAGGGCGTCGAGGAACAGGGCGCCGCAGAGGACGAGCAGGAGCAGCCAGGTCCGGGAGGTCCAGCCGGAGGCGGTGGTGACGTGGAGTTCTTCCCTCCCGGGGGTCGGGTTCGACGGTGCTGTCGGGGGTTCGTGTGTCGTGGTCACTCCGGAGACTCTATGCGCACGCATTAAATGTGTCCACATTTAATGCGCAGGAATATTTTGCGTCGGTCCGGTGTAGACTGCGGGCATGAGCGTCAAAGGCGACGTCGCCCCGGTCGACGTGAGCACCTGCACCCCCGCGGACGACGCGCTGGCCGAGCAGTGGCACCGGCTGATGCGCGACTACTCCCGCATGACCTGCGCGCTCGACCGCGCGCTCGCGGCGCACGAGCTGACCTCGTCGGAGTTCGAGGTGCTCGAACAGCTCGAACTGGCCCGAGCCGGGGACCGCGCCAACGTGCGCATGGCCGACCTGGCCGAGCACGTGCACCTCTCCCAGTCGGCGCTCTCGCGTCTGGTCGCGCGCCTCGAGAAGGACGGCCTCGCGACCCGCAGCATGTGCGAGAGCGATCGACGGTCGGTGTTCACCGCCATCACCGACAGCGGCCGTCAGCGCTACGACGCGGCTCGGCCGACCCAGCGCGCGGTGTTGCGCGCCGAATCGGCCGAGTGCGGAATGCGGGAGTACCTCTGCGGCGAGGAGTGAGCCTCGGCTCGGAGTGAACCTCGGCTCGGAGTGATCGACCCGACGGTCAGCCGTCGAGGCCGGTCACCGCGCGGTCGATGAGATCCGCGATCTCGCGGGGATGCGAGGCCAGGGAGGCGTGGCTCGCGTCGAGTTCGATCACCTCGCGGGCGCCGATGCGCTCGGCCATCCGGCGCTCGTTGTCCGGGTGGATCATCCGGTCCTGCGTGGACACCTGGTACCAGCTCGGCTTGTGCCGCCAGGCCGGATCCGTCACGGTGTCGCCGAACGTCGAGCCGAGCGGGGCCTTCTGCGTGACGGCCATGACGAGCGCGGCGTCCTCGTCGAGGTCCTGGGCGAAGCTGTCGCGGAAGCGGTCCTGCGCGATCCACAGGTAGCCGTCGGAGTCGGGGGCGATCGCGTCGACGGCGGCCGGCGGGTGCTGCTCGGTGATCGCGCCGGGGCTCTCGCCCACGTCGGGCGCGAAGGCCGCGACGTAGACCAGGCCCACGACGTTGGGCTGGTTCCCGGCCTCGGTGATCACGGCGCCGCCGTAGGAGTGGCCGACGAGCAGCACGGGACCGTCGACCTGCGCGACCATCTTCCGCGTGCGCTCGGCGTCGTCGGCGAGAGAGGTGAGCGGGTTCTCGACGGCCCGCAGCTCGGGGTAGCCGCGGCGACGCAGCTCGACGATGAGATCTCCCCAGTGGGCGGCCCCGCCCCAGAATCCGTGGACCAGGACGATCGTGGGCTTCGTCATCGGTAGTGACCTTTCGTGTGCAGTGGCTTATCCTTGCCCTGTCCACGCTAGAAGGATGCAAGGTCAAATACCATGCCTGATTCACCCTCTTTCTTTGCCGATCGTCCAGACGATGCGCCGGACGCCCTCAGCGCGCTGCTTCGCGCCGTGCACCTGCGCGGCGACCGCGTGCGCCGCGGGTCCTCCACCCGGCCCGTCAGCCTGCGCATCACAGGACGGCGGGTCGTCCACCTCGCGGTATCCGAGGGGATGACGGTGCGCGTCGGCGGCACGACGGTGGCGCTGGGCCCCTCCGACATGGCGCTGCTCCCCCGGGGCGACGAGCACGTGCTGTCCGGTCCCGCGGGCGCGGACTGGGTCACCGGGGAGTTCACGGCCGACCACGCCGTCGCCGACCCCGTGCTCGCGGTGCTGCCACCGGTGATCCACTGCTCGGGGGCGGCGCCCGACGCGCAGTGGCTGCGCGCGAGCCTGGAACTGCTCCTCGCCGAGACGGATTCGCCGAGCCCGGGCAGCCACGTCATGGCGGCGCGGATCCTCGACCTGCTCTTCATCCACGCACTGCGCCAGTGGGCGGCGGGAGCGGAGTCCGGCCCCGGCTGGCTGACCGCCGCGATGGACCCACGGCTCGGACCGGTGCTCACCGCCGTGCACGCGCACCCCGAACACCCTTGGAGCATCGACGAACTCGCCCGCGTCGCCGCCTTGTCACGGTCGGCTTTGGCAGCACGGTTCACCCGCTCGCTGGGCGTGCCGCCGGCCGCGTACGTCGCCGCGCGGCGACTCGATCGGGCAGCAGAGCTGTTGCGCGACACCGACTCCCCCGTCGCGGAAGTGGGCCGCGCGGTGGGCTACGCGTCGGAGGCGGGTTTCAGCCGGGCCTTCCACCGCCGCTTCGGCACCCCTCCCCTGCGCTGGCGCGCGCAGCAGTAGCGGTCCTCACGCCCCCGCGGGCGCGGATCGCGACCGCCCGTCGGCGGTGCGGTAGCCGAGCGCGTAACTCGGACACCGGTCGACGACGGTGACGACCTCGTCGACCGTGGCACCGTCGGTGACGATCCAGGGGCGGCGCGTGTTGTCTAAGACCGTGGGAAGTCCCCGGACGCACTCCGCCGCATGCCGGCAGCGAGCCGGTTCCCAGGTGATGACGAATCCGTCTCCCGCGTATTCGATGATGCGCGGCCGGTCGGTGCCCTCGGTCATGACGACCTCCTCGTCCTGCCACCGATTCTCCCACCGGACGACGGATCCCGCCGCGTTCCAGGAGGAACGGGGCGGGATCAGTCGCGCGGAGGAATACCGTCGCGGAGCGCTACTTCGCAGCGGCCGGGGCGACCTCGGCCGGAGCGTCCGTCTCGGCGGGGTCCTCCACCTGGGGCTTGGGGATCATCAGCGCGATGACGCCGGCGAGCAGCGCGGCGACGGCGGCGACCACGAAGATCGTCTCGAAGGCGCCCTGCGTGGGGATCACGTGCCCGGCCATCGTCACCGACTTGGCGGAGATGATCGCGGCGGCGACGGCGGAGCAGATCGTGGTGCCCAGCGAGCGCATCAGCGCGTTCAGGCCGATCGCGGCGCCGGTCTCGCTCTGCGGCACCGAGGACATGATGATCGTGGGCATGGCGGCGTAGGCGATCGCGACGCCGACGGTGCCGACGATCGACGCGAGCGAGAGCTTCCAGGCGGCGTCCATGAGGAAATACGCGAGCACGTAGCCGCCGGCCACGACGAACGCGCCGCTGGCGAGGGTCACGGCGGGGCCGACCTTCTTGATGAGGATGCTGGAGACCGGCGCGAAGATCATCATCATGATGCCGCCGGGCATCATCCACAGGCCAGCCTCGAGCATGCTCTTGCCCAGGCCGAATCCGGTGGAGGTGGGGTACTCCATGATCTGCGGGACGCAGAGCATCATCGCCATCATGCCGAAGCCGATGGTCACGGTCGCGATGTTGGTGATGAGCACGCGGGGCCGCGCGGAGGTCCGCAGGTCGACGAGCGGATCGTCGTGCCGCAGTTCGAAGAAGCCCCACGCGACGAGCACGATGAGGCCGCCGACGAGCAGTCCGAGCGTGGTGCCGGACGCCCAGCCCCAGTCGTTGCCCTTGGAGACGGCGACGAGGGTCGCCACGAGCCCGACGGCGAGGCCGATCGAGCCGATCACGTCGATCCGGCCGCCGACGCCGGGGGCACCGTCGGGCAGCACGAACAGGACGGCGGCCAGGATGAGCCCGGCGAGCACCGTCGACACCCAGAACAGCATGTGCCAGTCGTAGGTCTGCGCGATCCACGCCGAGAGCGGCAGGCCGATGGCGCCGCCGACGCCGAGGGTCGCGCTCATGGCGGCGACGGCCGTCGCGGTCATCGCGGGAGGCGTGACCTCGCGCATCATCGAGATGCCGACGGGGATGAAGGCCATGGCCAGGCCCTGCAGCACGCGGCCGAGCAGCATCAGGAGCAGCCCGGTGGACAGTGCCGCGGCGAGCGAGCCCGCGACGAGCAGCGCGGCGCTGAGGATGAGGACGCGACGCTTGCCGATCATGTCGGCGAGGCGGCCGCCGATGGGCATGGCGACGGCGGCGGCGAGCAGCGTGGCGGTGATGACCCAGGAGGCGTTCGCCGTCGAGGTGTTCAGCAGCTGCGGCAGCTCGGGCTGGATCGGGATCACGAGCGACTGCATGAGCGCGGCGACCATGCCGCCGAAGCACAGGATGATCACGGTCACGAGTGGGTGGTTCCGGCGGGAGCCGCTCGATGCGAGCGCGCCCTGTCCGGTAGCGGTGCTGGTCACGGGGACCACCTCTCTACGTGGGGGAACGATTGAATGTGTGTAACATACATATCGTTGAACTGTGCAACCATATGCCTCGAGCGCGCACCGTGCAACACGGACATTCCGCGCCTGACAGAATCGGCGCATCGATCCTCGAGGAGGAAGCATGGACGACGCGGCGCGCCGCCTCGAGCGGGAGATCACCGCCCTCGGGCGGCACATGCGGGCGCGCCCGCGGTCGATGGAGCTGCACCTCGACCGCTCGGCGTACATGGTGCTGCTGCTGCTCGACTACGCCGGGCCGAGCACACTCAAGGAGATCGCCACCGAGCTCGAGCTGGAGCAATCCACCGTGAACAGGCAGGTCAACAAGGCCATCGAGCACGGCCTGCTCGAGGCCGACGGTGCCGTCTCCGGCCCGAAACGCATCCGCGCGACCGCCGCCGGACGGGCCGCGTTCCAGCGCGACCGCGACGTCAAGCTGCGCGGCATCGGGTCGATCATGGCCGACCTCGACGAGACCGACCGCGAGGCGCTGATCTCCGGCCTCACCGCCCTCAACGCGGCGCTTGCCGCGCGCGCCGGGGAGGCCTGAGGACCCCCGCCTACAACTTCGTGAGCGTGACCGAGAGCCCGGGGTCGGTCGCGGCGCCGAGATCCGTGGGCGTCGGGTCCGCGTCGATGACGTGCGCGCCGAGCGCCGCGATCATCACGCCGTTATCGGTGCACAGCCGCGGCTTGGGCACGCGCAGTTCGATGCCCGCGGCGTCGCAGCGTTCCTGCGCGAGCGAGCGGATGCGCGAGTTCGCGGTGGCGCCGCCGCCGAGCACCATCGTCTCCACGCCGACGTCCTGCGCGGCGCGGATCGCCTTGAAGGTCAACACGTCCGCGACCGCCTCCTGGAAGGACGCGGCGATGTCGGGCACGTTCAGCGGGCGGCCCGCGGCGTTCTCCGCCTCGACGTGCCGCGCGACCGCGGTCTTGAGCCCGCTGAAGGAGAAGTCGTGCCGGGCGTCCTGCTGCCGGGTCATGGCGCGCGGGAACCGGATCGCCTTCGGGTCGCCCTGGCGCGCGAGCTCGTCGATCACGGGTCCGCCGGGATAGCCGAGGCCGAGCAGGCGGGCGACCTTGTCGAAGGCCTCCCCCGCGGCGTCGTCGACGGTGGTACCGAGCTCCGTGATCGGGGCGCCGAGATCGGTCACGTGCAGCAGGTGCGTGTGCCCACCGGAGACGAGCAGCGCGATGCAGGGCGGCATCGGGCCGTGCTCGAGGGTGTCGACGGCGACGTGTCCGCCCAGGTGGTTGAGGCCGTAGAAGGGCACGTCCCACGCCGCCGCATAGGCTTTCGCGGCCGCGACGCCCACGAGCAGGGCGCCCGCGAGGCCGGGTCCGATGGTGACGGCGAGCGCGTCGGGCCGGTCGACGCCGGCCGCGGCGAGGGCGCGCTGCATCGTCGGCACGATGGCCTCGAGGTGGGCGCGCGAGGCGACCTCGGGAACGACGCCGCCGTAGCGGGCGTGCTCCTCCTGCGAGGAGGCGACCTCGTCGGCGAGCAGCCGCGCCGTCTTCGACTCCGGATCCCAGTCGACGATGCCGACGCCGGTCTCGTCGCACGAGCTCTCGACACCCATGACGATCATCGCTGTCCCTGCGCTTCCCGCTTCATCGTGTACGCGTCGGCCCCGGACGGACGGTAATAGTTCTTCCGCACCCCGACGACGGCGAATCCGTTGCGCTCGTACAGCGTCCGGGCGGTGTCGTTGTCGGTGCGCACCTCGAGGAAGACGGCGCCGCCGTGCCGGTCGGCCTCATCGAGGAGAGTGCGCAGGAGCGCGTATCCCACTCCCCTGCCCTGATACTCCGGGTCGACGCCGATGGTGAGCACCTCGGACTCGGGGAAGAAGGTGTTGCCCAGCAGGCCGATGCCGGCGTAGCCGACGAGCCTGCCGCCCGCGGCGTCGTCGCGGGCGGCGAAGAAGCGGGTGTGTCGCTCGGGCGTGAACGCCGAGGCGGGCCAGGGGTTGTCGCCGGCGAACAGGACGGTCTCCAGTTCGGCGCAGCGCTCGGCCTCGTCGGGACGCAGTGGTCCGATCGGGATCTCAGGCACGCGCGGCCGTTTCGACGGCGTCGGGGCGGCGCAGGTACAGCGGCACGAGCGGCTGCGGCGCGGTGCCGAGGAGATGCCTGCCGACCGCGACCAGACTCGCCGGCGTCGGCGATCCCTCCACGGTCCGCGCGCCGTCGACGTCCAGCTCCGCGGGCTTGATGACGCCCGGACCCTCCGTGCGGACACCGTCGGCGTAGCGGGCCCAGTAGACCTCCTTGCGGCGAGCGTCGGTGACGACGACCACGTCGCCGCTCTCGCCCCGCGTGAGCGCCTCGGCGGCGATGGCGTCGAGGCTGCACACGCCGTGCACCTCGATGCCGAGGGCGTCGCCGAAGGCGGCGGCGGTGGCCATGCCGACCCGCAGGCCCGTGAACGGGCCGGGGCCGCAGCCGACGATGACGGCGCCCAGGTCGGCGCGCTCCAGTCCGGCCTCGGCGAGACATTCGAGCAGGTAGGGCACGAGCACCTCGGCGTGGCCGCGCGCGTGCGTGCGGTCGCGGCGGGCGAGCACGGCGCCGGTCTCGGAGTCGACGATGCCCACCGTGAGCGCCGGCGTGGCGGTGTCCAGGGCGAGCACGTACATACCTGCAGGTTACCGCCTCGGCGCCGCGCACCCCGAATCCGCTCGGGCGTCAGTGCGGGAGTATCAGCCCGCGCACCACGCGAGCGATGACGGCGCGCATCTGGGCCAGCGCGGCGTCGGGATCGGCGGCCCGGGTGATGTACAAAGCGGATTCGTCGAGCATCCCGAGCAGCGCGTGCGCGAGTGGGCGCGTCGGTTCCGGGGTGATGTGCCCCTGGTCCATCGCCCCGGCGAGCAGGGACTCGATCACCGCGAGCCCGTACTTCTCGCCGCGGGCGCGCCAACCCTCCCACCCGAGCACCGCGGGGGCGTCGATCATGGTGATCCGCGTGACGCCGGGATCGGCGATGGCGGCCATGAAGGTGTCGACGGCGACGAGCATGGTGTCGACCGGCCCGAGATCCTCCGCGGCCGCCACGGCGGCCCGTCCGGCGGCCCCGATGCTCGCTTCTTCCACCGCGTCGAAGACGGCCTCGAACAGTCCGCGCTTGTCTCCGAACTGGTGGTAGAGCGCGCCCCGGGTGACGCCCGCGGCCTCGACGATCGCCTGGGTGCCGACGCCGGCGTAGCCGTGCTCGGCGAACAGCTCGCGGGCCGCGGCGATCAGCGCGGTGCGGGTCGCGGCGGTGCGCTCCGCCTGGGTCCGGCGGCCGCCCCGATCTTCACCATTGACTTCCATACAGGCTGCACGTAACTTTCATACCGAGTGTTCGTAACTTCGCTCCGACTCTAGCCGCCGACTCTCGGAAGGGTGTGCCATGCGGTGGTTCTACCTGCTCATGATGGTGATCGGCACCGTGGTGCCGTGGGCCTTCTTCGGCGGCTTCTTCGCCGCCGAGGGCCTCGACCTCCCCCTGTTCGCCACGAGCCTGTTCCCGAACGGAGCGGCCTCGGGCTTCACCGCCGACGTGCTGCTGTCGATCGTCGTCTTCCTCGTGTGGTCGTCGGCGGACGCGCAGCGGCTCGGGGTGCGGCGCTGGTGGCTCGTGATCCCGGCGACCTGCCTCGTCGGGCTCTCGCTGTCGCTCCCCCTGTACCTCTACCTGCGCGAGACCCGCGACGCCCGGGCGACCGGCGACGCCGCGCCCGCGCCGTCCGGAGTCCTCGCATGAGCCTCGCCTCGCTCCCCACCGGCACCGTCGACTTCCACGTCTACGGGCCGGAGACCTCCGACCACCCGCCCGTACTGTTCGTGCACGGCGCGGTCGTCGACCTCCAGCTCTGGGACCGCGTCGCCGGCACGCTCGGCGCCGCCGGGCACCGGTGCTGGTCGGTCACATGGCCGCTCGGCTCGCACCGCATCGCCTGCCCGAAGGCCGTCGCCGACGGTCCGCGCGGCGTCGCCCGCATGGTCGCCGACTTCATCGAGGACCAGGGCCTGCAGGGCTGCACGCTCGTCGGCAACGACACGGGCGGCGCGGTCTGCCAGTACGTGCTGCATGATCGGCCCGAGCTGATCGGCCGGGTGGTGCTCACCAATTGCGATGCCTTCGAGGTCTTTCCGCCGCAGCCCTTCGCGACGTTCTTCGCGCTGCTGAGCCGTCGCGCGCTGGTCCGCCCGATGATGGCGATGTTGGGCTCGACGGCGCTGCGGCACTCGCCGGTCGGCTTCGGGCTGCTCGTCACCGATCCCGACCCGGGCGTGACCGCGTCCTGGGTGCGACCGACGCAGGTGGCCGCCAAGATCCGCGCCGACCTCGCGACGCTGCTCGCCGGTATCGATCCGCCCGATCTGGCGCGGGTCTCGCCGACGATGCGCGACTTCCCCGGACCGGTCACGCTCGTGTGGGGCACGGCCGATCGGTGCTTCACGCCCGCGCTGGGCCGCCGCCTCGCCGCCGCCTTCGGGGACGACCGCCCGGGCGGCACCCGGTTCGTCGAGGTCGACGGTGCCCGCACCTTCGTCTCCCTCGACGATCCGCAGGCCGTCGTGCGGGCGATCACCGAGATCGCCGCGCTACCCTCCCGGTAGCTCCCGCCCCGAGCGCTCCCGACCACTAGAAGGGCGGGGGTTCGTCCGGCGGTGGGTGATGCGCGGGATTCCGTCCGGCGAGGACCGTCTCGAGGTGGTGCTCGACGGAGCTGACGTTCTCGCGTTCGTCGCGCTCACGGACGAGGGCGTCGAGGTGTGCGGCGCGCAGCCGTTCGCGTCGAGCGTGTTCCCTCTGGAGTCGGGTGGGGCCGCCGGGTGAAGGCGCCTTCCGTTGCGAGGCGGCTTCGGGTGTGGTCCAGGCGATCCGGGCCAGGTCGGGGAACATGGCCAGGATGGTGCGGGTGGGGTCGACGATGATCCGCTCGCCGGTAGGACCGATCCAGAGAATGCGGCCGTCGGGCAGGCGGGCATCGGTCCACAGGCCGGCGGTCTTGAGCTGGTGGTGGGGCAGACAGAGGGGCTGGCCGTTACCGGCGGTGGTGGCGCCGCCGCGGGTGGGGTCGCGGTGGTCGTATTCGCGGGCGTGGTCGATCTGGCAGCGCGAAGCCGGCCGGGTGCACAGAGGGAAGACGCAGCGCGGGTAGAGCAGCGCGAGGTAGCGGTTGAGATCGGCGGAGAACCGGTAGCCGCTGCTGCCCTGCGCGATCACCAGCGCCCGCGGGCTCACCGCTGTCAGGGTGGGTTTGGGCAGAGCTGTCCCCTCTACGGCAGCGATCGGTTCGTCGTCCGGCGAAGACGCACCCACAGCGGAGGGCTTCACCTCCGCCGGCGACGCGGGATCCGATGCGGTCGAACCTGCTTCGGCCGGTTCGAGTTCCGGCGCTGCGAGGTCCGATGCATCCTGTTCCGGCGCACGGGGATCCGACGAATCCTGCTCCAGTGCATCTGGTTCCGGCGCGCCGGGTTCCGACACACCAAGATCAGTCTCGGTCGGGATGATCAGGAAAGCGCGCGGGTCGGTCGGCATCGGAAGATCCGCGTGGCAGCAGCGCGCGGCGAGCAGGACACTCGCGGGGGCGCGGCGCGTGACGTCGAGTCCCGGCGAGCGGAACCAGACCGGCCGCGGCGGCCGAGGCGACGGCCGGGCCGGGGGGTCAGGCTGCTCGCGGTCGACTTCGTGATCGGCGCCGACGAGCGACACCTCATCCGCAGCAGGCCACGCCCCGCCGGTGCACGCGGCATCAACAACGGAATCGGCAGCTTCGTCAGCCGGAACGCTCGCTGCGCCGGCGAGGTCAACGCTCGACTCGACGCCGCTCCTCGGCTCCGGATCGCTCGCGGCCGCGGTGTCTGCCGCGACGCCCTCCGATTCAACCTCGGCTCCGTCGGGGAGCTCGTCGCCGAAGGGGCGCAGGACCGCATCGTCGCGGGCGGCGAGATCGCGGGCGTACTGCGCGGTGATGGGACCGTGCCCGATCAGAAACCCCGCATCGCTGTTGCCCGGGTCGGCGAGGGTCTTCTCGTTCACCACCACGTGGATCAACGTGCGGTACCGGGTCACCACCCGCACACCCTCGTCGTCCGAGCCTGCATCCCCCACCGGGCGGGCCTCCTGCAACGGGCAGCCCGGCACCGTGCACCAGCAGCCCAGCGTGACGTACCCGCGAACCAGCATCATCAGCCCGTCCGCCCGCCGCTGCGCCGCCGTCCGCGGGTCCGACTCGCACACCGTCTCGGCGATCTCGTCCACCCGCACCCCGAGCTCGAGGCCCTCATGCGCCGTCAGCAGCGCGTACGCCGCCGCCATCCCGTCCTCCGCCGGACGGAACGTCACCCGACGGTCCTCCTCCGCCATCCGCCGCCGACGCTCCGCCGCCACCGGATCGATCTCGTGAACGAGGAGATCGGCCGCCTCCCGCAACGCCGGAACCGACACCAGCTGCAGCGGATCCGCGGTCAACAGATCCGCGAGCCGCTCATCGAACTCCACCGCCTGCGCCCCGGTCAGAGCCCGCGCGCGGCTCAGCGCCTCCATCCCACCCCGCGGAGAGAGCACATTGCGGCCGATCAACGCGAACACCCGCGGCAGGCGTTCGACGAAACCCACCGCCTGTTCGATCACCGTCTCCGTGGCCGTCGGCCCGATCCGCAGCGCCACCGAGATCTCCGCCTTCACGGCCTCGTAGGCCAGCGACAGCTCCCGCCGCACCGCATAGAAATCCGCGCCACCGATCGGATCCGATGCCAGGAATGCCGACTCCCGCTCCCCGTACCGGTCTCGGAACAGCGCATACACCGCCGACATCGTCCGACAGAACGCAACGCACTCCGACCGTCGCTGCGCCACCAGTACCGACTCCAACACCCCGGAACCCGCCGCACCGTCGGCCAACCCCGAAGGCACCAGAGCCTCCGGCAGGTTCGTCAACGCGCCGGGTCCGTTCATGCCTTCATCGCACTCTTGTTCGATGTGATTGCAAGAGCCGAACATGAGGGATCGCGCGAACTTGTCGGTGCCGGGGAGCACCATGGAGTCATGAGCGAGAACACCGATCCCCTCCCCGACTGGGCGCCGCTCGTCCGCGGCCTGCACACCCGGTTCCGCACCCGCGACTTCACCGCCGGGCTCGAGCTGGTGACCGCGTTCGCCGCCGCGGCCGAGGCCGCGAACCACCACCCCGACCTCACTCTGCGGTACGGCACCGTCGACGTCCTGCTCTACAGCCACGACGCCGGCGGCGTCACCGACCGGGACCGCCGGCTCGCCGCGCGGTTCTCGGAGATCGCGCGCGAGCGGGAGATCACCGCGAATCCCGGGGAGTCGTCGGTGGTAGAGCTGGGCCTCGACACGGCGGACGCCGCCGAGATCGCACCCTTCTGGTCTGCGGTGCTCGGCGCCGAAGTGCAGGACGACGACGGCGATCTGGAGATCCGCGCGCACGGCGCCGACGCGATTCTCTGGTTCCAGCGCACCGACGCGCACGAGCCCCCGCGCCAGCGCTTCCACCTGGACGTCTGGGTCGACCCGCGGGAGGCGCGGGGCCGCATCGACGCCGCGGTCGCGGCCGGCGGCCGGCTGGTGTCCGGCACGCATGCCCCCAGCTTCTGGGTGCTCGCGGACGCCCAGGGCAATCACGCCTGCATCTGCACCGTGGCCGGCAGGGACTGAACGAGCCGGGTCAGGCCCCGTCGACCCACTCCCAGGTGACAGTGCGGACGTCGGTGCCCTCGGCGCGCCGCAGGCGGACCATGAGGTGTCGGTCGGCGAGGCGCTCGGCCACGCCCTCGCCCCACTCCACGACGACGACGCAGTCCTCGAGGTCAGTGTCGAGGTCGAGCGCGTCCAGCTCGTCGAGGCCGCCGAGGCGGTAGGCGTCCACGTGGACGAGACCCGGGCCGCCCGACGCGCCCGGACGGTGCTCCCGGGCGATGATGAACGTCGGCGACGAGACCCGCCCGGTCACGCCGAGCCCGGCGGCGATCCCGCGGGTCAGCGCGGTCTTCCCGGCCCCGAGCGGACCGTCGAGGATCACGAGGTCGCCCGCGGCGAGCTCACCCGCGAGCTCCCGGCCGAGAGCCTCGGTGTCCTCCACCTCGGGCAGGACCCGCTCGCCCCGCACCGGTCGGCTCACTGCGGCACCGCCCGCGCGACGAGGTCGGCGATCGCCCGCGCCACGCGCGGCGCGGACTCGAGGATCAACATGTGCCCCGTCTCCGCGAGCACGATGAGCTCGGAGTCGAGTTCGTCGGCGAGCGCCTTCGACTTGCTCAGCGGCGTCATCCAGTCGTGGTCGCCGCACACGACCGACGTCGCGATGCGGCGCAGCACCGGGAGCGCGCCGCGCTCGTCGTACTCCTCCAGCGCGGGCATGAAACCCGCGTAGGTGCCGAGCGGCGCCGACAGGCTCATGGTCGACGAGAAGTCGGTCATGGTCGCGCTCCGATCGCCGGGCGCGTAGGCGCCCGCGGTGACGAACGGCGTCGCGAGCGGCTTGATCACCTCGCGGCCCCGGCCGACGACCGAGGGCAGGAAACGGATGGCCGCGCGCATCACGTCGAGCACCGGGTTGCGCAGCGCCGCAGCGAGTCCCACGTCGGTGAGGGCGTGCGACGCGGTTCCGAGCAGCGAGGCGCCGACCACCCTCGGGCCGACCATCTCGGGATGTCCGGTCGCGAACGCGCAGATCGCCATGCCGCCCATCGAGTGCCCGGCGAGCACGACCGGCCCCTCGGGCACAAGGGCCCGCAGGACGGTGGCGATGTCGTCGCCGAGCAGGGCGACGGTGCTCTGCTCCGGTGTGCAGGAGCCGGAATCGCCGTGGCCGCGACAGTCGGGGAAGACCATCCGCACGTCGTCGCCCCAGCGGGCCTGCAGTTCGTTCCGCACCAGCACCCAGGACGCGGTCCGCAGCGTGAAGCCGTGCACGAACAGCACCGTCACCGGCGCGGTCCGGGGGCCGACCTCGCGGACGTGCAGCGGCACACCGTCGGGGCTCATGACGATCGACTCGCGGTCGGACCGGAACACCAGGTCGTCGGGCGAGACGGGGTCGTCGCCCGCGCCGCGGACGCCGAGAACCCTTGCGGCGGCGGCGATCCCCGTCAGTGCGGCGACGGCGACGCCGGTGCCGAGGCCGGCGAGCAGGGCGGGCCCGGGCAGGCGCTCGGGGATGTGGATGCGGCCGCGGTCGTCGTTCACAGTTCCCCCGTGTAGGTCCGGACGGCGCGCCCGCGCACGCCGGTGAGGATCTCGTAGTCGATGGTGCCGACCTTCTCCGCCCAATCGGCGGCGACGTCGGCGCCCGGCGCGTCGCCGAAGAGGACGGCGGTGTCGCCCTCGGACACCCCGCCGCCGTCGGGCCCGAGGTCGATCACGCTCTGGTCCATGCAGACTCGGCCGACCTGCGGGAAACGCCGGCCGCCGATCGCGACCTCGATGCGGCCGCTCAGCGGGCGCCACACCCCGTCCGCGTACCCGGCGGGGATCAGCCCGACGACGGTGTCGCGCGGCGCGATCCAGCTGTGCCCGTAGCTGACCCCGTCGCCTGCGCGGATCCGTTTGATCAGGATGACGGGCGCGGCGAAGGTCATCGCCGGCCGGAGCCCGAAGTCCCTGCCGGGCACCGGGACTCCGCCGTAGAGGGCGATGCCGGGGCGGACCAGGTCGAAGTGCAGGTCGGGGCGGGTCAGCGCGGCCGCGGAGTTCGCGGCGTGCACCTGCGTGGGCGTCAGGCCGTGCGCGCGGGCGTCGGCGACGGTGGCGGCGAGCGCCTCGCGCTGGACGTCGAGGAACGGGTGCTCCGGCTCGTCGCCGTGGGCCAGGTGGGTGAAGACGCCCTGCAGTTCGACGGTGCCGGCGCGCTCCGCCTCGACGAGCGCGTCGCGGGTGGCGGCCCATTCGGCCGCGGAGACGCCGTTGCGGCTGAGCCCGGTGTCGATCTTGGCGTGCACCGTCGCGGGCCGCCCGACGTTCTGCGCGGCAGCCACGACGGCGGCCAGCTGGCGCGGCGAGCTGACGCCGATCCGCACGTCGGCCTCGATTGCGCGCTCGAAGCCGCTCGTGCTGAGCCAGCTGAGCAGCGGCACGGTGACGCCGCCCTCGCGCAGCGCGACGGCCTCGTCGACAGTGGTCACGCCGATCTCGGTGGCGCCGCCGGCGAGCACCGCCCGCGCGACGGGCAGGGCGCCGTGGCCGTAGGCGTCGGCCTTGAGCACCGCCATCACCGCGGCCCCCGGCGCGTGATCCGCGACGATCCGCGTGTTGTGCGCGACCGCACCCAGGTCGATCTGCGCGGTCAGCCGCTCCAGCCCGGTCGCGGGAATCGATGTCTTCATGGCGCCGCTCAGCCTAGTCGCGCAGCACGTCGCGCAGGACGCGCGGCACCGCCGCGCTGATCGGGCCGGCGTGCGTCGGGGCGCCGCCGGCGGCGCGGGCCGCGGCCAGGCCGTGCACCCGCGCGGCGCAGGCGGCCGCGTCGAGCGGGGCGAGACCGGAGGCGAGGAGCTTGCCGACGAGCCCGGTCAGCACGTCGCCCGATCCGGGCGTCGCGGCCCAGGACGAGCCCGCGGTGTCGGCCACGACGGTGCCGTCGGGCGCCGCGATGACGGTGACGTGCCCCTTGAGCAGCACCGTCGCATCGAGGTCGCGGGCCGCCTCGCGGACGGCCGCGACCCGGTCGTTGCCGACGGGGCCCACGAGCCGCGCGAACTCCCCGGCATGCGGGGTCAGCACCGTCGGCGCTGTGCGGCCCGCGAGGAGGCCCGGGTGCTCGGCGAGCAGCGTGAGCGCGTCCGCGTCGAGCACCGTCGGGAGGTCCTGGTCGAGGACCCGGGCCAGACGGTCCGCGGCCGCACCGTCGACGCCCATGCCCGGACCTGCGGCCCACGCCTGCACCCGTCCGGCGCCCGCGACGTCGTCGCTCGCGACTGCCTCGGGCCAGGCGGCGAGGACGGCGGAGCGGGCGGAGCCGGCGAACCGGACCATGCCGGAGGTCGCGCGGATCGCGGCCCCCGTCGCCAGCACGGCGGCGCCCGGGTACGCGTCGCCGCCGGCGACGACGCCCAGCACGCCGAGGCTGTACTTGTCGTCGGCGGGGCCGGGGACGGGCCAGAGCGCGGCCAGGTCGGCGTCGTCGTAGGCGCGCAGTTCGCCCTCACCGAGCGCGAGGCCGATGTCGACGAGCTCGACCCGGCCGCACTGCGCGGGGGCGAGCGCGTGCACGGGCTTGAGGGCACCGAAGGCGACGGTGACCGCGGCGGTCACGGCGGGGCCGTGGACGACGCCGGTCTCGACGTCGACGCCCGACGGCGTGTCGGCCGCGACGATCGGCGCGGCGATCCCGGCGACGAGGTCCGCCGCCTCCGGGCGCAGCGCGCCGCGCGCGCTGATCCCGACGATGCCGTCGACCACCAGGTCCGGACGGCGCGGCACCGCGACGACCCGCCCACCCGCGCGCTCGAGGGCGCGGAGCCCGGCGGCGTGCGCACGGTCGGGGGCGAGCAGCACCGCCTCCACGGCAACGCCGCGACGGCGGAGGAAGGCACCGGCGAAGAGCGCGTCGCCGCCGTTGTCGCCGGAGCCGACGAGCAGCGTCACCCTCCGGCCCGCGGTGCCGCCCGTGTGGTCGACGAGTTCCTGCGCGCAGACGCCCGCGAGTCCGTACGCGGCGCGGCGCATGAGGGCACCGTCGGGCAGGGCGGCGAGGAGGGGCGCCTCGGCCGCGCGCACGGAGTCGGGATGGTGGAAGTGCCGCACGCCGCCACGGTACGGCAGATCGGCTAACGTGAGCTGCGTGACTGACGCGGGCAAGCTGGTGAAGAAGCTGCAGAAGCGCGGGCCGCACCGCGTGCTCAAGGGCGACCTGGGCGTCGCGGGCCTGCCCGGCGTGATCTACACGCCCGAGAGCGGCTCGAACCTGCCGGCGGTGGCCTTCGCGCACGACTGGCTGACGCCGTCGAAGCGCTACTCCAAGACGCTGGAGCACCTCGCCTCGTGGGGCCTCGTGGTGGCCGCGCCGGACACCGATGGCGGCATGCTGGCCTCCGACGGTCGCCTCGCGATCGACCTGGGCACCGCGCTCGACGTGATCACCGAGGTCCGGCTCGGGGACGGCGCGATCACCGTGAACAAGGCCAAGCGCGCCGTGGTCGGCCACGGCTGGGGCACCGGGGCGGCGCTGATCGCCGCCGCGGCCGACTCCCGCGTCGAGTGGCTCGCCGCGCTGTTCCCGGCGCCCACGTCGCCGCAGGCGGAGAAGGCCGCGACCGGCACCCACGCGAACGCGCTGATCCTGGGCGCGCCCGGCGACGAGCACTCGATGACCTCGAACGCCGGCGTCCTGTCGCTGCGCTACGCGGGGCCGACGGAGCTGCGGATCGTGCCCGGCGCCGAGCCCGGCGGCCTGGCGGAGGGCATCTCGCTGCGTGGCGCCCTCGGCGCGGGCGGCTCCGACAAGTCGACGCAGAAGATGGTCCGCGCGCTGCTGACGGGTTACCTGCTCGGCGGGCTCGCCGACGACAAGGAGTACAAGGTCTTCACCGAGGTCGGCGCGGACCTCGGCGACAGCTCGTACGTCTGGGACCCGAACGCCGAGCCCGAGCAGCCCAGCGCCCTGCAGCGCCTCCGCAGTCTGGCCTGAGTCCCCGCGCCCGGCGCTCGCCCGCGCTCAGCCCGCGCTGAGCCACGACTCCGGCTGCTCCGTGCGTGTGATCACCGGGATCGGCTGCGTGACCTCAGCCGGTTCCGGCGCGACGCCCGCGACGCGGAGCAGCTCGTCGAACAGGTCCTGCCGCTCGGCGATGCGGATCGCACGGGCGTGGTCTTCGGGGCACGGGTCGGTGCTGCTCATCGCCTCTCCTAGCTGCCGCTGACGGCGAATTCGGCGCCGGTGCCCTGGTCGGCGGATTCGCCGGGCGGGCACGGTTCCTCCGCGGGCGCGGGGTTCTGATCGCCGGTGTTCGACGGTTTCGCCGGGGCCGCCGGCGCGGTCGGGACGTTCGGCACGACCGGGCTCGGGGCGGCCGACGGGGTCGCACCACCGCCGGTACCGCCGCCCGCGCCGGACGGGGACGCAGTGGCGGGCGTTGCGCCGCCGCCCGTTCCGGCGTCGTTCTGCGTCGGCTTCGTCTCGCCCGGCTTCGCGTCGCCGGTCTTGCCGGTGCCGTCCTCGCCCTTGCCGCCGGCACCGGTGCCGTCCTTGCCGTCGCCGGTCGTGCCGTCGACGGGGGTGAGCTTGCCGTCCTCGCCGATCGTGAGCGTGGCCTTCTCAGCGACGGTGCCGTCCGGCTTCTTCGCGGTGACCTCGACGGTCTTGCCGTCCGGGCTGAGGGTCGCGGTGACGGTGCGCCCGAGGGCGTCGACGCCGAGCACCTTCTCGCTCTTGGTGTCCTTGTCACCGGCCTTGTCGGCGCCCTTGTCGCCGGTCTTGTCCGTGTCCTTGCCGTCGCCGGTGGACTTGTCGCCCAGGCCGAGCTGTTCGGCGATCTTCGGGAGCAGCTGCGAGAGCCAGGACGGCGTGCCGCTGCCCGTGCCGGTACCGGTGCCCGTGCTGGGTGTCGCGGTCGACGGGGTGGTGCTCGCGCCGGTCGTCGTGGGCGAGGTCGTCGTGCCGGTGGTCGTGGGGCTGGTGCTGGTCGGGCTCGTCGTCGTGCCGGTCGTAGTGGGGCTGGTGCTGGTCGGGCTCGTGGACGTCGGGGACGTGCTGGACGGCGACGACGTCGTGGGTGACCCGCCGCCTCCTCCGCCACCGCTGGTGACCGGCGACGCCGTGGTCGGGCTGGTCGGGGTCTCGGTGCTGGTCGCCGTGATCGTGCCGAACGACGGTGCCGGGAACGCCGACGAATCGATGCCCTTCGCCGCCGCCGGCACGGTCGCGTAGGCCGCCTGGACGGCCGAGACCGCGGTCGCCACGACCTGGTCGAAGCGCGTGAGATCCTTCGCCAGCTGGGCCTCGAACCGCTCCACGGCCGCCGAGGCCCCGTCGACGGAGACGAGCGCTCCGAGCGGCCCCAGGGCCACGGAGGCCATCAGTCCCCCGGCGATCTTGGCGCCGTCCCAGAACCCGACGTCTCCCAGACCGAACGACGCCTTGTCGAACTCGCTCAGGTCGGAGATCTTCGTGGCGACGGCGGCCACCACGGCGTCGGGCACCGCCTCGGCTGCGGTGGCGGTCCGCTCCAGGATCGTGGCGACCGGCTCGCTCCGGGTCTGGTGCGCGTTCAGGGTGGTGACGGCCTGCCGGCCCGCGTTGTCGGGCCACGCCGTCTGCACGCTCGTCCGCGCTGCGGCCTGATCCGTCACGGCCTGCGTGGCCGCCGTCGCCTGTTGCCGCAGCATGACGGCGTCACCCCGGAGCGAGGCGAGGTCGATGCCGCGCTCGTTGTCGTAGTTCCGGCAGACGTGGTCCCGCCAGTCGGGCCACTGCTTGCTCGAGATCCTCTTCGCCAGGTCGAGCATCTCCTTGAAGTACTGCAGGCAGCCGGCGCCCCCGTCGAGCATCTGGTCGACGGTCTGCTCCGCCACGGATCAGGCCCCGGTGACCGCGGCGGCGCCGCTGTCGTCGGTGGACTTGTGCGCCGACGCCGAGGTGGTCAGCCCCGTACCGCAGGCGCGCGAGCCCACCTGCCATGCGTCGACGCCCTTCGCCAGGCTCTCCATCGTGGCGGCGTAGGCGGCACCGTCGGACTGGTACTTCCGCCCGAAGTCACCGGCCTCCGCGGTGAAGCCGCGGACACGACCGGCGACGGTACCGAGGTTGTCGGCCACCATCGAATAGCTGCCGCCGGCCTTCGACACCGCGGCCGGATCGATCTTCGTGCCCATGCGATCCCCCTCGCTCACACGTCCCCTTACTCATTGGACGCACCAGCGGGCGGATCGGTTCCCGGAGTCTCCTCAGATCGCGCCGGCGGCCCGGACCGCGTCCAGCAGTCCGGCGGGGCGGTCGTCGACGGGGAGCGGCTCGACCTGCGCGAAGCCGCAGCCGATGGCGCGGGAGGCACCGTCGGCCTCCTCGCTGTCGCCGACCATGAGCACCTTCTCCGGCGGCAGGCCGAGGGCGGCGGTGGCGGCCTGGAAGACGGCGAGGTCGGGCTTGGCGTGGCCCACCTCGAAGGAGAGGACGAACTCGTCGACGAGGCCATCGATGCCCTCGCGCTCGAACGCGGGGCGGATGTCGTAGCCGATGTTGGAGAGCACGCCCACCTTCAGGCCGGCCTCGCGCGCGGCGCGGAGGACGGCGGCGGTGTCGGGGTAGATCGACCAGTTGAGCGGGTTGGAGAACTCGCCGTAGAGCCGCTCCCGCTCGCCTTCGTCGGCGACGCCGGAGCGCTGCAGGACGTGCAGGTAGGCGCCGCGGTGGTCCGCGGAGGAGAGGTCGCGGGCGTGCCAGGTCCGCAGGGCATCGCCCTCCATCGGCACCGGGACGCCGACGGGCACCGTCATCCGGTACAGGAGCTCGCGCTGGGCGGCGTCGTCGAGCTCGCGTCCGTCGGCGGCGGTGAGCCCCGCGAACCACGCCGGGTCCGGCTCCAGCCGGAACAGCGTCCCCGAGAAGTCGAACAGCACACCCTCGTAACCGGTCATAGCCACACGCTACCGGTAATGAAAACGTTTCGACAAGGTGTTCCGAGAACGGCACGGTCAGGAGATGAGACCCGCGAGGCGCTCCGCGGTGCCGCGGGCGACTTCCTCGGTGGGCGCCTCGACCATGACGCGGACCAGCGGCTCCGTGCCCGACGGGCGCAGCAGGATCCGGCCGGCCTCGCCCAGCGCGGCCTCCTCCGCGGCCAGCGCCGCGGCCAGGTCCGACGAGGCCATCGCCGCAGCCTTGTCGATCACGCGCACGTTGACCAGCACCTGCGGCAGCACGGTGAGCACCGACGCCAGCTCGGCCAGCGAGGAGCCCGTCTGCGCCATCCGCTCCATGATCTTGAGCCCCGTGAGCACGCCGTCGCCCGTGGTGCCGAGCGCCGGGAGCACGATGTGCCCCGACTGCTCGCCGCCCAGGGCGTAGCCGCCGGTGCGCAGCTCCTCGAGCACGTACCGGTCGCCCACCGCAGCGGTCCGCAGCGTGATGCCCGCGGCCTTCATCGCCAGGTGCAGGCCGAGGTTGCTCATCACCGTCGCGACCAGCGTGTGGTCGGTGAGCTCCCCCGCCTCGTTCATCGCGATCGCGAGGATCGCCATGATGGCGTCGCCGTCGATGGTGCGGCCGGCCGCGTCGATCGCGAGGCACCGGTCGGCGTCGCCGTCGTGACCGAGGCCGAGGTCGGCCTCGTGCGCGAGCACCGCCGCGCGCAGGCTCTCGAGGTGCGTCGAGCCGCAGTCGCGGTTGATGTTCAGGCCGTCGGGCGCGTCGTGGATCGCGATGACCTCGGCGCCCGCGTCGCGGTAGGCCTTGGCGGCCACCGTCGAGGCGGCGCCGTTCGCGGCGTCGACGACGACCTTCAGGCCCGTGAGCGGGACGTGCACCGCGGACTCGAGGTGCGCGACGTACCGGTCGACCGCGTCGAAGGCGCGCTTGACCCGGCCGATCGCGGCGCCCGTGGGGCGGGGCGGGGCGGGATCGTCGAGGGCCGCCTCGATGGCGTCCTCCTGCGCGTCCTCCAGCTTGTGCCCGCCGCAGGCGAAGAACTTGATGCCGTTGTCCGGCATGGGATTGTGCGAGGCGGAGATCATCACGCCGAGCGCGGCGTCGTACTCGGCCACCAGGTGGGCGACGGCGGGCGTGGGCAGCACGCCCACGAGCAGCACGTCGACGCCGGCGCTGGTCAGGCCCGCGGAGACCGCGGCCGACAGCATCTCCGACGAGGCCCTCGGGTCCCAGCCGACGACGGCGAACGGCCTCGTCCGGCCCTCGAGATCATGCGCACCGAGCACCGCCGCGGCCGCGGCCGACAGCCGCAGCGCCAGGTCGGCGGTCAGATCCTTGTTGGCCAGGCCGCGCACACCGTCGGTCCCGAACAGACGCCCCATGGGTCAGTACCTCACACGTAGAGATGGGTGGAAACGAGACCAGGGCAGGCGCCCGCACGGATGCGGGTGCCTGCCCTGGTGAAAGCCTGCAATCAGCGCTTGCTGTACTGCGAAGCCTTGCGGGCCTTCTTCAGGCCGTACTTCTTGCGCTCGACGGCACGCGGGTCACGCGTGAGGAAGCCGGCGCGCTTGAGCGCGGGGCGATCCTCGGGCGAGACCTCGATCAGCGCGCGGGCGATGGCGAGGCGCAGCGCGCCCGCCTGGCCCGACGGGCCGCCGCCGGTGAGGTTGGCGGCGATGTCGAAGGACTCGAGGCGCTCGACGGTGACCAGCGGGGACTTCACCAGCTGCTGGTGCAGCTTGTTGGGGAAGTAGTCCTCGATGGTGCGGCCGTTCAGCACGAAGTTGCCGGTGCCGGCGGTCAGACGCACGCGGACCACGGCCTCCTTGCGGCGGCCGACGGTCTGGATGGGGCGCTCGACGACGACGGGGCCACGGGGGGCGCGGGTCTCGGCCGAGGCCTCGGGGGTCTCCGAGGTGTACTCGTTGGGAACGACCTCGGCGTCGGTCTCGTTGTTCTCGATCGTGTCGCTCACTGCTGCGCCACCTGCTTGATCTCGTAGGGAACCGGCTGCTGCGCGGTGTGGGGGTGGTTCGGGCCGGCGTAGACCTTCAGCTTGCCGCCGATGGCGCTGCCCAGCTTGTTCTTCGGGATCATGCCCAGAACAGCCTTCTGCACCACACGCTCCGGGTTCTTGGAGCCGAGGACCTCGCTGATGGTGCGCGAGCTCAGGCCGCCCGGGAAGCCCGAGTGGCGGTAGTGCCGCTTGTCGGTGAGCTTGGCGCCCGACAGGGCGACCTTCTCGGCGTTGATGATGATGACGTAGTCGCCGCCGTCAACGTTGGGGGCGTAGGTCGGCTTGTGCTTGCCGCGCAGCAAGGTGGCAGCTGCGACGGCGAGGCGGCCGAGCACCACGTCGGATGCGTCGATGACGTGCCACTGCCGGGTCACGTCACCCGCCTTCGGGGTGTAAGTAGGCACAGGAGATCCTCTGCTCGATGGTTCGATGCCGGTCCCATGTGCGGCAAGAGCGCTCCCGGCGACCAACGGAGACCCGGGGCTCGACTCCGCATCGCACCCCGGTCCTACGACCGGAGGGCAGCGCGGCGCCACACACCAGCGGACCAGAGTACGCGGGTGCCCCGCCGCAGGTCAAAACGGCCTGATCCCTGCCCGACGGTGCCGCGGCTCAGGGTCCGGTAGGGGGCTTTCCCGGATGTGGTGGGGCACCGTCGGGAAATAGCGTCGAGGACATGACCACCCCGACCGTGGAGGCGCCCGCCGCGCCCGCGACCGATACCCCGCCCCCGCGCTGGACCACCGCCCAGCTCATCGGCTTCCGCCTGCTCTTCACCCTGGGCGGCGGCCTGACCATCCTCTCCGTCTTCGGCAGCCTGCAGTTCGCGCCCGTGATGTCCGTGGTGCAGGGCCCGTTCGCCCGGCTCGGCGCGCTCGTCACCGGCACGGAGCTGCAGCTCCCCGAGCTGAACAGCTCGGGCGATTCGATGGGCATCTGGCAGTACCACATCGGCTGGGCCGTGGTCGCCGTCGTGATCACCGCCGTCTGGACGTTGCTCGACCGGGGCCGTGGCGACTACCGCAGCCTCGGCGGGCTGCTCTGGCAGGTCGGCCGGATCGCGCTGGCGAGCGGCATGATCTTCTACGGCCTGGGCAAGGCGATCCCCACGCAGATGGGCTTCATGCAGCTACCGACCTACGCGCTGCAGCCCGCCGGCGACATCAGCCGGATGAACATGCTGTGGGGCTTCATGGGCGCCTCGGACGGCTACTCGATCGTGACGGGCCTCGTGGAGCTGATCTCCGGCATCCTGCTGCTCTCGCGCCGCACCTGGATCCTGGGCGCGCTGGGCTCGATCGTCTCCATGGTGCAGGTGCTGCTCATGGACAGCTTCTACAACGTGCCGGTGAAGTTCCTCTGCTTCGAGTTCCTGGTGATCGCGATCGCCCTGCTCGCGCCGCAGTGGCTGAACCTGATCCGCGCGGGCTTCGGCCGTGCGACGGGGCCGATGCCCGCGATCTGGCCCGCCGCGGGTTCCGACCGGACGTGGCTGCGCCGCACGGGCAAGACGGCGGCCGTGCTCGCCCTCATCGCGATCACCGGGGTCGGCCTCGCCGCCGGGGTCATGATGAAGTCCGCGCTCTCGGAGACGCGGGGCGACGTCGACGGCACGTGGCACGCCACGTCGTTCCGGGTGGACGGTCGCGAGGCGGCCCTCGCCACCGACCCGGCGTGGATCAACGTGGCCATCACCTACCGCGGTCGCGGGATGTGGGAGGCCGCGGGCGAGACGTACAACGCCTTCGTCACCCAGGACTCCGCGGCACGGGTCACGCCCTGGCTCCTCGACGTCAGCGACTCCGCGCTCACGATCAAGCCGAGCAAGTCCGGCCCCGAGACGGTGCTGCAGTACGCGCAGCCGGACCGCGACCGCCTGACGATCAGCGGGCGGGTCGACGGCCGCGAGATCGTGGCCGCCTACGAGCGGCGCCCGATGAAGCGGGACTCCGAGCCGCTGCGGTTCACGCACCCCGTCCCCGACGAGGACGCACCGACCCTCGACTTCCCCTGAGCCCCGTTACATCTGTCACTAGGAGTGGTCGTGAGCCGGACTTACGATGACGGCATGAGCGCACCCCAGAGCCCCCTGGGCCAGTCCGCACCGTCGAACCATCCCGGGCCGGGGGTGCCGCCCCTGCCCGGTCCCCCGCCGCTGCCGGGGCCCCCGCCGCCGTCCGAGCCGCCCGCGCCGGAGCCCGTGTGGTCGAACGCGCAGAAGCTGGCCTTCCGCCTGCTGTTCGTGCTCGGCGGCGGCATCCTGCTGCTGTCCGTGTACGGCAACGCGGGTCTCGCCATCCTGTGGAACGCGTCCGGCATCTGGTGGCTGCTCGCGCAGATCGGCAGCTTCGTCACCACCGGCGGGGGCGTCGACATCGTCATCTCCGGCGGCGGCGACAACCGGTGGCAATGGTCCATGCACCTCGGCTGGATCCTCGTCGGCCTGGTGATCGTGGTGGTGTGGACGGCGCTCGACCGGAACCGCCCCAATTACCGCTCCCTGCTGGGGCTGCTCGGCGTGTTCGCGCGGTTCGCGCTCGCGCTGTCGATGCTGTTCTACGGCATCGCCAAGGTGATCCCCACCCAGATGGGCTTCATGGCACTGCCCTCGCACCAGCTGCAGCTCACCGGCGACACCAGCCTGTTCTCCACGCTGTGGGGCTTCATGGGCGCGTCGGTCCCGTACATGGTGATCACCGGCCTGGTGGAGCTGACGGCGGGCGTGCTGCTGCTGTGGCGCCGCACCGCGGTGCTGGGATCGCTGGTCGCGATCGTCGCGATGGGCCAGGTCTTCCTGCTCAACCTGTTCTACGACGTGCCCGTGAAGATCATCGCGGGCGAGCTGCTGATCATCGCGATCGCCCTCACCGTGCCGTACGCGCCGAACCTGGTGCGGGCCGCGCTGAACCGCCCGACCGCGACCCCGGTGCCGCCGCTGCCCGTCGCCGGCGCGAGCCGCTCGTGGGCCCGGATCACCGGGCAGGTCCTCAAGTTCGGCATCGCGGGGATCCTGATGATGGTGCTCACGGCGAGCGGCGCGCTCATGACCTACGTGATCCACACCCCGCGCTCCGACCTCGACGGGGTCTGGCGGGCCACGTCCTTCACCGTCGACGGTGCCCCTGCCGGGCTCGCCCAGCGCGATCCGGCGCCGTGGTCGAACGTGGCGATCACCCTGCGCGGCAACGACTCCAACGCGGCCCTGAAGTCGCTGAGCACCGCGTACGACAGCGTGGTGACGCAGGAGCCCTCCGGGTACACCACCGCGTGGGGGCTCGAGGTGGACGGCGACGTGCTCGCGCTCCGCAAGAAGGAGGGCGACGCTCCCCTCCGCATCACCGCGCGCGTCGACGGCGACAAGCTGCACCTGAGCGGCACCGTGGACGGCAAGCGCATCGACGGCGTCTACGAGCGCCGGTACATGGAACGGGAGCGATCGCACTTCCGCTTCGTCCAGCCCGACGATTCCGGCGCCGCCGGCCCGGAGCAAGGAGGTTCCTGACATGACCAGACCATTCCGCTTCGCGGTGACCGCACTGCCGGTGCCGCAGCTCGGCGACTGGGCGACCTACGCCCGGTCGGTGGAGTCCGACGGCTTCGACGTGCTCGCGCTCCCCGAGAACTACCCGCTGCCCGACGGTTTCACCTCCGCCGCGGTGGCGCTGGGCGCGACTACGACGCTGGAGGTGGCGAACTACGTGGTGGCCGCGCCGCTGCACGATCCGAAGCACGCGGCGTGGCAGGCGCATTCGCTGGCGACGATCAGCGGCGGCCGGTACCGGTTCGGCATCGGCACGGGCCGGCCCGACGTGGCCGGCGACGCCGCCGCCCTCGGCGTGCCCTTCGGCACGGGCGCCGAGCGCCTCGCCCGCGTCGTGGACACGCTCGACGCCCTGGCCTCGCTCGACGGTGCCGGGCACACCCCGGTGCTCATGGCCGCGGGCGGCCCGAAGGCCCTCGCGGTGGCGCGCGAGCGGGCCGACACGGTGGCCGTCGCGACGGCGCCCACCACCACGGCCGAGGCCCTCGCGGCGCTGACGGCGCCGCTGCGGGACCGGGTGGAGCTGGCCTGCTCGATCTTCGCGGTGAACGGCTTCGCGCCCGACTACGTGAGCGCCTTCATCGGCACCGACCTCGACGCCCTGCGCGCCGTGGACTCCCCCGCGCTGGTGGACGGCTCCGTGGACGAGATCTGCGAGACGCTGATCCGCCGCCGCGAGGAGTACGGCTTCTCGCTCATCGCGCTCGGCGGGCACACCCTGGAGGCGATGCGCCCGGTGGTCTCGCGCCTGGCCGGGACGTGACGCGCCGACGCTGCCCGTCCCCGACCGTGCAGGCGCATGATGGAGGCATGCGCCCAGAACTGAGGTCCGTGCCCGGTGCCGCCCCGCAGGGCGTGGTGTTCGGCGATCCGCACGTCACGCCCGACGGGACGACGGTGATCACCGTCTCCCGAGTGCGGCGCCGGCGCAGCGGCGAGGACCGCGTCTCCGCGATCGGCGTCTACTCCGTCCGGGACGGGCAGGCGGTGTGGTCGCCGGCCGTCGACGCCGACCGGATCGCGCTCATCGGGGTGGCGACCGGCTTCGTCGCCGCCACACTCGCGACCCTCGCCGTGCTGCGTCAGCCCCCGTGGCCGGTGATGACCGGGACGATCACAGCGATCCGGGACCGGTAGCGCCCTCCGGTTCGTCGACCATCGCCACCTGCACCAGCTCCACGCCGCGCGCCCGGGAGACCCAGGTGCCGCGGCCGGGCGGCTGCGGCGACATCTTGACCGCGCCCAGAACGATGCCCTCCTCGCGGGAGCCGCTCATGACGAGGCCGTCGGCGGCGAGGTCGCGGATGCGGGCGAGGAAGCTCTCGTACAGGCCACGGGCGAGGCCGCCGCTGCGCCGCGCGACGATCACCTTGAGGCCGATGTCGCGCGCCTGCGGCAGCAGCTCCAGCAGCGGCGCCAGCGGGTTGCCGGTGGCGCTCGCGACGAGGTCGTAGTCGTCGACGATCAGGTAGATGTCCGGGCCGGTCCACCACGAGCGGTCCTTGAGCTGCTGCGGCGTTACGTCCGCACCCGGGCAGCGCTCGCGCAGGACCCGCTCGAGGTGCGCGACCATGGGGCTCAGCGCATCCGATGACGAGGCGTAGCCCGCGAGGTGGTCGCTCTCGATCACGCCGAGCAGCGTCCGGCGGTAGTCGACGAGGACGATCTTCGTCTGCTGCGGGGTGCCGCCGGCGACGAGGCCCGCGATGATCGTCCGCAGGGTCTCGGTCTTGCCGCATTCACTGTCGCCCAGCACCAGGAAGAAGGGCTGCGACTCGAACTGCAGTGTCGCGGCGGCGAGCTCGGATTCGCCGACGCCGAAGACGGCGTGCGTGGGCGGCGCGTCCCGGCGGGCCGGGATCCGGTCCCGGAGTACCAGATCGGGCAGCATCCGCACCTCCGGCGCGTGGTCCGCGTACCGCTCGCCGATCTCGGCGACCAGTGCCTCCTGCGCCGCGGGCAGGTCCTCGGACTCCGCGCCGCAGGGCAGCGCGACGAGCATGTGCAGCTGATCCGAGGTGATGCCGCGACCCGGCCGGCCGACGGGCACCGAACCCGCCACCCGACGGCCCATCTCCGAATCCATCGGATCGCCCAGCCGCAGCTCGATCCGCGTGCCCAGCTGGTCCTTCACCGCGGGGCGGACCTCGCCCCATCGCGACGCGGCGATCACCAGGTGCACGCCGTAGGACAGACCCTGCGCGGCGATGGCGTTCACCTGCGGCTCGAGCGACTCGAACTCACTGCGCAGCACCTGCCAGCCGTCGATCACGAGGAAGACGTCGCCGAACGGATCCGCCGCCGCGGCGGGGTGGGCCCGGTACTGCTCCATCGACGCGACACCGTGCTCACGGAAAGCCGCCTCCCGCCGCCGGATCACGCCCGTGACCTCCGCGACGGTGCGCCGCACCCGGTCCGGGTCGAGGCGGCCCGCGACCGAGCCGACATGGGGAACACCGGCGATGCTCGCGAGCGAACCGCCACCGAAATCGAGCGCGTAGAACTGCACCTGCCGCGGGGTGTGCGTGAGCGCCGCCGAGACGATCAGAGTGCGCAGGGCGGTCGACTTGCCCGACTGCGGACCACCGACGACGGCGACGTTGCCCTGGGCGCCGTTGAGATCGACCAGCAGCAGGTCCCGCCGCTGGTCGTACGGCCGATCGACCACGCCGATCGCGACGCGCAGCGGCGTGGAGTCGTTGCGCCGCAGGTGCTGCGCCAGCTCGCCCACCGCAGCCGACTCGTCGAGCGGCGGCAGCCAGACCTCGTGGGCGGGCAGGCCGTGCCCGGCCAGGCGCGCGACCATCGTCTGCAGGAGCGACGGTGCGCCGACCCCTGGCGCGGATCCGCCCGACGGGGCGGCCGGAGGCACGGGATCTCCCGGCTGCGCGGGAATCCGCATGAGCCCCTCGGGAAGCCCGGGCGACCGCCGCCGCTCGATCGGAGCCGCCGCATTGAGGTATTCGCGGACCGCGACGCTACCGACCGTGCCGCGGCGCACCGCCGCCGCCGCGGCGGCGGGTGGCTCGTACTCGCCCGAGACATAGCTGGCGTGGAAGCGGCGCGGCGGGTCGGCGTCGAACTTGAGGAAGCCCGCGCCCGGCGTCGACGGCAAGTGGTAGGCGTCCGGCACGCCGAGGACGGCTCGGGACTCGCTGGCGGAGAACGTCTTCAGTCCGATCCGGTAGGACAGGTGCGAATCCAGCCCCCGCAGCTTGCCCTCCTCGAGCCGCTGCGAGGCGAGCAACAGATGGATGTGCAGCGACCGGCCGAGGCGGCCGATCGCGACGAACAGCTCCGCGAAATCCGGCTTCTGCGAGAGCAACTCGGAGAACTCGTCGACGATGACCACGAGCGCGGGCATCGGCTCCAGCGGAGCACCCGCGCGGCGGGCCTTCTCGTACTCACCGACATTGGCGAAGTTCCCCGCCCGGCGCAGCACCTCCTGCCGTCGGTTCATCTCGCCGGAGAGGGCGTCGCGCATGCGGTCGACCATCGCGATCTCCTCCTCGAGGTTCGTGATGACCGCCGCGACGTGGTTCAGCGACTCGAGGCCCAGGAAGGTCGCACCGCCCTTGAAGTCGACGAGCACCAGGTTCAGGGCCTCGGGCGGATGCGTGGCGACCATCGAGAGCACCAGTGTCCTGAGGAACTCGGACTTTCCCGATCCCGTGGCCCCGATGCACAGGCCGTGCGGACCCATGCCGTTCTCCGCGGCCTCCTTGAGGTCGATCTCCACCGGCTCGCCCCGCGGCCCGACCCCGATCGGTACCCGCAGCCGCTCGCGGGCGGTGCGCTCGCGCCACACCGTCTCGGGCGTGACCGCGGCGGCGTCGGCGATGCCGATCAGGGCGGGCAGGCCCGGATCGCTCGCGCCCGCGTCACCGTCGAAGTCGAGCAGCTCGGCCATGGACGCCGGGCGGAACCGGCCGATCCGGCGGGCCGTGACCTGCGCGGCGCCCGCGGTCACCGCGTCGGGCTGCGCGAAGTACTCCACCCCGCCCGCACTGCGCGCGCCCAGCCGCCGGGCGTCGTCGATGACCAGCTGCAGGCCCCCGCGGACCGCGAGCGAGTCGGGCTCGGGCGAGAGGTCGAGCACGGTCACGCCGTCGATCCCGACGGCCGCGTCGAGCGCGCCGCCGGGCGTCACGGCGATCCCGCGGTCGAGCAGGATCACGTAGTGCGCACGCGCGGGATCGACGGGCGCGGAACGCGCGAACGGCCCGCGATCGGCGAGCTGGGGCGCGATGGCGTCCTCGAGCTCCGCTGCCGAGCCGTAGACCGTCCGCACGGGACCGAGGCTGTCGCACTCCGTCGGATGCGCCACGTGCGGCAGCCATTTCAGCCAGCCCCACTCGGCGGAGTCGACGTCGGGAGCGGCGACGACGATCCGCACGTGGTCGGGGCCGTGCAGGGCCGCGAGGGCGAGCAGCATCGCCCGGGCGACGTCGAAGACCTCGGCGCGGGGCCCGCTCAGACCCACGGCGGGGAAGCCGCGCAGGGCCACCGCGACGGGGAGCCCGGGCACGGACGCGCCGTGCCGGACGAAGCGGCGCAGCGCCACCGTCGACACCGGTTCGAGGTCCTCGAGCGGGCCGGTCTCCGGCGGCACCAGGCGGGTGGCGAGGCGCTGGCTGCCGACGCCGACGCGCACGTGCAGGAAGTCGGGGTCGGCGGGCCGGCGCTCCCACATCCGGCGGGTGCCGACGCAGCCGGGCAGCGCCGCCGGGTCGGGGTGGATCCACTCCAGGGCTGCGCGCTGCTCCGTGCGGGTGCGATCCACCTGTGCCCGGATCTGCCCCAGGTACCGCAGGTAGTCCTTGCGGTCCTCGTTGAGCTCGGCCGCGGACGTCCCGTTGCCCCGGTTGTTCATGCCGTACATGCCGAACATCGACATCAGCATCATGATCGGGAACATCATCATGAACGGGCTCTGCATCATGGCGCTGCCCGAGGTGAACATCAGCGCGATCATGCCGAGTACGGCGACCACCATTACGACGGGCAGGAGCTTGCCGAGCAGCCCGCCCGGAACCGCGCGCGGGATCTCGGGCGGCGCCTGCAGCGCCACCTCGCCGCCCGGCGTGCGCGGCGGCGCGAGTCGCTGCTTGCGCGCGAAACCCTCTGTGACGGGCTCGAAAACCACGTCGGTCGTGTCAGTCACCCTCGGTCTCCCCCGGGACTGCGGCGCGCCCCCACGCGCCGTCGTGGCATCACTGTGCACCCTCGCGATCGCACGCGGAAGACTTTCCGCGAACTTCGCGCGAATGGGAACCGATCGCCGACCTGGTGCGTCCAATGAGTATCGGGCCCTGTTCCGCGGGCGCGGATGACGGCATGCGAGGGGACGCTATGACCGACGTGATGGAGGAGACGACCGCCGAGGTGGCGCGGCTGAGCCGCGTCTCGGTGCTGTGCGGCGGTGCGCAGGTGGACGTCTCCCTGCCCCTGCTCACGCCGACGGAGGTGCTGATCCCGGAGCTGGTGCGACTCTTCGGCGACCGGATCGGCGGCTCCGCGGAGTCGGCGTGGTCGCGCCCCTGGCGCCTCGCGCCGGTCGGGGGCGAGCCGTTGCCCGGTCCGCAGACCCCCGCGGATGCCGGCATCGCCGACGGTGCGCTGCTGGTCCTGTTCGTGGCGGAGGCGCCGCCCCCGCCGCCGATCTTCGACGACGTCTTCGACCGCACCGCGGCCGATCTCGTCGCGAGCCGGCGCTGGGACGAGCGGGCGGCCCTGATCGTCGGACTCGTGGTGCTCGGGCTGGCGACGCTCGCGACCGGGGCGGTCGCGCTGCGCCTGGGCCTGGCCCCGCGCAGCGCCGACGGCGCCCGGCCCGCGGTCGACCACGTCTTCGCGCAGCTGTGGTGCGGCGCAGCGGCGCTGGCGCTGCTCACCGGATCCCTGCTCTCCGTCCGCCGGATGGCCGCTCCCGGGCCGGTGCCCACCGCGCTCGCCGTGTGCGCGACGGCGCTCGCCGGGGCGACCGGCGTCCTGATCGTGCCGCTGGGCGCGGACGGCCGGTACGGCCCCGCGCACGGGCTCCTCGCCACGGCGACGGCGGCGGTGGCCGCGCTGGTCGCGCTGCGGTTCACCGGCCGCGGCACGGTGGTGCACACGGCGCTGCTCGCCGCGGCCGCGCTCGCCGGACCGGCGATGTTCGCCGCGCTGTGGCTGCCCGGGCGGCGGGCCGCGATCGCCGCCACCATCGCGATCGCCGCCTACCTCGTGCTGGTCTTCGCGGCCCGGATCGCCGCCGTGGCCGCCCGCCTGCCGCTGCCGCACGTACCCGCGGCCGGAGAGCGGATCGACCCCATCGACGACGACCCGCCGCCCACCGTCGCCGGGATCGGCGCGGTGGCAGCGGGCCTGGACGAGGACCAGCCCGAGCGCGTCGTCCCGCCGCGTTCCGCCCTGGCGCAGCTCATCTGCACCGGGATCACCGTGGGTGCCGCGGTCGCGGGCGCGATCGCCACCCTCGCCGTGGGCGCCGCGTCCCGCGAGCTTCCGGGCCATCACCTCGCCTTCGCCCTGGTCATGGCCGTCGCCTTCTGCCTGCGCGGCCGCACCCACACGGAGCCGCTGCAGGCGGGAGCGGGCGTTCTCGCCGGGGCGGTCATCGCGATCGGCACCGCCACCAGCCTGGCGTGGGGCTTCGGCTCGTGGCCGGTGATCGGTCTGGTGGGCCTCGCGCTGATCGGGGTGCTCGCGCTCGCGTGCGGCGCGCTCGCCCCCGGCGTCGTCTTCAGCCCGGTGCAGCGGCGTCTGGCGGAGCTCGGCGAGTACCTCACGATCGCCGCCGCCGGGCCCCTGTTGGGCTGGGTGTGGGACGTCTACGCGACCGTCCGGAACCTCTGATGGGTCGGCGGATCCGCGCCGCGACCGCGGCGGCGGTGCTCGCGCTCGCCGTTCCCGCGGTCCCCGTCGGGCCCGCATCCGCCGATCCGCCGCCCGACGGTGCGCCGCGCGGCCCCGTCGCCCCGCTCGCCCCCACGGTCCAGCGGTCCCAGTGCAACACCTTGCGCACACAGCCCGGAACCGACTACACGCGTGCGGATCACGCCGCCCGGTCCCTGCGCTTCGACCAGGCCTGGCGGTTCACCCGCGGCGAGGGCCAGAAAGTCGCGGTGATCGACACCGGGGTCACGCCCCACCCACGGCTCGGCGAGGTGATCGCCGGCGGCGACTACGTCTCGTCGGGCGATGGTCGCGACGACTGCGACGCTCACGGCACGGCGGTCGCGGGCATCATCGCGGGTCGGCCCGCCCCGGGAGACGCCTTCGCGGGGGTCGCTCCCGCGGCGTCGATCATCGCGATCCGCCAGGCCAGTGCGGCCTTCGAGGCCCAGCAACGCGGCGCCAACAGCCACGGCAACGTGACCACCATGGCCTACGCCGTGGTGCGCGCGGTGGACCTGGGCGCCACGGTGGTCAACATCTCCGAAGTGGCCTGCGCCGGTTCGGCGTCCGCGCTCGGCGACGATGCTCTCGGCCGGGCCGTGCGCTACGCCGCGGACCGGAACGTCGTGGTGGTCGCGGCCGCCGGCAACGTCTCCTCGGGCAGCGCCTGCGCCGAACAGAACGCGAATCCGGCTGCGCCGGTGACGATCGCCTCGCCGGCGCGGTTCGCCGACCAGGTGATCGCGGTGGGCGCGACGGAGCCGGACGGCCGGGCCGCCGAGTTCTCGCTCGCCGGGCCGTGGGTCACCGTCGCCGCACCGGGCACCGACGTGACGACCCTCGAGCCCCGCGGCGCGGGGCTCGCGAACGCGCAGGTGACCCGCGAGGGAACCACCCCGCTCGCCGGCACCAGCTACTCCGCGCCGTACGTGGCCGGGGTGGCAGCCCTGGTCCGGGCGCGGTTCCCACAGCTGACGGCGGCGCAGGTGCGCAATCGGATCCTGGCGACCGCGCGGCGATCCGCGGGGATGGGCGACGCGGGGATCGTCGATCCCGTGGCCGCGGTGTCGGCAGTGCTGCCCGGCGAGGTTCCCGCGCCGGGCCGGCTGGAGGTGTCCGCCGCGCCGGCGCCGGACACGCGTCCGCGGACGTACGCCCTCGCCGGAGTCGCGCTCCTGGCCGTGGCCGCTGTCGCGGCGTGCCTGGCACGCCGCTGAGACTCAGCGGTCGACGGTGATCGGCGTGCCGTCGCGGGTCACTGCGGCGGCGGCGCGGGTGAGGTCGGGCCCCGCGGGAATCGCGGCCAGCACGGACCAGGCCACCGGTCGCGCCTTGTGCTGCAGGCCGAGGATCTGGGCCGTCGCCGCGTTCGGGATGCCGTACCGCACCCCCGAGTCCGAGACGTAGAACAGCCCGTCCCGGCGCTCGCCGCCGGGTTCGGCCGCCACCACGTACTCGCCCGAGCCGGACGGGATGGACGCGAAGTCGAGGGCGTCCCCGGCACCGTCGGCACCGGCGAGCGCGACGGGCTCACCCGGGCCGGGCGCGGCCCGGAAGGTCCGCAGTTCGACCGTGCCGCCGCCCGCGCCGTCGGTCGACGCGGCCGCGCAGATCACGGGTGCGTCGCGCACGGTCCGTACCGCGGGGCGGCGATCGGGCAGGTCGGCGACCGGGACGGCGCGTCGAGTGGCCGCCGCGGCCACGGCGGACGCCGACACCGTCCCGATCGCGGTGCCCGCGGGGTCGCCGGCGCGGATCAGGTCGGCGGCCCACGTGCCGACGGGCTGCACGCCGTCGGCGAGGACGACGTACAGGCGGTCGCGGTCGGTGTCGGAGACGCGTACGACGTCGCCGACGCGGGACCCGCTCACCGCGTTCGACGGCTGGCCGCGACCCGGGATCTGCGGCACCGCGATGGCATCGATCGGCTCGAAGGCGTTGAGCAGGGGCGCGCTGATCGCGCGGGCCGCGGCGCCGTCGATCCCGGCGAGCCTGCGCACCAACGGATCCGACGGGTTCACCGGCGCGCGCACGCCCCGGAAGAGCAGGAAGTGATCGTCGTCCCGGCGGACGAGCACGGCGCCGTCGTCCGCGGTCCCGGTGTCGATCGAGGAGACCATCGTGTCGAGTCCGTCCCGCGCGGTGGGCCGGTCCGACGGCGCCGGCCGCGTGCGGTCGCACAGCAGCCACGGCGCGGCCCCCTCGGTCCACGCTGCGACGGGCCCGAGGATCTGCGCGGGCGCGCCGACGATGCCCACCTCTGGGCCGCGACGGAAGTCGCTGAGCCGCTTGTCCTTCACCGACGTCGGCTGCGCGGCCTCGCCGACGACGAGGCGCGCGGAGGCGAGCCCGGTGACCGGGTGGAGCACGTCCTCGACTCGGACGTACAGCGCGCCGGACTCCTTGGCCAGCACGATCTTCGCGTCGCCCACGGCGCCCTGCGGCCGGAGCAGGGCGAGCACGCCGCAGCCGCCGGTGATCACGAGCGCGAGCACCAGGCCGACGATCAGCGACCGCGACTGCGACGCCATCGGATCGGAGATCATGCGTGGATCCCGGCGCAGCAGCGCGTGGTCCATCCGCCGCAGGATGAACCGGTACCCGCTGACCTGTGCGCGCGTGGTCAACTGCTTCCGCATGACGCCCTCCCCCAAGGTGCGTGTCGGCCGCTTCCCCCGAAGCGGCCCTACAGGCCCTCAGATTACGGTACTTTCGGCGCACAGCAGCACGTTTCGGGGGAGACGGCGCTCTTTCTGGGGGAGACGGAACATGGAACAGGCGACTGGATCGACCGGACTCGTCGCGCCCGGGCGCTGGCACCGCGCTGCGTGGCCGTCCAGCGGCTCGGTCCTCCTCGCGGAGGCCGCCGCGGCCGCCGCGGGACTGGGTACCGCCGCCCTGGGCGGGCCGCACTGGGCGGCCGCCACTGCGGCGCTGACGGTCGGCGCGGGAGCCCTCGTCCGGGTGCGCGGGACGTCGGGCGCGGAGTACGCGGCGGACCGGCTCCGAGTGCATGCCGCCGCCGGCGCGCTCGTCGAGGCGGCGCCGTATCCGGGCGGCGGCGAGATCGGGGTCCGCCGCGCCGAGCGCCGGCTGACCGCGTTCGTGCGGCTCGCGCCGCCCGCCCCGCGGCTCGTGACGATGCTGCGGCCGGAGGACCCGGCGATCCCATTGCGCCTGCTGGCCGACCTGCTCCGGCACGCGGACACCCCGCTGGCGCGGATCGACCTGCTCCTCGCGGGCGGGCGGGTTCCGGGGGAGCCTCCGGCGCCGCGGATGCGCTACCAGCAGCTCCTCGGCCCACTGCACCGCTGGGCCGGGTCGGACGTGCTGGTCGCGGTGACGATCGATCCCGGCGACTGCTCGGCGGCGTGCGCGCGGCGGGGCGGCGGACCGTCCGGCGAACTGCGGGTCGCCGCACTCGCGGCGCAGCGGACCGTCGACGTGCTGCGCGCACAGGGGATCACCGCGGTCCCGCTGCGTCCCGCGGAGGCCGCCGGTGTCGACCCCGAGGCGCCGGCCGGCTCAGTCCCGTGCGATCCCGAGGCGCTCGCGCAGGGCGACCTCGGGCCCCTGTTCTCCATCGATGCACCCGGTCGCGCCGCCATCTCGGTGCGTGCGGGACGGTCGGGCGGGGTCCGGGTGGGGGCGTGGCGATCCGCCGACGGCTCGACGGAGGCCGGGCGGCGCGGCGATCACGAGGCCACCGGCCCGCAGGACGCGCTCGGGGCCGTGCACGTCCCGCTCGGCGGCTGCGGCCAGATCCTCGGCTCGGACGCGACCGGAGGACCGGTCGCGGCGCGGCTGCACGGCCGGGGCGTGCGCACCGTCTGGGCCGCCGTGGCCGACGATCCGGCGCGTCAGCTCGTGGAACGGGCCGTCGCCACCGGTGCGCGGGTGCTGATCGTGACGGGCCGGCCGGCGATGTGGCAGCCGCTCGTGAACTGGGTGGGATCGCCTCGCCACCTGTGGATCTCCGGCTGGCGCTACCCGCAGCAGCTCGCGGAGCTCGGCCCCGGCGACTACACGGTGACGGTGCTCGACGGCACCGCCGCGGGACTGACCCCGGGCGCGGTGGAGCCCTCGGGAACGGTGTGGCGGATCGAGCAGGCCGGGATCTCTCCCGTGACCGAGGCCGACGTCGTCCTCAGCCAGCCCCTGCCGGGGATGCTCACCGTGCGCACCGACGGTGGCGCGGCGACGCTGCGGCTCGTCGCGTAGCGCGGAAGACGAGCGGGCCCGGCAGCCGGAAGGCTGCCGGGCCCGCTCGCGTGCGGTGGTGCGGCTACTGCCACCCCGCCGCGGCCTTGGAGTTGGTCTGCTGCATGGACACCACGGCGTTCTCGGCCGCGGTCTTGACCCGCGTCAGCAGGTCGTTGATGTCCTCGAAGCCGGTGTTCCACCGCGTCTGCACCGCCTGGTAGGCGGTCGCGGACTCGGGGTCCTCCCACGCGGTCGCGAACTTGTTCTGTTCGGTGCGGATCGCGTCGGCCTGCTGAATCAGCACGGTGGTGCGCTGCGCGATGTCGTCCAGCGCGCCCCGGATGGTGGCGTAGTCGTATCGGATCATGTCGCTCATGCTTGTAGTCCCCCTATGTCTCTCGGATGCGGTCAGAGGCTGAGTGCCGTGATGGTGGAGGTGCTCTCCTCCTCCTGCGCGCGGTAGCTCGCGGTGTTGCCCGAGAGCATCGTGCTGATGTCGACGAGCGCAGTGTTGACCTTCGCCGCGCTCTCGTCCCACCGCGCCATCACGCCGAGGAAGGCGACCTGTGCCGCACCGGCCCACACCCCCTGCGTCGCCTCCACGTCACCGCGCAGCTGGCTCAGGGTCGCCTTCATCTGCGCCCCCAGGTCGTCCAGCGTGTCGGCGCCGGTCTTCATCGCCGCGAGTTCGGCCTTGGTCCCTGCCATGTCACAACTCCTCCCGCCGGACGTGCCGGCACCGTCGGCCCGCACCCGGATGGTGCGCGCCGTCCCCGGTCACGGCGTCCAGCCGCCCCCCGGAAGTTCTTCGCAGGCGCGCCGCAGCGCCCTGCCGATGCGGTGCGCGCTGCCCTCGGCGACGGAGATCCACGCCCCCGCGCCCGGCTCGCTCGCCGTCCGCACCACGACCCGCCCGGTGGGCGAGTCGATGACCGCGACCACCGCCGCACAGCGGTGATCGCCCGCGTGCACCGTGAATTCGACGCTGCGTTGCGAGCGCGCGAAGACCCGCCCGATCAGCCGCGCCGCATCCGCGTCGACCCCGATCGCGCGCAGCGCGGCGCCGATCTCCCCCGCGTCGCCCGCCCGCAGCGCCGCCCGCCCGGCCTCTGCCGGAAAGGACGCCGCAACAGCGGGATCCGCGGGAGCACCCGGCCCCAGGACCGGCGCGACGAGCGTCGCCAGCCGATCCGCGGAGCCGTCGCAGTGCGGCAGGTCGACTGTGGCGGTGCCCGCCGCGCGCACCACTCGCGCGGTGAGGTGGCCCGACCTGGCCAGGCACAGCCGGGTGAACAGCGCGCCCGTGGCGCGGGCCTCGATCCGCACCTGCGGCGCGGCGAGCACGCCCAGGGCGGTGGACTCGTCGGCGTCGAGCTCGGCCTGGGGCGCCGCGTCTGCGACGGGAGCGACTGCGCGCCGCGGGTCGGGCGGCGTCCAAAGCACCGGCGGCACCTCGGTGCCGAACCGCGCGCTGAGCGCGGCCACCGCGTGGGCGGTCACGGCTCCTCCACCATGGACTCGCCGTGGGCGCCGAGCACCGCGGGCGCGGCGTGGACCACGAAAGCGTCGGCCTCGTCGTCGATCCCCTCGGACGGCACCGCGCCCGTCGGCTGCGCCGCGTGCTTCGCCGCGGCCGCGGCGCCGGCCGCGCCCATCATGCCGGCGGGCATCATCGGGATACCGCGGCCGGCGGGCGACGTGGTGTTCGACGTCGGCGCGGGCGTCGTTCCGGTGCCGCCCTGGTCGCGCTGCAGCGCTCCGATCGGGAATGCTCCGAGCGCGGGCGCCGGCATTCCGACTCCGCCTCCGCCCGCACCGCGGCTCGTTCCCGATCCGCCCGTTCCCTTGTCCTTCGGCGGCTTCGTGCGTGATCCCGGCACCTTCGGAGGTGCGGCGAACTCCCACGGCGCGCGCAGCGGTTCCGCGGCCCGCTCGAAGCCTGCCATGACCGCCGCGGCGGTGCCGTGCGCCTGCTGCTCGACGCGCTCGGAATCCGCAGCGGCACCGACCAGGGCGGCGACCGCGGGTTCGGCACCGCCCGCCGCCGCAGCGGCCTGAGCGTTCTCGCGGTCCGTGCGGATCCGGGCGGCGTCCGCGACCGACGGCATCGCACGGGCCGCGGTCTCGTACGCCGCGCCCTGCCCGGCGAGCTTGGCCGCGTACTCCGCGAGATCCGCGGCGTGCCGGGCGAGCCATCGCGCGTACTCCGGCAGCGGGCCGGTGCGACGCACGTCGGACTCCTCACGACCCAGGTCCACCGCGCCGTCGAGCCGGACCACGAGTCGGTCGAGCTGGACGGCGGCCGTGCCGTACGCCGACGCGAGACGGGCGGTCTCCTGCGCGGCGGTGGTGAGCGGCTGTGCGCCCGCCCCGCCCAGCAGGTCGCCCGCGAGCCGCTCCGTGGTGCGGGCTGCCCAGTCGACGCCGGTGAAACCCGAATCGCGGAGCACGCTCAGACCACCAGGCCGAGGGTGGTGCCGAGCTCCGCGTCGCCGCGCTGCACGGTGGTGACGTGCCGCGACACCGCCTCGCCGAGGCGCCGCAGATCCGCGACCGCGGTCTCCGCTGCGCGGAGTTGGTTCTCCCCCATGCGCTGCGCAGTACGGGCCACCGTCTGCGAGACCTCGTCCCGGCCCGTGGCGGCCGGTGCGGCGTGCGCTTCGAAGCGCTTCTGCGCGCCGCGCAAATCCTCCACGATCCGCTCGATGCCGCGGGCGATCTCCCGCGCCTCCTGCGGATCCATGCTCAGCTTGCTACCGGACACGATGTGCACTCCCCCCCGAAGTAGTCCCTATCCATTAGACGCACCGGCTCCCGGTACGGTTCCGCCTCTCAGAGACGAAGTTCCACGTCCGGCTCGTCGTACTGCTCCGCCGGTAGCGCGTCGCCCACCACCTGCGGGCCGACCAGCGGCAGATCACCGAGCACGCTCTCCCCGTTGTCGCTGGTGACGAGGTAGTCGGGCACGGCGTGGTCGCCGGCCGACGCGCCGCGGGCGCCCGCCGCTCCCGCGGCATTCATCGGCATCATCGGAGCCGCCATGCCTCCGCGCGACACGACGTCCGACGACGCCGGCACCGTCCGGGCACCACCCTCCACCAGCGGGGTGCGGGCCGCCGGCGCGGCGGACTGCGGCTGCGACAACGTGGCCGCGGCGCCGACGCCGGAACCGAGCCCGCCGACGCCGACGCCGCCCGTGCCGGAGCCGCCCCCGCCGGTGCCGCCGCCCGTGAGCGTCGCCGCGGACGGGAAGTCGTCCGTGGCGGTCGTTTCCGTGCTCGTCGCGGCGTCGTCCTCGGTCTCCGTCGCGGATTCCGCGAGCCCGCTCAGGGCCTCGCCCGCGGAGGTCGCGACGCCGACGGCGGTCTTCACCGCGCCGGACACCGTGTCGGTCGCGAGCTTGCCGACGGCCGTCACCGCCCCGGTCGCGGCGGAGACGACGCCGGGAATGATCGAGGCGGCGGCCTGCGCTGCCGCGGTGGCCGCCGTCGTGGGCGGGGTGGCGACCGGCACCTTGCGGCCGGCGGCCCCCACCTGGGCACTGAGCCCGGAGAGCTGACTCTTGGTGCGCGCCACGACCTCCGTCGCGTGGGCCAGGTGCTCCTGCGCGGCGGCGACGGCCGCTGCCTGGCCGGGCGGGAGCCACAGCGACGGGCCGAGCGCCGAGATCACCGCCATGAAGGAGTCGATGATCGCCTGCAGTTCGGCCTCGCCGGTGCCGACGACCGTCGCGGCCTCGCCGACCGCGGTCGACAGCTCGGCGCCCTGCTCCGCCACCAGACCCGTGCCGGTCGCCGCCTCGACGCCCTTGCCCGTCGCGGCCGTGGCGGCGGGCCCCTGCCACACCGACGACAGCTGGCTGATCGCCTGCATCCCCATCGAGGCACCCTGTTCCAGAGCCTTCGACGCGCCGGACAGCGCCGCCGACGGATCGAGCCCCTCGAAGCTGCCCGAGCCGAACGTCGACAGCAGGTCCGTCATCGGCTTGACCAGGCCCGCGACGTCGAAGCCGGGGACCTGCGGGGCCTCGGGCACCCCCTTGGGCGCCGCCGGGAGTTCCTGCTGCGGCGGCTTCTCCGGCGCCGTGGGCACCGGCGGCAGTCCGAGCGCGGCGAGCACCTCGTTGACGGGCCGGTCCAGGAGCGCGCGGATCGCGGGATCGAGCGCGGTGTCCGGCGCGACCGGTACCCCTACGGGATCGGCCACCGTCAGATCCCCACGGAGCCCAGCCCGGCGACGTTGCCCGCCTCGGTCAGGCCGTACGCGGCGACCGTGCCGGCCGAGGACGCCGCGATCCCGCCGTAGAGGACGGCCAGCTCCGCGACGGACTCCACGTGGACCGCCTGCGCGGCGGTGAAGGCCGCGAGGAAGTCCTGCCCGATCAGGCCGAGCGCCGGGTTCAGCGCCGCGACGTTGGCCGCCGCGTCCACCGATCCCGCCGTCGCGACCGCCGCTCCGATACCGGCGTTGGCCGCCCCGAAGGCCGAGATCGCCGAATTCACCGCCAAGAACATTGCTCTCCCCCATCGTCTACAGCGGGCCCGGTGCGCAAGGCCCTCATGAATTGGACGCACCAGCGCGGGGATCGGATCCCGATTCCTCGGATCAGCTCACCGCGAAGTCCGTGTGGAAGCGCTCCATCACCGCGGCACGGCGCGCCTGCACCTCGCGCGCCGCGACCGCGCAGACGTCGACGATGCGCCGCCCGAGGACGGCACCGTCGGACCGGCAGGCCGCCGGGGTCAGCGTGAGCCCGACGAGCGCGCACACCCCGTCGAGCTCCACGCGGATCGCGCCGTCCGGGCTGGAGACGACGACCCGGACGGCGTCGAGCTCCGTGCTCGTGCGGCGCAGCACCCGGAGCTGTTCGTGCGCGCGGGCCTCGATGCGGTCCATCTCGGCGCTCATCAGACCCTCCGCAGCCAGGTGCCGACCGACTCGTCCCGGTCGGGTGCCGGCGCGGCGGCCGGCTCCGGAAGTCGCATGGCACGCAGCACCTCCGGACCCACACCGGCGCGTTCCAGTTCGGCCCGGCGCTGCAGGCCGGCAGTGGCCGCGGCCTCCCGGCACAGCCGCACGATCGCGTCGGCCAGGTCCTGCGGCTCGCGCCGCAGCTCCGTCCGCTCGATGGCGATGTGCAACGGCGTCCCCTGATCGTTGGCCCGCACCCGCACCCCGCCATTGGTGGATGTCGCGATGGTCATCTCTCCCCCTTCATGTTTCATTCCTCCCGCACGGTGCCGACGGCGCGCTCGCACGCGCCCGCCAGCGGTGCCGCGGTGCGTCCCGCCTCGCAGCCGACGCTCAGCTGCGCCGCCCCCGCGACCACGACGTACCAGTCCACGAACCGCTCCGGGTCGATCTGCTCGCGGTAGCCGATCACCTCGCGGCCCCCGACGAGAGTGCTCGGGTCGAGGTCCGTGATGCGGCCGTCGGACCGTCGCGCGAGGGCCGATTCCAGGTCGGCCGCGACGGCCGCGAGGTCCGACGGTGCCCGCAGCCGGGTCCGCACCACGGTGACGCGGCGGCCGTCGTCCGCCACCGCCAGCCGCCGGTCCGGGCCCGGCTCGGTGACCGCCCAGCCCTGCGGCAGGTCGACGGAGGCACCGTCGAAGGCGACGCGGACGAAGGACTCCACCGGCGGCGCCGGACGTTCCGGCGCGGACGGCGGAGCGCCGGGCAGGCACGCCACCGCACCCGCGGCGACCACTCCGACGGTGCCCGCGCCCGCCGCGACGAGCGGCCAGCGCCGCGGGCCGCGCTGTCCGGGTGTGTGTTCCGGTTCCGGCTCGGGCGCGGGCGGTGCCGTTGCGGGCCGCGGGTCCGGGGTCGGCGCGAGCACCTGCTCCGGCTCGATCCGGACGACGCGCCAGAGGTGGACCGTGGCCAGCGCACGGCGGACCCGGTGGTAGATCTCGGGCGGACCGTCGACGAGGGCCTGGTCGACGTCGTCGCCGAAGACCTTCCGCGCGGCGCGGAGCGGGTCCGGGTGGGAAGCGGACGCGACGGGGCGCCAGGCACCGTCGGCGAGGACGAGAACGTGCGCCTGCGCCACCGGACCGCGGCACTCGAGGACGAGGGCGCGTCGGCAGTAGAGGACGCCGGCGGCGCGGACGAGGGCCTCCGCGCGCGGGAGCACCGCGGCGTCGACCCCGAGCGAGGCGGCCGCCGCGGCGATCAGGCTGCGCCGCGGGGCGCCGAAGACGCTGGGCGCCAGGACCGTCCACGCGCGCGACAGTGCGCTACCGCTCGCCGCCTCGGCCAGCCACTGCGCCCACTGTCGCGTCGCGACGGCGGGCGCGACGAACTCGTCGACGTCCGGCGGCGCGGCCGTCGACCGCACGACACCGTCCGGCCCGCGTACGTACCACTCGTCCCCCGCGCAGTCGATGACGATGCGCTCCGGGTCCCCCAACCCGATCATGGCTGGACTGTAGCGCGGTCGGACTCACCACAGATCCGAATTCGAAAAGTACCGCGGAGACCCGCCGCCTACTTCGTCTCGTTCGGATGGCTCGTGTGGACCTGCTCCAGGTAGACGGTGCGGTCGTCGACGAAGAACCAGATTCGGGCGGTGCCCTTGATCGTCGGCTTGTGCTGCCACCGCTCGAACGTCTTACCGCCCCGCGAGACGACCGCGAGCTCGTCCCGCAGCGGATAGTTGGTCGGCGTCCTCGTCGTGGGCGTGCTGGTCAGGAAGTCCCCCGCGTCGGCGAGGGGGCCGCGGATCGTCGCCGCGAGATCCTGCCAGCCCTTCCTGGAGTTCGTGGTGGCGAACCGGATCTCGTACTCGACCTTCTTCGGAGGCCGGGGAACGAGTTCACCGCGCTTGTTCGCCACCGCTACGGCCGCTCAACCGGGGCGCCGTCGGCGTCCAACCACTCCACTTCTGCGCTGCCGAGGCCCGCCGCGATGGCAGTCGCCGTCTCCCGCCACGACGTCAGCTCCGCCATCACCAGGTGAGGCTGATCCGTGGAGAAGGAAGCCCGCGCGGCATCGACGAGGTCCTTGGCGCACCGGACGCGCCCCTCCGCGGACAGGGCGAGCATCCACGGGAACGCCCTCGCCATCCGCTCGGCGAGGGGCCCGTCGTCGTCCACCGCCACACCGATGAGTTGAGCGGCGAACTCGAGGAGACGCGCACGTCCCTCGGCCTCGCGCTGCGACATGAGGACGAGGTTCTCGCCGTCCCGTCGCGTCACCGTGACCGGATGGTCCTCGGCTTCCGCGAACACCTCGGCCGAGTGCTTACTGAGGTCCGAGGACCGGCGCGTCGTGGTGCGGAATGGTGCCGAAGTCATACCCCGATACTATTCGGAATGTATTCGGAAGTCGAGGAGGTCTTCCGCAACACCGCCCGTCAGTGCGTGGCGGGCTCCGCCGGGGCGGATTCGGCGGTTTCGCGCTTGCGGGCGCGGCGGCGGGTGATCACGGTGACGGCGATGGGGATGATGATCGTCAGCGCGGAGCCGATGAACAGCACCTCGAGGTGGTCGCGCAGCAGCGGGATGCCGCCGAGGAAGTAGCCGAGTAGCACGATGCCGTCGCACCACAGGATCGAGCCCAGCACCGAGAACAGGGTGAACTTGCGGTGGTCCATCTTCGAGAAGCCCGCCAGCACCGGCACCAGCGTGCGGACGATGCCGATGAACCGCGCGAAGAGCACCGTGAACGGGCCGTACTTGTCGAAGAAGGCGTACGTCTTGTCGACGGGGCCCTGCCCGATGAAGTTCATGACCCTGCCGCGCATCACCTTCGGGCCGGCGTACCGGCCGAGGGCGTAGCCGCACTGGTCGCCGATGATCGCCGCGATCGGCAGGAACAGCAGCAGCTGCCACAGCTGCGCGAAGGGCTGGGGCTGCGCCGCGAAGATGCCCGCGGTGAACAGGATCGAATCCCCCGGGAAGATGAAGCCCACCAGCAGACCGGTCTCGATGAAGATCAGCAGCACCAGGCCGATGAGGCCCGCGGAGCCGAGGAAGCCGGTGACGTCGAAGGGGTTCACATCACCCGAGTATCCACGCGCCGTACGACGCGATCATGAACTCCGGGCGAACGGCGCCCCAAGCTCCGTCAGTCGCCGCAACAGCCGCCGGAGGGGCCGTCGACCTCGCGCTTCTCCCGGGTGATCAGGTTGCGCTCGGCGAGCTCGTCGTCGGCGGGGTAGTCGACGCGCACCAGCGTGAGCCCGCAGGCGGCGGCCACGTTGATGGCGCTGGAGCGCTCGCGCTCGTCGAGCAGCCCGGCGACCCAGTCGGCGGACCGCCGGCCCTCCCCGACCGCGGCGACCGCCCCGACGAGGGAGCGCACCATCGACCAGCAGAAGGCGTCGGCGGAGACCTCCGCGGTGAACACCCCGTCGTCGTCCCGGCGCCAGGCGAAGCGCTGCAGCTCGCGGACCGTCGTGGCTCCCTCGCGGCGGCGGCAGAAAGCGGCGAAGTCGTGCAGGCCCAGCAGCCGGTCGCTCGCCTCCTGCATCCGCTCCAGGTCGACGGGCCGTCGCCACGGCGCGGTGTCGCGGGCGCGCAGCGGGTTCGCGCCGAAGGGGGCGTCGGTGAGGCGGTACTCGTAGTGGCGGCGCAGCGCGGAGAAGCGGGCGTCGAACTCCGGCGGGGCGATGCGGATCGCGGTCACCCGGACGTCCTGCGGGAGCATGCGCGCCAGGCGGCGCACCAGGCCGTCGGGCAGCACGACGGGGTCCGGCAGGTCGAAATGCGCGACCTGGCCCGTCGCGTGCACCCCCGCGTCGGTGCGGCCGGCGACGGTGAGCTGCACCTGCCTGCGCAGGATCGTGCCGATCGCCTCCTCCAGCACGCCGCACACCGTGCGGCGCTCGGGCTGGCGGGCCCAGCCGCTGAAGTCGGTGCCGTCGTAGGCGATGTCGAGGCGGTAGCGAATCATGTCGCGCGTGACTCTACCGCTGCCGCCAGGCCGTCCAGGTAGCGCGTGAGCGCGGTGTCGAGCAGTACGTCGGCGTCGTACGGGTAGCTCGTGTGCAGCATCTCCGCCATCACCGGGAACCGGTCGGCGGGTGCCGCGGCGCGCAGCTCGTCGAGTTGGGTGTCGATCCACTCGTCCTCGGTGACGCCCGTCGCCGCGCGGTCGGCGAGCTCGGGCTCGATCGTCGCGCCCAGGCCGCGCACCAGGTTGAGCAGGCAGAGGTACTCGGTGAAGGCCTCGCGTTGCTTGAGTCCGGCGGCGCGGAGGGCGGCGAGCAGGTGCTCCGACATCGGCATCGCGCCGGGCAGCACCGCCGGCCGGGTCATCGACATCGCGGCGGCGAGCCACGGGTGGGCCTGCATGGTCTCCCACAGGGAGCGGAGCAGCGCCTCGACGTCGGCGCGCCAGTCCGCGGTGCGGGGCGGGATGGGCAGCTCCGCCAGCACGCGGTCCAGCATCGCCGACTGCAGCTCGTCGCTGCTGGGGACGTAGCGGTAGACGGCCATCGTCGGGATCTCCAGCGCTGCAGCGAGCCGGCGCATCGAGACGGCCTGCAGGGACTCGGCGTCGGCGATGGCGACGGCCGCGGCGATCACGTCGGCGGCGGTCAGCTCGGGGGCGCGCGGGCGGTCCGGGCTCAGCACCACGCTCCCCCTGCCCGGGGCGGAGTCGATCAGGCCGTCGGCCTGCAGCAGGGCCAGCACCTTCGAGGCCGTGGCCATCGCCACGCCGTGATCGCGCATGATCGCCCGGGTCGACGGTGCCCGGTCCCCCGACCGCAGCCTCCCCGAAGCGATGCGCTCGCGGAGCACCGCCGCGACCTCCTCGGCGCGCGTCATCCGAGCCCCGATGCACTAGTGCACTTCGTGTGAACATCCACGTCAACACTGTAGCGCGATGCACTCGATACGGCGTACGTTCGCCCTATGAATCAGCTCCGAGTCCTCATCAGCGGCGCGTCCATCGCCGGTCCCGCCGCCGCCCTCCTCCTCGCCCGCCAGGGCCACCGCGTGACGATCGTCGAACGCGCACCGTCGTTGCGCGCGGGCGGCCAGACCGTCGACCTGCGCGGCGCCGGCCGCACCGTGATCGACCGCCTCGGCCTCGGCCCCGCCACCACCGAGCGGCTGCTCGACCAGCGCGGCCTCGTCAAGGTCGACGGCCGCGGGCGCCGCGGCGCGACCATGCCCGTCGAGGCCTTCGGCGGCAACGGCGTGGTGTCCACGCACGAGATCCTGCGCGGCGACCTCGCCGAGGTGCTGGTCGACGCGGTGCCCGACGACGTCGAGTACCTGTGGGACGACACCGTGACCGCGATCGAGCAGGACGGCGCGGCAGCCCGCGTGACTTTCGAGAAGGCACCGGTGCGGGAGTTCGACCTCGTGATCGGCGCCGACGGCCTCGGCTCCGCCGTGCGCCGCGCCGCCTTCGGCCCCGACGCCGCCGCGCTCGAGCCCATCGGCCTGCGGTACGCGTGGTTCACCGCCACCATCGACGAGGACACCCGCGGCTGGTACCTCATGCACACCGGCCGCCGGGGCCGCGTGGTCTCGGTCCGGCCGTCGCGCACCGACGGCACCGTCAAGGCAGGGCTCGCGATCCGCGGCACCGACCCGCGGCGGCTGGGCCGCGAGGAGCAGTTCGCGCTCTTCGAGCGGGAGTTCGCCGACATCGGGTGGGTCGCGCCGCAGCTGCTGGGCGCCATGCGGACCGCGGACGACTGGGCGTACCAGGACCTCGCGCAGGTGAAGCTGGACGGCTGGACCCGCGGCCGCGTCGCGCTCGTCGGCGACGCGGGCTACTGCCCCACCCCGCTCACCGGGCTCGGCACCACCCTCGCGCTGGTCGGCGCGTACGTCCTCGCCGGCGAGCTGGGCCGCGCCGACGGCGACGTCCCCCGCGCACTGGCCCGGTACGACGCGGTGATGCGGCCGTTCGTGACCAAGGCGCAGGAGCTGCCGCCGGGCAGCCCCGCCGGGTTCGCGCCGATGGGCCGGATCGGCGTCGCGCTCGGCGACCTCACGTACCGGACGGCCATGACGTGGCCGATGCGGCTGATCTGGGCGGCGCAGTTCGCGAAGGCCGACGGCATCGATCTGCCCGCCTACGCCTGACGCGGCTCACGATGTCGGGTTCTGCGGCTATGCGCGTGCACCAGCGCACGTCCGCATGCACAGAAGTCGACATCGTGAGCGGCGTAGCGTCGGGCCCATGACCGAAACCGCGCAGACCGTCACCGTGTTCGCCGATGTCCCGCCGGCCGTGCTCTTCGCGGCGCTGGCCCGGCCCGCGGTGCACGCGGCGGCCGACGGATCCGGGATGCTGCGCGGCGTCTCCGACGGCAGCCCCGAGACGATCACCGGCGTCGGCCAGATCTTCGGCATGGAGATGACCGACGAGCAGGGGCGGCCGTACTCGGTGGACAACCACGTCACCGCCTTCGAACCGGATCGGCGGATCGCGTGGCTGCCCGCCGGGCGCGGGAAGCCGCCCGTCGGCGTCGAGTGGTCGTGGGAGTTCACCCCGGAGGGGACGGGGTCGCTGATCGCCGTCACCTGCGACTGGTCGCGGGTGACGAACGAGGCCTACCTCGCGCGGTTCACCCTGCCGCGGGTCTCGGCGGACAAGGTGCGCGCCACCGTCGACGCCGTGATCGCCACGACGCGCTGACCCGCCGAACGACGAAGCCCGCCACCTGCGATGCAGGTGGCGGGCTTGCGTGCGTGGGTGACTACTCCGAGTCGGAGGCATCCTCCTGCTGCGACTTCGGCAGCGAGTAGCCCGCGGCCTCGGCCGAAGCGTCGTCGGCGAACCAGATCTCGGCGACCGTCGACTCGAAGAAGCGGGTACCGGGACGGTGGTACAGCTTCGAGTCGGCGTTGCCCTTGATCGGGAAGCCCTCGGGAGCCTCGTTGACGTCCTCGAGCGGCGCGTGCGCGCCGGCGGGGAGGTCCGAGCCCTCGGCCGGAGCCTCGGTCTCGACGATCTCCGCAGCCTCGACGGCGGCGGACTTGGCAGCGGCCTGCGAGGCGGCGACGCGCGTGGCACGCGCCCCCTCGGTGGCGGCGAGCTGCTCGGTCACGATCTCGATGACCGCCATGGGGGCGTTGTCGCCCTTCCGGTTCTCGGTCTTGATGATCCGGGTGTAGCCGCCCTGACGGTCGGCGACGGCCGGAGCGATCTCCGCGAACAGCACGTGCACGACGTCCTTGTTGCGGATCTCCTTCATGACCTCGCGGCGGTTGGCCAGCTTGCCGTGCTTGGCATGGCTGATCAGCTTCTCCGCGTAGGGACGCAGGCGCTTGGCCTTCGCCTCCGTGGTCTCGATGCGGCCGTGCTCGAAGAGCGCGGTCGCGAGGTTCGCCAGAATGTGCTTCTGGTGCGAGGCCGAGCCGCCCATCCGGGCGCCCTTAGTGGGCCTAGGCATTGTTTCTCCTGTGGGTGGTTAAGAGCTGTTCAGCTCAGAGCTGCTCGGTCTCGGCGTAATCCTGGTCGCCATCGGCGTCGCCCGAGAACGACGGCTCGTCGCTCCAGGTACCGGTGGCTGGGTCGTACCCGTCGACCTGCGACGGATCGAACGACGCGGGGCTGTCCTTGAGGGCCAGACCCAGCGCGTGCAGCTTGACCTTGACCTCGTCGATCGACTTCTGACCGAAGTTGCGGATGTCGAGAAGATCGGACTCGGTGCGGGCCACGAGCTCGCCCACGGTGTGCACACCCTCGCGCTTGAGGCAGTTGTACGAGCGCACCGTCAGGTCGAGGTCCTCGATCGGCAGCGAGAACGCCGCGATGTGGTCGGCCTCGGCTGGCGACGGGCCGATCTCGATGCCCTCGGCCTCGACGTTGAGCTCCCGGGCGAGCCCGAACAGCTCGACCAGGGTCTTGCCCGCCGACGCCAGCGCGTCACGCGCGGTCATCGAGTTCTTGGTCTCGACGTCCAGGATCAGACGATCGAAGTCGGTGCGCTGCTCGACACGGGTGGCCTCGACCTTGTAGGTCACCTTCAGCACGGGCGAGTAGATCGAGTCGACCGGGATGCGGCCGATCTCGGCGCCCGACGCCTTGTTCTGCACGGCCGGCACGTAGCCGCGGCCCCGCTCGACGACGAGCTCGATCTCGAGCTTGCCCTTGTCGTTCAGGGTGGCGATGTGCAGGTCGGGGTTGTGGACGGTGACCGACGCCGGGGGAACGATGTCGCCCGCGGTGACGGCGCCCGGACCCTGCTTGCGCACGTACATGGTGACCGGCTCGTCGTCCTCCGACGAGACGACCAGGCCCTTGAGGTTCAGGATGACGTCGGTGACGTCCTCCTTCACACCGGGGACCGTGGTGAACTCGTGCAGCACGCCGTCGATGCGGATGCTGGTCACGGCCGCGCCCGGGATGGACGACAGCAGCGTGCGGCGGAGCGAGTTGCCCAGCGTGTAGCCGAAGCCGGGCTCCAGCGGCTCGATGATGAACTTCGAGCGCGCCTCGGAGATGACCTCTTCGCTGAGGGTGGGTCGCTGCGAGATGAGCATTGAGTATTTCCTTCTCTCTGGGCGTCCGCTATTTGACGCCCGTAGAGGGCCGCCGGCGATCTACCGGCGGCCCGTACTACTTACTTCGAGTAGTACTCGACGATGAGCTGCTCCTGGAAGGGCACGACGATCTGCTCACGCTCGGGCACGCGGTGCACGAGGATGCGCAGGGACGACGGGACCACCTGGAGCCACGCCGGAGCGGTGCGCTCGCCGAGGGTCTCACGCGCGATCTGGAACGGCGTGGTGCCGAGCGACTTCGGGCGGACGTCGATGATGTCGTACTGCGAGACGCGGTACGAGGGAACGTCGACGCGGACGCCGTTCACCGTGAAGTGACCGTGGGTCACGAGCTGGCGGGCCTGACGACGGGTACGCGTCAGACCGGCGCGGTAGACGACGTTGTCGAGGCGGGTCTCGAGGATCTGCAGCAGGGCGTCACCGGTCTTGCCGGTGGCGGCCTTGGCCTCCTTGTAGTAGCGCGAGAACTGCTTCTCCATCACGCCGTACATGAAGCGGGCCTTCTGCTTCTCCTTGAGCTGCAGCAGGTACTCGGACTCCTTGATCCGCGCGCGGCCGTGCTGGCCGGGCGGGTAAGGACGACGCTCGAACGCCTCGGAACCGCCGACGAGGTCGACGCCCAGACGACGGGACTTACGGGTGACAGGGCCGGTATAACGAGCCATGGTTTCTCTCTCCTACCTTCCCTAGACCCGACGCCGCTTGGGCGGACGGCAGCCGTTGTGCGGCTGCGGCGTCACGTCGGAAATGGTGCCCACCTCGAGGCCGGCGGCCTGCAGCGAGCGGATTGCGGTCTCGCGGCCCGAACCCGGGCCCTTGACGAAGACGTCGACCTTCTTGACGCCGTTCTCCTGCGCCTTGCGGGCAGCGTTCTCGGCGGCGAGCTGCGCGGCGAACGGGGTGCTCTTGCGCGAGCCCTTGAAGCCGACGTGGCCCGAGGAGGCCCAGCTGATCACGTTGCCACTGGGGTCCGTGATCGAGACGATCGTGTTGTTGAACGTGCTCTTGATGTGAGCGTGGCCGTGCGGGACGTTCTTCTTTTCGCGACGACGCGAAACGCCCTTCTTCGCGCCCGTGGCGCGCGACTTCGGAGGCATTACTTCTTCTTTCCGGCGATGGTCTTCTTCGGACCCTTACGGGTGCGAGCGTTGGTCTTGGTGCGCTGGCCACGCACGGGCAGGCCACGACGGTGGCGGATGCCCTGGTAGCACTGGATCTCGATCTTGCGACGGATGTCGGCCTGCACCTCGCGGCGCAGGTCACCCTCGACCTTGTAGTCCGTGCCCTCGATGAAGTCACGGAGCTTGGTCAGGTCCTCGTCGCTGAGGTCCTTGCTGCGCAGATCCGGGCTCACACCGGTCTCGGTGAGAATCTCAGTCGCGCGGGTACGGCCGATGCCGTAGATGTAGGTCAGTGCGATCTCCATGCGCTTCTCGCGCGGGAGGTCGACACCCATAAGACGTGCCATTCTTGGCGGTTTCCTTCTTCTAAGTCGGAGGTCTGCTCCCCGTCCGTCCTCGGTGGTTCCGGCGCTTTCACGCCGGCCGAGGCCCCGGCCTCCGAGCCGGGGGTGCACAGGGGCTCGTCTGCCCCTGCTGGTGCGGAGAGGTCATCGTGTGTTCAAGCGGCGAACCGCTCGAAGCGCACTGATCTAGCCCTGACGCTGCTTGTGGCGCAGGTTGTCGCAGATCACCATGACCCGACCGTTACGGCGGATCACCTTGCACTTCTCGCAGATCGGCTTGACGCTGGGGTTGACCTTCACGTCAGTCCTATCCAGTTGTTCTCAGTGTTTTTCCGCACCGCCACCGGTAGCCGGAGGGGTGCCACGGCACGCACGACGAAGCCGCGCACGCACGCGATGATCCAGTGTACGCTTCGCGCCCGTCGGCCCCAAATCAGCCGCGAACGGCGCGCGAGCACCGCGCGCGAGGAAGCTCTCATGCTAGCCTCAGGAACGACCGGTGATGCACTATTCGCCACTCTAAATTCCCTTGATCTGATCCTCGATCGAAAAGGACCCGCGATGCCTCTGTCCCTCTCCCGCCGCCTGGGCGTCGCCGCCACCGCCGCCGTCGGCGTCGCGGCCTCCCTCCTGGTCTCCGCCGCCCCCGCGACGGCCGCCCCGCGCGTCGTCGTGGGCCCCGGCTCCGAGATCGACATCGTGCAGAAGGAGACGGCCGACGGCATCGAGGTCGCCGCGTGCACCCTCGGCGTGCTCGCCACCACCCCCGACGGCCGCCGCGTCGGCGTCACCGCCGGGCACTGCGGCAAGGCCGGCCAGGAGGTCACCGTCCCCGCGCCCGGCCAGGCCCGCGCGCTCATCTCCGTCGGCAAGATCGAGAAGTCCTCGAACCCGCCCACCAAGACGATCGACGGCCGCGAGGTCTCGACCAACATCTCGCACCCCGACTGGGGCACCGTCTCCTTCAAGCAGGGCGTGCCGCTCGTCAACCGCCTCGGCAAGGCCGCGCCGCGCTCGCTCGGCAAGGCCCGGATCGGCGACAAGGTCTGCAGCCAGGGCCGCACCAGCGGCTGGGTCTGCGGCACCGTCACCGACCTCACCGCCAACCGCTTCCGCACCGACCTCAAGCTGCGCTCGGGCGACAGCGGCGCGTCGCTGATCCGCCTGTCCGACGGTGCCGCCCTCGGCATCCACGCCACCGGCTCGGCCGAGCCCGGTTCCGACGGCTCCGAGGTCTCCGACTACTGGGACCTGGGCTTCGTCCTCGCCCAGGCCGGCGGCCTGCGCCTGGCGGTCTAGCCACCCCGAACACGAAGAAGACCCACCCCGCGGGGTGGGTCTTTCTCGTCTGTTCGTGCTGCGCGCTACGCGGTCACTTGTACCGGTAGACGATGCGCCCGCGCGTCAGGTCGTACGGAGAGAGCTCCACGACGACCCGGTCCTCGGGCAGAATACGAATGTAGTGCTGCCGCATCTTGCCGCTGATGTGGGCGAGCACCTTGTGCCCGTTCTCCAGCTCGATGCGAAACATTGCGTTGGGGAGCGGCTCGACGACGCGGCCCTCCACCTCGATGGCTCCGTCCTTCTTCGCCATACCCTCCACGATCCTGTTGTCTTCAGCGGACGCCGTGTGCGACCTGTGCCCCTCCTGAACAGACGGGCATGCGGCCGAACGCCGCGCTACCCACCTATTCTACGCGCTCAGGACTCGTCCGACGAATCCTGCCCGGAACCGCCCCCGGCCTTGACGAGGTGCAACGCGAGTTCGACCGAGTCGGGAACGAAGTCGGCGGGGTCCGCGGCGACCGCCGCGAGCAGATCGTCCGGCGTCGTCCACGCGCCGCTCTCCACCTCCTCGGGCTGGTGCACGACCACCCCGTCGTACGTGCAGACGTACTGGAAGCACACGAACCGGGTACGGGGATCCTCGTAGGCCCGCACGCCGACGGGCCGCAGCTCCACCCCGTGCACCCCGAGCTCCTCGAAGGCCTCGCGCGCGGCACCGTCGTCCGGCGACTCCCCCGCCAGGAGCACCCCGCCCGCCGTGAAGTCGCGCAGCCCCGGGTAGACGTCCTTGATCGGCGTGCGGCGGTGCACGTAGATCCGGCCGGCGGAGTCGAAGACGAGGACGCCGGTGGTGCCGTGCCGCAGGTTCTCGGCGCGCACCCGCGACCGCGGCGCCGCCCCCGCGGGGCGCCCGGCGTCGTCGTAGAGCGCCACGATCTCGTCCGTCATTTCTCCACAGTATGAGCCAAACCCTGGACACCGCACCGCGCGTGCACTTGTATCGGGGCCATGAGCAATCCGGACAGCCCGAACTGGCATTTCGAGACCACGCAGATCCACGCCGGGCAGGCGCCCGACGGGGCCACCAACGCGCGTGCGCTGCCGATCTACCAGACCACGTCGTACACGTTCAACAACACCGATCACGCCGCGGCGCTGTTCGGGCTGGCCGAGCCGGGCAACATCTACACCCGCATCATGAACCCGACGCAGGACGCGGTCGAGCAGCGGATCGCCGCGCTCGAGGGCGGCGTCGCCGCGCTGCTCGTGGCCTCGGGCCAGGCGGCCGAGACGCTCGCGATCCTCAACGTCGCCGAGTCGGGCGACCACCTCGTCAGCTCGCCCTACCTGTACGGCGGCACGTACAACCTGCTGCACTACACCCTCGCCAAGCTGGGCATCGAGGTCACCTTCGTCGAGAACCCGGACGACCTGGAGCAGTGGCGCGCCGCCGTCCGCCCCAACACCCGCGCCTTCTTCGCCGAGACCATCTCGAACCCGCGCGGCCACGTGCTCGACATCGCCGGCGTCTCCGGTGTGGCCCACGAGAACGGTCTGCCGCTCATCGTCGACAACACCGTCGCGACCCCGTACCTGCTGAACCCGCTCCAGCACGGCGCCGACATCGTCGTGCACTCGGCCACCAAGTACCTCGGCGGCCACGGCTCCGCGATCGGCGGCGTCATCGTCGACGGCGGCAACTTCGACTGGACGCAGGGCCGGCACCCGAACTTCACCACCCCGGACCCGTCGTACCACGGCGTCGTCTTCGCCGACCTCGGCGCGCCCGCCTTCGCGCTCAAGGCCCGCGTGCAGCTGCTGCGCGACCTGGGCCCCGCGATCTCGCCGTTCAACGCCTTCCTGCTCTCGCAGGGCATCGAGACGCTGAGCCTGCGCGTGGAGCGGCACGTCGAGAACGCGCAGAAGGTCGCCGAGTACCTCTCCGGCCAGGAGGGCGTGACCTCCGTGATCTACGCCGGCCTCCCCTCGTCGCCGTACTACGACCGCGCGAAGGAACTGCTGCCCAAGGGCGCCGGCGCCATCGTCGCCTTCGAGCTGGCCGGCGGCGTGCCCGCGGGCAAGACCTTCGTCGACGCCCTGGAGCTGCACAGCCACGTCGCGAACATCGGCGACGTGCGGTCGCTGGTGATCCACCCCGCGTCGACCACGCACTCGCAGCTCACCGAGCAGGAGCAGCTCGAGGCCGGCGTCACGCCGGGCCTGGTGCGCCTGGCCGTGGGCATCGAGCACATCGACGACATCCTCACCGACCTGCAGCTCGGCCTCAAGGCCGCGGCGAACGCGTCCTAGGGAGCCTGCGATGCGCGCGCTGCGGTGGTTGCGACGGGCGGTCCGTTCCGCCCTCCAGGACGACGACGCCTGGACCGCGGCCGTGCAGCGCGGCTGTACCTGAGATCAGGTTCTCCTCGATGGCACCCCCGAGTCACGGACTCGGGGGTGCCATCGTCTGAGCGCTCTCGGATTCTGTCCGATCCGGACAGGGATTTCACTGGGATTCGATTGGGATGCGCCTGGTAACTTGGCCCCATGGAAGCAACAGTGGATTCCGTGGGCCGGATACTCGTCCCGAAACAGCTTCGCGACGCCCTCGGCATCACGCCTGGCTCGGTGGTCGACATCTCCTGGTACGGCAGCGGAGTTCAGATCACTCCCGGTGGTCGTACGGCCCGGCTGGAGCGGGACGAAGACGGTCGCCTCGTCGCGGTGGGCGGCGGCCCCCTCACCGACGAGGTGGTTTTCGCCCTGATCGACGCCGGGCGCAAATGACCGACGACGTCGCTATCGCAGTGGACACGTCCGTAGCCGTTGCACTTCTGTTCGCGGAGCACGACCACCATGCCGCCGTCGCCGCCTGGGCGAAGGGTAAGCGGCTCGCGCTGAGCGGGCGTGCGCTCGCCGAGACCTACTCGGTTCTCACCCGGTTGCCCGGCGAACATCGCCTGACGCCCGACGACGCTGCCCGATTGATCGACGACAGTTTTCCCGAGAAGTTCGCGCTCCCACCGGCGGCAGGAGCTGAGGTCCACCACCGCTGTGTGGAGACGAACATCGCGGGTGGACAGGTGTACGACGCACTCGTCGCCTTCGCCGCCCTCGACAACGGCGCAGTGCTCGCGACACGGGACGGCCGCGCTCGCGGCACCTACAACGCCATCGGCGTGACCACGATCCTCATCGCTTCGTGATCGATCTCGCTCGCCGCTCCAGCGCAGCCCGGACCTGGATCTCCAGGGCCACGGTGGCGGATCCCGGCACGTCGATGCTGCCTCCAGACCAACGCACCTGACGGATTCGCCGGCCACGTCGTGTCGACATCGGCCATCCTGGCTTCGACGTCCCCTCGTACCGCGCATCCGGCGCGATACGCCGAGAGGAGCGAGCCGTGAAGTACGTCATCCTGATCCACTCCAATCCCCAGCCCTGGGGACACCCCACCGGGGACTTCCTGCCCGAGTACCGCGACCTCGACCCCGCCGTGAAGGCACGGATGGACGCCGACTTCGAGCGGCTCCTCACCGAGCTGGACGAGCGCGGCGAGCTCGTCGGGGGCGAGGCGCTCGGCGATCCCGTCTCGTCGCGCCTGTACCGCTGGCACGACGACGCGCCCCTCGCGGTCGACGGGCCGTACTCCGAGACGAAGGAGCACCTCGCGGGCTTCTTCCTGATCGACGTGGAGGACCGGCAGCGGGCCGAAGCCGTGGCCGCGCAGTTCTCCGGCCCCGGCGAGACCGTCGAGCTGCGCCCGGTCATGGTCCCGGGCGGCGACGAATCCTGAGCGCCGTGCCCGCCGGCGACGCCTTCGAGGACGTGTGGCGGCGCGAGTCGCCGCACGTCCTGGCCGCGCTCCTCCGCGTCCGCGCCGATCTCGCGGCGTGCGAGGACGCGGCGCAGGAGGCCGCCGAGGCCGCGGTCCGGCAGTGGCCGCGCGACGGGACGCCGCACGATCCGCGCGGGTGGTTGATCCGCGTGGCGCAGCGGCGCCTCATCGATCGATGGCGGTCGGAGGCCGCCCGCACCCGTCGCGAGGAGGCCGACGCACGACGAGCGACCGCCGCCGAGGTCTCGTCGGCCGACGACACCGTCGACCTCCTGCTGCTCTGCGCCCACCCGGCGCTGAGCCGGCCCTCCCAGGTCGCGCTGGCCCTGCGCGCCGTGGCCGGACTCGGCGTGGAGCGCATCGCCGCCGTGTACCTCGTACCTCCCCGGACGATGACGCAGCGGCTGACCCGCGCCCGGGCCGCCCTGCGGGACGCCGGCGCGACCTTCCCCGTGCCGTCCGGCGCGGAACTCCCCGGTCGCGTGGCCGCCGCCCTGGACGTGTGCCACCTGATGTTCACGGCCGGGTACACCCGCAGCTCCGGAACCGACCTGCTGGACGACGAGCTGACGGCGGAGGCGCTGCGCCTGACCCGGCGGATGGTCGCGGCCTTCCCCGACCACGACGAGGCGGCCGGCGCCCTCGCGCTCATGCTGCTCACCGACGCGCGAGCGCCGGCCCGCGTGGACGACCGCGGGGACCTCGTCCCCCTCGCCGAGCAGGATCGCTCGCGCTGGCGGCGCGACGCGATCGCCGAGGGCGTGGCGATCCTCGAGGAGCTGCTCCCCCGCGGCCATGTGGGCACCTTCGCTCTGCAGGCCGCGATCGCAGCGGTGCACGCGGAGGCCGACACCTACGACGACACGGACTGGGCGCAGATCGTCGTCCTGTACCGCATGCTCGAGCGGGTCGCGCCGTCGGCCACCGTCGCGCTCAATCACGCTGTCGCGGTGGGGATGGCGTACGGGCCGGAGGCGGGCCTCGCGCTGCTCGCCCGCCTGGACGACGACCGCGCGCTGCGCGACGGACACCGGCTCCCCGCCGCCCGAGCGCACCTGTTCGAGCTGGCGGGCCGCACCGACGACGCGGCCGCGGCGTACCGCATCGCGGCGGCGCGCACGGCGAGCCTCCCCGAACAGCGGTACCTCAACCGGCGGCTGGGCGACCTCGGTGCATGACGCCGACGCCCGAGGGCCGGGTGCTCAGCGCTCCAGGGCCGCGCGGACCTGGTTCTCCAGGGCGACGGTGGCGGATCGCGGCAGGTCGATGAGGCCGTCGAGCTCCGCCCGCGCGCGCTGATACGCCTGCTGGCGTTCCGGGCCGGTCGCGGAGGAGTCGAGCGCGACGGCGAGCAGCCGCTGCGCCTTGGCGAGGCGCTCCTGCTCCGGCGGCGAGAAGTCGCCGCGGCGGCGGCGTTTCGCCTCCTGCTCCGCGACGTCGAACGCGCCGGCGTACGCGTGCACCGCGTCGCGGTACTGCTCGACGTCCGACGCGGACGCCTCGTCGGGCGAATCCGGGCGGAGCAGGTCGGCGCGACGCTTGGCCTTGTGGAAGTCGACGGTCAGCGGCTCCCGCATGTCCACCATCATCGGGAAGTCCAGGATGGTGGCGAGGTCCGTCTCGTAGCCGAACCAGCGCGTGTCGACGCCGTCGTGGGCGGCGACGGCGCGCTCGAGCTCCCGCTGGACCTGCGCCGCGTCGACCCGGCCCATGCCCTTCGCCGTCGCGAGGGCCACCTTGGTCTCCTGCTTGATGCGGTACTTCTCCAGGCGGCGCGCCGCGCGACGCTCATACCAGACCGACAGGCCCTTCGTACTGCCGCCGAGCACGAAGACGAGCCACCAGTAGTCCTTGACGAGTTCCACCAGCTGGTCCACGTCACCAGCGTACGTACCGCGACGCACGGGCACGGCGTCGTTCGAAGACGATCCGCCGTGCCCGTCCGGCTACTGCTGCTCCGCGCTCTTCTGCTGCTCGGCGTTCGCAGTCACGATGTCGACCACGTACTGGGCGAGGCCCGGCGCGATGTCCTCGTAGTGCTTCATGAACCGGTGATCGGTCACGTACATCTGCGCCACGCACACCTGCATCGCGTGGTCGCAGTCGTACCAGCGGTCGATCCCGGCGCGGTGCCGCTCGGCGAGCTCGTTCGCCTCGGGCGAGCCGGGCGCGACGCCGCGGGCCAGGCCGTCGGCGAGCGCGGCCTCGAGGGCGTCGCCCTCGGCCTTGAGCTGCTTCCAGTCGTCCTTGCTCAGCTTCGCGGTGCGCTCGGCGCTCTGCTTCCACGCGTCGGTGTCGCCCCAGCGCTGCTCCGCCTCGTCGGCGTAGCCCTCGCCGAGCCAGTCGGCGCCGAAGATCTCGGTCTGCTCCTCGGCGGTGAGGGTGATCCCCCGCTTCTTGCTGTTCATCATGTCCTCCACAGCCGCGACCATCCGGTGCAAACGGTCGATCCGCTCGGAGAGCAGCTTGTGCTGCGCCTCCAGGTGGGCCATGGCGTCGGCCGACGGATCGTCGAGCAGGGTCGCTATCTGCTCGAGCGGGAAGCCCAGCTCCCGGTAGGTCAGCACGCGGTGCAGCCGCTCGACGTCGTCGTCCGAGTAGGCCCGGTAGCCGGCGCTGGTGCGCGCCGACGGCGGGACCAGCCCGATCTCGTCGTAGTGGTGCAACGTGCGGACGCTGACCCCGGTCATCCGCGCGATGGCGCCGACCGTGTGGAAGGGCTTCCGTTCGTTCACATCCACCACCTTGTTCCCTTACGCGGCGTGAGGGTCAAGCCATTCTCGTAGAACAACGCACCAACATGCTTCGGCTCCGTGATCTTCAGGCCAGTAACCTATACCCATGTCCACTAGCTATTCGAACTTGCTTTCGCTCCTCGGCACACCGGACACCGATCCGACTTCTCTTCTGAACGCCGCAATGGAGTTCTCGGCAGAATCGGCGGAAGTTCCGGAGCTGGCCTCCGCCGTCGCAGCGGACGCTGGCGAGAAGCTGATCGAGGCTCTCGAAACCTCCGGAGCGCGCGGCATGTCCGATGCCTTCATCGAACTGGGCACGCTCTATCGGGCTGGCGGGACGTGGAGGTCGAGACTGATAGAGAGGCACATCGACAACGCCTTGGACGCGTTCCGTCGGGCCGACACTCTCGGCCACCGGGATGGATCCATCATGGTTGTCGACACGATCTACCATTCAGGTCGGACAGATCTCGCCAGCGAGGCATGGGCCCGTCTAAGGAGCATCACCGACCAGGATCCGAGCCAGACAGGCGCACTCTTCATGCAGGGGCTACTGACGCAGGAAGGATTCGGAGTCTCGCGCAACCTCGAGGCGGCGATGGAGTACTTCCGCGAGGCAGCCGATCGCAACGATGCGGATGCCGCATTCCAGCTGGCGCTGTACTTCCTGACTGGGGAGTGCGGCGTGGAACGCAACGACGATCTTGGAATCCGATGGTTAGAGCGTGCCGCCGAGCTCGGCAGCGTTCGCGCGATGCACAATTTCGGAGCGTTCTACGGGGTGGGGGACCGCGGCTTGCCCAGGGATCCGGAGCAGTCGCTCAACTGGTACCTCAAGGCAGCATCGTCGACTCCCGTTCCACACGGCGAGGCATCCTTCTCCGCTGGCGTCATGCTGCTCCGTGGCGACGTTGGCCACCCCCAGCCCCTTGCGGCGAACGCGCACCTCTGGGCGGCTGTTCGCGTACTAGGCGAGGACGTTGTCCAGGATCGGCTCGATCGGATGGACTTGATCTGGATCCCTTTGCGACCCTCTACGGCCGTGGAGTGAGAATGCGCGGACCGTCGGCGGTGACGGCGACGGTGTGCTCCCAGTGCGCGGACCGCGCACCGTCGTCCGTGACGACGGTCCAGTCGTCGGCGAGGACGGAGGTGTCGGGGGTGCCCAGGGTGAGCATCGGCTCGATCGCGAGGGTGGAGCCGACGACGAGGTGCGGGCCCTTGCCCGGGTCGCCCTCGTTGGCGAGGAAGGGCTCCATGTGCATCTCGCGGCCGATGCCGTGGCCGCCGTAACCGTCGACGATCGCGAACTCGCGGCCCAGCCGCGCCGACTGCGCGTACGTGGCGGTCTCGATGGCGTGCGAGACGTCGGTGAGGCGGTTGCCGTCGAGCATGGCGGCGATGCCGGCCTCCATCGCGAGGCGCGTGGCCTCGGAGAGGTCCTCGTCCGCCTTGGACAGCTCGCCCACGCCGAAGGTCCACGCGGAGTCGCCGTGCCAGCCGTCGAGGATCGCACCGCAGTCGATGGAGACCAGGTCGCCGAGGGCCAGCACCGTCGAGCGATCCGGGATGCCGTGCACCACGACCTCGTTCACCGAGGAGCAGATCGAGCCCGGGAAGCCGTGGTAGCCCTTGAAGGACGGGACCCCGCCGGCCTCGCGGATCACCGTCTCGGCGACCTCGTCGAGTTCGAGGGTGGAAACGCCGACGCGGGCGGCGTCGCGGACCGCGACGAGCGCGCGGCCCACGACGGCGCCCGCGGCGGCCATCGCGTCGAGCTCTCCCGCGGAGCGGAAGGGCACGGTCTTCTTACGGCGGAAACGACTCACTTGTCGAGCTGCGCGGTCACGCGGCCGAGGACCTCGTCGACGGTGCCGACGGCGTCGATGTGCGTGACGAAGTCGCCGTAGTAGGCGAGCAGCGGCGCGGTCTGGTTCTCGTACACGTGCAGGCGATTACGGATGACCTCTTCGGTGTCGTCCGCGCGGCCGCGGGCGAGCATGCGCTCGACGACGGTGTCCTCGGGGACCTCGAAGGAGACCACGGCGTCGAGCTTCTGGCCGCCCTCGGCGAGGATCTCACCCAGCGCGTCCGCCTGGTCGGTGGCGCGCGGGAAGCCGTCGAGGATGAAGCCGTTCTTCGCGTCGGGCTCCGCCAGGCGCGAACGCACCATGTCGACGGTGACCGACGACGGGACGAGCTCGCCGGCGTCCATGTACTTCTTGGCCTCGACGCCCAGCGCGGTGCCCTCGCTGATGTTCGCGCGGAACAGGTCGCCCGTCGAGATGTGCGGAATGCCGTACTTCTCCGACAGCCGCTCCGCCTGCGTGCCCTTGCCGGCGCCGGGAGGGCCCAGAATAACGAGTCTCACTTGAGGAATCCTTCGTAGTTACGTTGCATCAACTGACTCTCGATCTGCTTCGTGGTATCGAGCGCCACGACCACGATGATGAGGACCATCGTGCCGCCGAACGGCAGATTACTCATGTTCGAGCCGCTACCGGTGAGTTCGATGAAGAGGTTCGGGAGGATCGCGATGATGCCGAGGTACAGCGAGCCGGGCAGCGTGATGCGCTGCAGGACGTAGTTCAGGTAGTCGGCCGTCGGCTTGCCGGGACGGATGCCCGGGATGAAGCCGCCGAACTTCTTCATCTCGTCGGCGCGCTCCTCCGGGTTGAAGGTGATCGCGACGTAGAAGTACGTGAAGAAGATGATCAGCGCGAAGTAGATCACGATGTGCCAGGTGCTGCCGGGGTTCACCAGGTTGGTCTGGATCCACTGCACCCAGCCCGCGGTCGAATCACTCGCGACGAGCTGGATGACCAGCTGCGGCAGGTACAGCAGCGACGAGGCGAAGATGACCGGGATGACGCCGGCGGTGTTCACCTTGAGCGGCAGGTAGGTCGACGAGCCGCCGTACATCTTGCGGCCGACCATGCGCTTGGCGTACTGCACCGGGATGCGGCGCTGCCCCTGCTCGACGAAGACGACGGCGACGAGGATCAGGAAGACCGCGAAGCAGACGAGGCCGAAGGCGAGGCCGCCCTGGCTCTGCAGGATCTGCTGGCCGTCGGCGGGCAGGCGCGAGGCGATGCCGGCGAAGATGAGCAGCGACATGCCGTTTCCGATGCCGCGCTCGGTGATCAGCTCACCGAACCACATGACCAGGATCGCGCCGGCGGTCATGGTGGCGACGATGACGGTCAGCGAGAAGATGCCGTTGTCGGCGAGGATGCCGGGGCAGTCGGGCAGCAGATTGCCGCGCGAGGCCATCGCGACGATCGCGGTCGCCTGCAGCAGCGCCAGCGCCACCGTGAGGTAGCGGGTGTACTGCGTGATCTTCGCCTGGCCGGCCTGACCCTCCTTACGGAGCGTCTCGAAGCGCGGGATGACCACCATCAACAGCTGGATGATGATCGACGCGGTGATGTACGGCATGATGCCGATCGCGAACACCGACAGCTGCAGCAGCGCGCCGCCGGAGAACATGTTGATCAGCGAGTAGACCTGACCGCTGTCGCCGCTCGTGGCCTTGTCGACGCACTCGGTGATGGTTCCGAAGTTCACACCGGGCGACGGCAACGTGGCGCCGAGCCGGTAGAGCACGAGGATGCCCAGGACGATCAGGATCTTCCGCCGCAACTCCGGGGTCCGGAAGATCGGGACTAGGGCCGAAAGCACACATCCTCCTGGCAGCCGGGCGGCCCGGACGGGCCGCCCCACGCTCGTGGACATCTGCTCCGCACGCGGCGGAGCAGGACGTCCTCATGGGTAATCCTGCAAACGTATGAACTCTAACAGCCGTACTCATCACGGCTGTTCACGGTGGGTACCGGCCGGCAGGAGACAACCGGCACCGTCGTGCAGTGAAACGAGAGCCGCGGTAGGCACCGGTGACCGGCGCCTACCGCGGCGTCCACGTTTCGAGCGCGAGGACTAGGCCTCGGCCGAGGGCTTGAGCTCGGTGGTCGAACCACCGGCGGCCTCGATCTTCGCCTTGGCGGCGCCGGTGACCTTGGTCGCCGTCACGTCCACCTTGACGCTGATCTCGCCGTCGCCCAGCACCTTGACGACACGGTTCTTGCGAACCGCACCGGCGGCGACGAGCTCGTCGATGCCGATGGTGCCGCCCTGCGGGAACAGGCGAGCGATGTCGCCGACGTTCACCACCTGGTACTCGACACGGTTGCGGTTCTTGAAGCCCTTGAGCTTCGGCAGCCGCATGTGCAGCGGCATCTGGCCGCCCTCGAAGTTCACGGGGACGTTCTTGCGCGCCTTGGTGCCCTTGGTGCCGCGACCGGCGGTCTTACCCTTGGAGCCCTCACCGCGACCCACGCGGGTCTTGGCCGTCTTCGCGCCCTTCGCGGGACGGAGATCGTGCAGCTTGATAGCCATTGCTTACACCTCCTCCACTTCCACGAGATGCGATACGACCTGGATCAGGCCGCGGTTGACGGGGGTGTCCTCACGGACGACCGACTTGCGGATGCCCTTGAGGCCCAGGGTGCGCAGGCTGTCGCGCTGGTTCTGCTTGAGCCCGACGAGGCCTCGCACCTGGGTGATCTTCAGCTCTGCCATGACTTACGCTCCCTGACCTGCACGGGCGCGGAGCATGCCGGCCGGGGCCACGTCCTCGATGGGCAGGCCGCGACGAGCCGCGACCTCCTCGGGACGCTGCAGCTCCTTGAGAGCGGCCACGGTCGCGTGCACCACGTTGATGGCGTTGTCCGAGCCGAGGCTCTTGGCGATGACGTCGTGGACGCCGGCCGCCTCGAGCACGGGACGCACGGCGCCACCGGCGATGACACCGGTACCCGGGCTGGCGGGACGCAGCAGCACGACGCCGGCCGCGGCCTCACCCTGCACCGGGTGCACGATGGTGTTGCCGATCATGGGGACGCGGAAGAAGTTCTTCCGAGCCTCCTCGACGCCCTTCTGGATGGCCGCAGGAACTTCCTTGGCCTTGCCGTAGCCGACACCGACCATGCCCTGGCCGTCACCGACGATCACGAGGGCGGTGAAGCTGAAGCGACGACCACCCTTCACGACCTTCGAGACGCGGTTGATGGTGACGACCTTCTCGATGAACTGGCTCTTCTCGGCCTCGCGGCCACCACGCTGATCGCGGTCGCGGCCACCACGGCCGCCGCGGCGGTCGTTGCTGTTGTTATCGGGACCGTTGTTTCCGGCGGGGCCGTTGCTGCCGCCGTCACGACGCTGACGTCCGGGCATCAGGCTGCCTTTCGTTCGGTGGAAAACATGCTGGTACGAGTCATCAGAACGTCAGCCCGCCTTCGCGAGCGGCGTCCGCGAGCGCGGCGATCCGGCCGTGGTACTTGTTGCCACCACGGTCGAACACGACGGCGTCCACGCCGGCAGCCTTGGCACGGGCCGCGATGAGCTCGCCGACCTTCTTGGCCTGGGCCGACTTGTCGCCGCCCGCAGCCTTGACGTCCGCCTCCAGCGTCGACGCCGCGGCCAGCGTGTGGCCCTTGAGGTCGTCGATCAGCTGGACGTGGATGTGCCGGCTCGAGCGCTTGACCGCGAGCCGCGGACGGACCGCGGTGCCCTCGATCTTCTTGCGCAGGCGGAAGTGACGACGGGCCTTCGACGTACGACGGCGCGTCGAGACGTCCTTGCCCATCGGGATGCGCTTCTTGTTCTCAGTCTGAGTTGCCATGAGTTACTTACCCGTCTTTCCGACCTTGCGACGGATCTGCTCACCCTCGTACCGCACGCCCTTGCCCTTGTAGGGGTCGGGACGACGGAGCTTGCGGATGACCGCCGAGACCTGGCCGACCTGCTGCTTGTCGATGCCGGACACGGAGAACTTGGTCGGGCTCTCCACCACGAAGGTGATGCCCTCGGGCGCCTCGATCGGGACCGGGTGGCTGTAGCCCAGGGAGAACTCGAGGTCCTTGCCCTTGAGCGCCACGCGGTAACCGACGCCGTAGATCTCCATCTTCTTGGTGTAACCCTCAGTCACACCCGTCACCATGTTGGCGACCAGCGTCCGCGACAGACCGTGCAGCGCCTTGTTGCGCCGCTCGTCGTCGGGACGGGCGACCACGATGGCGCCCTCATCGTTCTTCGACACCGAGATCGGCTCGGAGACGGTCAGCGCCAGCTGGCCCTTGGGGCCCTTGACGGTGACGTCCTGGCCGGCGATCTGCACGTCGACGCCCGTGGGAACGACCACGGGGTGCTTACCAATTCGCGACATAAGTTTCTGTCCCCTTACCAGACGTAAGCGAGGACTTCGCCGCCCACGCCCTGCTTGGCTGCCTGGCGGTCCGTGAGGAGGCCCGAGGACGTGGAGATGATCGCCACGCCCAGGCCGCCCAGGACCTTCGGCAGATTGGTGGACTTCGCGTACACGCGCAGACCGGGCTTCGACACGCGGCGCAGGCCGGCGATCGAACGCTCACGGCTGGGGCCGTACTTCAGCGAAACGACGAGGTTCTTGCCGACCTCGGCGTCCTCGGTACGGAAGTCGGTGATGTAGCCCTCACGCTTGAGGATCTCGGCGATGTTCGCCTTGATCTTCGAGTGCGGGAGCGTCACCTCGTCGTGGTACGCCGAGTTGGCGTTGCGCAGACGGGTCAAGAAGTCTGCGATCGGATCAGTCATGGTCATGACAGATTCGTCTACCTTTCTCGCAGCGGTTCCCATACATCGCCGGCGGTCTGGTGCCTGGCTCTCGACAGCGCGAAAGGCGGGCCTGGAACGTCCGACGGTGGGCCTACTACGAAGCAAACCGTCCTGCAATACCGTTGCACTGCAGGGATTCCGGACCGGCGAACCGGTTCGGGGAAGTGCGCCGGCCGTGCTCGAAGCACGACAGGCAACCTCACTAGTGTAGAGAAAGTGCCGGTCAGAGTCGAATCGGAGGCTCTTGTCCCCCGGCGCCGGGCGGCCTAGCGTGAGGATCATGCCCTCGGTGAACGATCTCGTCCGCGATCCCCGGCTCTACCAGGCGGCCGCGGCCGGGCAGGCCACGGACGCCGCCATCTGCATCCAGCCCATCCCGTACGTCGCGCAGTGCCTCGACGACGTCGGCTGGCCCGACGGTGGCCGCTGGTTCTTCCCGCTGGTCAAGGGCGCGTCGGCGCTGGGCCTCGCGGCCGCACCGCGGTGGCCGGGTCTGGCCCGGCTCACCGCGATCATGCTGACGCTGTACTTCTGCACGGCCGTCGGGCTGCACATCCGCGCGCGCGACCTGCGGCTGAACTTCGCGGCGGCCTCGTCGCTGCTGGTCTTCTACGGCGCGCTCGCCGCGACGGGTCCGCGGGTCAGTTCACCCGCAGCGTCGTCGTGACCGGCGTCGGGTTCTGGGTGAGGTCCAGGACCGGGCAGTGCTTGTCGACGGTCTCCGTCAGCTCGCGGTAGCGCTCCTCGGTGTCCGGGCCGGTGATGTCGACCGTGACGCGGACCGCGGTGAAGCCCGGGCGGACCGTCTCGTCGAGGCCGAAGAAGCCGCGCACGTCGAGGTCACCCTCGGCGCTGAGCTTCAGCTCGTCGATGGTGATGCCCAGCTTGTCGGCGTAGAAGCGGTAGGTCACCACCTGGCAGGACAGCAGCGCGCCCAGGTAGGCCTCGACGGGGTTGATCGCGGTGTCGTCGCCGCCGAGCGTCGGCGGCTCGTCGACCACGAGGGTGTGCTGGCGCGCCGTGGTGACGCTGCCGACCGCGCCCTGCGGGACGGCCGTCGCCGCGAAGACGACGTGCGCGTTGGCGGTGTTGCGGGTGACGGCTTGGTCGGTCGCGTCGATGATGGCGGCGAGCGTTCCGGTGGCGGATGCGGTCATGGGGCACTCCTGATTCGGACGGTTGATTCCTTCGCGGAACATATGTCCGTTCCCGCGGCCGCACAGCGGTTGCGGTCAGCGTGATTCGCTGCCGATACGCTGAGCGCGTGTCCACCTTCCTGACGGTCGCCCTGCTCTCCGTGCTCACCACGGTGGGCCTGGTCGGGGCCGTCGCGTCCGACGGTGCCGCCTCCCTGGCCTGGGCGATCGGGACCGTCGTGGTCGCGGGCGTACTCGCGTGGCGGCTGCGGTCCGCGCCGCCGGGAATGGGGCTGGTCGCCGCGTTCGTCACCGGCATCCTCATCGTCTCCGCCGGCCTCCCCGCGGCGATCGTGCTGACGGAGTCGCGGGGGTCGGGCTCGCCGGCATCGAGCAGGGCCGGGGCAGGGGTGGCGCCCGGCTCCGCGAGCCCGGTGGCGGACCCGTCGACCGAGCTCCGGCGCGCCATCGCGAAGGCCGGAGAGATCCAGCCCGGCGGCGCGGACTCCCTCCTCGAGATCGACATCGACGAGAACACCACCCGGGTGACGACGCTGGACCTCACCACCGGCCAACGCGTCTCCGCGTACTTCTCCCGCAGCGGCGACAAGTGGTACGAGCCGACCCGCAACTCCACGAACGACCGTGCCGACTCCGCCTTCCGCGCCTCCGACATCGCGGGGCTCGATCTCACCGCGACGGCGGCGAAGGTGACCGCGGCCGCGGACACGATCGGCATCGACCGGAGCTCTCCCCACGCGTCCGACGGCATCGAGATCGAGCGGCGAAGCGGCGACAAGCGCCTGGTCGCGACCTTCGGCATGTCGGGCGTGGACGTCGAGACCGACGCCGCGGGAAACCTGCCCGACAACCTCGCGCTCGCGAAGGTCGACGGTCTCCTCCCCATCGCCGAGCGACTGCTGCGCACGAACGGCCTCGATCCCGCGCAGCCGGTGATCGACGAGCTGCAGTACCGCGTCTTCGCGCCGAACGTCGGCTCGGTCGGCAGCGGGAAGGGCACCGTCGAGATGCGGATCTCGGGCGGCGGCCGCTCCGGCACCCTCAAGGAGACCGTCGGCAAGTTCCCCGAGGTGAGCCTCAGCCCGTCGCGATCGACGAGCAGCTCGGCGTTCGCGCTGCGCGTCGTGACGGCCGCCGGGATCGAGCGAGCGCGAGCCGACCTCGTGCAACGCTTCTCCGTGCTGCCGATCGACGCGCACGCCCTGGGCATCGAGGTCGACGAGGACAGCCGGGCCCACACCTCCGACCGGACGGCGCCGCCCGTGATGGAGGTCGGCCTCGGGCCGGGCTCGAACGCGAGCGCCTACTACCGGCTGGACGGCGCCTTCGTGCGCACCGACTAGATGCCGGCGTCTACGTGCGGGCGGCGGTGAGGCGGCGGACCGTGGCGACCTCGGCGTCGCGGTAGGCGCGGCCGTCGGGCCAGAGCAGGTCGTGGAACCACTGCTGCGGCTGGCGCGCGCCGACGTAGGGCTGCTTCCACGAGTCCCACGGGTAGTAGGTCTGGCTGCGGCCGGCCACGAAGCCCCACTGGTAGGCGTCGATGCCGAGCTCCTTGCAGATCGGCAGGATCGTCTCGATGGTGCTGCCCTGCGGGCGGGCCATGTACTCGGTGAGGAGCATCGGGCGCCCCTGCTTGGCGAGGTCGGCGGCCATGGCGCGGAACTTCTCCGGCGGGTCGTAGCTGTGGAAGCTGATCACGTCGGACTGCTCCAGCTGGATCGCGCGGATCTCGGGGCGCGTGTCGGCCCAGACACCGGAGGTCAGCGGTTGCGTCGGCCCGCCGGCGCGGGCCCACGCGAAGGCCTGCGGCAACAGCTTCGCGACGCGGGCGACCTTGTCGGGCGGGCTCAGCGGGTACGAGTCGGCGAGGTTCTCCGGCTCGTTCCACACGTCCCACGCGACCACGCGGGGATCGTTCGCGAAGGCCTTGACCACGCCGGTCGCATAGGCCTGCAGGCCCGCGGTGTCGGCGTTCGTCAGGCCCGCGGCGCCGGGGCTCTGCACCCACGTCGAGTTGTGCACGCCGGGCGTCGGCTCGCGCTGCACGCCGGGCTTCGGGTTCGGGTCCCAGCACGAGTCGAACAGCACGAACATGATCTTGATGCCGTTGTTGTTCGCGATCGTGAGGAAGGCGTCGAGGCGCTGCACGAAGCCGGTGGGATCGGCGGTCCACAGCTGGTCCTGCAGGAAGACGCGCATGGTGGTCATCCCCAGGCCGCGGGCCCAGCCGAGCTCGAGGTTCATCCGGTTCGGGTCGAAGGTCTGCGCCTGGAACATCTCGAACTGGTTCCCGGCGTTGGCGTTGATGTAGTTGGCCCCGACCATCCATGGGTTCTGCGTGCGCCACTGCTGCGCCCGCTCGGGCGTCCAGCGCGCTGCCGGCCCGGCGGGCGTCGCGCCCGGGGTGGTGGCCCCCGGGGTCGTCGGCCCGACCGTGCCGCCCGCCCCCGTCCCGGAGCCGGGGTCGGCGGCGGCGCGCGCGGCCACCATCACGGCCGGCAGCGCGGCGGCGGTCCCCAGCAGAACCCGTCGAGTCACAGCAGTCACATCAACACCATACGCAACAACAATCACAGATCGGTGAAGGCCGGGTGCCGTCGCGCGTCGCGAAACCGGCCGTTTCCGGGCTCGCGACGACGTATTCGCATCGTCACGCAGAATTCGGCCGGTTTCGGAACGGGTGTCAGCCCTCGATGGCCTTGCGGGCCTCGGCCTCCAGCTCGGCGCGGAAGCGGGGCGGCGCGGGGAGCACGCCGCGGTCGACGAGCTTGTCGACGGTGCTGACCACCTGGTTCAGGTACGCGGCCCGCTCGGCGGCGACGCTCGACGACGCGTGGCGGTACAGCTTGAGTCCGCGGTCGAGGTCGCGCACGTCCTCGTCGGCCAGGCCGTCGGAGCCGGTGCTGCGGGCGTACCGATCGGCGGCGTACCAGGAGGTGCGCAGGTCGGTGACGGCCTCGGCGTACTCCGCGGCGGACTCGTCGCCGGGGTACTCGTCGGTGCGCAGCGCCCCGGCGTGCTCGAGCGCGTCGTGGAAGGCGATCACCTTCGGCGAGCTGAAGTCCCACATCGCGGGGAAGCGCAGCAGCATCTCGGGGTCGAGCTCGTAGGCCGCGTACTCCCCCAGCACCGTGTCGTGCCGGCCGGTGGCCCGGTCCCACAGCGCCCGGCCCGACGGTGCCGGGGCCGGCTTCGGTTGCGCGCGCTCCGCACGCGGCCGCTCAGGGGCGGGCTTCACGTCGACGAACCGCAGTGGATCGTCCCGACGCACCGCGGCCGGGTCGCCGCCGCCCGCGAGCAGCACGACCATGACGACGATCAGCGCGCCGGCCAGGAACAGCAGCCCGATCGGGCCGACGAACCGGGTACCGATCAGTGCGACCGCCGCGACGCCGAGCGCGCCCGCGATGATCGTGTTACGCATCGGAATCACCCACGATCCACAGCGTAGTCGTCAGGCGGCGAGCGCCTGCTCCCCCACCGGACGGGGCGCGACGGCACCGTCGGGCGACGGGGGCCGGGCGATCCGCGCGTAGGCGACCGCCATCGCGCCGGCGGCGCCGAGGAGGGCGCCGGCGGCGAGGTAGCCGCTCTGCGCCATGGGCACGCTCAGGTAGCGGATGGACAGGAGGATCGCGACGAAGGCGAGCGCCCCGCCCACGACGGTGGCGATCCGGCGCGGGTGCCAGCCGTCCTCGGGGCGGACCATCGCGGCCTCGAGGGTCAGCGCGAAGACGAAGCCGGCGATGAGGTCGACGCCGTAATGCGCGCCGATGCCGAGCGTCGCGGAGATCGTGCAGACCCACCAGACGACGCCGAACACCTTGAGCAGGCGCGGCCCGCGCAGCGAGTGCACGAGGATCGCGGTCGCCCAGGCGGTGTGCAGGCTGGGCATGCAGTTGCGGGGCGCCGCCTGGCTGAAGTACGCGGAGACCGGCTCAAGCGACGTGGGCACGACGTGCGGCCAGACGTTCATCCAGCCGGCGCCGGCCACCTCGTTGCCGAAGGCGTACGCGGGACCCACGACGGGGAACAGGAAGTAGACGATGGGCCCGATCGCGCCGATGAGGACGAAGGACCGCACGATGTGGTGCCGCGGGAAGCCCTCGGTCGAGCTTCGGCGCAGCTGGAAGTACGCCACCACCGCGGCCCCCACCGGCAGGTAGGTGTAGACCTTGGTGATCAGGGCGAGGTACCAGCCGTGCTCGTGCACGAACCGTCCCATCACCCACGACGGGCTGCCGAGCGCGCGGTCGGCGACCTCGACGAAGTGGTCGGCGACGTACGGCAGCGCCTCCATCGTGAGCCCCAGCCACACGGACGAGCAGGCGTTCGCGACGATGAGGATCCCCGCGACGCCGGCGGCCTTGAACGCCGCCACCTGCTCGCGGCCGGTGAGCCGCAGGCCGGCGTAGGCGGCCAGCGCGACCAGGCCCCACATCACGCCGTTGCCGAAGTGCAGGGGTGAACCGGCGGCGAGGCGCTCGGCGTTGAACAGGACCTCCGTGCCGACGACGACGCCGGCGAACGGCAGGCGCAGGCGCGCGGGCATGCACATGAGGGCGAGCGCGAGGGCCGCGATCTTCACCTCGCCGGTGACGGGGCGGCCGACGAAATCCTTGGCCAGGCCCTCGACGGGGCCGGCGAGGCCGTAGACCGTCGCGGCGGCCTGGATCGCGGCGACGAAGACGACGACCGCGAGCACGGCCCACATCCACGGGCTGTTCCGGAACCCGCTGCGGGGACGCTCACCGCGTGGACCCCGCGGGAGCGCGAAGTCTTCACGCACCAACATGAGATGACAGCATAGTTAACAAGCGGGTAACACTGTGAATCCGCTGCGCGTTTCGTGACGCGAATCGCGTGGAACGACCGCCTCCCGCAGACGACGAAGGGCGCGCACCCCGCCGAAGCGGAGTGCGCGCCCTCGCGCGAATCAGTCCCGAGTCAGGCTCGGGTGGGACTCACCAGCTGCTCTTGTGCACACCGGGGAGCTCGCCGGCGTGCGCCATCTCGCGCAGGCAGATACGGCAGAGGCCGAACTTGCGGAACACCGAGTGCGGACGGCCGCACTTGTTGCAACGGGTGTAGCCGCGGACGGCGAACTTCGGCTTCTTGTTGGCCTTGTTGACCAGCGCCTTCTTTGCCATGGCTCAGTTCTCCTTGAAGGGGAAGCCGAGGTGCTTGAGCAGCGCGCGGCCTTCCTCATTGTTGGTGGCAGTGGTGACGACGGTGATGTCCATACCGCGCGGGCGGTCGATGGAGTCCACGTCGATCTCGTGGAACATCGACTGCTCGTTCAGGCCGAACGTGTAGTTGCCGTTGCCATCGAACTGGTTGCCGTTGAGGCCGCGGAAGTCGCGGATACGGGGGAGCGCGATCGAGGTGAGGCGATCGAGGAACTCCCACATGCGGTCGCCACGGAGGGTGACGCGCGCGCCGATCGGCATGCCCTCACGCAGCTTGAACTGCGCGATGGACTTGCGGGCCTTGCGGATCTCCGGCTTCTGGCCGGTGATCAGCTCGAGGTCCTTGACGGCGCCGTTGATGAGCTTGGCGTCACGGGCGGCGTCGCCGACGCCCATGTTCACGACCACCTTGACGACGCCGGGGATCTGCATCACGTTGGCGTAGTCGAACTCGCTGTTCAGCGCGTCCTTGATCTCGGCGCGGTAGCGCGCCTTCAGGCGCGGCTGGGTCTTCTCAGAGGTGGTCATCTCAGATGTCCTTCCCGTTCTTGCGGGAGATCCGCACGCGCTTGCCGGTCTCCTCGTCGGTCCGGTAACCCACGCGGGTGGGGTTGCCGTCCGAGTCGACGACCATCACGTTGGAGACGTGGATCGGAGCCTCGCGGACCTCGATCCCGCCCTGCGCGGTGGCGGACGTGCTGGTGTGCTTCTTGATCCGGTTGACGCCCTCGACGAGGACCTTGTCAGCCTTCGGGAAGGACTCGACGACCTTGCCCTTGGCACCCTTGTCGGGGCCCGAGATCACGATGACGGTGTCGCCCTTGTGCACCTTCATGTCAGAGCACCTCCGGAGCCAGCGAAACGATCTTCATGAACTTCTTGTCGCGCAGCTCGCGGCCGACCGGGCCGAAGATGCGGGTGCCACGAGGGTCGTTGTCGTTCTTGATGATGACAGCGGCGTTCTCGTCGAACTTGATGTACGAACCGTCCGGACGGCGGCGCTCCTTGGCGGTCCGCACGATGACGGCCTTGACGACCTCGCCGCGCTTGACGTTGCCGCCGGGGATGGCGTCCTTGACGGTGGCGACGATGATGTCACCGATGCCGGCATAGCGGCGCGAGCTTCCACCGAGCACGCGGATGCAGAGGATTTCCTTAGCACCCGTGTTGTCGGCGACCCGCACCCGCGATTCCTGCTGAATCACTAGAGAGTCTCCTCGACCTGGATTTTCATGCGCGCCGGATTTCCGACCCGAACACGCGTGGTCAGCCGCCTGGCACCACAGGGCGCCGGGCAACCCGTCCATGATAGGGGAAGTCGCAGGTAGATGTCGAATCGTGCCCGGTTGGGCGCCGGCCGCCGGCCATCATGTCCGACGGTGCCGCCCCGATCTCGCCGATCACGAATCACGTCGCCGGCGCGATGTACTCGTGCGTGAGATCGCTGACGCGGGCGATGTGCTCGAAGTCGTGGTCGGCGGCGAGCACGGTCGCGTCGTTGACGATGGCGTACGCGGCGATGAGGATGTCCACGGGGCCCGCGGCGCGGACGAGCCCGGACGACCACAGGGCGGCCTGCATATCGAGGACGAGATCTTCGTCCGGGGCACGCTCGAGCGGGAAGCCCATCGTGATCCGGTCCCGATAGAGCTCGTGCTCGTCGGGCGTTCGCGCGCTGTGACAGAACTCGAGCACCTGGGGCGGGCACGTCACGAACAGATCCGCAGGTGACCGTTCTATGCGCCGCAGGCGGTTCGCGATCCTCTCGTCTCCGGTCGCGAGCCGCGTCCAGACGGAGTTGTCGACGAGGTAGTCCGTCACGGCGTCGCGGTCGGATCGACGACGGGCGCGCCGAGGCCATCGGGGAGTCCGGCGAGCCCGGCGATGCCGTCGATCATCGCCCCCTTCTGCTTCGACGCGATGAGCCGACGCAGGGCGAGATCGATGACGGAGCGGTTCGAGCGCTCCCCGGTGAGTTCCCGAGCCCGCTCGATCAGTCGGGGGTCGAGGTCGACGCTGGTGACAGCCATGGGAGACCACCTTTCGATCGCTATATATCAGAGTATATAGACGGCGTGATCCGCGCTCGCCGCTCGGAGGATCGGATTCGCCGGGCGACAGGCACCTACGGATGCGATCGCGATGCCGTAACTTCATCTCGTGCAGCTCTCCGATCTGCCCGCGCGCGGGGTGGCGCGACTGCGGGGCACCTCCGCCGCCGCGCTCGCCTCCGCCGCCGAGCGCCGCGGGCCGCAGGACCCGGTCGTGGTCTTCCCGGGCCTCACGCAGCCGCTGCCCTCCTCCCCCGGCGCGATCATCGACGACGTGCTGACCCGGGAGGTCGCCGTGGCCTTCGAGGTCTTTCCCGCCTGGCTGCCGGACCCGTCGCTCGCCCCCGAATCCGGCGGGATCCTCGACCGGTTCGCCGCCCGCGAGCTCGCGCACCGGCACGACGGCGGTGCCGGGATCGGCACGGCGCTCGGCGCGCTCGCCACCGCGGCGCTGCGGCCCGAGTCGGGCCGCAGCTTCGCCGAGCTGCCCGCCGCCGACCGTCGGGACGCCCTCGAGTACGCCCTGACCCGCAGCTACCACGCCCCGTCGGTGGCGCTCGCGATCGACGTCGAACGGCCACTCGCCCCGCACCTCGGCGACGCCCTCTCCAGCGCGTCACAGTGGCTGGCGCGAGGAGACAGCAGCGTCTGGCTGTTCGGGCCGGGCGCGGCGCCGCTGGACCGGTTCCCGGTGGTCGACGGTCCGCCGCTCGCCGCGGAGCCGCGCCGCGGGCCGTCGGAGTTCACCGTCGGGCTCGAGCCGCTGCCCGCGTTCCCGCCCGTCGCGGGCAAGCCGCACCCGGCGAGCGCGGCGGAGCAGTGCCTCGAGCGGGGGCTGGTGGGCCAGGCGTGGGCATCCGCGCGGCACTGGAACTACGCCATCGACCTGGGGCCGCTGGCCCGGCCCGTCCGCGTCGACCTGCTGTTCCCGCAGCCCCGCCTGGTGGTGGAGGTCGACGGGCCGGACCACCGCGGACGCGAGAAGTACGAGGCCGACCGGCGCCGCGACGCCGACCTCATGCTGGCCGGCTTCCGGGTGCTGCGGCTGACCAACGCGCGGATCATGGACGACCTCGCGGAATCCATGTCGATCATCCGTACATTGGTCACTGCAACGGGATCGGGCCACGGGAGGGGTGCGTGATGGGCGAGTCGATCGCGGGGCTCACGGGCACGGAATCCGCGGTGCTGCTCGTGCTCGCGTCGGCCGTCGAGCCGGTGCGCAACCCCGACCTCAAGCTGCTCGGCCCCGCGCTGGAGGCCCCGTCGCGGCGCAAGCTGGTCGAGCGCGGCCTGCTGGACGTCGAGGTCGGCGAGCGCCGCGCGCTGCTGCTCTCCCTCACCGACCGCGGCTGGGCCGCGGCCTCGGAACTGCTCGAGTCCACTCCCCCGCCGCGCGCGACGCCGCAGCTGCGCGCGCTGTTCACCTTCGCCGCCGGCATCGGCCGGTACCTGCGCCGCGAGTCGCTCGCGCTGGGCGAGGTGGTCACGCCCGCCGATCCGCCCCCGCCCGCTCCGGCCCCGACGGTGCCGCCGGCCCCCGCCCGGCACGAATCCGTCCCCGACGGCCCGCCCGCGGACCGGGTGCGGGCCGCCTACCGCGCGGTCGCGGCGCTGGGCGCCTGGGTGGCCCTGCGCGACCTGCGGGCGGCGCTGCCCGGCGTGCCGCGCACCGTCGTCGACGAGGGCCTGCGCGCCCTGTACCCCGAGCCCGGCGTGCACATCGTCGCCGAGGACAACCTCAAGGCCCTCACCCCGGACGATCACGCCGCCGCGCTGCAGCTGGGCGGCCGTCCCCTGCACGCGATACGGATCACCCGATGACGCTTTCCGACACCCAGCGCGCGGCGCTGCGTTCCGTCCGCCTGAGCTGGGCGCCCACGTACGAGGAGGTGTGGGACGCCGCAGCGGAGGACACGCACGTCGACGGCCTGCACACCGACGTCTGGGAGGACCTCGAGGACGCCCTCGGCGACGCCGTCGCGTCGACCGGCGCCTCCCCGACGGGCCTGGTGATCACCGGCAACGCGGGCACCGGGAAGACCCACCTGCTCACCCGGTTCCGGTCCGAGGTGCAGGCGGCCGGCCATTACTTCGTGCTGCTGGAGCTGCTCGACGCCTCCGACTTCTGGCGCGCCGCGCTGACCTCGCTGCGCAGCTCGCTGCTGCGCCCCGCCCGCGACCACGAGACCCAGCTCGCGCAGCTGCTGTGGCTGCTCTCCGACGAGGCCGGGCTCTCGCGCGCGCACCGCCGCGAGTTCTCGGGCGACGCGGTGCCCACGCCGGAGGGCCTGGACGCGCTCGTCGCCGCGATGAGCAAGCGCCGCCCGCAGGTGCGGCAGTACCACGGCGTGCTGCGCGCGCTGGTGCTGCTGGCCTCCCCGGACACCCGTCTCGCCGACCTCGGCTCCGCCTTCCTCGACGACATCGAGGTCGAGGAGACCGCCGCCGAGCGCCTGCACTGGGGGCTGCCCGCGCACGGCTTCCCCGCCGTGGAGACGGTCCGCGCGGTCTCGGCGTTCATGGCGGAGACCGCGGCGACCGTCTTCGCCGTCGACCAGATCGACACCCTGCTCGCGCAGTCCGCGGCCACCCTCACCGCGCCGGACGCCGCGGAGAGCGAGGTCATCGAGCAGGTGGGCCACGGCCTGATGTCGCTGCGCCAGGGCCTCTATCGCACGGTGACCGTCGCCTGCATGCTGCCGACGGCGTGGGAGACGCTCTCCAGCCGGGCCACCGCATCCGTCGCCGCCCGGTTCCGAGTGGTCGGCCCGCTCAAGTCGCTGCCCGACGGTGCCATCGCCCGCGCCATCGTCGAGCGGAGGCTCACGGCCGCGTACCGCGCGAAGGAGTTCGTCCCGCCGCACCCCACCTGGCCGATCGCGCCGGAGGCCTTCGCCTCCGCGGTGCACCACACCCCGCGCGACCTGCTCACCAAGGTCGATGCGCACATCCGGGCGTGCGTCACCACCCGCACGGACTTCGAGCTCGCCTCCTTCGACGACGGGCCGGCGCGCGTGGCGCCGTCGGTCCCGGAGCCGACGCCGATGGAGCCCGCCGAGCCCCCCGCGGACCCGCCCGTCGACGTGCTGGCCCGCATCGACGAACAGTTCGAGGCGCTGCGGATCCGGGCCCGCGTCGGCGACGTGGCGACCGACCAGGCCGTCGCCGACAAGCGGATGGGCGGCCTCATCGAGGCCGGCCTGCGGGCGTGGACCCGCGAGGACGGCGGCGACGGCTTCCAGATCGAGCGCGGCAACAAGCAGCTCGACGGCCGGCTGCGGCGCCGCCTACCCGGCCGCGTCGAGGACGAGCAGCACTGGGCCTTCCGCGCGATCCCCGCTTCCAACGCCGTCGCCACCACCAACCGCGTCCAGAGCGCCGCGACGGCGGCCGGCGTCGCCGCCGGGATGGACCGGCGCAAGCTCTTCCTGCTGCGCTCCACGCCCTGGCCGACCAGCCCGAAGGCGTCGTCGGTGATCGCCGACGCCGTGGAGCGCGGCGCGGAGCTGCTCCCCCTCGACGAGGCCGATCTCGCCACCCTCGACGCGCTGGGCCGGATCATCGCGAACGGGCCCGACGGCCTCGACGACTGGCTCACGGCGCGGCGGCCCGCGCACGGGCTGCGGATGTTCGCGGGGCTCGACGGCGCCCCGAAGCCCGCGGCCGAGCGCCCCGCCTCGCGCCGCGCCCGCGGCATGATCCCCGGCGACGCGGTGGGCCGCGTGGGCGGGCTGTCGAGCTCCGTCGCCGACGTCATGTTCGGCGGGCCGCCGACCCCGCGCCCGGAGCCCGCGGCACCGAAGGCCGAGGTCCCGGCCGCGCCGGCGGCACCGTCGGGCCCGGCGGGCATCGCCGTCGGCCTAGGCCCGGACCACGCGCCCGTCACCGTCGACCTCGCCGAGCTGCGCAAGCACACCGCGATCTTCGCCGGCTCCGGCTCGGGGAAGACGGTGCTGATCCGCCGGCTCATCGAGGAGTGCGCGCTGCGCGGGGTGTCGGCGATCGTGCTGGACCCGAACAACGACCTGTCCCGGCTCGGCGAGGCGTGGCCGCAGGAGCCGTCGGGCTGGTGGGAGGGCGACGCCGAGCGGGCGCGCACCTACCTCGCCGACACGGACGTGGTGGTGTGGACGCCGAACCGGGCGTCCGCGCGACCGCTGGTGCTGCAGCCGATCCCGGACTTCGCGGCGCTGCGCGCGGGCATGGACGGCGACGATCTCGACGCGCAGGAGGCGCGGGAAGGCTTCGCGATGGCCGTGGAGGCGTGCGCGAGCGCGCTGGAACAGCACGTCGGCGTGGGCGGATCGCGCCGCGAGCAGCAGCGCGCGATCCTGCGCGAGGCGCTCGACGCCTACGGCCGGGAGATCGGCCGCGCCGACATCCGGGCGTTCGCCGAGTTCCTCGGCGCGTGGGATTCGACGCGCAGCAGCCTCGGCAGCGCCGACAAGCTGGCGCCCGAGCTCGCCGCGAACCTGCAGGCGGCGCTCATCAACAACCCGCTGCTCGGCGGCCGCGGCGAGGCGGTCGACCCGGCGACACTGCTGACCCCCGCGGACGGCAAGCGCGCGCGGATCTCGGTGATCAGCCTCATCGGCCTGCCCGACGAGACGCAGCGGCAGACCTTCGTCGCGCAGCTGCAACTGGCGCTGTTCTCCTGGATCAAGCGCCATCCCGCGGGCGATCGTCCGCTGGGTTCGCTACTGGTGATGGACGAGGCGCAACAGATCGCGCCGTCGGGGTCGGTGAAGCCGTCCACGGAGTCGACGCTGCTGCTCGCCTCGCAGGCCCGCAAGTACGGGCTGGGGCTGGTGTTCGCGACGCAGGCCCCGAAGGGCCTGCACGACAAGATCGTCGGCAACAGCGCGACGCACTTCTACGGCAAGCTCAACGCGCCGGTGCAGATCCAGGCCGCGAAGGACCTGGCCGCCGCCCGCGGCGGGCGGCTCGACGGCATCGGCGGGCTGGGCGCGGGCGACTTCTATCTCGGGGCCGGCGCGGCGACGGTGCGCCTGCACTCACCGATGTGCCTGAGCCATCACGCCGCCAGTCCGCCCACCGAGGACGAGGTGCTGGCGATCGCCCGCGGCTGACGACCGGGCGGCACGCGCGTGGGTCCACGCGGGCAGCCCGACCATCGTCCAGAGGTCCGGCGCCGGCTCGGCGCCGAGCTCGCGCCGCGTCAGCTGCGCGTAGCGCTGCACCGCGGCGCGGGCCCCGCAGAGGTCGCCGGCGTCGAGGTGGGCCCGGGCGAGGGCGCGGTGCGCGTCCGCGCGGAGCGGGTCGCGGCGCACCGCCGCGGTCGCCGCCTCGACGGCGTCACGGCCGCCGTTCGATCCGTCCATCGCGCACCTCCGATTCCCTGGGTCCATTGGACCCCGGCGAGGCGCGCTGCGAACGAGTAGCCGACTACCCGATTGTGCGGGCGGGCGTCAGCCCGCGGGGCGGGTGGCGCGACGGCGGGGCTGCTGGGCGCTGCCCTGGCCCTGCGGGCGGCCCTGGCCGGACGGTGCCTGCCGGGCGCCGGAGCGCTGCTGGCCGCCCTGGCCCTGACGACGCTGCTGGCCGCCCTGACCGGCGGAACCGCCCTGGCCGCGACCGGCACCGTCGGACCGCTGCCCGGTGCCCTTGCCGCGCCCGGCGCGGCCCCGGCCCGGGGCGTGACCGCCGCCGGACCTGCGCTGCTGCTGCGGCTGCGGCGCGACGGGCTCGGGGGTGACGTACGGCGCGACCTCGCCGACGAGGTCGACGACGACCGGCGACGCGGCGGTCACGGCGACGGGCCGGGCGCTGATCGCGGCCTTCTTGAGCAGCGCTTGGGTGTCCTTGCGCTGATCGGAGGTCATCACGGTGACGACGGTGCCCTCGTTGCCGGCGCGGGCCGTGCGGCCGCTGCGGTGCAGGTAGGCCTTGTGCTCGGCCGGCGGGTCGACGTGGACGACGAGCTCGATGTCGTCGACGTGGACGCCGCGGGCCGCGATGTCGGTGGCGACGAGCACGCGGGCGGTGCCGGTGCTGAAGGCCTCGAGGTTGCGGTCGCGCTGCGGCTGGCTGAGGTTGCCGTGCAGGTCGCGCGCGGGGATGCCGTCGGCGGTGAGCTGCTTCGCCAGCTTCTTGGCCTGGTGCTTGGTGCGGGTGAACAGGATGCGGCGGCCCGTGCCCGAGGCGAGGGCGCGCACCAGCTCGTTCTTGTCGTCCTTGCCGCCCACCTCGAAGACGTGGTGCGTCATGGCGACGACCGGCGAGTTCTCGGGGTCGACGGAGTGCGAGACCGGGTCGGTGAGGAACTTGCGGACCAGCTTGTCGACGCCGTTGTCCAGCGTGGCGGAGAACAGCATCCGCTGGCCGCCGGCCGGGGTCGCGGCCAGGATCCGGGTGACGACGGGCAGGAAGCCGAGGTCGGCCATGTGGTCGGCCTCGTCGAGCACGGTGACCTCGACCCGCGACAGGTCGACGATGCGCTGCCGCATCAGGTCCTCGAGGCGGCCGGGGCACGCGACGACGATGTCGACGCCGTTGCTCAGCGCCTGCTCCTGGCGGGTCTGCTTCACCCCGCCGAAGATCGTGGTGACGCGCAGGCCGGCGGCGCGGGCCAGCGGCTCGACGGTGGCGGTGATCTGGGTGGCCAGCTCACGCGTGGGGGCGAGGACGAGGCCCGACGGCTTGCCCGCGGGGGCGCGATGCCCGGCGATGCGCGCGACCAGCGGGATCGCGAAGGCCAGGGTCTTGCCCGAGCCCGTCTTCCCGCGGCCGAGCACGTCGCGGCCGGCGAGGGTGTCGGGGAGGGTGTCGGCCTGAATGGGGAACGGCGTGCTGCGGTCCATGTCGTTCAGGGCGGCGATGAGGTTCGAGGGGACGCCGAGGTCGGCGAAGGAACGGGTGGACACAGGGGTGCTCACGGTAAGGGGGTACCTAACGGTGGTGGTGGCGAAGGCGGCGGTGGCCGCATCCGTTCGCCGCAAGAAAAGAACCGGGAAATGGTCTCGAGCCGAGATCGGCGAGTCAGGGGCCCGGGTGCCCTACGACGGCGCGGGACGTCACCGTCCCGCATGTTCCACAGCATAGCAAACCTGTTCGCATCGTCCCGCATAATCGATGGTGGAGTGCCGATGCTCACACACTGTGCGTTCGCACCCTCATGAAACGCGGAGGCGATTCATGAGCGACAATGCAGTCATAAGGCGCGCACGTCGACGCGCACCAGGGGAGGCATGATCATGACCGCACGTACGAGGATCCATCCGCTCCGCGGCCGCGGGGGCGCGGCACTGGTCGTCGGGGCTTCACTGTTCGCACTGGCCGGTTGCGGCTCGGTGGCGGGGACCGGCTCGGCGGACCCGCAGGACGTCGCCGCCTATCAGAGCACCATCGCGTCGTCGCGGGCCGCCGCCGCGGCGGCCGCGGGCAAGTCCGCGTGCTCCTCGTGGCAGTCCGGGTACGACACCCGCATCGTCGCGAGCCGCGCCACCGTCGCCTTCACCAAGGACCCGAAGTGGACCTGGGACGGCATCACCGGCCTGATCAACGCGGAGTTCGCCGCCATCGCCACGGAGACCGGCCGGTTGCCGGGCATCATCGCGACGGAGAACCTCGCGCCCACGATCAAGACCGCGATCACGGACTACAAGGCCAAGCTCGACGCCTACAACGACGGCCTGCGGGCCGATCAGGCCGCGCGCGGCTCGGGCGAGAACACCTGGGTCAAGAGCAACCCGGCGTTCTCGGCGCTGGGCGATGCGGCCAGCGCCGTGCGTCGCGTTTGCGCCTGATCGACAACTACGTGTTCGAGATCACGAAGATTTCCGTACACTGACGTCGTTCGCCGGGCTATCTTCTTGATGTTCATCATTTGACATCGAGAGGTAATCATCGTGACCATTCGTATCTGGGGCGCCCGCACCGTCTCCGCCGGCCTGCTGGCCGCCGCCCTCGCCACTCCCCTCGCCGGTGTCGCCGCCGCCGCGCCGACGCCGGTTCCCGGCGCGCCGGCGGCGCCCGGCGCGCCGGCGGCCTCGCCCGCCCGCGCCGCGTACGACCTGTGGAACACCAACCGCGCGCCGCGGCAGGCCGCGAGCCGCGCCGCCGTCCAGGCCACCAAGAACAAGGACTGGACCTGGGAGGGCATCGCCCCGACGCTCGACGCCGAGCAGAACGCGCTGCGCGTCGAGCTGGGCACGCTGCCGGGCACCATCGGCCGCGCCGCGTCGAACCCGCAGTTGGTCGCGGCGCTGCGGACCTACCAGACCCGCCTGACCGAGTACTCGCGCGCCCTCGCCGCCGACCGCACGGCCCGCGGCAGCGAAGGCGCCACGTGGAAGCTGTCCAACCCGGCCCTCCAGCGCGTGTACGACGCCTGCAACGCGGTCGTCGCCGTCGGAAAGAAGCTCTGACCCCACCCCGGAACGACGCGAAGGCCCCCGTCCTCTCCTCGCGGAGTGGACGGGGGCCTTCGTCGTCTGTGCGGTGCGGGTGGGCCTACTTGGCCTTCTCCAGCACCTCCACCAGGCGCCAGTGCTTGCTGGCGCTCAGCGGACGGGTCTCCATGATCCGGACGCGGTCGCCGACACCGGCGACGCCCTCTTCGTCATGCGCCTTCACCTTGGAGGTGGTGCGGATGATCTTGCCGTACAGGGAGTGCTTCACGCGGTCCTCGAGCTCGACGACGATGGTCTTCTCCATCTTGTCGGACACGACGTACCCGATGCGGACCTTGCGGCTGTTCCGCTCCTCGGTGGTCACATTGCTTCCGTTCTCACTCATGCGGCGTCACCCTCCGGGCCCGAGGCCAGGCCGAGCTCCCGCTCGCGCAGGATCGTGTAGATCCGGGCGATGTCGGTACGCACGGTGCGCAGGCGACGGTTGTTGCTCATCTGCCCGGTGGCCATCTGGAACCGCAGGTTGAACAGCTCCTCCTTGGCCTCGCGCAGCTTCTCCACCAGCTCGTCCGCGGTGAGACCGCGAAGATCAGCGGCGACGGTGTTCGACATCAGAACTGCTCCTCTCGGGTCACGATGCGGGTCTTGCAGGGGAGCTTGTGCTGGGCGCGACGCAGGGCCTCGCGAGCGGTCTCCTCATTGGGGTAGGTCATCTCGAACAGCACGCGACCGGGCTTGACGTTCGCGACCCACCACTCGACCGAACCCTTACCGGAACCCATGCGGGTCTCGGCGGGCTTCTTCGTGAGGGGGCGGTCCGGGAAGATGTTGATCCAGACCTTGCCGCCACGCTTGATGTGCCGGTTGATGGCGATACGAGCGGACTCGATCTGACGGTTGGTGATGTAGGCGGGCTCGAGAGCCTGGATGCCGTAGTCACCGAACGTCACATGGTTGCCGCCCTTGGACTGGCCGGAACGGCCGGGGTGGTGCTGCTTGCGGTGCTTCACCCGACGGGGGATCAACATGGCGTCAGCCCTCCTGGTTCGTTGCAGCCGGAGCCGCCGCCACAGGAGTCTCCTCCGTTGCGGCGCGACCGGCTTCGGTGCTGGTGGCGGTCGTGCCCGACGCGCCGCTGCGACGCGGGCGCTGCGGGCGCTCACGACGCGGGCCGCGACGGTCGTCGTTCGACGGTGCCGCCAGCTCGCGCCGGCCGCCCACGACGTCGCCCTTGTAGATCCACACCTTGACGCCGATCCGCCCGAAGGTGGTCTTCGCCTCGTGCAGGCCGTAGTCGATGTCGGCGCGCAGCGTGTGCAGGGGCACGCGGCCCTCGCGGTAGAACTCGCTGCGGCTCATCTCCGCGCCGCCAAGGCGACCCGAGCACTGGACCCGGATACCCTTGACGTTCGGCTGACGCATCGCCGACTGGATCGCCTTGCGCATCGCGCGGCGGAACGCCACGCGGTTGCTCAGCTGCTCCGCGATGCCCTGCGCGACGAGCTGGGCGTCGGCCTCGGAGTTCTTCACCTCGAGGATGTTGAGCTGCACCTGCTTCTTGGTGAGCTTCTCCAGCTCCGAGCGGATGCGATCGGCCTCGGCGCCGCGGCGGCCGATGACGATGCCCGGACGCGCGGTGTGGATGTCCACCCGCACGCGGTCCCGGGTGCGCTCGATCTCGATCTTGCTGATGCCGGCACGCTCGAGGCTGTCGGTCAGACGCTTACGGATCTGGACGTCTTCCTTGACGTACTCCGAGTACTGTTTATCGGCGTACCAGCGGGACTTCCAGTCCGTGGTGATGCCGAGGCGGAAGCCGTGGGGATTGATCTTCTGACCCATGCTTACGCTCCCTTCCGGTTCCGGCTGGCGGCGGGCTTCTTCGACTCGACCGACTCGACCACCACGGTGATGTGGCTGGTGCGCTTGCGGATCCGGTACGCGCGGCCCTGGGCCCGCGGCTGGATGCGCTTCATGGTCGGGCCCTCGTTGGCGTACGCCTCCGAGACGACCAGGGTGCGCGGGTCGAGGCCCAGGTTGTTCTGCGCGTTGGCGATGGCCGACGCGAGAACCTTGGCGACGGGCTCGCTCGCGGCCTGCGGCGCGAACCGCAGGATCGCGAGCGCCTGCTCGGCGTCCTTACCGCGGACCAGGTCGATGACGCGACGGGCCTTCATGGGCGTGACGCGCACGAAACGTGCGGTCGCCGACGCCGAGGTCTGTGCTGCTGTGTCGTTGCTCATTAGCGGCGCTTCGCCTTCCGGTCGTCCTTGATGTGGCCCTTGAACGTCCGCGTCGGGGCGAACTCGCCCAGCTTGTGACCCACCATGTTCTCCGAGACGAACACCGGCACGTGCTTGCGACCGTCATGGACGGCGAAGGTGTGACCGATGAAGTCGGGGATGATGGTGGAGCGGCGCGACCAGGTCTTGATGACCTGCTTGGTGCCCTTGTCGTTCTGGACGTCGACCTTCGCGAGGAGGTGGTCGTCGACGAACGGGCCCTTCTTGAGGCTGCGTGGCATTCTCTAACTCCCTCCTAGCGCTTGTTCTTACCGGACTTGCGGCGACGGACGATCATCTTGTCGCTCGCCTTGTTCTTGCGGGTGCGGCCCTCGGGCTTGCCCCACGGGCTCACCGGGTGGCGACCACCGGAGGTCTTACCCTCACCACCACCGTGCGGGTGGTCCACCGGGTTCATGACGACACCACGGACGGTCGGGCGCTTGCCCTTCCAGCGCATGCGGCCGGCCTTGCCCCAGTTGATGTTGCTCTGCTCGGCGTTGCCCACCTCGCCGACGGTGGCGCGGCAGCGCACGTCGACGCGACGGATCTCGCCGGAGGGCATACGCAGGGTCGCGTACGCGCCCTCCTTGCCCAGCAGCTGGACGCTGGCACCGGCCGAGCGGGCCATCTTGGCACCGCCACCGGGACGCAGCTCCACGTTGTGGATCACCGTGCCGGCGGGGATGTTCCGCAGCGGCAGGCAGTTGCCCGGCTTGATGTCGGCGTTGGGGCCCGACTCCACGATGTCGCCCTGCTTCAGGTCCTTGGGGGCGAGGATGTAACGCTTCTCGCCGTCCAAGTAGTGCAGCAGTGCGATCCGCGAGGTGCGGTTGGGGTCGTACTCGATGTGCGCGACCTTGGCGTTGATGCCGTCCTTGTCGTGACGACGGAAGTCGATCAGACGGTAGGCGCGCTTGTGGCCGCCACCCTTGTGCCGGGTGGTGATGCGGCCGTGCGCGTTACGGCCACCACGGCCGTGCAGCGGACGGATCAGCGACTTCTCCGGGGTCGAACGCGTGACCTCGTCGAACGTCGAGCCCGACGAGCCGCGGCGACCCGGAGTGGTCGGCTTGTACTTACGGATAGCCATTTAGCTCGCGCCTCCGAAGATGTCGATGGGCTTGCTATCGGCACTCAGGGTCACGATGGCGCGCTTGGTGCTCTTGCGCTGACCGTAACCGGCACGGGTGCGCTTGCGCTTGCCCTGGCGGTTCAAGGTGTTGACGCTGTCGACCTTGACGCCGAAGACCTTCTCCACGGCGATCTTGATCTGCGTCTTGTTCGCGTCCGGGTGCACCACGAAGGTGTACGTGTTCTCCTCGATGAGGCCGTAGGCCTTCTCGGAGATCACCGGCGCGAGCAGGATGTCCCGCGGGTCGGCGGGGATGGTTGCGGTGGCCATCAGGCGTTCGCCTCCTCGGTCTTCGTGGCGCTCGCGATGAACGAACCCAGAGCCTCGCGGCTGAACACCAGATCATCGGCGTCCAGGACGTCGTAGGTGTTGAGCTGGTCGGAGTAGATCCACTTCGCGTTCGGCAGGTTCTGGACGCTGCGCTGCGCGGTCAGGTCCTCGCGGCCGACGACCACGAGGAACTTCTTGCGCTCCGACAGCGCGGCCAGGAACAGGCGCGCGGTCTTGGTCGACGCCTCCTGGCCGGACACCAGCTCGGTGACGACGTGGATACGGTCCTCGCGAACCCGGTCGGTGAGGGCACCGCGCAGGGCGGCGGCCTTCATCTTCTTCGGGGTGCGCTGGCTGTAGTCGCGCGGCTGCGGGCCGTGCACCGTGCCACCGCCGTTGAACTGCGGCGCGCGGGTCGAGCCCTGGCGGGCGCGGCCGGTGCCCTTCTGGCGGTACGGCTTGCGCCCACCGCCGCGGACCTCGCCGCGGGTCTTGGTGGAGTGCGTGCCGGCACGCGCAGCGGCGAGCTGCGCGACGACCACCTGGTGCATCAGCGCGATGTTGGGCTCGACGTCGAAGATCTCGGCGGGGAGCTCGACGGTGCCGTCGACCTTGCCGTCGGCGGTCTTCACATCAAGAGTCAGCTTGCTCATGCGCGAGCACCACCCTTCACTGCGGTACGGACCATCACGAGGCCGCCCTTGCGGCCGGGGATGGCGCCCTTGATCAGCAGGACGCCGGCCTCGGCGTCCACCTTGAACACGGACAGGTTCTGCGTGGTGACGTTGTCCGAGCCCATGCGGCCGGCCATCCGGACGCCCTTGAAGACGCGACCCGGGGTGGCGCAGCCACCGATGGAACCGGGCGCACGGTGCACGGCCTGCACACCGTGGCTGGCGCCGAGGCCCGAGAAGCCGTGGCGCTTCATGACGCCGGCGTAGCCCTTGCCCTTGCTGACGCCGGTGACGTCGACGAAGTTGCCGGCCTCGAACACGTCGGCGCCCAGCTCCTGGCCCACCTCGTAGTCGGCGGCGGCATCGGCGTCGGCGAGCCGCAGCTCGGCGATGTGGCGACGCGGGGTGACACCGGCCTTGGCGAACTGGCCCGAGACGGGCTTGTTCACCTTGCGGGGGTCGATCGCGCCGAAGGCGAGCTGGACGGCGTCGTAGCCGTCAGCGGCCTGGGTACGGATCTGGGTGACCACGTTCGGCCCGGCCTTGACGACGGTGACCGGGACGACCCGGTTGTTCTCGTCGAAGACCTGGGTCATGCCGAGCTTGGTGCCCAGGATTCCCTTGATCTTGTTCTCAGTCATATCGTTTCTCCGCAGCCGCTTACTGGATGTTCACGTCGACGCTGGCCGGCAGATCGATGCGCATCAGCGCGTCGACCGTCTTCGGCGTCGGGTCCAGGATGTCGATCAGCCGCTTGTGCGTACGCATCTCGAAGTGCTCGCGCGAGTCCTTGTACTTGTGCGGCGAGCGGATGACGCAGTACACGTTCTTCTCCGTCGGCAGCGGCACGGGACCGACGACACGGGCGCCGGTGCGAGTCACGGTCTCGACGATCTTCCGAGCAGACGCGTCGATCGCCTCATGGTCATAGGCCTTGAGCCTGATGCGGATCTTCTGTCCCGCCACGCTGTGTCCTCTTCCGTCAAGTGTTCAAACGTATTGCCAGACACACGGACAGCTGAATCACCTGCGGGAACGTATCCCGCTTGAAGTCGATCGACGCTGTTCATGTATCAAATTGCTCCGGTCCACGCGGTCGGGCGTGTCGCGCTGGCGCTCATACTCCGCCGTGTGTTCCGGTGGCTCCCTCGAGGGGAGCCGGGCGATACCGAAGCCGGTGGGACGGCCCCATACAGGACCGCGCCGCCCGACAAGGCAACCCGACCAGTATGCACTGCTCGGGCCGCATCTTCAAATCGAACCGGTCGATCCCGCCGGTGCGATTCGCGTCACACGCGTCGCCGGGGCGCGCTCTGGAAGAATATCGGGCATGACCGAACGGAGCGTCGCGCCGAGGCCGGGCGCGTTGCTCCTGGCCGTCCTCCTGTGCGCCGGTGTCCTTCTGGGCTCCGGCTGCGCGGTGACCCCCGTCGACGGTGCCGCTGCACTGTCCTCGGCCGCGGCCTCGAAGTCCCGGGCCGTGCCGCGTCCCGTCGCCGCGGTGCGGGACGACGCGATCCGCTACCGCTACCCCGCCCCGAACGCGGATCCCCGCCAGAACTACGGCAACCTCTACCTCCCCCGCGGCGCCCACGCGCCGCGCAGCCTGCCCGTGGTGGTGCTCATCCACGGCGGCGGCTGGAAGAACCGGTCGAGCGCGGGGTACATGGCCGAGGTCGCGCGGGCGCTGCAGGCGCAGGGCCTCGCGGTGTGGAACGTCGAGTACCGGCGGGTCGGCTCGGGCGGCGGCTGGCCGACCACCTTCACCGACGTGGGCCACGCCGTCGACTACGTCCCCACCCTCGCCGAGTCCGCGCCGGCCCTGGACCCGTCGAACGTGATCCTGGTCGGGCACAGCGCAGGCGGCCAGCTCGCGGCGTGGGCGGCCACCCGGCGCACGCTCCCGGCGGGGTCGCCCGGAGTGACCTGGCCGGCGGGCGGCGGCCCGACGGTGACCCCGCGCGCCTTCGTCTCCATGGCGGGGGTGCTCGACATGCGCACCAGCTCGCGCCTCAACGACCACGTCCGCAAGGCGCTCGGCGGCATGCCGGACCGGGTGCCGGAGCGGTACGCGCTGGCGAACCCGATCCAGCGGATCGATCCGCTCATGCCGTCCGTCGCGATCCACGGCTCGGAGGATTCGATCGTGCCCGCGTCGGAGTCGGTGGACTTCGTCGCGGCGGCGCGGGCGCTCGGCGCACCGTCGCTGCTGGTGGAGCTCGACGGGGCGAACCACGGCACCCCCGTCAACGTGCGCTCGCCGTACTGGCCGCGGATCCGCGAGACCATCGTGAAGCTGGCCCGCGAGGGCTTCGACGCGCTCGCGGCGAACCCGCCCCGGTGACGCGCACCGTCGAACTTACCGTGGAGTAAGATAGCGGCCATGACCGACACCACCACGTACAAGATGTGGCGCACGCTCAGCGACAAGCCGCTCGGCAAGCTGGCCTTCTCCGCCGCCGCGTCGCTCAAGGCGCCGTACTTCGCCTCCGTCACCCCGTACATCTCCGAGATCGAGTACGGCCGCGCCGTGGTCCACGGGCCGAAGTGGTGGTTCGTGCAGAACCACATCGGCACCTTCCATGCCATCGCGGCCTGCAACCTCGCCGAGGTGGGCATGGGCATGGTGATGGAGGCGTCCACGCCGGGCACGCACCGCTGGCTGCCGAAGTCGATGACCGTCGACTACCTGGCCAAGGCCGAGTCCTCGCTCGTCGCCACCGCGACGCTGGCCGAGGAGATCGACTGGGACGCGATCACCACCGGGCGCGACGTGGTCGTCGACATCGCCGTCCGCGACAAGAAGGGCACCGAGGTCGTGCACGCGAAGATCACGACCTGGGTCACACCCAAGCCCTCGAAGTAGGGAAAATTCGCAACTCGAGTCACTCGAGTTGACCTGCGCATCGTCGTTCACTCGGTTTACAGGCGGTGTGGCGTGTGGCACGCTACCGTCGCACAGTCTTGCGCCCACCCGAGGAGGATCATGCGCCGCACCATCACGTCGTTCCCGAGGAACGCCGCCGCGTCCGTGGCCGTCCTCGGCGGCGTCGCCGCGCTGATCCTGCCCGCCTCCGCGCAGGCGGAGCCGGTCGCGACCGTCTCCCCCGGCAGCTCCGTGCTCACGGTCACCAAGCTGGTCGGCAACGTCGCCGACGGCCGCGGGTGCACCGTCGGCTTCGTCGGCCAGCGGGCCGACGGCACCCGCGTGGGCCTGTACGCCGGGCACTGCGGCGCCCAGGGCCAGCAGGTGGTCGTCAACGGGCGGATCGTGGGCGTGAACACCGGCTCGTCGGCGCCCGCGCTGACCAAGTCCGACACCTTCGTCGTGCCCGACGCCCCCGACTGGGGCGTCTTCACCCTCGACCCGAAGCTCGCGAAGGCCGCCCCCGGCGGCCGCGTCCGGCCGACCTCGGTGGGCACCGCCCGCCCCGGCGACGCGGTGTGCAGCCAGGGCGTCTCGTCGGGCTGGCGCTGCGGCTCCGTGGTGAGTGTGGACGGCGGCTACATCGCCACCACGATCCCGGTGCAGGTCGGCGACAGCGGCGGCCCGCTCATCCGCAGCTCCGACAACGCCGCGCTCGGCATCGCGAGCCGCGCCGCCACGTTCGACGGTCCGCTCGCCCGCAGCGGCTCGCTGTTCTACGACCTGGGCTCCACGCTCCGCGCCACCGGCACGTCGCTCGTCGTCGGCTAGCAGCCCGGCCGGCGGCCGGGACCGGACCGGCCATCGTCTCGTCGACTCTCGAATTCTGTCCGGTTCGGACACGCTGTCCATCTCGGACGGAATCCGAGAGTCCGCCGCGCGCTACTCGCTGTACCAGGCCCGGACAGGTTTCGGCGCCCACAGCAGGATCGGGACCAGCACGGTCGCGATGAGGCCCGAGCACGTGGCGCCGAGGATCACCGCCGACGCGGTCGCGACGATCAGCGCCGTGCGCGTCCGCTTCGCGAAGAGCAGGCCGGCGCCGACCAGGCCCGCGAGGGAACTCACCACCCAGAGCACGCCCAGCGGCACGCCGATCTCCGGGTCCGCGAATCCCGAGATCCCGAGCAGCACGCCGAAGATCCCGCACAGGATGAGGACGATCGCGGCGATGATCGCCTGCCAGGGCAGCTTCGCCGGGGCGGGCGCGGCACCGAACGCCGGGAACGAGGGCTGCGAGCCGTAGGGCCCGGGTCCCGGCCCCGGCTGCGCGACCGCGGGACCCGGCATCGACGCCTGCCCGTACGGCGCGGGCGCCGGTGCCTGCCCGTACGGCGGCGGGGTGTGCAGAGTCTGCGGGGCCGGCGGCGGGGTCTGCGCCCGCGTCGGCTGCGGCGTCGCGGGCGGCACCGGGCCCGAGCCCAGGTACGCTGCCTCGGCCTCGAGGGCACGGGCGAAGTCGGCGCAGGTGCGGAACCGCCGGGCCGGGTCGGCGGCCATGCCCGTGGACAGCGCCCGGTCGAGCGGCGCGAGGCGCGGATCGGTGTCGGCGGCGCGCGGGACCTCGCCGCGCATCTTCCGGCTGATCACCGCGCCCGGCGTGGTGCCGGCGAAGGGGCTGCGGCCCGTGAGCAGGGTCAGCGCCGTCGCGGCGAGGGCGTACTGGTCGGTGCGGCCGTCGACGGCCTCGTCGGCCAGCTGCTCCGGCGCCGCGTAGGTCACCGTGCCCACCGCGGTGTTCGTGGCCGTGAGGCCGGCGTCGTCGTCCATGCGGCGGGCGATGCCGAAGTCGGCGAGCAGGACGCGGCCGCCCGCGTCGGCGCCCGACTCGGCGAGCAGGATGTTCGCGGGCTTCACGTCGCGGTGGATCAGGCCCTTGCCGTGGGCGTGGTCGAGCGCGGAGGCGACCTGGGTGATGACGGAGACCACGTCGGCGACGGGCAGCCCACGCGGGTGCCGGTCGCGGAGCAGGGCGTCGAGGTCGACGCCGGCGACGTAGTCCATCGACAACCACAGCTTGCCGTCGGCCTCGCCGCGGTCGTGCACGCCCACGATGTTCGGGTGGAACAGCGTGGCCGCCAGGTCCGCCTCGCGGTTGAACCGCACGCGGTAGGACTCGTCCGTGGAGAGGTCCTGCGGGAGGATCTTCAGCGCCTCCTCGCGGGGCAGCCGCGGGTGCGCGACGAGGTAGACCTCGCCCATGCCACCCGCGCCCAACCGGCGGACCACCCGGAACCCGGCGAATTCTGCACCGGCCTGCATCGACATGCGCGAATCCTAGCGGCCACCGCCGACGGCTTCCGGCATACCTCCCGAAACCGGCGTTATTTGCGATCACGCCGCGAATAGCGCGGCGCGGCCGCGATTTCCGCCGGTTTCGGAAGCCGGGATCAGCGCCAGAGCGTCGCCGGGTCGACGGCCTCGGGGTTCGGCGCCTCGGGCGTCGCGGCGGGCGTGCGCGAGAAGCGCGGCGCGGGCATCGGGGCCATCGCTCCCCCGACCTCCTGCAGGTTCTGCCGGGCGGCCATGTGCGGGTGCTTCGAGGCCTCCTCGAAGGTGAGGATCGGCGCGACGCAGGCGTCGGAGTCGAAGAAGACCTCGGCCCATTCGTCGCGGGTCTTCGTCTTCAGCGCGGCCTCCAGAGCGGCGCGCAGCTCGGGCCAGCGGGCCTGATCGAGCTGGTAGGGCAGGTCCTCCTGCTTGAGGCCCAGCTTGTCGAGCAGCTCGGCGAAGAACTGCGGCTCGATCGCGCCGACGGAGACGTACTTGCCGTCGGAGGTCTCGTAGGTGTCGTAGAAGGGCGCGCCGCCGTCGAGGGTGTTCACGCCGCGCTCGTCGCTCCAGATGCCCTGGCCCCGGAAGTCCCACTGCATCTGCCCGATGAGGGAGGCACCGTCGACCATGGCGACGTCGATGACCTGCCCCTTGCCGGACGTGTTGCGCTCGTAGAGCGCCGCGAGCACGCCGAAGACGAGGAACATCGAGCCGCCGGCGAAGTCGCCGACGAGGTTGAGCGGCGGCACGGGACGCTCGCCCTTGCGGCCGATGGCGTGCAGCAGGCCGGTGAGGGAGATGTAGTTCATGTCGTGGCCGGCGCGCTGCGCGAACGGGCCGTCCTGGCCCCAGCCGGTCATCCGGGCGAAGACGATGCGGGGGTTGCGCTCGAGCACCACGTCGGGGCCGAGGCCCAGGCGCTCCATGACGCCGGGGCGGAAGCCCTCGACGATCACGTCCGCGCGGTCGATGAGCTCGAGGATGGTGGCGATGTCGGCGGGGTTCTTCAGGTCGGCCTCGACGATGGTGCGGCCGCGCTTGACGCCCGATGGCGTGCCCGTGATGCCGTTCACGCCGATGCCGGGGCGCTGCACCGAGACGACGTCGGCGCCCTGGTCGGCGAGGAGCATCGCGGCGTGCGGGGCGGGGCCGAGACCTGCGAACTCGACCACCTTCAGTCCCGCGAGGGGACCCTGCTTCGAATCAGTCATGAATGCACGTTAACTTGCCCGTAGGCTGGGCGGGTGACCTGGCTCTCGATTCACGACCCCGACGGTGACGTGCGAGCGAATCTCGTGCTCGCGCACGGCGCGGGCGGCAACCGCGACCAGGCGATGCTGCGGCTGCTCGGCGAGGAACTCGCGCAGCGCGGTGTGCGCACCGTCCGCATCGACCTCCCGTTCCGGCGGCTGCGGCCGAAGGGGCCGCCGTCACCGTCGGGCCAGGCGGCCGACCGGGCCTCGTTCGCGGAGACCGCCCGGCTCCTGGAGCTGGACGGCCCGATCCTGTGGGGCGGGCACAGCTACGGCGGGCGGATGGCGTCGATGGCCGTCGCGGAGGGACCGGAGCGGCCCGACGGCCTTCTCCTCCTGTCCTACCCGCTGCACCCGCCCGGGCGGCCGGAGAAGGCCCGCACGGCGCACCTGCCGGACATCGCCGTCCCGACGGTGCTGGTGCACGGCCGGCGCGACCCCTTCGCCTCGCCGGAGGAGATGGCGGAGGCCGCGGCGCTCATCGCGGGCCCCACCACCACCGTCGAGGTCGCGGCCGCGCACGACCTGGCGCCCGCGAAGTCCGGCGCACCGGCGAAGGCCGCCGACGCCGTGATCGCGCTGCTGGATCAGGCGAAGGCGTAGTCCTCGATCGGGAAGGTGCGGGCGTCGCGGCGGGCGCCGATCACTGAGCTCGGCCGCAGCAGCGTCGCCTCGCCGTGCGGGTCGAAGTAGTAACTGCGGCTGCCCTCGCACGCGCCCAGCTGGAAGACGGACCGCCCCAGCCGCGACGACATCGTCTCCAGGAACTTCGCGTTCGCCTGCTCCGTCACCTCGACGGTGCGCGCGCCGGTCCGGTCGATCTCGTCGAAGACGCGGCGCAGGTGCACCATCTGCGCCTCGATGGTCCAGAAGTAGCTCAGGCCCGTGTAGCTGTACGGGCTGTGCAGGCTGAAGAAGTTGGGGAACTTCGGCACCGCCATGCCCTCGTAGGCCTGGAAGCGCCCCTCGCGCCAGAACTCGCCGAGGTTCCGCCCGTCCCGGCCGGTCACGTCGATCGCGGGGAAGTTCTTCTCCCACAGCGAGAACCCCGTGGCGAGCACGAGGGTGTCGAGCTCGTGGACGGTGCCGTCGGCCATCTCGATGCCGTGCGGCAGCACCCGGGCGATGGACGAGGCCTCGAGGGTCACGTTGTCGCGGCTGAAGGACGGGAAGTAGGTGTTGGAGAAGGTGGGCCGCTTGCAGCCGAAGGAGTACGACGGGGTGAGCGCCGCCCGCGTCTCCGGGTCCGGGACCTGCGCGCGCAGGTGCGCCTTGGCGAGCAGCGCCGCGATGTCGTTGAAGCGGTGCCCGTACTTGTAGTTGAGCACGCCGACGGTGCTGAGCACCTCGAGCGCCGTCGAGTTCGCGAGCCGCGCCGCGCGCTGCGTCACGGGCAGGCGGCCGAACAGGGCCTTCACCGGGCCGGGGACGTCGAAGTCGACCTTGGGCACCACCCAGATCGGGGTGCGCTGGAAGACGGTGAGGTGCCCGGCGACCTTCGCCAGCTCCGGGACCAGCTGCACGCCGGTCGCGCCGGTGCCGATGATCCCGATCCGCTGCCCGGCGAGGTCGGCGTCGTCGTCCCACTTCGCGCTGTGGATGACGGTGCCGGCGAAGTCGTCGATGCCCTCGATGTCGGGGAGCTTGGGCTGGCTGAGGAAGCCGGTCGCGGTGATGAGGTAGCGGGTGCGGAGCTTCTGTTCGAGGCCGCCGTCGCGGACGACGGTGACCTCCCACTCGGCGGCCTGCGGATCCCAGACGGCGCCGGTGACGTCGACGCCGAAGCGCATCAGCGGCCGCAGCCCGTACTTGTCGGCGACCCGGCTCGCGTAGGCCTTGAGCTCGGAGCCGGGCGCGTACAGCCGCGACCAGTTCGGGTTGGGCTCGAAGGAGTACGAGTAGGTCACCGAGGCGATGTCGACCGCGAGGCCCGGGTAGTGGTTGACGTGCCACGTCCCGCCCAGGTCCTCCTCGCGCTCGAGGATGAGGATGTCGTTGCGACCGCGGCCGAGGAGTTCGATCGCGGCACCCATGCCGCCGAACCCCGCGCCGACGATGATCACGTCGTGCGTCATGTCCAGTCCCTCCATCGTCCACTGCCCTTTTTGTGAACGGAATGTCAGTTGAAATCTACGTCAGTGTAGAACCGGGCGCATCCCGCCGCCTCCTACTCAGGGCGGAGTCGCGCCCGCCCGCGCGGCCAGCAGCACGACGCCCAGCACCGCTCCCCCGACGGTCGTCGCCGCGAACAGCGCCACCCACACGCCGCCGGGGATCCTGGTCAGCCGGGCCAGCTGGTCGGCGTCGCTCTCCTGGCCCCGCCCGCGACGGCGCAGGGACTGCAGCTCGGCGACAGCGCGCGGCGCCCCGAAGAGGAGGAACCAGGTACCCACGTGGGCCAGCGCGACCTTCGCGTCCGGGGCCGCCCACCAGGAGACGGCGACCACGACCGCGGCGGCGAGGAGCACCACGTACAGGCCGAAGAAGTTGCGGATCTGCAGGAGCAGCAGCGCCAGCAGGAGCACCGCGGCCCACAGCGCGGCCAGGGCGTAGCCGCGGGAGAGCAAGACGGCGGCGACCAGGCCGATCACCGTCGGCGCCGGGTAGCCGGCCGCGAACGTGGTGACCATGCCGGGCCCGCGGGGTCGCCCGCGGGAGACGGTGAGCCCGGAGGTGTCGGAGTGCAGGCGGACGCCGCTGAGCCGGCGTCCGCAGAGCACGGCGGTCACGGCGTGGCCGCCCTCGTGGGCGATGGTCACCACGTGCCGGGCCCGGCGCCACGCGGGCCGCCACAGGACCAGGACGAGGGCCGCGACGGCCGTGCCCACCAGGACGGCGGCGCTCGGCGCGGGCTGGCGGTCGGCCACGTCGGCGACGACGCGGTCCCAGGCGTGGGCGAGGGCGTCGGGAAGGGCGGGATCCACCCGGTGCACGGTAGTCACGGCCGCTGTGGGAACGCTGAGTCCGCACTCTCCCGGCCCGTGCGGTCGATAGTGCCCGCTGGGCGGGCAGAATCCACCGCACGCTCGGCCGATAACCTGGACGCATGAGCCTCACCCCCCATTCGAGCCGCAGCCAGATCGTCACCGTGACCGAGGTGATCGACGAGACGGCGCTCGCGAAGTCCTTCGTCTTCGATGCGGAGTGGGACTACCGGCCGGGCCAGTTCGTCACCGTCCGGGTCCCGTCGGAGCGCACGGGGTCCGTCGCCCGCTCCTACTCGCTGTACACCTCCCCGTTCGACGACGCGAAGCCCGGCGTGACCGTCAAGCGGACCGTCGACGGGTACGCCTCGAACTGGCTCTGCGACAACGTCACCGCGGGCGACGAGCTCGAGGTCCTGCCGCCGTCGGGCGTCTTCGTGCCGGAGAGCCTCGACGTGCCGCTGCTGCTGCTCGCGGCGGGCAGCGGCATCACGCCGATCATGTCGATCCTGGCGGCCGCACTCAAGGCCGGCACGCAGCCGGTCACGCTGCTGTACGCCAACGCCGACCCGGAGGCCACGATCTTCCGCGCGGAGATCGCGCGACTGGAGGCGGAACACGAACGGCTCACGGTGATCTGGTGGATGGAGTCAGAGCGGGGCATCCCCGAGGCCGACATGCTGTCCGCGCTGCTCACGCCGTACCACTCGCGCGCGACCTACCTGTGCGGCCGCGACGAGTTCATGGCCGCCTGCAAGGAGGCCGCCAGGGTGATCGGCACCCCGCGCGAGCAGGTGCACCAGGAGATCTACGCCTCGCTCACCGGCGACGCCTTCGCCGACATCGTGCCCCACGAGGTGGAGGTCACCGCGGACTCGCCGCAGGTCACCGTCCACAACCTGGGCGCGAGCTTCACCGTGCCGTGGCCGGAGGGCGAGTCGCTGGTGGACGTGCTCATCAACAACGGCCACGACGTGCCGTACTCCTGCCAATCGGGCGAGTGCGCCACGTGCCTGTGCAAGCTGACGAAGGGCACCGTCGCGATGGCGGTGACCGACGGACTCGACCCCGACGACGCCGAGGACGGCTACATTCTGGGGTGCCAGGCGAAGCCGACGTCGCCGGAGTTGGAGGTCGAGTACTGATGCGGATCCGCGGAGCGGTGCTGGAGGAGATCGGGCGCGCGCGTCCGTACGCGCGGTCGCAGCCGATCTCGGTGGGCGAGCTCGAGCTCGCGCCGCCGGGCCCCGGCGAACTCCTGGTCCGCATCGAGGCCGCGGGCCTGTGCCATTCGGATCTGTCGGTGGTCGACGGCAACCGCGTCCGCCCCGTGCCGATGCTGCTGGGCCACGAGGCCGCGGGCATCGTCGAGGCGCTGGGGCCCGGCACCGAGGGCGTCGCGGTCGGCGACCGCGTGGTCATGGCCTTCCTCCCCCGCTGCGGCGAGTGCGCCAATTGCCGCACCGACGGCCAGCTTCCGTGCACGCCGGGCAGCGTCGCCAACAACGCCGGCGAGCTGCTGGGCGGCGGCCGGCGACTGTCGCGCGACGGCGCGGAGGTGCACCACCACCTCGGGGTGTCCGGCTTCGCGACGCACACCGTGGTGGACGCCCGCTCCGTCACCCGCGTGGATGCCGATGTGCCGCCGGAGATCGCGGCCGTCCTCGGCTGCGCCGTGCTCACCGGCGGCGGTGCGGTGCTCAACGCCGGCGCACCGTCGAACGGCGACGACGTGATCGTCGTCGGCCTGGGCGGGGTCGGCATGGCCGCCGTCCTCACCGCCCTGTCCCTGCAGGCCGACGGTGCCGTCGGCCGCGTGATCGGCGTCGACGCGCAGCCCGCAAAGCTGGAGCAGGTGCGCGCCCTCGGCGCCGACGCCGCCTACACCCCTGCGGAACTCGCCGAGGCCGGCGTGCGCGCGCCGGTCGTGATCGAGGCGGCGGGCCACCCGAAGGCCTTCGAATCCGCGGTGGCGGCGACCGCCGTCGGCGGCCGGACAGTGACCGTCGGGCTGCCGAATCCCGCTGCGCGGTCCGAGATCAGCCCGCTCGTGCTCACCGCCGAGGCCCGCACCATCATCGGCAGTTACCTCGGCTCCGCCGTCCCGCAGCGCGACATCCCGCGGTACGTCGAGATGTGGCGCGCCGGCCGCCTGCCGGTCGAGAAGCTGATCAGCGGCGTCATCACGCTGGAGCAGATCAACGAGGGTATGGACTCCCTGGCCGACGGCGCCGCCGTCCGCCAGGTGATCCGCTTCTGACCTACGCCTCGGGCGCCTCCGGAGGCGACGCGGGCCGCGGCCAGTCCGTCGGGCGCTGCTGGGCGTCGAGGCCACCGTCGGCGAAGACGACGGAGCCGACGCAGTACCCGGACTCGGGGCCGAGCAGGAACTGCGCGAGCGCGGCGATCTCCTCCGGCTTCCCGGCGCGGCCGGCGGGGATCAGCTCGAGGAAGGCGTCCATCGCGGCGCCGAGCTGCGGGTCGGCGCGCCCGGCCTGCGTCATCGGGGTATCGATGAGCCCCGGCGCGATGGCGTTGAGCCGGATGCCCTGCCGCACGTACTCGGCGGCGTGCGTACGCACGTAGTAGGCCAGCGCGGCCTTCGTCGCCGGGTAGGCCAGGATCGAGGCGTACTCGCCGTAGGAGTCGGCGAGGTCGGAAGCGGCGTGCTCGTCGCCGTCGAGGCACATCTCGGCCAGCTGCAGCGGCCAGCCCGGCTGCGTGGTCGTGGAGTTCGAGCTCACCAGCAGCGCCGCCGACGGCCCGCGGGCGAGCAGGGGCCGCAGCCCCACCAGCAGGTCGACCGCCCCGAAGTAGTTCACCGCGACGACCGACGCGCCCGAGCGGCCCGCGGCCGGCCCCAGCCCGGCGAACGCGGCGAAGCCGGCGAGCGGCGCGGAGCCCACCAGCTCGCCGATCCGCGCGACGGCCTCGAACCGGCCCCCGGGCGTCCCGAGATCGGCCTCGACGTCGGTCCCGCGCAGGTCGACGCCGATCACGCCGTGCCCGGCGGCGTGCAGCCGCTCCGCCGTCGCCGCGCCGAGACCCGACGCCGCACCCGTCACCACGTACATGCTCATATCCCCCATCCTTCCCCCTGCGAACGGATTCGCGGCAAATCGGATGACATCCGCCCCGGTCCGGTTTAGCGTGAACGCACGCCGACCAGAGGAGACCCCATGACCGACGACGGTATCGCCGACAAGTTCAAGGAAGCACTCGAACGCAAGAACGCGTCGAACCGCAAGGGTTCCGCCCACCTGGACGGGTCCGCGAAGCCCGCGACCCCGCACGGGTCGGAGAGCCACCAGCAGCAGTTCCGTCGCAAGAGCGGATAGCGGAACCGCGCGACGGCCCGGCGAACCCGACAGGGATCGCCGGGCCTACGTCGTTCCCAGCAGCCGCCGCCGGGCCTCCCCGTACTCGCGCTCGCTGATCCGCCCGGCCGCCCGCAGCGCGTCCAGCTCGTCCAGCCGCTCGGTGAGCGACCTCCCGTCGGTGGCCGCCGCGCCCGGCTGCCGCCCGTACTGCCGGACGATCGCCATCACCTCCTGCCGGAGGTACGGATCGCCGTTCCGCAGGTCGACGGTGCCGTCCGTCGCGATCCCGTGCCGGCGGAGGACCTCCAGGATCGCGATCAGGGGGCCGGGCTGCCCGCTGAGGTCGTAGGTCCGGCCGTCCTCCGCCGACGAGAACTGCGCCGGCACCGAACCCGCCACCAGCGCCGACGCCTGCCAGTCGATCTCGAACTCCCGCGTCGCGGGGTCGACGACGACCGCGAGCACGCGGCGGTGCAGCAGCCCCTGCGCCACGATCGGCACCGTCTTGCGGATCTGCGCGTCGAACGTCGGCACCCCGTCGCCGTGGATCCGCAGGCCGAGCTTCATCAGGGGCTGCCCGTTGATCTCGACGGTGGTCTGTTCGACCGACGTGAGGTCGGCGAGGGCCATCCGGCCCGTCGCCATCATGCGGGCGATCTTCTCGCGCCGGTTGTCCGCGCCGTACGCGATGGCGAAGGCGATGAGCACGTTGAGCACCGTGATCGCCGCGCCGGTCCAGAACATCCACTGCAGCGACCGGTCGCCGATCACGAAGTACAGCACCAGGAAGATCGGCCCGACGATCCCGCACAGCATCACGAAGGCGAGGGTCCGGAGGAACGTGCCGACGAAGCCGCGATCGGCGCGTGCTGTGTCCATGGATGCAGGGTACGGACGCGTCGGGCGACCCCACAGGGCATCCGATAGACTTGCGATCGCACTACGACGGTCGCACGAGGAGGGTGTCATCGACCTTCCGCTACTGATCCCCGTACCGATCGTGCGCCGCCCGGTACCCGAGGGCGTGCCGCCGGAAAACCCTGCCGTCCATCAGGTCCGAGCCGTCATCGGGTCGATCCTCGGCTCGCTCCGGGGCGGTCCGCACCTGCCGGAGTCGGGCCTGAACTGGGCCGCCGCCTACCTCACCCGCGGGCCCGAGCCGCTGCTCGTCGTGACCACCACCGACGCCGGCTGGCTGCCGTTCGGCACCATCGTCCCCGCGGGCGTGCGCGTGCTGTGGAACGTCCCCACGGCGGCCGCGTGGGCCACCGTCGACGATCCCGTGCGGCAGCTGGTGGAGTTCGCGGAGGCCGAGGGCTACACGATCCACGCGGTCGCCACCACCCACCCCAGCCGGGCGCACCACATCCCGAACGGCCCGTGGAAGCTCGTCGGCGAGCGCCATCCCGGGCAGGTACTGCCGTACCGGGTCACGCGCTTCGAGGCCGTCGCCTCCCCCGCCCGCGTCGCGCACATCCGCACCCTGCACCCCGACGAGGCCGATCGCCAGGCCCGCGCCCTCCTCCGCGACCTGGGGCGGATCACCGTCGAGCCCGAGTACGCGATCGGCGTCGACGAGGCCCGCGCGGAGGCGCGACGGTACCTCGCCGCCGGCCGGGACGTGCCCGCGGCGGTGGGCGATCAGCTGCTGCTCGACCAGGACGCCCTCGCCGATGCGCTGAACCTGGCGCGCACCCCGCCGCGGTCGCTGACCGCCGGCGGCGGCCCGCCCGACGGTGCGGCGCTCCGGTCCCGGCTCGTCGAGCGCGCGCTGGTGGAGGTCACGATCGCCGCGGCCCGGCACGACCTGGAGTCCGCGATCTACGGCTGGACCTTCGCGCGCTACCTGGCGCGCTGAGCGGCCATCAGGGGTACGTCTTGTACCGGTCCCAGTGGCGGACGCACAGGTACTGCGCCGCGTAGAAGACGAGCTGCTGCCGCTCCCACAGCGGGTACGCCCGCTCGTCGTTGTAGAGCGCGCGCGTCGCCCCGGCGGTGCTCCCCGGGTTCCGGTCGAGCGCGGCGCACGCCCGGTAGCCGAACCGGACCATCTGGGCGTCGGTGGTCCGATCGCCGAACGGCTTGGTGAAGTCGTGGAGGTTCTTCGAGGCCACGACGAACCGGCCCTCGTCGAGCCGGCCGTCGGCCTGCGCGGGCGCCTGCACCAGCGCGGCGCACCCCAGCGCCACGGCCGCGGCCGCCACCGCCCTCATCAGCTTCGGCATCGTCTCGCTCCTCGCCTCCGGTGGGCCCGGCCCACGTGTCGTGGCGATTATCGCCGATCGCGCGAACGCCGGGGCGCGAACCCGAGAAGCCCGGAAACGCGGAACGGCGCCCCTCCCCGAAGGGAGAGGCGCCGTTCACGGCTGGTTACCGAAGATCAGGCGATGATCTTGGTGACGCGGCCGGCACCGACGGTGCGGCCACCCTCGCGGATCGCGAAGCGCAGGCCCTCGTCCATGGCGACCGGCTGGATGAGCTTGACGCTCATCTCGGTGTTGTCGCCGGGCATGACCATCTCGGTGCCCTCGGGGAGGGTCACGACGCCGGTCACGTCCGTGGTACGGAAGTAGAACTGCGGGCGGTAGTTGTTGAAGAACGGGGTGTGGCGGCCGCCCTCGTCCTTCGACAGGATGTACGCCTGGCCCTCGAACTCCTTGTGGGGAGTGGTGGTGCCGGGCTTCACGACGACCTGGCCGCGCTCGACGTCCTCACGCTTGAGGCCACGGACCAGCAGGCCGACGTTGTCGCCCGCCTGGCCCGAGTCCAGCAGCTTGCGGAACATCTCGATGCCGGTGACGGTGGTCTTCGTCGACTTCTCGCGGATGCCGACGATCTCGACCTCCTCGTTGACGTTGACGATGCCGCGCTCGACACGACCGGTGACGACGGTGCCACGACCGGTGATCGTGAAGACGTCCTCGACGGGCATGAGGAAGGGCTTGTCGGTCTCACGCTCGGGATCCGGGATCGCGGTGTCGACCGCGTTCATCAGCTCGAGGATCGACTCGGTCCACTTGGGGTCGCCCTGCAGCGCCTGGTAGCCCGAAACGCGGACGACGGGGGCGTCCTCGTCGAACTCCTGCGAACCCAGCAGCTCGCGGACCTCCATCTCGACGAGCTCGAGGATCTCCTCGTCGTCGACCATGTCGCACTTGTTCAGGGCGACCAGGATGTAGGGCACGCCGACCTGGCGGGCGAGCAGCACGTGCTCACGCGTCTGGGGCATCGGGCCGTCGGTGGCGGCCACGACCAGGATCGCGCCGTCCATCTGGGCCGCACCGGTGATCATGTTCTTGATGTAGTCGGCGTGACCGGGAGCGTCGACGTGAGCGTAGTGACGCTTCTCCGTCTGGTACTCGACGTGGGAGATGTTGATCGTGATACCACGAGCCTTCTCCTCCGGCGCCTTGTCGATCTGATCGAAGGCCGAGGCCTCGTTCAGGTCCGGGTACTTCTCGGCCAGAACCTTGGTGATGGCAGCCGTCAGGGTGGTCTTGCCGTGGTCGACGTGACCGATGGTGCCGATGTTCACGTGCGGCTTCGTCCGCTCGAACTTCGCCTTCGCCACTTGATGTCCTCCTGGACGTAGGTGCTTGAGAGGCCGGTTGCCCCACAAGCGGGTGTATTTACTTCAGTTGTTCGACGCCGCGGAATTGTTCTGTGGCGTCACGCTCCGGAGAGCGGGGAGAATTACTCCCCGTTCACCTTCGCGATGATCTCCTTCGCCACGTTCGCCGGAACCTCGGCGTACGAGTCGAAGACCATGGAGTAGTTAGCCCGGCCCTGGGTCCGCGACCGGAGGTCGCCGATGTAGCCGAACATCTCCGACAGCGGGACCTGCGCCTTGACGACACGGGCACCACTGCGTTCCTCCATGGCCTGGATCTGGCCACGGCGGGAGTTGAGGTCGCCGATCACGTCACCCATGTAATCCTCGGGGGTCGTGACCTCGACAGCCATGATGGGCTCGAGGATGACGGGACCGGCCATGCGCGCGGCCTCCTTGAAGGCCTGCGCGCCGGCGATCTTGAACGCCATCTCGGACGAGTCGACGTCGTGGTACGCGCCGTCGAGCAGCGACACCTTGACGTTGACCATCGGGTAGCCCGCGAGCACGCCGTACTGCAGCGCGTCCTGCGCACCGGCGTCGACCGAGGGGATGTACTCCTTCGGCACGCGACCACCGGTGACGGCGTTCACGAACTCGTAGGTGACGCCGTCCTCGGCCTCGGTGAGCGGCTCGAGCTTGATGATGACGCGCGCGAACTGGCCGGAGCCACCCGTCTGCTTCTTGTGGGTGTACTCGTGCTTGTCGACGGTCTTGCGGATCGTCTCGCGGTACGCCACCTGCGGCTTGCCGACGTTGGCCTCGACCTTGAACTCGCGACGCATGCGGTCGACGAGGATGTCGAGGTGCAGCTCGCCCATGCCGCCGATGACGGTCTGGCCGGTCTGATCGTCGAGCTCGACGGAGAAGGTGGGATCCTCCTCGGCGAGCTTCTGGATCGCGACGCCCAGCTTCTCCTGGTCGGACTTGGTCTTCGGCTCGATCGAGACGTTGATGACCGGGTCCGGGAACGTCATCGACTCGAGGACGATGGGGTTCGCCGGGTCGCACAGGGTGTCACCGGTGGTGGTGTTCTTGAGACCGATCATCGCGTAGATGTGACCGGCGGTCGCATCCTCGACGGGCATCTCCTTGTTGGCGTGCATCTGGAAGAGCTTGCCGATGCGCTCCTTGTTGCCCTTCGTGGCGTTGAGCACGCCGGTGCCCGAGTCGATGTGACCCGAGTACACGCGGACGAACGTCAGCTTGCCGAAGAAGGGGTGCGCGGCGATCTTGAAGGCGAGCGCCGAGAAGGGCTCGTCCTTGCTGGGCTTGCGCGAGATGATCTTCTCCTCGTCGCCCACGGCGTGACCCTCGATGGAGGGGACGTCGAGCGGGCTGGGGAGGTAGTCGATCACGGCGTCGAGCATGGGCTGCACGCCCTTGTTCTTGAACGCCGAGCCGCACAGCACGGGGTAGAGCTCGCGCGAGACGGTGAGCTTGCGGATGGCGCCCTTGATCTCCTCGATCGAGAGCTCCTCGCCGGCGAAGTACTTCTCCATCAGAGCCTCGTCGGACTCGGCGACGGTCTCGAGCAGCTTCTCGCGGTACTCGGCGGCCTTGTCGACGAGATCGGCGGGGATCTCCTCGATGGTCGGCTCAGCACCGGTCGGCACGACGCCGCGCCAGGTGATGGCCTTCTGCTCGATGAGGTCGACGACGCCGTCGAAGGCATCCTCGGCGCCGATCGGCAGCTGCAGGACGAGGGGCTTCGCGCCGAGGCGCTCCTCGATGGTGCGCACGGTGAAGTAGAAGTCGGCGCCCAGCTTGTCCATCTTGTTGACGAAGCAGATACGCGGGACGTCGTACTTCTCGGCCTGACGCCAGACCTGCTCCGACTGGGGCTCGACGCCCTCCTTGCCGTCGAAGACGGCCACGGCGCCGTCGAGCACGCGGAGCGAACGCTCCACCTCGACGGTGAAGTCGACGTGCCCGGGGGTGTCGATGATGTTGATCTGGTTGCCGTTCCAGAAGCAGGTCACGGCGGCGGAGGTGATGGTGATACCACGCTCCTTCTCCTGCTCCATCCAGTCGGTGGTCGAGGCACCGTCGTGGGTCTCACCGATCTTGTAGTTCACACCGGTGTAGAAGAGGATGCGCTCGGTAGTGGTGGTCTTACCGGCATCGATATGCGCCATGATGCCGATGTTGCGGACCTTCGTGAGGTCGGTAAGCACTTCCTGTGCCACGGTGGTAAGCCTCGTTCTCGTTAAAGGATGGTTGGAACTCCGCCGCGGGAGCGGCACCTGCAGCTCGGTAGCGGCAGCGGTTCTCCGGTGTCCCGCGGGCCGGCCGGTGGGCCGGCCCGCGGGATCAGATCACCAGCGGTAGTGCGCGAACGCCCGGTTGGCCTCGGCCATCTTGTGGGTGTCCTCGCGACGCTTCACGGAAGCGCCCAGGCCGTTGCTCGCGTCGAGGATCTCGTTGGCGAGACGCTCGACCATGGTCTTCTCGCGACGCTGCCGCGTGAAGGTCACCAGCCAGCGCAGAGCCAGGGTGTTGGCGCGACCGGCCTTCACCTCGATCGGCACCTGGTAGGTGGCGCCACCGACGCGGCGGCTCTTCACCTCGAGCGACGGGCGCACGTTGTCGAGCGCCTTCTTGAGGGTGAGAACCGGATCGGTGCCGGTCTTCTCACGGGTGGCCTCGAGCGCGCCGTAGACGATGCGCTCGGCGGTCGACTTCTTGCCGTCCAGGAGCACCTTGTTCACGAGCTGCGTGACGACCTGCGAGCCGTAGACGGGGTCGTTGACGACGGGGCGCTTGGGCGCCGGTCCCTTACGAGGCATCAGCCCTTCTCCTTCTTCGCGCCGTACTTGCTGCGGGCCTGCTTGCGGCTCTTGACACCCTGGGTGTCGAGCGAGCCACGGATGATCTTGTAGCGAACACCCGGGAGGTCCTTCACACGACCGCCGCGGACGAGCACCATCGAGTGCTCCTGAAGGTTGTGGCCTTCGCCGGGGATGTACGCGGTGACCTCGACCGAGGTGGTCAGGCGGACGCGGGCGACCTTACGGAGAGCCGAGTTCGGCTTCTTCGGGGTCGTGGTGTAGACGCGGGTGCACACGCCACGACGCTGCGGCGAGCCCTTGAGGGCGGCCACCTTCGTCTTGGTGGCCTTGTCCCGGCGGCCCTTGCGGACCAGCTGGTTGATAGTTGGCATAGAAGCGCTGTTTCCTTCGTTTCGGCTGTCGCCGACCGCACGGTCGACTCTTCCTGCTGCTGCGGTTGTAGCTCCGGGCAAGCCGCGCGCCCCCGCGAAGGGGAGAACGACTTCCGCAGCGCGGCCCCACCCGCTTCAACGACTCTCGCCGTTTCCGCTGGTCAGTCCCGTTTCCGGGAAGTAGCTACCGGCCTCGCACGTACCCCGAGGTCGGGCGTGTCGCGTATCCGTGGGCGGTTCCGGAGGTCCGGCCTAGCCATGGACACGTGTGAACAGTCCTGGTTACCCAGGCACGGCGACCTAGCTTACCCGCCTGAACTCACACTGGTCAAAATGCATTGCCTACAGGCCACGATAGTCGCGCACGGCCACCCGTGGCCCGCGGCGTTCGCGGTCGACGCCCGCTCGGACCAGCAGCCTGATCACCCGCCCGCGTTGACCCCGATAGGGCTCGAGCACGTCGAGCATTCCGGGATCGTCCAACGCCTCGCCCGCGAGCGCTATTCCCACGATCCGCGGCAGGTGGTAGTCGCCGACGGGCACGGCGTCCGGGTCGCCGCACGCCCGGCCCAGCAGGTCGCCGACGGTCCACGGCCCGATGCCGGGGAGGGCCCCGAGCTTCGCGGGCCGATGCTCGACCTCCACAGCACTCGCCCCGATGATCGTGCGCATCCGGACGGGTTCCACGCCGGCGCGGTGCCACTCCCAGCCGGGTATCGCAGCCCAGGCGGCGCGCGGCGGCGGCACCCGCAGGTCGGGTCCGCCCGTCGGCCCCGGGGCGACCGTGCCGAACCGTCGGACCAGGTACCGCCAGGACCGCCACGCCTCCGCGCCCACGACCTTCTGCTCCAGCACCGTCGGGACGAGCGTCTCCCAGACCCGGTTCGACCGGGTCAGGCGCAGTCCGGGCGAGGCCGCGACCGCCCGCTCGACGACGTCGTGGCGCGGAACCAGGGCCGACGGCTCGTCGTCCGCGCCGACCATCGCGGGGGCGTGGTCGAGGAGCCAGTCCGCGCCGCTCCCCCACGCCTGCGCCGTCACCGTGCCGTCGACGAGGCGCAGGCGCAGCGTCCCCGGCCCGTCCGGGGTGTGCACGGCCCGCCACAGCGCACCGTCGGGCGTGCGCGCGTAGGCCGGATCGCCCGCGCCGCGGCGGAGCACGCCGACGGTGCCGTGCAGGTCGAGGAAGTACCCCGGAGCCCATGAGCGTTCTGCCGTCACCCGGCGAGGTTACGCCGCCCGGTGCCGGTACTTCTCCTCGTAGACCTGCGCGCGGCGACGGTGCTCGGCGAGCTGGCTGCCGCTCTCGGTGTGCGGGTCGATGCCGTTGTCGACCAGCAGTTCCTGCAGGTAGATCGAGCGCAGGCCGCCGACGAAGACGATGGCCGGCAGGGCCATCATCGCGACGAGGGCGAGCTTGACCCACAGCGGCGACGGGAGCAGCAGGGCGACGACGAGGAAGGGCACGAACATCAGCGCCCCGCGGATGAAGAAGCGACGGTTGTGGCCGGGGCCGGTGGCGTCGTTGACCACCCAGTCGCGCATGGAGTCGGGCAGGCGCATCCCCATGAGGTACTTCACCCGCTCGAGGAGGTTCGGTGTGGTTCGCGTAGTCGTGGACATGCCCCCACGCTACGCCGGTGTGATTCAGCTCACAATCGTGGCGAACCGCTCAGCGCTCGCCGCTGCGCCGGTATGCGAGGGCCGCGGCGCCCGCGAAGACCGCGAACCACACGACCACGTTGACCACGGCCCCGAGCAGGGAGACGTGCCCGCCGGAGAGCATCTCGCCGCCGGTCAGCGGGTAGCGGGCGAGCGCGGTGATCCCGTACATCGGCGTGAGCTGCGCGGCGGTCAGCATCCCGCCCGAGAGGGGGAAGAAGACGTTGCCGCCGAAGGCGAGCACCGTGAGCAGCAGCCCCGGCACGTGCATCACGATCTCGGGCCGCAGCGCGAGCCCGAGGGCGAGCCCCAGCGCGCCGAACAGCGCCGAGCCGAGCCACGCGAGGAGCAGCGAGAGCACCCAGACCTGCGGCTCGGCCTGCGCGCCGGTCACCGCGGCCAGCGCCGCGAGCACGATCACGGGGAACGCCGACATGGTCAGGGCGCTCACCACCTTCGAGGCGATGTAGCCGGGCGGCCGCAGGGGCGTGAGCCGCAGGGTGCGCACCCAGCCGGTCGAGCGCTCCGCCGCGACCTGGGCGGCGGTCGTCGTGGCCGCCGCCGCGGAGCCGTAGAGCGCGAGGCCGATCATCATCCAGGCGGCGAAGTCGCCGTGCGCGAACCGCGCGTCCGGCCCCGCCTGGGCGTGCAGCGCCAGGTACAGCACCACCGGCAGGACGGTCGTGATGATGAGGGTCTGCCGGTTGCGCAGCTGGCGCCGCACGTCGAGCAGCAGGAAGCGGGGCGTCAGGCCCCAGGTCGCGATGGTGGTCATGCCTTCTCCTCGGTGAGCTGCAGGAACGCCTCTTCGAGACCGTGCGTGAGGGTCTCCACGTCGCGGGCGTCGGTACGGGTGAGCAGGAAGCGGAGCGCGTCGTCGGACGCGCGCGGGTCGCCGTCGACGGCGAAGACGGTGCGCTCGCCGCGCACCTCCGCCACGCGGAGGCCGGGCACGGCCGCGACGAGGGCGGCGGCACCGTCGGGGCCGAGGACCGCGGAGACCCGCCGGCCGGTGGCGGCGGCCCGGACGTCGGCGGTGGCGCCGTCGGCGACGATCCGCCCGCCCGCGATCATGACCACCCGGTCGGCGAACTGGTCCGCCTCCTCCAGGTAGTGGGTGGCGCACAGGACCGTCGTGCCGCGGCCGGCGTCGGCGCGGACGGCGGCCCAGAACCGGCGCCGGGCGTCGACGTCCATGCCGGCGGTGGGCTCGTCGAGGACGAGCAGGTCGGGCTCGGCGAGCAGGGCCAGGGCGAACCGCAGCGCCTGCTGCTGCCCACCGGAACACTTCCCGACGGTGCGCCGCCGCAGGTCGTCGAGGCCGGCGCGGGCGATCGCGGCGTCCGGATCGGAACCGGGGTGCAGCGACGCGATCAGGTCGACGGTGTCCTGCACCGTGAGCGCGGGGAGGAGCCCGCCCGACTGCTGCACGGCGGCGACGGTGCCGGTGTGCGTCGCGGTGCCGGCGTCCGGGGTGATGAGGCCGAGGATCATGTCGATGGTGGTGCTCTTGCCCGCGCCGTTGGGGCCGAGGAAGGCGACCACCTCGCCCTGGCGGACGGTGAGGTCGACGCCGTCGACGGCAGTGACCCGCTCCCCCGTCGGGGTCGCGTAGGTCTTGGTCAGGGATCTGAGTTCCAGTGCCGGTGTCATGCCGTCGACGATGCCCGCGACCTGCGCCGATCGGATCCACCCGCGGGTGGAGGCCGGGGTGGAGATCGCTCTGTGATGCGTATCACAGACGGAGTAGATTCACTGCCATGCGTGTGCGGCACTCCCTCTCCCTCGCGGCGGCGCTGGCGCTGTGCGCGGCCGCCCCTGCGTTCGGGGCGTCGCCGCCGCCGGGCGCGCTGCTCGGCGAGTTCGCGCAGAACCAACTGGAGAACTGCGCCGCGATCTGCCCGTACGCGCTGCAGGGCGCGATCGGGGTGCCCGCAGGGGTGGTCGCCGCGCCGGGCGCGGCGCTCGCCGCGGCCGCGGGCGGCCCGTTCCGCGCGCTCGGCGCGGGGGCGGCGGCGGTGACCGGTCCCGCGGATGCGGCGATGACCGGCATCATCGGCAACGATCTCAATCAGGTGGTGCCGCGGTTCCAGAACGGCGTGGTCATCGGCCTGCTCGATCTGATGCGGATCGGGGGCGGCACCGGCTCGGTCGGGGCGCTGCGCACCGATCTGTACGCGGCGCTGCAACAGCCGCTGCCCCCGGTTGCGCCGACGCCGCCGCCGCTCACGACGCCTCCGGCCTTCGGCATCACGCCGGTGCCCCAGGGCCCGGCGGAGACCGCGGTGGTGCAGGGGACGAACGCCTTCTTCGCCGCGGCCTTCTACGTCCCGGAGCTCTCGCTGCTCGGGGCGACGCAGACCGCGAACTCCGCCGCGACGACGCTCGCGCAGTCCGGCGACCCCGTCGCCGCGGTGCAGGCCGGGCTGGACGCCGCGGGCGCGGTGGCGGCGGAGAACGCGCGGATCCTGGAGCGGGCGCTCTCGACGCCGTCGACCGGCGGGCCGACGAGCGCGGGCGCGCGGTCGACGAGCCCCGACGATGCCGCGGGCGCCGGGCAGAGCCCGTCGGCCACCGTCGACGCCCCCGGGTCGGGCGACGCCACCACGCCCACCGACGCGACCGGGTCCGGCGACACCACGACCACCGACGACGGGGACTGAGCTAAGTCCCGCCGAACGTCACGGGAGCGAGGCCGGTCCGGTCACGCGGACTCGGCCGCGGCGGCTCTTGCCTCGATCCGCGCCCTGACCTCCGGGCGGCGCAGCGGCGGCACCGTCTTCGGCGGCTGCCGGCGCGCGGGCAGCGCGTCGAGCAGTTCCTCCGTCGCGGCGGTCACCTTGGCGACCGCGAGCTCGAAGGCGTCGTGGTTGGCGTCGCTGACCTTCTGAATCCCCGAGACCTTGCGCACGTACTGCCGCGCGGCGGCCTCGATCTCCTCGTCGGTGGCGGCGGGTTCGAGTCCCCGCAGTTCAGTGATGTTCCGGCACATACTCCGACGGTAGTCCCGTCCCGGGTAAATTGCTGTCGCATGGGAGAGGGAACGGGGGAGGCGCAGGAGATCGCGGGCTATCGCGTACTGCGCCGCCTCGGCAGCGGGGGCATGGGCGAGGTCTTCCTCGTCCAGCATCCCCGGCTGCCCCGCCGGGACGCGCTGAAGCTGCTGGACTCGAGCGTCTCGCGCAACGCGGACTTCAAGGCGCGGTTCAGCCGGGAGGCGGACGTCCTGTCGATCCTGTCGCATCCGAACATCGTGGGCATGTACGACCGCGGCGAGGTCGACGGCCGACTGTGGCTGGCGATGGAGTACGTCGCGGGCGACGACGTCGCGGTGATCCTCGCGCGCAACGGGCCGATGCCGTTGGGCCTGGTCACCGACATCGTCGCCGGCGCCGGGGCGGCGCTCGACTTCGGGTGGCACGAGCACCGCATCACACACCGGGACGTCAAGCCCGCGAACATCCTGGTGCGGCTGACGGGCGGCCGCGCGACGACGGTGAAGCTCGTCGATTTCGGGATCGCCAAGGCCGCCGGGGAGACGACGTCGCTGACCTCGACCGGGGTCACCGTGGGCACGATGAGCTACATCGCGCCGGAGGCGATCGAGGGCCGCCCGCTGGACCTGCGCGCCGACGTCTACTCGCTCGGCTGCACCGCGTTCCAGATGCTCACGGGCACGACCCCGTACGCCGGCACCTCCGTCGCCCTCATGTCCGCGCACCTGAACCGGCCGATCCCCCGGATCACCGAGCGCGTGCCCACCCTGCCCGGCTACCTCGACGCGGTGTTCGCGACGGTGCTGGCGAAGGAGCCGCGGGACCGCTTCCAGGACTGCGCGTCGTTCGTCGCCGCGCTGTCCGGAGCGGCGCCCGTCCCCGCCCCACCTCCGACGACGCAGGCGATCGCCCTGCCGGCAGTGCCTCCTACGACGACGCCCGCCGCCGAGCACTTCGCACGCACGGAACTCCGCGCGGCCGGGCCCGCCCCGGAGCCCACCGAATCGTCCCGCGGCACCGGGATCCTCAAGGGCGGCATCGCGGTTCTCCTGGTGGGCGTCCTCACCGTCGCCGGCTTCCTCGGCTTCACGTTCCTGCGGGCCTCGGACACCACCGTCACTCCGACCACGCCCAGCTCCGTCCGCGTCACGACCCGCGTCCTCCCGCCCACCGGCGCCTCCGCCCCGCCGCGCACGCCCGACTACGGCACCCGCTGACCGCGGCACCCGCCGGAAGTCGGAACACTCAGTCACACAATGGATCACACAGACGGAGGCGACAGCCTGCCCTGGATACGAATGAACCTGCCGCGCTCGGGCTCGAACTCGAGCGATGCGGAGTTCCCGGTCACCGGATCGGCGACGTCGACCCGGGTCCAGTCCGGTGCCCAGTTCATCTCCCAGCCCGACATCGCCGCGAGGCCGTTCACCGCGCTCCGATGATCCTCGATCATGCCCTGCGCCAGAGCCAGGGATAGCCGCGCGGGGAGGCGGTGGTCCACGAGCGGCACCGCGAAGTCGACGGGCGAGAGCAACAGCACCGCCACGGCCCCACCTCCCGCGCCCGGAAGGTACGTGGTGCCGCCGCCCGTCGACGGGGATGGGTACCTCGTCCGCGACGAGGCTGGCGAGGCCGTGCTCCCGACCGATCTCCAGGATGCTCTGCCCGCCCGGCCCGGCACCGCGGATAGCCCGCCCCCAGAGGACCGACCGGGGCCCCGGTGCGACGCTGGCCACGAGCTCGACGCCCGTCCGTATCCCGGCGTCGGACGTCTGCGCGCTGAAGTCCAGCGTCCCCTCTTCGAGGTCCACCGACCAGTCGAACGGGCCCAGCCGCTCCTGGACGCCCTCCTGCAGCAGCATCTGGCTCAATGCGGCGTAGAGCGCACCGTAGTCGTGCAGTTCCTGCAGGTCGGGGAACAGAATCGTCATGTGCGCGATGCTAGACGAGCGCGGCGACCTCGTCTGCGCAGCCCCAGCTCAGGGTCACCCCGGCGCCGCCGTGGCCGTAGCAGTGGACGACGTCGCCCTCGCGCTCGAGGCGCACCGTCGGGCGGGACGGCCGCAGGCCGATGTTGTGGCCGAGCACCCGCGCATCCGCGAGCTCGGGGACGAGCGCGCGGGCCCGGGCGAGGATGGCGTCCGCGGTGGCCGGGTCGACGGTGAGGTCCTCGGCGCCGTGGTCCTCGGTGCCGCCGACGACGACGTCGTTCGAGCGCGGCACGACGTAGGTGGTGACACCGAGGTCGAGCGCGGAATCGTCGATCCACCACCGGTCCACGCCCACCTGCTCGAGGTAGACCACCTGCCCGCGGACCGGCTCCAGGGTGGTGTCGCCGACGAACTCGCGCGCGCCCAGCCCGGTCGCGTTGACGACGGTGCCGTCCAGCTCGTCGACGGACCGAACCTCCCGTTGTTCGACGGTGCCGCCGAGCTCGCGGACGCGGCCCGCGAGCCAGGGCAGGTAGACGGGCATCTCGATGACGGGCGAGACGAAGCTCCACCCCTCCGCGTAGCCGGGCCGCGGCGCCACGACCCGCTCGACCGACGGCACGGCGGAGGTCCACCACGGCTCCGGGACGGGCTCGCGGAAGATCTCGGTGCCGGGCGTCATGACGACACCGTCGACGCCGCGGTCGGCGAGCGCGGAGAACTCGGCGAGGGTCGCCGCGGACCATCCGGTCACCCGGTCGCGGGGCTCGGCGAGGTACGGATACCAGACGGCGGCCGCGACCGCGGAGGTCAGGCCGGGCGAGAGTTCCCGCCCGTACACGCGAACGCCGTGCCCCGCCTCGAGCAGGCGCACCGCGCACGACAGTCCGATCACGCCGGCACCGACGATCGTCACCTCAGCCATGCGGACAGCCTGTCATGCCCACCGCCGGCCGCGGCGGCCGTTCCCGCGATGCCACCGCCTCTTCACGATCGCAGCGTAGGCTTTGCAGCGTCACCACCCGAACGAATCACCCACGGATACAAGGAAGTGCCATGAGCGAATACGTTGCCGTCATCTCCCTGCCCACCCGCGCCGCCACGTACGAGGAGTACTCGAACCTCAAGAACACCGCGGACACGTACGGGGTGGTGTCCTCCGCGATCGTCGAGCGCAACGCGGACGGTACCTACGACATCCCCGAGACCACCGACGGCACCACGGGCACGGGCACCCTCAGCGGTTCGCTCATCGGCATGCTCGTGGGCGTGCTCGGCGGCCCGGTGGGCATGCTGCTCGGCATGTCGGTGGGCACGGCGACCGGCGCGCTGGTGGACGCGAGCAACCTCGACGACAGCGACGACGTGATCTCCCTCTTCGCGCAGCAGCTCCCGCCCGGCAACAACGCGATCATCGTGCAGACCGAGGAGCCGACGACCGATGCGCTCGACGCGCAGGTCGCGCGGGCCGGCGGCCGCATCGCGCGCCGCCCGCTCGACGAGGTGATCAGCGAGCTCGAGGCGCAGCAGGACGCCGCGGACGCCGCGGCGAAGGCCGCCCGCAAGGCGGCGCACGAGCAGAAGAAGCAGGAGCGCCACGACAAGAACGAGGACCGGATCAACGCGCTCAAGGCCAAGTTCAGCCGCGACTGACCACCCACGTCGTTAGGCTCGCCATGTGAGTGACTACGAGTTCCTGCAGGCAGCGCCGCCCGGTCCCTCCTTCGAGAGGAGCTGGCCCGTCCGCACGGGTGACGTCGACCCCGAGCGGCGGGTCCGGCTCGACGGGGTCGCGCGCTACCTGCAGGACATGGCGAACGACGAGATGTTCCACCGCGGTTTCGACGCCACCGACCCGTACTGGCTGGTGCGCCGCAGCATCATCGACGTGCTCGAGCCGCTGCACTGGCCCTCGGACGTGACCCTCCTGCGCTGGTGCGAGTCCACCAGCTCCCGGTGGTGCAACATGCGGATCACGCTGCGCGGCAGCGCCGGTGGGCACGTCGAGACCGAGGCCTTCTGGATCCGGTTCAGCGCCGACTCGGGGATGCCGACGCACATCAGCGATGGCGGCATGGAGTACCTGCAGCAGTACGTGACGGAGACCCGGCTGCGCTGGAAGGCGCTCAATACCGCCACACCGCCCGAACCCTCGGCGGGCGATTACACCGTGAAACTGCGCGCCACCGACTTCGATCCGTACCAGCACCTCAACAACGCCGCGTACCTGCAGCTCGTCGAGGACGACCTGAACGGCGACGCCCTGCTCGCGGCCCCGCACCGCGCGATCATCGAGTACCTCGCGCCGATCCCGCTGGGTTCCAGCGTGCAGGTGCGGTCCGAGCGGGACGACGCCGGCTACCGGCAGTGGCTGTACCTCCTCGACGACGAGGGCGCCCCCGCCCGGAAGCCCGCCTCCGCCGTCTCCGTGGTCGCCCTCCCCGGCGAGCCCTTCAACCCTCCCGCGCCGTGGCCGCCGGAGCAGGTCGACCGGATCGAGTGGCGGGTCTGACGGCTCCGAATCGGTCGAAAAGGCGCACCCCTCCCGCCCCGCGTGACGGCACTCCATTCGCAGGCCTAAGCTCCTTGAGGTAGATATATAAGATCTTCTAACCTTAAGGACGGAACGTTGGCGCCGGCCCTGCTCGACACCCCCGCATCGAAGCCGCACAGCGACTCGTACAAGTGGATCGCCCTGTCCAACACCACCCTCGGGATGCTGATCGCGACGATCAACAGCTCGATCGTGCTGATCGCGCTGCCCGACATCTTCAAGGGCATCCACCTGAACCCGCTGGAGCCGGGCAACACCAGCTACCTGCTGTGGATGATGATGGGCTTCCTGGTCGTGACCGCGGTCCTCGTGGTCGCCTTCGGCCGGCTCGGCGACATGTTCGGGCGGGCCCGCATGTACAACATGGGCTTCCTGATCTTCTCGATCTCGTCGATCTTCTTGGCGGCGACCTGGTTCGACGGGCACGCCGCGGCCCTGTGGCTCATCGGCTGGCGCGTGGTGCAGGGCATCGGCGGCGCCTTCCTCATGGCGAACAGCTCCGCGATCCTCACCGATGCCTTCCCGCCCGACCAGCGGGGGCTCGCGCTCGGCATCAACAGCGTCGCGGCGATCGCCGGCTCGTTCCTGGGCCTGATCATCGGCGGCCTCCTCGCGCCGATCAACTGGCACCTGATCTTCCTGGTCTCCGTGCCCTTCGGGGTGATCGGCACCGTCTGGGCGTACCTGAAGCTCGAGGACCGCGGCGCCCGCGTGCCGGCCACGATGGACTGGTGGGGCAACCTGACCTTCGCCGTCGGTCTCATCGCGGTCCTGGTCGGCATCACCTACGGCATCCAGCCCTACGGCGGCCACGCGATGGGCTGGACCTCGCCGTTCGTGCTCGCCTGCCTGCTGGGCGGCGCGGCGGTGCTCGCGGTCTTCTGCGTCATCGAGCTCCGGGTCGACTCCCCGCTGTTCGACCTGCACCTGTTCCGGAACCGGGCGTTCGTATGGGGCAACGCCGCGAACCTCTGCGGCTCGCTGGGCCGCGGCGGGCTGCAGTTCATGCTCATCATCTGGCTGCAGGGGATCTGGTTGCCGCAGCACGGCTACGACTACACGCAGACGCCGCTGTGGGCGGGCATCTACATGGTGCCGATGACCGTCGGATTCCTGCTCTCCGCCCCGATCTCCGGCGCCCTCTCGGACCGGATCGGCGGCCGCGCACTGAGTTCCGTGGGCCTCGTCATCACCGCGCTCACCTTCCTCGCGCTCATCGCCCTGCCGGTCGACTTCGCCTACTGGGCCTTCGCCGTCATCCTGTTCGTCAACGGCGTCGGCATGGGGATGTTCGGCTCGCCCAACCGCGCGGTCGTGATGAACTCGCTGCCCGCGACGTCCCGCGGGTCGGGCTCGGGCATGATGACGACCTTCCAGAACTCGGCCATGGTGCTCTCGATCGGCCTGTTCTTCTCGCTGATGATCGCGGGCCTGTCGGGCTCGCTGCCCGGCGCGATGTCGACGGGGCTCCAGGCCAACGGCGTTCCCCCGCAGTACGCCTCGGAGATCGCCGCGCTGCCGCCGGTGGCGGTGCTGTTCGCGGCCTTCCTCGGCTACAACCCGGTGCAGGAGCTGCTCGGCCCGCACCTGGCGCAGCTGCACCTCACGGCCGAGCAGACCCAGCACCTCACCGGGCTGCAGTTCTTTCCGCACCTCATCGCCGAGCCCTTCCGCTCGGGCCTGGAGCTCGCCTTCTCCTTCGCCGCGGTCGTCTGCCTCCTCGGCGCGGTCGCCTCGCTGCTGACGGGCGGCAAGGAGGCCGACGGTACGCCCGACGACGACCCCGAGACCCTCGAGTCCGAGGCCGACGAGGTGGAGACGATCGCCCGGTACTGACCGGTTCCGGGGCCCACCGGCTCCCGGGCTAGGCCGACTTGGCCAGCCGCACCGCGACGTTCTTCATGAGCGGCTGGTCGGACTGGGTGCTGTAGTCGGCGATCCCGATGAGCGCGTTCATCTCCGGCATGTAGCCGGCCGCGGCGCCCCGGGGGAGGTCGTACTTCAGCGCCCGGAACCGGCGCAGCGTGCGCTCCGAACCGTCGCGCGAGGTGGAGGTGATGTCCACGAAGTCGCCCTCGGCGAGGCCGCGGGCGGCCATGTCGGCCTCGTTGAGGAAGATCAGCTCGCGCAGGTTCTTGATGCCGCGGTACCGGTCGTTGGCCGAGTAGATCGTGGTGTTCCACTGATCGTGCGAGCGCATGGTGCCGAGGATGAGCACGTCCTCGTCCGCGGGGATCACGTTCGGCATCGGGGCCAGCGAGAAGTTCGCCCGGCCGGACGGCGTGCGGAAGTCCCGCTCGCGGGCGGGCTGCGGGATGCGGAACCCACCCGGGTTCTTGAGCCGCTCGTTGAAGCCCTCGAAGCCGGGGAGCACCTGCGCCATCACGTCGCGCATGCGGTCGTAGTCGTCGACGTAGGACTGCCACGGCGTCCGGCTGTCGGGCAGCGTCGCCTTCGCGATACCGGCGATGATCGCCATCTCGGACTTCAGCTCCTTCGACGCGGGCCGGCGCTTGCCGCGGGAGATGTGCACCATGCTCATCGCGTCCTCGACGGTCACGCCCTGCAGGCCCGCGAGCTGCTCGTCCTTCTCGGTGCGGCCGAGGCAGGGCAGGATGACGGCCCTACGGCCGTGCACGAGGTGGCTACGGTTGAGCTTGGTGCTGACCTGCACGGTGAGGTCGGTCTTGCGGAGGCCGGCCGCGGTGTACGCGGTGTCGGGCGCGGCGAGCACGAAGTTGCCGCCCATCCCGACGAAGACCTTCACCCGGCCGTCGTGCATGCCCTCGATCGAGTTCACCGTGTCGAGGCCGCCGGCCCGCGGGGAGACGATGCCGCAGACCTCGTCGAGCTTGTCGATCCACGGCGGCGGGCGGTGGTCGATGCCGCACGTGCGGTTGCCCTGCACGTTGCTGTGGCCGCGCACGGGCGAGGGCCCCGCGCCGGGCCGGCCGATGTTGCCGCGCAGCAGCAGCAGGTTGGTGATCTCGCGGACGGTGTCCACGCCGTGCTCGTGCTGGGTGATGCCCAGGCACCACGCGATGATCGTCTTGTCCGCGTCCAGGTACACACGCCCGGCGCGGCGGATCTCCGACTCCGGCAGGCCCGCCTGGGCGGTGATCTCGTCCCAGCTCGTGGCCGCCACGAGGTCGCGGTAGGCCTCGAACTCGGCGGTGCAATCACGCAGGAACGCGGCGTCGAGCACCGTCGGATCCGATTCCGCGGCCTCGAAGACGACCTTGGCCATGCCCCGCATCAATGCGAGGTCGCCGCCCGGCCGCACCTGGATGTTCATGTCGGACACCGAGGTCGCCTTGAACAGCGCCATGTCGACCATCTCGTGCGGGACGATCGTCTTCGTCGCGCCGGCCTCGACCAGCGGATTGATGTGCACCACCTGCGCGCCGCGCCGCGTGGCGTCGGCCAGGGCGGTCAGCATCCGCGGCGCGTTCGACGCCGCGTTGACGCCCATGATGAACAGGGCGTCCGCCTCCTCCCAGTCCTCCAGGTCGCAGGTGCCCTTGCCCGTGCCGATGGACGCCTGCAGCGCGCGGCCCGACGCCTCGTGGCACATGTTGGAGCAGTCGGGGAGGTTGTTCGTGCCGTACTCGCGGGCCAGCAGCTGGTAGAGGAAGGTGGCCTCGTTGCTGAGCCGGCCGGACGTGTAGAATGCCGCCTCGTTCGGGCTCGAGAGCCCGCGCAGGGCGTCGCCGACCAGGGCGAACGCCGCGTCCCAGCCGATCGGGACGTACCTGTCGGAGGCCTCGTCGTAGACCATCGGCTCGGTCAGCCGGCCCTGGTCCTCGAGGTCGAAGTCGGTCCAGTCCGCGAGCTCGGTCACGGTGTGCTCGGCGAAGAAGTCGCGCTTGACCCGCTTGGGCGTCATCTCCCAGGTCACGTGCTTGACGCCGTTCTCGCAGAAGTCCAGCGTGAGCTTCTTGTCATCGGGCCAGGCGCAGCCGGGGCAGTCGTAGCCGGTGGGGTGGTTCATCACGAACATCGAGTGCGTGCCGCGGATCAGCTCGCGCTGCTGGAACAGGATGGTGCCGACGGACTTGGCGGCGCCCCAGGAGGCCGCCGCGTGGTGGTACGGGGAACTGGACCAGGCGCCGTCGGTGACCGGTCCGAAGCCACCCTGGCGGGGGACGTCGGGCAGGAGCCCGGGCACGTGGGCCGGGGCCTGGGGCTGGTGATCGGTGGTCATGTCAGGACTTCCTGTCGCACTCGCTGGGGCTGGGAGTAGACGTTCATGTGGTCGCCGCGGACGAAGCCGAGCAGGGTGAGGCCGGCCTCGTCGGCGAGCTCGACCGCGAGGGACGACGGTGCCGAGACCGCGGAGAGCACGGGGATGCCCGCCATCGCGGCCTTCTGCACCAGCTCGAAGCTGGCGCGCCCGGAGACCTGGAGGATCACCCCGCGCAGCGGCAACCGGCCCTGCAGCAGGGCCCAGCCGATCACCTTGTCGACGGCGTTGTGCCGGCCCACGTCCTCGCGGAGCACGAGCAGCTCGCCGGTCTCGGCGTCGAACAGCCCGGCGGCGTGCAGGCCCCCGGTCTTGTCGAAGACGGCCTGTCCCGCGCGGAGCCGGTCCGGCAGCGCCGCGACCCGCTCCGCGCCGACGACGACCGGGTCGGTCCGCACGTCGAAGCGCGAGACGGTGCGGACCGCGTCGATGCTGGCCTTGCCGCACATCCCGCAGGAACTGGTGGTGTAGAAGTTGCGGGTCACGTCGGGTGCGGGCGGGCGGACGCCCTCCGCGAGGGCGATGTCGAGCACGTTGTACTCGTTGATCTCCCCGCCGGTGCCGGGCCCGCCGCAGTGGATGGCGGAGCGGAACTCGTCCGCGGAGCCGATGACGCCCTCCGAGACGAGGAAGCCCGCGGCGAGCTCGACGTCGTTCCCGGGGGTGCGCATGGTGACCGCGAGCGGCGACCCGGCGACGCGGATCTCGAGTGGCTCCTCCACGGCGAGAGTGTCGATGCGGCGCAGCGGATCACCGCCGACGGTGACCTTGACCACCGCTCGACGCACCGTGATCCGACCCATGCCCCTGACGCTACACCCGTGTCTTCCGCGCGATCACGGCATCGGCGGGAGGCGGAGACGGCCCGTCAGCCGCGTGCCGCGCCACCTGCGTCGCCGCCGGCTCCGGCCCGGTCGTCCGACGCGACCTTGTGCGCCTGCAGCTCCTGATCGAGCGCGGCGTCGAGGGCCCGGTCCAGGGCCGCATGGGCGTTCTCGGTGCCCGCGCGACGCATGGCGCCGAGCAGTCCGACCGCCCAGGCGACGTCCTCGTCGGACGATGGGAGCCAGCCGGGTCCGCGGCGCCGGTCCACCTCGTCGTGCGCGGCGGCCATGAGGATCTCGGCCGCCTCGTTCATCTTGGCGACGAAACGGTGTTGCACGTCGACCAGCACGGCGAGGTCCATGCCCTTGGCCACCAGACGCGCGAGGTTGCCGATGATGTGCCGGTCGGCCGCCTCGTACCGCCCCGACTCCGCGGTCTCGGTGACGATGCCGGCGCCGAGGAGGGCGGCGAGCGCGTCCTCGTCCAGCGGCCCGAGCCGCGACTCGAGCTCCGCCCGGCTCAGCACCGGCCGGTCCGCCGACGCCCACGGCTCGTCGAGGATGTCGTTGAGGTCGAGCGCGTCGCCGATCCTCGCGCCGGGGTTGGTGAGGAAGGTCGCGATGTGCCCCAGGTTGAAGCCGTTGCCGAGCAGCTTGTTGATGGCGAGCAGGTTCCGGAGGTGCTTCTCGGTGTAGATCGCGACCCGGCCCCGGCGCAGGGGCTGGGGCAGCAGCCCGCGCTCCTGGTAGCCCCGGATGTTGCGGGTCGTCGTCCCCGACACCCGGGCCAGGTCGTCGATCCGGTACTCGGTCATAGCCGCATGCTATCCGGCGGCGACCGCCGCACCCGCCTCCTCGTGCACGAGGATCCGGTAGTCCCGCAGGTCGACGGCGCGCAGCTGGCCCACGTACTGCGAGGCGAAGCCCGGGTACATGGTGGCGTTGAAGCCGTCGTCGGTGAGGTACCAGCTGCTGCAGCCGGAGTTCCAGGTGGTCGAGGTGAGCCGGCGCTGGATCTCGCGGTTGTACTCCGCCTGCACGTCGGCGCGCACGTCGAGCGCCTTCCAGCCGTTGCCGACCAGCTGGGCGATCGCGTCCGTGATGTAGTCGATCTGCGCCTCCATGTAGACCAGCGCCGAGCTGTGCCCGGGGCCGGAGTTGGGGCCGAAGGTGACGTACAGGTTCGGGTACCCGGAGACCGCGACGCTGCGGTGGGCGTACGCGCCGCCGCTCCACTCGTCCGCCAGTACGCGTCCGTCGAGCCCGGTGACGGGGATCGGCGAGCCGGTCTTGGAGACGTCGAAGCCGGTGGCGAAGACGATGCAGTCGAAGCGGTGCTCGACGCCCTCGACGGTGCGGATCCCCTGCGGCGCGATGCGCGCGATGGGCCACGTGACCAAGGTGCAGTTGTCGCGCTGTAGCGCCGGGTAGTAGTCGCTGGTCATGAGGAGCCTCTTGCAGCCCGCGGCGAAGTCGGGGGTGAGCTGGCGGCGCAGCCACGGGTCGCGCACCTGCAGCCGCAGGTGCAGCTTGCTGACGGCCTCCACCACGCGGGTGAGCGGGGTGTTCCAGACGACGCCGAGCGCGACGGACTCGTGGCCCCAGAACCACAGGGCGCGCGCGAGCTGCTGCGCGCCGGGGATCGAGCGGTACAGCCCCTTGGTGAATTCGCCGGTCTCGGTGTTGATCCGGGGCAGCACCCAGCCGGGCGTGCGCTGGAAGACCTTGACGGAGGCGGCCTTCTTCACCAACTCGGGCACGATCTGGACGCCGCTGGCGCCGGTGCCGACGACGGCCACCTTCTTGCCGGTGAAGTCGTAGTCGTGGTCCCAGCGGGCGCTGTGGATCTTGTGCCCCTCGTAGTCCTCGATGCCGCGGATCGCGGGGAAGGAGCAGTTCGCGAGGGGGCCGGAGGCGAGGATCACGGACCGGGCGCGCAGCGGCTCGCGGCCCTCGAGGGCGATGGTCCACTCCCCCGCGTCGGCGTCGTACTCGAGTCCGGTCACGGTGTGCTCGAACCTGATGTGCGGTGCGACGCCGCTGGTCTCGACCATGCGGTCGATGTAGTCGAGGATCTCGGCGCTGCCGGAGTAGGTGTGCGACCAGTCCGGGTTGGGCGCGAAGCTGTAGGAGTACAGGCGCGACGGGATGTCGCAGGCGGCGCCGGGATAGGTGTTGTCGCGCCAGGTGCCGCCGACGCGGGTGTCGCGTTCGAGGACGACGAAGTCGTCGATCCCCTTGTCGCGGAGGCGGATGGCGGCGCCGATGCCGGCGAAGCCGGCGCCGATGACGGCTACGGAGTGGGTCATGGCTGATCAGATCCTCGTCAGGCGGTGGGCTCGTAGGTCAGTTCCTGCGACCAGGTGGGTGTGCGGTGCACCAGGGGGAACGGGATGAGGGAGGTCGCCTTCACCAGCGTGTCCGCGGGCACGTGGTAGAGCCGGTTGGTGCGGTTGATCACCCAGCTGCCGTGCCAGGCCACCACGCGGAACATGGGGAGCCGCTTGATGTACTCGCTGCGATCGCCGGCGGCGCGGTAACGCTTCATGGCGCCGTACAGCCGCTCCTCGTCGACGCCCATCTCGACGATGTTGTCGCGCATCTTGTTCAGCAGCGGGACGTAGCTGAGGAAGCCGATGAGCAGCGAAGGCTTGACCCACCCGCCGACGAAGTCGATGGTGCGCTTGCGCAGGTCGGCGTGGCCGAGCATGTCCATGACCTCGAAGTCGACCGCGAGGTGGCGGGATTCGTCGGCGTTGATCCGCTTGAACACCTCCTGCGCTACCGGGTCCTTCACCTCGTCGGTGATGAACTTGATGAGGGCGCCGTCGAGGGCGACCTCGAGCATGGGGATGACGGTGCCGAGGAAGGAGAGCGACATGCCGTCGGAGTGCTGGTCGAGCCAGTTGATCACGAGCTGCACGTTGATGTTCGGCGACGGGATCTCGTCGTCGTCGAGCATGCCCCACCGGCGCATGAGCGCGAGCTCGGCGTTGGCGTGCTTCTGCTCCTCCGCGTGGAAGTGCTCGTAGATGCTCTTGAGCGTGGGGGTCGGCGCCTTGCGCGCCATGGCGGCGAAGCCGCGGGCGCCCACGTTCTCGATCCACATCAGGTCGGAGAGGAAGGGCTTGAGCTTGGCGTGCAGCTCGGGGTCGATGAGCTCGGCGCCGGGTGCGTCCCAGTCGATGTCGACGAGGGCCCACTGCCGGTCCTTGATCATCTGGAGCATGTTGTCGAGGTCCATGGCCATGAGAGCGGTCCTTTCGGGGTGGCGGAGAGGGTGTCCGGTCAGGAGGCGGGGAGCAGCCGGGTGAGCAGGCCGAGTCCGCGCACGTAGGGGGTCGGGAAGTGGCGCTTGAGGTGCCAGATGACGTTCGCGTCGAGCTGGGGCACCACGTAGAGGCGGCCGAGGTCGAGCGCGTCGAGGGTCTGCGCGGCGACCCCGTCGGGCGAGATGCCCGTGAGCTTCATGAGGGTGCCGGCGAGGTTCTTGCTGCCCTCGGTGATCCGGCCGTCGCGCGCGACATTGGTCTTGACGAAGGTGGGGCACAGCACCGTCACGTTCACGCCGGTCCCGGCCAGCTCGGCGGCGAGGGTCTCCGACAGCGACATCACGCCGGCCTTCGAGACGTTGTACGGCCCCATCGACGGCGCGGCCGCGAACCCGGCGGCGGAGGCGACGTTGATGATGCCGCCGCGGCCCGCCTCGCGGAGCATGGGCGCGAACAGCTCGCACCCGTGCACCACGCCCCACAGGTTGATGCCCAGGGCCCAGTTCCAGTCGTCGAGCCCGATGTCGCCGACGGGACGGCCGCCGATGCCGACGCCCGCGTTGTTGATCACCAGGGTGGGCGGACCGTCGAAGACGGTGCGCGCGAATGCCGCGAGGGATTCGACGGCGGCCCGGTCGGCCACGTCGACGACGACGGCGTGCGCCCTCCCGCCCCGGGCCTCGATGAGCCCGACGGTCTCCTTCGCGCGGCCCTCGTCGATGTCGGCGCAGACGACCTCCCCGCCGCGGCCGGCGAGTTCGAGCGCGAAGGCACGGCCGATGCCGCTGCCGGCGCCGGTGACGACGGCCTTCGCGTCGCCGGTGATCGGATCGCGGACGAGGTGGTGCAACAATCGGTCGATACCGAACATCAGGAGGCCTCCGAATCAGTGTGAGCCGCAACGGTGTCGAGTGCGGCGAGGAAGTCGCGCACCCGCAGGAGCGCGGCGTCGGCCTCCGGCGCGAGCCGGGGCAGCGCCTGGAAGACGTGCATGAGGCCGGGCCAGATCTCGAGCGTGCTCGCGCCGCCGTGCGCGCGGAGCTCGGCGTCGAGGTACCGTGCGTCCGCGGAGAGCATCTCGGCGCCGCCGGCCTGGATCAGGAAGGGCGGCAGCCGGTCCGAGCGTTGGAAGTCGAGGCGCAGGCGCGGATGCTCCGGATCCACGCCGGCGGTGTACAGGTCGACCAGGCGCTTCGCCGCGGCGGCGGAGATGGCCGGGTCCCGCCGCACGCGCTCCTGCTCTGCGGCGAGGGCGAAGGTGAGGTCGATGAGCGGGGAGAACAGGACGGCCGCGGCGGGCTGCGGGCGATCGGTGGCAGCGCGGTGCAGCAGCAGGTCGCAGATGAGGTGACCACCGGCCGAATCACCGGCGATCACCAGGTCCTCGGCCGCGTAGCCCTGGGTGAGGAGCCAGTCCCAGCCGACGGCGATGTCGCCCGCGGCGGTCGGGAAGGGGTGCTCCGGCGCGAGCCGGTAGTCCACGACGAAGACCGGGAGCCCGGTGGTGGCGGACAGTCGCGCGGCGAGGCTGCGGTGCGTGCGCGCCGAGCAGATCGCGTAGGCGCTGCCGTGCACGTAGTAGATCGCGCGCCGGCCGTAGGTGACGCCGGGACCGAGGACCCAGTCGCCCCGCACCGGGGCCCGCACCGCGGTGACAGCGGTCCCCCGCGGGGTCGAGCCCAGGGCGCCCATGATCGCGGCCACGAGGCCGCGGGCGAGCCGGACCCCGGGCGCGTTCATCGGGATCAACCCGGTGGCGGCGCCGAATCCGTAGCGGGTCAGCGCGGCTGCGAGGTCGGAACGGGTCGTCGAGGCCGACGGGACCGGCGGCGCCGGTGTCGTTGTTCGCATGTCATCCACACCACCAGCAATCGTGCCATTTGTCAATGGCACAGTTATCGCGGTAGCGTCCGGGTCCCCGACGAAGGAGCAGAGCACGTGGATCCATCGACGCCCGCGCAGTCGCACCCCCTCGAGGTCATCGACGTGATCGAGGAGACCGCCGACGCGGTCTCCCTCGTCTTCGCGCGCCCCGCCGGGGAACGCTTCGACTACCTGCCCGGACAGTTCCTGACGCTGCGCGTGCCGGGCACGCCGGAGGACGGAACCACCTGGGCGCCGCGCTGTTACTCGCTCTCCAGCACGCCCGGGATCGATCCGCATCTGCAGGTCACCGTCAAGCGGACGGCCGGGGGCTACGCCTCGAACTGGCTGTGCGACAACGCGAAGCCGGGGATGATCCTCGAATCCCTCCCGCCCGGCGGGCGGTTCACCGTGCGCGACTCCCCCGACGCGCTCGTGCTGTTCGCCGCCGGGAGCGGCATCACGCCGGTGATCTCGATCCTGCGGGCCGCCCTCGCGGAGTCCGCCGTGCCGGTGGCGCTCGTCTACGCGAACCGGGATCGGGGCTCCGTCGTGTTCGACGCCGCGCTGGCGGAACTGGCCGGCGCGTACGGCGAGCGGCTGCGCCTGACCCACTGGCTCGAGTCCGAGCGCGGTCTGCCAAACGCCGCGGCGCTCGGCGCACTCCTGCCCGCGCCGACCGTCGCGACGTCGGCGTACCTGTGCGGCCCCGCCCCGTTCATGGACTGCGCCACCGAGGCCGCCGCGGCCGCGGGCATCGACGGCGCGCGCATCCACCGCGAGGCCTTCTCGTCGCTGACCGGCGATCCGTTCGCCGCCACGCCCTCCGGGGCGCCGGCCGGCGGCCCGACATCGCCGGACGGTGCCGCGACCGCCACCGTCGGCCTGAACGGCGAGACCACCGTCATCGCCTGGCCCCGCGACCAGGTGCTGCTCGACGCGCTCCTGGACCGGGGCCTCGACGCTCCCTATGTGTGCCGCGAGGGCAACTGCGGCGGCTGCGCCTTCACGCTGCGCCGCGGCGAGGTGCACATGCTGGTCAACGACACCCTCGACGACTACGAGCTCGGCAACGGCGTCCGGCTCGCCTGCCAGTCACTCCCCCGGGCCGACGATCTGGAGGTCGAGTTCGACTGACCCGCGATCAGCGACCGGCCCCGATCGCGTGCCCGAAGAGCGCAGCCAGATCGCCGCCGACCACCTGCGAGAAGGTCGGCCACCAGGCCGGATCGAGAGCCATCGAACCCGCGTCCTTCGTGGAGCAGCCGGACGGGGCGGGCCTGCCCTCCAGGCGATCCCGGAGCCAGAGCAGCGCGAGTGGCGCGCCGACGACCTCACCGGTGATGTGCTCGCTGAAGTGGTCCCTCGTGTACGTCACCCTCGCCCCGGGCTTGGCGCAGTAGTCGGCGACCAGCCGGTTGACCTGACCGACTGGAATCACCTCGTCGGGATTCGAGTTCCAGATGTACATCGGCATGTCCGGCAGCACTGTGCCCATCCTCGTCTCGGCGAGAACCCGCCGGACGGGCGGCGCGGTGAGCGGATCGCCCGGCCACCGGATCATGCCCTTGAGGTTGACGAAGGGCAATGTCGCGGCCTGAACACCCACGCAGAAGGGCTGTTTGATCGCAGCGAGGAACTTCCCCGCGGGGTCGAGGTGCTTCTCGAGGAATTCCCGGAAGTAGGGGTACTCGCGGGTGAGTCCGAGCACCGCACCGAAGATCAGCCCGCTGGTCGCCTGGCCGTTCGCGACGTCGAGCACCACACCGAGATCCGCGGGAACGCCGCCCTCGGCAGCGCCGACGATCGGCAGCTCCGGGGCGTAGCTGCGCTTGAGCTCCGCCGCGTGACCGGTCGCGATGGCGCCGCCCGAGTAGCCGAACATCGCCATCCGGCTGTCCTTCGACACCCCCAGCGGACCGAAGTCCCGCGCCGCGCGCAGGCCGTCCAGGGTGATCCGCGCGTGCAACGGGCCCGCCCCGTAGGCGGACGCCGCGCCCTGGTAGTCCGGTATCGACACGGCGTAGCCCTGCTGCAGCACGCCCTGCACCACCAGCATCTCGAACGGGATCGCGGCGTTCTGCACGGGGAGGCTCAGCGACCACTGCTGTACCGCGTACGACGGGGCGCAGTACTGCGCCAGTCCGTCCTCCGCCAACTGCATGGACACCACGTGCCGCGCACCCGCAGTCCGACCCCGCGGCTTGAGCAGGGTGGTCACACCGAGAATCGGTTCTCCCCGGGTGTTCTCGGTACGGAAGGACACCTTCCACGCGTCCACATTGAGGGGCAGAACGCCGAAGTTCGCTGCGTTGATCGCCTGCGCCGCGACGATCTCTCCAGGCTTCTTGTCCGCGTAGGCCGCGGCCGGCGGCGCGTAGAACGACGGGTCGAACTCGGCCGGCAACGGGATCGCCGGAGCCGGCTCGACAGGCACCGTCGCCGGGCGCACCGCGTCGCCCGAGGCCACGCCGGGCAGCCCCGTCACCGCCATCGCGAACGCCAGGACCACGGCGCCGACCAGCCTCACGATCCGTCGCGAAATACCGCCACGAGCTGCCACGTTACCCTCCCGGGGGTTAGTGTGAAACATATGTGTGTCACTGTGATGACGGACACTAGCACGCGGCCGGGCGCGGAAACGCCAAATCGAAACGAATCTGTTTCAGATGGACGTCGGACACACGCCTCGGCGGTATCGTCATCCCGTGGCACGGACCAAGCAGTACGGCGGTGAGGAGCTCGAGCTCCGGCGCGCCCAGCGCCGACAGCGCCTCATGGAGGCGGGACTCGAGGTGTTCGCCCGTGACGGGTACTCGGCGGCGAGCGTGCCCGCCGTGTGCGCCGAGGCGGGCCTGTCCTCCCGGCAGTTCTACGAGCTGTTCGCCAACCGCGAGGCGCTACTGACGGCGATCTACACGGAGGTCCATGCGAACGCCATGGCCTCCCTCACGGCTGCGGTCGACGGATTCCCGAGCGACATGACAGAGCTCGAACCCTGGATCCGGGTCGGCCTCGGGGCCTACTTCGATCACTTCCGCGCCGATCCCCGGCGGGTGCGACTGTGCTTCATCGAGGTCGTCGGCGTCTCGCCCGAACTGGAGGAGCAGCGGCGCAGAACACGGGAGAGCTGGAGCGGAATCCTCGATGCGGCGAGCCGGTCCATCGCCGCGCAGGGTCTCATCGAGGCCCGCGACCGGACCTTCGACTGGACCGTCTTCCAGGGCGCCGTGAACGCCGCCACCGTGGAGTACGCGACCCGCCCGGAGATCGAGCTCGCCACCGTGACCGCGGCGCTGATGCGATTGATCACCTCCGGAGTCCTCAGCTGATCGACGCCCAGGCCTAACAGCCGAGCCGGGCGGCGATGGCCGCCGGAACGCCCTTCTCCGTGCACGAGAAGCCGCTGCCGAACGCGACGCCGCTCCAGCCGCCGCCGGTGTAGCGGAACAACAGCTTTGCGCTCTGCGGATAGGCCTCGCGCGCCGGTATGCGCGCGGTCGCCCAGTCGTCGGCGCAGGCGACCGAGTCGACGGCGAAGGGCTGGACGATCTGCGCGCCCCAGTTCATCTGGGCGTTGGTCCGCAGGGTTTCAGGGGTCGCCTCCGAGCAGTGCGAGACCGGCGCGGGCGTCGCGGTCGGCGCGTGCGGCGCGGTGGAAGTGGGCGCGGGCGCGCCACCGTCGAAGACCTGGGGCGGTACGTCCTTGTCGGGCGTCACGGTGCGTCCCGAGAGCGTGTACGTGACGATCACGGGGCCGCCAGAGACGCCGGCGGTACTGTCGCCCGGGTTGAGCCAGCGGTACGAGACCGCGACGGAGTCGTCGGTACTGCCGAAGACACCGGTGAACGTGGTGTACCGGCTGGTCGCCGTGCCGAGGTAGCCCTGGCGGTCGAAGAACAGGATCCACACGGGCGAGCTCCCCGTACCGCCGGTCAGGTCGGCGCGCGCCCACATCAGGGTGGGGCAGGAGCCCTCCCTCGCGTCGGTGCCACGCGTGGCGGTGAATCCGTTGCCGCGGAACGACGGGAGCTTCGCCACCGCATCCCGCACCGTCGAGGAGGAGAGGTCCAGGCACTTCCCGCTCCCCTGCGTCACGGGGCGTGAGTCGCCGCCCGCGCCGGGCGGCGTCGTGGCACCCGCACGGGCCTCTCCGGTTCCGGCCTGCGCGCTCGTCGCCGGCGCCGCGAAGGTCGACGGTGCGTCCCCCGCCGTGGTGGATCCGTCGCCGCACCCGCCGGTGAGAGCGAGTGCGGCGACGAGCGCGATGGCGGCCTTCGATGTCCTGATCATGCATTCCCCCGAACGACGGTCGGCGCAGCCCCCAGCGGTGCGCCGTCGTCCTCTCGTTCGGTGATCACCAGGCAATCGTTACCACCGTGTAGTGCAGCTCAGTCGACGACCTTCGTCGCGGCGTGCTCCGAGATCCGCGAGATGCGGTCGACCGGGACGCGGATCGCCCTGCCGTCGTCGAGGCGTACCGAGGCCTCCTCGTCGTACGGCACGGAGAGGAGGGTGCCGAAGGCGGCGGTTTCCTCGAGGTATCGAACCCGGTCGCCCGGATACAGTCGCACAGTCACCACTGCTCGTTCCTTCGTCGTGCGGCCCGCGCGGTTCGCGGGCCGGGCCCCACGGAGACGTTTCGCGGAGAGAACGACATGATTGCCGCCTGCACGCATGCCGCGCAACCGTACATGTACGGAACAGAACCCTTGTTTCACTTCACCGCATTGGCGCGATGGCTGCACTTCGGTGCCGTGACCAGCGCGAACATCCCGGTGAGCTGTGACCCAACGGCGACAACCCGCGTTCCCGACGAGGCGAGGGCGGCGAACGCCTACGCCGCGGTCACTCCGCTGAGTTGATTCATCGCGGCGAGGAACAGCCCGACCTGGACGGCGCCGCCGACGAGCGGCAGCCAGAACGCGGGCCGTCTCCGCACCACGAGGATCACGGCGACGACGAGGGCCACCGCGTACACGACGACCCCGCCGAGGTCGTTCAGCACGTACGCGGTGCCGAGCCTGTCGTAGTCGCAGTCGTTCGCGCCGCAGGAGTCCGTCGCCATCACCCAGAAGATGCTGAAGTAGAGGAGCCCGAGGACCCCGACCGCGTACCCGACGAACAGGGCGATCGTCGCCACCAGGTCGACGATGCGCCACGCCGGCCAGTGGGTCGGCACCTGCCGCCCGACGGGCATCGCCGCCCGGTACGGGTACTGCGGCACCTGGTGACCGGCGGCTGCGGGGGTGCCTCCGCGCGAGGATTCGTTCACCTGTCGATCATGGCGCGTCGGCCCGTTGCCCGGAATCCGTAACAGTGCGCGGCCTTCTAGGGGGAAGTACTCATGCGCCGTCAGTCGAACGAGTGGACCGCGCTGTAGACCACGCTCGGGTGCACGTCGAAGTCCTCGGCGATCCGCTCTGTGCTCTCCCCCGCCGCGGCCCGCCGCTTCGCCTCCGCCTTCCGCACCGGATCCAGGGGCGTGCGGTCCTTCGGCGGTCCCGGATCCGACGGCGCCGAACGCCGGATGAGCTGCCCAGCGAGCGAGATCCGGTCGAAGATGTAGAAGCCGTAGCTCCCCACGTCGGTGCCGGCGCTCGCGTCCACTCTGTCGTGCGGCCGGCGTCGGCACATCAGGTGAATCCCCCGGATCGGCCGCGGGCGCACACCGTCTCCGGACACAAGAAAACCCCCTGCGAACAGGGGGTTTTGCTTGTGGCCAGAGCCGGGATCGAACCGGCGACCTACCGCTTTTCAGGCGGTCGCTCGTACCAACTGAGCTACCTGGCCGTGCCGGTAAAACCGTCACCGCCGAGTTCTTCCGAACTCGGATGGCGACCCTGACGGGACTCGAACCCGCGACCTCCGCCGTGACAGGGCGGCGCGCTAACCAACTGCGCCACAGGGCCATATGCAATTTTCCGTCTTGCGACGTACCCCCTACGGGATTCGAACCCGCGCTACCGCCTTGAAAGGGCGGCGTCCTAGGCCACTAAACGAAGGGGGCTCGCTTCGGGCGACTTGAAGCCGCTCTCCGCACCGCTTCCGTGTTCCGTTGGGAGCTGGGATAGCTTATGGCACATTCCACCCAGTTCCCAAATCGGCTGGTCAGGGGCCAGAAATCGACGGCCTCGGGCCGCGGCGGTGAACAGCGGCTGAACAGGCCCCAGCGATCATCGTGCGGGCAGATCCATCCGCGCCAGCCGCGCCGGGTCGATGATGGAGACCACGTCGACGATCCGGCCGCCGACCACGGTGCACGCCATGAGCCCGACCGGCTTCCCCGTGGGCCCCCAGACCAGGATCCCGGGCGACCCGTTCACGTTGACCCGGCGTGCCTCGATCCGGCTCGGGTCGCCCCGTCGCACCGCGTCGAGCACCGCGTTCGCGCCGATGGTGACCACCTCGCCGCGAGGCGTCCGGCGGGTCCAGGTGAGGTCGGGATCCAGCACCCGCAGCAGGGCCTCGAAGTCGCCGCCGCGCGCGGCGGCGAGGAAGGCGTCCACGACCGCGCGTTGCTCGCGGCGCTCGGCGATCGGCAACGGGCCGCCCTGCACCCGGCGCCGCGCCCTGCTCGCCGCCATCTTCGCGGCGTCGGGCGAGCGGCCGACGATGGCGCCGACCTCGGCGAACGGCACCGCGAACAGGTCGTGCAGGACGAAGGCCAGGCGCTCGTCCGGTTTGAGCGAGTCGAGCACCACCATCAGCGCGAGCCCGACAGCGTCCGCGGCGACGGCGACGTCCTCCGGCCCGTCGTCGTCGGTGACGATGGGATCAACGTCGTCGAACTCCGTCTCGGGGTGCGCCGTACGGGCGCGCAGGACGTCGATGCAGATCCGTCCGACCACGCGGGTGAGCCAGCCGCCCGGGTTCTCGATCGGCGGACCGTCGCACCGGTCGAGCCGCAGCCACGCCTCCTGGACCGCGTCCTCGGCGTCCGCGCGGGACCCGAGGGCGCGGGTGGCGACCGCGATCAGTCGCGGCCTGTGCTGCTCGAACTGCTCAGTGCGGTCCATCGTCGTTACCTTTCCATGCGGTGATCCGTCAGACCTGTGACGAGCCCGAACGGGCGAAGGTAACGAGAGGACACCGCCATGAACATCGCACTGTGGATCATCACCGCCGTCCTGGCCCTCGGCTTCACCGCCGGCGGCCTGGCCCTGCTCGCGCTCCCCCGCGATCGCTACCGGGCCCTCGGCGCGAACCAGCACTGGGTGGACGACTTCGGCGACGCCCACCTGAAGGCGATCGGGGCGATCAAGGTGACGGGCGGGCTGGGGCTGATCCTGCCCGCCGTCACCGGGGTGGCGACGGTGCTCTCACCCCTCGCCGCGTGCGGGCTCGCCCTGTTCATGTCGGGGGCCGCGACGACGCGGTTCCGCCGCGACGAGTGGGGGTACATGGCGGGCGACATCGTGTTCATCGCCGCCCTCGCGTTCGTGGCCTGGGGCCGGATCGCGCTCGCGCCGTACGGCGCCTGACCTGTTGACGACACAATGCGTAAGTAGTAACTTACGCATTGTGTCCGTCGCAGCCGACCCCTGGTCCGCCCTCGCCGATCCCACTCGGCGAACGGTCTTCGCGCGGGTGGCTGCCGGCCCCTGCTCGGTCACCGAGATCGCGCGGGACCTGCCGGTCAGCCGCCCCGCCGTCTCGCAGCATCTCCGCGTCCTCCTCGACGCGCACCTCGTCGACGTGCGCAAACAGGGACGCGAGCGCCTCTACCGGCCCCGGCCCGACGGGCTGGCCGCCCTGCGGCGCGAGCTCGAGGGCTACTGGACGCAGACGCTGACCACGTTCAAGCAGCTGGCCGAACAGGCCTATGCCGAGGAAGGGAATCCACCGTCATGAGTGCCGCATCGTCCGCCCCCACCGCACTGCAGGTCGACATCACCGTCGACGTGCCCATCGATTTCGCCTATCGCGTGTTCACCGAGCGCTTCGACGAGATCAAGCCGCGCGATCACAACCTGCTCGCCGTGCCGATCGCGAAGACCGTGCTCGAACCGCAGGCTGGCGGCACGATCTACGACGTCGGGACGGACGGCACCGTCTGCACCTGGGCGCGCGTACTCGCATGCGATCCGCCGAACTCGCTGACGATCAGCTGGGACATCAGCCCGCAGTGGCAGATCGAGACCGATCCCACGCGGACCAGCGAGGTCGAGATCCGCTTCGTCGCCGAGACTCCGGAGCGCACCCGGGTCGAGATCGAGCACCGCCACCTGGACCGGCACGGCGAGGGCTGGGAGCAGGCGTCCGCCGGGATCGGTGGCGCCAACGGCTGGCCGCTGTACCTGGACCGCTTCCGCGCGGTCGCCGAGGGCGGGGCGGTGCAGTAGTCGCCGACACCTCAGGATGTCGAGTTCTTCGAGCATGGAGGTGCACCTGAGCACGTCTACGGGTCCTGGGCTCGAATTCCTGAGGCATTCAGGTCGGCGACGGCCCGCGCGACGAGCTCTGCGCGCCGCTGCGGAGTGCGGGCCTTGAGCAACGTGAGGATCACGGCGTAACGATCGGACCGGCTCAGCGCCTCGAACGCCGCAGCAGCGGCGGGGTTCTCGGCCAGCGCCGCCTTGAGATCGGGTGGCGTCTCGGCGGTGCGCTGGGACGCGTACGCGGCGTCCCAGCGCCCATCCGCCCGCGCGGCGTCGCGCTGCGCGTAGCCCGCCGGCCGCACCCTCCCCGCGGCGGCCAGCGCCTCGAACTTCTCCACGTTGATCCGCGACCACGAGCTGGTGCGGCGCCTCGGCGAATAGCGCTGGAGGAAGGAGTCGGCGTCGTTCGACCTCCGCTGCCCGTCGATCCAGCCGAAGCAGAGCGCCCCGTCCAGCGCGTCCTCGATCGTCAGCCCCGGAACCGCGGATCCTCGTCGCGCGATCCGCAGCCAAGCCTCCCCCGCGTCCGCATGGTGGTTTTCGAGCCAGCGCTCCCACTCATCGACGGTGACGAATTCCAGTACATCCAGACCACCGCTCCGCACGCAGTCACCACGTGAACCGCTCGGGATGGGCCTGAGCCTCTCTCCGAACCCTGTCGAGGTTGGTCGCAAACATCCTCGTGTTTCCGCACCCGAGAGATACGACCGCGGCCAACTCCGACAGAACGTTTGCCCATACTGTCTGCGACATCGGATGTAGTCCGGCACCCCACACGGCGAGATTCCCGACCTGGGTGCCGCCGCACAGCTCGCAGCGAGGCAGACGCGTCGGAGGGTAAGGAGAGGCCACACGCCATACCTACCACAAGGATCGGCTTGTCGGCTCGAAGGAACAAGGAACTCTGAGTGGGCCCCGTGGGACTCGAACCCACAACCAACGGATTAAAAGTCCGGAGCTCTGCCAATTGAGCTAGAGGCCCTAGCGCCGGTCAGTCTAGCGACTGACCGGCGACGGGACATGCGCAGGGCCGGGTCAAGACGCCGCGGCGTTGACCATCCAGTGCACGCCGAAGCCGTCGATGCACATGCCGAAGGTGTCACCCCACGGTGCCTGCACGAACGGGACGGTGACGGAGCCGCTGGCCGACAGCTTCTCCCACCACCCGGTGAGCTTCGCGAGGTCGTCGCCCGACAGGGAGACGGAAACGTCGTCACCGACGTTCCGCGGCATCCCGGTCGGTGTATCGGCGCACATGAGGGTGAAGCCGTCCGCCGTGGTGAGCTGGCCGTGCATCACCTTGGTGGCGTCGTTCGGGTCCGAGAGCATTTCGGGCGGCATGCCCTCGAAGGTGGAGATCTCGAGCTCGCCACCGAAGACGTCCCGGTAGAATTCGAGCGCCTCGCGGGCGTTGTCGGAGAAGCTGATGTAGGGGTTCAGGCGTACGGTCATGCCCCTGATTCTGCTCCCGTGGACCGACAAGTTCATACAGTTCGTCCAGCGGATTCCGCCCGTTCACCCCCGCGACCGACCTCGCGGGCAGCCTGGCGGGATGCAGCCGATGCACATCGTTCAGCTGGCGAACTTCTACGGGCCCCGTTCCGGCGGCCTGCGGACCGCCGTGGACCAATTGGGCGCGGGCTACGTCGACCGCGGACACGCCGTCACGCTGGTGGTCGCGGGCCGCGGGCACGACGACGAGGTGCTGGACTCGGGCGTCCGCCGCATCACCGTCCCGGGCCGCAAGTTCTTCAAGGTGGAGGGCTACCGGGCCGCCAGCCCGGTCCTCATCCGCCGGCTCCTCCCCCGCCTCGGCGCCGACAGCCTCGAGGTCTCCGACCGCCTCACGCTGCGCGGCATGGGCCCGTGGGCGAAGGCGCACGGCATCGGCTCGATCATGATCAGCCACGAGCGCCTGGACCGGATGATCGAACTCGGCGCCCCGCTCCGCGTCGCGACCTGGGCCGCCGACGTGGCCAACCTGGGCACGGCCCGTAGCTACGACTCGGTCGTCTGCACGACGGCCTTCGCCGGCGAGGAGTTCGCCCGCGTGCAGGCGCCCAACGTCGAGACGGTGCCGCTCGGCGTCGACCTCGCGACCTTCCGCCCGGACCGCGCCACCCCATCGGCGCGCGCCCGCTGGGCCACCGGCGCCGGGAGCGGAGCGAGCGGGCCGCACGACACCGCTGCGGACGTCCTCCTCGTGCAGTCCTGCCGACTCTCGATGGAGAAGCACCCGGCGCGCGGGATCGAGGTGGTGCGGGCCCTCGTGGCCGACGGTGTCCGCGCCCGCCTGGTGATCGCGGGCGACGGCGCGATGGCCGACGAGCTGCGGCGGCAGGCCCGCGGTCTGCCGGTCACGTTCACCGGGCACCTCGCGGACCGCGACGCCCTCGCCGACCTGCTCGCGGCGGCGGACGTCGCAATCTGCCCCGGCCCGCACGAGACCTTCGGGCTCAGCGCGATGGAGGCGCTGGCCTCCGGCACGCCGATCGTGGTGTCCCGCAACAGCGCCCTGGCCGACGTGACCCGCGACGGGTGCGGGCTTCCGGCGGCCGACACGGGGGCCGCCTTCGCCGCGGCCGTGCGGGCGGTCCTGGAGCGCGACGAGTACCGCACGGCCGCGCGGGCATGTGCCGAGCAGTACACCTGGGACCGCGCGGTGGACGCGATGCTGGACCTGCACCGGGCGACCGCGCAGCGGCGGATGTTCCTGCGCGGCGGACGGTCAGCGCAGCCGGTCGCCCGTTTCCGCGTGGAAGAACAGCGCCTGCTCCGCCGCCGGGACGAGGCCGGTCTCCTCGCCGGCTCGTAGCGTCGACGCGCGGTCGGCGCGCGCCACGACGGGCTTGTCCTGACCGTCGACGGTCACGTAGACGAGCGCCTCGGCGCCCAGCTCTTCGACCAGCGCGACGGTGCCCTTCGCCGCGCCCGGGGTGCCCGCCGCGACCACGTCGAAGGCCTCGGGCCGCAGGCCGACGGTCACCGTCGCACCGGATTCGACGGTGCGCGGCACGGGCACGGTCGCACCGCCGAGGTCGGCGCCGGCGTCGGTGCGGGGCACGGTGAGCAGGTTCATGCCGGGCGAGCCGAGGAAGCCCGCGACGAAGGTGTTGACCGGGTCGTCGTACAGCTCGCGCGGCGGCGCGGCCTGCTGCAGCAGCCCGTCCTTGAGCACCGCGACGCGGTCGCCCATGGTCATGGCCTCGACCTGGTCGTGCGTCACGTAGAGCGTGGTGACGCCGAGTCGCCGCTGCAGCGCGGAGATCTGCGAGCGGGTCGAGACCCGCAGCCGCGCATCGAGGTTCGACAGCGGCTCGTCCATCGCGAAGACCTTGGGGTGGCGCACGATGGCGCGCCCCATCGCGACGCGCTGCCGCTGCCCGCCCGAGAGCCGCGCGGGCTTGCGGTCGAGCAGGGGCTCCAGCTCCAGCATCGCCGCCGCCTCGGCCACCTGCTTCGCCGTGTCCTCTTTGGAGACACCGGCGTTGCGCAGCGCGAAGCCCATGTTCTGCGCCACCGTCATGTTCGGGTAGAGCGCGTAGTTCTGGAAGACCATGGCCACGTCGCGCTTCTTCGGCGAGACCGCCGTGACGTCGACGTCGTCGATGAGGATCCGCCCGTCGGTGACGGCCTCGAGCCCGGCCAGCGCCCGCAGGCTGGTCGACTTGCCGCAGCCCGACGGGCCGACCAGCACGACGAACTCGCCGTCGGCGATGTCCAGGTCGAGCGAGCTGACCGAGGGCCGCTCGGCGCCCGGGTACTGGACGGTCGCACCGTCGAAACGCACCGTTGCCATGGTCTTCCTGTCACTCCTAGTTCGTACGGAACCGTTTGCTGCCGGGACTACTTCGGCAGCTTGGGCTTGATCTGCGAGTCGATCTTGCCCTGGATGGTCTTCTGCAGCGCCCCGAGCACGGCCGCGGCGTCGCCGCCGGTCGCGATCTGCTGCAGCGCCCGGCCGATGTCCTCGCCGCCGCCCGGCACGAAGACGCGGGCGTTGTCCTGGCTGCGGGTCAGCGGGAGCTGCTTGACGGCGGTGCCGAAGTTCGGGTTCTTCTCGATGAATGCCTTCATCGAGGGCTCGTCGACGGCGGCCTTGCGCACCGGCATGTACCCGGTGGCCTGCGAGAACTTCGAGGTGTTCGCCGTGTTGGTGAGGAACTCGATGAACTTCACCGCGGCGGCCTTGCGGTCGGCCGAGATGCCCTCGGCCACGGCGACACCCGCGCCGCCGGTGGGGCACGACTTGCCGGCGGGGCCGGGGAGGAAGGCGGTGCCGAGCTCGAACTTGGCGGTGGTGCTGATCGTCTTGAGCGAGCCGGTGGACTGCAGGGTGACGGCGGCCAGGCCGGCGCCGAAGTCGTTCTCCGGGGTGGTGGCCAGGCGGCCCCACTTGCCGATGACGTCCTTGAGCTGGTTCGCCGCGGCGATCGACTCCGGGGTGGTGAACTTGAGGTCCCAGCCGTCCGAGTAGGCGCCGCCCTTGGACCAGTTCCAGCCCTCGAAGACCCAGTCGATGTAGTTCTCGCCGTCGGCGATCACGATGGCCTTCTTGTCGCCGCCGATGGCCTCCTGGATGCGGGGTGCCCACTGCGCGAACTCGTCCCAGTCCTTGGGGCCGCGGTCCTCGAGGCCGGCCTTCTTCCAGACGTCCTTGTTGTAGTAGAACAGCGGCGTCGAGCGGGCGAAGGGCACGGCGTAGTGCTTGCCCTCGAACTTCGTGTCGGCGAGCAGGGAGTCGACGTAGTCCTCGGGCTTGAGGCCGGCGGCGCCGAAGAGGTCGTCGAGGGGCGCGATCTGCTTGTTCAGCGCGAAGTTGAACCAGGTGACGTCGGAGACGACGATGATGTCGGCCTTGTCGCCGCCGGAGAGCGAGGTCTGGAACTTCTGGGCCACCTGCTCGTAGTTCTTGCCGCCGTCGAGCAGCTCCACCTTGATGCCGGGGTTGGCCTTCTGGAACTCGTCGATCAACGCCTGCTCGGTCGCCTTCGAGCTGCCGGGGTGGTTGCTGAGGAAGCGCAGCGTGATGTCGCCGCCGCTGCCGCCGCTGCCCGAGTTCGACGAGCCGCCGCCCGAACCCGAGCCCGCGCACGCCGCCGCCACCGCCGCGGTCGCCGCGAGGCCGGTGACGAGGAATCCGCGCCGTGTGAAGTCGCCCATGAGTTTCTCCCTTGGTGTTTCTTCTGTGGTGGTCCCGGTCAGCCCTTGACGGCGCCGGAGGTCAGGCCCTTGATCATCTGCCGCTGCAGGATCAGGAAGACGATGAGCATCGGCAGGGCGGTGAGCAGGGTGGCCGCCATGACGGGCCCCCAGTTCACCCCCTGCTCGGTGTTCTGGAGCAGGGTGAGGCCGACGGGCAGCGGCGCGACGGCGGCGTTGTCCGACATGAGGAACGGCCAGAGGTACTCGTTCCACTCGTTCACCAGCGTGATGACCGCGAAGGCCACCATCGTGGGGATGGAGATCGGCAGGATCACCCGGAACAGCAGGCGCAGGTGACCGGCCCCGTCCATGCGCGCCGCTTCCACGATCTCCTTGGGCAGCGAGAGGAAGTGGTTGCGCATGAGGAAGGTGCCGAAGGCGACGCCCGCGAGCGGGAGAATGATGCCGACGAAGGTGTTGCGGTAGTCCGCCATGAGCGCGTAGTTCGAGATGACGGTGATCTGGTTGGGCACCATGAGCGCCGCGATCACGACGAGGAACAGCAGCTTCTTGAACGGGAAGCGCAGGAAGACCAGCGCGTAGGCGGTGCTCACGCCGAGGACGAACTTGATGGTCCCGGTGACGAGGGTGATGATCGCCGAGTTCCGCAGGTACTGCCAGTACGGGATCTCCTGCGTCACGTAGCTGTAGTTCTCGGGGTACCAGGTCGGCGGCCACCACGTCGCGGGCGAGACGAAGATGTCCGGCCGGTCCTTGAACGAGGTGATCACGATGAAGTACACGGGCACGGCCACGAGCAGCAGCGTCGCCGCCATGCCGAGGTAGCCGAGCGCCTTCATTCCGGTGGTGCCCGTGGGCGATCCGCTCACTTCTCGTCCCCCCGATCCATCATCCGCACCTGCACCACGGTCACGATGAGCAGCACGAGGAACATGATCGTCGCGATGGTCGCGCCGTAGCCGGCGCGTTGGTTCCGGAAGGTCTGCCAGTAGATGTCGAAGACCATCGTCGTGGTGCCGCCCTGCGGGCCGCCCGCGGGGAACATGATGTTGATGATGTCGAAGACCTGAAGGCTGTTGAGCAGCACGGTGATCGACAGGAAGTAGGTCGCGGGCCGTAGCTGCGGCAGCGTGACGCGCACGAACTTGCGCCACGGCGGCGTGCCGTCGATCGCGGCGGCCTCGTCGAGGTCCTTGTTGAGCCCCTGCAGCGCGGCGAGGTAGATGACGAAGGTGTAGCCCAGGTTCTTCCAGATGTAGGTGAAGGTCACCAGGAATAGCGCCCAGCCCGGATTCTGGTAGAAGTCCGGGCTCTCGATGCCGAGCCACGCCAGGATCGAGGCGACCGCCCCGAACTGCGGGTTGAAGACGAAGTAGAAGGCTGCGCCGATCGCCGCGCCCGAGATCACGAAGGGCGCGAAGACCGCGGAGCGGACCAGGTTGCGGCCCTTGAGGTTCTGATCGAGCAGCATCGCCAGCGCAAGGCCCAGCACCATGGAGAAGATGACCGCGCTCACCGTGAAGATCAGCGTGATCGTGACGACCTGCCAGCTCTCCGCCTTGGAGAAGAACTCGCGATAGTTGTCGAGACCGATCCACCGCGCCGGGTCCACGCTGGCGAGCGACCAGTCCTGGAAGCTCAGGCGCACGTTGTCGATCAGCGGGCGATAGGTGAAGACGGCCAGCAGCACCAGGTTCGGCACGACGAACAACAGGAACAGCAGGTTGTCCTTGAGTACCAGGTTGGCGGCCAGCCCCGTCTTGGGTGATGGCTCCACCCGTTCGGTCGTGGCGGTCACTGCCGTAGCGTGCTGCACTTCCCCGTCCGGCGGAGGAAGAACGGGAAAAGATTCGGTAACGAATTCATGATCGCACGGGGGCGGTGCGGCCGCCCGGCATGACAGATGTCATCGGGAATCGGTGACAACCTGCGGGAAACCGCTGACAGCGCGCACTACTGGGCGGCCCGGATCGCGGACAAGCTGAATGCATGAACGCCAACGATCTCCACACCGCCCACCGTCCCGACCATCCGCCGGCGGCACCGTCGTCCGGCGGGCTGCACGACTTCTTCGTCGACGTGTGCCGACTCGGCCCCGCCCCGACCCGGGCCCGCGAGGGCGCCGTGATCGTCGCGACGGTCGTGCTCATCGCGCTCGTCGTGGTCGTGCTGCAGCCGCCCGTCGTGCTGGCCTCGATCGTCGCCGGCGTCGCCGCGCTGCACCTCGCGGTGCGGTGGGTGCTCGGCATGCGGAAGTGGGACCGTCGATGAGCGCCCCCGCGTCCGCCCCCGGCCCCGTCATCGAGGCGACCGGTCTGCGCCGCACGTACGGCACCGGCGCCGACGCCTTCGAGGCCGTCCGCGGCATCGACCTGCGCGTCGAGGCCGGCGAGGTCTTCGCGCTCCTCGGCACCAACGGCGCCGGCAAGACCTCGACCCTCGACCTGCTGGAGGGCCTCGCCCGGCCCAGCGCCGGCGAGCTCGCCGTCTTCGGCCTCGACCCGCACGCCGAGCGGCGCCGGGTCCGCCCGCTGACCGGCATCATGCTGCAGTCCGGCGGCCTGCCCGCCGAGCTGACCGTGCGCGAGACCCTCGAGATGTGGCGCGGCACCTGCAGCAACCCCACCACCGCCGACGCCGTGCTCGACCGCGTGAACCTGCGCGAGCGCGCCGACGTCCGGGTGGGCGCCCTCTCGGGCGGCGAGCAGCGGCGCGTCGACCTGGCGTGCGCGCTCATCGGACAGCCGCGGCTGCTGTTCCTCGACGAGCCGACCACCGGCCTCGACCCCGAGAGCCGCCGCGCCACCTGGAAGCTGCTCAGCGAGCTCAAGCGCGACGGCGTCACGATGGTGCTCACCACGCACTACCTCGACGAGGCCGAGGCGCTCGCCGACCGCATCGCGATCATGCACCGTGGCGCGATCGCCCGGCTCGGGACGCTCCGCGAGATCGTCGGCGGCCACCCCGCCGAGATCTCGTTCGACGACCCCGGCGTGCCCCTGCCGTCGCTCGCCGACGGCTGGTCCGCCGCGGCCGACGGTGCCGGCCGCGTCACCCTGCGCACCTTCCGGTTGCAGGACGACCTGCACGCCCTCCTCGGGTGGGCCGCCGGCCGCGACCTCGCGCTGTCCGGGCTGCAGGCCCGGCACCCCTCCCTCGAGTCCGTCTTCCTCACCATCGCGAGCGGCGACGAGACCGTCGCCGACGAGCCGATCGGAGCCCCCGCATGACCGCCACCACCGCCGCGACCCCGTCCGCGCCCGCCGTCGGATACGGCCGGCACCCGCTGCGCGCCCTCGCGCACGCCGAGTTCCTGCAGTTCCGCCGGAACAAGACGCTGCTCTTCATGGGGACCGTCTTCCCCATCGGGACGCCGCTACTGCTGTTCTTCCTCGCCCGGGGCGATGCGGCCCCGAAGCCGCTCGGCGTGGCGATCACGATGGAGATGTTCGCCGTCTTCGCGCTGCTGTTCGTGCAGTACTACTCGGTGCTGTCGATGGTCACGACCCGTCGCTCCGAGGGCGTGCTCAAGCGCCTGCGCACCGGCGAGTCCTCCGACCTGCAGATCCTCGCCGCCCCCGCGGTGCCGGGCATCGCCCTCACCGTGCTCGGCGCGGTCATCGTGGCCGGCGCCGTGTACGGCGCGGGCGGGCCGCTGCCCGTGAACGCCCTGCTCATGGTGTTCGCGCTCGCCGCGGGCCTGGTGATCTTCACGCTGCTCGCACTCGCCACCAGCGCCATGACCAAGAACGCCGAGGCCGCGCAGATCACGTCGATGCCCGTCATGGTGATCTCGATGGTGGGCATGGCGAACATCCGGCAGATCCTCCCGGACCGGCTCGCCCTGATCGCCGACTGGACGCCCTTCGCCGCGATCTCCGACCTCATCCGGCTGGGGCAGGCGGGCCTCGCGCCCGGCGCGCCCGACGACGCCGCGACGCTCGGCTTCGCCGCCACCTTCGGCGAGACCGGCCGCCCGCTTGCGACACTGGCGGTATGGACCGTGATCGCAGTCATCCTCGCGAAGAAGTGGTTCCGCTGGGACGACCGCGGGTGACGCCCGTTGCCGTCCCTCGTCCTCACTCGGAAGTGGTTCCGCTGGGACGACCGCGGGTGATCGAGTGATCCCCGCCCCGCTGCGCCGCGTCGTGGCGTGGTGGCGGGACATGCCGGGTGTGGAGAAGTACCGCCTCTACACCCGGCTCGTCCTGCAGAGCGTGATGGTCGGCGTGGTCACCATGCTCCTGGTCAGTGGCACCCGCGCCTGGCCGGCGATCGGCATCGTCATCGCCGGCCTCGCCTCGATCGCGGGGATCGAGGCACAGCCCGACCTCGCGATCCGCGCGACCGACCGCCAGCGACGCCTCGCCTGGCGGTTCGCGGTCGTAGGGGTCGCCGGCGTCTGGCTGGCCACCATCGTCGCCGCCCGATTCCCCGGCGTGGACAAGAACGAGGCCGCGGTCACCGCATCGATGACCTTCTTCATGGCGTCCGCGGGCGTGATCCCGTTCGTGCGGCACCGCTGGTTCGTCCTCGTCGCCGGCGCCGTCCTCACCCCGCTGCTCACCCGCGGGCCCGAAGCCTGGCAGGTCAGCTTCCTGCTGCTGGTGGTGGGGGCCGCACTGATGTGGACCTCGCGCAGCACCGTCTGGGGCATGCAGATCCTCACCGAGCTGGAGAACGGCAAGCGGCTCGCGGCCGAACTCGAGGTCGCCGAGGAACGCCTGCGCTTCTCCCGGGACCTGCACGATGTGGTCGGCCGCGCCTTCTCCGCCATCTCCGTCAAGAGCGAGCTCGCCGCCACGCTCGCCCGGGCGGGCGCCGTCGAACGCGCCGCCGGCGAGATGGACGAGGTCAAGGCCCTCGCGGTCTCCTCGATGGAGGATGCCCGCACCCTGGTCCGCGGCTACCGCGCCATCGACCTCGCCACCGAGGTCGCCGGAGCCCGCTCCCTGCTCTCCGCCGCGGGCTGCGAGCTCCGCGTCATCGGCGAGCCCGACGAGATCCCGCCCGCACTCCACGAGGCCGCCGCCTGGGTCGTCCGCGAGGGCACCACCAACATCGTCAAGCACTCCACGGCCACGCAGGCCGTGCTCACGCTGCGCCCGTCGGGCCTGGTCCTGCGCAACGACGGTGCCGGCCCCGCGACCGGGGGCGACGGCGCACCGTCGGGCATCGACGGGCTGCGCGGGCGGCTCCGGGCGGTGGGCGCGGCACTGGACGCCGCGCACGACGGCGACGAGTTCACCCTGACCGCAACCTGGGAGGCGGCATGACCGAGACACCCGAGATCGAGGTGGTCATCGCGGACGACGAGCACCTGATCCGCACGGCCGTGGCCGCGCTGCTCGACCTGGAACCGGACATCTCGGTGGCCGCGGAGGCGGCGTCGGGCACCGAGCTGATCGCGCTGTGGGAGCGCCGCGTCACCGAGGGCCTCCCGCCCGCGGTCGCGGTGATCGACCTGCAGATGCCCGGCCCGGACGGCATCGACACCGCGGCCGAGCTGCTGCGCCGGACGCCCGGCGCCGCGACGCTCATCGTGACCAGCCATGGACGGCCCGGCTACCTCAAGCGCGCCCTCGCGACGGGGGTCCGCGGCTTCCTGCCGAAGACGGTGCCGGCGGCCACGTTGGCGCAGGTCATCCGCACCGTCCACGGCGGCGGGCGGTACGTCGACCCCGAGCTGGCGGCGGAGGCGATCAGCGCGGGCGATTCGCCACTGACCCCGCGCGAGGCCGACGTGCTGGAGTTCGCCGTCGACGGCGCGTCGGTCGAGGAGATCGCGAAGCGGGCGCACCTCAGCGCGGGCACCACGCGCAACTACCTCTCGTCCGCGATGGCGAAGCTGGGAACCGCGAACCGGTACGAAGCGGCGGTGCGGGCCCGCGAGCTCGGCTGGATCCTGTGACCCTCGTCTCGGTGTAACGTACCCACGTCCCATGGCGATGCACCTGGTGCGTCCCTTACCCGAAAGGGTCACTTTCCGCTGGGGACGTTGAGTACAACGACCGAAGTGCGTAGACTTTCGGGATAATCTGGAACTGATCCAAACGTCGAAAGAGGAATGATGTCGACCCGCCAACTGACCCAGCTGGAGCTCCTGCAGGAGCTCTCCGGTGTCGCCGAGGACAACGTCAACCGCCATCTCTCGATGACGAAGGACTGGAGCCCCCACGACTACATCCCGTGGTCGGACGGCAAGAACTTCGCCGCCC
>NZ_JBBCSS010000005.1:0-404500 GCF_037148755.1 Tsukamurella sp. USMM236
GCCGTCAGGTCCGCCTCGGCCGGTTGACGCCCGTCGAATACGAGACGATCATCAACACAGCCGCCTCAGCGGCATGACACCGACACTGTCACCCGATCGTGCAGCAGTCCCTACAGCCTCTACGGTCTGACCGACGTGGACCTCACACTCCCCCCGGGCGCCGCCCCCGGAATCGCGTTGGGCAAACGCGCCTTCGAAATCGCCCTCGCTCGCCGCGCCGCCGCAGGAGAGATCGACACAGCGTGGTTCGCTCGCCACGGATCGACCCCGATCACCGAGATCCCCCAGCACTGGTCCGCCGAATACCGCGACCTCGTACAGCGGAGACTCGACGAGATCGAGTCCAACCAGTACATCCGGCTTCTCGAGAAGCCCGAGTACAAGCGCCGCTGGGCCGGCGAGTCCTGGGAGGCGAAGTTCGAACGTGCTCTCCGAAACTGGCTCCTCGACCGCCTCGAAGACAAGTCCCTCTGGTTCACCCCACAGGGCACACCGCAACCCCTCTCCGTCGCCGAGCTTGCCGCGCGCGTCGAGACGAACCCCGACTTCATCATCGCCCTCGACATGTGGGCCGGCCAGAAGGACGCTCCGGTCACGAAGACACTGGAGAAGCTCCTCAAGGACGAAGCCGTCCCATTCCTCGCCGAACTCCGTTACAAGCCATCCGGTCTGCGCAAACGCGCCGAATGGGAGAAGGTCTGGGAGCTCCAACGCCAGGAGGACGCCGGCCTGGCGAAGGCCGAGGACATCCCCGTCCCCCCGAAGTACACCAGCGCTGATTTCAAGAAGCAGTCCTACTGGTCCCACCGCGGCAAGCTAGACGTCCCCAAGGAACGCTTCATCTCTTACCCCGGCCTGGGCCGCGCTACCGACCCTACCCCTCTCCTCGGCTGGGCTGGCTGGAACCACGCCTACCAAGGCCTCGCAATAGCGTCGATACGGGCAGAGCGTGAGTCAGAAGGCAATCATTCCGTGAATACATCCATTGCCGTCACAGGGGCATTAAACCGTGGATCAAGCAGCATCACTCGAGGGCTGATCCCGTTCTTGATGTCGATATTCACAGCTACCTATACCCCGATTATTGACCACCAATCAGACGGAGACCGTAGAGCACCCGCCCAAAAGGAGCGATAATGCCGCCCGAAGACTACTCTCGACTCGATTTTGGTCGCCTTGAGGCCGAAAGCGACAAAGACCTGCCCAGCTACTTCTTGGCAACTCGCCATGTTCAGGACATAGTTGGTCGTGGAAAATATTTGGTGCTGGGCCGAAAAGGCGCAGGAAAGACCGCCTTATTCAAATACCTTGAATCCAGAATTGAGGAATCATGCCCAGACGTCGAGGTAATCAGCCTCGACTTGATCGACTACGCATTCGAAATACATCGAAATCTCAATCAAGAAGAGTTGACCCCAGCTCGCAGTTATAGCTTGTCGTGGAAACTATTATACTACTATATTGCCGCCGAAAAGATCTTCAATTCTCTCGAAAGAACCGAACAGAAGACGTTGGTCGCGGCGTTCAATCAAATAGGCATAACGAGCGGTGTTGGCAGTTTCGGTGCATTAGGGAACTGGTTCAGAAGATCGCGTGACCCGAAGACACTTACGCTACCGACCGTGGCGGGAGTCGGCGGCGGCGGCATCACGGTAGCAGACGGGCCTCGCGCGGTCGACCCCCAAATGTCGGGCTCTCTGTCAAAGATTGAAGAGATCTTCAGTCAGAACTTCAGTCGGGCTCCGTTTACGGTCCTAGTCGACCGACTCGATGACGCCTGGGACGGATCCGACCAGAGCAAAAAGCTAATTGCCGGCGCAATCAACGCGGCCCGAGACCTTTCAATATCGCTAAGCATTAAAGGCTATCCCGCTCCCGTTGTCGCCTTCTTAAGGACCGATATTTGGAACGCGTTAAGCTTCAATGATCTCAACAAAACCAGCCAGGATCAGGTGCATCTGGACTGGTCCGACAACGAACTTCAAGATATCGTGGCTCTCCGAATTTCCCACTCCTTAGATTGTTCGAAATCCGCAGCCTGGGCCAAAGCCTTCCCGATCGAGGAAATGCGTAACAGACAGTCCGCGTTTAAGTATATGACAAAGAGGACGATGCGACGACCTCGCGACCTCATTGCGTTTTGCATCAATGCCGAAGAGTCCCGTGCCGATATCATGCAGAGCATTTCACCTTCCGATATCTACGAGGGTGAAGGACCGTATAGCGACCACATGCTTCGGGAACTAAAAGACGAAATCGGGTTGCACGAGATCGAATTCGACGAAGTTGTTCGTGCACTTAAAGGCCTCGGGAAGAGATCCCACACTGAATCCGAGTGGTTACAATCCTGTTCTCGGAACAGAATCTCCGAAGGTGACGCCCATAAGGTTCTCGACCTTCTGTTTGACTGCTCCGTTATCGGTGTTTTCAAGTCAGGGTCAACAGTGAAATTCCGCTACGACGACCCCTACCTCGCCCGGCCATCTGAGGGGCTGCAAGTTCACCCATCGCTATTGAAGGCGCTCAACCTGACTGACCGCTGATTCGCGAGCATCGGACGATTATCATGACTTCGCAGCGAAAGTTGCGCACGATTCGGGCTATGAGGACCCGGGCGGCTACTACGCGCAGAGCGCGGCAGGGTGTTGCGACTACGATCGTTGAGGTCGCCACGTCACCGCGGGCGCGTCTGGCTCCGCCCAACTACAACATCCACACGACTAGGCAAAGTGGACCCACGACTTAACGGAGTAGCGAGACACCATGTTCCCAAGCCCAGGCTCACCCGCACGCACACTGCGGGAGACGTTCTCGATCCCCGAATCGCACGGCACGAACGACTACGTGCTGCGCCTGTCGGACTCCGTCGAGCGCGGGCACATGCAGGGCACCGTCGACAACTACGTCGTCACGCCCGCGATCGCCGAGGCATTCGATCAGGCGCTCGGCACCGTCGAAGAGGCGCTCCGCACCGGGGAGAACAAGGCCGCGTACCTGAACGGGTCGTTCGGTTCCGGTAAGTCGCACTTCATGGCCGTGCTGTACGGGGTGCTCGGGCACGCGCCCGAGGCCCTGGCTATCGCTGACCTGCAGCCGATCATCGCGAAGCATCCCAAGATCGCCGACGCGAATCTGCTGCGGCTCACGTTCCACTTCCTCGACTCGACCAGCATCGAGTCGGCGCTGTTCGATCAGTACCTGCGTCAGATCGCCCAGCTTCATCCCGATGCCAGGCCGCCCGTCCTCCACTCCGCCGGCGGGCTCTTCGAGGACGCCGCGCGCCTCCGGTCCGAGATGGGAGACGAGAAATTTTTCGGCGGCCTCAATCAGGGCGAGGCGGCACCGTTGGGCACCGTCAACTGGGCGGCGCTTGGCGCCGCGACCACCACCTGGAACGGCACCACCTACGCCGAGGCCTCCGCGCCCGGCGCCCCTGCGGCGGACCGCGCGCGTCTGCAGCAGGCGCTGATCGCGACGTACTTCACCAGCTTCTCCCGCAACACCGACTGGCTGCCACTCGAAGACGGCCTGGCCGTCATCGCAGACCACGCCAGATCGCTCGGATACGACGGCGTGGTCCTGCTCCTGGACGAGCTGGTCCTGTGGCTCACCTTCCTCATCACCGAGCGCGAGAAGTTCAGCGCCGAGGTCCAGAAGATCACCAAGCTGGTCGAGACCAGCCGCGGGCGCCTCGCCGTCCCGATCGCCTCGTTCATCGCGCGCCAGCACGACCTCTCCAAATGGGTCGCGGGCGGCAGCGATTCCGGCGCCACCCAGCAGGCCGTGGAGCAGGCGTTCGCGCACCAGGCCGGCCGGTTCGGCGAGGTCACGCTCGGTGACGAGAACCTTCCCTTTATCGCGAACAAGCGCCTCCTCCAACCCCTGAACGCGGAAGCGGCCACCGCGCTGCAGGATTCGTTCGGCCGGATCGAGCGCAGCCCCAAGGTGTGGGACGTGCTGCTCGATGGCGTGAATACCGACGATCAGCACCGCGGCGCTGACGCCGACGCATTCAAGCTGACCTACCCCTTCTCCCCCGCCCTCATTGCCACGCTGCGCGCGCTCTCCGGCCAGATGCAGCGCGAGCGCACCGCCCTCAAGGTGATGCAGCAGATGCTGCAGGACGAGGCCGATCAGCTCACCATCTCCAACGTGATCCCCGTGGGCGACGCCTTCGACTACGTGATCGACAGCGCCGGCGGCACCGCCATCAACGCCGCCGCGGCATCCACGTTCAAGACAGCCCGCACCCTGTGGCTGGAGAAGCTGCGACCGCTGCTCTTCCGCGAGGCCGGCGTCGATTCCGACATCGCCGACGCCGAGACCCCGCCCGGACTCCGCGCCGACATCCGCATCGCCAAGACGCTGCTCATGGCCGCGATCGCGCCGAACGTGCCCGCGCTCAAGCAGATCGACGCCAACCGACTGGCCTCCCTCAACCACGGCAGCGTGATCTCCCTGATCCCCGGCGACCAGGCCGGACAGATCCTCGGCAAGGTCAAGCGTTGGGCCGCCGAGATCCCCGAGATCAGCGTGACCTCGGACGCTAACCCGATCATCTCCGCGTCCCTCGAATCGGTCGACTACGAACGGATCGTCAAGCGCGCCTCCGGGGAAGACACCGACGGCCGGCGCCGCGAACTCATCCGCCGGCTCCTCGCCGAGCAATTCGGCGTCGCCGACGCGACCGCCACCATCGACGCTGCCCGCCTCCGCCAGATCGTCTGGCGCGGGACCGAGCGCACCGTCGAGATCGTCTTCGGCAACGTGCGTGACCGCGGCTACCTCTCCGACGAGGCCTTCGTCCCGCGGACGAACGGCGCGCTGCGCCTCGTAGTCGACCTCCCCTTCGACGACCCCGGGCACACCGTCCAGGAGGACCACGACCGGATCGACGAGCTGAGGCGCACCGGCGACGAGGCCTTTACCATCGCCTGGCTGCCCACGTTCTTCGACGACGACACCAACCGCCGCCTCGGCCGGCTCGTGGTGCTCGAGTACCTACTCAATGGCGAACGCTGGGGCACCTATGCGAACGAGCTCCCCGAAGCGGATCGCGCTGCGGCGAAGGCGATCCTCGAGGGCCAGCGCAACCAGACCGTGGCGCAGCTCGGCATGGCGTTGCAAGTGGCGTACGGCGTGGCCGGCGGGGCCACCGCGCCGGAGCCCTACCTCCGGCCTCTGCACTCCGGGGTCAACGTGAGCACGCCGATCGGCGGCACCCTCGGCGCCGCCGCGGACCGACTGTTCGCCGACGCGTTCGCCTCCCGGTTCCCCGAGCATCCCGAATTCTCTCCCGAGGACAAGCTCATCCTGCGGCGTGACCTCAACCTCGTGCTCCGCCGCCTGCGGCAAGCCCAGTCGGTGCCGGACGGCCGGGTGGCCCTCGACCAATCCGAACGCTCGACGGTGCGCCGCATTGTTGGACCACTCGAATTGGCGCGTACCAACGAGACCCACCTCATGTTCGGCCCGGACCAGTTCACCGCCTGGCAGAACCGCATCACCCAGGAGCTGGGTCGCGCCGGGATCGATGAGGGCGGCGCCGTCGAGGTGGCGGCGCTGCGGCAGGCGATCGCGAAGATCGCGGAGCGCCGCGGCCTGACGGACGACATGGTCGACCTGATCGCGGCTGTGTGGGCGACGCGGACCAAGCGGTCCTGGTTCCTGTTCAAGTCGACGGTGGACGAGCCCGCCGTCGGCGAGATCAAGCCGGCCATGGAGCTTCGTCTCGAGCCCCTTCCCGACCAGGCGGTGTTCGAGCGCGCCGTGCAGCGGTGGAAGACGTGGACCGGCCAGAACCTCAGCGAGTACCTCACGGCGACGAATCTCGGCGTGTTCGGTGACGCGGTGCGGGAGTACGCGCGCTCCGAGTTCGCCGGCCGCCGGAGTTTCGTCCGCGAGCTGCAGACGTACTACGAGTACTTCAAGCTCCCGTTCAGCGAGGGCCGCGGTCCGCTTGCGGCCGATCTGATGGAACTGCTTGAGGACCGAGTCCCGGGCACCAAGAACTTGGACCTGGTTCCCCTGATCGCGGACGCGTCGCTCCGCGGGTCCGACATCGAGGTCTCGCAATCGCTGAGCACGGCCGCCGACGTGGCGCAGGCGATCACGAAGAACCCCACGAGGCAGTGGGACGTCCTGCTCCACGCGCCGGGCGACACCCCGCACGGCAGCCAAGCCAAGCGGATCCTGTCCGACATCCAGCAAGCGGTGACGTCACAGGAGTTCGCCATCGGCCTCGCCGGCGCACTGGAGCGCGCCAAGGGCCAGCGCGAGTCGTGGCTGGAGGCCCTCGCGCCCGGCCCCGTCGCTCCGCCTCCGCCGCCGCCGGCGCGACCGGACCCCGACGAGGTTCCGCTGCCGTTCGATACCTCCAAGTCGACGTTCCAGCCGGTCACCCTGGACCTCAATGCGGAGACGGAGTCATTGTTCGAGCGGCACCTTCAGGCGTTGTTGCGCGCCCACCCCGGAGCGCGATTCCAGGTCACCATCACGCGGGTGGACGAGTGACGAGTTCACTACCGGTCGCCGACCGCGCCGGAATCCGCGCGCTGGTACGGCAGCTCAAGGCGAAGGAGTACGCGCGCGGTGCGATCGCCGTCGCGGCGCGACCGGAGTGGTCCGGTGACCCGACGCTCACCGTCGACGGACAGAGCGTCCGCGTGCGCACGGCCCCGAGCGTGCTCGCGATCCGTGACGCTCTCCTGGACCGGCACGAAGTGGACTGGGTCGTGATCCTCACGGACCGTCCGGCGACAGAGATCCCCGTCGGAGTGCAGGACCACCTCACCGGCCGCCACACCCTCTCCCATCTGGATCCGTGGCCCGCGCTCCGTGAGGCGTTCAACGCGACCAGCCAAGAGTTCAGCCTGCTGGGCAACAAGAACGACGCCGCGCGGTCAGCCCTGCGCTCACTCCCGGACGTCGTGCAACCCGCCCCCGGAGGCGTGCTCACCAGCGACCACCTCTTCGGTGCGCTAACGCGCGGCTTCGGACTCGAGGCAGACAGCGTCTCCCCGCATCGCGTGGCGCTGTGGTCGATCTCCTCCACACCTCTCAGGTTCGAGTCCTGGCGGGAGAGTGCCGATCCGGTCCTGCTCGAACAGTTCAACGCCTGGCTATCCGGGCGACTCGGGGATGCGGGCCGCGCCATGACCGCCGTCTGGCGCACGCGCGGGCCGTCCGACCTCGTGCCGCTCGGCCTCGTTGCCGCCCTCACCGACGACACCCATGCCGGCCCGCACTCCCCGGGCGCAGCACGAGATTCCGTGGTCGTGGTCCGCACGCTGCTCGCTCAGGCGCTCGGTGTCGAGCTGACCGAACGCGAAATCCGCGCCTGGGGTACCGCCGCCACGCTCGCCGCTCAGGAGAGCGGCACGGCATCCTTGCTCCGGCGCGCCACCGACCTCGTCGCCGAGTTCCGCGCGGCCCCGCTCGTGGGTCGCTCAGACGTGCTCCCCGACGCACTCCCGCACCGACTCGCTCATTTCGCCGTAGCCCTCGACTCCGCCGTCGAAGGCGGTCCCCTCGCCGACGCCGAAGACAGTTGGGAGGCGGTCCGAGCGCACTCCTCCGCCCTCGCGGACGGACCCGACGCACCGCAGGACGTCCGCGTCGCCCGGTCTGCACTACGCCTCCTGCGATGGACGCGCGGAGAATTCGAGTCGCCCGTCGGGCTGAGCGCCTGGCTGCACGCATACCGCACTGCGATCTCCTGGGTCGACGCGGCGATCGACGAGGCCTTCGTCGGCGCAGAGGATCCCGCACTGCAGTCAGCCAACGGTCGAATCCTGGCGACGGTCCGCGCGCGGCGTGGGAAATACGACCGAGAGTTCGCCAGGGAACTCGCGGCTTCAGCCACGCACGCCCCGTCCGATGACGCGTTCCTCCCGATCGAGAATCTGCTCGACCGCGTCGTCGTGCCACTGACCCAAGCTGCATCGTCGACCTTCGGGGACGATCGGCAGAACCGCTCCCCCGTGCTAGTGATCGTCGCGGACGGCATGGGCTCCGCAGCGGCCAACGAGATCGTCACCGATCTCACCCGACGCAGTCCGCAGTGGCAGCAGTTCACACGGGACGACCTTCCCACCTCAGCTGTCGCAGTCCTTCCCACGGTCACGCGCTTCTCCCGATGCTCGCTGCTCACCGGCGCTCTCACCGCGGGCGACCAAACCAAAGAAAAGCCCGGTTTCGCCTCGTGGCTCGAACGAAACGGACTGCCGGCCAAACAGACTCCGCTGTTTCACAAGGCCCAGATCGATGCACTCGCCGGCGGGTCCCTCGCCCCCGAGGTGCGCGAGTCCATCAACGACACCGTCGACACCCCCGTGGTCGCGTGCGTGCTCAACACGATCGACGACGCCCTGGACAAGTCCGATCCGATCGGCACCGTCTGGACCGTCTCGCACGTGCGGCACCTGGAGGCGCTGCTCGCGGCGGCCGCGACCGTCGGGCGCACCGTCGTCCTCGTCTCCGACCACGGACACGTCGTCGAGCGCAGTGAGGCACCGTCGGTACAGCGCGGCACCCGGACCTCCTCACGGCACCGCCCCGTCGACGAGGCCGCGGAGGCGTACGAGGTTCTCGTGAGCGGCCCACGGGTTCTCGCGGCCGGGAACGAGGAGATCCTCGCCGTCGACGAACAGGTCCGGTACACCGGCAAGAAGGCCGGCTACCACGGCGGCGCGTCGCTCGCGGAAGTCACCATCCCCGTCACGATCCTCGTGAAGGGCGCTCCGCCCGCCCATCTGGACCTCACGCCCGGCGGCATCGAGGCTCCGCAATTCTGGAACGGGTCGCCGGCCTCAAGCATCGGTCCGATACCGATCGCTGCACCGAAGGCACCGATCAAGCCCGCCCGGAGGAAGGCGGAGCCGAAGGGTGACGGTCTGTTCGACCTTCCCGATGCGCCGAGCGCATCACCTTCGGCACCTGTCCACGACAGCGCCGTGGCCGCCCTTGAGGAGAGCGACCTGTTCCGATCACAGATGCGGCTGTTCGCACCCCGGATGAAGGCAGCGGCGGTCGGCAGCGTCATCCGAGAAGCGATCTCGCTGGGCGGCGTCCTGCCACTCACCCGCGTCGATGCACTGCTCGGGTCGACGTCCGCGCGCGTCGGGCGCACCGCCCCCACGCTCCTGCAGGTGTTCAACGTCGACGGCGTGGAGGCCGTCTCGGTGAACGGAACAGAGTTGGTGGTCGCTGCCGATGTTCTCTTCGAGCAGTTCGGAGTTCGACGGTGAGCCCCGTCTCGCCGGTCCGGCGACGCGAGATCCTGCAGTCGCTCCGTCAGGGAACGGTGCCGGATGGCGGGCTCGATGCGCTGGCCGTCGGCATCGACAAATTCGCCGGAGCCATCGACGAGGATCTCGTCGCGGTTGCCGCCGGCGGATCCGCGTTCAAGGCGGTCCGTGGCGAGTACGGCGCGGGTAAGACGTTCTTCGCCCGTTGGGTCGAACAGCGTGCGATGGCACGGGGTTTCGCCGTCGCCGAGGTACAGATCAGCGAGCTGGAGACGCCGCTGCACCGGTTGGAGACCGTGTACCGACGCACGATCGAGGAACTCCGCACCTCGGCCTTCTCCAAGAGCGCTTTCCGCGCCGTGATCGACGCCTGGCTCTACGGCGTCGAGGAGGACGCCGCCGACGCCCTCGGGACCGACGAGGCACCCGCGGCGGAGGTCGAGAAGTTGCTGGAGCAGCGCCTCGCGACGGTCGCATCGTCCACACCGCAGTACCCGATGGTGCTGCGCAAATACCGCGAGGCTCTGGAATCCGGCGACGCCGCCACGGCCGACGGCCTGATCGCCTGGCTCGGCGGGCAGCCCCACGTGGGCGCGCAGGCCAAGCGGTTCGCCGGAGTGAAGCAGGACGTGGACCACTTCCTCGCGATGGGCTTCTTGACCGGCCTACTCTCGGTGTTGAAGGGCTCCCGGCACGCGGGACTCGTCCTCGTGATCGACGAGGTGGAGACCCTGCAGCGCATGCGCCGTGACTCGCGGGAGAAGGCGCTCAATGCACTCCGTCAGTGGCTCGATGAACTGGACTCCGGCCGATACCCCGGGCTGTATCTGCTCATCACCGGCACGCCGGCGTTCTATGACGGCCGCATGGGCGTACAGACACTCCCACCACTTGCGCAACGCCTCCACACTGACTTCGGTGACCCCCGCTTCGACAACCCTCGCGCACCGCAGATCCGGCTCACCGGATTCGACATGGACAAGTTGGTCGAAGTGGGCACACGGGTGCGCGATCTGTACGCCGACGGTGCCGCCTCGCCCTCACGAATTCTGTCTGTGTGCGACGACGCCTACCTGCGGGACCTCGCTGCCGCCGTCGCCGGCGAGCTCGGCGGCAAGGTCGGGGTCTCGCCGCGGCTGTTCCTGAAGAAGTTGGTCGCCGATGTCCTGGACCGGATCGATCAGTTCGAGGACTTCGATCCTCGGCGCGACTACCGACTGACCATCGCTTCCACCGAGCGTGACGAGGTCCTGCGCGCGTCGTCCGCGGACGACGTGGAGCTCTGAGCCGTCCATGACCGGTACCGCGGGATTCGACGCGCTGGACTCTGGTATCCAGCACCACATCGTGAACAGCCTCCGGTGGCCAGGCCTGCGGCCACTCCAGAATCACGCGGTGGCGCCGATTCTGGCCGGCGAAGATGCCATCCTGCTCGCGCCTACGGCCGGTGGCAAGACCGAAGCAGCGGTCTTTCCGATCCTGACCAAGATGCAACGCGAACGCTGGTCGGGGACGTCGGTTCTCTACCTCTGCCCGCTCAAAGCGCTACTCAACAACCTCCAGCCACGCGTCGCCGAGTACGCCGCCTGGGTCGGCCGTGATGCGGCCACGTGGCACGGCGATGTCACGGCAGGACAGCGCAAGCGCATCAAGTCCGAACGCCCGGACGTGTTGTTGACCACGCCCGAGTCCCTTGAATCGATGCTCGTCTCCGAATCGGTCGATCCGGCAGTTGTGCTCGGCGAACTGCGAGCCGTCGTGATCGACGAGGTGCACGCTTTCGCCGGGGACGATCGTGGTTGGCATCTCCTCGCGGTGTTGGCGAGACTCGAGAGTCTCGTCGGTAGGCGGCTGCAGCGGATCGGAATGTCCGCCACCGTCGGTAATCCCGACGACCTCTTGACCTGGCTCCAGGGTGGCGCCCGCACTGCCGGCCGCGTGATCAATCCTCCCGCGCGCCAGGCCGACCCACCGGAGCTCACAGTCGATTCGGTGGGCAACATCGAGAACGCCGCAACGGTGATCGCCGCGCTGCATCAAGGTGAGAAGCGTCTGGTGTTCGTCGATTCTCGGAGGTTGGCCGAGGAACTCGGATCAGAACTTCGAGAACGCGGAATCACCACGTTCGTCTCCCATTCCTCGTTGTCGGCGGATGAACGCCGACAGTCGGAAAAGGCCTTCGCCGAAGCCAGGGACTGCGTGATCGTCGCAACGTCCACGCTCGAGCTCGGCATCGACGTCGGAGACCTCGATCGTGTCATTCAGATCAACGCGCCGAAAAGCGTCTCGTCCTTCCTTCAGCGCCTCGGCCGAACCGGCCGACGCCCCGGCACAGTCCGCAACTGCCTCTTCATGGCGACGAGCGACGAAGCAGTCCTCAACACCCTGGGCATGCTGCACTGCTGGTCGGAGGGCTTCGTCGAACCCGTGCTCGCTCCTCCCGAACCGCGCCACATCGCCGCGCAACAGCTGCTCGCCCTGGCGCTGCAGACTCGCCGCGTACCGATCGACGGTTGGCGCGGCAGCTGGGGTTCCCTCCCACTGTTCGACCACGACGGCGACGAGATCTTCCAGTACCTCCTCGACGAAGGCTTTCTCGAGCATGACTCAGGCACCGCGTTCATCGGTGCCGAGGCGGAGAAGCGCTTCGGGCGCCGCCACTTCATGGAGTTGCTCGCCGTCTTCACTGCCGCCCCCGAGTTCCGCGTCTTCGCCGGCCGGCAGGAGGTGGGGTCGGTGGATGTATCCGTCCTCACCGACCTCGTCGACGGTCCGCGCGTTCTCCTTCTCGGCGGCCGGTCCTGGCAGGTCACCCACGTGGATTGGAAGCGCCGCCAGGTGTACGTCGAATCGAGCACGCTGGCAGGCAAGGCCAAGTGGGGCAGCGCCGCCGACGGTGACTCCTTCGCCCTCACCCGCGGTGCACGCGCAGTCCTGCTCGGTTCCCTGCCCGACGGGGTGACGCTCACTCGACGAGCGTCTGCGACCTTGAGCGACCTCCGCGAGACTTCAGGATGGAGCGTTTCCGAACGCGGTCTTGTTGTGGCGCGGGAGAAGAACGAGTGGCGATGGTGGACGTGGGCCGGCACCAAGGCGAACCGCACCCTTGCGGCATGGGCACCAGACCTCGTCGCTCCTAGGCAATCGTTCAACAGTCGCTATCTGCGCCTCCACGCCGACCTGACCGCCGGCTCGATCGCCGACCAGATCCAGCTACTCCGGCTCGATGACGAGGCGCAACAGCGACTCCCGCTGATCGACGATCGATCCGTCGAAGGGCTCAAATTCTCGGCAGCGCTCCCTGATTACCTCGCACGACGTACCGTCGCCGTTCGCGACATGGACGTCGACGGTGCCCTCGACTGCGCATCCCACGTGGCCGTTGTTCGGTTCAGTGGGTAGGTCCTGCACGTAGTTCCCATCGAGCCGCCTACGCGTATTTCAAATACGAACTTGCCCCGCCGACGTCATGAAGTCGCAGGCTTTCCAGTGGTTCTCCAAGGCCTCGTCGGCAGGCTCCGAGCCGGCGACGATTGGATTGCGCAGAAGTTTTCCATGGAAGTCGCCGTACGCCCCCTCGCGCAGTCCGGGGGCCACACGGACACGACGATCCGCGCCGACGGTGACTAGGAACTTGTCGAACAGCCTGTGCAGGTCGACACGCAGGAGGAGCCCGTTCTTCACCGAATCCGACTGCATGCCCCGGTACGAAACGATGTGAGCCGCCTCGAGTACCTCGGTGACGTCGCTGCCCGATATTGCACATCGACCGTCGTACGCAACCAGAAGACCGTCGCGAAAGCCCGATTGGCCAGGTCGGATCACGACATCGGTGACCCGCCGTAGCCGTCGGTCGGCCGCGTCGAGAAATGCCCCCTTTGCCGTGAGCTGACGAAGCAATGCCTCGTCGATCTCACTCGACGCGTCCAGAAAGAGCGATTTGAGGAACCTCTCTCCTGCGCCGGTCTTCACCTCAATCACAGGGATGTTCGGAGATGCCTTCGTTCCAATGCGCGCACGAAGTTCATCCCACGTCGGCGACGTAACCGGTGCCGCCGCCCGCTTCACTAGGTGCACTCGATATCGGTAGCGAGTCGGTGAATCATCCGTCCAGTGAGCTGGCGGCATTTCCTCTGTTCGAGGCTCGATCGAGCTCGTCGTGGTCGCCCAGCCCACGACCTTCTTCACACCTGCCTGCCAGAAGAAGAGATCATCTCCGGCTCGAATATCGCGACGCTGACCGAAGTCCCACCACTTGTCCTCGAATGCGATCCCCATGTGCTCGGGATACTCGCTGGCGATCGTAACGATCCATGCCGTCATTGCCCATGCGCCCTTCAAGGTTCGCATCGGGTGGAGGCATGTCCTTGCGGAAGCCTGTCGGGCCGAGCTCGTTTCGTTGTTACTGCTGCACGAGACGCCGGAGCGCCTCGCGGGTCTCTTCATCGGTCGAGTACAGAACGGTTCCGACCATGCCGCGGGTGAGCAGCACCTTGTAGGTATTGCGGATCAGCAGGTCGAACCGCACGTCCGTGAGGTTCTTCTTCGACTTGAGGCTGGGATCGCGATTCTCGTCCCGTCGCACGACGAATCGGCCGTCGCGCCAAACGAGGTCCGGCCCGAGGATGACGCCACTCCAGTCGTATTCGAAGCCCTGCGCCGTGTACACGCATCCGACCTGCCCGAAGCCGCCGTCCTCGGTCGCCCACAGCTGCGAGGGCGGAACATCGCCCATCCGTCGGTCGGACTTGGAGTTCCACGGCCGGGCCCAATCGTCGATCACGACATCGGGTACCAGCGTCCGTTCGGGGGTGGGATCGCTCCACGGCCAGCAATAGCCGGCGGTCATGCGCGCGGAGTAGCCCTTGTCCCGCTGCTCGCTGAGTGTCCGTTCGAAGTCCCAGGGCGTCTCCGCGATCCGCACCTCGAAGCCGTCGTCTCCCGTCCACGTCCATGGCGCCCGCTCACCGAGCCCTACGAGGTCCAGTACCCATTCGACGTACCGCTCACTGCCCCCGCAGCGGAACTGGTCGTCGAGCGCGATGTGCACCGTCTCCAGGCCGAGCGAGGCGGCGTAGGCGCGGATCTGAGGCAGCGAACCCAGTTCTCCGGGTCGCACCACTTGGTGTTCGTCGAGGAGGAAGAGCGGCACCCGAGCAGCAGCGATGAGCTCGTCCACCTGCGGACGCCCGGTCCGGTCGGCCGCGCGCGTGTACCTGTTGGCAGAAGTCTCCCGGATCCGGTGCGCCTCGTCGAGGATGAGTACGTCGAGCCCGTTGCGGTCCGCGGTGACGAACTGGTTGAAGTATTTGAACATCGCCTTGACGCGGGGCGCCCGGGCACCCGCGACCTGACGCAGGGTTGTGGTGAACGACCGGGACCCAGTCGCGTGCAGCACCGTCCGGCCCCGTCGGGCGAGATCTCCGAGAAGGGCGAGCGCGATCGCACTCTTGCCACTCCCGGGGCCGCCCGTCACCACGAGAACGCGCTTCGTGTCGGCGGCCCGGGCCCGCTCCACGTCGTGCAGTACCAGGTCGACCGCGAGCTTCTGGTTGCCGATCAAGTGGAAGACCTGCCGTTCGCGCACCTCCTCCGCAGCGACGGCGAGCAGTTGCTGCGACGGTGCGGCGGGCGAGTTCAGCAGGGCATCGGCTGCGTAGCCGGACGGCGCACCGGGCTTGAGCCGAGTGCGGAGGTACGCGAGCATGGCGTCGGTGTCAGCCCCGGTGAACAGACGCCCCTCAGCCGTTGCGGGGTAGGCACTGAGGTCGGCGACTTCGCCGGGATCGTGGACGTTGTGTAGGTACGCGATACCTGCCAGCGGATCATCCTGACCGCGCAACGCTCGGGCGAAGTCCCCGATGTACTCGCAATAGCCGGCCACCTGGGCGACAGGGTGTAGCACCGGACCACCGAGGTGCGGGACGGTCACCATGCCCGGATCGTCCTCGAACAAGGCAGCGGACGACCACTGCTTCAGCTCGACCACCACGTACGACGGTGCGCCGGTATCGGGGTGGACACCCGCGAGCACGACGTCGGCGCGTCGCGAGGACAGCGGCAGCTTGTACTCGATCAGCATCTCGACGTCGCCGAGGCCACCGTGCCGCAGGTCCGCGGCGAACGACGGGAGGCTGTTCCCCCACGACCGCTGCTCGGCGCGGGCGACGGTGATTCCGCGTTCGAACAACATGCGCTCCAGCAGCTTCTCCACGAGCGACTCCGAGGTGTACTCCTCGAGCAGTCGGTTCGCGGTGACCCGCAACAACGTCACGCCAGAATCCCCCAGGGCAGCACGAATGATCGTGCGGAGGGGATCTGCCCTGGGCGGGAGTTCCGTCGAACCGCTGACCTGAGACTACCGCGATGCCGAAGACCGACAGCAGAAACTTGTCAGTGGGCGGTGCGATGCTCCTTCCATCAGGTCCTGGGGAGGATGAAATGACCACACGCACAAGCATTCTGACTTGAACTAACAGTCATCACTTCTGACGGGCGCGGTCCGCGCACCGTCGGCCTGATCCAACGGAGCCGAGGGCTCCACTCACGACGTGAGGCACTTCCCGCCTCAGGTCGACTTCACAGATCCCAAGAATCGAGGATTCGTCATGTCTCAGCAGCCCTTCCCGCTGCAGCCCGGCCAGCCCGAGCAGCCCGGTCAGCCCTACGCCGGCCAGCCGTACCCGGGCCAGCCCGCGCCCTACGGCGCTCCGCCCGCTCCCCCTGCCAAGAAGAAGCGCAAGTGGCCGTGGATCGTGCTCGCGGTGATCGCCTTCCTAGTGGTCGTCTCGGTCGCAACCGGCGGCGGCGACAAGGACGAGGCGACCGCCGCCGGCGGCACCACGGCCGGCACTGCCGCCACCGAGAAGGCGGACCCGAAGGCCGTGGGCCTGAACACCCCCGTCCGCGACGGGAAGTTCGAGTTCGTGGTGACCGGTGTCCAGACCGGGCTCGCCGAGGTGGGCGACAACCCGTATCTCGCGAAGAAGGCCCAGGGCCAGTTCGTGGTCGTCGCGATGACGGTGAAGAACATCGGCACCAAGCCGCAGGACTTCAGCCCGTCGTCGCAGAAGGTCAAGGATGCGCAGGGCCGCTCGTTCGAATCGGACTCCATGGCGCAGATCGCGCTCGGCGACTCCGACGTGCCGGTGTGGGACAACATCAACCCCGGCAACACGGTGCAGATCAAGGTCGTCTTCGACATGCCCAAGGACGCCGAGCCCGCCACCATCGAGCTGCATGACTCGATGTTCTCCGGCGGCGCGACGGTCGCCCTGAAGTAGTCGACAGGAGCTCCGGACCACCGTCTCGGCGGTGGCCGGAGCGCCACGACGGCGCCTAGCATTGTGTTATCGCATCGATCTGGTCGACGGAGGAGAACCACGATGTCGCACACAGTCCGAATCGCCGACGACATCGTCGAACACGCCCACGCCGAAGCCGCTCGACGTGGCCGATCCGTTGCCGACCAGATCGATCATTGGGTCAGGATCGGTCGAGAGATAACGCACGACACTCCCTCACGACGCCGTGTCGAGTCCGCTCGTGCTGGAACCGTTCCCATCAGTGCTCTCACCCGCGAAGAAGCGCGGCTGTACGGCGCACTCTTCCGAATGGAACTCCAGCAGAAGCTGCACGAGACCGATTTCGGCGAGATCTTGGCCGCGGAGGGAGTCGTCACAGTTGTCCTGGACGACCAGGGCCGCCTCGTCGAACACCACCCCGATGGCACGGAGGTCGTCCTTTCGGACGATTGACAATGGTCATCCGCGTCGACGCTGCCGAGCCAACGAAAATCTCAGCGCTACGAGACGCCGGTACATTCGAGGTAGGGATCTGGAGGAGGTTCGAGATGGCGGAGACGGTGCCCCAGGAGATCGCCCGCCGGGTGACCACGGCGGCGGATGCAGTTCCGGTCGGGCGGGAGCAGGCACAGGCCGCGGCGCATGACGCCGCCCACTACCTGCAGAACCTGCGCGCGACCGCGATCGACGACGCCTACCGGCGGTTCACCGCGAGCAACACGCCGGGCTACCCGGCACATCTGCAGTACGGGCCGCCGCCGCAGTTCAAGAAGGGTGCGGCGGTCGTCGTCGTGATCGCCGCTCTCGTGGTCAGCAGCGCGATAGCGACGTCCGGCGTCCCCGCGATCCTGATCTTCCTGCTCGCGGCCGCCGGAGTCGCCGGGTTCCACTTCTGGCGGCTCACGCGCTACAAGAACCGGATCGCTGAGCGGGAGCAGGCGCGTCTCGCCGCGAATCCGTGGCCGTTCCGCGCCGAGCGCACCCCCGCGTACAACCCCGACGCCGAACCGGGCCAGACCCGCGTGGAGACCCGCCTCCTGGGCGTCGCGGTCCTGCTCACCGAGGAGATCCGGCGCTCTCCCGCCTGGAACAACCCGCTCCTCGACCAGCACCGCGTCCGGATCAACCTCGACGCCACGCTGCAGGACATCAGCCACCGCGCCCACCGCGTGTGGCGCATGCGCACCGACACCCCACGCCCGTCGGGCGCCTCGCCGGCGGCGCCCGCGCTGGCCCAGCACATCGACGAGTACACGCACGCCGCGCGCATGGCCGAGGACGCCCTCCGCGATCACGTGGCCGCCCTCGCCGAGTACCTGGGTGAACTGCGCCCCGTCGAACGGCTCCTGGGCGACCTGCAGATCCTGGACCGCACCAACAGCAGCGCCCACCGCGAGCTGCTGGACCAGCTGTACCGGGACGCCGTCGGCAACGAGGCCGACGCGCTGCGCTTCCAGCACCACGCGGACGAGCTGCGCGACCTGCAGGCCAGCCTCGACGCCCAATTCACCTTCCTCCGCGAGCAGGTGGCCCGCACCAACCTGCCGCGCTGACCACACGTCCACCCACCGAGAGGCGCCATGCCCCAGCGAGCACGCAGCGGCTCCCCCGACGCGTCGAACGCCGACCTCACCGTGGACCCGTGCGCCGTGGACGAGGCCGCGCTCCCGCCCGCGGACCTGTTCTGCTCGCTGGCGTGCCTGCGCTACGGACCGTCGGACGAGCCGCCGCGCTGGCGTGCCGCCGCCGACCTGCTCGCACAGGCCCCCGGCATCGTCGAGCGCTCTGTCTGGGCGGCGTCGGCGGCGCGCGACGCCGATGCGGTGGCCGCACACCTGCGTGCCGATCCCTCCCTGGCGGCCGCCCCGGGCGGCCCCTTCGGCTGGCACCCCCTCAGCTACCTCTGCTATTCGCGCCTCCCGATCGACGCGGCGATCGATCGCTCGCTCGACGCCGCGACGCTGCTCCTCGACGCCGGCGCCGACCCGAACACCGGCTTCCTGCACTCCGGCCTGCCCACCCCGTTCACCGCCCTCACCGGAGTCTTCGGCGAGGGCGAGCAGGGCGCCGGCCGCGAGCCGCGGCACCCCCGCGCCCAGGAACTGGCCGCCCTCCTGCTGGACCGCGGAGCGCACCCCGCCGACCAGCAGACGCTCTACAACCGGATGTTCCGGCCCGACGACACGCACCTCCAGCTGCTCTTCGCGCACGGCCTCGCCGACGCCGGACCGAGTCCGTGGGAGACGCGCGTCGGTACCGAGACGGAGAACCGCGCGCAGGTCTGGCGCCGGCAGATCGACTGGGCCGCGCAGCACGGCTTCGCCGCGCGCCTGAACCTCCTCGCCGAGCACGGCATCGACGTCACGGGAGTCACAGTCACCGTCCCGACCGTCCCCGACGACCCGAACGCGAGGGACAGCGAGGGCGCGACGCCGCTGCACCACGCCGCCTGGGCGGGCGACCTCGACCTGATCCGCACGCTCCTCGACGCCGGTGCCGACCGCACCGTCGTCGACCTGCAGTACGGCACCACGCCGCGCGAGTGGGCCGAGCACGCGTACCAGCCGGAGGCGGAGCGACTCCTGCGCTGAGCTGCCACGCCGGGCGCCCCGGGCATGGTTACATCGACAAATGACCACCACCCCCGGTTACAAACCCGACACCCGCTTCTTCGGACATCCCTGGCCGCTGGTGAACCTGTTCGGCGTCGAGATGTGGGAGCGCTTCTCGTTCTACGGGATGCAGGCGATCCTCGCGTACTACCTGTACTATTCGGCGTCCGAGGGCGGCCTCGGCTTCGACAAGACCACCTCGCTCGGAATCGTCGGCGCCTACGGCGGATTCGTCTACCTCTCGACCATCGCGGGCGCCTGGGTCTCCGACCGCCTGCTCGGCGCCGAGCGCACCCTCTTCTACTCCGCGTGCCTCGTGATGGCCGGGCACATCGCCCTCGCGGCCATCCCCGGCGCGACCGGCGTCGCGATCGGCCTGGTGCTCGTCGCCGTCGGCTCGGGCGGCGTGAAGGGCAACGCCACCAAGGTGGTCGGCGACCTCTACCCGGCGGGCGACACCCGCCGCGACGCGGGCTTCTCACTCTTCTACATGGGCGTCAACCTGGGCGCCTTCATCGGCCCCCTGCTCACCGGGTACCTGCAGGACAACGTCGGCTTCCACTGGGGCTTCGGCCTGGCCGCGGTCGGCATGGCGCTCGGCCTCCTCCAGTACGGGCTCACCCGCAAGATGCTCCCCCGGATCAGCCAGGAAGTGCCGAACCCCGCCTCGCGCACCGACATCCAGCGCGTCGCCACAGGCGCCGTGGTCGCGATCGCGATCGTCGCGGGCCTCATCCTGACCGGCGTGATCACCGCGAAGAACCTGGTGGACGCTGTGATCATCACCGTCGCCGCGATCTCCCTCGCCTACTTCGTCTTCCTCCTCCGCAGCAACCGGGTCGACGATGCCGAACGCAACGGCATCAAGGCCTTCATCCCCCTCTTCCTCTCCCAGGTCGCCTTCTGGGCACTGTTCCAGCAGATGTTCACGTTCGTCGCGGTCTACGCCGACGAGCGCCTCGACCGCACCCTCGGCGGCTGGGAGTTCCCCGCCTCCTGGATCCAGTCCGTCGATCCGGTCTACATCCTGATCTTCGCGCCCGCCTTCGCGGCGCTGTGGACGAAGCTCGGCCCGCGCCAGCCCAGCACGCCGATCAAGTTCGCCATCGGCACCATGGGCATCGGCGTCGCCTTCCTCGCCTTCCTGCTCATGCCCGCGGGCGTGAACACGGCGCCGCTGATCGGCCTGCTCGGGATCATGCTGATCTTCGCGCTCGCCGAGCTGTGCATCTCCCCCGTCGGCCTCAGCGTCTCCACCAAGCTCGCGCCGCGCGCCTTCGCGACGCAGATGGTGGCCCTGAACTTCCTGTCCATCAGCCTCGGCACCGCCCTGGCCGGCCGCCTCGCGACGTTCTACGACCAGGACGACGAAGCGCCCTACTTCCTGATCCTGGGCGGCACCGCCATCGCCATCGGCCTGGTCGTCGTGGCCCTGACCCCGATGATCAAGCGCCTCGCCCCCGCCGTCGCCTGAGGGTGACCTGAGGGCACCGTCGAACCTGTCCAATCCCTTCACGCCCACGAGACTTCCGAGTAACTTCGTCACCAAGCACTGGAACGACGCGAGGAGCGGGTTTGCCGGCGGACGAGTACGACTACATCGTGGTGGGGGCCGGCAGCGCGGGCGCCGTCATGGCGGCGCGCCTGTCGGAGGATCCGGGCGTCTCCGTCCTGCTCCTCGAGGCGGGTGGCGAGGCGGATGCGGACGAGATCCACATCCCGCTCGCCTTCTCGGCGCTGTTCAAGACGAAGTGGGACTGGAACTACACCACCACCCCGCAGAAGCACCTCGACGACCGGCCGACGTACTGGCCGCGGATGAAGGCGCTCGGCGGCTGCTCGTCGATGAACGCGATGATCTACATCCGCGGCAACCGTGCGGACTTCGACGCCTGGGAATCGGAGTACGGCGCCACCGGCTGGTCGCACGACGACGTGCTGCCCTACTTCAAGAAGGCCGAGGGCAACGCCGCCCGCCGCGACGAGTTCCACGGCACCCACGGCCCCCTCAATGTCGAGGACCGGGTGTACACGCACCCGCTCGTCAACGCGTGGGTGGACAGCGCCGTCAGCTCCGGACTGAAACGGAACAACGACTTCAACGGCGCCACCCAGGACGGCGCCGGCCTGTACCAGGTCACCTGCAAGGGAGGTCGGCGCTGGTCGACCGACAAGGCCTACATCGAACCGGCGCGCTCGCGGCCGAACCTCACGGTCGCACTGGGCGCCACCGCCCGGAGGATCGAGTTCGACGGTGACCGCGCCACGGGCGTGACCTTCAAGCAGCAGGCCGCGGAGCACACCGCGAAGGCCCGCCGCGAGGTGATTTTGTCCGGGGGCGCGATCAACTCGCCGCAGCTGCTGATGCTCTCGGGGATCGGCCCGGCCGAGCACCTGGCCGAGTTCGGTATCGACACCCGGGTCGCCCTCGCCGGGGTCGGCGCCAACCTGCACGATCATCCGATCGTGCCGATCATCTTCGACACCCACGGCGCGAGCGACCTCATGGAGGCGCAGAACCTGCAGAACCTCCTGCGCTGGAAGCTGCTCGGCAACGGCCCGCTGGCGTCCAACGGCGGTGAGGCGGGCGGCTTCTTCCGCTCCCGCGACGATCTCGAGCACCCGGACCTGCAGTACCACGTCATGGGATCGGGCTTCTACGACAACATGCTGCACGAGCCGACGAAGCGCGGATTCATCTGCGGCCCCACGCTGGTCAACGTCGCCAGCCGCGGCCAGGTGCGGCTGCGCTCGGCGAACCCCGACTGGCACCCGTCGCTGGAGCCGAACTACTTCGATCAGCAGGCCGACCTCGAGGCGCTCCTCGCGGGCACGCGGGCCGGCTTCGAGCTGTGCCGCCAGGGGCCGCTCGCGCGCAACCTGGGCAAGCCCTGGCACGTGCCCGAGGATCCGTCGGACGACGACTTCCTCGCCCTGATCCGGACCTACGCCCAGACCCTGTTCCATCCGGTGGGCACCTGCGCGATGGGGTCCGGCGAGGACTCCGTGGTGGACCCGCAGCTGCGCGTCCGCGGCACCGAGGGACTGCGCGTGGTCGACGCCTCGGTGATGCCGATGATCACGCGCGGCAACACGAACGCCCCCACCATCATGATCGCCGAGAAGGCGGCCGACGAGATCAGGAAGTCAGCATGACCGCAGCGAACACGAAGACCTTCGACTCCCTCAACCCCCGCACGGGCGACGTGGTCGAGACGTACCCGATCCACTCCGCCGACCACGTGCACGCCGTCGTGGCGCGGGCCCGCGAGCAGGCCGACTGGTGGCAGGAGATCGGCTTCGACGGCCGCAAGCAGGCCCTCAACACGTGGAAGGGCGTGATCACCCGGCGGATCAACCAGCTGGCGCAGATCGTGCACGACGAGACGGGCAAGCCGCACGGCGACGCCCTGCTCGAGGCCGCCCTCGGCATCGACCACCTCGCCTACGCCGCCAACCACGCGAAGAAGGTCCTCGGGCCGCGGCGCGTCGGCTCGGGCCTGGTCATGGCGAACCAGTCGGCGACGGTGCGCTACCACCCGCTCGGCGTCGTCGGCGTCATCGGCCCGTGGAACTACCCCGTCTTCACCCCGATGGGATCGATCGCCTACGCCCTCGCCGCCGGCAACGCCGTCGTCTTCAAGCCCTCGGAGTACACGCCCGGCGTCGGCGTGTGGCTGGCCCGCACGTTCGAGGAGGCCGTCGGCCGCCCCGTACTGCAGGCCGTCACGGGCCTCGGCGAGACCGGCAACGCGCTGTGCACCTCGGGCGTGAACAAGGTGGCCTTCACCGGCTCCACCAACACCGGCAAGAAGGTCATGGCCGCGTGCGCGGAGACACTGACGCCGGTGGTGATCGAGGCCGGCGGCAAGGACGCCTTCCTCGTGGACCGCGACGCCGACCTCGACGCCGCCGCCGACGCCGCGGCCTGGGGTGCCTTCGCCAACGCCGGCCAGACCTGCGTCGGCGTGGAGCGCGTCTACGTGCACAAGGACGTCTACGACCCGTTCCTGGAGAAGCTGGTCGCCAAGGCCCGCGAGGTCACGGCGAACGACTCGGAGGACTCCAAGATCGGCCCGATCACCATGCCGAGCCAGCTGGCGATCATCAAGTCGCACATCGAGGACGCCCTCGCCCGCGGCGGCCGCGCCCTCGTCGGCGGCGTCGACGCGGTCGGCGAACGGTTCGTCCAGCCGACGGTGCTCGTCGACGTCCCCGAGGACTCGATCGCGGTCACCCAGGAGACCTTCGGCCCGACGGTGACCGTCGCCAAGGTCGACACCATGGACGAGGCGGTGGAGCTCGCCAACGCCACGAAGTACGGCCTCGCGGCGACGGTCTTCTCCAAGGCCCGCGGCATGGAGCTTGCGGACCGGATCCGCTCCGGCATGGCGGCGGTGAACGGCATCATCACGTTCGCCGGCGTGCCGAACCTGCCCTTCGGCGGCGTCGGCGAGTCGGGCTTCGGCCGCATCCACGGCCCCGACGGCCTGCGCGAGTTCACTTACGCCAAGGGCATCGCCCGCAAGCGCTTCAACCCGCTGCTCAACCTGACGAGCTTCGCGCGCACCGCGGCGCAGGAGGGTCAGCTCACGCAGCTGATGACGATCCTGCACGGGCGCGGAGGCACGATCAAGTAGCGGTTCAGCGCTGGTAGACGGCGGCGACCTCGCGGGCGCGATCCAAGGACTGCACCGCGAGCTCGCCGTCGCGGGCCTGGATGGCCCAGACCGCGACGAACTCGTCGCGCGGCAGTTCGAGGTGCGCGAACTGCGCGCCCTCGGGGAACGAGAAGCCCTCGACGACGTCCCACGGGTACGTGTTCTCGTTGAGCAGGTTCCGCACCGTCACCCCGTCGGGGCCGAGACGCAGCCGGGGGCGGGCGAAGAGCAGCGCGCCGCAGGCCAGGATGATCCCGATGCCCACCATGCCCGCCTGATCGCCGGTCTTGAAGGCGATCCCCGAGTCGCCGCCGGCCTTGAGCAGCCAGGCGACGAAGGCGTGGCCCAGGACCAGCACCACGGCGAACGACCAGGCGTAGATCTTGATCTTGCGCGGGGTCACTTCGAGCACGGGCTGCGTGGTCGCGTCGGTCATCACGGGCGCCATTCTACGGAAAGCGGACAGCGGGCCGTCGCCCGCGGCCGCGGCTACGCGGTCGGCAGGGCGGCGTGCACCGTCAGGGTGGTGTCCACGGCGCGGGCGGCCTCGGCCCCCTTGCCCACGAAGTGCCGCTCGAAGTAGGCCGTGTGCTCGTCGTGCTCGTGGAAGTGGTGCGGGGTGAGCACCACCGAGAACACGGGCACGTCGGTGTCGAGCTGCACGCGCATCAGGCCGTCGATGACGGCGGTCGCGACGAAGTCGTGCCGGTAGATGCCGCCGTCCACGACGAGGCCGGCGGCCACGACGGCCGCGTAGCGCCCGGTGGTGGCGAGCCGCTTCGCGGTGAGCGGGATCTCGTAGGCGCCGGGCACCTCGAAGACGTCGACCTCGGCACCGTCGTGGCCGAGGCGCTGCCACTCCTCGACGAAGCCGTCGCGGGCCCGGTCGACGATGTTGCGGTGCCAGGTGGCCTGGACCAGGGCGATGCGGCTCATCGGGCCGCCCGCAGCCTGCGCAACGTGAGCGCGGTGTCGAGCGCGGCCGACGCGGCCTGCTCGCCCTTGTCCTCGGCCGAGCCGGGCAGGCCCGCGCGGTCGAGGGCCTCGGCCTCGGTGTTCGTGGTGAGCACGCCGTTCCCGACGGGGACGCCGGCGTCGAGCGAGACGCGCAGCAGGCCCGCGGTGAGCGCATCGCAGACGTACTCGAAGTGGGGGGTGCCGCCGCGGATCACGACGCCGAGCGCCACGACCGCGTCGTGGTTCTTCGTCAGTTCCTGCGCGACGACCGGCAGCTCGACGGCGCCCGCCACCCGCTCGACGGTGACGTGCCGTACGCCCGCGGCCTCCGCGGTCCGCACGGCGCCCGCGAGGAGCGCCTCGCAGACGGTGTCGTGCCAGCGGGACGCGACGATCGCGAGCCGCAGGTCGGCCGCACCGTCGAGAGCGATGTCGGGGATTCCAGCGCCGCTCACGCGGTACCTCCCTGGTCGAAGTGGTCGAGGTCGCGCAGGTCGTGCCCCATCCGGTCGCGCTTGGTGCGCAGGTAGTGGATGTTCTCGGCGTTGGCGCGCAGCGGCATGGCGACCCGCTCGGTGATCTGCAGTCCGTAGCCGTCGAGGCCGACGCGCTTGGCCGGGTTGTTGGTGAGCAGGCGCATCGACGTGATGCCGAGGTCCACCAGGATCTGGGCTCCGAGGCCGTAGTCGCGGGCGTCGGCGGGCAGGCCGAGCTGGAGGTTCGCGTCGACGGTGTCGGCGCCGCCGTCCTGCAGCTGGTACGCCTGCAGCTTGTGCATGAGGCCGATCCCTCGGCCCTCGTGCCCGCGCATGTAGAGCACCACGCCGCGGCCCTCCTGCGCCACCATCTCCATGGCGGCGTCCAGCTGGGGGCCGCAGTCGCAGCGCAGCGAGCCGAAGACGTCGCCGGTGAGGCACTCGCTGTGCACGCGAACGAGCACGTCGGCACCGTCGTCCGCGGTGATGTCGCCCTTGACCAGCGCGACGTGCTCGACGTCGTCGTGGATCGAGGTGTAGCCGACGGCCTGGAAGTCGCCGTAGCGGGTGGGGATGCGCGCGGAGGCGACCTGCACGACGTGCTTCTCGTTCTTGCGGCGCCAGGCGATCATGTCGGCGATGGAGATCATGGCGAGGCCGTGGTCGTCGGCGAAGACCCGCAGCTCGTCGGACTTGGCCATGCCGCCCGGGTCCTTCTCCGAGACGATCTCGCAGATCACGCCGGCGGGGGCGAGCCCGGCCAGGGTGGCGAGGTCGACGGCGGCCTCGGTGTGGCCGGGGCGGCGCAGCACGCCGCCGTCCTTGGCGCGCAGCGGCACGACGTGCCCGGGCCGGGTGAAGTCGTCGACCGTCGAGCTCGGGTCGGCCAGCTTCAGCATGGTGGTGGCGCGGTCGGCGGCGGAGATGCCGGTGCCCACGCCCTCCTTGGCGTCGACGGTGACCGTGTAGGCGGTGCCGTGCTTGTCCTGGTTGGTCGAGTACATGGGCGGGAGACCCAGCTTGTCGCAGGTGGCGCCGTCGAGCGGCACGCACAGGTAGCCGGAGGTGTAGCGGACCATGAAGGCCACCAACTCGGGCGTCGCCTTCTCGGCGGCGAAGATGAGGTCGCCCTCGTTCTCCCGGTCCTCGTCGTCGACCACGACGACGGCCTTGCCTGCGGCGATGTCCGCGATGGCGCGCTCGATCGAATCCATTCTCGTCATGGCTACTTCTCCTCCTCGCGCCCGGCGAATCCGGTCAGGCGCTCGACGTACTTCGCGACGATGTCCACTTCGAGGTTGACGACGGTGCCGGGCTCGGCCCCGCCGAGGTTGGTGAGCTCGAGGGTGGTGGGGATGAGCGAGACCTCGAACCAGTGCTGCGCGTCGTCGCCGGTCACCCCCTGCCCGAGGGCGGAGACGGTGAGCGAGACCCCGTCGATGGTGATGGAGCCCTTCTCGACGACGTAGCGGGCCAGCTGCTCCGGGAGGGCGAGCCGCACGACGGTCCAGTGCTCGGACGGGCTCAGGCTCAGGACGTGTCCGGTGCCGTCGACGTGGCCCTGCACGATGTGGCCGCCGAGCCGGGAGTTGATGGCGGCGGCGCGCTCGAGGTTGACGCGGTCGCCCGGGCCGAGCTTGCTCAGCGAGCTGCGACGGAGGGACTCCTCCATGACGTCGGCGGTGAAGGCGCCGCCCTCGACGGTGACGACCGTGAGGCAGACGCCGTTGACCGCGATCGAATCGCCGTGTTTCGCATCGGAGGTGACGAGATCGCCCTGGACCGTGAAACGGGCCGCATCCGGGAGGTCCTCGCGGGCGGTGATCACGCCCAACTCTTCGACGATGCCGGTGAACATCCGCCGCTCCTGCCACTTCGGCCTCAGGGCGGCACGACGACGCGGGGTACACCCGCGTAGTTCTCTTTCATCCGGACTATGACCGTCGGCTCCGGAATCGCACCGGAATCTGCTGACCCCCACCTCGCGGTGGGGCGCTCGCGGGCTCGAACACCGGGATCGCCCGGAGTCCATCACCGCCGGTGGGGAATCGCACCCCGCCCTGAGAACTTCCGCTTCCGAAGGTAGCACTGACCGGCCACGGCCCCAAGTGTTGGGCTCACGCAGAACGCAACAGGGTGACCAACAGGTCGTCGCCGAGCCGCTCGACGGTGTCCAGGCGCAGCCGCGTCGCGTCGGTGAGGGTGCCCACGCCGGGCACCGTCAGGGCGGGCAGCCCGGCGCCGAGCAGCACGGGGGCGATGTAGGCCTGGACGCGGTCCACGAGGCCGGCGGCGACGAAGGCGCCGATCACCGTCGCGCCGCCCTCGACCTGCACGTGCACGGCGTCGCCGGCGGCGTCGAGCGCGGCGCGCGGGTCGCGGCTGCGGACGACGCGCGCCTCCCCGGGACCGGTGAGCACCTTCGCGCCGGCGGGGATCTCCCGCTCCCCCAGGACGATCCGGGTCGGCTGGTGCGCCAGCGGCTCGCCGTCGGCATCGCGGGCGGTGAGCGCCGGGTCGTCGGCGAGGACGGTGCCGGTGCCCACGATGATCGCGTCGAGCTGGGACCGTTCGGCGTGCGCGCGCCGTCGCGCGGCGGGGCCGGTGATCCACTGGCTGGTGCCGTCGGGAGCGGCGATCCGGCCGTCGACGGTGGCCGCCAGCTTGACGGTGACCATCGGGCGGCCGTGCCGCTGCCGGAACAGCCACTCGGTGAGCGGCCACGGCTCGACGGCGAGGTGCTCCACCTCCACCCCGGCCGCGCGCAGGGTGTGGGCTCCCCCGGCGGCGAGCGGGTTCGGGTCGGCGGCTGCGTAGGCGACGCGCCCGACCCCGGCGGCGATCAGGGCCTGTGTGCAGGGCCCGGTGCGGCCGGTGTGGTCGCACGGCTCGAGGGTCACGACGGCGGTGCCGCCGCGCGCGGCGTCCCCGGCCTCGGCGAGCGCCACGACCTCGGCGTGCGGCCCGCCGGCGGGGGCGGTGCGGCCCCGTCCGGCGACGGTGCCGTCGGCCGCGAGGATGACCGCGCCGACGGGCGGGTTGGGGGTGCTGATCCCGCGGGCGGCCGCCGATTCCTCGACGGCCAGCGCGAGCGCGGCCTGCAGGTCCACCGTCAGGGGCGCGGGACGGCGGCGGCCTGGGCGCGGAGCTTGCGCAGCGCCTCGGCGGGGTCCGCGGCGTTATAGACGGCGGAGCCCGCCACGAAGCAGTCGACGCCCGCGGCGGCGGCCTGCTCGATGGTGTCGGCGTTGATGCCGCCGTCGATCTCCACGAGCAGGCGCAGCTCGCCCGAGTCGACGAGGCGGCGGGCGGCGCGCGCCTTCTCCAGCACGTCGGCGATGAAGGACTGCCCGCCGAAGCCGGGCTCGACGCTCATGACCAGCAGCGTGTCGAAGCTCTTGAGGATCTCGATGTAGGGCTCGAAGGCGGTGCCGGGCTTGATCGCAAGCCCCGCCTTGCCGCCCGCGGCGCGGATGTCCTTGGCGACGGCGACCGGATCGTCGGTGGCCTCGGCGTGGAAGGTGACGTTGTACGCGCCGGCCTCGGCGTACGGCGGCGCCCAGCGGCCCGGGTCGTCGATCATCAGGTGGCAGTCGAGCGGGATCGTCGTCGCCTTGAGCAGGCTCTCGACCACGGGCAGCCCGAGGGTGAGGTTCGGCACGAAGTGGTTGTCCATGACGTCGACGTGCACCCAGTCGGCGCCCTCCGGTCCGCCCACGGCCTCCACTTCCGCCCCGAGTCGGGCGAAGTCGGCGGAGAGGATGGACGGCGCGATCATCGGCGAAGACATGCGTCGGATTCTACGTCTGCGGATCCGCGGCTCCGCGCGCACACGAGGCCGGATTCGGCGTCGCGAGGCGGTTCGGCCGCGGATTCACGCGCGCGGACCGCGACGTCGTTGTGTTTCATTTGTCACTCTAGTAACATCAGCACCACTAATCACACGGGTAACTCTCGTGTCGTCGATTGTTGAGAGGTCGTCATGCGGATCGCACGCACCACCTTGACCACGTTCGTGGCGGTCGCCGCGGCCGCACTCGTTGCCGCGGCGCCCGCGATGGCAGATCCCGCGGCACCCGCCGTGCCCGCGGTCCCCGTCGCCCCTGCGGCGGCGCCGGCGGCCGCACCGGCAGTCCCGGCCGCTCCGGCGGCGGCTGCTCCCGCCGCTGCGGCCCCGGCCGCCGCGCCCGCCGCAGCCGGCACCCCGCTGGTCTCCACCGCGAACGCGGTGCCCGCCTCGGCGCAGCCCGCGCTGACCGAGCTGGCGAAGATCCCCGGCGTGCAGCAGATCCTCGCGACCGGCCAGCTGCCCACCACCGACGTGGCGACGCTGGTGAAGATGTTCGGCAGCGACCCGAACGCGCAGAAGCTCCTCGGCCAGCTGCTCGCCGGCCAGGCCGCGGCCACCACGCCCGCCGCCGACACCAAGCCCGACGAGCCGCTGAAGTTCGCGGTCACCGGAGCGATCAACGACACCTTCACCAAGGACGGCGGCCAGAAGAAGTACGGCCAGCCCCTCGGCGTCGAGAAGGACGTCGCAGGCGGCTCCAAGGTGCAGGAGTTCACCAACGGCACCATCTACTGGAACCCGAAGGTCAACGGCGGCAAGGCGGCCGGCGTCTCGGGCGCGATCCGCGACTTCTACCTGAAGCAGGGCGGCCCCACCGGCAAGCTGGGCTTCCCGCTGATGAGCGAGCTCTCCGTCGGCGGCCCCACCGCGGGGTCCGTCGCGGGCGCCTACAACGACTTCCAGAACGGCTCGATCGTCTGGTCGCCCGAGAACGGCGCGCACGTCGTCTCCGGCAAGATCAAGGACCAGTGGGTCAAGGGCGGCGGCGCCTTCGGCATGGGCTACCCCAAGGGCGACGCGAAGCCCGGCCCCGGCGGCGTCCTCACCCAGGAGTTCACCAAGGGCGGCGTCCTCAAGGGCTGACACCCCTCCCCAATTGAACGACGTTCTGGAGAGTAAAACCGCAGGTCGGACTCTCCAGAACGTCGTTCAATTGGTCTCGTAGGGATCCGATCGCAAGGCTGGTGCGTCCAATTGATGTGATGGGACGCAGGCGGGAACTCCTCGGCGGGCGGACCGAGCATGCGCTCCGGCAGGAATCGACCCCCGTCATCCACGGCATTCGCCACGATGGCGCTGCGACGCCGTCGAACGACGACGTTCTCGAGGCACTCGAGTCCGCGTACCCCGATCTCGTGTTCGTCTGCTGGAGCGCTGCGGCTCTACACGGTGTCGAGTACGCCGTCGGCCACAGGCCGGAGATCTGGCTTCCCGCGCAGGGGAGGCGACACGGCGTGGTGATGCGCTGCGGTCACCTCCCTGTCGAGGACGTCGTCACCGTGTCCGGGCACGTCGCCACATCGATCGTTCGGACCGCCGTCGACGTGGCCCGCTTCGCCGAGGGTGACGAGAAGATCGCGGGGGTGGATCAGTTCATCCGCGCCGATCGGCTCGGCAGGTCCCTGACCACGAAGGCCGCCATTCTCGCCTATCTCGACACGCATCCCGGTCTGTACGGGGCGAATCGGGTACGCGACGTCATCGCCGAGGCCAGCAACCGCGCGCAGTCCCCTTGGGAGACCTACTCACGCCTCGTCGTTCATCGATCTGGCCTCGACTTCTTCCGGCCGCAGCAACCGGTCCCCGGTACGCCCTTTCACGTCGACCTCGGTTCCGGGAAGTACCGCATCGCCATCGAGTACGACGGCGGCTACCACCGCTCGACAGAGCAACAACGCATCGACATCGCCCGCTGGAACGCCATCACCGACCAGAAATGGATCATCATCCGCGTCACCTCACCGATGCTCCTCAGCGGCCGAGCGACGTTCCTCGACCGCGTCGCCCGCGAGCTACGGACGCGGGGCTGGAGCGGACCGTCGCCCACGAACCCGCCCCTCAAACTCCCGAAGATCCACCGATTGAACGACGTTCCGGAGAGCAAAAGCGCAGGTCATAGTCTCCAGAACGTCGTTCAATCGGATTAGGGGAGCTTGCGCAGGGCCTGGAAGAACATGCCGTCGGTGCCGTGGAGGTGGGGCCAGAGCTGCACGTGCGGGCCGTCGCCCAGCGGCAGGTCCGTCTCGGGGACCAGCGGGCGGGTGTCGATCCGCTCCAGCCCCGCGGCCGCCAGCAGCTCCTCGTCGCCGACGATGCCGAGCGTCTCGGCGACGTGCGGGGAGCAGGTCGCGTAGAGCACCACGCCGCCCGGGCGGGTGAGCTCGGCAGCGGCGGTGAGCAGCTCGCGCTGCAGCACCGTCAGGCCCGCGACGTCGGAGGGCTGCTTGCGCCAGCGCGCCTCGGGCCGGCGTCGCAGGGCGCCGATGCCCGAGCACGGGGCGTCGACCAGAACCCGGTCGTAGCCCGGCTCCAGCCCCGACGCGCGGCCGTCGGCCACGTGCACATCCACGGGGAGCCCGCGAATCGCCTTGCGCACCAGCTCAGCCCGGTGCTCGGCGGGTTCGACGGCGTCGACGCGGGCGTCGTCGATAGCGGCGAGCGAGCCGAGCAGCGCGGCCTTCCCGCCCGGCCCGGCGCACAGGTCGAGCCAGCGGCCACCGTCGGGCCCCTCGAGCGGCGCGACCGCCGCCGCCCGGGCCACCAGCTGCGAACCCTCGTCCTGCACACCGGCGAGGCCGTCGCGGACGGGGTCCAGCGCGCCGGGATCGCCGCCGGGAAGGTACACCGCGTAGGGCGAGAGCCGGCCGGTCTCCCCCTCGACGATGAGCGCCAGCTCCTCGGCGGAGATCTCCCCCGGTCGCGCGACGAGGTGCACGGGCGGCCTGGAATCGTCGGAGGCGAGCAGCGCCTGCAGCTGCCCCATCGAGTTGATGCCGTTGGCGCGCAGCGACTCCCAGAACGCCTCGGCGATCCACCGCGGGTGCGCGTACTGCATGGCCAGGTGCCCGAGCAGGTCGTCCGCGGCGGGCGGGGCCACGCGGGAGACCCAGGTGTCCTCGTCGTCCTTGGACACCTTCCGCAAGACCGCATTGGCGAAACCGGAGGCGCCGCGGCCGGCGGTCGCCTTCACGGCGTCCACAGTCTCGGAGACGGCCGCGTGCGCCCCCACCCGGGTGCGCAGCAGCTGGTAGACGCCCAGGCGCAGCGCGTCGAGCACGGGGCCGTCGATGTCGGCGACCGGGCGCCCGGAGGCGTCCTCGATCACCGCGTCGAGGAGCCCCTGGGCGCGGCAGGTGCCGTAGGTGAGCTCGGTGGCGAAGGCCGCGTCGCGGCCCTTGAGCCGCTTGTCCCGGAGCAGGCCGGGCAGCACGAGGTTGGCGTAGGCGCCCCGCTCGCGGACGGCGGCGAGGGTCTCGAGTGCGGCACTGCGCGCGGGATCGGTCACTGGTCGCCTCCGAGGATCGTGCCGGACTCGACCCGGGCGCCGCGCGCCCAGTCGGCGGCGGGCATGGGCTTCTTGCCGGGCGGCTGGACGGTGCCGAGCCGCAGGGGCGCCGTGGCGGTGCCCACGAGGACGTCGCGCTTGGTGACCCGCAACTCGCCCGGGGCCAGGCGCTCCGCCTCGGGGTCGACGACGGCGGGCCCGAGCTTGAGCCGCGCCTCGCCCAGCGGCACCCACGCGCCCGGCGCGTCGGTCATGGCGCGGATGTGCCGGTCGACGGCGCCCGCGGGCAGGTCGAAACGCACCCGCGCGGCGTCGACGGTGACCTTCGGCGCGTGCGAGACGCCGTCGGCGGACTGGGGCTGGGCCTGCAGCGCGCCGGCCTCCACCCCGTCGACGGTACGCGTGAGCAGCTCGGCGCCGTGCTCGGCGAGCCGGTCGAGCAGCACCGTCGCGGTGTCGTCGGGCCGGATCCGCTCGGTGAGCACGCCGAACACCGGGCCGGTGTCGAGGCCCGCCTCGATGCGGAAGGTGGACGCGCCGGTGACCTCGTCGCCGGCCTCCAGCGCGGCCTGCACCGGGGCGGCGCCGCGCCACGCGGGGAGCAGCGAGAAGTGCAGGTTGATCCACCCGTGGACGGGGACGTCCAGGAGATCGGGCGGGATCATCCCGCCGTAGGCGACGACCGGGCAGCAGTCCGGCGCCAGGTCGACGATCGCCGCCCGCGCGTCCGGATCCCGCAGTGTGGCGGGCGTGAGCACGGGGATCCCGGCCTCGTCGGCCACCTGCCCGACGGGCGAGCGGCGCACGCCGCGGCCGCGGCCCGAGCGGGCGTCGGGGCGGGTGAGCACGCCCACGACCTCGTGGTCCGAGGCGAGGAGGGCGCGAAGCGCCGGGACGGCGGGCTCGGGGGTGCCCGCGAACAGCAGCCGCATCAGGCGCGTCCGCCCGCGCCACCGGCACCGGCGGCCAGGGTGGCGGCCGGATCGGTGAACCACGGAGAGCTGCGGATCACCCGCATCACGGCCTTGCGCTCCTCGGGGTCGAGGCGGCTCAGGTAGAGCACGCCGTCGAGGTGGTCGCTCTCGTGCTGGATGCAGCGGGCCAGGATCTCGGTGGCCTCGAGGGTGACGGGGGCGCCCGTGACGTCGACGCCCTCGGCCACGACGTTCATGTGGCGGGTGCACTCGCCGCGCACCTCCGGGATCGACAGGCAGCCCTCGGCCGCGGTCTGCAGCTCGTCGCCGACGGCGCGCCACACCGGGTTGATCAGGTGGCCCTCGCGGCCGCCGCAGCCGTACACGAAGACCCGCTTGCTCACGCCCACCTGCGGCGCCGCCAGGCCGGCGCCGTTGTGGTGGTGCATCGTGTCGATCATGTCGTCGACCAGCCGCGCGAGATCGGCGTCGAAGACCGTCACCTCATCCGCGGGGGTGCGCAGTACGGGGTCCGGATAGATGCGAACGGGGAGCACACTCATCCCCCCATTATCCAGCCCGGACCGAACACGGGGCAGCGGCACCTGTCACAGCGGCGCGCCCGCACTAGCAGTTCGAGCCAGGGTTGCCTTAGGATTCCGGACGGAAACGCCATGAACCGCCCCGCCGGGCGAGAGAGGGTCGACGTGCAGTTCGCGCGCGCCCGGCGGCCGCTGATCGGCGCCGTCGTCTGCCTTTCCGTGCTCTTCGGCACGGGGTGCACCACCACCGTCACCGGTGGCAAGGGTGCTCCTTCGTCGTCGGCACCGGCGTCCCCCTCGGCGTCCTATCCCCCGATGAACCCGGCCTCGCTGGTCGGGAAGTTCCCGGTCACGCAGCCGCAGCGCATCGTCTACCCCGTCCCGGACGGGGTCCCGGATCCCGAGCAGAACTACGGCGAGCTGTACCTGCCCGCCAATCCGGCGCTCCAGCAGAACCCGTCGGGCGGCCCGCTCAGCGCCCGCACCACGATCCAGCTGCCCGCGCAGATCCCCGTCGTGGTGCTGCTACACGGCGGCGGCTGGCGCACGCCCTCGGCGGCGGGATCGATGTCGGAGATGGCTCGGTCGCTGGTCAGCCACGGGGTCGCGGTGTGGAACGTCGAGTACCGGCGGATCGGCGCCGGTGGCGGCTACCCCACCACGCTCACCGACACCGCCGCGGCGATCGACTTCCTGCAGACGGTGAAGGCGCAGTACGCGCCGAACCTGGACCTGAACGACGTCGTCGTCGCCGGGCACTCCGCGGGCGGTCAGCTGGCCGTGTGGGCGTCCGCGCGCTCGATGCTCACGCCCGGGGCGATGGGCAGCGTGCCGGCGGTGACGCCCGCCGCGGTCGTCTCGATGGGCGGCGTCCTCGACATGCGCCGCGCGGTCGCCGACGGCAACGTCAACACCCGGCTCTTCCTGGGCCTGCCGGACGAGTTCCCGCAGCAGTTCGCCGTCGCCGACCCGATCCAGAACATCAACCCCAAGGTCCCCGTGACGTGCTTCAACGGCACCGCGGACCGCATCGTCCGGCCCGCCGGCTGCGAGGCCTTCGTCGCCGCGCTGAAGGCCAAGGGCGGCCGCGGCGAGACGGTGCTGCTGCCCGGCGCGGGCCACAACATCTACCAGCCGTCGCAGTCGCAGAACCGGTACTGGCCCGTCGTGCAGAAGGCGATCCTGGGCTACGTCGACGAGTTCCGGCCGCGCGGATGACGGCGGCGGGACCGCGGTCCCGCCGGGCGCAGGGCGCGAGCCTGCTGCAATCGCTTACACCGTAATGTGCCCCTGACGGTCATTACGGACAGAAGGGACTGTGCAATGGCGCACGTTGAGGGCACGCTGGGGACGCTGTACGACGAGGTCCTCCGGCGGAACCCCGGGGAGACCGAGTTCCACCAGGCCGCGAAAGAGGTCCTCGATTCGCTCGCGCCGGTGGTCAGCAAGCACCCCGAGTACGTCGACGCGGCCGTCATCCGCCGCCTCTGCGAGCCGGAGCGCCAGATCATCTTCCGCGTGCCGTGGCAGGACGACAACGGCAACGTGCAGCTCAACCGCGGCTTCCGCGTCGAGTTCAACTCCGCGCTCGGCCCCTTCAAGGGCGGCCTGCGGTTCCACCCGTCGGTGTACCTGGGCATCGTGAAGTTCCTCGGCTTCGAGCAGATCTTCAAGAACTCGCTGACCGGCCTGCCCATCGGCGGCGGCAAGGGCGGCTCGGACTTCGACCCCAAGGGCCGCAGCGACGGCGAGATCATGCGGTTCTGCCAGTCCTTCATGACGGAGCTCTACCGCCACATCGGCGAGTACACCGACGTCCCCGCGGGCGACATCGGTGTGGGCGGCCGCGAGATCGGCTACCTGTTCGGCCAGTACAAGCGGATCACCAACCGCTACGAGTCGGGCGTCCTCACCGGCAAGGGCCTCACCTGGGGCGGCTCGCAGGTGCGCACCGAGGCGACCGGCTACGGCGCGGTGTTCTTCCTCAACGAGATGCTCAAGACGCAGGGCGACTCCTTCGAGGGCAAGCGGGTCGTGGTCTCCGGCTCCGGCAACGTGGCCGTGTATGCGACGGAGAAGGTCGAGCAGCTGGGCGGCACCGTCATCGCGTGCTCCGATTCGTCGGGCTACGTGGTGGACGAGAAGGGCATCGACCTGGAGCTGCTCAAGGACGTCAAGGAGCGCCGCCGCGCGCGGATCGACGTCTACGCGGCCGAGCGCGGCGCGATCTTCGTGCCCGGCGGGTCCGTCTGGGACGTGCCGTGCGATATCGCGCTCCCCTGCGCCACCCAGAACGAGCTCGACGGCGACGCCGCCGACCGGCTGATCAAGAACGGCACGAACTTCGTCGCCGAGGGCGCCAACATGCCGTGCACCCCGGAGGCCGTGAAGCTCTTCGCCGAGGCGAAGGTCTCCTTCGCGCCGGGCAAGGCGGCCAACGCCGGCGGCGTGGCCACCAGCGCGCTGGAGATGCAGCAGAACGCCTCCCGCGACTCCTGGTCCTTCGATTACACCGAGGACCGGCTCGCCGACATCATGCGGGGTATCCACGACCGCTGCCTGGAGACCGCCGACGAGTACGGCAGCCCCGGCGACTACGTGACCGGCGCGAACATCGCCGGCTTCATCCGCGTCGCGAACGCGATGCTCGCGCTCGGCGTCGTCTAGCCCGCAGCACGCGCACGACGAACGACCCGGCCCACCTCCAGGGGGCCGGGTCGTTCGCGCTATCCGACGGTGCCCGGATCGGGCGGGCCGAGCGCGCCCGGGCGGTCGGCCTCGTCGAAGATCAGCCACGTGCGGGTGGACCGCACGCCCTCCAGCGCCTGCAGACTGACGAGCACCACGTCGCGCAGGGCGGCGTTGTCCGGCGTCCGCACCAGGAGAAGCACGTCGAAATCGCCGCCGACCAGGGCGAAGTGCTCGACGTAGGGCAGCTCTCGCAGGTGCTCGGCGACGTCCTTCCACGCGTCCTGGCGGATCGACAGCCCGATGTACGCCGAGGTGCCGAAGCCGGCGCGCTCGTGGTCCACGCGCGCCGCGTAGCCGCGGATCACCCCGCTGCGCTCCAGCCGCTCCACCCGCACGTAGGCGTTGGCCCGCGAGACGTGCACGCGCTCGGCGAGCGCACGCATCGAGATCCGGCCGTCCTCCGCCAGCACCTGCAGGATCCGGCGATCGAAACCGTCCAGAGCGGGGTGCTCGGTGCCGTCCGCCATCCGTCCAGCTCCGTCCCGCGTCCCGCATCGATTCCGGATGATCTGCTCTTGATTCATTCAATCCTACGACGATCGTCTCGCTACTCACCGGTTCCGTAGGAATCCCGTCCGCGCGGTGCGACTCTCGACGAGCAGCCGACCAGGGAGGACGACGTGACCACGACCAGCGATCTCACGAGCGAGCCGACGTACCGGAAGTTCCTTCCGGCCGACACGCCCGTGCAGTACCTCGACGAGGCGGGCGAGCTCACCGACTCGCACGCCCGCTACCCCCATCCCGACGACGACCGCCTGGTCGAGATGTACCGGCTCATGGTGCTGGGCAGGCGTTTCGACGCGCAGGCCACCGCCCTGACGAAGCAGGGCCGGCTCGCCGTCTACCCCTCCTCGCACGGGCAGGACGCGTGCCAGATCGCCGCGGCGATGTGCCTGCGCCCGACGGACTGGATGTTCCCGACGTACCGCGATTCGGTCGCGCTGGCCGCCCGCGGCGTGGATCCGGTGCAGGTGCTGACGCTGCTGGCCGGCGACTGGCACTGCGGCTACGACCCGGCGGCCCTGCGCACCGCGCCGCAGTGCACCCCGCTCGCCACGCAGCTGCTGCACGCGGCGGGCGTGGCGCACGGCGAGGACCTGCGCGGCACCGACACCATCGCGCTCGCCCTGTGCGGCGACGGCGGCACCAGCGAGGGCGACTTCCACGAGGCGCTCAACTTCGCCGCGGTCTTCCACGCGCCCGTGGTCTTCCTGGTGCAGAACAACGGATTCGCGATCAGTGTGCCGCTCTCCCGGCAGACCGCCGCCCCGAGCCTGGCGCACAAGGGCGTCGGCTACGGCATCGGATCCGAGCAGGTCGACGGCAACGACCCGATCGCCATGCTGGGCGTGATGCAGGAGGCCGCCCACTTCGTCCGCTCGGGCAACGGGCCGGTGATCGTCGAGGCGCACACCTATCGGATCGACGCGCACACCAACGCCGACGACGCCACCCGCTACCGCTCCGCGGCGGAGGTCGAGGAGTGGATCCGCCGCGACCCGATCACCCGGCTGGAGACCCATCTCCGGGCGCGGGGCCGGATCGACGACGCCGCCGTCGCCGCGATCGCCGACGAGGCCGAGGCCGCCGCCGCGGACCTGCGTTCGAAGATGAACGCCGATCGCCCCGTCGACCCCGCCGACCTGTTCCGGCACGTCTACGCCGAACCCACCCCGCAGCTGCGCGAGCAGCAGGCGCAGGTCGAGGCTGAACTGGCCGCCGCGTCGGACGCCCAGGAGGACTGAGAGATGCCGCGACACACCATGGCCCAGGCCCTGAACACCGCACTGCGCGACGCGCTCGCGGCGGATCCCGACGTGGTCGTCTTCGGCGAGGACGTCGGCACGCTCGGCGGCGTCTTCCGCGTCACCGACGGCCTGACCCGCGAGTTCGGGGCCGACCGCTGCTTCGACACGCCGCTCGCGGAGTCGGGCATCGTCGGCTTCGCCGTCGGCATGACCATGGCGGGCTTCAAGCCCGTGGTCGAGATGCAGTTCGACGCCTTCGCGTACCCCGCGTTCGAGCAGATCGTCTCCCACGTCGCCAAGCTCCGCAATCGCACCCGCGGCGCGCTCGCGGTGCCGATGGTGATCCGCGTGCCCTACGCCGGGGGCATCGGCGGCGTGGAGCACCACTGCGATTCGAGCGAGGCCTACTACGTCCACACGCCCGGGTTGAAGGTCGCGGCCCCCGCCACCGTCGACGACGCGTACACCCTGCTGCGGCGCGCGATCGACGATCCCGACCCCGTCGTCCTCCTGGAGCCCAAGCGCCTCTACTTCGCCTCCGCGGAGGCGGATCTGACGGTCGGCGCGCCGATGGGGCGGGCCGTCGTGCGGCGCGCGGGCACGGACGCGACGTTGGTCGCGTACGGCCCGTCGGTCGGCGTCGCGCTCGACGCCGCGGCGGCCGCGGCCGAGGACGGGATCTCGCTCGAGGTGGTGGATCTGCGCACGCTCGTCCCGTTCGACGACGAGACGGTGGCGGCGTCGGTGCGGCGCACCGGGCGGTGCGTGGTGGTGCAGGAGGCGCAGGGCTTCGCCGGCGTCGGCGCCGAGATCGCGGCCCGCGTGCAGGAGCGCTGCTTCCACCACCTGCACGCGCCCGTGCTGCGGGTGAGCGGCCTCGACATCCCCTATCCCCCACCGAAGCTCGAGCGGCTGCACCTGCCCGGCGTGGACCGGATCCTGGACACCGTCGACCGGCTGCAGTGGGACGACCGCGTCGACGCGCGCTGGGCGGTGACGGCATGAGCGACCAGGTCTTCCTGCTCCCCGACCTCGGCGAGGGACTGACCGAGGCCGACATCCTGTCGTGGCGCGTCGGCGTCGGCGACACCGTGACCGTCGACCAGGTGATCGTCGAGGTGGAGACCGCCAAGGCGGCCGTCGAGGTGCCGGTCCCGTTCGCGGGCACCGTCATCGCCCTCCACGGCGAGCCGGGTGAGACGCTGCGCGTCGGCGCGCCGCTCATCTCCGTCGGCGTCCTGACCCCGGCCACCACTGCCGCCCCGCCCCTCGGCGGTCCATCCGCCGACGGCCCGCCCGCCGACGGCCCGTCCGGGAACGTGCTCATCGGCTACGGGACGAGCGCGGACCGGCCCACCCGGCGGCGACGCGCCGCCTCCCCGAAGGCCGCGGCCGCACCCGCGCAGGCTCCGGCCCGCGAGCAGGCGGCGCCGGCCGTCACGCGAGTCATCTCCCCAGTGGTCCGCGACCTCGCCCGCGAGCGCGGGCTGGACCTGTCGACGGTGCGCCCCTCGGGCGTGGGCGGCGTCATCCGCCGCGCGGATGTCGACGCGGCGCTCGCCGCTCGCACAGCCCCGCCCGTGCCGGAGCGACCGGCCGCGGGCAGGAGCGACGTCCGGATCCCGCTCAACGGCATCCGGAAGGCCGTGGCGGACAAGCTGACCACGAGCCGGCGCGAGATCCCGGAGGCCACCACGTGGGTCGACGTCGACGCCACGGAGCTCCTCGCGGCGCGGACCGCGATGAACGCGACGCTCCCCGACGCGGATCGGGTGAGCCTGCTCGCGCTGCTGGCGCGCCTCGCGGTCGCGGCGCTGCGGCGGTTCCCCCAGCTCAACTCCACCGTCGACGCCGATCGCCGGCAGATCGTCCAGCACGGTCGGGTGCACCTCGGGATCGCGGCGCAGACGCCGCGGGGCCTCGTCGTGCCGGTGATCGCGGACGCCGACAGCCTGACCACGGTCGAGCTCGCACGGCGGCTGGCCGAGACCACCGCGCTCGCGCGGGACGGCGCGCTGCCGCCCGCCCGGCTCACCGGGGGCACGTTCACGCTCAACAACTACGGCGTCTTCGGCGTCGACGGCTCCGCGCCGATCATCAACCACCCCGAGGCCGCGATCCTCGGGATCGGGCGGATCATCGACCGGCCCTGGGTGGTCGACGGTGCGATCGTCGTCCGCAAGGTCGCCCAGGTCTCGCTCGCCTTCGATCACCGCGTGTGCGACGGCGGCGAGGCGGGCGGCTTCCTCCGGCTGTTCGCCGACTACGTCGAGGACCCCGTCCGGGCGCTCGCGCACCTCTGAGCCGAATCTTCGGACACACCCAGCCGCACGGGCGCCCACGCGTACCTGCCCGGCTCCGCCTCGGCGTAGCCGACGCGGTACTCGCCGGGAACTCCACCGAGGTCGACCGTGACCGTCGCCGTGAACACGGATCTCCTTCGGCGCCAGGTGATCTCGGTCGACGGGGCGTCGTCGTCGGCGACGGGCACCCAGCGGTCACCCTCGCGCCGCTCGACCCGCGCGTAGCTGTCGGGGATCACGCGGTTCGGGTGCGGGCAGTCGAAATCGACGGCGAGCCGGCCCCCGTCGACCGGCGTCCGCACGGCCGCCACGCGGACCGGGCGGGGCCGGCTCAGCATCGTCGAGCCCGACGGCGAACCGATCCGTGGGGCGCGCTGCCGCGGCGGGGGCGCGCCCGGCTCCGAGGGGCGCCCCGCGGCGAGGTCGGCGGCGAGTCGCTGTGCGGCCTCCGTGAAGGCGGCCAGCTGATTGCGCCCGAAGACGGTGCTCCCGGCCTCGTAGCGCTGCGCGTCGTACTCCTCGGGCGTGGTGAGGTAGTGCGCGTAGCCGTTGGCGTAGCCCTGGACCAGCACGTCGTGCGGGTCGATCCCCGCCGCCGCGGCGACCGCGTCCCGGAGGCGAGCGCCCGCCGTAACGGTGACCTCGACGGGCAGGCAGAGCAGGTGCAGCTCCCCCAGCCGGATCAACTGGACCGGGAGCACCTCCTGCACCCAGCCGAGCGCGCCGGCGGGCAGGAACATCTCCTTCGGCGCCTGCTGCGCCGCGAGCACCGGGCGGCGGCGGTACAGCGCCCGGCTGATCAGGCCGATGCGGTTGCCCAGGCCCTGGTGGAACGCCGGTGACCCGATCCCGTCGGTCGTGCCGGCGGCGAAGGCGGCGCCGAGCACGGCGCGGCCGGTGGGCCCCGTCGCCGTCTGCGCCGCGCCGAAGTCGACGTGGGTGAGGCGGTGGCCGATGACCGGCGTCAGCGGGCGGCCGGGTCCGTCGGCGAGCAGCCGGGCGGCGTCGAGCTGGCGCCTGCCGATCTCGGCGGTATTGGCCCGCTCGTCGTCCGTGGGGCCGTGGCCGGCGGCGCCCCCGAGATTGGGCGACATGTCGCCGGAGTTGGTCTGGGCGAAGGCGCTCACGAAGTCGGGATGAACGTCGCGCTCGGCGGTCTCCCAGGCGGCCGCGGCCCAGCCCTTGTTGTCGGAGCTGACGAGGCGGTTGCCGTTGCCCATCGACGTGCAGTGCACGGCGAACCAGTCGATCGCGGCGCGGAGCTCGCCGTCGCGCTCGAGGCGCAGCAGGGTGACCGCGGGGTCGATGCGGCCGGGCAGCCGGTCGCGATCCGGGTTGCGGTCGAAGGAGCTCGCGCTGCGGTTGACGGAGGCGTCGTGCAGCTCGCCGTGAGCCAGCGACAGCTCGGTGGGCGCGAGGGCGGCCTCCGCGTCGAGGACGGCGCGGACGACCCCGTCGACCAGGCGGTGGAAGGTGCGCCGGTGGTGCCCCAGGGTGGTGATGTTGTAGAGGCGGTGGCGGCCGTGGCCGCCGGGGCCGCAGTGGGTGTGGGTGGCGGTGAGCACGACGTTCTCGGCCGACAGCCGGCCTGCGGTCGCGGCGGCCAGTCGATCGGTGATCTCGTCGACCGCGGCCTGGAAGAACATCCCGATGTCGGCGACCACGTAGGCCATCCGGTGCGAGGGTGTGGCGATGACGAAGGCGCGGGCCCACTGCCGGGTGAGGAGGCCGCGGCCGCGCTGGCCGGGCATGCCGTAGCCCATCAGCCCCACGCCCCACGGCTCCCCCGTGATGTCCGTCTTCGCCCAACCGGCCCGCCACCCCGTCGCAGTCACGGCTTCGAGGTTAGAACCTCCCCTGCGCGCCGTCGCCGACCGGCGTAGGGTCGGTCGCGCGATGAAGGAACGGTCGCCAGCCACCGCAGCCGACACCAGGACACCGACATGCGCACTCTCGCAGCAATCGTCGCCGCCGCAGCCATCACCTTCTCCGGAGCCGGGATCGCCTCCGCCGCCGACGAGGAGACCGACAAGCCGTCCACCGCGACCATCGACACCGGGAACGCACCGCGCGAGGTCGGCACGCCGGCCGAGTCGCCCGGCATCATCGAATCGGCCGCCGAGCCCGAATCCGCCTCCGACCCCATCGAGCCCGTCGCCGAACCGGAATCCGCCGACGAGCCGCGCCCGGACCCCGAGGCGGCGACGGCGGACGAGCTGATCGAGGCCTCCGCGGCCGACGAGGAGGAGTGACCCGAGGGGTCAGTCGTCCAGCCGGGGCGGCGCGGTCCGCGTGAGCCTCGGATCCGGCGCGCCGCTCTGCATCCGGAGGGCGCCGACCAGGACCCGCCCCAGCGTCAGCAGCCCCTTCGGGCTGCGCAGGTTCAGGCCCCCGATGAGCTGCCGCAGGATGGTCAGCTGGTCGAAGTAGATCCGCTCGGCGACGAGGCGCTCCTCCTCGTCGAAGACGAAGTACGCCGTCATCCGCGTGCGGTGGCGGCTCCCGGTGGGCGGGATCGCGCCGAGCGGCCCGCGATGGGTCCCGAGCAGCCAGAACTCGACGATCACGGCGTCCACGCTGTGCCGCAGCGCGATGAGCTCGTGGTCCTGGTCGGGGAAGGCGACCCGGGTGTCCGCGTAGTAGCCGCGTACCTCGTCGTCGCCGTCGTGCACGGTCATCTGCGCGACGAGCTCGTAGTGCGGATGCGGGAAGGTCGCCAGGGTCGCGTCCCAGTCCTGGCGCACCTCGTCGTGGAAGTGGTCGAGCACCAGCTTCTCGCGCGCCCGGAGGACGGACGCGGGCGGCATGACGAAGCGGGAGGTGTGGGCGATCATCCCGCCATATTACCCACAGCGTGGATATTTTCGGGTGCCGAATGTAGGGGATGATGGGGTTCATGACCACGCCGCGGCCCCGACGGGGGCGCCCCGCCCTCGGAGCGCCGAGGCTGTCGCGCGCCGCGGTCGTCGAGGCGGCGCTCGCGCTGATCGACCGCGACGGCGTCGCCGAGGTCGGTATGCGGTCCATCGCGCGGCACCTGTCGGTGGACGCGAAGAGCCTCTACAACCACGTCCGGGACAAGGACGACCTGCTCGACGCGGTCACCGAGCACCTGCTCCGGTCGATCGTCGTGCACGTCCCGACGGGCGACCTGGGTGCCGATCTCGCGGGCGTGGCGCGCGCCTTCCGCACCGCGGCCCAGGCACACCCCCGGGCCGCCACGCTCGTGCTGACCCGCCAGGTGCAGTCCGTCGCCGCACTGGCGCCGACGCAGTCGATCCTGGACGTCCTGCTCAGTGCGGGATTCGCCCCCGCGGAGGCCGTGCACCTGATGCGCTCTCTGCTCGCCTCCCTCATCGGCACGCTGCTCCGCGAGTTCGAGGCGGCGCCGACCTTCGGGATGACGGACGCCGAGGCCATCGAGCGCCGCCGGGCGGGGCTCGCCGCGTGCGGCCTGCCGGCCGTCGAGTCGGTGGCTCCCGACCTCGCGCGGTTCGACGCGGACGCCGAGTTCGAGTACATGATCGGCCTGTCGATCAGCGCCGTCGAGGCCCGGCTGCCACAGCGCCGGGGCGGCGCCTAACCGATCCGCAGCGGGTCGATCTGGATGCGGACGGGGTTGCCCTCGCGCCGCAGGCTCCGGCCCACCTGCGCCAGGAACAGCGCCCGCGCCAGGGCGCGACCGTCCCGGCGCGCGACGCGCACCAGGAGCCGCTGCGGCGGCGGTCCCTCGTCCGGTGCGCCCGGGATCCGCACCCCGGGCGGCAGGTCGACGGGGCCGAGCACCTCGGCACCGTCGGGCAGCGTCGCGGCGTCCGCGACGGCCCGGATGTCGGCCTCGGCACCGTCGAGCGCGGCGAGGTGCGTGGCCGGCGGGAACCCCACCTCGGCCCGCTCGGCGAGCTCCGCGGCGGCGAAACCGGCCGCATCCCAACGGATCAGCGCCTGCACCGCGCGGATACCCGCATCCGCGCCGCAAACCACGGCACCGTCGGCGGCGACCAGCGCGGTCGCGTTCATCCAGCGGCGGAAGGACTCCTCCGCGGCCCGCAGGTCCGCGCGGCCGAGCAGCAGCCAGCCGTCGAGCAGCAGCGCCGCGCCGTAGCCGCCGTCGACCACGGGCTCCGCGCCGGGCGTGGCGACCACGATCCGCCGGCCCGCGGGCGCCTCGGCGTGCACCGTCTCGCCGCCGGAGACCGTGACGGCCGCCCCGGGGAAGGCCCGGCCGAGTTCCTCGGCGGTGCGCATCGCGCCCACGATCACCGCGCGCATCGCGGACCCGCCGCAGGCGGGGCACCGGTACCCGGGGTCGTCCTGCGCGCACCACCGGCAGCGCAGGACGCCTCCGCCGGCCTGCTCGAGCGGGCCGTGACAGCGCCGGCACCGGGCCGGTGTTCGGCAGCGCTCGCACGATAGCGCGGGCGCGTACCCGCGGCGCGGCACCTGGACGAGCACGGGGCGGTCGGCGTCGAGCGCCTCCCGCGCGGCGGCGAAGGCCGCGGCGGGCAGCCGGGCCGAGCGTGCGAGCGGGTCGCGGGCCAGCGCGATGTCCGAGTCCGCGGTCCCGGAGATGCGGGGCGAGCGGCTGCGGACCAGCTCGCGGGGCGCCGCGATCTCCGCGGCCCACCCCGCCTCGACGAGGGCCTGCGCTTCGGGGGTGCGGGCGAAACCGCCGATGACCAGCGCCGCGCCCTCCTGGTGCGCCCGCAGCGCGAGCACCTCCCGCGTGTGCGGGTACGGGGCGCGCGGCTCCACGAAGGACTCGTCACCGTCGTCCCACACGGCCACGAGACCGAGGTCGGGCAGCGGCGCGAACGCGGCGCTCCGCGTGCCGATCACGACCCGGGTCCGCCCGAGCAGCGCGAGCAGCCACCGCCGGTACCGGGCGGAGGGCCCCAGGCCGGCGGCCAGCACCGCGGGGTCGAGGTGGGCGCACGCCGCGGCGAGCCGGTCGAGATCGGCCTGATCGGGGACGATGAGCAGCGCCGTGCGTCCGGCCGCGACGACGGTGGCCGCGAGCTCGGCCAGGCGCGCCGCCCAGTCCTCGCCCGGGAGGGCCTGCCAGACCGCGCGCGGCGACCGTCCGGCGACCGCCGCCGCCGCGAACTGGGTGCCGTGGGTGTACTCGGCGAGGGCCGCCGGGGGCGCCTCCGGCGGCGCGGGTTCGGCGGGTTCCTGCTCCAGCAGGGACTTCTCGACGCGGGCGTGTCGCGGCGGGATCGCGAGCCGCAGCACGTCGGCCCGGGTTCCGGCGTAGCGTGCGGCGACCTCGGTGACGAGCTTGAGCACCGGCGGGGTGAGGACCGGCAGCGGGGAGACGACGCGCTGCAGCGGCGCGAGCTTGCCCTCGTGCTCGGTGCGCGGGAGCCGCTCGAGGAGATAGCCGTCGACGAGCCGGCCGGAGAACCGGATCCGGACCCGGACGCCGGGCCGGGCCTGCTCGTCCAGCTCGGGCGGGACGAGATAGTCGAACTCCCGATCGAGGTGGCTGACCTGCAGCAGCGGCAGGACGCGGGCGATCGGGAGTTCGACGGCCGCTTGCGCGGCCTCGGCGGGGCCGGGTGCGGTCACACCGGTCGGGGCGGGTGTCAGAGGCCGGCCGCGGAGCGCAGGGCGTCCACGCGGTCGGTGCGCTCCCACGGCAGGTCGATGTCGGTGCGCCCGAAGTGGCCGTACGCCGCGGTGGGCGCGTAGATCGGCCGGAGCAGGTCGAGGTCATTGATGATCGCGCGGGGACGCAGGTCGAAGACTTGGGCGATGGCCTGCTGGATCTTGATCGGGTCGAGCTGCTCGGTGCCGAAGGTCTCGACGAACAGGCCGACGGGCGAGGCCTTGCCGATGGCGTAGGCGACCTGGACCTCGATCCGCTCCGCGAGGCCCGCGGCGACGGCGTTCTTCGCGACCCAGCGCATCGCGTACGCGGCCGAGCGGTCCACCTTCGACGGGTCCTTGCCGGAGAAGGCGCCGCCGCCGTGGCGGGCCATGCCGCCGTAGGTGTCGACGATGATCTTGCGGCCGGTCAGGCCCGCGTCGCCCATCGGCCCGCCGAGCACGAACTTGCCCGTCGGGTTCACCAGCAGCCGCACCGCGGAGGTGTCGAGGCTGGGCAGGTTCAGGTCGGCGATCACGGTGTTCAGCACATGGGTGCGCAGGTCGGGGGCGAGCATGCCGTCGATGTCGATGTCGGCGGCGTGCTGGCTGGAGATGACCACGGTGTCGAGGCGGACGGGCTGCTCGCCCGCGTACTCGATGGTGACCTGGGTCTTGCCGTCCGGGCGCAGGTAGGGCAGGGTGCCGTTCTTCCGCACCTCGGTGAGGCGGCGCGAGAGGCGGTGGGCCAGCGAGATCGGCAGCGGCATGAGCTCGGGGGTGTCCGAGCAGGCGTAGCCGAACATCAGGCCCTGGTCGCCGGCGCCCTGGGCGTCGATCTCGTCCTGCGCGCCGTCGACGCGGTGCTCGTAGGCCCGGTCGACGCCCTGGGCGATCTCGGGGCTCTGCGCGCCGATGGCGATGTTCACGCCGCAGGAGTTGCCGTCGAAGCCCTTGGCGGAGCTGTCGTAGCCGATCTCGAGCACCTTGTCGCGCACGATGTGCGGGATGTCGACGTAGGCGGAGGTGGTCACCTCACCGGCGACGTGGACCTGGCCGGTGGTGACCAGGGTCTCGACCGCGACGCGCGAGGTCGGATCCTCCGCGAGGAGGGCGTCGAGGATCGAGTCCGAGATGGCGTCACAGATCTTGTCCGGGTGGCCCTCGGTGACCGACTCGCTGGTGAACAGGCGGTGGGCGGAACTGGCGAAACCGGAAACCACTTCGGACGTCCTCTCGATGATGTTTGCGATTGGAAATGCTAGCGCGCTGCCGGCACGCGGGAAACCGCGGCATCCAGTATGCGCGCGGCCATGGCGGCCTTCGAGCCGAGGGGCAGGGCGGTCTCGCCGCCGTCCGCACCCAGCAGCCAGCCGGAGTTCTCGTCGACCTCGAAGGCGCGGCCGTCGCCGACCGCGTTGAGCACCAACAGGTCGCAGCCCTTGCGGCGCAGCTTGGCCCGGCCGTAGTCGAGGACGGACCCGTTGGCGTCGCCCGTCTCCGCGGCGAAGCCGACGATGACGGCATCGGAGCGCAGGGAGCCCTCGCGGCGCGCGGCCACGAGCCCGGCGAGCACGTCGGGATTTTCGATCATGGTGATCGATTCGAGGGCCTCGCTCTTGCCGTCGGCGCCCTTCTTGAGCTTGGTGGTGGCGACCTCGGCGGGCCGGTAATCCGCGACCGCGGCGGCCATGATCACGAGATCGGCGTCGGCGGCGTGCTCGGCCATGGCGGCCTGGAGGTCCAGCGCGGAGGCGATGCGCACGACCTCGACGGCCGACGGGTCGGCCAGGCCGACGGTGTTCCCCGCGACCAGCGTCACCTGCGCGCCGCGCTGCGCGGCGAGCCGGGCGAGGGCGTAGCCCTGCTTCCCGGAGCTGCGGTTGGTGAGGTAGCGGACCGGGTCGAGCGCCTCCTTGGTACCGCCCGCGGAGACGACGACCTTCCGGCCCTCGAGGTCACGGTTCAGTGCTCCCGGGTGCTCCAGCAGGACGTCGGCGAGGGCGCCGATCTCGTCGGGCTCGGGCAGCCGGCCGGCGCCGGTGTCCTTCCCGGTGAGCCGGCCCGAGGCGGGCTCGATGACGACGGCGCCGCGCTCGCGCAGAGTCGCGACGTTGGCCCGGGTGGCGGGGTGCTCCCACATCTCGGTGTGCATCGCCGGAGCGAAGACGACCGGGCAGCGGGCGGTGAGGAGGGTGCCGGTCAGCAGGTCGTCGGCGCGGCCCTGGGCGGCGCGCGCCATCAGGTCGGCGGTCGCCGGGGCGATGACGACGAGGTCGGCCGACTGCCCGAGGCGCACGTGCGGCACCTCGGGGATCGACTCGAAGACCCCCGTCTGGACGGGGTTGCCCGACAGCGCCTCGAAGGTCGCGGCACCGACGAACTTGAGCGCGGACTCGGTGGGGATCACCCGCACCTCGTGCCCGCGTTCGGTGAAGTGCCGGACCAGAGCGCACGCCTTGTAGGCGGCGATACCGCCGCCGACGCCGACGATGATCATGGGCGCGTCAGCTCTACTCGCCCTCGGTGTGCTCCAGGAGATCCTCGTGGATCTCGCGCATGGCGATCGACAGCGGCTTCTCGTGCAGGCCCGGCTCGACGAGCGGGCCGACGTACTCGAGGATGCCGTCGGACAGGCTGTTGTAGTAGTCGTTGATCTGACGCGCGCGCTTGGCCGCGTAGATCACCAGGGCGTACTTCGAGGAGGTGCGCTCGAGCAGCTCGTCGATCGGCGGGTTGGTGATGCCGAGCGGCTGGTCGTACACGGTCTCAGTGGTGGTGCTCACGCTTCTCCTACGTCACAAACTTCACGATTATCGCTGGTCCGCCCAGTCTACGCCCGCAAGGCGGCAAGGCTAGGCCGTCGGGTCGCCGGCGCCGACCAGCAAGGATACCAAATCCGACACGGCGCGGTCCAAGTCGTCGTTCACGACCACCGCGTCGTAGTCGTCCCGCGTGGCCATCTCGGCCCGCGCGGTCTCGAGTCGGCGCTCGATCTTCTCGGCGCTCTCGGTGCCCCGGCCGCGGAGCCGGCGCTCCAGCTCGTCCCAGCTCGGGGGGCTCAGGAAGACGGTGACCGCCTCGGGCAGCGCGGCCTTGACGCTGGCCGCGCCGGCGAGGTCCACCTCGACCAGCACGGGCCGCCCGGCCTCGAGCGCCGCGTACACGGGCTGCGCGGGCGTCCCCGACCTCTGCAGGCCGCCGTGGATCTCCGCCCACTCGAGGAGCGCACCGTCGGCGATCAGGCGGTCGAAACCTCCGTCGCCGACGAAGTGGTAGTCCCGGCCGTCCACCTCACCGGGGCGCGGATCGCGCGTGGTGGCGGACACCGAGAAGAACAGGTCGGGAACCTCCGAGCGGAGCTTGCCGACCACAGACGACTTACCGACGGCGGAGGGGCCGACCAGTACAACCAGTCGGCCCCTCCGGCCCGCGGGAACTTCTCCGGACACTACGTGTCAGGCGGAGAACTTCTCGAGCAGCGCCTTGCGCTGCCGGTCGCCCAGACCCCGCACGCGGCGGGTGGGGGCGATCTCGAGCTCGGTCATCAGCTCCTGCGCCTTGACCTTGCCCACCTTGGGAAGCGCCTCGAGCAGTGCCGAGACCTTCATCTTGCCGATGACCTCGTCGGTCTCCGCGTCCTTGAGCACCTGCTGCAGGGTGGTGGTGCCGCCCTTGAGCCGGTTCTTCAGCTCGGCGCGTGCACGACGAGCGGCAGCTGCCTTCTCCAGAGCAGCGGCGCGCTGCTCGTCGGTCAACTGGGGAAGGGCCACGATTCCTCCGTCTTCGATGTACTTAGGTCTTTGCCGCGTACTTGCGACTCCTGCGACGGTACCCACGTTTCGCGCGGGATGGGAACCCCACCCCCCTCTCACCTGCGGTTTGGCGGTGTTGTAGGCGTCCCGGCCGGGCGACGGCCCGAACAGCTGCACACAGTGTGCGTTGCAATCGAGAACCGTTGCACCACAATGCTTTCAGAACGGTAGAACCTCGCGACGAGCGACCGGCCGATGTGACAGGTGAAACTCAAGTGACCTGCGAAAATACCTGCACTTCGCGGCGGGCCCGGGCGTGTCGGCGCCCCGTTCGCCGTCGACGAGGGCCCGCCGTCACCCCGCCGAGGGCGATGCGCCGGAACGCACGCGCCGCACCGTCCGCTCCCCCGCCCGGACCACGGGCTCGACGACCCGGGCGATGATCGGCCCCACCACGGCCATGATCAGGACGTACGTGGTGGCGAGCGCGGCGACGCGGCCGTCCACGGCGCCCGCCGTGACCGCCAGTCCGGCGATGACGATGGAGAACTCCCCACGCGCCACGAGGGCCGCGCCGGCGCGGGCCCGGCCCATCCGCTTCACGCCGACCCGCTTGGCCGCCCACCACCCGGTCGCGAGCTTCGTCGCGGTGGTCACGACGGCGAGCAGGACCGCCCAGCCGAGGACGGGCGGAATGGCCCGCGGATCGGTGTTCAGCCCGAAGACCACGAAGAATAGGGCCGCGAAGAGGTCGCGCAGCGGCTCCAGGAGGCGCGTCGCCTCGTGGGCGATCGACCCGGAGATGGCGATGCCGAGCAGGAAGGCGCCTACGGCCGCGGAGACCTGCAGCGCCGACGCCACACCCGCCACCAGCAGGGCGGCGCCGATGAGTTTGAGCAGGAAGACCTCGCGGTCGTCGCTGTAGACCAGCGCCGATACCCGGTGGCCGTACTTGACCGCCGAGATCAGCACGACGCTGACCACCACCACCGCGATCGTCACCGCCGAGACCTCGCCCGCGAGTCCGAGACCGGCCAGGATCGCCGTGAGGATCGGGAGGTAGATCGCCATCGCCAGGTCCTCGAAGACCAGCACCGAGAGCACGACGGGCGTCTCGCGGTTGCCGAGCCGGCCGAGGTCGCTGAGCACCTTCGCGGCGATGCCCGACGACGAGATGTACGTGACGCCCGCGAGTACGAGGGCGCCGGTCGGCCCCCAGCCGAGGACGAGCGCGACGACGGCGCCCGGGGTGGCGTTGAGCACGATGTCGGCCACACCGGCGAGCCAGGACTGCCGCAGGCCGGTGGTGAGCTCCGCCGCGGTGTACTCGAGGCCCAGCATGAGCAGCAGCAGGATCACGCCGATCTCGCCGGCGGTGTGGCTGAACTCCGAGGCCTCGCCGAGCGGGATCACGCCGCCGACCCCGAAGGCCAGGCCGCCGATCAGGTACAGCGGGATGGGCGAGACCCCCACCTTGCTGGCGGCGCGGCCGAGGAAGCCCAGGACGAAGAAGATGGCGCCGAGTTCGATCAGCGCGACCGTGTTCTCGTCGAGGTGGAGGGTCACCCGTTCGTCAGGATCTGCGCGGCGGCGTCGAGCCCCTCGGCCGTCCCGACGACCACCAGCAGATCGCCCGCGGTGAAGACGAACTCGGGGCCGGGCGAGGGCTGCACCTCGCCCGCCCGCATCACCGCCACGAGCGAGACCTTGGTCCGGGTCCGCATCTGGGTCTCCCCCAGTGTCCGCCCGTCGTACGGCGAGCCGGCGAGGATCGGCAGCTGCCGCGTGTTGATGCCCTCGAGTCCGCGCTGGTCAGCGTGCAACTGGTTGACCAGCTGCGGCGCGCCGAGGAGGTTGGCGAGCACGCCGGCCTCCTCGCCGGACAGGGGCACCTGGGCGGCGCTCGCGTCGGGATCGTCGCGTTCCGAGAGGAACAGTTCGACGGTGCCGTCGCGGTGCGCCACGACCCCCACGCGGCGGCCGGTGGCGAGCTCGAAGTCCTTGCGCACTCCGATGCCGGGGAGCGGTGTCACATCGACGTTCACCCCGTCGACGATAGCCGCGGCGGATCGGGCGAGGATCGGATCGGGCGAGGACGGATCAGCCGAGCGCGCGCTCGACCTCGTCCCGCACGGCCAGCGCCGCGGACCGCAGCGCCGCGGCCTCGGGGCCCGCCCCGAGCACCTGCCGCGACGAGTTGGGCAGCACCGTCGCACCCGTGCCGAAGATCGCCGCGAGGTCCGCCGGAGTGGCGCCCTGCGCGCCCAGTCCCGGCGCGAGGATCGGCCCGGCCAGGCCGTCCAGGTCCAGGCCGTGCTCGCGGGTGGCACCCACCACGAGGCCGACGGTGCCGGTCCCGTCGGCGTTGTCGGCCCGGGCGTCGTCGACGATCCGCTGCCCGACGCCGTCGGCCTGCACCTGCGCGCCCTCGGGGTTGGAGGTGCGGGCGAGGACGAAGACGCCGCGCCCGGCGGCGCGGGCCACGTCGATCGCCGGTCGCAGCGAGCCGTAGCCGAGGTAGGGCGAGAGCGTCACCGCGTCGGCGGACAGGGGCGAGTCGCCGAGCCAGGCGCGCGCGTAGCCGGCCATGGTGGAGCCGATGTCGCCGCGCTTGGCGTCGGCGATCACGACCGCGCCCGCCTCGCGGCACGCGGCCATGACCTCCTCCAGCGCGAGCATCCCGGCGGCGCCGAACTGCTCGAAGAAGGCCACCTGCGGCTTGACGAAGCCGACCTCGCCGGCGAAGGCCTCGGCGCAGCGCAGCCCGAAGGCCCGCACGCCGGCGGCGTCGTCGGACAGGCCCCACGCGGCGAGCAGCGGCGGGTGCGGGTCGATGCCCACGACCAGCCGCCCCCGGTCGGCGACGGCGCTGGCGACGCGCGCGGCGAAGGTCACCGGTTCACCAGTGCCGCGTGCATGTCCTGCAGGCTCTTGACGCCGATGCCGCCGCGCAGCGCCGCCTCGATGCCCTGCACCGCGGCCGAGGCGCCCTGCACCGTGGTCACGCACGGCACGGAGGCCTGCACCGCGGCGGTGCGGATCTCGTAGCCGTCGACGCGAGGGCCGGCGTTGCCGAACGGAGTGTTGATGATCAGGCCCACCTCGCCGGCCTTGATCTTCTCGACGATGGACTGCTCACCCTCGGGGATGACATCCGAGTGCTTGAGCACCGTCTCCACCTGGACCCCGTTGCGCCGCAGCACGTCCGCGGTGCCCTCGGTGGCGAGGATCGAGAAGCCGAGGTCGGCGAGGCGCTTGATCGGGAAGATCAGCGCGCGCTTGTCCTTGTTCGCGACCGAGACGAAGACGTTGCCGGTGGCGGGCAGCGAGCCGCTGATCGCGGTCTGCGACTTGGCGAAGGCGGTGCCGAAGTCGCGGTCGACGCCCATCACCTCGCCGGTGGACTTCATCTCGGGCGAGAGCAGCGAGTCGACGCCGGTGCCGTCCGCGCGCCGGAACCGGTTGAAGGGCAGCACCGCCTCCTTGACGGAGACCGGCGCGTCGATCGGCATCTGCGAGCCGTCGCCCTCCGCGGGCAGGATCTGCTGCTCGCGCAGCTCGGCGATGGTCTGGCCGAGCATGGCCCGGGCGCAGGCCTTCGCGAGCTGGACCGCGGTGGCCTTCGAGACGAAGGGCACGGTCCGCGACGCGCGGGGGTTGGCCTCGAGGACGTAGAGCACGTCGTCCTTGAGCGCGTACTGCACGTTCATCAGGCCGTGCACGCCGATGCCGCGGGCCAGCGCCTCGGTGGCGGCGCGCACCGCGTCGATGTCGGCGCGGCCGAGCGTGGTGGGCGGCAGGGTGCAGGCCGAGTCGCCGGAGTGGATGCCGGCCTCCTCGATGTGCTCCATGATGCCGCCGATGAAGACCTCGCCGGTGGCGTCGCACAGGGCGTCGACGTCGATCTCCACGGCGTCCTCGAGGAACCGGTCCACCAGGACCGGGCGATCGGGCGCGAGCTCCGTGGCGCGCGAGATGTAGTCGAGGAGCGCCTGCTCGTCGTAGACGATCTCCATGCCGCGGCCGCCGAGCACGTACGACGGGCGCACGAGCACGGGGTAGCCGATCCCGGCGGCGACCTCGCGGGCCCCCTCGGCGGTGGTGGCGGTGCCGAACTTCGGCGCCGGCAGGCCCGCCTCGGTGAGCACGCGGCCGAACTCGCCGCGGTCCTCGGCGAGGTCGATGGCCTCGGGCGAGGTGCCGACGATGGGCAGGCCCGCGGCCTTGAGGCGCGCGGCGAGGCCCAGCGGGGTCTGCCCGCCGAGCTGCACGATGACGCCGACGACGCCCGGGCCGCCCTCGCCGGAGCGCTGCTCCGAGTGGTAGACCTCGAGGACGTCCTCGAAGGTCAGCGGCTCGAAGTAGAGCCGGTCGGCGGTGTCGTAGTCGGTGGAGACCGTCTCCGGGTTGCAGTTGATCATCACGGTCTCGTAGCCGGCCTCGCTCAGGGTGAGCGCGGCGTGGACGCACGAGTAGTCGAACTCGATGCCCTGGCCGATACGGTTCGGGCCCGAGCCGAGGATGAGCACCTTGGGCCGCTCCGTCTGCGGGGCCACCTCGCCGGTGGCCGACGGGTCCAGCTCGTAGCTGCTGTAGTGGTACGGGGTCTTCGCCTCGAACTCGGCGGCGCAGGTGTCGACGGTCTTGTAGACCGGGCGCACGTCGTGCTCGTGCCGGAACGCGCGGACCTCGTCCTCGCTCACCCCGCGCAGCTCGGCGATCTGCAGGTCGGAGAAGCCGTGGGTCTTGGCCAGCCGCACCAGGTCCGGCGTCAGGTCCGCGTCGCGGACCCGCGTGCCGAGGTCGATGACCGCCTTGATCTCCTCGAGGAACCAGGGATCGATCGCCGTGGCGTCGAAGACCTGCTCCACGGTGGCGCCCAGCTCGAAGGCCCGGCCGATCAGGTAGAACCGGCCGTCCTTGGGGACGGTGATCTCCTGCAGCAGCTCCTCGAGCGTGCCCTCGACGGGCGCACCCGTCCAGAAGCCGTGGCGCTTGGTCTCCAGCGAGCGCATCACCTTGCCGAAGGCCTCGGCGAAGCTGCGCCCCAGGCTCATCGCCTCGCCCACCGACTTCATCGTGGTGGTGAGGGTGTCGTCGGCGCCGGGGAACTTCTCGAAGGCGAAGCGCGGGGCCTTGACCACGACGTAGTCGAGCGTCGGCTCGAAGCACGCCGGGGTCTCGCCGGTGATGTCGTTGAGGATCTCGTCGAGCGTGTAGCCCACGGCGAGCTTCGCGGCGATCTTGGCGATCGGGAAGCCGGTGGCCTTCGAGGCGAGCGCCGAGGAGCGCGAGACGCGCGGGTTCATCTCGATGGTGACGAGGCGGCCGTCGCGCGGGTCCTGCGCGAACTGGATGTTGCAGCCGCCCGTGTCGACGCCCACCTCGCGGAGGATGGCGATCGACTGGTCGCGCATGATCTGGTACTCGCGGTCGGTGAGCGTCATCGCCGGGGCCACGGTGACCGAGTCGCCGGTGTGCACGCCGACGGGGTCGACGTTCTCGATGGAGCAGACGACCACCACGTTGTCGCGGCCGTCGCGCATGAGCTCGAGCTCGTACTCCTTCCAGCCGAGGATCGACTCCTCGATGAGCACGTTCGCGGTCGGCGAGGCGGCGAGGCCCGCACCGGCGATGCGGATCAGGTCGGCCTCGTCGTAGGCCATGCCCGAGCCGAGGCCGCCCATGGTGAACGACGGCCGCACGACGACCGGGTAGCCCAGGTCGGCGACGGTCTCCTTGCACTCGTCCAGGGTGAAGCAGACCTTGGACCGCGCGGACTCGCCACCGATCTTGGCGACGATGTCCTTGAACTTCTGCCGGTCCTCACCGCGCTGGATGGCGTCGAAGTCAGCGCCGATGAGGTTGATGCCGTACTTCTCGAGGATGCCCTGCTCGTGCAGGCCGACCGCGGCGTTGAGCGCGGTCTGGCCGCCGAGGGTGGCGAGCACGGCGTCGATCGGGAAGCCCTTGTCGCGCTCGGCGACGATCACCTTCTCGATGTACTCGGGGGTGATGGGCTCGATGTAGGTGGCGTCCGCGAACTCGGGGTCCGTCATGATCGTCGCCGGGTTCGAGTTCACCAGCGAGACGCGCAGGCCCTCGGCGCGCAGCACGCGGCAGGCCTGGGTGCCGGAGTAGTCGAACTCGCAGGCCTGGCCGATCACGATCGGGCCCGAGCCGATCACCAGGACGTGCTGGATGTCGGTGCGCCGTGGCATTACTTGTCTCCCATAACAGTCGCGAACTTGTCGAAGAGGTAGGCGGCGTCGTGCGGACCCGCCGCGGCCTCCGGGTGGTACTGGACCGAGAAGGCGCGGCCGTCGAGCAGCTCGACGCCCTCCACGACCCCGTCGTTGGCGCACACGTGGCTGACGCGGCCGCGGCCGAACGGGGTGTCGAACTCGGCGCCGCGCTCGCCCTCGAGGGCGAAGCCGTGGTTCTGCGCGGTGATCGAGATCCGGCCGGTGGCGTGCTCCACGACGGGGATGTTGATGCCGCGGTGGCCGAACTTCATCTTGTAGGTCTCCAGGCCGAAGGCACGGCCCAGCAGCTGGTTGCCCAGGCAGATGCCGAACAGCGGCAGCCCGGCGTCCAGGACGCCGCGGGTCAGCTCCACCTCGTGCGCGGCGGTGGCGGGGTCGCCGGGGCCGTTGGAGAGGAAGAAGCCGTCCGGGTTGAACGAGCGCACCTCGTCGAGCGTGATGGTCGAGGGCACCACGTGCACCCGCATGCCGCGCTCGGCGAACATCCGCGGCGTGTTGGTCTTGATGCCGAGGTCGACGGCGACCACGGTGAAGCGGGCCTCGCCCTCCGGCTCGATGGTGTAGGACTCGGTGGTCGAGACCTCGCCGATCAGGTTCTGCCCCTTCATCGACGGCTGCTCCCGCACCCGGTCGAGGAGCTCGGCCTCGGGAGCGAGCGCCTCGCCGGAGAACACACCGGCGCGCATGGAGCCGTTGTCGCGGAGGCGGCGCACCAGCGCGCGGGTGTCGATGCCGGCGATACCGACGACGCCCTGGTCCACCAGCTCGCCCTCGAGGGTGCCGCTGGCGCGCCAGTTGCTCACCCGGCGGGTGGGGTTGCGCACGGCGTAGCCGGCGACCCAGATCTTGTCGCCGCGGGACTCGTCGTCCTCGTCGTTCCAGCCCGTGTTGCCGATCTGCGGGGCGGTCGCCACCACGATCTGTCGCGCGTACGACGGGTCGGTCAGCGTCTCCTGGTAGCCGGTCATCGCGGTGCAGAAGACGGCCTCGCCGAGGGTCTGCCCGACGGCGCCGAACTCGACTCCGCGGTGCACGGTTCCGTCCTCGAGGACCAGCAGTGCTTTGTTGTCGGCAGCCATCTAACTTTCCCTCACGTCCATCAGTTTTCGATACGTCGTCTTGTCGTCGGCGCGGAAGCCCGTGTCCACGACGGTGCCGGTGGGGAGCTCCCAGCGGAACACCAACAGTCCGTCGCCGGGCATCACCTTGCCGGCCAGCTTGGAGGCTCGCCGCACCTCCACCAGGTGCTCGTCGGCGATCCACATCGGGTTGCCCCTGCCGCGCTCCATCAGGTAGCCGTCGGCGTAGCGGCTCAGGTTCACGGTGGCGCGGTAGCCCCAGTCCCCCACCGCCACCCGGTCCTGCCAGTGCGGCGCCACGGTGCTGCCGACGTACACGCCGGAGACCGGGCCGAAGACCAGCTCGCTGAGCTGCTCGGGCGTGCTGGGGATCTCGCCCACCGACGCGGCCTGGCGCTGCCCGCGGCGGCGCCAGCCCAGCGCCATCAGCGCGAACAGGGCGGCCAGCACCACGAGCACGAGCAGCAGCGTGGCGAAGTCGCTGACGCTCACGCCCGCACCCCGGTCCCGGGCTGCGCGGCCGCGCCGTCGCGGGCGGTGACCCGGCCGCGGAGCAGCGTGAGCACGGGCTTGGCCCGGAAGCTCAGCTCCGCGAACGGGGTGTTGCGCGAGCGGCTGGCGAGCTCGTCCGCGCGCACCGTCCACCCCAGGTCGGGGTCGACCAGCGTCAGGTTCGCGGGCTCGCCGACGCCGATCGGCCGGCCCTGATCGTCCAGGCGCGCGATCTGCGCGGGCTTCTCACTCATCACCCGCGCCACGTCGCGCCAGTCGAGGTCGCCGGTCTCCACCGAGACCTGCGCGACGATCGCCAGCGCCGTCTCCAGTCCCAGCATGCCGGGGCGGGCGGCCGCGAACTCGCAGCACTTGTCCTGCTCGGCGTGCGGTGCGTGGTCGGTGGCGACGCAGTCGATCACGCCGTCCCGCAGCGCCTTCCGCAGGGCGGCCACGTCGGACGCCTCGCGCAGCGGCGGGTTCACCCGGTTCACCGCGTCGTAGGTCTGCAGCCGCGAGTCGTCGAGCAGCAGGTGGTGCGGCGTCACCTCGGCGGTGATCGCGATGCCCTGCCCCTTGGCCCACTTCAGCAGTTCGACGGTGCCCGCCGTGGAGGCGTGGCAGATGTGCACGCGCGCACCGGCGTCGCGGGCCAGCAGCGCGTCGCGGGCGACGATCGCCTCCTCGGCGGCGCGCGGCCAGCCGGCGAGGCCCAGGCGGGCGGCTTCGGGTCCCTCGTGCGCCACGGCCCCCTTGGTCAGGCGCGGCTCCTCGGCGTGCTGCGCGATGACCACGCCCAGCGACGCGGAGTACTCCAGCGCGCGGCGCATGAGCAGCGGATCCGACACGCAGACACCGTCGTCGGAGAACACCCGCACCCGGCCGGGCCCGGCGGCCATCATGCCCATCTCGGCGAGCTTCTCGCCCTTCAGCCCGACGGTGACGGCGCCCACGGGGTGCACGTCGACCAGTCCGACCTCCTGGCCCCGGCGATACACGTGATCGGTGACCACGGCCGAGTCGGCGACCGGACTGGTGTTGGCCATGGCGAAGACGGCGGTGTAGCCGCCGAGCGCGGCGGCGGCGGAACCGGACTCGATGGTCTCGGTGTCCTCACGGCCGGGCTCGCGCAGGTGCGTGTGCAGGTCGACGAAGCCCGGCAGCAGGACCTTGCCGCCGCCGTCGATCACCTCGGCGCCCTCGGCGGGCGTGAGACCGGCGCCGATGGCGGTGATCTCGCCGCCGGCGATCGCGACGTCGACCGGATCGCCTTCGCCGTACGGCCGGACATCAGTGAGCAGCACACTCATTCGGGGCCTCCCTCAGTGGCGAGAAGATGGAAGAGGACCGCCATGCGGACGTGCACGCCGTTGTTGACCTGCTGCAGGATCGCGGCCTGCGCGGAGTCCGCGACCGAGTAGCCGATCTCCATGCCGCGCAGCATCGGTCCGGGGTGCAGCACGACGGCGTGATCGGGAAGCAGGGCCGCGCGCTGCGGGTTGAGCCCGAAGCGCACCGAGTACTCGCGCTCGCTGGGAAAGAAGCCGCCGTTCATGCGCTCGGCCTGCACGCGCAGCATCATCACCGCGTCCGCCCCGGGGAGCTCGGCCTCGAGCGAATCGGCGACCGTGACCGGCCACGTCTCGACGCCGACCGGCAGCAGCGTGCGCGGCGCCACCAGGACGACCTCGGCACCCAGCGTGGACAGCAGCAGCGCGTTCGACCGGGCGACCCGGCTGTGCAGCACGTCGCCGACGATGACGATGCGCCGGCCCTCGATGCCGCCGAGCCGCTGCCGCAGGGTCAGCGCGTCGAGCAGGGCCTGGGTGGGGTGCTCGTGCATGCCGTCGCCGGCGTTGATCACCACGGGCCCGGGCAGGCCGCCGAGCGCGGCGGCCGAGTGGGTCCAGTCCGCGATCTGTTGCGCCGCACCGGACGCCGGGTGCCGGACGATCAGCGCGTCGGCGCCGGCGGCGTGCAGGGTGAGCGCGGTGTCGCGCAGCGACTCGCCCTTCGCGACGGAGCTGCCGGACGCGGAGACGTTGATCACGTCGGCGCTCATCCACTTGCCCGCGACCTCGAAGGAGACGCGGGTGCGGGTGGAGTTCTCGTAGAAGACCGTCATCACGGTGCGGCCGCGCAGCGTGGGCAGCTTCTTGACCTCGCGGCCCATCAGCGCCTGCTGCAGCCGGTCCGCCTCGTCGAGGATCTCCTCGGCCTCGGCGCGGCTCAGGTCCGCGGCGGAGAGCAGGTGCCTGGTCACAGCGCGTCCTCCGTCGTCTCCGGTGCGGGCAGCTCGGAGATCACCACGGCGTCCTCGCCGTCCTTCTCCTGCAGCCGCACCTGCACGTCCTCCTGCCGGGAGGTGGGGATGTTCTTGCCCACGTAGTCGGCGCGGATCGGCAGCTGCCGGTGACCGCGGTCGACGAGGACCGCGAGCTGGACCGCGGCGGGCCGCCCGATGTCGCGCAGCGAGTCGAGCGCGGCGCGCACCGTCCGGCCCGAGAACAGGACGTCGTCGACGAGGATGACCAGCGCACCGTCGACCCCCTGCGGCGGCACCGTGGTGCGCTCGAGGGGGCGGTGCGGCTTGTGCCGCAGATCGTCGCGGTAGAGGGTGATGTCGAGGTGACCGACGGGCACCGCCACGCCGGAGAACTCCTCGATGTCGGCCGCCAGCCGGGCGGCGAGAACCGCACCGCGCGTAGGGATGCCGAAGATGACGACGCGGGGATGCGATTCATCACCCGCGGCCCTGGTGTCTAAGGCCGTCTTCTCGATGATCTGATGCGCGATCCGAGCCACCGTTCGGGTGACATCGGCCGCGGACATGAGTTCCCGAGCCACGTGACCCCCTTCTCCGCCTCTCCGGACGGCTCGCTCCGCCTCACTGGACGGACTGAAAAGGATGCCTTGATGCGACACGAAGCATACCAGTACGTTCAGGTCATGGAATTGTCGACCAGGCAACGCACGACGCTGTCCGCGATCGTCGACTCCTTCGCCCCGGGGGACGGGGTGGCGATCCCCTCCGCGAGCGACCTCCGGGCCGGTGACCTGGCCGTTTCCTACGCCGACCGCAGTCCGCGCGACAGCGACGGCGTGACGCTCGCGCAGTCCCTGTCACTCTTCGACAACCGCGTGTTCTGCACCACTGTGTTGGGGACCCGGGGGCAGCGCTTCGCCGATCTCTCGGCCGCCGAACGCGAGCGGGTGCTGATCGATCTGTCCCGGTCGCGGTTCGTCCAGAAGCGGATGCTGTTCAAGCGCCTGCGCAACATCGCGCTGCTCGCCTACTACGCCGCGGGCGGGGCCGACGGCGAGCACGGCCCGGGAGCCGAGCTGATGGCCGCGATCGGCTACCCGCGGCAGGCGCCCATGAAGAAGCCGCGGGCCCGCGCCCTGCGCGCGCAGCGGCCCCTCTCCCCCGCGCGCTACGAGATCGACGCCTCGACCGCGTGCGACGTGGTGGTGATCGGCTCCGGCGCGGGCGGCGCGGTGGCCGCGGCGGCGCTCGCCGAGGCGGGGCTCGACGTGCTGGTCCTCGAGCGCGGCGACTACGTCGCGCCCACGGAGGTGGGCGACTCCGACCTCGACAACCTGGCGCAGCTGTACGCGCCGGGACCGTTCTGGACCGAGAACGCGCAGTCCTACCTCCTGACCTCGCGCTGCCTCGGCGGGGGCACGACCGTCTCGCACGGCGGCTACTTCCTCCCGCCCGAGGAGGTGCGCGCCGACTGGGCGGCGCGGGGCATCGACACCGGACCCGCACTGGACGCCGCCCTCGCGGAGGTGTGGCAGCGCTCGGGCGTGACCGACGGCGCCGGCACCCCCTCCGCGCGGGACGTGATCCTGGAGAAGGGCTGCCGCGCGCTCGACCTGCCGGTACGGCCCGTGAGCCTGGCGGACGACTTCGAGTCCGAGGGCCGGTGGGGCCCGTCCAGCCGGGTCGCGGCCAAGCAGGACGCCGGCCGCACGTGGCTGCGCGACGCCGAGAAGAAGGGCGCCCGCATCGTGACCGGCGCACAGGCCCGGTCGATCGAGACGCAGGGCGGGCGCGCCCGCACGGTGATCGCGCGGACCTCGGGCGGCTCGTGGCTCACGGTGCGCTGCAGCGCCGTCGTGGTGGCCGCGGGCGGCTTCGAGACGCCGGCGCTGCTCGCCCGCTCGGGCATCGGCGGGCAGCACGTGGGCAAGCACCTGCACCTGCACCCCACCGCCACTGCGGTCGGCCTGTTCGGCGAGACCGTGGACCCGTGGCTGGGCGCACCATCGACCCGGTTCAGCGACGCGCACGCGAACCTCGACGGCAACGGCTTCGGCGTGCGGTACGAGACCGCGCCGCTCACGCCCGCGCTGGCGTCGAGCTTCGTGCCGTGGCGCAACCCCGTCGAACACCTCAACGTGATGCGGCAGTTCCCGCACCTGTCGATCGTGCGCGTGGTGCTGCGCGACCGGGGCGCGGGCGAGGTGGTGATGGACGCCTCCGGCGAGCCCTCCGTGCGGTACGACCTGGCGGAGGCCGACCGGACGAACCTGCGGACGGGTGTGGACACCGCGGTCCGCATCCTCGAAGCCGCGGGGGCGCGGCGGATCTTCACCGGCCAGCAGCGCGGGGGCGATCACGTTCCCGGCGACCGCCCGGTCGAGCGGTTCCTGGAACAGTCGCACGCGGCCGGGTACGGCGTCGGCGAGATCGCGCTCGGCGCGCAGGACCCGATGAGCACCGTCCGGATGGCGTCCTCGGAGCGGCGCGGCGCGGCGAACCCGGAGGGCGCGCTGTGGGACGTGCCGAACGTGGTGATCGCCGACGCCTCGGCCCTGCCGACCGCGAGCGGCGTGCACCCCATCGGTGTGGTGCAGGCCCTCGCGCTGCGCAACGCCCGCGCCCTCGCGGAGCGCCTCAAGGGCTGAGCGGCTACTCCGGGCGGTCGGCCGGCTGGGCGGCGGCTGCGGCCCGGACCTGCGGCGCGAGCGCCGCGACCTTGCCGAGCACCCCGTTGAGGTAGGTCGGCGAATCGTCGGTCGAGAGCTCCTTGGCGAGCTCGACGGCCTCGTCGACCACGACGGCGGGAGGCACGTCGACGGCGTTGAAGAGCTCCCAGACGGCGATCCGCAGGATCGCCCGGTCGACGGCGGGCAGGCGCGTGAGCGTCCAGCCCGTCAGGTGCGAGGAGATCACCGAGTCGACCTGGGCGCCGTCGAGGCCGACGCCGGTGACCAGCGTGGCGGTGTACTCGGACACCGGGGCGACGGAGGCGTCGTCGGCGGCGAGCTGCCGGCGCTCCGCGAGCAGGTCGTCGAGATCGGTGACCCCGCGGGCCTCCGCCTCGAACAGCAGGTCGACGGCGCGCTTGCGCGCCCGGTGTCGGGCGCCCGACTTCTTCGGGCGCCGGTTGTCAGACTGCTCGGGCACTTAGGAGTTCACGCGCCCCAGGTAGCCGCCGTCACGGGTGTCGACCTTGAGCTTGTCGCCGGTGTTGATGAACAGCGGGACGTTGATCTCGGCGCCGGTCTCCAGGGTGGCGGGCTTGGTGCCGCCGGTGGAGCGGTCGCCCTGCAGGCCCGGGTCGGTGTGCTGCACGACGTACTCGGCCGACAGGGGCAGCTCGACGAAGAGCGCCTCGCCCTCGTGCATCGAGATCTGCACGCGCATGCTCTCGAGCAGGAACTTCGCGCCGTCGCCGACCTTGGCGTCGTCCAGGTTGATCTGGTCGTAGGTCTCGGCGTCCATGAAGACGTAGTCCGAGCCGTCGTGGTACAGGTAGTCGAAGTCACGCCGGTCGACGGTGGCGACCTCGACCTTGACGCCCGCGTTGAAGGTCTTGTCGACGGTCTTGCCCGACACGACGTTCTTCAGCTTGGTCCGCACGAAGGCGGGGCCCTTGCCCGGCTTCACGTGCTGGAACTCGATGATCTGCCACAGCTGGCCCTCCTGGTTGAGGACCAGGCCGTTCTTGAAATCAGCAGTCGATGCCACGTTGTGTCGATTCTCCTAGAGTGCGATCAAGTCTTTGGTGGTGCGCGTCAGCAGTTCCGGTCCGTCCGCACGGACCACGAGGGTGTCCTCGATGCGGACTCCACCACGACCCGGGAGGTACACACCCGGCTCCACGGTGACCACAGCACCGTCGGACAGTGTACCGCTGCCGAGTTTGCCCAGCGTCGGGGCTTCGTGGATCTGCACACCGACGCCGTGACCGAGGCCGTGCAGGAACTGCTCGCCGTAGCCCGCGGCCTCGATCACCGCGCGGGCCGCGCCGTCGATCGCGCGGACGTCGGCGCCCGGCACGAGGGCCTCCCGCCCGGCGGTCTGCGCCGCCCGGACCACGTCGTAGATCTCCCGTTGCCAGGCCGCCGGCTCGCCGAGGACGAAGGTGCGCGTCTCGTCGGCGTGGTAGCCGCGGAACCGCGCGCCGAAGTCGATCTTGACGAAGTCGCCGGCCGCGAGCACCGCGTCGGTGGGCCGGTGGTGCGGGATCGCCGAGTTCGCCCCGGCGGCGACGATGGTCTCGAAGGCGACCGCCTCGGCCCCGAACTCGTACATCAGATTCTCGAGGCGCCGCGCGACCTGCGCCTCCGTGGCCCCGGGGCGGATCGCGCCCTCCTCCACCAGCGCGCCGAGGGCCTGATCGCTGATCGCGCAGGCGCGGCGGAGAAGCTCGATCTCGCCGTCGTCCTTGACCTCGCGGAGCTTCTCGACGAGCCGGGTGGTCGGGACCAGGCGCGCCTCCGGCGCGAGCCGGGCGTGGTCGGCGTAGCTCAGGGCCGTCGCCTCGAAGCCGACGGTGCCGTCCGCCTCCGCGAGGAGGGCCTTCGCGACGTCGCGCTCGATGATCGCGCGCAGGTCGCCGGACTGCTCCGCGACCTGGGTGAGGTAGCGGCCGTCGGTGGCGATGGCGTCGGCGGCGGGATCCGCGGCCACGAGCAGCGCGCCGTTGGAGCCGGTGAAACCCGCGAGGTAGCGGACGTTGTCGAGATCGGTGACGAGCAGTGCGTCGAGGGCGGGGTCGTGGCTCGCGAGCGCGGCGCGGAGGGTGTCGCGCCGGCGGGCGTGGTCCGTGATCGTCTGCGGCATCCTGCCACGGTATCGCGGCGCGCCGGTCGCGCGCCGCCGCGCGGCGTCGGACCGTCCCGCTGCGTCAGACCGTCGCGCGCGCGACGACCGTGACCTCGTCGGCCACCTGCAGGGTGCCCATCATGAGCGAGAAGGGCTTGATCCCGAAATCCGTCTGCCGCACCGGGACGGCCGTGGCCAACGCGGGAGCCGGCTCGGCCTCCTCGTACGCGAGGGCGAAGTCGCACGGGCGGGTGGTGCCGCAGATCGTCAGCTCCCCGCGCACGCGGAAGCCGTTCTCGGAGGCCTCGATCGTCGCCGAGCGGTACTCGATCGTCGGGTTCGCCTTGACCTTGAGCGAGCGGTGCGCGTTGGCGGTGGCCACCGCCCGCTCCGGCAAGGTCAGCGGCGTGAGCCCGCCCTCGCCGGAGACGACCTCCAGGGAGCCCGCGTCGACGGTGACGACGAGGGAGACCGGCTGCTCGCCGTCGACCTCGATCGCCGCCCGCCACGTCGTCGGCGCGAGCACCAGGCGGTGCCCCAGCCGGGCCGACCGCCCGGCCACGCCGGTGTGCACCTCCAGCACGCCGCTGGACTGATCGATGGTCCTGGTCTCGGTCACAGTCCCGAATGTACCGGCGGTCGAGCGCCGGCACCGGTCACGCGGGCGCTTCCTGCAGCGCGCGGACCTCCACCCGGCTGCGCAGCGCGCGGGACGCCTTCTTGGCCCACTCGATCGCGTCGTCGTCGTTGTCGGCCTCGATCACCCAGAAGCCGCCGAGGTACTCGGGCGCCTCCACGAACGGGCCCGGGGTGAACACCGGCGCGTCGCCCGAGGCGTCGACGGTGGTCGCGGTCGACGGCGGCTGCAGGCCGCCGGCGAAGACGAACGCGCCCGTCGACTGGAGCTCGTCGTTGAACGCCCCCACCTCGGCGAAGAGCGCCTCCAGCTCGGCGGGGTCGATGTCGGCCATCGTCGTCTCCTCCGCGGAGTCGTGGGGAAGGCTGAGGAAGTACTGCGTCATGATCGCTCCTTGGTGCGGTTGTCCGGTGTGGGGCCGAATGCCCTACGGAGAACGCTACGAGCGCACAGCGGCGGGCGGATCAGTCACGATGACCGGGTTCCGGGTGCGACGTACCGGTACCGCTTCCCTGCGCGACGAGGGCCGCCAAGTCGCCTCGGGCGGCGACGCCGAGCTTGGGATACGCGTTGTAGAGGTGGTAGCCGACCGTGCGCGGGCTGAGGAAGAGGCGGGCCGCGATCTCCTTGTTGGTGCAGCCGGCCGCCGCGAACTGCACCACCTGCAGTTCCTGCGGGGTGAGCCGGTTGAGCGGGCCCGCGCTGCGCCGGCCCGCATCCGCGCCCCCGAGCGCCACGAGCTCGGCGCGGGCGCGGTCCGCCCACAGCGCGGCGCCGACGTCCTCGAACCCGGCGAGCGCGGCCGCGAGCTGCGCCCGCGCCTCCGTCCGCCGGCGCCGGCGGCGGAGCCACTCCCCGTGCACCAGTCGGGTGCGGGCCAGGTCGTAACCGCCGGCGGCCTCCTCGTGCAGCCGCAGCGCGGCGCGGTACAGGTCCTCGCCCTCGTCGTCGGGGGCGAGGAGGGCACGGCAGCGCAGCACGAGGCCGCTGGTCACGGGACGATCGACCACCTCCGCCCACTCCACGAAGCCCGCGAACGGCGCGGCCGCCCGCTCGGGCACCCCGCCCCGCGCGGCGGCCTCGACCAGGTCGGGGACTGCGCGCAGGAGGACGTCGCGCCCTGCGGGTCCGGTGCACACCGACTCCAGCGCGGTCAGCGCCTCCGCGTACCGCGTCGCGGCGAGATCGAGCAGACCGGTCCCCCACGCCCCTATCTCGGCGTCGACGCGGTGCCGGTTCCGGGCGTCGGGAAGGGTCCGTTCCGCGAGGGCGCGGCACGCGTCCTGCTCGCCCGCGACCGCGAGGAGCCACACCTCGAGCGAGCGGTGCGCGAGGTACTCCGTCCGGTTACCCAGTTCCTCGCTCACCGCCGCCCCCTCCGCGACGCAGACGCGGGCGTCCGCGAACTCCCCGCGGAGCAGCCGGGCCACCGCCAGGACGCCGAGGCAGTACGGGATCCAGCCCAGGGCCCCCTCCGCCCGCGCGGCGTCCAGCATGTCGGCGACGAGGCCGACGACCTCGTCCTCCCGCGCGGTGAGCAGCCCGCTGATGGCGGCGGTGATCGCATGGGTCAATGGGGCGTCCGCCCCCGCCGCGAGCGGACGCATCCGGGCGACTGCCGGTCCCGGTCGCCCGTCGGCGAGCTCGGCCCAGCCACGGATCGCGTCGATCACGAGCGTCCACTGCGCCGGGGGCGCGAAGTCGCTCAGCATCGCGGCGACCCGGCCGAGCAGATCGCCCTCCGCGCCGTGCCGAGCGGCGTGCCCCGCCTCGTACAGGGCGAGCGCGGTCCGCTCGGGGTCGTCGTCCATCGTCGACGCGGCCGCATCGAGGGTGAGCTCGGCGTCGGCGCGCGGGGAGTCGCGCTCATAGGCGACGGCGCCGAGCACGTAGACCGCGTCGGCGTGGACCCCCGGGTCGCTGCTGAGCGACAGGGCCTCCGCGGCGAGCCGCTGTGCGCGGTCGGGCCGTCCGCCGTCGTACGCGGCCTGGGCGGCGCGCGCGATCCGCGCGGCGCGGCGCGGATCGTCCTCGCTGAGCCGCGCCGCGCGGTCGTACGCGATCGACACCGCCATGGCCCCGCCGCGATGCCGGGCGCGCTCCGCGACCCCGTCGAGCGCGACGGCGACCGACTCGGACGGCGTCGGCGTGCCCGCGGCGAGATGCCACGCGTACCGGTCCGGGTCCGCCGCGCAGGCGCGCGCGAGAGCCCGGTGCGCCTCGAGCCGGTGCGGCAGGGGCTCGCCCCGGTATGCCGCGGACCGCACCAGCGGATGCCGGAAGGAGACGCGGTCCCCGATCCCGATCAGGCCGGCGCGCTCCGCGGGCGCCAGGTCCGCGACCGCGCCGCCGAGCTCCTCGACGGCGCGCACGATCGTCGCCAGCGGGGCCGCGGAGTCCGCCGCGGCCACGAGCAGGGCGCGGCGCGTCGGCTCGGGCAGGGCCGCGATCTGTCCGCGGAAGGCCTCCTGGACGCGCAACGGCGCGGCCAGCGCGCCCACGGGGCCGACGGGGTCCGACGGTTCTCCGCCGCCCGACCGCGGCACCGCACCGAGTTCGATGAGCGCGAGCGGATTGCCCGCCGATTCCTCGAGCACCCGGGCGCGCAGGGCGTCGTCGATCCCCGGCGCGTGCGCGTCGAGGATGCGGGCCGCGGCGTGCGCCTCGAGGCCGTCCAGGTGCAGGGTGTCGATTCCGGGGGTGGCGAAGGGCATCGACGTCTCGCGCACCGCGAACAGCAGCGCGATCGGATCGGCGGCGAACCGGCGCGCCGCGAACTGCAGCGCCTCCGCCGATCCTCGATCGAGCCACTGCAGGTCGTCGACCACGCACAGCAGGGGCGCCTCGTCGGCGAGGTCGGAGAGCAGTGCCAGCACGCCCGCGGACACCAGGAAGCGATTCGGAGCAGACCCCTCGGCGAGGCCGAACGCGGTGCGCAGTGCCGCGGCCTGCGGGACCGGCAGTCCGTCGAGCCGGTTCAGATACGGGTGCAGGAGCTGGTGCAGGCCGCCGTGCGCGAGTTCGGAATCGGACTCGATGCCCGCCCCGCGGACGACCCGCATGCCGGCGTCGGACGCGAGCCCCACCGCATGATCAAGGAGGGCGGTCTTGCCGATGCCCGGTTCGCCGCGCACGACGAGAGCCCCGCCGCGGTCGGCGCGCGCCCCGGCGAGCAGCCGGTCGATCCGCGCGCGCTCGTCGTCCCTGCCCACCAGCGCCACGCGGCCACCCTAGCTGGGCGGGCGCGCCGCCGACCGGGTGGTCTCAGGGACGGTGGAGCACGAAGACCGGGTAGCGGACCGCGGCGGCGGCGAGCTCGTCGTCGGAACTGTCGGCGGAGAGGCCGGGGAAGAAGGCGCCCACCTCCCAGGCCCACTTGCGCAGGTAGGCGCGCAGCACTGGCACCTTGGCGGCCGGATCCGTGACCTCGGTGGCGGTGAAGGAATCGGCGTTCCGCCCGAGCCGGAGCTCGCCCGAGCCCGCCACGCGCATGTTCCGCACCCACTGGGTGACGCCGCGCGCGGCGACGAGGTACTCGCCGCCGTCGACCGCGAGGACGTTGACGGGGGTGGTGCGCCACTCCCCCGAGGTGCGCCCGCGGACCGCGAGTTCCCTACTGCCGTAGAGGGAGACGCCGCGCCGGGCGAGCCAGGCGACGGTGTTGTTGAACGCGGTCGCGGTGCGGCCGGGGCGGACGTGGTCGGCGGCGGGTGCGGTCATGAGATCCTCCAAAGTGTGAGCACTGCTCTCGTTTCGATTCCATGCTCCGTCTTCGACGGACTGTTGTCAAGAGCAGTGCTCTCGTTTCGGATCAGTGCAATGATCGAGGGGTGAACGCCTCCCTGACCGCCCGCGAGCGCGCCCGCGCCGAACTCACTGCCGAGATCACCCGCAGCGCGCGGGACCAGCTCCGCGAGGTCGGCGCCGCCGCGCTGTCGCTGCGCGCGGTCGCCCGCGACCTGGGCCTGGCCTCGTCGGCGGTGTACCGCTACTTCTCCAGCCGCGACGCGCTGCTCACCGCGCTGATCACGGACGCCTACACGGCGCTCGGTGACGCGGTGGAGGCGGCGGACGCGAGCGTCGACGACCCGCGGGCGCGGTGGCTCGCCGCGGGACGGGCCCTGCGCGCCTGGGCCCTGGCGAACCCGCACGAATACACGCTGCTCTACGGCTCGCCGGTGCCCGGCTACCACGCGCCGGCGGAGACGACCGCCGCCGCGATCCGCACGTCGGGCGCCTTCGCGCGGATCGCGGTGTGCGGGAAGGGCGGTGGCCCGGCACCGTCGAGCGGGCTCGACGAGCAGCTGCGCGCCGCGGCGGAGGTCGTGGCCCCGGACGCCGATCGAGCCCAGCTCGCACTGGGCGTGCTCGCCTGGACGCAGCTCTTCGGCGCCGTGAGCTTCGAGCTGTTCGGCCAGTACGCGAACACCTTCGAGCCCGCCGACGCGCTGTTCGACTACACCCTGGAGCGGACCGCGGACCTACTCGGGCTGGACTGATCGATGGGGCGAGGCGCCCTCCGCCTCAGCGGCGGATCACGACTGCGATGAGCAGTGCCAGAACCGACATGAGCACGAGATCGATGGTCGCGACCGTGTGCAAGCCCGCCGTGAACGCCTCGCGCGCTGCCGCGATCAGCTCACCGCCGGCGGCGGGCGGCATGAGATCGGCTGCCACAAACGCACCGGACAGAGTCTCCGAAGCACGTGCCGCCACCTCGGCCGGGACCTCCGTCACCGACACGTCGGACAGGCGGCCGCGGTAGACGACCGCAGCGGCACTGCCGAGGATCGCGACGCCCAGCGCTCCACCCAGTTCCGGCGCCGTCTCGGACAGCGCGGAAGCCTGCCCCGCACGGGCGACGGGCACGGCTCCGACGACGAGGTCGGTGGACAGTGTCATCATCGCCCCCAGGCCCAGTGAGACGATCACCGAACCGACGACCGGAAGCATCGCTCCGCCAGCGGGGTCCACGCGCATCAGCACCGCGAAGCCCCCGGCGGCGACGAGGAGCCCGGCGACCACGACGTTGCCGGGCGGCCAACGTCGTGCCGCGACCGGCGCGGCCGTCGCCGCCGCGAGCACCCCGAGCGCGGCGGGGACGGTCCAGAGCCCGGCGGCGAGCGGGGAAAGCCCGAGGACCAGTTGCAGATACTGGGCGAGGAGGAAGTTCGTGCCGAACAGGGCGAAGATTCCGAGCAGCAGGGTGACGATCGCGAGCCGGAACCGCCTGGAACGGAACAGGGTCAGATCCACCAGCGGATCGTCGATTCGCCGCTGGCGCCGGAGGAAGACTCCGGCCGCGACCACGCCGAGGCCGAGCGTCACGGTCACCGGCAGACGGATACCGTTCTCCGCCATCTCCTTCAGACCGAGAATGACCGACAGGACGGCGACCAGAGACAACGCGACACTGAGGAGATCCACGCGCCCCGCCCCCTGCGAGCGTCCTTCGGGAAGGACGAACGGGCCGATCACGAGGAGGGCGAGCACCAACGGCACCACGGTCAGGAAGGTCGCACCCCACCCGAAGTGCTCGAGAACCCAACCGCCGATCAGGGGACCCACCGCGGTGCCTCCGGCGACGCTCGCGATCACGGCGCCCACGGCCGACGTCCGTTGGCGTGGATCAGCGAACATCGTCGCGACGAGTGCGAGCGCCGTCGGCATCAGAGTCGCGCCCATCACCCCGAGCAGCGCCCTGCCGGCGATGAGCGCCTCAACACTCGGCGCGTACGCGGCGAGGACCGATACCGCTCCGAATCCCGCGGCACCGAACAGGAGCAGCCGACGACGACCGACCCGGTCACCCAATGCCCCCATGGCCATCAACGACCCCGCGAGCAGGAAACCGTAGACGTCCACGAGCCAGAGGGACTGAGAGGCCGAAGGGCCGAGATCCCGCGCGATCGCCGGCAGGGCGAGATTGGGCAGGGTGAGCTCGAGCGACGCCACCGACGTCGGCAGGACCAGCACCGCGAGCCCCGCCCACTGCTTCCGCCCCGCTCGCGCCGGTGCGACATTCGTCATGCGGCCACGCTAAGACCACAACGACGGTTGAGGTCAACTGCGCAGCAGCGCTCAGAGGAGCACGGCGCCCGCGGGCTGCGTCCCCTCCTTGGCGACGGCGGAGTAGGCGGCGACCAGCAGGGACGGGTCCGGGCCCTCGAGCCGGCCGGGACGGGCCAAGCCGTCGAGCACGACGAACCGGAGCAGGCCCGCACGGTTCTTCTTGTCCTTGCCCATGTACTCGAGCAGCTGCCCGAAGGCGTCGGCGTCGTAACTCGTGGGCAGGCCGACGGATTCGAGGACCCGACGGTGCCGGTCGGCGGTCTCGTCGTCGAGGCGGCCGGCGAGGCGGCCGAGCTCGGCGGCGTAGATCAGGCCGACGGAGACGGCGGCGCCGTGGCGCCAGCGGTAGCGCTCGCGGCGCTCCAGCGCGTGCGCGAGAGTGTGGCCGTAGTTGAGGATCTCGCGCAGCGAGGACTCCTTGAGGTCGGCGGAGACCACCTTCGCCTTGACCTCGATGGAGCGGCGGACCAGCTCGGGCAGCACGTCGCCGGTGGGATCGAGCGCGGCCTCGGGGTCCTTCTCGATCAGCTCGAGGATCACCGGGTCGGCGATGAAGCCGGTCTTGATGACCTCGGCCATGCCGGCGACGATCTCGTTGCGCGGCACCGTCTCCAGCGTCACCAGGTCGACGATCACGGCCCGCGGCTCGTGGAAGGAGCCGACCAGGTTCTTGCCGGCGTCGGTGTTGATGCCTGTCTTGCCGCCGACGGCCGCGTCGACCATCGCGAGCAGCGTGGTGGGGACGTGCACCACCGGCACGCCGCGCATCCAGGTGGCCGCCACGAAGCCGGTGACGTCGGTCGCGGCGCCGCCGCCGAGGCTGTAGATCACGTCCTGGCGGCTGAGGCCGATGCGGCCGAGCACCTCCCAGCAGAACCCGGCGACCTGGAGGTCCTTGCCGGCCTCGGCGTCGGGCAGCTCGATGCGGTGCGCATCGATCCCCTTGTCCGCCAGGGCCTGCCGCAGTACCTCGGCGGTCTCGGCGAGGGTCGGCTGGTAGAAGATCGCGGCCGTGGTCGCCTCGCCGGCCGCGGCGACGGTCTCGTCGAGGAGCCCGCGACCGATCACCACGTCGTAGGGGCTGCCCGCGTCGACGCGGACCTTCACCGGATTCTCGCTCATCTACTACTCCGATCGATTCTTGGCGGACGTGCGGAGGACGGTGGGCAGCTTCGGCCAGGGGCCGCGGCGTTCCCGCCCGGGTGCGGTGTCCTTGAGGCGCCGCTGCACCTGCCGGACGACGGACGACGGTGCGCGCCCCACGGTGGAGACGCGGATCGTCGCGAGTTCACGGTAGATCGGCGTGCGCCGCGCCATCAGGGCGCGGTACGCCGCGGCGGGGTCGTCGCCCTTGAGGAGCGGGCGGTTCGACGCGGCCGGGCTGACGGTCCGCCGGATCCCCTCCTCCTCGGTCAGTTCGAGGTAGACCACCTGGTGCCGGCGCAGCAGCGTACGGGTGGTCTCGGAGAGAACGGCGCCGCCGCCGAGCGAGACGACGCCGGGATGGTGCGCGACCACGTCGGCCACGACCTCCTCCTCGATGGCGCGGAAGGCGGGCTCGCCGTCGCCGGCGAAGATCTGCGGAATGGTGCGGCCCTCGCGGCGCTCGATCTCCTCGTCGATGTCGAGGAACTCCACCCGGAGGGCGCGCGCGAGCCGACGGCCGATGGTCGTCTTGCCCGCCCCGGGCGGGCCGATCAGGATCGCCGCGGGCCCCGGCTCGCGGCCGGGCGCGGTGCCCATCAGATCGCCTCGGGCGTCACCCGCTGCAACCGCGCCGCCACCTGCTCGGAGTACCGCTCGAAGTTGCTGCGGGTCTCGTCGAGGCTGTCGCCGCCGAACTTCTCGAGCGCCGCCTGGGCCACGACGAGCGCCACCATGGCCTCGGCCACGACGCCGGCGGCGGGCACGGCGCAGACGTCGCTGCGCTGGTGGATCGCCACGGCCTCGGTACCGGTCTGCATGTCGATGGTGCGCAGCGCGCGCGGCACCGTGGAGATCGGCTTCATCGCCGCGCGGACGCGCAGCTCCTCACCGTTGGTCATGCCGCCCTCGACGCCGCCCGCGCGGTTGGTCGAGCGGAGCACGCCGCCCTTGTCGGGCAGCATCTCGTCGTGCGCGGCGCTGCCGCGGCGGCGGGCGGTCTCGAAGCCGTCGCCGACCTCGACGCCCTTGATCGCCTGGATGCCCATGAGCGCGGCCGCGAGGCGCGCGTCGAGGCGGCTCTCCCCGGACGCGACGGAGCCGATGCCCACCGGCAGGCCCGTGACCACGACCTCGACGACGCCGCCGAGGGTGTCGCCGTCCTTCTTGGCGGCCTCGATCTCGGCGATCATCGACTGCTCCGCGGCCTCGTCGAAGGCCCGCACGGGTGAGGCGTCGATCTTCTCGAGGTCGTCGCCCGACGGGGTCGGCCCGACGTAGGGCTCGGACGCTCCGATGGAGATGACGTGGCTGACCACCTCGGCGCCGAAGGCCTGGCGTAGGAAGTTCCGGGCGACGGTACCGGCGGCGACGCGGGCGGCCGTCTCGCGGGCGCTGGCGCGCTCGAGGACGGGACGGGCGTCGTCGAAGCCGTACTTCAGCATCCCCGAGTAGTCGGCGTGACCGGGGCGCGGCCGGGTGAGCGGCGCGTTGCGGGCCATGCCGTCGAGCAGCTCCTGGTCGACGGGGTCGGCCGACATGACCTGCTCCCACTTTGGCCACTCGGTGTTGCCGATCTCGATGGCGACGGGACCCGCCTGGGTACGGCCGTGCCGGACACCACCGAGGATGGTGACCTTGTCGGCCTCGAACTTCATCCGCGCACCCCGGCCGTAGCCGAGGCGTCGCCGCGCCAACTGGGCGGCGATGTCCGACGATGTGACCTCGACGCCCGCGACCATGCCCTCCATGAGGGCCACGAGGGCGGGGCCGTGCGATTCTCCTGCGGTTATCCAGCGCAACACGCGTCCCATCATCCCAGATCGACCCGCCGGACCGTGAGTTCGGGTGGCCGAAATCTCGGTCGCAGGGTAGGGTGAACTCCATGACCACAGTCGCCGCATCCTCGACTTCCGACCGCCGTGCAGCAGCACAGCGGTCCACCGTCGACGTTTTCGGTGTCGCGTGGCCCCGCTACAAGGCCGAGGCGCTGGTCGCCGCGCTGGTCGTGCTCGCCCTGGGCGTCGTGCTCACGCTCGCCACGGGTGCGGCCTCATTCGCGCCCGCCGTGCTCGCCGCGGCCGGAGTCGGCGTCGCGGTGTGGTGGGCGGCGCGCGCAGTCCACGCCCGCGCGTAACTGCACCTCCGGCGCCTTGCGCCTCGACCGCCTCCCCCCTTAGGATCGCCTAACCAAACCGGTCCTCATCACGGGAGTCGTCGTGCCACGAACGCTGCGCAGCCGCCGCTCCTTCCTGCACTTCGCGGGGGCGGGCGCCGTCGCAGCGACGCTGGGCACCGCCGCCTGCGGGAGCACTGACTCGTCGGGGTCCGGGGCTCCGACCGTCGACGTCCGGTACCTCGACCTGTCCTTCGCCGTCCCTCGCGAGCCGAAGCGGGTCGTGGTCATGGAGGGCCGCGGCGACCTGGAGTTCGCCCTGCTCGCGGGCTATCCCGTCGTGGCCACCGCGAACGCCTACGACCAGGGGAAGCGGCCGTCGGGGCAGTTCGCCGGCAGGCTCGGCGACGACGTGACGATCCTCGCCCCCGCCGCCGGGGCGCGTCCCAAGGCCGAAGAGGTGCTGATCCACGCGCCGGACCTGGTGGTGATGCGCGCCAACGCCTACCGCGGCGACTGGTACAACAACTCCCAGCTCTCCGGCGCCACCGCGATCCTGGCCGTCGAGGTGAACCGCCCGCAGTGGCGCGAGGACATGAACGCACAGCTCGCCGCCGTCGGTCGCACGGCGAACGCGCAGCAGTACGTCGCCGACTACGACGCGAAGGTCGCGGCGACCAAGCGGGACCTCGCCGGGACGCTCGCGGGCAAGCGGATCGCGATGGTGACCACGACCGGGAGCAAGGCCCGCGGCACCGTCCTGGTGTGGGCGCAGACCTTCGGTACCGCGATCGGGCGCGAGATCGGCATGGACGTCCTCTTCGGTGACCGGCAGGTCGACCCGTCGAAGGGCTCCTTCGAGGCGAGCCTCGAGAACCTCGACGTGCTCGCCGGCGCCGACCTGATCCTCCACCAGGACACCGACGGATCCATCGCGGACGTCCAGACCTGGCGCACGCTCCCCGCGGTCCAGGCGGGCCGCGTGGCGAAGCTGAACCCGCAGTACAACAACGGCCTCGTCCTGACCGCGTCCGCGCTGGTCGACGACCTGGCCGCGGCCGCGCAGTCGCTGCGCTGAAAGGAGATCCGGACCGATGGCCCGATTCGACGGGTACTACCAGGCGGAGGTCGTCGCGGCGCACCGCGTGACACCGAACATGGTCCGCGTGCGGTTCGGTGGGCCGGAGCTCGCGCAGTGGGTCAGCAGCGGCGACCCCGACGAACGCCTGACCATCGCGTTCCCCAGTCCGGGCAGGCGTACGCCCCCGCGCCCCCGGATCGCCGGCGGCGCCTGGCACTTCGACGACGCCGCCGCGCCCGAACAGCGCAGCTACACGGTCCGCCGGGTCGGAACGGGAACGCTCGACGTGGACTTCGTGGTGCACGAGGGCGGCGTCGCCGCCGAGTGGGCTATGCGAGCCGGGCCGGGCGACGCGGTCGGACTCTCCCAGGCGGGAGGCTGGTACCGCCGCCCCGCCGGCGTCACGTCCGTCTTCCTGGTCGGCGACGCGACCGCGCTCCCCGCGATCGGCCGGATCGCCGAGGAACTCCCCGCTGACGTCCGCGCCCACGCGATCGTCGAGGTCGCCTCCGACGACGACGTCCAGGACCTGCCGTCGGCGGCGGACCTCACGACCACGTGGCTGACGGGCAGCGGGATGGGCCGCGCACCGTCGGGCCTCCCCGATGCGGTCCGGAACCTCGCGCTCCCCGGCGACGGGGTGTACGTCTGGGCTGCCGCGGAGACATCGGCCACGCGCGCGATCCGCAAGCACCTGCGGCACGAGCGCGGCCTGCCGAACGCGGCGATGACCGTGATCGGCTACTGGCGCACGCAGAAGGAGGCGTGGCTGCAGCGGTACGAGCCGGCGAGGCCCGGCCTCCGTCGACGACGGGACGCCCTCGAGGCCGCCGGCCTGTCCGGCCAGGATCTCATCGAGGCGTGGGACCAGGAGATGGAGCGCGCGGGCCTGTAGACCGCGGTCACGCCGCCCAGCACGGCCCTTGCCCCCGCGTTCGCCGCGGACGTACGGTCGAAGAACCGGCGGACCTCGTGAGGCGCCGCCGCCACACCCGCCGGTCGGCCCGTGACGACACGGACGAGAGCGGAGGTGCGCTGTGGACTCCCCCTCCCTCCTGGGCGCGCCCTCCTATGACTCCCCCGGGCGCGACCCCGCGTACTTCGCCGATCTGGGACTGGACCGCATCATCGCCGAGGCCGCGGCGCACGACCCGGACATCGCGCCCCTCTTCCGCGCCCCGGCCCCGACGGTGGCCGCCGCGCGGTACCGGCAGGACGTATGCCGGGTGCTGCGCCGGGACGCGCGCCTCACCACAGCGCTGCGCCGGTTCTGCGCGACGATGGCCGGGATGCGCGAGGCCGCATCGAACGCCGAGCGCCTGCGGCTGCGCCCCGAGCGCGACGCGTGGGCGCTCGACGGCGCCCGCCGCTACCTCGCCGCCGTCGCCGACCTCCGCGCGGCGCTCGCCGAGCCGACGGACCCGCCGGCGGCGGTGCGCGACCTGTTGGTCCACCTCGACGCGCTGTCGGACTCGCCCGGACATCGGGGGCTCGAGCGTGATGCGGCGGAGGTCACGGCGCTGATGGATGCGGTCGAGTACACCGTCCGGATCAAGAAGTCCGACGTCCGCGTGGGCCGCTATCATGGCGAACCGGACTACGGCGCCGAGGTCGCCGCGGTCTTCGAGCGGTTCCGGGTCGACGGTGCCACCCGCCGCGCGGAGGACGCCCCCGTCCGCCCCGGACTCGACGGCGTCGAGGCCGCCATCCTCACGGACGTCACCGCCCTGTTCCCCGAGGCGTTCGCCGCGCTCGCCCGGTTCCGGGAGCGGCGCGCCGGCTACGGCGACCCCGCCGTGACCGCGGCCGACCTCGAGATCCGCTGGTACCTCGGCTATCTGGACTTCGTCGCCCGCTCGGAGGCCGCCGGACTGCCGTTCACCCTCCCGACCATCGCCGACGATCCCGTCCTCGACGCGCGCGGCACCGTCGACCTCTCAATGGCGACCGACCTGCACCGCCGCGGAACGCCCGTCGTCGGCAACGACCTCCGGCTCGACGCGGACGAGCGCGTCCTCGTGGTGACCGGCCCCAACCACGGCGGGAAGACGGCGCTCGCGCGGGCCTTCGGCCAGATCCACCACCTGGCGGCGCTCGGCCTGCCCGTGCCCGGCACCGCGGCCGAGATCGGGCTCTTCGACGCGCTGTTCACGCAGTTCGAGCGCCCCGAATCCGCCGACGACCGGCACGGCAGGCTGGAGTCCGACATCGCGGGTATGCGCGAGATCCTCACCGCGGCCACCGATCGGAGCGTCGTGGTGATGAACGAGACCTTCGCGTCGACCTCCCTGGAGGACGGGATCCGCCTCGGCTCCGCCGTCGTCCGCGGACTGGTGTCGACCGGGGCGCGCTGCGTCTACGTCACCTTCGTCGACGAGATCGCCCTGCTCGGCGACGGGGTGGTGAGCATGACCGCCGACGTCCCCGCCGATCCCGCCGAGCGCACCTACCGGGTACGACGGGGCCGGCCGCAGGGGCTCGCCCACGCCGCGGCCCTCGCCCGCCGGCACGGCCTCGACGCCGAGACCCTGCGCCGCCGGATCGCGTCATGAGGACGCGCCTGCTGTACCGCGACCGGGATCTGCACGACACCCCGGCGGCGCCTCCGCGCTCCGAGGAGCTGCGCCGCAACCTCGGGCTGGACCGCCTGCTTCCGGTCATGGCCGCCGGCGACGACGCGCTGTACCGCGTCGCGGAGAGCCTGTTGCTCGGCGACGTCGCCTCCGCGGCGGACATCCGCTACCGGCACGAGGTCCTGCGGGACTGCCTCGTCCACCCCGACGCGGTCGACGAGCTGCGCCGGATCGCAGCGGCCGCGGTCGAACGGGAGCGGCACAACTACTTCGGGCTCTTCACCCGCGCGACGCCCGACAAGGTGCTCTACCGCTCCCTCGACGTGCTGGACATGTTCGTGGACGCGTTCGCCGAGCTGCGGGCGGCCTGCGACCGGTGGCGCGGCGGCTTCTCCTCGGCGGGCTTCGACGCCTTCTTCACGTGCATCGCGACCGAGCTCGACGACGAGTACCTGGCGACGGTGCGGGCGCACCTCAAGGAGCTCCGGTTCGCGAAGGGAGAACTGATCAGCGTGCGCCTCGGGGCCGGGGCGCACGGAACGGATCACGTGCTGCGCCACCCGGACCACTCGACGTGGCGCCGCCTGCGCGGACGGGACGGAACGATCGACCTCGACGTCGACGACCCCGCCGCCGCGGAGGCCCTGGCCGTGCTGGCGGGCCGCGGCATCCGGACGGCCGCGGACGCCGTCGCGCAGGCGGCGGAACACGTGGCCGCGTACTTCCGGACCATCGCCGACGAGCTCGGCTTCTACCGCGCCGTCATGAACCTCCTCGCCGCCCTCGACGAGCGCGGCGCGCCCTGGTGCCTGCCCGAGCCGGCGGCGCGGGGCCTGACCTGCCGCGGGCTCTACCACCCCGTGCTCGCCCTCGAGGCCCGGGAGCCGGCGGTCGGGAACGACATCGACACCGAGGACGCGGCGGTCACGATGATCACCGGCGCGAATCACGGCGGGAAGACCACGCTGCTGCGGAGCATCGGGACGGCGCAGCTCATGCTGCGCTGCGGCATGCCGGTCCCCGCGCGCGAGTACCGCGGCGCCGTCCACCCCCAGGTGCTCACCCATTTCGGCGGCGAGGAGCGCGAGGGCGGAGACACCGCCGGGCGGCTCGAGGAGGAGCTGGGGCGCATGAGCGCGATCGCCGACGTGATCCGCCCCGGCGCGCTGCTGCTCTGCAACGAATCGCTCGCGTCGACGAACGAACGCGAGGGCGCGGCACTGGCGCGGCAGATCGTCGAGACCATGCGGGACTGCGGGATCACCGTCGTGTACGTGACCCACATGTACGAGCTCGCGCGCGGTCTCGCCGACGCGGCAGATCCGCGGCACGCCTTCCTCCGCGCCGAACGCCTCGACTCCGGCGACCGCACCTTCCGGGTGCTACCCGGCCGCCCCCTCCCGACCAGTCACGGAGAGGACCTGTTCCAGCGGATCTTCGGCGCCGGAGCGGGAGTCTGACGCGGCGAGCGCGGCCGCGTCCACGTCAGGAGAGGGTCACGAGAGGCAGTTGGGCCCCAGCAGCGCCTTCAGGTCACCCATCAGCGACGACGACTGATTCACCCGCAGGGTGTCGTCGAGCCGCAGCGTGGTGGCCTTGTCGCCGCTGACGAGCTTGACGTGCACGTCGGAGACGCCCGGGTGCCTCTGCAGCACCTGCTTGAGCGCGGAGACCTTGTCCTGCGTGCACACCCGCGTCTGCATCGTGAGCGACAGCGGCTTCGCGACCCCGATCTGGGAGAGGTCGATGGGCGCGATGTCGTTCGCGATCAGTGTGACCTTGTCGTCGCGGAAGTTCACGCGGGCCTTGATCAGCACCACCGCGTCCTCGACAACCTCGGCGCCGAACGCGGCGTAGGCCTGCGGGAAGAAGAAGACCTCGATACCGCCGGAGAGGTCCTCGAGCTGCGCCGACGCGAACGGGGCGCCGTTCTTGTTCACGCGCCGGTTCACCGACTGCAGGATGCCGCCGACGGTGACCTGGGTGCCGTCCTTGACGTCGCCCTCGACGATCGCGGGGATGGGTGTGTCCGTCTGCGCGGCGATCACGTGCTCCACCCCGTCGAGCGGGTGCGCGGAGACGTACAGGCCGAGCATCTCGCGTTCGAGGGCGAGCTTGTGCTTGCCGTCCCACTCCTCCTCGGGCACCTTGATGGTGAAGACGTCGTCGATGGGACCGGCGGCGCCCTCCTCCTCTCCCATGGAACCGAAGAGATCGAACTGGCCCACGGCCTCGGCCTTCTTGGTGGACAGCACCGATTCGATGGCGTCGCTGTGCACCAGGAACAGGCCCTTGCGCGGGTGCTCGAGGGAGTCGAAACCGCCCGCCTTGATGAGCGATTCCGTGACCTTCTTGGAACAGGCCGCGACCTCGATCTTGGCGAGGTAGTCGGAGAAGGAGGTGAAGTTCCCCTTCTCGGCGCGGCTGCGCACGATGGACGCGACGACGCCCTCACCGACGTTGCGCACCGAGCCGAGGCCGAACCGGATGTCCTCGCCGACCGAGGTGAACTGCAGGTGCGACTCGTTGACGTCGGGCGGGAGCACCGTAACCCCGAGGCGGCGGCAGTCGCCGAGGTAGATGGCGGCCTTGTCCTTGTCGTCACCGACCGACGTGAGCAACCCAGCCATGTACTCGGCCGGGTAGTTCGCCTTGAGGTACGCGGTCCAGTACGAGACCAGGCCGTACGCGGCGGCGTGCGACTTGTTGAACGCGTACCCGGCGAAGGGCAGCACGGTGTCCCAGAGCGCGGTGATCGCGGCCTGCGAGAAGCCGTTGTCGAGCATGCCCTGCTGGAAACCGCCGTAGGCCTCGTCCAGCACCGACTTCTTCTTCTTGCCCATCGCGCGACGCAGGATGTCGGCCTGGCCCAGGCTGTACCCGGCGACCTTCTGCGCGATGTGCATGATCTGCTCCTGGTACACGATCAGGCCGAACGTGTCCGCGAGGATCTCCTTGAGGGGCTCTTCCAGCTCCGGGTGGATCGGCTTGACGTCCTGCCGCCCGTTCTTCCGGTCCGCGTAGTCGTTGTGCGCGTTCATGCCCATCGGGCCGGGGCGGTACAGGGCGCCGACGGCGACGATGTCCTCGAACTTGGTGGGCTGCATGCGGCGCAGCAGATCCCGCATCGGGCCGCCGTCGAGCTGGAAGACGCCGAGGGTGTTGCCCTTCTGCAGCAGCTGGTACGTGGTCTCGTCGTCGAGCGGCAGCTCGTCCATGTCGAGCTCGATGCCGCGGTTGGCCTTGATGTTCTCCAGGGCGTCACCGATCACGGTGAGGTTGCGCAGGCCCAGGAAGTCCATCTTCAGCAGGCCGATGGCCTCGCACGACGGGTAGTCCCAGCCGGTGATGATGGCGCCGTCCTGCGCGCGCTTCCACACCGGGATCGCGTCGGTGAGCGGATCACAGGACATGATCACCGCGCAGGCGTGCACGCCCGCGTTGCGGATCAGCCCCTCGAGCCCGAGCGCCATGTCGTAGATCTTCTTGACGTCCGGGTCCGTCTCGATGAGCTGCCGGACCTCGACGGCCTCTTTGTACCGCTCGTGCGAGGGGTCCGTGATGCCCTTGACCGAGATGTCCTTGGCCATGATGGGCGGCGGCAGCGCCTTGGTGATGCGGTCGGCGATCGAGTAGCCGGGCTGGCCGTAGATGACGCGGGCCGAGTCCTTGATGGCGGCCTTGGTCTTGATGGTGCCGAACGTGATGACCTGGGCCACCTTGTCCGAGCCCCACTTCTCCGAGGCGTAGGTGATCATCTCCCCACGCCGGCGATCATCGAAGTCGATATCGATATCGGGCATCGACACGCGCTCGGGGTTGAGGAACCGCTCGAACAGCAGGCCGTGCGGGATCGGGTCGATGTTGGTGATGCCCAGCGCCCACGCGACGAGCGAGCCGGCCGCGGAGCCACGGCCCGGGCCCACGCGGATGCCGACCTCGTGCGCGTGCGCGATCAGGTCGCCGACCACGAGGAAGTACGCGGGGAAGCCCATCTCGTTGATCACCGAGAGCTCGTACTTCGCGCGCTCGACGTAGTCCGCCGGCGGGCCGTCCGGGAACCGGCGGTTCAGGCCGTCCATGACCTCGGACTCGAGGAACGACTCCTGGGTGTGGTGCTCCGGGACCGGGAACCGCGGCATGCGGTCCTTGTGCTCCCAGACCTCCTTGTAGGACTGGACGCGCTCGCCGATCTCCACGGTCGAATCGCACGCGCCGGGCACCTGCGAATCCCACAGGTCACGCATCTCCTGCGCCGACTTCAGGTAGTAGCCGTCACCGTCGAACTGGAACCGCGTGGGATCGGACAGGGTCTTGCCGGTCTGGATGCACAGCAGCGCGCCGTGCGACTCGGCCTTGTCCTTCGTGACGTAGTGGCAGTCGTTGGTGGCCAGCGGCTTGATCCCGAGCTTGCGGCCGATGTCGAGCAGGCCCTCGCGGACCCGGCGCTCGATGTCGATGCCGTGGTCCATCAGCTCCAGGTAGAAGTTCTCCTTGCCGAAGATCTCCTGCCACTTCGCCGCGGCCTCCAGCGCCTCCTGCTCGTGCCCCAGCCGCAGCCGCGTCTGCACCTCGCCCGACGGGCAGCCGGTGGTGGCGATGATCCCCTCGGCGTGCTCGGCGATGATCTCGGCGTCCATGCGGGACCACTTGCCCAGCTGCCCCTCGAGCGACGCCAGCGAGCTGAGTTTGAACAGGTTCCGCAGGCCGGTGGCGTTCTCCGCCACCATCGTCATATGGGTGTACGCGCCCGAGCCCGAGACGTCATCGCTCTTCTGCGACGGATCGCCCCACTTCACCCGCTTGGTGTTGAACCGCGACTCCGGCGCGATGTACGCCTCGATACCGATGATCGGCTTGATCTCGTACTTCACCGCGGTGTTGTAGAAGTCCGACGCGCCGAACATGTTGCCGTGGTCGGACATGCCCACCGCCGTCATGCCCAGCCGCTTCGCCTCGGCGAACAACGGGTCGACCTTGGCCGCACCGTCGAGCATCGAGTACTCGGTGTGGTTGTGCAGATGGACGAACGAGCCGGCGGCGGACGTCATGGGCTACTCACCTCCGGTGAAGAATCTCATCGCTGTCATTAGGCAGTGTAGGCCCCTCCACCGACACGTCCCGCGGATCGTCAGCCGAAGGCGATGACCAGGATCAACACCAGCAACGCGGCCACCGCCACCCCCACCAGCACCAGCACGGCGGGCGACATCCCGCCCGGCGCCGAGGGCGTGGCCGGTGCCGAGGGCTTCGCGGGCTGCGCGCGCGGCGCCGGCGGGCGCGGCATCGCGCCGGACTGGGCACCCGCAGTCGCCCCGTACAACGGCTGCGGGGCTGCGGACTGCGGAACGGCGGGCTGCGGGGGACGCCCCGTCGGGTAGCTCGGCCGGTTCGCCTGCCCCCGGATCCCCGGGGCGACGGTCCGCTGCACGGGCAGGGACGGACGTCCCGCGGTCGCGGGGGCCTGCGGGCCCGACGGATGCCCGGGACCGGGCACGTAACCGGGCGGCGTGGGTCGCGGCACCGGGCGCGGCGCGGCGCGGCCGACGGGCGCCGTCAGCGCGGACTTGAGCGCGGTCGCGAACTCCTTGCACGTCGCGAATCGCTCCGCCGGGGTCTTGGCGAGCCCCCGCGCGACCACGGCGTCGACGGCGGGCGGCACGCCCTGGCGGATCTGCGAGATCCGCGGCGGCGGCGCGTTGAAGTGCGCGTCGATCACCGCATCGGTGCTCGCCCCCGTGTAGGGCACCTTGCCGGTGACCAGGTGGAAGAACGTCGCGGCCAGCGAGTACTGATCCGAGCGCGGGTCGAGTTCCTCGCCGCACAGCTGCTCCGGGGAGGCGTAGGCGAGCGTCGCGAGGACGGTGCCGACGGCCGTGAGCTGCGAGGTGTCCTCGCCGCCCTTCGCCACGCCGAAGTCGGTGAGCAGGGCGCGCCGCTCGTCGCCGTCGTCCTCGTCGTCGACGGCTGCCACCAGGATGTTCGCGGGCTTGATGTCGCGGTGGAGCAGGCCGGCGCGGTGCGCGCGGTCGAGGCCTCGGCCGATCTGGCCGATGATCTCCACGGCGACGGCGGGGTCGAGCCCGCCCGGGCTGCGCTTGAGCAGCACCGAGCAGTCGTCGCCCTCGACGTACTGCATCGCGATCCACAGCCGGGCGCCCTCGGTGCCGCGGTTGTAGATGGTGACCACGTTCGGGTGGTCGAGGCGCGCGGCGAGCTCGGCCTCGCGCAGGAAGCGCTTGCGGAAGGCCTCGTCGCCCGAGTAGCCGACGCCCAGCACCTTGAGCGCGTCGTATCGGGGCAGCTCCGGGTGCTTGGCGAGGTAGACGGAGCCCATGCCGCCGGATCCGAGGCGCCGCTCGATCCGATAACCGCCGATCACCGTCCCGGGTGCGAGTTCGTCACTCATGTCCGCCGCTTCTGCCCCATATCGTCCGTTCCGTCGAACACCAGCGTAACCCGGCCGCGCACCGTCGCCCCGGTGGCGAGCCGTTCGCGGACTCGCGCGTCAGATCTCGACGCCCTCGAACTGGGCCCGGTACAGGTCGGCGTAGTGGCCGCCGGCCGCGAGCAGCTCGTCGTGCGAGCCCTGCTCGACGATCCGCCCGTGGTCCATCACGACGATGACGTCGGCGTCACGGATGGTCGACAGGCGGTGCGCGATGACGAAGCTGGTCCGGTCGGCCCGCAGCGCGTGCATGGCCCGCTGCAGCAGCACCTCGGTGCGGGTGTCCACCGAGCTGGTCGCCTCGTCGAGGATGAGGATGGCCGGCTCGGCGAGGAAGGCCCGCGCGATGGTGATCAGCTGCCGCTCACCCGCGGAGACGCTGCCGGACTCGTCGTCGAGCACGGTGTCGTAGCCGTCGGGCAGCGAGTGCGCGAAGCGGTCGACGAAGGTGGCGCGCGCGGCGGCGTAGACCTCCTCGTCGGTCGCGTCGAGGCGGCCGTACCGGATGTTCTCCCGGATCGTGCCCTCGAACAGCCAGGTGTCCTGCAGCACCATGCCCATCCGTCGCCGCAGGTCCGCGCGCTCGACCTCGGCGATGTCGACCCCGTCGATGGTGATCCGGCCGCCGCTGAGCTCGTAGAACCGCATGATCAGGTTGACCAGGGTGGTCTTGCCCGCGCCGGTGTGGCCCACGATCGCGACGGTGCGGCCCGGCTCGGCGACCAGGTTCAGCCCCTCGATCAGCGGTTCGTCGGGCTTGTAGCCGAAGGAGACGTCCTCGAAGGCGACACGGCCACGCGTGGGCACGGGCAGCGCGCCGGCGAGCTCGGCGGTCTGCTCATCGGCGTCGAGGATCGCGAAGACCCGCTCGGCGGAGGCGACGCCCGACTGCAGCATGTTCACCATCGAGGCCATCTGCGTGACGGGCTGGGTGAACTGCCGCGAGTACTGGATGAAGGCGATCACGTCGCCCAGGCTCATGCCGCCGGCGGCCACCCGCAGCCCGCCCACGACGCACACGGCGACGTACTGCAGGTTGCCGACGAACATGCTGATCGGCATCACGAGGCCGGAGAGGAACTGCGCCTTGTAGCTCGCGTTCATGAGCGCGTCGTTCTCCTGCGCGAAGCGCTCCTGCAGCGCGTCGCCGCGGCCGTAGACGGTGACCAGGTCGTGGCCGGTGAAGGCCTCCTCGACCTGCGCGTTGAGCGAGCCCGTCGACTTCCATTGCGCGACGAAGTGCTTCTGGCTGCGCTTCATGATCTGTCCCGCGAAGATCACGATGAGCGGGATCACGACGACCGCGACAGCGGTCAGGAGCGGCGACACGACGAGCATCATGATCAGCACCCCGACCACCGTGAACGCCGAGACGATGAGCTGGCTCAGCGCCTGCGTCAGCGACTGGCCCAGGTTGTCGATGTCGTTGGTCACGCGGGAGAGCAACTCGCCGCGGGGCTGCTTGTCGAAGTAGCTCAACGGCAGTCGGTTCAGCTTCTCCTCGACCTCGCGCCGCAGCGAGTACATGACCCGCTGCACCGCGCCGTTGAGCAGGAAGCCCTGCGCGTACTGCAGCAGCGCGCTCGCCACGAACAACCCGATCACCCACGCGAGGATGGTGCCGACGTGCTGGAAGTCGATGCCCGGCCCGTGCTGCAGCTGCGAGCGGAAGCCTTCGTAGATCGCGTCGACCGCGCTGCCGATCACCTTCGGGGCGATCACCGCGGCGGTGACCGAGCCGACCGACAGCAGCACCGCCGCCGTCATCGCCGAGCGCTGCTCCCGCAGCCGGCCCAGCAGTCGTTTCAGCGAGGGCCAGAAGGTCATCGGCTTCTGTGCGGGCGAGCCCGCCGTCGCGGCGGCGGACGCCCGTGCTCCCGGTCCGGTCATGCTGCACTCCCCGCCGTCGCCTGGCTGCCGGCGATCTCCTGGTAGGTGGGACACGTCTCGAGGAGTTCGGCGTGGGTGCCGTGGCCGACCACCTCGCCGTCCTCGAGAACGATGATCTGATCGGCGCCCGCGATCGTCGAGATGCGCTGGCCGACGATGAAGACGGTGGCGTCCCGCGTGTACGGCCGCAGGGCCGCACGCAGTTTCGCGTCGGTCGCGAGGTCGAGCGCGGAGAAGCTGTCGTCGAAGAGGTAGACCGCGGGCTTGGCGACGAGGGCTCGGGCGATGGCGAGTCGCTGCCGCTGCCCGCCGGAGACGTTGGTGCCGCCCTGGGCGATCGGCGCGTCCAGGCCGCCGATTTCGGCGACGAAGTCGTCGGCCTGCGCGATCCGCAACGCCTCCGCGAGCTCGTCATCGGTGGCGTCCGGGTTGCCGAAGCGCAGGTTGCTCGCGACGGTGCCGCTGAACAGGTAGCCGCGCTGCGGCACCAGCCCGACGTGCCCCCACAGGGCGTCGGCGCGGAGATCGCGGACGTCGACGCCGTCGTAACGCACCGCCCCCGCGGTGGCGTCGAAGAGGCGCGCCAGCAGGTTGATCAGCGTCGACTTCCCCGAACCGGTGGACCCGATGATCGCGACCGTCTCGCCCGGGCGGGCCGACAGGTTCACGTTCTGCAGCACCGGTTTCGCGGCGCCGGGGTAGCACATCGTGACGTCGTCGAGCTCGACGGTGCCGGTGATCGCGGGGAGCGGGTTCGGGCTCTCCGGCGGCCCGACGGTGGAGGTCGTGTCGAGCACGTCCGTGATGCGCTCGGCCGCGACGGAGGCGCGCGGCACCATCATCACCATGAAGGTCGCCATCATCACCGACATGAGGATCTGCATCATGTACTGCATGTAGGCGGTGACGGAGCCGATCTGGGCGGAGCCGTCGGCGATGAGGTGCGCCCCGAACCACCAGACCGCAACCGTGGAGAGGTTGAGCACCAGCATCACCCACGGGAACATGACCGCCATCAGCCGCATCACGCGGACGGAGGCGTCGGTGAGGACGGTGTTGGCACCGTCGAACCGCTCGCGCTCGACGGGCTCGCGGACGAAGGCCCGGATCACCCGGACGCCCGTGAGCTGTTCGCGGAGTACCTGATTGACCGAGTCGAGCCGGGTCTGCACCACGCGGAAGCCGGGAATCATCTTGGCGATCACCACGCCGAGGACCGCGCCGAGAACGGGCACGGCGACCACCATGAGCCAGGCGAGTCCGGGTTCCTCGCGCAGCGCCATGAAGACGCCGCCGACGGCCATGAACGGGGCCTGGATCATCATCGACAGCGTCATCAGCACGAGGAGCTGCACCTGCTGCACGTCGTTGGTGGTGCGGGTGATGAGCGAGGCGGCGCCGAAGCCGGAGACCTCGCGGCCGGAGAAGGTGCGGACGCGGCCGAACAGGGACCGCCGGGTGTCGCGGCCGAAGGCCATGGCGCTGCGGGCCGCGAAGTACGTCGCGCCGCCGGCGGCGATCACCTGGAACAGCGTGATCACCAGCATGATTCCGCCCATGCGCCAGATGTAGCCGGTGTCGCCCGGGGTGACGCCGAGGTCGATGATCTTGGCGTTGATGCTGGGCAGCACCAGGTTCGCGACGACGCTGACGAGTTGGAAGGCGGCCACGGCGAGCAGCCACGGCCGGTAGGGCCGCAGGTGCTCGGCGATGAGTCTGAGAAGGGTCACTGGGGGCTGTTCCTTCCCGCGGAGGGAGTGGTGGGCTGGGCTGAGATGCCGTCGAGCAGGACGTCGACGATGCGTTGCGGCGACAGGACGTGCCCGTCGCTGATGTGGGGGTGGCTGCCGGAGAAGGTGAGCAGGCGCAGGAGGTGAATGGCCTCCTCCGGAGGGACGGATAGCTGGTCGGCGTCGTCGCCGATGACGCCGTGGAGCCGGGCCATCACCGCCGGGCCGCCGTCCTTCGCCCGACGGTGCGCGTCCCGGTCGCGGGTGTGGGGCGGGGCGACGAGGCCGAGTGCGTCCATGAGGCCGAAGATCCGCTGGAACCGGGCCTGGACGAGCTCGGTGAACCGGTAGAGCCGTTCCCGCAGCGGCAGCGTGGGGTCGATGCCGTCGATCTGCGCGAGCAACTCGTCGGGGTCGAAGGATTCGATCATCACCGCGTCGAGCAGGGCCTCCTTGGAGTCGAAGACGCGGAAGATGGTGCCCTCGGCGACGCCCGCGGCGGCGGCGATCTGCTTGGTCGTGGGCACGGCGCCGTGCTCGAGCAGGGCGTCCCGCGTGGCCGCGATCAGCGCCGCGCGCCGCTCGTCGGGCGGCAGGTGCGGCGCGCGGGTTCGGGTTTCGTTAGCCGCGGGCACGACTTCGAGACTACAGAAGTGAGCGCCCACTCACAATTGATTTTCCGTTCGCCCCGGGCGAATCGGTCGATTGCGGACGCACCCCGTCAGTCGAGGAGATCGGCCAGAGCCCCGTCGAGATCCGGGTACGCGAACGCGAAGCCCGCGGCCGGCAGCACCGTCGACGTGGCGTGCCGCCCCGTGAGGCCGAGGGCCGGATCGCTGCGCATCGCGATCGCGCCGAGCGCCAGGACCGGCGCGGGTGTCGGCGGCGCGGGCGGCCGGTGCAGGTGCCGGCGCAGCGCACCCATCAGGTCGGCGTTGCGCACGGGGTGCGGCGCGGCCGCGACCACTACCCCGTCGGGCAGGGCGACGCCCGGCTCGATCCCCAGTCCCGCCCGAACGATCGCCAGCCAGTCGTCCCGGTGGATCCAGCTGAACCACTGCCGGCCGTCGCCGAGGCGGCCGCCCAGGAAGGCCCTGGTGACGCCGACCATCTTCGCCAGCGCGGGCGAGTCGGTGTCGAGCACGATGGAGGTGCGCAGCACGGTCAGGTGGTCGGTTTCGGCGTCGGCGGCGGACTCCTCCCACGGACGGGCGACGCCCGTCATCTGGGGGAGCCCCGGGTCGGGCAACGGAGTGTCCTCGGTGCACCACCGCTCCCCGGCATCGCTCCAGATGGCCGTCGTGCTCGCCTGCACCCAGCGGCGGACGCCCTTACCGCGGGCCGCCGCGACGAGCGCGCGGGTCGCGTCCACTCTGCTCGCGGTGAGCGCGGCGACGTTCGCCGCGGTGGGCCGGCAGTCGACCAGTTTCCCGGCCAGGTTGATCACCGCGGTGTTCGGCGCGTCGAGCACCGCCTCCCACGCGCCGACGGTGCGCCCGTCCCACGCGACCTGCGGGTACGGCAGGTCGTCGCGGATCGAGCGGGTGAGGATCGTGACGTCGTGCCCGCGGCGGACGAGGTCGGCCGCCACCCGGCGGCCCAGCGCCCCGGTGCCGCCCGCGATGACGACGTGGAGCGGTTCCGCGGCGCGGGGCGGGCCCGCGAGCATCGTCAGCCGCGCGAGACTCATGTCGGCGTCGGCGGCGAACCGCTGGGCGACGAGACGGTCGAAGAACGGCCCGGACGGGCCGTCGGAGGTCACGGTCTGCTCGACGACGGTGCCGCCGTCTGTGGGCCGCAGAGTCCACCGGACCGTCGTGGTGCCGGCCGGCTCGTCCTGCGCGATGACGAGCCCGCGGTCGGGCGCGAACTCGGTGACGACGGCGGGCGCCGCGAACCGGCGGTGAATCCACGCCGCGCGCAGCTCCGGCACCCAATCCAGGCGGGCGCCGAGGGCGACCGGGTCCCGCAGCGCTGCCGAGGTGACGAAGGGCTGCCACTGCGGCAGGCGTTCCAGGTCGACGAGGACGTCCCACAACGAACGCGCCGGAAGGGCGATGAATCCGCTGCTGCGATGCACGGTTGCCATGCCTCCGACGCTAGTTCGCGATGGCGCGGATTCACTGTGTGATCGCGGAGAGCTTTCTCACATCGTGAGATGAATCTCGTGCGCCTCGCCGGCCGTCAGCGTCACCAGCAGTGCCACCTCCACGAAAACCCGCCCCCGCGATGTCATCTCACCACGGTACCGATCCAGCGAGCAGAGAAGCGGCCAGCGTCGTCAGCGCTGTTCGCGCAGGATCTTCTCGATGTCGTCGAGGACCATGCCGCCACCCTTGGGCCCGACGCCGGAGACCCAGTACGCGGTGTCCACGACGGACACGCGCGGGAACCAGGCGCGGTTGTCGCGGATCTCCGCGGGGATCGTGGACGCATCCCCCGGCTTCTGCGACGGCACGAAGACGTAATCGGCCTGCGCGGTCGACAGGTTCTCGAGGGAGATGTCGGCCTGGATCCCGTCCGCCCAGTCGCGCGGGGGAATCGTGAAGCCCACGCACTGCAGGGCGCTGCCGGCGAAGGACGTGGGGCCGTACAGGCTCAGCTGGGAGCTGCGCGGCCGGATGAACTGCGCCGTCTTCCCGTCGAGCGAGAACTCCGCCTTGATCGCGGCGCACCGCCCGTTGTAGTCGGCGAGCAGCTTATCGACGTCGGCGCTGCGATTCAGCGCGTCGCCGATCACGCGCGCGTTGTCCTGCCAGGGATCCGCCTGGGTCTTGATGTACACCGTCGGAGCGACCTTGCTGAGCCGGTCGTACAGCGCCGCGTGGCGCGCCTCCGTTCCGAGGATGAGATCGGGCTTGAGGGCGGCGATCTTCTCGACGTCCGGATCAGGCACGGTGCCCACGGCCTCGACGCCGCTGACGCCGAGGTAGGCCGGCATCGTCGTCACGTTGCTGGCGACCGCCGCGCCGACCGGCGTGATCCCGAGCGCGACCGCCGTGTCCAGCTCCAGTGGCTCCAGGGTCACGATCCGCTGCGGATGCTGCGCGACCTGGGTCGTACCCCGCGCGTGGGTCACGGTACGGGTATCCGACGGAGCACCGTCGCCCCCGCCACCGCCGGAGCACGCGGCGACCGCCAGCGCCGTACCCACCAGAACCATCGCCCATTGCCTCTTCATGGACTTAGGTTAGCCTGATCTATATTGCAAACCTCCGGGTCCCACGTGAGACACCTGTCGAGTCAGGTGTACACCACGCTGAGGATCACCCGACTAACCCCAGCACCGCCGGCCTGGACGGCGGCATCCACGAACGGGTCGGTCGGCCTCGCGGACACGGCGACGACAGTGCGACACCTGTCGAGGCGGCCCTGTTCGACCGCCTGCGTCACGAGGAACTGCCAGCTACTTCCGCCTCGTTCGAACCGGGATCCCGGCGCCGCGTCGAGAAGGCGTACAGAGCCTGGCACCTCACTGAACCCGACCGGCTGCGCAAGGTCGCGACAGTCCGGGGCGAGCTCGCGGACACTACGTTCGCCGAGTTGCGCGAAGAAGTCGTCGAGACCACCGGAGGGGGCGTCGAAGACGGCGTGCATCGACGAATCCCGCGACGCGTACTCCTGCGCCGTCACGACGGCGATCCCCTCCGGCAGCACGGCTCCCGTCCAGTTCTTCACAACCGTCCGCACACCGTCGGCGTCGAGGTCGCGCGTCGTGTCACCGAAAGTCACGCACGAGGCGACCACGCAGACGAAGGTCGCCAACACCGCCATGGCCACGACGACGGAGACCAGGCATCCCGACTGCCGCGCCCGCGACGAATTCATATCAACACGATACAGATCCAGAACAGCAATCTATCGCGGCGGCACCGGACGGTCATCGGGGCCGGGGACGACGGTCACCGCCGACGACGGGAGCAGGGCGGAGACGCCGAACCGGGCACCGTCGCGCGGGAGGACCTGGACGGACCGCACCCCGGGCCGGCCGGACACCGCGCGGAGCGCGTCGCCCGTGCCCCACACCACCACGCCGACCACCGCGGGCCGGCCGGCACGGAGCCGGGACGCCGTGACCCGCGCGACGGCGTCGCCCCGCTCGCCGGGGGCGACGAGCCCCGGCATCGCCAGGGCGGCCAGCTCGTTCACGGCCCGCACGCCTTCGATGCTCTGGCCGGGCGCCACCGTCGCCGTCGGGGTCTGGACCCCTGGAATGCGCACCCGGACCAGTACGCGGCCGACGCGATCCAGGCCCGCGGCACGGGTCCACACCTCGTCGGGCGTCCACTCGGTCGTCGGGGAGATCAGCGCCCACCGCCGCTCCCCCGCGGGCGCCGCCGCCAGGGAGGCACGAGCCTCGCCGAGGTACTCGACGACGGCCTGGCCGGACTGCGGGCCGAGCCGGTCACCGTCGGACCGTACGACCCGCACCGGCGTCGCCGAGCCGAGCCAGAAGGCCAGGCCGAGGGCGACGGCGAGCAACGCCGCCCAGCCGGCGAGCGTCCGGCTCACGCGTCCCGCAGGACGTCCAGGGCGTGCTGCAGATCGTCGGGGTAGGGCGAGGTGAACTCGACGTACTCGCCCTGCGAGGGATGCGTGAAGCCGAGCGTGCGGGCGTGCAGCCACTGCCGGTCCAGGCCCAGCTTCTTCGCGAGCACCGGATCGGAGCCGTAGGTCTGATCGCCGCAGCACGGGTGGTGCAGGGCCGCGAAGTGCACGCGGATCTGGTGCGTGCGACCGGTCTCGAGGTGCACGTCCAGCAGCGTCGCCGCCTGGAAGGCCTCGATCGTGTCGTAGTGCGTGATCGAGGGCTTGCCGTCCTTGGTGACCGCGAACTTCCAGTCGGAGCTGCGGTGCCGGCCGATCGGCGCGTCGATGGTGCCGGACATCGGGTCGGGGTGGCCCTGCACCAGCGCGTGGTACCGCTTGTCGACGGTGCGCTGCTTGAACGCCCGCTTGAGCACGGTGTAGGCGTGCTCGGACACGGCGACGACCATGACGCCGGAGGTCCCCACGTCGAGGCGATGCACGATGCCCTGCCGCTCGGGCGCGCCCGAGGTGGAGATCCGGAAGCCGGCGGCGGCGAGGCCGCCGATCACCGTCGGACCGGTCCAGCCGACGGAGGCGTGCGCGGCGACCCCCACGGGCTTGTCGACGACCACGATGTCGGCGTCGGAGTAGAGGATGTTCATCCCCGGCACGGGCTCGGCGACGATCTCCAGCGGCCGCGCGGGCTCGGGCAGCGTCACGTCGAGAAGGGCCCCGGCGTGCAGCTTGTCGGACTTGCCGACCGCGACCCCGTCGAGCGTGACCGAGCCCTCGGCCGCCAACTCGGAGACGACGGTCCGCGAGAGCCCCAGCAGGCGGGCGACGCCCGCGTCGACCCGCAGGCCGTCGAGCCCGTCGGGGACGGGCATGGTGCGCGACTCACGCATCGGTCGCCTCCGATCCGGTCGTACGGGTCTGTTCGGCCGTCGCCTTCTCCGGTGTACGCGTGCGCTTCTCGCCGAAGCCCTCGTAGGGGTCGCGCCCGAACAGGGTGAGCGCGACGAGCAGCACCGCCGCGACGCTGATCGCGCAGTCCGCGGTGTTGAACACGGGGAACCAGTCGCCGACGGAGAAGAAGTCGATCACATGGCCCCGGAAGACGCCGGGAGCCCGGAAGATCCGGTCGGCGAGGTTGCCCAGCGCGCCGCCGAGCACCAGGCCGAGCCCGAGCGCCCAGGGCAGCGACGTGAGCTTGGAGCCCATCCGCACGATCCACACGACGACGCCCACCGCGATCAGCGTGAGCACCCAGGTGTACCCGGTGGCCATCGAGAAGGCCGCGCCCGGATTCTTCACGAAGAGCAGACTGAACGGGCCCAGCACGTGGATCTTCTCGCCGTAATCCATGTGCCGGACCACCGTGGTCTTCGCGGCCAGGTCGATGAGGAAGACCGCGACCGCGACCACCGCCAGGAGGATGCGCGGGTTCCGATACCAGCTCGGCCGTGCGGTTGCGGGGGAATCCATGACTCCATCATCCACTACGGTGGCGGTGTGCATGGCAAGCGGTTGCGGCTGGTCCCGGTGGTGGCGACGTCGACGGTGGTGCTCGTCACCGCCCTCGCGGGGTGCGGGGACGGCGGTTCCACCGGCGCCGGCGCCTCCTCGTCGGCGGCACCCGCCCGGCAGTCGGTGGCGGCCCCGGCCGCGACGGCCGGCTGCGCCGCGACCCCGCCCACGCTCCCCAGCCACGCGGTCACCGTCGACGTGCCGCAGGCGAAGGTGGTGCTCGACTCCCCCGGCACCGGTGCGCCGCGCGCGCTGACGGTGCGGCCGACCGCGGTCGCGGAGTACGCGCTGTTCACCAACTCGCTGCAGGTCTCCCAGGTCGGGACCGAGCCGCCGTCGGGCGGCAACCGCGACGTCACGCTGCCGCTGGTCGCGCAGCCGACGTGCGCCGATCCGCTCGACGTCTACCTCTTCTTCGCCGCACCCCGCTCCACCGACGCCGCCATCACGCAGGCCCTCGAGGTCGAGGCCGGGTCCGTCGCCCGGGTGAAGCTCGCCCCGAGCGGCGAGGTGCGCTCGTTCACTCTCGCGGCGCCGCCCGGCCTCTCCGCCGAGGCGCAGTCGACTTTCGAGCAGGCCCTGCTGCAGACCTTCCTGCGGCTCGTCCCCTTGCCCGCCGAGCCGGTCGCCCCGGGCGCGACGTGGACGGTCACCCGGTCCATCCGCGCCGACAGCACGCTCACCCAGACCATGCAGGTGACGCTCGGCGGCACCGTCGAGCGGCCCGAGCTGAAGGCGAAGGTCGACGAGTCGCCCGACGACTCCGTCTTCCGGGTGCCCGGCAGCGGCACCACCCTGACGATCGAGAGCTACACCTCCGAGGGCAACGGCACCATCGAGATCGACCCGGCGCGGGCCTTCGGCCAGGGCGGCGTGCAGTTGGAGGGCGGCCGCACGCTGCTCGGCGACGATCCGGCGAAGAAGCTCACGCAGAAGACGGGCAGCGTCTACCGGTTCGGGCCGAAGTAGCCCGGATCCCGCGGTCAGTGGCAGGAGGGCGAGTCGCGCCCGACCTGGACGATCATCTGGCAGGCGTAGGAGCGCTGCAGCTTCCACCGGCCCTCGTCGAAGGCGAGGGACGCGTAGGCGAGCTGGTTCGTGCCGCCCATGAGCACCGAGAACTGCGCCTTCGCCAGGCCCGGCTGCTCCAGCACCGGTCGGCCGATGTGCCAGCTGACCTGAGGATTGTCGCTGCGCAGCTTGACCAGCTCGTCGAACAGCGGGGCGTCGGCGGGGGTGGCGCCCTGCACCAGCTGCACCTTCTCCTCGAGCGGGACCTTCGGATCGACGGCCCGGGAGAGCATCTCCTCGAGCTGCTGCGTCGACGGCGCGCGGTCCGGCGTGCTCGACGGGGCCTCCGTCACCTGGGCGGAGACGGCCGAGGGGGTGCTCGACCGCGATTCGGTGCTCTCCCCGCTGCAGGCACCGCAGGCCAGGCCCACGAGTACCGCGACGGGGGCCATGAAGACCCGTCCGCGCATCGAGAAGTTCACCTCCGTCCGGCCGCTGCTTCGCCGCCTCCACTATGCCAAACGCGGCGCGGTGCGCCACCGCAGCCCGCGTCCGGCATGCGATGCTGCTCGCATGCCTGAAGTGATCGTGCTCGCCACGGGCGGCACCATCGCCAGCCGTTACGACGACGCCGGCGCCGCGGTCCCCGCCGACGCGGGCGCGGCGCTGGTCGCGACCGCCGGGGCCGTACCCGGCGTCGACGTGACGGTCCGCGACGTGACCTCGGCGGACTCGTCCGCGCTGACGCTCGACCAGCTGGACGAGATCCGCGCCGCGGTCACGGACGCCCTCGGCGACCCGGGCGTGGCGGGCGTCGTGGTGACGCACGGCACGGACACCATGGAGGAGACCTCACTGCTGGTCGATCTCACGCATGCGGACCCGCGGCCCGTCGTCTTCACCGGCGCGCAGCACCCCGCCGACTCCCCCGCCGCCGACGGTCCCGCGAACCTCGCGGAGGCGATCGCCGTCGCCGCCGACCCCGCCTACCGCGGACTCGGGGTGCTGCTCTCCTTCGCCGGGCAGGTCCAGACGGTGCGTGGCCTCGCTAAGGTCTCCACGGTCGCGCCGCAGCCCTTCGCCGGCGGCCTCCCCGTGGCCGAGCTCGCCGGCACCGCGCCGCACCGGCTGCTGACCAAGCCCGCGCCGGTCGCGGGGGTCCGGGTGGACGTCGTGGCGTCGTATCCGGGGGCCGACGGTGCGCTCGTCGACGCGGCCGTCGAAGCCGGGGCGCGCGGGATCGTGCTGGCGGGCACCGGAAGCGGGAACACGACGGTGGCGCTGGCGGACGCGGTGCGGCGCGCCCTGGACGCGGGTGTCGTCGTGGTCGTCTCCACGCGGATCGCGTCCGGACCCGTCGACGCGGCGTACGGCGGGGGCGGCGGCGCGGCCGATCTCGTCGCCGCCGGGGCGCTGCTGTCGCGGCGCCTGCGGCCCGGCCAGGCGCGGATCGTGCTGCTGGCGCTACTGGCGGCCGGCGTGGGCCCGCGGTGGATCGGGGCGTATCTGGGGCGGTAGCCCGGGGGCGCGGTAGGTTCGGCTCATGGCCCGCGGAATGGCCGGCCCCACCCAGCCGGCACGCCTGATCGTCCTCGGTTTCGGCCTGACGACGGTGCTCGGCACCATCCTGCTCTCCCTGCCGATCGCGTCGACCGACGGCCGGCGGACCGGCCTGAGTACGGCCCTGTTCACCGCCACGTCGGCGGTGTGCGTCAACGGCCTCGCGGTGGTCGACACCGAATCGCACTGGTCCACCTTCGGCGAGGTGGTGATCATGGTGCTGGTGCAGGTGGGCGGCCTCGGGATCATCTCGCTGGCGTCGCTGCTGGGGCTGCTCGTGGCGCGGCACATCGGGCTACGGCTGCAGATCGTGGCGCAGGCGGAGAACAAGAGCCTGCAGCTCGGCGAGAGCAAACGGGTGGTGCTCGGTGTGGTCCGGATGAGCCTCGCAGTGGAGGCGGTGACGGCGCTGTTCCTGTTCGCGCGGTTCGCGACCGCCTACGACCACTCCCTCGGGCGGGCGGCGTACCTCGCCGTGTTCCACGCCGTCACCGCCTACAACAACGCGGGCATCGCGCTGTGGGGCGACAGCCTCACGCGGTTCGCCACCGACCCGATGATCATCGTGCCGATCATGGTCGCGATCGTGATCGGCGGACTCGGCTTCCCGGTGATCTACGAGGTCACGCGGGCGGTGCGGCGCAGCGTGGGTCGCGAGACCGCGCTCACCCGATGGTCGCTGCACACCAAGCTGACACTGGTCACCTACTTCGCGCTCACGGTGGTGGGCGTCGCGATGATCACCGCGTTCGAGTGGACGAACCCGGCCACGCTGGGGCCGCGGGACGTCGCCGGCAAGATCCTCACCGGCACGTTCGCGGGCGTCTCGCCGCGGACCGCCGGTTTCAACTCGATCGACGTGGGAGCGATGCACCCGACGTCGCTGCTGACGACCGACGTCCTGATGTTCATCGGCGGCGGCAGCGGCGGTGTGGCGGGCGGGATCAAGGTGACGACGTTCGCGATCCTGGCGTTCGTGATCTGGGCCGAGATCCGGGGCGAGCCCACCGTGCACGCGTTCGGCCGGCGCATCGGCGCGGACGTGCAGCGCCAGGCGATCACGGTGGCCCTGATGAGCGTGGGCGCGGTGATGACGGGCACGCTGATCATGCTGCAGATGACGCGGTTCGACCTCGACGTGGTGCTGTTCGAGGTGGTGTCGGCGTTCTCGACGGTGGGCCTGAGCACCGGAATCACCGACGAGCTGCCCCTCGGCGGGCGGATACTGCTGGTGGTGCTGATGTTCGCGGGCCGACTCGGTCCCGTGACCGTGGCGTCCGCGCTCGCCCTGCGTGAGCGCGAACGCCGTTACGAATTGCCGGAGGAGCGTCCGATCGTTGGCTAAGTCACTCAAACGCAGCGGAATGCGCATCGTCGTGATCGGGCTGGGGCGGTTCGGGACGTCCCTGGCGAACGAGCTCATCCTGCAGGGCGCGGAAGTACTCGGGCTGGACGCCGATCCGCGCCGGGTCCAGCGCATCTCCGACGACCTGACGTACGCCGCCGTCGCCGACTCCACCGACGAGGAGGCGCTGAAGCAGTTGGGAGTCCCCGACTTCGAGCACGCGGTGGTCGCCATCGGGTCGGATCTCGAAGCCGGGATCCTCACGACCTCGCTGCTCGCCGAGTTCCGGATCCCCAACATCTGGGCGAAAGCCACGAGCCATCAGCACCGCAGGATCCTCGAGCGGGTCGGCGCACACCACGTGGTGCTCCCCGAGCACGAGATGGGCGAGCGGGTGGCGCATTTGGTGACGGGCGGGAAGATGCTCGACTACGTGGAGTTCGAGCAGGACTACGCGATGGTCAAGGCGCACGCGCCGCGCAGCATCGTCGGGAAGGCGCTCAAGGATTCCGGCGTGCGGTACAAGTACGGGATCACCGTGGTCGCGATCAAGCACCCCGGCGAGGATTTCACGCACGCCGACTACGACACGATCGTCCAGGACGGCGACGTGTTGATCGTGGCGGGCCGGAACGAGGCCGTCGAGGCGTTCGCGGACGTGAACTGACGGCGTTTCAGTCGCACTGCTTCGGAGAGTTCAGTGCGGCGCGGACTGCGTCGGTGTGCTCGCCCAGGGCCGGCGGTCGGCGGTAGTCGGCGACGGGGGTGCGCGAGAAGGCGATCGGGTTGCGCACCTGGTCCATCGCACCGTCGCCGACGGTGACCCGCGGGCGCAGCCCGAGGCGGTCGGCGAGCGCGAATCCCGAGGCGACGTCGCCGACGGTGCCGGCCGGGACCCCGGCATCGGTCAGTCTGCGGGCCCACTCCTCGGCGTCCTGCGCCGCGAGGCGGTCCTCGAGCAGCGCGACCATCTCGGCGCGGTGCCGCACGCGGTCGGGATTGGTCGCGAACCGCGGATCGTCCGCCAGTTCCGCGGCGCCGACGGTGCCCGCGAGCCGGGCGAACTGACCGTCGTTGCCGCACGCCACGGCGATGATGCCGTCGCGGCATCGGAGGGTCTCGTAGGGCGAGATCGACGGGTGGGTGTTGCCCATCCGTGCCGGGGCGGTGTCCGTCGCGAGGAAGTTCGCGCCCTGGTTGGCGAGCGAACCGAGAAGGGACGAGAGCAGATTCACCTCGACGCGCTGCCCCAGGCCCGAGCGCTCCCGCTCGTAGAGGGCGGCGAGGATCCCGGCGACGGCGTCCTTGGCGGTGACGACGTCGACGAGGGCGACGCCCACCTTCATCGGATCGCCGTCCGGCTCGCCCGTGATGCTCATCAGCCCGCCGACGGCCTGGACGAGGAAGTCGTAGCCCGGCAGGGCGGCGCCCTCGCCGGAGCCGAAACCGGTGACGGAGCAGTAGATCAGGCGCGGGTTGGCCGCGGCCAACTCCTCGTAGCCGAAGCCCTTCTTCTCGAGCGCCCCGCTGCGGAAGTTCTCGACGAGAACGTCGGCGCGGAGCGCCAGTTCGCGGGCGGCGGCGCGGTCCTCGGGATCGTCGAGGTCGAGCTCGACGCTGCGCTTGGAGCGGTTCGCCGACTCGAAGTAGGCGCTGGTCCGCTCGGTCCAGGGCGGTCCCCAGGCCCGGGTGTCGTCGCCGGTGCCGGGACGTTCTAGCTTGATCACGTCGGCGCCGAGGTCCGCGAGCATCACCGTCGCAAGGGGACCCGCCAGCACGCGACTGAAGTCCGCGACCACGATTCCGTCGAGTATCGATGTCATCGTCTCTCCCTGCCTGACCGGTATCCGTTCGCGCCGAGCCGCACGTCGCCCTCGCACCCTAGCCGCGTCCCGTCGAACCTCGGTAGCGTGGCGGAATGACCGAGGAGTCCCGCCACATCAGCGTCGTGATCCCCCGTCCGGCGGAGGAGGTGTACGCCTTCGCGCGCGATCCGCAGAACCTCGTCCGCTGGGCGGCCGGCCTCGCGACCGGCGTGCGGTTCGACGGTGACGACCTGCTGACGGACTCGCCGATGGGCGAGGTGCGGGTGCGGTTCGCGCCGGACAATCCGTTCGGCGTCCTCGACCACGACGTGACTCTGCCCGACGGCACCGTCGTGAACAATCCCCTGCGCGTGCTGACGCACCCGGACGGCGCGGAGGTGCTGTTCACGGTGCGGCGGCTGGGCGCGAGCGACGCCGACTTCGCCCGGGACTGCGCGACGGTGCTCGCCGACCTGGAGCGCCTGCGCTCGGTGATGCTCGCGCCCTGACGACCCACCGCGTCATCGAACTTTTTATCGATGAATGTTGCAGTCCCATCGAACGCCGAGGTAGAATCGAGGTATTCAAGGGGGCCAGATGGAGACTTCTACCTGCACAGCAGCGGAGTATCTCGATGCGCTCGCCTGCTTCGAACAGGCGGCCGAGCGGCTCGCGCAGGCCGACCCCGTCATGCTCGACTCACAGGACGTTCTCGCCTCGCTGGAGCGGCTGGAGACAGCGGTTCGGATGGTGCCCTTCGGCCAGCACCTCCTCACTCAGGTCGCGGTGGAACAGGGTCTGCCGGGGCAACTGGGGTACACCGGCATGAAGGAGCTGCTGGTGCAGCGGCTCCGTCTCGCGGGCGGCGAGGCGCGGGATCGGATCCACGGCGCGCGGGACCGCGCTCCCCAGCACGGGCACGGCGTGTGCCCCGAGCCCCGGTACCCGCTCGTAGCCGAGGCGCAGCAGGAGGGGGCGATCTCGGACCGGCATGCCCTCGCCATCGAGCGGGTCTTCGCGAGCTGTCGCAAGACGATCCGCCCCGACCAGGCCGCGATCCTCGAGGACGTGCTCGTCACCGCCGCCGCGGACGTCACGCCGGAGGACCTCGCCGTCATCGGCGCCCGCGCGCTCGCACACCTCGATCCCGATGGGGCGGAGCCCGATTCCGATGTCGTCGATCGCGCCCGCGGGCTCACCGTGGGCAAGCAGGACGAGGATCTGATGACGGCGCTCGACGGTGACCTCTCCCCCGAGGGCCGCGCGCTACTGGACACGATCCTGGAGAAGCTCGCGCGGCCCGGCGTGAACAACCCCGCAGACGCAGACGATCCCGTGGACCTGGCGGATCAGGACGCGGTGCGGGCGGCCGCCGAGCGCGACCGGCGCACCACGCCGCAACGCAACCACGACGCGCTGGTGACCGCGCTGGGGCTCGCCATCGCGTCGGGCGGGCTCGGGCAGCACCGAGGAGTGCCCTGCGTCCCGATCATCACGCTCGGCATCGATCAGCTCGAGTCGGAGACCGGCATCGCGACCACCGCCACCGGTGGCCGGCTCCCGGTCGCCGACGCGCTACGCATGATGGGCGCCAATCCGAAGTACGTCCTCGTGTTGGACCTCGCCTCTCGGCCGCTGTTCCTGGGGCGGGAGAAGCGCCTCGCGTCCGCGGATCAGCGGATCGCGCTGTACGGCTCCGAGAAGGGCTGCACCGCACCCGGATGCGACGCGCCCGCCACCCGCTGCCAGGTCCACCACATCACCGAGTGGGCCCACGGCGGCGCCACCGACGTCACCGCGCTCACGCTCGCGTGCGACGCCCACCACGGCAAGGTCGTCCCCGACCTCACGGAGAACCCGCGCGGATGGGACACGATCACAGTCCGCAGCGGCGAGTACGCGGGCCGCACCGGCTGGCGACGCACCGCGGATCCGTCGCACGAGCACCGGGTGAACCACAAGCATCACGCCGACGAGCTCTACCGACACGCACTCGAACGGTGGCGCGCCCGCTGCGCGGAGCTTCGGAACCTGTGGCGCAGCGAGGAACTGCGTGTCCAGCACAGCAAGTGCGTCGGCACGATCCACGACGACATCGGCGCGATCCTCGATGGACCCCACGGCCCGCCCATCCTCGAAGCCCTCCTTGCCGAACATGACGCTGACGAGCCGTGGAACTGCCAGATGCCCGCCGACCTGCGCGCCGCCGCCTGACGGCGAGCATCCAGCCATGACCGCGGACACGTCACCGGGGAGCGTCGAGCTGAGACAGGAATGCGCGCCGGATTCGCCGCGTACGGCGAGTAGCTCAGTCCTCGTCGTCCTCGTCGGTGCGCAGGTGCTCGGCGGGCCAGTCGAGGGAGTCCAGCGGGTCGGCCTCGCGGAGGTCGGGGTCGTCGGCCTTGAAGCTGCGCATGCGGCCGGCGCCCGAGGTCCGGGTCTCGAAGCGCACCGACAGCACGCCGTGGCCGGCGCCCTGCACCCAGCCGTGCCCGAACTCGGGGTGACGCACGTCCATGCCGGGGCGCCACCCCACCACAGGTACCTGGACCTCGGCCGGGTCCACACCGCCGTCGTCGTCTGCGACCTCGTCGGCTTCCCCGGAGATGTCGTCGCTCTTGTCGCTTTCCTCGCCGAACAGCGTGAACTGCTCGACGCTGCTGAGGCCTGTGAAGCCGACCCCGACGAGCCGCAGGCCGCCGACCTCCATGGGGTCGAGCGCGAGGCGCTGCGCGGTCGCGGTGAGCACGGCACCGTCGGTGGTGGCGGACGGCAGCGTCGCGGACCGGGTGAGCAGGGACATGTCCGACCGCTTGAGCTTGAGCACGACGGTGCGCGCCCCGCGCCCGTCCCGTCGCAGCCGCCGCAGCGCGTGCTCGGCGCTCCGGTCGATCTCCCGCCGCAGGGCGTTCATGGTCGTCACGTCGGTCTCGAGGGTGTGCTCCGCGCTGATCGACTTCGCCTCGCCGTTCACCGCGACCGGCCGGTCGTCCTCGCCGCGGGCCAGCCGGTGCAGCGCCGGCCCCAGCGTGACGCCGAGCACCGACACCACCTCGACCTCGCTCATCGCCGCGAACTGGCCGATGGTGTCGATCCCCAAGCGGGACAGCCGCTCCCCCGCCACCGGGCCGATCCCCCAGAGCTTGCGCACCGGCAGCGGGTACAGCATCGATTCCTGCGCGGCGGGCGGGATGACGGACACCCCGTCGGGCTTGGCGAGCCCGGAGGCGATCTTGGCGGCCTGCTTCCCCGCCCCCGCGCCGACGGAGGCGACGAGCCCCGTCGCGCCGCGGATCCGGGCGCGGAGCTCCTCGGCGAACGCCGTCACCTCGTCGGTGGAGGCCCCGGCGAGCTCGACCGGCTCGCCGAAGGCCTCGTCGAAGGACAGGGTCTCGACCACGGGGATGAGCTCCCGCACGGTCGCGAAGACCCGCCGGCTGACGGTGCCGTACAGGGCGCCGCGCGGCGGCAGCACCACCGCGCCCGCGCCGACGAGCCGCCGTGCCTGGTGCATCGGCATGGCGGAGCGCGCGCCGAAGACGCGCGCCTCGTACGAGCACCCGGCCACAACGCCGCGGCCGCCGAGCCCGCCCACCAGCACGGGACGCCCGCGCAGGGTGGGCCGGGTCAGCTGCTCGCAGGACGCGAAGAAGGCGTCCATGTCGAAGTGGAGCACCCAGCGGGCGCTCCTGTCCGACCGCGCCCCGGGATCAGGCCTTGGTGAGTCGGCCTCGGACACCATCGCCCAGATCCACCCCGTCGGGCACGGCCGCGAACTCCAGCGACGTGGCCAGCACCTCGCCCGCGATGAGGTCCCGGTGCGCCTCCGCGGCCGCCTGGTGCTCGGCCGGCACGTCGAGCACCAGGGAGATCCGGTCGCTCACGTCGAGGCCGGCGGACCGTCGCGCCTCCTGCAGCTCACGGATCCGATCCTTGGCCCAGCCCTCGGCCTCGAGCTCGGCGTCGACCGTGAGGTCGAGCACGACGAGCCCGGCACCGTCGGGCAGCTCCGCGGTGGAGTCGGGCGCGGCGGCGACCAGCTTGCGCGTGTACTCGCCGTCCTGCAGGGCGATGCCCGCGGCGGTCACGACCCCGTCGGCGACGGTGTAGTCGCCGGACTTCACGGCCTTGATCACCGTCTGCACGTCCTTGCCCAGGCGCGGGCCCGCGGCGCGCGCGTTCACGGCGATCTCGACCCGGCCGTACTGATCGGCGTCGGGCGAGACCTGCACGTCGCGGACGTTCACCTCGTCGGCGATGATCGACGCGAAGGGCGCGAGCTTCTCCGCGCCGGGCCCGGCGACGGTGAGCGTGTGCAGCGGCAGCCGCACACGCAGCTTGTTCGCCTTGCGCACCGACGACGCCACCGAGCAGACGTCGCGGACCTCGTCCATCGCCGCGACCAACTCCGGATCCGCCGGCAGATCCGTCTCCGAAGGCCAATCGGTCAGGTGCACCGACTCGCCGCCCGTGAGGCCGCGCCACATGGCCTCGGTGGCCATGGGGAGCAGCGGCGCCGCGAGCCGGCAGACGGTCTCCAGCACGGTGTACAGCGTGTCGAAGGCGCCGGAGTCAGCGCCGTCCCAGAACCGCGCGCGCGAGCGGCGCACGTACCAGTTCGTCAGCGCGTCGACGAAGAGACGCAGCTCCTCGCAGGCGTCGGCGATGTTGCAGGTGTCGAGCGCCTCGGTCATCGCGTCGCGGGTCTGCGCCAGCTTCGCGAGGATGTACCGGTCCAGCACGTCCTCGGAATCGGTGCGCCACACGGCCGGCTTCTCCGCGTACAGCTGCAGGAACGAGTAGGCGTTCCACAGCGGCAGCAGCGTCTGCCGCACGCCGTCGCGGATGCCCTGCTCGGTGACCACGAGGTTGCCGCCGCGCAGGATGGGCGAGGCCATGAGGAACCAGCGCATGGCGTCGGAGCCGTCGCGGTTGAAGACCTCGTTGACGTCCGGGTAGTTCCGCTTCGACTTCGACATCTTCAGCCCGTCGTGGCCGAGGACGATGCCGTGCGCCGCGACCGTACGGAAGGCGGCGCTGTCGAACAGCGCCGTCGCCAGCACGTGCAGGTTGTAGAACCAGCCCTTGGTCTGGCCGTTGTACTCGACGATGAAGTCGCCCGGGAAGTGCGTGTCGAACCAGTCGCGGTTCTCGAACGGGTAGTGCACCTGCGCGAAGGGCATCGAGCCCGACTCGAACCAGCAGTCCAGCACCTCGGGAACGCGATGCATCGTCGACTTCCCGGTCGGGTCATCGGGATTCGGCCGGGTCAGCTCGTCGATGTACGGACGGTGCAGGTTCGTCGGGCGCACGCCGAAGTCGCGCTCCAGCTCGTCCAGCGAGCCGTAGACGTCGACGCGCGGGTACGCGGGATCGTCGGACACCCACACCGGGATGGGGGCGCCCCAGTAGCGGTTGCGGCTGATGTTCCAGTCGCGCGCGCCCTCGACCCACTTGCCGAACTGGCCGTCGCGGATGTGCGCGGGGTTCCAGGTGATGTCCTGGTTCAACTCCAGCATGCGCGGGATGATCTTGGTGACCTCGACGAACCAGGACGGCACGGCCATGTAGATCAGCGGCTGACCGGAGCGCCAGGAGTGCGGGTAGCTGTGCTCGATGGTCTCGTGCCGCAGCAGCCGGCCCTTGGCCTTGAGATCCTTGGCGATGACCGGGTTCGCGTCGAAGACCTGCAGGCCCTCGTACGGCGGCACGGCGGAGGTGAACTTCCCGCCCGGATCCAGCGGCTGCACGACCTCGATGCCGTACTTGCCGGTGGCCAGGTCCATGTCCTCCTCACCGAAGGCCGGCGCGAGGTGCACCACGCCGGTACCGGAATCGGTGGTCACGTAGTCGGCGAGCAGCGTCACGTGCGCCTTGGGATGCCCGGCGAAGAAGTCGAAGGGCGGCTCGTAGGCGGCGAACTCGAGCTCGCGCCCCTTGTACGTCCCCTTGACCTCCGGCGACTCCCCCAGCTCGCGGGCGTACTGGCCCAGCCGCGCCTCGGCCAGCAGGTAGTCCTTGCCGTCCGCGCCCGCCACGTGCACGTAGTCCAGGTCCGGGTGCACGGCGATCGCGAGGTTCGACGGCAGCGTCCAGGGCGTGGTGGTCCAGATCAGCGCCTCGACACCGTCGAGCGCCTCCAGCGGGGTGCCCTTGGTGCGCAACGGCATCCCGACGGTGACCGCCGGGTCCTGCCGCATCTTGTAGGCGTCGTCGAGCTTGCTCTCCTGGTTCGACAGCGGCGTCTGCTCGTACCAGGAGTACGGCAGCACGCGGTAGCCCTGGTAGATCAGGCCCTTCTCGTGGAGGGTCTTGAACGCCCACATGACGGACTCCATGAAGTCCAGGTCGAGCGTCTTGTAGTCGTTGTCGAAGTCCACCCAGCGGGCCTGGCGGGTGACGTACTGGCGCCACTCCTCGGTGTACCGCAGCACCGAGGTGCGGCAGTAGTCGTTGAACTTCTCCACGCCCATGGTCTCGATCTCGGACTTGTCCTTGATCCCCAGCTGGCGCTCGGCCTCGAGCTCGGCGGGCAGGCCGTGGGTGTCCCAGCCGAAGCGGCGGTCGACCTTCTTGCCGCGCATCGTCTGGTAGCGCGGGACGAGGTCCTTGACGTAGCCGGTCAGCAGGTGGCCGTAGTGCGGCAGGCCGTTGGCGAAGGGCGGACCGTCGTAGAAGACGAACTCGTCGGCCTCGGCACGGTTCGCGATGGACCGGCGGAAGGTGTCGTTCTCGGCCCAGTAGGCCAGAACGCGCTCCTCGAGGTCGGGGAACGACGGTGCGCCCGTCCTGGCGGGGCCGTCGTCGTCGCGGGTCATGTCGACCAGCGGATAGGGGCGCTTCTCACTCACGGGTACTCCTCGTGCCGTCGACAACCAGCACGGGGACGATGCCCGGCCTGTAGCCGAACTCCGCGGTACCACCCCGCTTGCGCCTCCCCGGTGCTTCCGGGGCGACGCCACTTGAACCGGGCTGTGACGGGCCCACCCGTCCGGTTCTACTGGGACCCGCGGGCGGGACCGTTCTTCCGGATGCTCCCCGGTGATGGCCGGATCAACGCAGTGCTGTCACCAAGGATAGCGCTCAGTGCAACGTCATTTCTTGCCGGGATCTTCCGACTCCGGCTCCTGGGGCGGAGTCCACTCCGTGCCCCACGCCTGATCAATCCGGATCTGCGGGATCTGATCGGTCATGTCCGGGTCGTACTTCCCGGGAGCGAACAGGCCGCGCGTGGCGTCGTCGTCCGTGTCGGCCGGCGACTCGTGCTCCCACCCCGTCGGACCGCCGAGCGGTCCCATCGCGAACTGGGTGGTCGGGTTCGCATCGTCGTCGTGGTGACCGAATTCCTCGTGCCCGACGGTGCCCGCCTCGCGCGTCGCGTCGTCGACGGCCGCGGGCGTCTCCGCCTCGGTGTCGTCCTCCGACGACGTGGCAGCGGCGCGCGCGGGGCTGTTCGACGGTGCCCCGTCCTCGTCGTCCGCGTCGTCGTCCCGGTCTCCCGGGCTCCACTGCGCGGAGGCACGATCCGCCTTGTCCCGATCGCCGCGGCGGTAGGTGAGGACGTCGCCGAGCAGCAGGCCGACGCCGATCACGGACACCACCACGCAGGCGATCGCGAGCCAGAGATTGGACGTGACCAGGGCGACGATCAGCAGGATGAACCCGATGACCGTCGCCCCCAGTGCGGCTAGCAGCATGAGAACTCCGCCCTAGTACCGGCTGGTACCAGCGGCTACTTGTACTGCTGGTTGCCGCCGGCGGCGTTGCCGGGGTCGTTGAAGTCGCCACCGCGACCCTGGCCGTGATCGACCGGGGCGGCGCTGCGCAGCGACTGCAGCTCCTCGAGCTGTCCCTCCAGGTACGTCTTGAGGCGGGTACGGTACTCGCGCTCGTACGTCTTGAGCTGCTCGATCCGACCCTCCAGCACGGTGCGCTGCTGGTTGATGGTGGTCATGATCTCGGTGTGCTTCGACTCGGCCTCGGCCTGCAGTGCGTCGGAGCGCTCCTGCGCCTGGCGCAGCTGGTTCTCCGAACGGGTCTGCGCGTCGGCGAGCAGGGCGTCCGAACGCTGACGCGCGTCGGCCACCATGGCCTCGGACTTCTGCCGGGCGTCGGTGACCATGGCCTCCGACTGGGCGCGCGCGTCCGAGACGAGCTTCTCGGCCTCGGACCGCGAGTTGTTGGTGAGCCGGTCGGCGGTCTCCTGCGCGAGGCCCAGCACCTTGGCGGCGCGCACGTGCGCCTCCTCGGTGGTCGCCGGCGCCGCAGCAGCGGCCGGAGCCGGCTCGGCGAGCGCGGGCGCGTTCGGCGCGGGCGACGCGAAGGCGACGGTGCTGTCAGCGGACGGCTGCTCGCCGCCACCGGCGCGGGCCTCGGCCAGCTCGCGCTCGAGCTCGGCGTTGCGCTGCTGCAGATCGTTGTTCTCGTCGATCAGCCGAGCGAGCTCGGTCTCGACCAGGTCGAGGAACTGATCCACCTCGTCCTCGTTGTAGCCGCGCTTGCCGATCGGCGGCTTGCTGAACGCGACGTTCCGCACGTCGGCGGGTGTCAGCTTCATAGGTCGTTTCCCCTCAATTCGGCTGCTCGACAGATCTCAAGTCACTCGGACCAACACTGTAACTAGTGCACATCCTGTCACACCAGACCCGTTTGTTCCTCATCACCCAACAATCACGCGATGAAATGTCCGAAATCACGCACGCGATCACCCCGTTGACCGGGTCAGAGAGCGAAGGCGTAGATCAGCTCACGCGCGACCCAGAGCAGCAGGAACAGGACGATGTAGGACAGGTCCAGGCGGACCGGACCCAGGGTCACCGGCGGGATCAGCTTGCGGAGCAGCTTGAGCGGCGGATCCGTGACGGTGAACAGCGCCTCCAACAGGATCGCGAGGATCCCGGTCGGGAACCACTCCCTCGCGAAGGACTTCACCACCTCGATGACGAGCCGGATCAGCAGGAGGAAAGAGTAGATCGACAGGAGGGCGACGATGGTCAGCCAGAACGCTTGCACGGGTACCAGTCTGCCCGAATCCGTCAGCGGTTGTAGAAACCGGTCTCCGCGATCCGCGCCCGGTCCTCCGCCGTGACGTCCACATCGGCCGTGGCCAGCATGAACACCTTGGTGGTGATCCGGTCGAAGGAGCCGTGCAGCGCGAAGGTCAGGCCGGCCGCGAAGTCGACGAGACGCTTGGCGTCGGCGTTGTCCATCGCCGTCAGGTCCATGATCACCGGGATGCCCTCGCGGAACCGCTCACCGATCGTGCGCGCCTCCTCGTAGGAGGTGGGACGCAGGGTGGTGATGCGCGACATCGGGTTCTCCTGGCTGAGCACGTCGGCGCGGGTGTCCATCGCCAGCGCGCCGCGGGTGGACGGGGCGGCGGTGCGCGAGACGTCCCGCAGCGGCTCCAGGCGCGGCAGCGGCGCCCGGGCGGGCTCGCGGTAGCCGCGCTCGTAGCCGGCGTCGTAGCGGGCGTCGTAGGAGGCGCCGCGGGCGTCGTAGGAGTCCGCGTAGGCGGGCTCGTACGCGTCGTACTCGTCCGCGCGACGGCCGTCGTAGGCGTATCCGCGCTCGCCGCGGTAGTCGTCGAACTCGTCGTCGAGGCTGCGGCGGCCGCGCGGCTGCGGGGTGCCCTCGTCGACGTATCCGTCGTCGTAGGCATCCAGCGGAACCATCCCGAAGTACGCCTTGACCTTGTGCAGAGTGCTCATCTTTGCCCTTCCTCGGCGCCTGCATGGGCTGGTGTGACGGTTGTGACTGTCGTTATGGAAGTGAGATTAGTGGGGAAGACGGGCGAATGGTGGTTCCGACACGCGCACGAATCCCATCGATGTCATTTCGCCGTGTCGATCCAGATCACCGAGGCCAGGCGCCCTGTCGGAGCGCCTCGTCGATGCGAGAACAGCGTGGGGTCGCTGATAGTGCACCGCGGGTCCTGCGCGACCGCCGCGACGCCCAGTCCCTGCAGCTGACGACGGATGCCCGCCCGCAGGTCCAGCCCGTCGGTGCCCTTCTCGGTGCGGCACCGGCTGCCCGGCAGATGCTGCTCGACGTCGGCCGCCATCGATGCCGGGACCTCGTACTTGGCACCGCTCGCCGCGGGGCCCAGGAAGGCGCCGATCCGCTCCGGGCGGGCGCCCAGGTCGCGCATCGCCTCGACGACGGCGGGCACGATGCCGATCCGGGCGCCGACGCGGCCCGCGTGGACCGCGGCGAGCACGCCCGCCTCGTCGTCCGAGAGCAGGAGCGGGACGCAGTCCGCGGTGAGGACGGCGAGGGCGAGGCCGGGCACCGTCGTGACGAGCGCGTCGGTGGCCTCCACGGGCTCCGCACGCGGACCGTCGACGACGGTGACGGTCCGGCTGTGGATCTGCTCCATCCAGACCACGTGGCCCGGCTCGACGCCTATCTCCCGCTCAAGACGGAGCCGGTTCGCGGCGACGGCCGCCGGGTCGTCACCGACGTGATCGCCGAGGTTGAAGGTGTCGTACGGGGCCTGCGAGACGCCGCCCGCGCGGGTGGTGGTCACCCGCCGGACACGGGCCGCAGAGACAGGAGCGTTCGCGGGATCAGTCATGGCTCAAGACTACGGACGGCGCCCCCGGCAGAGCCGGGAGCGCCGTCGGAGTCGAATTCCTCAGCGGCGGTTCTGCAGGAACGACGGGACGTCGAGGTCGAAGTCGTCGTCCGAGCGCGTCTCGCGGCCGGTGGAGCGGGCCGGGAACGGGTCGTTCGAGCGCGGCGGGCGGCTGTCGAAGGGATTGCCCCGACGCGCGTCCTCGGGCTCGGCGGCGGGCTGCTCGACGGCGGTGTGCTGGCCGCCGATGCGGGTCACGGGACGGCGCGCGGGCGCGGCACCGTCGAAGCCCGCGGCGATCACGGTGATCCGCACCTCGTCGCCGAGATTGTCGTCGATCACGGTGCCGAAGATGATGTTCGCGTCCTCGTGCGAGGCGCCCTGCACGAGCGAGGCGGCCTCGTTGATCTCGAACAGGCCCAGGTCGCTGCCGCCGGCGATGGACATGAGCACGCCGTGCGCGCCCTCCATCGAGGTCTCCAGCAGCGGCGAGTTCACCGCGGCCTCGGCGGCCTTGATCGCGCGCCCCTCGCCCCGCGCGGAGCCGATGCCCATGAGGGCGCTGCCCGCGCCGGACATGACGCTCTTGACGTCCGCGAAGTCGACGTTGATCAGGCCGGGCGTGGTGATCAGGTCGGTGATGCCCTGGACGCCGTTGAGGAGCACCTCGTCGGCGCTCTTGAACGCGTCCAGCGCGGAGACGTTCACGTCGCCCAGCTGCAGCAGCCGGTCGTTCGGGATCACGATCAGGGTGTCGCAGGACTCGCGCAGCGAGCCGATCCCGGTCTCCGCCTGCTTGCCGCGGCGGGCACCCTCGAACGTGAACGGGCGGGTGACCACACCCACGGTGAGTGCGCCCAGCTTGCGGGCGATGCTGGCGACGACGGGCGCGCCGCCGGTGCCGGTACCGCCGCCCTCGCCCGCGGTGACGAAGACCATGTCGGCGCCCTTGAGGAGCTCCTCGATCTCGTCCTTGGCGTCCTCGGCGGCCTTGCGGCCCACCTCGGGATCGGCGCCGGCGCCGAGGCCGCGGGTCGAGTCGCGACCCACGTCGAGCTTGACGTCGGCGTCGCTCATGATGAGCGCCTGGGCATCGGTGTTGATCGCGATGAACTCGACGCCCTTGAGCCCCTGTTCGATCATCCGGTTCACGGCGTTGACGCCGCCGCCGCCGATGCCGACGACCTTGATTACGGCGAGGTAGTTGTGCGCGGCGGTCATGTTTCGCCTTTCCCCTGATGTGAAGTCTGTTGCTTCTGAGACGAACCCTAAACCTCAACAGAAGGCTTAAAGTTATGTCAAGTAGCTGGTCTGAAACCAAGGTAGAGGGCAGTGCACCGCTTGCCCCGCAGGCGCGCGGGCGTGTCGGGAAAAACGTTCTCGGTGAGGGGAAGAACACCCTCAGCGGGTGGTGGGCATGTCCGGATTGATCACGGTGAACTCCTTGCCCGGGCGGGTCAGCACCATGCGCAGCGCGGCGGTCTTGTCCGCCGTCCGCTGGTCGTCGCCCCAGTACACGACCCGCTTGTCGCGCAGCACGAAGCGCACGTTCGCCGGGGAATCCGCCCCGATCTCGACGACCTGTCCGTGCAGGTCCGGCGGCAGCGCCCGGAGCACCGCGATCGCGGACGTCGTCGCGGGATCGTCGGACTTCGGATCGTCGACGACGAGCTTGGGCGTGAGGATGGGCGGCTCCCCCACCTTGATGAAGGGCACGCCCTTGGCGTCCACGAGCACCGTCCCGGCGGGGCGCTGGGCGTAGGCGACGACCTCGCGCTCGGTGACCTCGACGACCAGCGTCGACGGGTACGAGACCGTGACCGTGGCGCGGTCGATCCACGGGCTCACCGCGACCACCTGCGCGGCGTAGGCGTCGCGCTGTCCGGGCGTGATCTGCAGCAGCGGACGCCCCTTGAGCGGCTCCACCACCTTCGCGACCTGATCGGCGGGCGCATTGGTCGCGCCCGTCACGGAGACGTCGCGTGCCGAGAGCACCGGCGAGAAGTACGCCGCCGCAGCGAGTCCCGCCACCACTGCCAGCGCGAGCAGGATCAGCAGCAATCGCCGCAGACCCGGCACGCGCCTGCGCGTCGCGGGAGAACTCACGCGCCCGCCTCGGCGCCGCGCTGCGCCAGCGTGTTGAGGATCGTCGGGCCCTGCATGGTCACGTCACCGGCGCCCATGGTGATCACGACGTCGCCGGGTCGCGCGAGGCCGGCGACCACACCGGCCACCTCCGCCTGGCTCGGAACGTAGTGCGCGGAGGCGGTCACCTTCTCGGCGATCCGCTCCCCCGTGACGCCCGGCAGCGGGTCCTCGCGCGCGCCGTAGACGTCGAGCACCACGACCTCATCGGCGAGGCTGAGGGCCTGCGCGAACTCGGCGGCGAACTGCTCGGTCCGCGAGTACAGGTGGGGCTGGAAGGCGACGATCACGCGGCCCGGCTCGGCCTGCTTGGCGACCATCTCCGCCGCGGCGGTGAGAACGGCGCGGACCTCGGTCGGATGGTGCGCGTAGTCGTCGAAGACGCGCACGCCCTGCTCGGTGCCGCGCAGTTGGAACCGGCGGTGCACGCCGCCGAAGGCCTCGATCCCCTCGATCACCTTCGCGGTCGGCTGGCCCGTGCTGACGACCGCGATCGTCGCGGCGATGGCGTTGAGCGCCATGTGCTTCCCGGGCACGGAGAGCAGGATCGCCCGCTCGGTGACCTTCCGGTTCTCGTCGGAGAAACGGACCTTGAGCATGCCGCCCTCGGCACGGGGCTTGTAGTCCAACAGCTCCGCGATCAGCGTCACGTCGGGCGCGAGGTCGCGGTGAGTGCCCTCGCCGTAGCCCAGCACGCGGACGCCGCGGGCGCGCAGCGCGGCGTGGGTGCGCTGCGCCAGCGCCGCCGAGCCCGGGTCGTCGAGGCACACCACAAGGGTGCCGCCGGGGCGGATCCGCTCGGTGAAGGCGTCGAAGACGGCGACGTACTTCTCCTCGGAGCCGAAGAAGTCCAGGTGATCGGCCTCGACGTTGGTGACGACCACCACGTCGGGCGCGTACTGCAGCAGCGAGCCGTCGGACTCGTCGGCCTCGGCCACGAAGACGTCGCCCGTGCCGTGGAAGGCGTTGGTGCCGGACTCGTTGAGCTCGCCGCCCACGGCGAAGGACGGGTTGGCGCCGCAGTGCTGCAGGCCCACGACCGCCATCGACGTGGTGGAGGTCTTCCCGTGGGTGCCGCTGACCAACAGGGTGCGGTAGCCGTCCATGAGGTCGGCGAGCACCTCGGGCCGCAGGATCACCGGGATGCCGCGGCGCTGCGCCTCGACCAGCTCGGGGTTGTCCTTGGGGATGGCGGCGTGGGTGGTCACGACCACCGTCGGGCCGCCGGGCAGCAGGTCGAGCGCCTCGGGGCTGTGCCCCACCTGGATCTGGGCCCCGCGGGCCCGCAGGGCGATGACGCCGCGCGACTCCTTGGCGTCGGAGCCCGACACCTGGCCGCCGCGGGCCAGCAGGATCCGCGCGATGCCGGACATGCCGGCGCCGCCGATGCCCACCATGTGGACGCGCTGCAGCCGTTCGGGCAGCGCTCCCGTCGACTCGGTCACGACGTCCGCCTCTCCTGTGCCAGTGCGAGGGCCGCGGCCGCCACGGTGCCCGCGGCGTCCCGGTGCCCGCTGCCGCCGGCCGCGGCGCTCATGGCCGCGAGCCGCCCGGCGTCACCCGCGAGCGGGATCACCGTCTCCCGCACGAGATCCGGGGTGAATGCCGCGTCGTCGACGAGCAGTCCCCCGCCCGCGGCGACGACCGGCTGCGCGTTGAGCGCCTGCTCGCCGTTGCCGTGCGCGAGGGGCACGTACACCGCCGGGAGGCCGACGGCGGCGACCTCGGCCACCGTCATCGCGCCCGACCGGCACACGGCGAGGTCGGCGGCGGCGTAGGCGAGGTCCATCCGCGACAGGTAGGGCACGGCGACGTAGCCGGGCACGTCCACCTCGACGGAGTTCTTGGGGCCGTAGGCGTGCAGCACGCCGACGCCGGCGTCGGCGAAGTCCCGGGCGGCGCCGACGACACCGTCGTTCAGCCGGACGGCGCCCTGGCTGCCACCGAACACGAGCACGACGGGCCCGTCGGCGGGCAGCCCGAAGTGCGCGCGGGCCTCGGCGCGCAGGGCCGCGCGGTCGAGCCCGGTGATGGAGGCGCGGACGGGGATGCCGACGACCTCGGCGGGCACGCCGGATCCGGGGACCGCGGCGAAGACCTTCGTGGCGAGCTTCGCGCCGACCTTGTTCGCGACGCCCGCGCTGGCGTTGGCCTCGTGGATGACGATGGGCACGCCCATGCTGCGGGCGGCGAGGTAGGCGGGCAGGGCGACGTACCCCCCGAAGCCGACGACCACGTCGGCGCCGGTCTCGCGGAGCACCTTCCGGGTGCGGCGCACCGCGCCGGTGAGCGTGAAGGGCAGCTTCGCCAGGTCCTTGCCGGGCTTCCGCGGCAGCGGGACGGGCGGGATCATGGCCAGCGGGTAGCCGCGCTCCGGGACGAGGCGGCCCTCGAGCCCCTTCGGCGTGCCGAGGGCGGTGACCACGGCGTCGGGGCGCTGGGCCCGGACGGCGTCGGCCACCGCCAGTGCGGGTTCGATGTGTCCTGCGGTGCCGCCACCGGCCACCACCACCGAAACCGCTCGAGAAGAACTCACCACGCCCGTCTGCCCTTTTCCTGTCCTCGGCGCCGCTGCTGCGGCGCGTTCCGCTGCTGTCCGGCACGATCGCCCCGCCAGGGCTCGCCGCCGCGGCCCTGCGGCCGCATCGGCGGGAGGTCCCGGCGCGGCGCGCTGCGCCGGCCCAGGCTCTCGTCACCGTACGGGTGTCGATCGTACGGCGACGGCGCCGCGGGCGCGGTACGCCCCTTCGCGGGCGCACGCCGGGCGGGCGCGGGACGGCCCTGTCGGGGCGCCGGCCCGCGGCCGGCCGGGCGCTCGGGGCGCGGCGGGATGTAGGGCAGCGGCTTGGGCAGGCGCAGGAGCCGGCCGGCACGGCCCTCGCGGCCGCCGGCGAGCGCGGCGATCGCCTCCGGCTCGTGCCGGGCGGCGTTGGCCAGGAGGCCCATCATGAACAAGACGAGGATCACCGAGTTGCCGCCCGCGGACAGCAGGGGCAGCTGGATGCCGGTCACCGGCAGCAGGCCCACGACGTAGCCCATGTTGATGATCGCCTGCAGCGCGACGAGCGTCGTGATGGAGGCGGCCATGAGGCGCAGGAAGGGGTCGGCGACCCGGCCGGCGATCCGCATACCCACCCAGGTGAGGATGCCGAACATGAGGATGACGACGCCCGCACCGAGGTAGCCGAGCTCCTCGCCGATGATCGCGAAGATGAAGTCGTTGTGCGCGTTGGGCAGGTAGCTCCACTTGGCCGTCGAATTGCCCAGGCCCACGCCGAAGAGGCCGCCGTCGGCGAGCGAGTACCGCGCCTGGTTCGACTGGTAGTTGGCGCCGAGCGCGTCGTCGGTGCGGCCGAGCCAGGCCTGCACGCGCGCCGAGCGGTAGCCCTCCGCGAGCGCGAAGAAGATGCCGAGCAGGGCGAAGACGACCAGCAGCGAGGCGATCAGCTTCGACGACAGCCCGGCGTAGTAGAGCAGCATCGCGCCGATGGCGACGATGATCATGGCCGTCGACTGGTTGGGCTCGGCGACGACGAGCGCGGCCATCAGCACCACGACTGGGCCGAGCGGCAGCAGCAGCTCCTTGATGTTGCCCTTGCGCCCGCGGTCCGCGAGCAGGTGCGCACCCCAGATGATGAGCGCGACCTTCGCGATCTCCGAGGGCTGCAGGGTGAAGCCGCCCACGTCGATCCAGCGGCGCGCGCCGCCGACCATCGTGCCGACGCCGGGTACGAGCACGGCCGCGAGCAGCGCGATGGAGACGAGCACGCCGCCGAGCGCCACCCGGCGCAACAGCGCGGGTCGCAGGTACAGGGCGAAGACGAAGGCGACCACGCCGAGGGCGACGTAGATCAGCTGGCTGGTGAACTTGCCCCAGGGCGATCCGGTGGCGCTGATGTCCTCGACGGACGACGCGGAGAGCACCATGATCAGGCCCATCACCGTCAGGACGGCGGTGAGGCCGAGCACCAGGTGGAAGGACGCGAGCGGGCGGCGCAGGGCCGTCGCGAGCCCGACGGCGCCGCCCCGCAGCAGCGAGGCGCCGGTGCGGGCGACGTCCGCGCCCGAGCGCGCCGCGGACGCGGCGGCCGCGCCGCGGGAGCCCGTCGTCGACGCGGCCGTCTCCTGGGGCTGCGCGTCGAACTCGGTGCTCTCGGGGGCGTTGACGCCGCCGGGGGCGAGATCGGAATCGGTGTCGGTACCGGCGGCGGCCTTGCCGGCGCGGCTCACGAGGCGTCCCCGAGCGCGCGGGCGGAGGCGGCGAAGGCGTCGCCGCGGTGCCCGTACGACGTGAACATGTCGAGCGAGGCCGCGGCGGGCGCGAGCAGCACCACCGGCGCCGCACCGTCGCGGGCTGCGGCTTCGGCGATCCGGGAGGCCTCGGCGACGACGGCGGCCATCACCGCATCAGCATCGCCGGACACTCGCACATCGCCAGCCCCAGTCGTCCCTACAGAACGATTCGCATCATTAGTCACAGGAGACACAGGACTATGTTCGCCCGAGGACACCCGAACCACGGGGACATCCGGTGCGTGTCGCGCGAGTGAATCCGCGATTTCGTCTCGATCCAGTCCGAGCAGCACGGCGCCCACGAGCCGCGGCGCCACGCGCGCCACGAGCGGCCCGATGTCGGCGCCCTTGAGCTGACCTCCCGCGACCCACACCACCCGCTCGTGCGCCTCGATGGAATTCAGCGCGGCGTGCGGGTTGGTGGCCTTGGAGTCGTCGACGTACGTGATGCCGCGCACGGTCGCGACGGGCTCGGCGCGGTGCGCGCCCACCCGGAACGCGGCGAGGGCCTCCCCCGCCTGCGCGGCGGTCACGCCGACCGCCTGCGCGAGCGCCGTCGCGGCCAGGGCGTCCGAGATCCCGGCGGGTCCGGGTGGCGAGACCGCGTCGGCGGGCAGGACGGGCGCGCCGGCACCGTCGACCAGGACGCCCCCGCGCACGCCGTACTGCCCCGGCCCGGGCTCTCCCGCGGTGAAGCCGACGGTGACCGCCCCGCGCAGGCCCGACGCCACGGGGTCGTCGAGGCCGATGACGGCGAGCTCGCCGGCGAGGGCGCGCGCCTTGTCGGCGGTGTACGCGGCCATCGAGCCGTGCCAGTCGAGGTGGTCCTCCGCGACGTTGAGCACGACGCCCGCGCGCGGCCGCACCGACGGGGCCCAGTGCAACTGGAAGGACGAGAGCTCGACGGCGAGCACGCGCGGATCGGCGTCGTCGCCGATCGCGTCGATGACGGGTCGGCCGATGTTGCCGCAGGCGACGGCGCGCACGCCGGCGTGCAACAGGATCGCCTCGAGCATCTGCGTGGTGGTGGTCTTGCCGTTGGTGCCGGTCACCACGAGCCAGTCGCGGGGCGCGCCGAAGGCGCCGGCGCGGTCGATCCGCCAGGCCAGCTCCACGTCGCCGATCACCTCGACGCCGGCGGCCTCGGCGGCCACCACGACGGGGGCGGTGGGGCGGAACCCGGGCGCGACCACGACGAGGTCGTAGCCGGACGGGTCGTGCCCGTCGAGATCGGCGACGACGATGCCCGGCACCTCGCTCGCGATCTTCTCCCGCGCGGCGGGCTTACCGTCGGCGACGGTGACCGTGGACCCGAGCCGGAGCAGGGCCCGGGCGACGGCCGGGCCGGTGACGCCCCCGCCCGCGACGAGGACGTGCGCGCCGGGGCCGGGGATCGTCGCCATCTAGCCGACCGCGCCGGAGCCGAGGAACTCGGCGTAGAACAGCACGAGGCCGAGGCCGCACGAAATGGCCGTGAGCAGCCAGAACCGGATGATCACCGTGGTTTCGGCCCACCCGGAGAGTTCGAAGTGGTGATGGAACGGCGCCATCCGGAAGACGCGGCGGCCCGTCGAGCGGAAGACCGCGATCTGGATGACCACCGAGACCATCTCGGCCACGAACAGCGCGCCCAGCACGACGGCGAGCAGCTCGGTGCGGGTGGTGATCGACAGGCCGGCCAGCAGGCCGCCCAGCATCAGCGAGCCCGTGTCGCCCATGAAGATCTTCGCGGGCGCGGCGTTCCACCAGAGGAAGCCGAGGCAGGCGCCGCCCGCGGCGACCGCGATGAGCGCCAGGTCGAGCGGATCGCGCACGTCGTAGCAGCCGGCGACCTGCTTGGTCTCGCAGGCGTAGCGGAACTGCCAGAAGCTGATGAGCACGTAACTGCCGAGCACCATCGCCATGGAACCGGCGGCGAGGCCGTCGAGACCGTCGGTGAAGTTCACCGCATTCGACCAGGCGGAGACGACGAACCAGCAGAAGATCACGAAGACGATCGCGCCCATCGAGATGGTGTTGATGTCGCGCGTGTAGCTGAGGAACTCGCTGGCCGGGCGCACCCCCTGGGCGTTGGGGAACTGCAGCACGAGCACGCCGAAGATCAGGGCGGCGACGGTCTGGCCGACGGTCTTCGCGGTCTTGTTCAGGCCCAGGTTGCGCTGCTTGCGCACCTTGATGAAGTCGTCGAGGAAGCCGACGATCGCGAGCGACGTGGCGAGGCCGAGGACCAGCAGGCCCGAGGCACTGGGGCCGGGGCCGGAGTTCCAGCCCAGCAGGTGCGCGCCGAGGTAGCCGGCCCACAGGGCCACGACGATCGCGACGCCGCCCATCGACGGGGTGCCGCGCTTCTTCTGGTGGCTCTGCGGCCCCTCGACGCGGATCTCCTGACCGAAGCCCTGCCGGGAGAAGACCCGGATCAGGACGGGCGTGAGCAGGATCGCCACGGCCAGCGAGATGCCGCCCGCGAACAGGATCTGGATCACTTCGGTGACTCCCCGTTCTCGTTGTTGACCGCGCTCGCCGTGCCCAGGTGCTCGGCGACCTCCCACATCTTCTCGGACTTCGACGCCTTGACCAAAACGAGGTCGCCCGGCCGGAGCTCGTCCCGCAGCCGCTCGACGGCCTCCTCGCGGGTGTCGACGCGCACGGCCTCGCTGCCCCAGGAGCCCTCCATCACGGCGCCCTGCCACAGCGCGTGCACGGCGCGGGAGGTGCCGACGCAGATGGTCGACGTGATGTCGAGCCGCACCAGGAACCGGCCCAGCCGATCGTGCTCGACGATCGACTCCTCGCCCAGCTCGCCCATCTCGCCGAGCACCGCGAAGGTGCGGCGACGGTCGCGGCCGGGCAGCCGCTCCCCCGCCTCGTCGTGCTCGGACATGAGGACGAGGCTGCGGAGCGCGGCCCGCATGGCGTCGGGATTCGCGTTGTAGGTGTCGTTGACCACGGTGACGCCGTCGTCGGTGGTGAAGACGTCCATCCGGCGCGGCGATGCGGCGCCGGCGCCCGAGAGCGCCTCGGCGACCTGAGCGACCGTCGCGCCGCACTCGAGACCGACCGCGGCAGCGGCCAACGCGTTGTGCACCTGGTGCTCGCCGTGGACCTTGAGCGCGACGGGCGCGGCGCCCGCCGGGGCGCGCAGGGTGAAGGACGCGCGGGCCTGGGCGTCGATCTTCACGTCCGCCGCCGCGACCTCCGCCTCGCCCGTGCCGTAGAACACCACCCGCGCGCCGGTCCGCGAGGCCATCGCGGCCACCGCGGCGTCGTCGGCGTTGAGGATCGCGAGCCCGTCCGCGGGCAGCGCCTCGACCAGCTCGCCCTTCGCGCGGGCGATGGCCTCGCGGGAGCCGAACTCGCCGAGGTGCGCGGTGCCCACGTTGAGCTCGACGCCGATGCGCGGCGGCGCGACCCGCGCGAGGGCGGCGATGTGGCCCTCGCCGCGGGCCGACATCTCGAGGACGAGGAACTTCGTCGACGCGGTCGCGCGCAATGCGGTCCACGGGTGGCCGATCTCGTTGTTGAAGGAGCCGGGCGGCGCGACGGTCTCGCCCAGCGGCCGCAGCACGGCGGCGATGAGGTCCTTCGTCGATGTCTTGCCGGCCGAGCCGGTGACGCCCACGACGGTCAGCCCGTCTGCGGCGAGGGCCTTCGTGCAGTGCGCGGCCAGGTCGCCCAGCGCCTTCAGCACCGCGGCGCCCGCGCCGTCGGTGTCGTTCTCCAGCGCCATGACGCGGTTGTCGGTCTCGCCGGAGACCGGGACGACGATCGCGGGGACGCCCACGGGGCGGGCGCCGAGCACGGCGACCGCGCCCCTGTCGATCGCGGTCGCGGCGAACTCGTGGCCGTCGACGCGGGCGCCGGGCAGGGCGAGGAACAGCCCGCCGGGGCCGATCTCGCGGGAGTCGAATTCGACGGTGCCGGTGACCTTGGCCTCGGGGTCGGGCACGTCGTGCAGGGTGCCGCCGACGATCGCGGCGACCTCGCGGAGGGTGAGTTCGATCATGCGCGGGCCTCCAGCGCGGCGGCCACCTCGTCGCGGTCGTCGAAGGGGTGCTTGACGCCGTTGATCTCCTGGCCGGCCTCGTGGCCCTTGCCCGCGACGAGCACGACGTCGCCGGTGCGGGCCCAGTTCACGGCCTCGACGATGGCGGCGCGGCGGTCGCCGATCTCGCGGACCTCGCCGCCGCCGGTCACGGCGCGCGCGCCCGCCACCACGGCGGCGCGGATCGCGGCCGGATCCTCGGTGCGGGGGTTGTCGTCGGTCACGATGACCAGCTCGGCGGCGCTCGCGGCCGCCTCGCCCATGAGCGGCCGCTTGCCGCGGTCGCGGTCGCCGCCCGCGCCCACGACCACGACGATCCGGCCGGCGGTCTGGCCGCGCAGCGTCGCGATCACGGCGTCGAGGGCGGCGGGCTTGTGGGCGTAGTCCACGACGGCCAGGAAGTCCTGCCCGCGGTCGATGCGCTGCACCCGGCCGGGCACGGCGACGGCGCCGATCCCGCGGGCCGCGTCGGCGAGCGGGACGCCGGCCTCGTGGGCGATGACCAGCGCCAGCGCGGCGTTGGCGACGTTGTACGCGCCGGGCAGCCCGACGACGGCGGAGAAGGTCTGTCCGTCCGGCCCGCTGAGGGTGAACCGCTGGGTGCCGTCGGAGTACGCGGCGACCTCGCCCGCGGTCCAGTCGGCGGGACCGGTGGTGGCGACGGTGACCAGCGGCAGCCCGGACGCGCGGCGCAGCTCGGCCATGCGGTGGCCCCACTCGTCGTCGACGCAGATCACGGCGCGCTCGCAGGCTCCCGGCCCGAGGAAGAGCAGCGACTTCGCGGCGAAGTAGTCCTCCATCGTCGGGTGGTAGTCGAGGTGGTCCTGGCTGAGGTTGGTGAAGGCGCCGACGGCGAACCGGGTGCCGCCCGCCCGGTTCTGGGCCAGCGCGTGCGAGCTGACCTCCATCACGGCGGCGGTCACGCCGCGCTCGACCATCGACGCGAACAGCCCCTGCAGCGCGGAGCCCTCGGGCGTGGTGAGGGTGGTCGGGACGTCGACGCCGGCGATCCGGGTGCCGACGGTGCCGATCAGGCCCGTCGGGTTGCCGCCCGCGGCGAGCGCCGCCTCGACGAGGTAGCTGGTGGTGGTCTTGCCGGAGGTGCCGGTGATGCCGACGAGCGTCATCCGCGTCGACGGTGCGCCGTAGACCACGGCCGCGACGGGGCCGAGGACGCGGCGCGGGTCGTCGTGCAGGAGCACGGGGACGTCGTGGCCGTCCTCCGCGAGGAGCGCGGCACCGTCGGGATCGGTGAGGACGGCGACGGCCCCCGCCTCGATCGCGCCGGCGGCGAACCGCGCGCCGTGGGTGGCGGTGCCGGGGACGGCGCAGAACAGGTCGCCGGGCCGCGCGTCCTGGGCGCGGACGGTGGCCCCGGTCAGCCGGAGATCCCCGGCGTCGGCACCCGCGAGGGTGACGCCCGGGACCTGCGCCGCGACCTCGGCCGGCGTGGCTCCGCGGGGGTGGGCGGGGCGGGTGAGAGTCGATTCGGGCACCGGTAGATCCTACCCGCCGGTTAACTACTTACCGGCCACCAGCGTCAGCGGCTTCGACGGCGGCGAGAGCGGGACGCCGTACTTCTGCAGCAGGAACGAGGCGATGTCGTGGAACAGCGGCGCCGCGGACTGGCCGCCGGTGCCGTCGGAGCTCCGGGTGGGCGCGTCCATCATCAGACCGATGACGAAGCGCGGATCGTTCGTGGGCGCGACGCCCGCGAAGGTGATGTTGTACAGCGAGTTGGAGTAGGCCTTGGTCACCGGGTCGACCTGCTGCGCGGTACCGGTCTTGCCGCTGATCTGGTAGCCCTCGACCGAGCCCGGCGCGCCGGTGCCCTGCTGGTAGCCCATCGGGTCGCGCTGCAGCGCGGCGCGGAACATGTCGAGCACGGTGCGGGCGGTCTCGGAGCTCATCACGCGGACCGGCTCGGCGCCGGACGCGGGGTTCGCGGCACCGTCGACCTCCTTGATGATGCGCGGCGGGATCCGGACCCCGTCGTTGGCGAGGGCCTGGTACATGCCGGCCATCTGCAGCACCGTCATCGACAGGCCCTGGCCGATCGGCAGGTTGGCGAAGGTGCCGCCCGACCACTGGTTGCGCGCGGGCACGGCGCCGCCGGACTCGCCGGGCAGGCCGACGCCGGTGGAGCGGCCGAGGCCGAAGCGGTCGACGTAGTCGGCGAAGGCGTTCTCGCCGACGCGCTGCGCGAGCATCAGCGTGCCCACGTTCGAGGACTTACCGAAGACGCCGGTCGTGGTGTACGGCTCGGTGCCGTGCGCCCACGCGTCCTTGACCGTGACGCCGGCCATCCGGATCTGCCCCGGGACCTGGAGCACCTCGTCGGGCTTGGTCTTGCCGCCGTCGATCGCGGCCACCGCGGTGATCAGCTTGTTCACCGATCCCGGCTCGAAGGGCGTGGTCACCGCGAGGTTGCCGGTGCGTGCCGAGTCGGGCTGATTGTTCATGCCGTGCGACGGGTTGAACGTGTTGTCGACGCCCATCGCCAGCACCTGGCCGGTCTTGGAGTCGAGCACGACGGCCTGCACGCTCTTCGCGCCGGACTTCGCCTTCGCCTGCGCGACGGCCTGCTGGACGAAGAACTGCACGTCGTTGTCGAGCGTGAGCACGACGCGGGCGCCGTTGGCGGCGGGGTGGATGTCGCGGGTGCTACCGGGGATGATGGCGCCGTCGGAACCGCGGTCGTAGGTGCGCGAGCCGTCCGTGCCGGCGAGGATCGAGTCCAGCGAGGACTCGAGGCCGATCAGGCCCTGCCCCTCGAAACCGGTGGTGCCCACGATGTTCGCGGCCAGCGAGCCGCCGGGGTAGTTGCGGATCGACTGCCGCTCGGCGCCGACCTCGGAGTACTCGTCGGTGATCGCCGAGGCCTTGGCCGGGTCGACGCCGCGGGCCAGGTAGACGAAGGTGTCGTTGCCGCGCATCTGCTCGAGCAGCTTCTGCTCGTTCACCGCGTCGCCGAGGACGGAGACGATCTTCTTGGCGATCTGCTGCAGCCGGTCGTCGACGCCGACGGGCGTGACGCCCTTCGCGGCGTCGCCGCCCTCCTTGACCAGCTCGACGTCCTTGTCGTACTTCTCCTGGATCTGCTTGCGCACGGCGACGGGCTGCAGGGTCAGCGACTTGGCCTCCATGGTGAAGGCGATCGGCTGCCCCGCGCGGTCGGTGATCGACCCGCGGACGGCCGGCAGCACCTCCTTGACCTGGCGCTGGCTCTCGGCCTTCGCGGACAGGCCCGGTGCCTGCACGAACTGGACGACGCCGAGCCACACCGCGATGATTGTGAAGACGGCGACGATCACCCAGCCGCCGATGCGGACACGGCCGGTGAAGGCGGTGGAGACCTCGGGGGCGCGACCGCCCTTGACGCGGGCGCGGGCGGACTGGTGGCCCGCCTTGGGGGCCGCGGCGCCGCGCGGTGCCCCGGAGCGCGCGGCGGGCCGCGTCTTCGTCGGCGGGCGCTGGGCGCGCGTCACCGGGCCGTCCCCTGGGCCGGCGCCTGCGCGGCCGGGCTCGGGGCGGGGGTCTGCGCCGGAGTCTGGGCGGGTGTCTGGGTGGCCGCCGACGGTGCGGGCGTCGGCGCGTTCACGACGGTCGGGCTGCCGGGGTTCATGGTGACCAATTGTTCCCCGCCCGCCGGGGCAGGCCCGGGATTCCCGGCGACCGGCGTGCCGGAACCGTCGGACGTGGCGCCGCTCGGGTCGCCGGTGCGCTGCGCGGGCGGGTTGAGCGCGGGCTTGGCCGCGCCGGTGGCGGGCGCGGGCTTGCCGACCACGACGACCTTGCCGCCCTCCTTGCCCACCAGAACCGGGACGGTCCCCGCGGGGACCATGCCGAGCGCGGTGGCGCGCTCGGCGAGGCCCGGGGCGCTCTCCCCCGACTTCACGTCGCGCTCGAGGGCCGCCTTCTTCTCGGCCAGCGAGTTGTTCACGGCCTCGCGCTTGCGGAGGTCGTAGGAGTTCTCGGCGCTACCGGTCGAGAGCCACAGCGTCAGGCCCAGTCCGGCGCAGACGAGCGCGATCAGGGCCAGCACGAACGGCACCCGGCGCACCACGCCGGCCGGCCGGGGCAGGCGGGCCAGCAGGCCCGCGGAGGCCGCGCCGTCGCGGTGCCGGCGCAGGGCGCGCTCGGCGGGCGTCTCCCGCAGGGAGCCGCCCGCGTCGAGGACCGCCCGCTGCTGCTCGATGCGCTTCTGCCGCCGGTCCAGCGCGCGCTGCGCCGAACTCGACCGGGGCCGCGAGGTGTCGCGGTCGTCGCGCCGCGCGGGCGCCCGCCGGGTCCGGGTGTCCGGAGTCGACGGTGCCTGGGTCGCGTTCGGTGCGGTCATCGCGCGCTCCTCGTGCTGCGGGTCCGGTCGGTGGGGGTGTCGAGGCGGCGGGCCGCGCGCATGCGCACGGGCGCCGCCCGCTGGTTCTCGGCGATCTCGTCGTCGGTGGCGCGCTCGGCGCCGCGGGTGAGCAGTTCGAAAGTCGCGCCGGTGCCGGGTAGTTCGACGGGCAGCCCCGCCGGACTGGTGGACCGGGTGCGTTCGGCGAGCGCGGTCTTGACGATGCGGTCCTCGAGCGACTGGTAGCTGAGGAAGACGATGCGACCGTCCGCGGCGAGCGCGTCGAGGCCCTGCGGCACCGCGGCCTCCAGGGACGCGAGCTCGGCGTTGACCTCGATCCGGAGCGCCTGGAAGGTGCGCTTGGCGGGGTGCCCGCCGGTGCGGCGCGCGGGCGCGGGGATCGTGGCGTAGAGCAGTTCGACGAGGCGGCCGCTGGTGGTGAAGGGCTCCTTCTCGCGCTCCTTGAGCACGGCGGAGGCGATCTTGCCCGCGAACCGCTCGTCGCCGTAGCGCTGCAGGATCCGCGCGAGGTCGCCGTGGGAGTAGGTGTTGAGGACGTCGGCCGCGGTGAGCGGGTCCTCGACGTTCATCCGCATGTCCAGGGGCGCGTCGACGGAGTAGGCGAAGCCCCGCTCGGCCCGGTCGAGCTGCATGGACGAGACGCCGAGGTCGAACAGGATCGCGTCGACGCCGGGGCCGCCCGCGGCCCGCGAGAGCCCCAGGTCGTCGAGGGCGTCCGCCATCCCGTCGTAGCGGGTGTGGACGGGGATGAAGCGATCGCCGAACCGGGCCAGTCGCTCGCCGGCGATGGCGTGCGCGTCGGTGTCGCGGTCGAGGCCGACGACGCGGGCGTGCGGGAAGGATTCGAGGATGAGCTCCGAGTGACCGCCGGCGCCGAGGGTCGCGTCGACGTAGACGGCACCGTCGTGCTGCAGCGCCGGGGCGAGGAGCTCACGCACGCGGGTCGCGAGGACCGGCACGTGACCGAAGAACTCGTCGGACATGACTCCTCCAGGGCACACGATGGCGTTCGATGGTTTCTGGCGGATGGAGCGGGGTCCCCGCCCGACCCGTACCTGGCGTTGGGGAAGTACGTCAGGGCCGGTTCGGGCGCAGGCCTCGGTCCACCCCGACCGGGCCGCGCGAGTGCGCGGTTGTCAGAAGATCGCCTTGAGCGATTCGGACTGCGGCTGTGCGTAGTCGTCTTCGTGCTGTGCCTGGTAGTGCTCCCACGCCTCCGCGTCCCAGATCTCCAGGAACCTCCGCGATCCGACGACGACGCATTCCTTGGTCAGGCCTGCGTAGCGACGGTGATCGGCCGAGAGCGAGATCCGACCCTGGGAGTCGGGACGCTGATCGTCCGAGCTGGCGAAGAAGTTGCGGTAGAAGGCGCGTCCCGCGGGGTCGGTCCATTCGATGGCATCCGCCTTCTCGGCGATGCGCTCGAACTCCGCCTTCGGGTACACCGTGAGGCTTCGATCCTGTCCTTTCGTGATCGTCAGCCCACCCGCCAGTTCCTCGCGGTACTTCGCGGGGAGGGTGAGCCGTCCCTTGTCATCGAGCTTCGGCGTGTAGGTACCCGTGAACATCACGGCCACCTCCCGCCTACCCCGAGGGGTTGTCACTGGATCGAGACTTCAGACTAGCGCGTCTTTCTCCAGTGCGCCCCACATTACCCCACCATTCACCACTTTCAACCACATCGCAGCGCGTTTCGCGGCGGATTCTCAGAAACAGCGCAGGTCAGTCGCGTGGCAAGAAGTGGGGGACGCGGCGCGCCCCGGCGTGGCGGACTTCATCACACCCGCGAGATCGCGCGCGATCTGCGCGACTGCTGGGACTCATGAGGCATGAGAAATCACCCGCGGGCGGGCCGTGGGGAGATGTGGGGAATCGGGGTGGGGAGAAGTGGGGTGCGGCCCGCCGGGACGCTGGAGCGCGGGCCGATCCGTGAATCCACGGCTCACACGCACACGAGACCGGATTCGGTCTCGTGTGCAGCTCCAGCCGTGGATTCACAGCGGGCCGGCGGGCGGAGCTGCCGGCGGAACAGCGGCTGCGCGGTCGGCCGAGCGGCTGAGCGGCTGAGCTACGACGCTCCTCCCGCGATCGGATCACTCCCGCTCCCGCGGGTGTTTCTGCCTCGTCATTGCGTTGCAGCGGCATGACGAGACAGAAACGCCCGCGGGAGTGTCAGATCCTCGCCGAGGAGCCGGCAACGACTACGGAGGCGACGGCTGGCGCACGCACGCTGCACACGGCGCGGCCAGAGCGCCCGGCGGGGCCGGACCGCTGCGGCGCGGACTCCGCGAGGCGATCACGGCGGCGCGGTCGCTGATTTCGCTCACAGCGCAACGAAAAAGCCGCCGACCATCAGGTCGGCGGCTCTTTCAGCGTTGCGAACTCAGGGGAAGCGGCGGCGGAAACGCTCTTCCATGCGGGCGACGAAGGACTGACCGGAGGCGCGGGCGCCTCGACCACGTCCCGATCGGGCGCGGACGGATCCGTCCTCATCGACGGTGCCGCGGGGGCCCTTGGACGCCGGCCCGGACCACAGCGCGTAGATCACGGAACCGAACATCAGCAGGAAGCCGATGAGGCCGACGATCACGGTGTACTCGACCTTGCCCAGCAGCATCCCGGCGATGAGCAGCATCAATCCGACCGCGAAGCCGATCGCGGCGATGACGCGGCGCTTACCCGAAGCGCCACCGAACCGTCCGCCTCGTACGTTCGACGCGAACTTCGGATCCTCTGCGTACAGCGCGCTCTCGATCTGGTCGAGCATGCGCTGCTCGTGCTCGGAGAGTGGCACGTTCCCCTCCTTCAGCACTCATAGGGTCCAACTCCTCCCTTCATGATACGAGGCTTGCGACCCCACGACCACCATCCGTCGAAGAATGAGCGTTCGCTGTGAGAAATCATGCAGCCCGGCACAGATCCGCTTCGACGGAATTCAGGAAGGTCTGCACGCGACCGTGGAGAACCGCGACCTCCTCGGCGCTCACCGAGCGGGCCGTGGTCTCGAGCGCCGCGACGACCCCGGAGACCGACGTGAAGTAGGCGACCCACTCCGCGTAGCCGGGGGCCGCCTTGGCGAGCCGAAGCCAGGCGTTGCGCGTGGGGCGCCGGACACCGGTCTCCCGCTCGGCCAGCAGGGCGGCCGCGCCGCGCAGGGCGGCGTGGTAGATCTCGCGGTACTGATCGGCCGGGGACGGCGAGCCGCCGGCCCGGGCGAGGAACTGGTCCGCGCGATCGAGGATGCGGGCCGCGCCCGACTCACCCATGCGACGACCGGAACCGACGTGACCGATCCGTGCCTTCGATTCGACCATGACCTTCCTCCTGCTCCGTGGGCCTTCTCACCCTGTTACCGCGAGTTGTACCGGACGGGACTGACACGTAACGCTTCCCTCGTTCCGCGCCAGTCCCGCCCGGCGGACCGGGATCGGCGACCGAAGCCCCGGCGCCAGAACGTGTGCGCCAATCCGATGGTCCGTGATCGAACAATCATTCGATCACCTCTAATATAGCGTGAGTGTGCGAGACGTCAAGGGAGAGGAAGCCGTGACCGCAGTGCCGACGCAGCAACCACGGATCCACGTCCTGTCGCCGCAGGACGCCACGCTGTGGCTGCCCGCCGCCCTGCAGATCTACGTGGCCGCGATGGACTACCCGGCCGGCACGGAATCGCACCGTCTTCCCATGTGGCGCGAGCACCTGAACCGGCCCGGCTACGCCGCGTTCGGCGCGGTCCAGGCGCTCCGCACCGAGGACGGCCGCATCGTCGACCACCTGGTGGGCATCGCCTACGGCTACAGCGGCGCGGGCGATCAGTGGTGGAACCGGCAGCTCCGCGTGGGGCTGGGTAGGCGCGGGCTGACGCAGCAGCAGATCGAGGCGGTGGCCGCCGACTACTTCGAGCTCACCGAGCTGCACGTGCACCCCGCGGCGCAGGGGCACGGCGTCGGCTCGGCCCTGCTCGGCGCCCTGCTCGCCGACCGGCCCGAGCCGCGGGTCCTGCTCTCCACCCCCGAGGTGGCCGCCGAGCAGAACCGCGCCTGGCGGCTCTACCGCCGCACCGGCTTCTACGACGTGCTCCGCGACTTCCGCTTCTCCGGAGACCCGCGGCCGTTCGCCGTCCTGGGCCACGACCTGCCCTTCACCCCGCCGCCGGCACGGTGAGCGCGCGCGAAGTCGACGTCGCCGTCGTCGGGTCCGGCCACAACGCGCTGGTCGGCGCCGCGTACCTCGCGGCGCAGGGCCGGTCCGTGGCCGTCTTCGAGGCCGATGTCGTGCCGGGCGGGGCGGTCAGCACCGTCGAACGGTTCCCGGGCTACCGCGTGGACCGCGGCTCGTCGGCGCACCTGATGTTCCGGCACACCGGCATCGCGGAGGAGCTCGACCTCGCGGCGCACGGGCTGCGCTACCTGGACTGCGACCCGTGGGCCTTCGCGCCCACCCCGCCCGGAACGCTGGCCCCGCCGATCGTCTTCCGGCGGGACCTCGGCGCCACCGCCGAGTCCATCGCCGCGGCCTGCGGCGCCCGGGAGGCGGCGGCGTACCGTCGGTTCGTCGCGGAGTGGACGCCCCGGGCGAAGGCGACCATGGCCGCCTTCGGCTCCTCCCCCACGGCCCCGCGGCTGGGCCGCGCGTTCTGGCCCACGAAGGGGCGCGCGAGCCTCACACAGATGTCGCGCACCTACCTCGCCTCGGGCGATCAGCTGCTGGACGAGTACTTCGACGACGAGCGCCTCAAGGCCGCGCTCGCCTGGTTCGGCGCCCAGTCCGGCCCCGCGATGAGCGAGCCCGGCACCGCGCCCATGATCGGCTTCGCCGCCCTCCTGCACACCCTCCCGCCGGGCCGGGCGGTCGGCGGCAGCGGCGCGCTCACCGCCGCCCTCCTCTCCCGCCTGACGTCCGACGGGGCCACCGTCGCGCTGGGCTCCCCCGTCACCGCCCTGCGCCGTGCGGGCCGGGAGTGGGAGGTCACCGTCGGCGGGCCCGACGGTGCGCGGACCGTCCGGGCCCGCACCGTGCTCGCGGGCTGCCACGTCCTGACCACCCTCGGCCTGCTGGAGCGCGGCGGCTACGACGCCGGACGGATCGCCGGCTGGCGCCGCACCATCCAGGTCGGCCCCGGCGTGGGGATGGTGCTGCGGCTGGGAACCACGGCGCCGCCCGCCTTCGACGGGGTGCAGCTCGCCGACCAGTCCGGGCTGGGCCTGCTGACCGCCGACCGCGGGCACCTGGCGCGCGCCCGCGGCGACATGCTGGCCGGCGACGCACCCCGTCGGCCGGCGGTGCTGGCGATGACCTTCTCGGGTCTCGACCCGTCCATCGCCCCGGCGGGCCGGCACAACACCACGCTGTGGGCGCAGTGGTACCCGTACGCCTTGAGCGGCGGGCAGGAGTGGGCCGCCGTCGCGGAGGCGGAGGCCGACCGGATCGTCGCCGAGACGCAGCGCTGGGCGCCCGGCTTCGCCGACTCGATCGAGCACCGCTTCGTGCAGACCCCGGCGAGCCTCGAGTCGGAGCTCGGGCTGCTCGGCGGGAACGTCATGCACGTGGAGATGGCGCTGCACAACATGCTGCTGTTCCGGCCGGTCCCCGAGCTGGCGGGCGGCCGCGTGCCGGGCGCGCCGGGCCTGGCGCTGGCGGGCGCGTCGATGCATCCGGGCGGCGGCGTGAACGGATCGAGCGGGCGGATCGCGGCGCGGCTGCTCGCCCGCGACCTGGGACACCTGGCACGATGGCGACCGTGATACTCCGAAGGATGCTCGCTGCCCTGGCGGTCCTGCTGCTGGTCGCCGCCCCCGCGGCGTGCGCCGGCCCCGGCAAGGGCGACCGGATGTCCGGCAAGATCGTCGCCGCGCAGACGCCGGCGTCGAACCCGCAGGGCCCGCAGATCGCGGCGCCGGGCGAGCTGAAGGGCCTCGCGGAGGTCAAGGCGTACGACTCGAACGGCAAGGTCGGAACGCAGATGATCTTCCAGGAGATCACCTTCGGCCAGTTCAATCAGGTCGGCGACGTGGTCTCGCAGGCGTTCGACACGTCGGCGGCATCGATCAAGATGCGGGTGCAGCGCACCGGCGGCACGGTGATCCTCTCCGGCACGGCCGACCTGTCGTCGCTCGCGCCGAACTCCGCGGTCATCGTCGTCCAACTGCAGTTCCCCGGCCCGGTGACCGCCACGAACGGCCAACAGGAGGCCGACGACCTGGTGACCTGGACGCTCAACGCCGGCACGTCCGCGGCGCTGACCGCCGAGGCCGAGTACGCCGACCCGTCGATCGCCTCGTTCACCACGTGGGCGTGGATCACCGCCCTGACCTCGTTCCTCGCCGCCGCGATCGTCGCCGGCGCCGCCTACGTGCGCCGCGACCGCAGCCCGAAGCCCGGTCAGGAGTCCGACGAGCCCGAGTCGCTCATCGAGCTGCCCCAGTGGCTGCGGGAGAAGCTCAACCGCTAGACGCCGACCGGCAGCATCCCGAGGTTCTCGAGCACCTCGGAGGTGGCCTTCGCGAAGTTCAGGGTGCAGAAGTGCAGCGCCGGGGCGCCCTCGGCGATGAGCCGCTCCCCCATCCGGGTGGCGATGTCGATGCCGACGGCGCGCACGGCGGCGCGGTCCTCCTCGGGCCCGTCGCCCGCGGCGGCGCGCAGCTCGGCGCGCATCGCGTCGGGGATCTTCGCGTTCGACAGCTCGGCCATGCGGACCACCGACTTCAACGACGTGATCGGCATGATCCCGGGGATCAGCGGCTTCGCGCCCTGCTCCGGGTCGGCGGCCACCACGGCGTCGCGCAGCCGCAGGTAGTCGTCGACGTCGAAGAACATCTGGGTGATCGAGTAGTCGGCGCCCGCGCGCAGCTTGTTCGCGAAGTACCGCACGTCGGTGTCCAGGTCGGGCGAGCGGTGGTGCCCCTCCGGGAAGGCGGCCACGCCCACGTGGAAGTCGCCCAGCTCGCGCACCAGCTCGACGACCTCGCTGGCGTACTTGAGCCCCTCGGGGTGCCGCACCCACTTGCCCATCGGATCGCCGGGCGGGTCGCCGCGCAGCACGAGCACGTTGCGCACGTCGCGGTCCGCGTACGAGCCCATGAGGGCGCGCAGCTCCGAGATGCTGTGGTTCACGGCGGTCAGGTGCGCCACCGGCAGCAGCGTGGTGGTCTCCGCGATCTCGCCGGTCACGCGGACGGTGCGGTCGCGCGTCGAGCCGCCCGCGCCGTAGGTCATCGAGACGAACGCCGGGTCCATCCGCTCGAAGGTACGGACGGCGCGCCACAGCCGGGCCTCGCCCTCCTCGTCGCGCGGCGGCATGAACTCGACCGAGAACGGCATTCGGCCGCTCGCGCGCACGGCGTCGAGTCGGTCGAGTACGGTCCGGCTTTGTTCACTCACGCCCTTAAGAATAGGTTTCCAGGTATGACGCTGCCCGTCGCCCCGCCCCAGACCTCCCTGACGGACATCGCGGCGGCCGTGCAGCCGGCCCTCGAATCCTTCCTCGACGAGCGCCGTGACCTGGTCGAACCCGTCGGCCCGGTGTTCGTGGAGACCACCGCGGGGCTGGAGCGCTTCGTTTTGCGCGGCGGTAAGCGTATTAGGCCCGCGTTCGCCTGGGCGGGGTGGCTGGCGGGCGGCGGGGAGGCCGACGGTGACGTCGCCCGGGCCGCGCTCCGGGCGTGCGCGTCGCTGGAGTTCGTGCAGGCGTGCGCCCTCATCCACGACGACATCATCGACGCCTCGCTGACCCGGCGCGGCTTCCCGACGACGCACCGCGAGTTCGCCCAGCTGCACGCCGAGCGGGGCTGGTCGGGCTCGTCGGAGAAGTTCGGCGAGGCGACGGCGATCCTCCTGGGCGACCTGGCGCTGGCCTGGGCCGACGACATGTTCCTCGGCGCCGGCCTGGCCCCCGAGCGCTACCTGCGGGCCGCGCGCGCGTGGGCGGCGATGCGCACCGAGGTGCTCGGCGGCCAGCTGCTCGACATCGTCAGCGAGGCCTCGCGGGACGAGTCGGAGGAGGCCGCGGAGCGCGTGGTCCGGTTCAAGACCGCCGGCTACACGGTGGAGCGGCCGCTGCACGTGGGCGCGGCGCTGGCCGGGGCGTCCGACGCGACGATCGCGGCGCTGCGGGAGATCGGCGTCGACCTGGGCGTCGCCTTCCAGCTGCGCGACGACCTGCTGGGAGCCTTCGGCGACCCGGCCGTCACGGGCAAGCCCTCGGGCGACGACCTGCGCTCCGGCAAGCACACCCCCATGCTCGCGCACGCCCTCGCGACCGGCGGCGCCGCCGCGGCCGAGCTGCGCGCCCTCGTCGGCACCAACCTCGACGACGCGGGCGTCGAGCGTGCCCGGGCCGCCCTGCGGGAGACGGGGGCACCGTCGGCCATGCAGGCGCGGGTGGAGGAGCTCACGGCCCGGGCCACGTCCGCCCTGGCGGAGGCGCCCATCGACGACGGTGCGCGGCCCGTCCTGGCCCGGCTCGCGGCGGTCCTCGTCGACCGCGCGGCCTGATCGCGGTCAGCAGGGTTAGGCAAACCTAGCCACCCCTGGGTATGGTTCCGTTTACCTAAGCCTCTTTACTGATGGCTTACGGTGCCCGTCTTGCAGCAAGTACGAGAAGGAGTCACCCCGCATGTTCACCCGCTTCCGCAAGGCCGCGCCCGTCGCGGCCGCGCTGATGGCGACCGGCCTCGTCTTCGCCGGCTGCTCCACCACCAGCGCCGATGAGGACAAGCCCGCCGCCGGCGAGAAGATCACCGTCAGCACCAACAAGGGCGAGGTGCAGGTCCCCAAGAACCCGAAGCGGGTCGTCGTCCTCGACAACACGAGCGCGGAGACCGTCAAGGCCATGGGCGTGACCCCCGTCGCGATCCCCAAGGGCCTGTTCGCCAAGAGCGTGCTGGGCGACTGGATCTCCAACGCGGACATCAAGGACACGGGTACCCACGCGGAGCCGAAGCTGGACGTCATCGAGGACGTCAAGCCCGACCTGATCATCGGCGGCTACCGGTTCGCCAAGGCGGAGGGCGACATCAAGAAGATCGCCGAGAAGACCGGCGCCGCCTTCATCGACATCGCCGCCGAGGACGGCGCGCCCAAGGGCCGCGTCGAGACCATGCGCGATTCGACGATCACCCTGGGCAAGATCTTCGGCAAGGACGAGCAGGCGAAGCAGATCGTCGCCGACTTCGACAAGAGCCTCGACGCGGCGAAGGCGCAGGCCACCGGCCAGAGCGTCTTCCTCTCGATCGTCAACGGCGGCAAGATCGACAACGGCGCCAAGCGCATGCAGCCCTTCATCGCCCCGCTGAACCTCAAGGACGTCTTCGGCGGCCAGGCCGGCGACCATCACACCAACTCGGGCCTCACGCCCGAGGCCATCGCCCAGGCGAACCCGCAGTGGGTCATCGTCATGGACCGTGACGCCGCCGTCCCGCCGACCGACGGCAGCAAGCCGCAGACCGCGGCCGAGACCTTCAAGGCGCAGCAGGCCTTCGCGAATGTGGAGTTCCAGCAGAAGGACCGGATCTTCTACCTGGACAACGACTTCTACATCCGCGAGGGCATCCAGGACTACGGCGAGAACTACGCCAAGCTGGCCGAGGCCATCGCCGCGAAGAAGTGACGGCGACGCACACCGACGCACCTCCCCAGGCGGGTCCCCGGAAGGGGACCCGCCTGGGTCGCGTCACGCTCCCCCTGCTCGCACTCGCGTGCGTGGCACTGCTGTTCGCCTCGCTGATGACCGGCGAGTACCACATCACCCTCGCCGGACTCCTCGCCGGCGACGACGAGATGTGGCGCATGTTCTTCATCTCCCGCGTCCCCCGCACCGCGGCCCTGGTCTTCGCGGGCCTCGCGATGAGCTTCTCCGGCGTGATCATGCAGCGGCTCACGCAGAACCGGTTCGTCGAGCCGACCACCGCCGGCACCGCCGAGTGGGCGGGCCTGGGCGTGCTGCTGTGCATGCTCTACATCCCCGGCGCATCGCCGATGGTCCGGATGATCGCCGCCACGGCGACCGCGTTCCTCGGCACCCTCGTCTTCCTCGGCTTCATCTCCCGGATCCGGGCCCGGCGCTCCGCGATCGTGCCGCTGGTGGGCCTCATGCTGGGCGCCGTGGTCAGCGCCATCACCACCTATCTGGCGATCGGCGCCAACCTGCTGCAGGCCGTGGTGAGCTGGCGCTCCGGCGGTTTCGCGCACATCGTGCGCGGCTTCTACGAGCCGCTGTGGGCCGTCGCGATCATCGCCGTGGCGACCTTCCTGTTGGCGAACTACTTCACCATCGCGGGGCTCGGCAAGGACGTGGCGACGTCGCTCGGGCTGCGCTACGGGCTCACGATGGGCATCGGCGTCACCATGGTGGCGCTGGCCTCCGGCGTCACCAGCGTGGTCGTCGGCTTCATCCCATTCCTGGGCCTCGTGGTGCCGAACATCATCAGCGCGCTGCGCGGCGACGACGTGCGCAGCGGGCTCCCCTGGGTGGCCGTGCTCGCCACCGTCCTCATCGTGGGCTGCGATCTCATCGGCCGGGTCGTGGTGCGCCCCATGGAGATCCCCGTGTCCGTGATCATGGGCGTGGTCGGCGCCGTCACCTTCCTGTCGATCCTGCTCACGAGGAGGAACCGTGTCGCTCTCTGAGGCCGTCTCGGCTCCCGCGGTGGCCGGGAGTACGAGCCGCGTGGGCTGGCGCGCCCGGATGGCGATCGCCGCCACGCTCGCCACGGCGTGCCTCGCCGTCTACCTGCTGATGCGCACCGGCGCGGACGACGTGCTGCGCTGGGACTTCCAGTTCGGGCTGTCGTTCGAGCGGCGCCTGCGCACCGCCACCGCCATCCTCATCGCCGCCTTCTGCGGCGCCCTCTCGACGGTGCTCTTCCACACCGTGACGCACAACCGGATCCTGACGCCGCAGATCATCGGGCTGGACTCGCTGTACGTGCTGATCCAGACGGTGGGCGTGTACATCGTGGGCGGCAAGTTCGTCGACAACGGGGATTCGGTGCCGCAGTTCGTCGCCCAGACCGCGGCCATGGTGATGTTCGCCGCCGTGCTCTACGGCTGGCTGTTCTCGGGCCGCTTCGCGAGCCTGTTCCTGTTGCTGCTCGCGGGCGTCGTGCTGGGCCTGGCCTTCCGCGCCTTCGCCGAGTTCCTGCAGCGCCTGCTCTCCCCCACCGAGTTCGACGCGCTCTCGATCAAGCTGTACGGCCGGCTCACCGCGGTGAACGCGGACCTGCTGCCGATCGCCGCCGTCACCTGCATCGTGGTGGGCGTCATCGTCTGGCGGCGGCGCCGCGTGCTCGACGTGCTGCTGCTGGGCCGCGATCCCGCGATGGGCCTGGGGGTGAACCACCAGCGCGAGCTCACGCTGGCGCTGGTCCTCATCGCCGTCCTGGTGTCGATCAGCACCGCGCTCGTCGGCCCGATGATGTTCTTCGGCTTCATCATCGCCACGCTCGCCTACCAGCTGGCCGGCGACTGGCGGCACCGCGCGACGCTGCCGATGGCCTTCCTGCTCGGCGTGATCCTGCTCGCCGGCGGGCAGTTCATCCTGCACAACATCTTCTACGCCAACGGGATGCTCACGGTGATCATCGAGTTCGTCGGCGGAATCCTGTTCCTCGCCATGCTGTTCCGCCGAAGGGGGACGATGTGACCACCCAGAATCTGACCGAGACGATCCCGGCGATCGCGTTCACGGACCTCACCAAGACGTACGCCGAGACCGTCGTGCTGGGCCCGGTCTCCGGGGAGTTCACCCGCGGCGGCGTCACGGCGCTCGTCGGGCCCAACGGCGCCGGGAAGTCGACGCTGCTCACCATCCTGGGCCGCCTGCTGACGCCGGACTCCGGCACGGCGCTGCTCGAGGGCACCGACATCCGCACCATGAAGCCGACGGAGGTGGCGCGCAAGCTCGCCATCCTCCGGCAGGAGAACGGCGTGAACGCCCGCCTGACGGTGCGCGACCTCGTCGCCTTCGGCCGGTTCCCGCACAGCCGCGGCCGGATGACGGCGGAGGACGTGCGGCACGTCGACGAGGCCCTGGGCTTCCTGGGCCTGACGGAGCTCTCCGACCGCTTCCTCGACGAGCTCTCGGGCGGCCAGCGCCAGCGCGCCTACGTCGCGATGACCCTCGCGCAGGACACCGACGTGATCCTGCTGGACGAGCCGCTCAACAACCTCGACATGCGCCACCAGGTGGGCATGATGCGGCGCCTGCGCCGCGCGGCCGACGAGCTGGGCAAGACGATCATCCTGGTGGTGCACGACCTGAACTTCGCGGCCGCCTACTCGGACCGCATCGTGGCGCTGAAGAACGGCACCATCGCGGCGTCGGGCGCACCGTCGGAGATCATGACCGGCGAGCTGCTCACCGAGATCTTCGAGACCCCCGTCGCCGTGCACGTCCTGGAGGGCGGCCCCGTGGCCGTGTACGCGGGGCTGTAGCCGCGGGATCCCCCAGGATCAGCGGGGTCGCAACCCTGGCGGCGGGCGCGCGACGGGGGCAGGCTGCTGTCATGGTCTCCAGGCTCCCCGTCGACGTGGGCGTCGCGCTGTGGCAGCGCGCGGACGCGGTCGACCACGTCGGCGACATCGTCGGCCAGGCCCGCACCGTGCACGGGCTCGGCGTGCCCGCGGTGTGGTTCGGTCAGCGCCAGGACCACGACGCGCCGACGCTCGCGGCCGTGGTCGGCGCGCAGGTTCCGGGCCTGCGGGTCGGCACCTCGGTGGTGCCGCTGGGTCCACGTCACCCGCTCGTGCTGGCCGGCCAGGCGCAGACCGCGAACGCCGCGAACGGAGGCCGGTTCACGCTCGGCGTCGGGGTCGCCGGACCCGACCGCGACCGGCCGACCTTCGGCGTCGGCGTGGACCGCCCGATCGGTCACCTCCGCGAGGCGCTCGCCGTTCTCGACGACTTCCGCGCGACGGGCGTCGTCGACCACGCCGGCGATCAGGTGATCGCGCGCACCACGGCACCGTCGGCGATAGCGGGCGGCGGTGGCTTCGGGCTCCTCGTGGCGGCCCTGGGCGAGCAGTCCCTGCGTGCGGCGGGCGAGCTCGCGGACGGCACGATCCCGTTCCTCACGGGGCCGCGGACCATCGCGGAGCGCATCGTCCCCGGGCTGCTCCAGGGCTCCGGCGGCGCCCCGCGCCGAGTGGTGGCCGGGGTGGTCGTCGTGGTGACCGACGAGGCAGACCGGGTCCGGGACGCCGTGCGGCCGGCCCTCGACTTCTACGCGACGGTGCCGTCGTACCGATCGGTGTTCGGGGCGGAGGGGATCGCCCACCCGATCGAGCTCGCCGTCATCGGCGACGAGGAGTACGTCGGGCGGCGGCTGAGCGAGTACGTCGACGCGGGCGCCACCGAGATCTTCGCCACGCAGACCGATCTCGGCGGCCCCGAAGATCAACGCCGCACCTGGAACCTGCTGGGCGCGCTGAGCCGCGACCGAAGCGCGGGCTGACGCCCGGCCCTTCACTAGACTGGCGGGGATGTCCGGATCAGTTCAGTCCGCGCTGCGCGGCTACAGCACGTTCCTCCGCTCGCCCGAGGGGCGCCCCGCCCTGCTCGGGCTCGTCGGCGCCGTCCTGACGACCGTGGGCAGCTTCGGCGCCGGCGCGATCCGTGTGCACGACACCACCCTCGAGGCGGCGCACCTGTCGTGGCTGCGCTTCGGCCACGGCCTGGTGCTGAGCTCGATCCTGTTCTGGACGGGGATCGCGCTGCTGGTGATCGCGTGGATCCGGCTGGGCCGCGCCGCGCTGGGCGGCCGGCTGCAGGTCCCGCAGGTCGCCGGCACCGTCGCCCTGTGGATCGTGCCACTACTTGTGGCCGTCCCCCTGTACTCGCGCGACGCCTACTCCTACCTCGCGCAGGGCGCGCTGCTGCGCGACGGCTTCGACCCGTACGTGGACGGCCCCGTCGTGAACCCGAACGGCCTGCTCGACGACGTGAGCGGCATCTGGACCACGACCACCGCACCCTACGGCCCACTGTTCATCCTCATCGCCAAGTGGATCACGCAGCTGTGCGGCGACAACGTGCTCGCCGGGGTCATCGCGCTGCGGCTCGCCATGCTCCCGGGCATCGCCCTCTCGGTATGGGGCGTGACGAAGCTGGCCCGGCACTTCGGCGCCAAACCCGCCGTCTCGCTGTGGTTCGCGGTGCTCAACCCGCTGGTCGTCGTGCATCTCGTGGGCGGCGTGCACAACGAGACGCTCATGGTGGGCCTCGTGGTGGCCGGGATCGCGCTCGTCCTCGACCGGCGGCACCTGTTCGGGGTCGCGGTGATCGTGACCGCGGTCGCCGTCAAGGGCACCGCGGCGATCGCACTGCCCTTCGTTGTGTGGATCTGGTTCCACCACCGACGCGAGACGAACCCGCAGGAATCGCCCGCGAAGGCCTTCGGCGCGGTGCTGGCCGCCTCGGTGGGTGCCTTCGTCGCGCTGTTCGCGGCGTTCACCGTCATCGCCGGCGTCGGGCTGGGGTGGATGACGGCGCTCGCCGGCTCGATCAAGATCATCAACTACATCACCCTGCCGACCGCGCTCGCGCAGATCACGGCCTTCCTCGCGGCCCCGTTCACGGACCTGCACCTGGCGCCGATCCTGGTGGTGACCCGCGCCCTCGGCATCGTTCTGCTCGCGCTCACCCTGGTGGTGCTGTGGTGGCGGTTCCGGCAGAACGAGCGGCGCAACGTGATGGGCATCCTGCTGGGCCTGCTGGCCGTGTGCGTGCTCTCCCCCGCGTCGCTGCCCTGGTACTACACGTGGCCGCTGGCGGTGGCGGGCGCGTTCACCTGGTCGCGGCGCACGCTGGCGATCATCGCGGGCCTGTCCGTGTGGCTCATGGTGGTCTTCATGCCCACGGGGTCCATCGGCCTGTACTCGCTGTGGAACGTCGCGCTGGCCGTGGCGCTGGGCGCGCTGGCCGGCTGGTCCCTGCTGGGCCCTGACCCGCTCAAGGTGCGGCCGAAGCTCGGCCTCGCACCCGCGGTGTAGGCGCGAGCTCCGCGAGAGCGGGCGGGCAGGCGTAGGAACGGACCTGCCCAGCCGGAAGTGGTGACGTGTCGCCTGGAACGGGCTATGCGGCATACCGCGAATGCGTAGGTCAGAGCGTCGCGATGACGTGGAGCTATGCGGATTCGGCATACCGAGCATCGCTCGGCGGTCCGAGCGCGGCACCCGTCGGCCCTCCGCGCAGCCCCGCCCGCGCCGAGCATCGCCGCACCCACCCGACACGTCGTTCCCCGACGTGTCGGTGCTCGGGGCTACCGTCCGGACATGTCGGATATCGAGCGGTTCCGGGTGGTCGCGACACTCGCCCGGACGCGCAGCATGAACATGGCCGCACGCGCGCACGGGATCGCGCAGTCCACCGTGACGCGGTACGTCTCCGCGACCGAACGCACGCTGGGGTTCGCGTTGTTCGAGCGCGGGCCGGGCGGCGCCTCACCGGCGCCGGCCGGTCTCCCGGCGCTCGCGATCATCGAACGGATCGTCGCGGACATCGACGAACTGAACGCGCTGAGCGGCACTGCGCGGCGGTCCGTCACCATCAGCCGTACCGCCGAGATCGGCCTACCCGACCATCTGGAGGGCAAGATCACGCGATGGAACCGGGAGCGCGAGCTGCAGATCCACCAGGTCATCGTGGACGACCCGGTCGCGGCGCTGCGCTCCGGCGAGTCCGATCTCGCCGTCGCCCTGGTGACGGGGCCGCGACTCGACGGGTTCGAGGCCGTTCCAGTGCGGGTGTGGTCCCGGAGCCGGCGGGTCGAACTGTTGAACCGGCCGGACGTGAGGCCGCAGGCCCGCGCGGTTGTCGACCACTTGTCATGAGCCCCAGAGCTATGCGGTTTCGGCATACCCTACGTAGCAGAAGTGCACCCTGAACTGCACATATCCGGGTATGCAACATCCGCATACCCTGCAAGGACGAGCACACTCGACGTCGTTCCTCGGGAGCGCGGAGATCCGCCGCGCCCGCGCCGGCCGGATCCGGGCGTCGCTAGAACGCCATCGACTGCGCGCGACGGATCATCTCGCGCGCGGAGTCCGTGTGCAGCAGCTCGGCGGGGCAGTCGTTCAGGTCGTCCTGCGGCTCGAACAGCCAGCGCAGGATCTCCTCCTCCTCGAAGCCGCCGTCGCGCAGCACGCTGAGCAGACCGGTGAAGTGCTTGGCGATGGAGAAGCGCCCGTCGACCTCGCCGAAGAACAGCCGAGGGACGTGGAAGTCGCCGCCGCGCCGGACGGCGATCAGCTGCCCGTCCCGCAGCAGCTGCAGAACCTTCGACTGCGACACGCCGAGACCCTTCGCAACCGTGGCGAGGTTGTAGGTCGCGGTGCCCTCGGGCAGCAGATCGTCGCTGAGATAGGGGACGGAGCTCACCGTCACACTGTACCCAGCCCGCGGATTCGGCCCATCCACCCCCGGGGTCGCTAGGCTGAACTGTCGATACCGCACGCACCGAGAGGACCCCGAGAAGGTGAACACCCCGCGCGACCCGCTGATCGGTGCCCGCATCGAGGGCCGCTACCGCATCGATGCGGTGATCGCGCGTGGCGGCATGTCCACCGTCTACATGGGCCTCGACCTGCGGCTCGACCGGCCCATCGCGATCAAGGTGATGGACCCGAAATACGCGGCCGACGCCCAGTTCGTCTCGCGCTTCGAGTTCGAGGCGCGCGCCGTCGCCAAGCTCAAGGACCCCGGCCTCGTCGCCGTCTACGACCAGGGCGTCGACGGTGAGCTGGCCTTCCTCGTGATGGAGCTGGTCACCGGCGGCACCCTGCGCGAGCTGCTCGGCGAGCGCGGACCGATGCCGCCGCACGCGGTGGCGGCCGTCATGGGCCCCGTGCTCACCGCGCTGGGCACCGCGCACCGCGCCGGCCTGGTGCACCGCGACGTGAAGCCCGAGAACGTCCTCATCTCCGACGGCGGCGAGGTCAAGGTCGCCGATTTCGGCCTCGTCCGCGCCATCGCGGCCGCGTCCGTGACCAGCTCGTCGGTGATCCTCGGCACAGCGGCCTACCTCTCGCCGGAGCAGGTGGAGTCCGGCAACGCCGATGCCCGCTCCGACGTGTACTCCAGCGGCATCCTCGTGTACGAGTTGCTCACCGGCCAGGTGCCCTTCACCGGCGACACCGCGATCTCGCTGGCCTACCAGCGCCTGCACAACGACGTGCCGCGGCCCGGGGCCGCGATCGCCGGGGTGCCGCCGGAGTTCGACGAGTTCGTCGCCCGCGCGACCGACCGTGATCCGGCGCGCCGCTACGTCGACGGTTTCGCCATGGCCGAGGCGCTCAGCGCGATCGCCGAGGACCTCGATCTGCCGCCGTTCACCGTGCCCGCGCCGCAGTCCAGCGCCGAGCAGCGCGCCGCCGCCGCGATGTACGCGCAGCGCGGCGAGCCCCTGATCCCTGCTGCGGCCGAGCCCACCGGTGCGCTCATCGCCGGCCAGCCGGTGCCCGGTTCCGGACAGCCCGGTCCCGCGCGGCCCGGCCAGGCGACGCAGGGCGCCCCGCCCGTGGTGCCGGCGCCCACCCTCTCCCAGCCCGCCGTACCGCCGACCCCGGTGCAGCACACCCGCGCCGAGACCATGCACGAGCCGCTGCCGTCCGAGACCGCGTCGCAGCCCTGGACGCCGCCGCGGAAGAACCGCGCGAAGTCGTGGATCATCGTCGCGCTCATCGCCGTCGTCTCGCTGCTGCTCGCGTTCGGGGGTTGGTGGCTGGCGTCCGGGCAGTACACGACGGTGCCCAACGTGACCGGCATGGACCGCGCGGCGGCGGAGAAGTCGATCAAGGACGCCGGCCTCGACGTCGAGCTGGCGGGCACCTACAGCAACGACATCACCGAGGACACGATCACCCGCGTCGACCCGTCCGCGGGCAGCCGGATCAGCCGCTTCGGCACCGTCACCATCGAGTACTCGCGGGGCAGGCCGACCGTCCCCCAGTTCCGCCCCGGCGACAGCCCGGAGAACGTCGAGAAGCAACTGCGCGACAGCGGCCTCGTGCCCAAGCGCGGCCCCGCGCAGTTCAGCCGTGACATCGCGCACGGCGGCGTCATCGGCCTCTCGCCAACGCCCGGCACCCGCGTCGCCGTCGGTGCGACGGTGACCGTCGTCGCCTCCGCCGGCAACCAGCCCGTCGACATCCCCGACGTGCGCGGTAAGACCCCCGAGGAGGCGACGGCGCTGCTGCGCGCGGCGGGGCTCACGGTCAAGGAGACCCAGCAGCAGTTCGACTCCGGGACCGAGGCCGGGAAGGTCTTCGGCACGGACCCGTCGGGGCAGGTGAACAAGGGCGGCAGCGTTACGCTCCTCGTCTCCAACGCGCTGACGGTGCCCGACGTGATCGGCAAGACGTCCACCGAGGCGCAGCAGCTGCTGCAGCGCGCGGGCCTGGTCGCCGAGCTCACGGGCGAGACCGGCTCGGGCTCCGTCGTAACCTCGACGAGCCCGTCCGCGGGCGGCCGCGTCGACCCGGCGAACAAGCGCGTCACCGTCACCATGGCCTCCCGCGTGACGGTCCCCTCGGTGACCGGGATGAACGTGGGCCAGGCGCGCTCCGTCCTGCGCGACGCCGGCTTGCAGGTCAAGGTCAACGGCATCTTCGCCTCGGACAAGTCGCAGGTCATCTGGCAGGACCCGGGCGGGGGCACGCGCGTCCAGGCCGGTTCGACGGTGACCGTCACGGCCCTGCCGTGACGCCCGGGAACCGTCGATGAGCAGCCCCGCGCCGTTCGATCCCGGCTTCGTGCCCGACGCCGCGACGCTGGCGCAGGCGCGCCGCATGCGCGACGAGCTGACCCGCTTCCTCATGGAGTACCAGTTCGCCGTGAAGGAGGTGCTCACCAAGGTGACGATCCTCCGCGAGGAGTTCCTGCAGCTGCACCGGTACAACCCGATCGAGCACGTCACCTCGCGGATCAAGAAGCCCGAGAGCATCGTCAAGAAGGTCTCGCGCCGCGGCATCGCGCCCGAGCTGCCGCTGATCCGCGAGGCGATCACCGACATCGCGGGGATCCGGATCACGTGCAGCTTCATCGCCGACACCTACCGGATCCTCGAGACCATCACCGCGCAGGACGACGTGCGCGTCGTCGTGGTCAAGGACTACATCGCGGAGCCGAAGGCCAACGGCTACAAGAGCCTCCACGCGATCATCGAGATCCCCGTCTTCCTCTCCACCGGCCCCGTGCACGTGCCGGTGGAGCTGCAGATCCGCACCATCGCCATGGACTTCTGGGCCAGCCTGGAGCACAAGATCTTCTACAAGTACGACGGTGCCGTCCCCGCCCATCTGCAGGACGAGCTTTCCGCGGCCGCGGCCATCGCCGAGCAGCTGGACCGGCGCATGGAGCAGCTGCACTCCCAAGTGCACGGCGAGCACGACGCCGCCGTCGCGGCCGACCGCGACGCCGCGGAGACCGAACTCGCGGGCGACGAGCTGCTCGGCCGCCTGCTCAAGCTCGCCCAGCAGGCGCCGGCGAAGGACTGATCCCCGGCGCGGCCCCGGCCCGCCGGATAGCGTGGGCGCCATGAACCGGACCTCCGTCCTCACCCGCGCGGTCGCCCTCGCCGCAGTCGGCGCAGTCACCCTCGCCGGCTGCACCTCGACCTCCTCCGACGGTGCGCCGACGTCCTCCGCGGCGTCCTCGTCCGCCGCGGCGCGCGGCGTCGCGAGCCAGGTGGCGGCGCTGCTCGCGGAGGCGAAGGACGCCTTCGACAATCCCACCCGCACGTCCACCGCGGGCAACACCGACAAGACCGTCGACAACATGGCGGTCGTCGAGCAGAAGCTGCTCGAGGCCTCCGCGCTCGCGCCCTACCGCGCCGACCTCCTCTTCAGCGCCGCCTCGGCGCGGATCGCGCAGAAGAACGTCCCCGGTGCCCTGGAGCTGTACCGCAAGGTCCTGGCCTTCGCGCCGGACGACGACGACGCGCACACCTACCTCGCGGTATGGAACCGCTTCCTCGGCGACGCCGCGGGCTCGGCCGCCGAGGTCGAGCAACTGCGCCGGGTCGCGCCCGACCGGGTTCCCGAGGTCGAGGCGCTGTTCGCCGCGATCGAGTGGGCCGTCGCGTACACCCTGACCGACTCGTCGCCACGGATCGCGCCGCCGACCACCGGCATCGTCGTGCTCGGCTACGCGCTGAAGAAGGACGGCACGATGGACGCGCCGCTGATCCAGCGCCTGGAGAAGGCCCTGGAGGTCGCGCGGGCCCTTCCCGCGGCGCCGATCGTGGTCACCGGCGGCGTGGAACAGGCCGGCAAGACCGAGGGCGCGCTGATGAAGGACTGGCTCGTCGAGCGCGGCGTCGACGCCGCGCGGATCACGGACGAGAACTTCGCCCGCACCACCGTCGAGAACGCGCTGTACAGCTCGTACGCGCTCGCGACGAAGAGGGTCGAGCACGCGATCGTGGTGAGCTCGGCGAGCCACGTGCGGCGCGGCACCGTCGACCTGATCCTGGCGGCGCGCGAGAACCTGCCCGCGACGTTCACGGTGAGTTCCGTGGCGGCCGTGGACAAGCCGCTCGCCGACCTGGCGACGCCGTCGGTGGACGAACTGCGCAGCATCTACCGCGACGCGCTGAGCACGATCGGCCTGTGGAGCTACCGCAGCGCGCCGCTGCTGCAGCGCTGAGGCCTCACCCGCGGAGTACGCCCCGCAGGTCGTCGAGGACCGCCGGGTTCTCGATGGTCGACGGGACCGCCTCGTCGCGACCCTCGGCGATGGCGCGCATGCTGCGGCGGAGGATCTTGCCCGACCGCGTCTTCGGCAGCGCCGCGACGATCGCGACCTCCTTGAGCGCGGCGACGGCACCGATCGTCTCGCGCACCTGCTGCACGATCTCGGCGCGCACCGCGTCGTGGTCCCAGTCGCCGCCGGCCTTGAGCGCCACCAGCGCCCGCGGCAGCTGCCCCTTGAGCTGGTCCGCCACGCCGATCACCGCGCACTCCGCGACCGCCGGGTGCCCGGCGATCGCCGCCTCCAGCGCGCCGGTCGAGAGGCGGTGGCCCGCCACGTTGATCACGTCGTCCGTGCGGCCCATGACGAAGAGGTAGCCGTCCTCGTCGAGGTAGCCGCCGTCGCCGGTGAGGTAGTTGCCGGGGAACGTCGAGAGGTACGAGTCGATGTACCGCTGGTCGGCGCCCCACAGCGTCGGCAGCGTGCCGGGCGGCAGTGGCAGCGAGATCACCACGGCGCCTTCGGCGCCCGCGGGCACGTCCTGCCCGGCGTCGTCGACGATCCGCACCCCGAACCCTGGCACCGGGACGGTGGCGCTGCCCGGCTTGACCGGCATGGGCTCCACGCCGCGCAGGTTGGCCGCGATCGGCCAGCCGGTCTCGGTCTGCCACCAGTGGTCGATCACCGGCACGCCCAGCTTCGCCGCCGCCCACTCGTACGTGTCCGGGTCGAGCCGCTCCCCCGCCATGAACAGCGTCCGCAGGCCGGAGACGTCGGAGCGCGTGAGGAACTCGGCGTCCGGGTCCTCCTTGCGGATGGCGCGCAGCGCGGTCGGCGCGGTGAACAGGTTGCTCACGCCGTGCCGCTCGATCACCCGCCAGAAGGCGCCCGCGTCGGGGGTGCCGACGGGCTTGCCCTCGTAGACGACGGTTGTCGCCCCGATCAGCAGCGGCGCGTACACGATGTAGCTGTGGCCCACGACCCAGCCCACGTCCGACGCCGTCCACCACACCTCGCCCGGGTGCGCGTCGTAGATCGCCCGCATCGAATAGGCCAGCGCCACCGCGTGTCCGCCGTTGTCGCGCACGACGCCCTTGGGCTTACCGGTGGTGCCGGAGGTGTAGAGGATGTACAGCGGATCGGTGGCCTTCACCGCGACCGGGTCGGCGGGCTGCGCCGCCGCCTCCGCCACGGCCCAATCGTGGTCGCGCGGGCCCAGTTCCGCCGTCAGCTGCGGGCGCTGCCACACCACCACGGCGTCCGGCTTCGCCGTCGCCGCGTCGATGGCCGCGTGCACGATCGGCAGGTACGGCAGCACCTTGGAGCCCTCGAGCCCGCACGACGCGGTGACGATCGCCTTCGGCTGTGCATCGTCCAGGCGCGCCGCCAGTTCCGGCGCCGCGAAGCCGCCGAAGACCACCGAGTGCACCGCCCCGATCCGCGCGCAGGCGAGCATCGCGATCACCGCCTCGGTGATCATCGGCAGGTACACCACCACCCGGTCGCCCTTGCCCACGCCGAGGCCGGCGAGCACGCCCGCGAACTTCGCGACCCGCTCCAGCAACTCCGCGTAGGTGAGCGTGTGCACCTCGCCCGTGATCGCGGAGTCGTGGATCACCGCGGGCTGATCGCCGCGCCCGGCGGCGACGTGCCGGTCCACCGCGTTCACGCAGGTGTTCAGCTCCGCGTCCGGGAACCACCGGTACAGCGGCGCGTCCGCGTCGTCGAGGACCCGCGACGGCGGGACGATCCAGTCGATCGCGGCGGCCTGCTCGGCCCAGAACCCCTCGGGATCGGACATACTGCGGCGGTACTCGTCGGCGTAGGCACCCATGTACGCATGGTCCCAGGACCCGGGCCGCACGGTCAGGCGATTCCCCCGATTGTGGCCCGCGTCCTCTCGTCCGCGCCTCCGGAACCCGAGCGCCGGCACACCGCCCTTGCTAGCCTCGACGCAGCAGTGGTTCCGGGTGCACCTGGGAATGGATGATGCTATGACACAGAACGATTCCCCTTCGCCCCGGCGGTGCGCGGCGGACGTCATGCCCGCCGAGGACCTCCGCGCCATCGAGCGGTCCGACTCGGTCCGCTCGCTCCTGACCATCCGGTTCCACGGCGGCCTGGTGGGGGTCCTCCTGCCGGTGGCGCTGATCGCGGTCGACTTCCTGGCCCTCGGCGAAGGCTGCCTGCGCGTGCGCGACTCGCTGAGCGCGTACTACCACTCCGGCGCGCGCGACGTCTTCGTCATCGGGCTCGGCATCGTCGGCTTCCTGCTGTTCTCGTACAAGCTCGACCGGCGATCGGTGGCGAACGCGGCGAGCACCGTGGCCGGCGTCGCGGCCGTGCTCGTGGCGGTCTTCCCGACGAAGCTGCCCGACCCGATCCCCGTCGGCGAATGCGGCGCGGGATCGGCACTCCCCCTGCCCACGCCCCTCCAACAGCGGCTGCCCTTCGACACGTCGGTCGTGCACTTGAGCGCCGCAGCCGTGGTGTTCGGCATGTTCGTCCTCATGTGCGTGCTGACGGCGCTGCACGACCGCCGGAACCCGTTCCTGCGGCCGGCGGTCGCGCCGGCCGGGAGCGGGCGGCTCACACGCCTCCTCGCGCAGGTGTCGAACCGTCTCGGCTGGCGGTTCCACCTCGGGTGCGCGCTGACCATCGTCGTGATCGGCGGCCTGTGCCTGCTCGCCTCGAGGACGCACACGACGCTACCCCTGCACTTCGGCCCGCTGTGGGTGGCCGAGGTCGTCGGCATCCTCGCGTTCTCGGCGTCGTGGTTCGTCAAGGGCCTCGACGACATGTTCTTCCGCCGCGAGCCGTGGTCGCGGCGGGAGATGTCCGACATCCGGATGGCCGTCGCGCGCGGCGAGTCCCTCACCGTGGCGCCCGGCGACGGCGACGGGCCCCCGGCGGGCGAGTCCGCGGTCCGGGAGCTCCGCTACCTCGTGTGATCAGCCGCGGAGCATCTCCGCGACCAGGAACGCCAACTCCAGCGACTGCTGGGTGTTCAGGCGCGGGTCGCAGGCGGTCTCGTAGCGGCCGGCGAGATCCGCATCGGAGATGTCCTGCGCTCCGCCGAGGCACTCGGTGACGTTCTCGCCCGTGAGCTCGACGTGGACGCCGCCCGGGTGCGAGCCGATCGCGCGGTGCACCTCGAAGAAGCCCTGCACCTCGTCGACGATGCGGTCGAAGTGGCGGGTCTTGTAGCCCGTCGAGGACTCGTGGGTGTTGCCGTGCATCGGATCGCACTGCCAGATCACCTTGTGGCCCGTCGCCTCGACGGCCTCGACGATCGGCGGCAGCGCGGTGCGCACGTTGCCGTTGCCCATGCGGGAGATCAGGGTGAGCCGGCCCGGCTTGTTGTGCGGGTCGAGCTTCTTCACGTACTCCACCGCCAGCTCGGGCGTGGTCGTCGGGCCGATCTTCACGCCGATCGGGTTCTGGATCAGCTCCATCAGGGCGATGTGGGCACCGTCGAGCTGGCGGGTACGCTCCCCGACCCAGAGGAAGTGCGCCGACAGGTTGTAGAGCACCTGCTGGGCCTCGGGATCCTCCGGGTCGTCGGCCAGGCGCAGCAGGCCGCGCTCGTAGTCGAGCACCAGCGCCTCGTGGCTGGAGAAGATGGTGGCGGACTTGAGGTTCCGATCCTCCACGCCGCAGGCGGCCATGAACCGCAGGCCGCCGTCGATCTCGGCGGCGAGCGCCTCGTACCGGGCGCCGGCGGGCGAGTTCGCGACGAACTCGCGGTTCCACTCGTGCACCTTGTGCAGGTCGGCCATGCCGGATCCGGTGACGGCGCGCACCAGGTTCATCGCCGCGCTCGCGTTGGCGTAGGCGCGGATCAGGCGCGACGGGTCGTGCTTGCGCACGGCCTCCTCCGGCGGGAAGCCGTTGACCATGTCGCCGCGGTAGCTGGTCAGGCCCAGGGCGTCGGTGTCCGAGGAGCGCGGCTTGGCGTACTGGCCGGCGATGCGCGCGACCTTGACCACCGGCATGGACGCGCCGTAAGTCAGCGCGACGGCCATCTGCAGCAGGGTGCGGATGTTCGCGGCGATGTGCGGCTCGGTGTTGTCGACGAAGGTCTCGGCGCAGTCGCCGCCCTGCAGCAGGAAGGCGCGGCCCAGCGCGACCTCGGCCAGCTGGTCCTGCAGCGACTGGATCTCCGGCGGCACGGTGATCGGCGGCACCGACTCCAGCACCGTGCGCATCGCGTCCGCCTGCTCCCGCGGCCAGCTCGGCTGTTGCAGCGCCGGCTTGGCCAGCGCGTCGTCGAGGCGCTCGCGCAGGTCACCCGGGAGAGCGGGGAGCTTGGGGAGGGTATCGATGGGGACGTCGACGGTCCAGTTCACTGCCACGTGAGCAAGATTACGCCGGGTCTATCCGCCCGTGATCGCCCGGTACTTGGCGAGGTTGTGCCGGGCGTCGGCCAGGGCGTCGTGGGCGTCCGACGGTGCGGCGGGCAGGTGCGGCCGGCCTTGCTCGTCCCACAGCTGCTTGAGCTCGCGGGTGAACCGCGGCATGGACCGGGGCAGCGCCGTCATCGGCCCCCAGAGCTGGCACAGCGCGACGTGATCGTAGGCGGCGACCCAGGCCCACAGCTCGATGTCGCCGGGGCCGGCGGTGAGGAAGTCGAGCACACCGTCGCGGATCGCGGCGCGCGACTGCCACGACTTGCTCGCGGGCGGCGGCAGCTTGGGCAGTACGTTGGCGCGCACCCACGGCCCGGCGCGCTCCGGGTCGAACTCGGTGGAGACCGCGTAGAACTCGCGCCCGTCCTCGCCGACGATGCCGATCGAGACCAGGTCTATGACCCTGCCGTCCTCAATGAATTCCAGGTCATAGAAGTAGCGCATGGGCAGTCAGGCTACGCGGCGCCGGCCTCGCGCTCCTCGCCCGGGACGACGACGCCGTCCTTCACGTCCTGCGCGTAGACGTCCACGTACGGCTGGCCGGAGAGCTTCATCAGCTCGTACATCACCTCGTCGGTGATGGCGCGCTCGATGAACCGGTTGCCGGACATGCCCTCGAACCGGGAGAAGTCCAGCGGCTTACCGATGCGGATCTGCACCTTCGTGGGATGCGGCAGCGTGGAGCCGGGCGGATTGAACTTCTCGGTGTCGACCATCGCCACGGGGATGATCGGGGCGCCGGTCTCCAGCGCCATCCGTGCCATGCCCGTCTTGCCCTTGTACAGCCGGCCGTCGGGGCTGCGCGTGCCCTCCGGGTACAGCCCGAGGAGCTGGCCGTCCTGGAGCGCGCCGACACCGGCGTTGAGCGCGTCCTGCGCCGCGCTCGCGCTGCCGCGCTTGATCGGGATGCAGCCGACGGAGGAGAAGAACCACTTCTTGAAGGCGCCCTTGAGGCCCTTGCCGGTGAAGTACTCGCTCTTCGCGAGGAACTTGATGGGCCGGGGCACCATGAGCGGCAGGAAGAACGAGTCCATCACCGCGAGGTGATTGCTCGCGAGGATCGCGGCGCCGTCCTTCGGCAGGTTCTCGACGCCGACCACGCGCGGGCGCCCCAGCAGGCGCAGTACCGGTCCGATCAGGACCCACTTGAAGACCATCCACCACATGTGACCAGCTCCTGATCCCCGACCCGACGTGCTGCGTCTCACTCTACCGAGGCCGCGCGGACGGCGCCGCGCGATCAGCCGCGGACAGCGTCCCGCGCGAGCGCGGCGGCGCCGAGCATGCCGGCGCGTTCGCCCAGCTCCGTCGCCCGGATGCGGGCCTTGCGGCGGTACCTGCCGCCGGTGAGCTGCTGCGCGTAGTGGTCCCGGGCGTCGTCGAGGAACAGCCGCGACGAGGCGCCCACGCCGCCGGAGAGCACGATGAGATCCGGGTCGAAGACGTCGCTGACCATCGCCAGGCCCACGCCGAGCCAGCGGGCCAGCTCCCCGACCGCCTCCTGCGCGACGGGGTCGCCGGCCTCCGCGGCGGCGGCGACCTTGCGCCCCGTCAGCGATCCCGGGTCGTCGGCGAGCTCCCGCGCGAGCAGCACACCCCGCGAGCCCTGCCCGCCCATCAGGTCGATCGCGGTCTCCACGAGGGCGGTTCCGCTGCAGTAGCGCTCCCAGCACCCCCGCTTGCCGCACTCGCACGGCCGACCGTCGGGCACCACCTGCAGGTGGCCGAGTTCCGGCGCGACCCCGTAGGCCCCGCGGTAGAGCTCGCCGTCGATGAGCAGGCCCGCGCCGATGCCTGTGCCGAGCGCGACGACGCACGTGACGCGCGACTGCCGGGCCGGACCGTGGACGAACTCGGCCCACGCCGCGGAGTTCGCGTCGTGCTCCATGACCACCGGCAGGCCGATCCGTTCGGTCATCTCGGCGGGCACCGCCGCGTCGCGCCACGGCAGGTGCGGGGCGAACGCCACCGTCCGGCGCGTGGGGTCCAGGAAGCCGGCGACGGCGAGGCCCACGGCCTTCACGTCGTGCTCCACGCACAGCTCCTGGACCACGCGGTCCAGGCAGCGTTCCAGGGCGCGGGCGCTGCGCGGGGTCTCCGCCCGCGCCGTGTCGACGACGGTGCCGTCGTCCGTCACGACGCCCGCGCGGACCGAGGTGCCGCCGATGTCGATGCCGATCGTCAGCGTCATGCGGGAGGGTCCTCCTCGGAGGAGTTGAGCCGGACGTCGATGCGCTCGTACCCGCTCGCCTGCGACGAGGGAGCGGGGGCCTCGGCGGTGGGCGCCTCGGGGTCGACGGGGGCCTCGCCCCCGATGGTGGCGAAGTAGTCGGCGGCCACGGCCGCCGCGGCGATCCGCGCGCTGCCCAGCAGTTCCTCGGCGAGCCGCAGCAGGTCGGCGAGCACCTCGTCCGCGAACTGGCCGAAGGACTTCGAGGCCTCAGCTGCGAAGGGCTCGATGTGCCGGCCCACGGCACCGCCGAGCGCGCACAGCCGGCACGCGCCGGGCTCGCCGTCCGGGTGCGCGGAGTGCTCGGCGAGGGCCGCGGCGATCCACGGCCGGGCGGTCTCGAACAGCCGCGCCGCGGAGGCGAGGAACTCCTCGGAGGGATCGGGGGTCGGATCAGCCACGGGGCCACACCTCCGGATCGGGGACGAAGGTCACGCGCAACTCCCCTTCCTCGTACGTGGCGCCCGCAACGACGCAGCGGCGCAACACAGACGGTAGCCGGATCCGGCGCCGCACACCCTGGGCTTCGACGACGACGTCCTCCTCGACCCGGCCCAGCCCGATCGTCGCGGGGTCGACCAGCGGCAGCGCGACGGCCCACTCGTACCGCGCGTCGAGTCCCGCGCCGCCCAGCGAGCGCACCTCCGGCACGGGCACGACCGCGGGCGCGGCGTCGAGGATCGCGTCCGCGTCCCACTCCACCGCGGCGGTGGCGGCCGGCGTCAGGACGGGCTCGAGCGCCTCGGCGGCCTCGACGACGGGGCGGTCGAGCACCGTCGCCACCTCCGCGAGGGCCTCCCGCGCGTCGTCCTGCGCGGCCACCCGGGACCGGACCAGTCGCACCGCCGGGTGCGGCAGGTCCAGCGCGAACCGGTCGTCGACCGTGATCAGCCGGTTGAGCACGAGCGCCACCGGGCGCAGCCCGAGTACCTCCAGCGCGGCCAGTTCCTCCCGGGCGCGGGCCGGGCGGCCGGGATCGCCGGTCACGACGTGCACCAGCTCGAGCGCCGATCGGTCGGCGACGAACGCCGCCAGCTGGTCGGCGAGGCCCGCAAGCGGCTCGGCGAGCAGCAGCGCGGCGAGCGCGCCCGCGGCGGGGCCGGAGGTGGGTCCGGAGAGCCGGACGTGCCGCGGCCACACCCGCTCCAGATAGGCGGCCAGCGACGACGGGGCGGTGAGCAGCGAGACGAGGCCGTCGAAGGCCGGTCCGTCGACGACGACGGTGCGGTACGCGCCGGACTCCACGTGCCCACGGATCGCCCGGAGCACGAGGACGTGCTCGGCGTCGGCGAGGCCCGTCAGCTCGGGCGGCTCGAGCGCGAACGGGTCGAACCCGGACGAGCCCGCGTCGGCACCGTCGGCGAGCCCGCGACCGGCGCGGACGGTGGCGGACAGGCCCGCCCACCACTGCGCGAGCAGTTCGACGGGATTGAGATGGACGTGGTCGAACGGCCCCGTCCCGTCCGCCAGGAGCGGATCGACGACCCGCCCGACGGTGACGAGCAGGGTGCGTCCGTGGCCGGCGGCGCGGGTGGCCAGTGCCGTCGCGAGAACCGTCCGGCCCGCTCCCCCGGCCCCGGACACCAGCAGCAGGCGGGGCGCGGTGCCCTCCCCGGACATCAGGATTGCGCCGCCGACTCGCCCTCGACGTGGCGCTTGAGCTCCTTGAGGGCGGTGTCGGTGATCGCCTTCTCCGCCTTGCGGCGGAGCATCCCGAGCATCGGGATCTGCAGCGTCACCTCGAGGGTGTACGTCACGGTGGTGCCGGCACCGTCGGCGGTCGGGGTCAGGTCGTACCGGCCGTGCTGGGTGCTCTGCAGCGTGCTCGCCGCAAGGTCCCACTCGACGGACCGGCCGCCGGGCGCCCACCGGTACTCGAGCTCGTAGGTGTCACGGAGGAAGCCCTCCTCGAGCACGAACCGCACGCGGCGGGGCTGCCCGTCCTGGGTGGTCTCGAGGACGGTGACCTCGCGCGCCGCGGAGACCCACTCGGGGTAGCGGTCGAAGGCGGAGATCGCGGCCATGATCCGCTCGGGCGGCGCCGCGATGACGATGGATTCGCGGGTGCGCTCCGCGTCAGACACGCTCCACCTCCCCGACGGCGGGGCCGCCGAGGACGCGGCCGTTCTCGGCGGTGAACTTCACGTCGAACATGACGTCGTGCCCGCGGACCCGGCGCTCGCGCACGTCGGCGACGATCTGCTCGGGGGTCATGGGCGCCTTCGGCTCGGCGTGCAGGAAGTAGTGCAGCAGGCTCCCGTCGAGGTGCGGCTCGATCCAGAACTCCGAGGTCCCGGAGACGGGACCGTCGACCTTCCAGCGGATCCCGAGATCGCCCCGGTCCTCGGTGACGGTCATACGCAGGTCGGGGAACCAGCCGCGCCACCGCTGCGCGCCCGCCATCGCGGCGGCCACGGCACTCGGGTGGGCAGCGACGAACGCGACGTCGGCCACTTGGATGGTGCTCACCTCCTAAGCTTCACACATCCGGCCGCGGGGCGGACGGTGCCGGGTCGGTTCGGGCCCGGAACGCGCCCCGAGCAGCGGTGTAAGGTTCACCACAACACCACCGTTTGCGACCCGGAGGATTCGTGCGCGAGATCAGCGTTCCCGCCAACTACACCATCGACCCCTCGGCCTCCACGGTCGACGTCGTCTTCGATGTGGCCCGCACGGACCCGGACAGCGTCCGGATCAAGCGCCTGGTCGCGGGTACCTGGGAGCCGGTGACCTCGAAGCAGTACGAGCAGGAGATCCTCGGTGTCGCCAAGGGCCTCGTCGCGCAGGGCGTGAAGCCGGGCGACCGCGTCGCGCTGGTCTCGTCCACCCGGTACGAGTGGCCGCTCATCGACTTCGCGATCTGGGCCGTCGGCGCAGTGACCGTGCCCGTCTACGAGACCAGCTCGACGGGCCAGATCGACTGGATCCTCGAGGATTCCGACGCGGTCCTCATGATCATCGAGGGCGCCAAGCAGGCCGCCGAGGTGGCCGAATTGAAGGGCCTGCACAACGTGCAGCGCGTCCTGCAGATCGACCCCGCCGACGGCGACCCGGGCGCCGTCGCGACGCTCACCGCCGAGGGCGCGGAGATCACCGAGGACCAGGTCCACGCCGGCCGCGCCGACGTCAAGGCCGAGGACCTCGCGACGCTGATCTACACCTCCGGCACCACCGGCCGGCCCAAGGGCTGCGAGCTGACCCACTCCAACCTGATGAGCGAGGCCGAGGCGATCCTCAGCTCGCCGTTCGGCGACGCGATCCGCGGCGGCTCCAACGTGATGTTCCTGCCGCTCGCCCACGTGCTGGCGCGCGCCGTCAACATCGCCTGCTTCAAGGGCGGCGCGCTGGTCGGCCACTTCAACGACACCAAGAACCTGGTGCCGCAGTTCTCCATCTTCCAGCCCACGCTGATCCTCTCGGTCCCGCGCGTCTTCGAGAAGGTCTACGCCTCGGCGCAGCAGAGCGCCGTGGACGGCGGCAAGGGCAAGATCTTCGACGCGGCCGTACAGACCGCGATCGAGTACAGCCAGGCGCAGGACACCGGCGGCGCCGGCCTGATCCTCAAGGCGAAGCACACCCTCTTCGACAAGCTGGTCTACGGCAAGCTCAAGGCCGCGCTCGGCGGGAACTGCAAGGTCGCGATCTCGGGCGGCGCTCCCCTGGGCGCGCGGCTCGGCCACTTCTTCCGCGGCGTGGGCGTCACCGTCATGGAGGGCTACGGCCTCACCGAGACCACCGCGGCCATCACCGTGAACGTCGCGGGCGCGCAGAAGATCGGCACCGTCGGGCGGCCGCTGGCCGGGCAGGCCGCGAAGATCGCCGAGGACGGCGAGATCCTGCTCAAGGGCTCCGTGGTCTTCCGAGGCTACTGGCACAACGAGGAGGCCACCAAGGCCTCGATCGAGGACGGCTGGTTCCACACCGGCGACTTGGGTTCGATCGACGACGACGGCTACCTGTCGATCACCGGCCGCAAGAAGGAGCTGATCGTGACCGCGGGCGGCAAGAACGTCTCCCCCGCCGGCCTCGAGGACGCGCTGCGCAGCAACCCGCTGATCTCGCAGGCCATGGTCGTGGGCGACGCGCAGCCGTACATCGCGGCGCTGGTCACCATCGACCCGGAGGCCTTCCCGCAGTGGAAGGCCGCGAACGGCAAGCCGGGGTCGGCGACCGTCACGGACCTGCGCAACGATCCCGACCTGGTGGCCGAGATCAACAAGGCCGTCGCGGCCGCCAACGAGACCGTCTCCAAGGCCGAGGCCATCAAGAAGGTCCGCATCCTGCCCGAGGACTTCTCCGAGGAGACCGGCGAGATGACGCCGACCATGAAGGTCAAGCGGAACGTCGTCTCGCAGAAGTACGCCGACGACATCGCCGAGCTGTACGCGAAGTAGTCCCTCGAACAACGAGCCGCCGCACCGGATCCCGGTGCGGCGGTTCTGTTCTCCGGGACGACGGTGCGACCGCGCAGCTTCGGTGCACGTCGGCGGCGACGCGCCGGTCCGCGGCCGCAGGATCCCACCGAAGATCGCTCGGCGGTCAGTTCAGAGGTGGATCAGTACGGGTTCAGCAGGGTCTGGAGGCGGTGGCCGAGGCGGCGCCAGTCGAAGTGCTCGGCCACCAACTCGCGCCCGCGGGCGCCCATCTTCGCGGCCCGATCGGGATCGGCGAGGAGGCCCGCGACCGCGTCGGCGATCGCCTCGACGTCGCGGCCGGGCACGACGTGGCCCGACTCTCCCTCCCACACGGTCTCGGGCGCGCCGCCGGAATCGCCCGCCACCACGGGCTTCCCCGCCGCGGAGGCCTCGAGGAAGACGATGCCGAGCCCCTCCACGTCGAGGCCGGCGCCGCGGGTGCGGCACGGCATGGCGAAGACGTCGCCCACGTTGTGATGCGCGGCGAGCTCGTCGAACGGGACCGTCCCAGTGAAGATGACCTGCTCCTCGACGCCGGTCTCCCGCGCGAGCGTGTGCAGCGTGTCCGCGTAGGGCCCGCCGCCCACGATCAGCAGCTTGGCGCCGGGCACCTGCGTCCGGATGCGCGGCAGGGCGCGGATCAGCATGTCCTGTCCCTTGCGCGGCACGAGCCGCGAGAGGCACAGCACGACGGGCTCGTCCTCGCCGAGGCCGTAGCGGGCGCGCAGGGCCGAGCGGGCGGCATCGTCGGGCCGGAAGACGTCGCTGTCGACGCCGGGCGGGAGGTGCTCCAGCGCGGCGCGCGGGCCGAACGCGGCGGCGAACCGGCCGCGTGTGTACTTGCTGACGTACGTCGTCACGTCCGTGGTGTCGCCGATCCGGCGCAGGCAGGCGCGCGACGGCGGCAGCATCGACCAACCCACCTCGTGGCCGTGGGTGGAGGCGACGGTGCGCAGCGCGCCGGCGTCCTTGAGCGGGGCGCCCAGGAGCGCGAGCGGGGCCGCGGCGCCGAACCAGACGGTCTCGATGTCGCGGGAGCGCACCAGGTCCCGGGCGCGGGAGAACGCGTCGGGAGTCGGGATCATCAGGGTCGTCGGGTGGCGGACCACCTCGAAGGGCTGTGCGGCGTCGTATTCCTCGCTGCCGCGCCAGCGCGAGGCGTACACCACGAGCTCGTCGGCGGGCAGTTGCCGGACGAAGGCCTGGAGGTAGGTCTGGATGCCTCCGGGGCGGGGCGGGAAGTCGTTGGTGACCAGCAGCGTGCGCGGCATGGGTCAACCGTACTGGGCGCCCCCTCCCCGACCGCTCAGGGGCGCATCTCGTAAGCGCCGTCGTACGCCGCGACCTGGTCCCACACCCGATCGAAGGTCGCCTGGTCCGCGACGGGCCGGCGCACCGCGTCCAGCGCCCACTGCTGCTGGGCCGCAGTGGCTCCGGGCTTGCCGTACAGGCCGATGGCGTACGCCGAGAAGTCGCGGATCTGCACGTCGAAGATGCGGCTGAGCAGGCTGCGGTCGAGCCCGATGAGGGCGGCCTGCTCCAGGATCAGCTGGCCGTAGACCACGAGCGAGAAGAGATGCCCGACGTTGAGGACGAAGTCGAGGTCCTCGGCCTGCGCCTTGTCGGGCGCCGCGGTCAGCAGGAGCTCGCGCAGCGCCTTCGCCTGCTCGTAGAAGATCGCGACGTTGGGCTCGTCCGCCGCGGCCTCGTAGGCGGTCGTCCAGTCCGCGAACGGCACCTTGCTCGCGCCGCCCAGCGGCCCCTGGGCGAAGAAGAAGGCGTCGTCGGCGGCGTCGAGGCGGGTGCCGACCTCGGGGTACTCGGCCGGGTTGAGGAGGTAGTTGGGCATGTACTTGAGGATCTGCGCCACGTTCACGTGCACGGTGCCCTCGAGCCGCGGCATCCACCCGATGTACCGGTTGGCCTGGTGGAAGTACGTCGTCTTCTCGTAGCCCTTCGCCGCGATGACGTCGAGCAGCAGGGTCACGACCTTCTCCCCCTCGGAGGTGACCTTCGACTTCGTCATCGGGTTGAAAAGCAGGTACCGCCGGTCCTCCCGGCTGGCGCTGCGGAAGTAGTCGACAGAGCGGTCGCTGAACAGCTTCATCGCGGCGAGCCGGGCGTAGGCGTCGACGAAGTTGGCGCGCACGTGGCTGAAGTCGGTGACGGGGTGGCCGTACAGGATTCGATTGTTGGCGTGGGTGATCGCCTCGTACAAGGCGTGCTCCCCGATGCCGATCGCGCCGTGGCACAGGTTGAACTTGCCGACGTTGACGGTGTTCAGCGCGGCGGCGAAGGCGTCGGGGCCGGTGTGCAGGACGTCCTCAGCAGCCACCGGGTAGTCGTGCAGGGCGAACGTCGAGACGAACATCTGCGAGTGCACGACGTTGTCGATCAGCTCGTAGGCCGGATGGCCGCTGTCCGCGGCGAAGAAGACGTAGCCCTCCGGCCCTTCCACGTCCGCGCGCCGGCCGAACACCGAGACCATGCCGGCGACGTTGCCGTTGCCGATGTAGTACTTGGTGCCGGAGGCGGTGAAACCGCCGTCGCCCGTCGGGGTGAGGATCATGTCGGTGTCGTACACGTCGGCGCCGTGCGCCCGCTCGGAGAGCCCGAAGGCCATGACGCCGCCGTCGGCCAACTGGCGCGCGGCCTTCCGCTTGGCCTCCTCGTTGGCGCTCATCCAGATCGGCCCCAGGCCGAGGATGGTGACCTGCTCGGCGTACCAGTACGAGAGGCCGTAAAAGCCGAGGATCTCACTGAGCGCAGCGTTGCGGGCCCCGTCCCACCGGCGGTTCGGATCCCCGTCCGCGTAGGCCGCGGGCGTGAGGAACGTGGCGAACAGCTTCTCGCGCTTCTCGAACTCCAGGAAGTCCGCCACCCAGTCGGCATCGAGATCCGCCTGCAGGAGCCGTCGTTTGCCGTACGACTCGAAGAAGTCGACGGTGGCCCGCAGCAGTCGCCGGGTCTCCTCGTCGAAGTGCGCGTAGTCGGCGGTTTGCGGATTCAACAGGAAAGCGGCCATGGCTCACTGTAGCGCCGTGGATGCCCTCCGGACCGCGGTTGACTAGTAGCGGACCGCCGAGTTGTACGGGCCGGCGGCGTCGATCGGCACGACCTGCACCGGGACGCCGAAGGTGGAGGCGTGCACGACCTTTCCGTCGCCGACGTACATGCCGACGTGGGTGGCCGCGGAGTAGTACACGATGATGTCGCCCGGCTGCAGCTCGCCGCGGGAGACGGGGCGCCCGCCGTTGAGCTGGGCCTGCGAGGTGCGCGGCAGGGACTTGCCGGACTGCTGGTAGGCCCAGACCATGAGCCCCGAGCAGTCGAACTGGCCCGGGCCGGTGCCGCCCCAGGCGTACGGGCTGCCGACGCGGGTGAGCGCGGCCCGGACGGCGGCGAGCTCCGCGGTGCTCCCCGGCGGCACCTTGCTGGGGTCGAACGGGGTGGGCGGGCCGATGAGCGTCTGGCGCTGAGCGCCCGTGAGCCGGTCGTAGATCGCCTTGATCCGCGCGATCTCCTGCGCCAGGCGCGACTTCTTCTGCCGGAGATCCGCGGCCTTGCGCTCGGCCTCCGTGCGGGTGTCCTCGGCCGACTTGGCGGCCTCGGCGGCGCGGGTGGCCGCGGAATCGGCCGCGGCCTTCGACTTCTTGTAGGCGTCGACGGTGGCGACGACGTCGCGGTTGACGAAGTCGAGCGTCGACATCTGGTCGAGCATCTGCTGCGGCGAGTCGCTGACGAGCAGCGCGTAGGTGCGGTTGGTGCGCGAGCCCTTGTAGTTGGCGACGACGACCGCGTCGATCTGGGGCTGCAGGGCGGCCTTCCGCGCCTGCACCGCGGCGACCTCGCGCTTGGCGGCCACGAGCGTGGCGTCGGCGGCGCGCTTGGCGGCGGTGGCCTTCTCGGCGTCCTCCTGTGCGGCCTTCGCTGCCTCGTTGGTGCCCGAGGCCTGCTCGGAGAGCGCCTCGTACTGCTTGAGCGCGGCGTCGGCGGTGTCGGGATCCGCGGTCGCGCTACCGGTGACGGTCAGGCCGGCCACGAGGGCGACCACGGCGGACGCAGCGGATCCGCGCAGCACGAGCGAACGGGACGAGGAGGTCGATGACACGGCCGAGCGGGTCCTTCCAAGCTGGAGCACGATTGCGAACGCAATCACTGCCAGGTTACGTCAGTAACGACGGGCGGAGTAGACCGACATCTCGTTGAGCGGGCTCACCTTGACCGGGATGCCGTAATTCACCGAGTGCACGACCTTGCCGTTGCCGATGTAGAGCGCGGCGTGGCTGCCGCCGTTGTAGATCACGATATCGCCGGCCTGCAGGTCCGAGATCGGGATCGAGCGACCGCCGCCGAGCTGGCCGTAGCTGTCGCGCGGGACGGTGATGCCGGCCTGCTTCATGGACCAGTAGACGAGTCCCGAGCAGTCGAACGAGTTGGGGCCGGCGGAGCCGTAGGAGTAGGGCAGGCCGGTGCGCGACAGCGCGGCCTGGACGACCTTGGCCTTCGCGCCGCCGGGCTGCGCTCCGGCGACGGTGGTGACGCCCGGCTTCGGGGCGATCGCGACCCCGCTCACGACGTTGGGGCGCGCGGTGGTGTTGCGGGAGGTGACGGTCTGCGCGGGCTTCGCGGCGGGCTTGGCCTTCCCTGCGGCGACCGCGGGCTTCACGCCGGGCGCGGGGGCGGGCTTCGCCTTCGGCGCGACCGGTGCCGGCGCCGCGGGGGCGGGCGCTGCGAACGCGGCCGTGGGCACCGCGAGCGTGCCGAGGGTCACGGCGCCCGCTGCGAGGGCACCGCGGGCGACGGTGGCACCGCGGCTGGGCTGCGGCTGAAGTCGGTGTTTCGCCACGAAGCGATTCTCCTAAGTTTCTTCCCGACCGCCGACCGAGTTAGCTGACGGGTTCGGGCGAGGAAGATGCCCTACCCCGGAGGCTCTACGAACCTCCGGCGATTCACCCCGGATAACGCGTGTGGGTCCCCGGCGAGGCCTCGCGGCCTCTTAGGCGGTGACCTCGGGAGACGGGGCGATTTTCGCTCCGGGCTCCTCCGCAAGGTCTCAGAAAGATTACGAAACGGAAACGCGCCTGTCTAGCCGGACGCGCCGGGGGAGCCTCCCCAGACACCCCCGAGACCTCCCCTAGCCGGCCTGTTTCGCCTGGTCAGGAACCACCCTGAGGCGCGGCAACATTCCCTCGTTCGCGAAGGCCGCGATTGCGTCACTCAGACCCGGTTCCGTGACCGAAGCACCCCCGACGCCGGAACCCGGCACGGGCGGCGTGGCCACGACCACCGGTCCGAGGAGGAAGCCCACGGCGCAGTCGCCGCAGGCTCGCGGCTTCGCGGGGCAGGTGGAGCAGTCGACGTGCAGCGTCATGGCGCGTCCCTTCGTTGACGGGGTCTCGATGCCGGCGACGCTAGGCGCGGCGACTGACAAGTTTCGAGTGCGCGTTCGGGCGGCGAAAACCTGTCGGTGGGGTGTTCTACCGTCACGCCATGCAGCTCAGCCTGGACGATTGCGAGACGGGCACCGTCGACCCGCCCCTGCGTGAGGTGACCTTCGTGGTGGTCGACCTGGAGACCACGGGCGGCTCCCCCAAGGGCGGGGACGCGATCACCGAGATCGGCGCGGTCAAGGTGCGCGGCGGTGAGGTCCTGGGCGAGTTCGCGACGCTGGTCGATCCCGGTTGCGGCATCTCCCCGCACATCACCCACCTCACCGGCATCACCACCGCGATGGTCACGGGCGCCCCGCGGATCGAGTCAGTGCTCCCTTCCTTCCTCGAGTTCGCGCACGGCGCCGTCCTGGTCGCGCACAACGCCCGCTTCGACCTCGGCTTCCTCAAGGCGGCCGCGGCCGCTACCGGCACCCCATGGCCGAAGCCCGCGTCGCTGTGCACGGTGCAGCTCGCGCGCCGGGTGCTCACGCGGGACGAGGCACCGTCGGTCAAGCTCAGCGAGCTCGCGCGCCTGTTCCGCACCGAGACCACGCCCAACCACCGCGCGCTCGACGACGCACGGGCCACGGTCGAGGTGCTGCACGGGCTGATCGGCCGCGTGGGCAACCTGGGCATCCACACCCTCGGGGAGCTCCGCGGGCACCTCCCGTCCGTCACGCCGCAGCAGCGCGCGAAGCGCCACCTCGCCGATCCGCTGCCGGAGCGGCCCGGCGTGTACCTGTTCCGCGGTCCGGGGAACGAGGTGCTCTACGTGGGCACGTCGGGGAACCTGCACCGCCGGGTGCGCAGCTACTTCACCGCCGGCGAGACGCGGGGCCGGATCAAGGAGATGGTGGGCCTCGCGGAACGGGTGGACCACGTGGAGTGTGCGCACGCGCTGGAGGCGGCCGCGCGGGAGCTGCGCCTCATCGCCGCGCACACTCCCCCGTACAACCGCCGGTCGAAGTACCCGAAGCGCGGCTGGTGGATCTGTCTGACCGCCGAGCCCTTCCCCCGGCTCGCGGTGAAGCGCTCCGCGCCGCAGGGCACCCCGTGCATCGGGCCCGTGCGCTCCCGCACCGACGCGGCCGATCTCGCGGAACTGCTCGCCGAGGCGTGCGGCCTCCGCACGTGCACCACCCGGCTGCGCGCCGGGGCGGCCCACACCTGCGCGCTGGGACCCGACGGTGCCCGCCCGCTCGGCGGCTGCCAGGCGTCGGCCGTAGCGCCGGAGCCCGCGGCCCTGTACCGGCCGCGGGCCGACCGGGCGGCCGCCGCGCTCACCGGGCACTCGTCGGAGGTCTTCGAGGCGCTGGAGGCGCGTCTGGCCGCGCTCGCGGAGCGGGAGTTCTTCGAGTCCGCCGCCCGGCTGCGCGACCGCGCCGCGCACCTGGTGGACGCGGTCGCCCGCTCACACGCGCTGGTCGCCTTCGCGGACGTGCCCGAGCTCTCGATCGCCCATCCCGACGGGGCCGGCGGTTGGGAGCTGTCGATCGTGCGCCACGGCCGCCTCGCCGCCGCCGGCGTCGCCCCGCGCGGGGTGCCGCCGATGCCCGTCTTCGACCGGCTGCGCGCGGGCGCCGAGTCGGTCTACGAGGCGTTCGGCGACCTCGCCGCGCCGGACGTGCCCGACACCCTCTTCCCCGCCGACACCCTGCACGGCGCGAGTCCCGAGGAGGCGGCGCTCCTGCGCCGTTGGGCGCTGCGGCCGGGGACGCGCATCGTGGACGTGCAGGGCACGTGGGGCGAGCCGCTGGCCGGCGCGGGTCGCTGGCTCGAGTGGGCCGGGCGCGCCTCCGAGGCGGGCCGCGACGCCCGTGCGGCGGCGGCGCATCCGCGCGGGACCGCCAGGCAATACAGTGAGGAGGCCACGCACGCCGCGTGAACGCCAGATCGACCGGAAGGCCCCGCAGTGATCACCGCGATCGTCCTCATCAACGCCGACGTGCACCGCATCCCCGAGACCGCGCAGGCCGTCGCGAACATCGAGGGCGTCACCGAGGTGTACTCGTGCGCCGGCGACATCGACCTCATCGCGAAGGTCCGCGTGCGCGAGCACGACCAGATCGCCGAGGTGGTCACGGAGAAGATCAACCGCATCGACGGCGTCGCGAGCACCTCCACCCACATCGCCTTCCGCGAGTACGCCTCGGCCGACGTCGACGCGGGCTTCGACATCGGGAACTGAGCCTCAGCCGCCGTTGATGATCTCCAGCAGCTCCGGCGGCGGCGTCACGTTCAGGGCGTCATCGGCGATGCTGCTGATCTGCGTCACCGTGCCGTCGCGCCAGTAGTACACGTTCGGCGACACCGGGCCCACCCCGTCGGAGTAGCCGTTGGCGGCGAACACCGGCAACAGCATGAGGCCGCCGAGCGCGGCCTCCGCGTTCGAGCAGGCCGCGAACGCCAGCTGGTTGCGGAAGGGCACAGCGAACAGCACGCCACTGCTCATGTCGATGCCCGGCACCCACCGCGGGAGCAGTTCAGCCAGGAGCAATGCGCCACTGGCCGTGTACACGGAATCGCTGAGAGCGCACAGGAATCGGTGCCCGTCGTGCTCCACGGTCTCGACCCGGATCTCCGCCGTCTCGGTGAGCTCGCGCCACAGGTTGCGCCGCGCGCGGTCGTACCACGGCCCGAGCGGCGCCATCTCCCGCACGGAGCCGTCGCTGAGGATGCTGACCCGGTCCGGGTAGTCGATGGCGAGCACCTCGGCCACGCCGGACTGCCATTCGAGGGCGTAGTCGAAGCTCATCCGACCGTCCGTCGCGGTCACGTCCCACAGCCGCGCGATGATCCGTTCGCGCATCTGCGCCTCGTCCGGCCCCTCGTCCGCCGGTCGGAGCATCGTGCTGAAGTGCTCGCGGACGACTCCGTCCCACTCGGCGGGCCCCACACCGCGGACCTTGCGCATGAGATTGTCGAGCCCGAACGTGCGACCATCCGCGGTCAGCACGTGATCGCCGCGGACCTCCGCCTCGAACCCGTTCTCCGCCAGCACGGTCCGCGTGAGCGACCGCAATCGGTCAGCATCCCGGATCGTCATCAGGTAGAGGTGCGGATCCGGCTGGTCCTCGACCGACTTCTTCCTCCCGAACAGCCCCATGCCCCCGAGAGTAGGCCTCGCGCTCAGTAGCCGCTGTGGCTGACCTCCGCCGCCTCGACCTCGATGCCGAAGTCGACGGCCTGCTGCACGATCTTCTGAGCGCGTGCCAGGCGCGGGAGGTCGGAGCCGTCGGTGATCTTGCCGCCCGACTTCTCGAAGGCGTCGATGAAGCCGTGCGCCCACGCCACCTCGGACTCGCTCGGGCTGAGGCCGCTGTTGATGACGCCGGCGTGCTCCGGCGTGAGGCACAGCTTCCCGGACATGCCCATCTCCTTCGCCAGGGCGGTCCCGGTGGGCAGGTGCGCGATGTTCAGGGTCGGCCCGTCGATGGGCGCGGGCAGGCGGGCCGCTCGCGACGCGATGACCAGCTGCGAGCGTGCGTAGGCCAGGGCGATCGGATCCTCGCCGACCGCGGTGTCCCGCTTGAAATCGCCCGTGCCGAAGGCGATCCGGAAGGTCGACGGCGCAGAGGCGATCCGCGCGACGTTCTGCATCCCGCGGGCGGTCTCGACGAGCGCGAGGATCGGCGTGCCGTCGGGGAGACGGTCCGCGGTGTCGTCGAGGTGGCTCGACCCCTCGGACTTCGCGAGCATCACGCCCTCGAGTCCTGCGCACTGCTTGAGCGCGGCGCAGTCGGCGCTCCAGTACTCGCTCGCCGCGTCGTTGATGCGCACCCACGCGCGGTGGCCGGTCGACAGCCACTCGACGGTGTCCGCCCGCGCCTGCTCCTTGTCCTTCGCGGCGACGGCGTCCTCGAGGTCGATGATCACGGCGTCGGCCTCGCTGGCCTGCGCGACCGCGAAGGACTCGGGATGGGAGGCCGGGACGAGCAGCCAGGAACGGGCGATCTGCGGGGAGACGGTGCGCTTACTCACGCCGTCAAGATTAGGCGCGTGGAACGCTGAATTCCGCGGAATGGAATTTTGTGCGTTGTGTTCGCGCGTCTAGTCGGAGATGTCCGCGACGGTCGCGCCGTACGCCGCGATCAGCGCGTCCGCGTCGACGATCGCGCTGTGTCCGTGCGCGCCGGCGCCGAGCGCCACCGTCGCGCCGGCGATCCGCTCGTCGACGTACACCGGCCAGTCGCCGCGCGCCCCGACGGGCGTGATCGTGCCGCGCTCGTACCCCGTGGCCTCGAGCGCCTCGTCGGCCGGCGGCATCGCGAGCCGGTTCACGCCGACCACTGCGCGAAGCTTGGGCCAGGCGATCGACCGATCGCCGGGGACCAGCGCGAACAGGTAGGCCCCCTCGCCACGGCGCACGACGAGCGACTTCACCAGCTGCGACGGCGGCAGGTCCATCAACGCGGCCGCCTCCTCCAGGCTGCGCGCGGCGGGACGCTCGCGGACGGTCACCGTCAGGCCCCGGGCTGCGGCGTCCGCGCGCATCCGGTCCAGTCCCGACTCGCTCACGCGCCCGCGATCTCCTGCGACAGCGCGACCCAGCGGTCGAGCAGCGCGGCGGCAGCACCCGAGTCGACGGCCTCGGCGACCCGCGGCAGGTGCGCCGCGATCGAGTCCTGCACGGACTCCCCCGCGGTCAGCCCCTCGTACGCGGCGACGGCGCCCGCCGAATTGAGCAGCACCGCGTCACGGACCGGGCCGGTCTCGCCGGCGAGGAAACTCCGGGCGATCGCGGCGTTGACGGACGCGTCGCCGCCCCGCAGGTCCTCCATCGCGACCCGGGCCAGCCCGAGCTCGCGGGGGTCGACGGATTCGACGCCCACCCCGTCCTCCTGCACGCGCCAGACGGTGGAGGTCGAGGTGGTGGTCAGCTCGTCGAGGCCGTCGTCGCCGCGGACGACGATCACGTGGTCCTGGCCGCCGCGGTCGGCGAAGGCCTGGGCCACGACGGGCGCCAGATCGGCGAAGGCGCAGCCGATGAGGCCGGCGGAGGGGCGGCCAGGGTTGGTCAGCGGGCCGAGCACGTTGAAGACGGTCGGGATGCCGATCTCCTTGCGGGTCGCGCCGGCGAAGCGCAGGCCCGAGTGGAAGACGGAGGCGAGGCAGAAACCGATGCCCAGCTCGGTCGTGGTGCGCGCGACACCGTCGGCGTTCAGCCCGATCGCGACGCCCAGCGCCTCGAGGCAGTCCGCGCCGCCCGACTTCGACGACGCTGCCCGGTTGCCGTGCTTGAGCACGGGCACGCCCGCGGCCGCCACGACGATCGAGCTCATGGTGGAGATGTTCACCGAGTGCGAGCGGTCGCCGCCGGTGCCGACGATGTCGACGGCGCGGGCGTCGAAGGGCACCGGGGTGGTGAGAGAGAGCATCACGTCGGCCAGCGCCCGCACCTCGACGGGCGACGGTCCCTTCATCTTCATGGCGACGCCGAACGCGGAGATCTGCGACGGGGTCGCCCCGTCGCTCATGATCTCGGACATCGCCCACCGCGCCTGCTCCGCGCTGAGGTCGCGCTGGGAGGTGAGCTCGGTGAGAACCGTCGGCCAATCCATGGCCGCAACTGTAATCGGGGCGGTCAACCCGGTATCTGGAGCACCTGCCACAGCACGGCCCGCCCGCCGTGCCGCGCGGTGACGCCCGCCATCCGCGAGCGCTCCTGCGAGACGTGCAGAGCATCGACCTTCTGCACCCGCGCGACGGCGACGGTCTCCATCCCGGGGAGGTCCGGCGCACCGTCGGCCGGGACCCGCTCGTACCGGTCCTGCCCGACGAGCCGCAGTACCTCATCGACCTCGTCGCCCGGGATCTCGAGCACGTGCCGCAGCACGCTCTGCGCCTCCGGATCGAAGCCCGCGGAGGCGTCGAGGACCGACGACGAGGCGGCCGCGTCGTCGTCCGATTCGGCCACGGGAACCAAACCGGGGTCGCCGGGCGTTAACTCCTCGACGGTGCGCGTGGACAGGCGTCCGAGAAGGCGGCCCAGACGGGTCCGCTCCTCGGGTCTGCCATTGAGGTCGTAGGGCAAGGTATGCCTTATCTGCCGGTGCCGATCAGGCCGTTGACGTGGCGTTTCGAGTCATCGTGCGGGAGGTCCTGAACCTGCCCGCGATATTCGACGCGCCCAATCTGCGACCCGGGTAGGCATTCGATACTACGACCGGTCATACTTGCGGAGTGACTAGCGCCGCACCGACCTCAGCTACAGCCATCACCCAGCGCGTGCACTCACTCAACCGGCCCAACATGGTCAGCGTCGGGACCATCGTCTGGCTGTCGAGCGAGCTCATGTTCTTCGCCGGGCTCTTCGCCATGTACTTCGTGGCGCGGGCCGGAGCTGGGGAGAACGGATGGCCCCCCGCCGACACGAACATCAGCCTGGCCGCGGCGCTGCCGCCGACCATCGTGCTGATCGCCTCGTCGGTCACCTGCCAGCTGGGCGTCTTCGCCGCGGAGAAGGGCGACGTCTTCAAGTTCCGCATCTGGTACCTGATCTCGCTGCTGATGGGTGCCGCGTTCGTCGCGGGCCAGCTCAACGAGTACAAGACCCTGATCGGCGAGGGCCTCACGCTCAGCTCCTCGGTCTACGGCTCGGTGTTCTACATGGCCACCGGCTTCCACGGCCTGCACGTGATGGGCGGCCTCGTGGCCTTCATCTTCATCCTGGCCCGCAGCCGCGCCTCGAAGTTCACGCCCGCCCAGGCGACTTCGGCGATCGTCGTCAGCTACTACTGGCACTTCGTCGACGTGGTGTGGATCGGCCTCTTCGCCGTCATTTACATCATTCGCTAAAGACGTTTATCTCAGTCGCCATCACAGAGGGATAGCAGATGAGTTCAGCCAACTTTGAGCCCGCCGGCGAGGGAGGCGAGCCCGACGGTGCCGGGCGCGCGTCCGTCGCCTCGGCACAGAAGGCCCGGAAGCAGCGCAAGCTCCGCCGCAAGTTCGCGAGCGCGGCGCTGCTGGTCGGCGGCCTCCTCGCCGCGGGCGGTGTCGCCACGATCGCCAGCCCCACCCCGCAGGTCGCGATCGCCGACGACTTCGACGCCGCGCAGGTCGAGAACGGCAAGCGCCTGTACGAGACCTCGTGCATCAGCTGCCACGGCGCCAGCCTCGAGGGCGTGAAGGACCGCGGCCCGAGCCTCGTCGGCGTCGGCGATTCGGCCGTGTACTTCCAGGTGCACTCGGGCCGCATGCCCGCGACCGTCAACTCGGCGCAGATCGTGCGCAAGCCCGCCAAGTTCGACGCGAAGCAGATCGACGCCATGGGCGCGTACATCCAGTCGATCGGCGGCGGACCGTCGATCGTGTGGGAGTACAACCCGGACGGCTCGATCAAGCGCGACGAGAACGGTAACCGCGTCATCGCGCAGGAGTCGCTGCGCGGCAAGAACCTCGGCGCCGGCGCCGAGCTCTTCCGCCTCAACTGCGCCTCGTGCCACAACTTCACCGGCCGGGGCGGCGCCCTGTCCGGTGGCAAGTTCGCGCCGCCGCTGGATCCCGCGAACGAGCAGGAGATCTACGCCGCGATGCTGACCGGCCCGCAGAACATGCCCAAGTTCTCGGACCGTGCACTGTCGCCTGAAGAGAAGAAGAACATCATCGGCTTCATCAAGAACGTCGGCGAGACCCAGTCCCCCGGCGGCCACGGCCTCGGCGGTTTCGGTACCGCGTCCGAGGGCATGGTGATGTGGGTAACCGGGATGATCGCCGTCGTCGGCGCCGCGATGTGGGTTGGGAGCAGGAATTGACCGCCAAGCCGTTGAACAACGTCCCGTCGGACGACGAACTGGACAACCTGTCCCACGAAGAGCTGGTGAAGCTCGGTACCAACCTCGACGGCGTCGAGCTGGTCTACCGCGAGCCCCGCTGGCCCGTCCCCGGCACCCGCGCCGAGAAGCGCGCCGAGCGCACCGTCGCCCTGTGGTTCGCCCTGGCCGGCGTCTTCGGCGCGGCGCTGCTCGGAGTCTTCCTGTTCTGGCCGTGGAAGTACCAGGGCATCGATGACGCCCACTACTGGTGGTACACGCTGTACACCCCGATGCTGGGCATCACCTTCGGGCTGTCGCTGCTCTGCGTCTTCGCGGGCACCGTGCAGTTCACCAAGAAGTTCATCCCCGAGGAGATCGCGGTCCAGCAGCGGCACGATGCCGGCGGCTCGTCCAAGGTCGACAAGGCCACCACGGCCGCGCTGTTCAAGGACGCGCTGGAGACCTCCACGCTCCCCCGCCGCAAGATGATCATGGCCTCGGCCGGATTCGGTGTCGGCGTCCTCGGCCTCGGTGCCGCGGCCGGCTTCATCGGCGGCCTGGTGAAGAACCCGTGGGCCAAGCGCGAGGCATCGCCCCTGTGGCACACCGGCTGGTCCCCCTACTGGAACTCGCTCGAGAACGACTTCTCGAGCGACCTCAACCACGAGGCCGTGTTCCTGCGCAACGACGTGGGCGACCCCTACAAGGTCAAGCTGGTGCGCGCCGAGGACCTCGACGCCGGCGGCATGATGACGGTCTTCCCGTGGCGCGTCTCGGACGGCTTCGGCGAGACCGAGGAGTCGCGGCTCAAGCTGCTCCACGGCCTCAAGGGCATCCGCAACCCCGTCATGCTGATCCGCCTGCGTCCCGAGGACGCCGTGCGCGCGATCAAGCGTGAGGGCCAGGAGAGCTTCAACTACGGCGACTACTGGGCCTACACCAAGGTCTGCAGCCACTTCGGCTGCCCCACCTCGCTGTACGAGCAGCAGACCAACCGCATCCTCTGCCCCTGCCACCAGTCGCAGTTCAACGCGCTCGAGTACGGCAAGCCGGTCTTCGGTCCCGCCGCCCGTGCCCTCGCGCAGCTGCCGATCTCGGTCAACGAGCAGGGTTACATGGTCGCCAACGGCGACTTCATCGAACAGGTCGGACCGGCCTTCTGGGAGGCGACGCACTGATGACCACACTCGGAGATCGGATCGGCCACCAGGCCAACGATCTGGATTCGCGGTACCACTTCGCGCCCGGGATCCGTCGCCAGATCAACAAGGTCTTCCCCACGCACTGGTCGTTCATGCTGGGCGAGATCGCGCTGTACAGCTTCGTGATCCTGCTGCTGTCGGGCGTGTACCTCACCCTGTTCTTCGACCCGTCGCTGTCGGAGGTCCACTACGAGGGCGCCTACGAGCCGCTGCACGGCGTCGCGATGTCGCGCGCCTACGCCACCACCCTGGACATCTCGTTCGAGGTGCGCGGCGGCCTGTTCGTCCGCCAGATCCACCACTGGGCCGCCCTGATGTTTGCCGCGTCGATCATCATCCACATGGCCCGCATCTTCTTCACCGGCGCGTTCCGTCGCCCGCGTGAGGCCAACTGGGTCATCGGCTGCGCGCTGCTGCTGCTCGCGATGTTCGAGGGCTTCTTCGGCTATTCGATCCCGGACGACCTGCTCTCGGGCACCGGCGTCCGCGCCGCCATGTCGGGCATCGTCGTCGGCCTCCCCGTGGTCGGCACCTGGGTCCACTGGGCCCTGTTCGGCGGGGACTTCCCCGGCGAGCTGCTGATCCCGCGCCTGTACGTGCTGCACATCCTGCTGTTCCCGGGCATCATCCTGGCGCTGATCGCGGGCCACCTCGCCCTCGTCTGGTACCAGAAGCACACCCAGTTCGCGGGCCCCGGCCGCACCGAGGAGAACGTGGTGGGTGTCCGCATCCTCCCCGTCTTCGCGGTCAAGACCGGCGCCTACTTCGCCGCCACCTTCGGCATCATCGCCCTCATGGCGGGCATCTTCACGATCAACCCGGTGTGGACGATCGGCCCGTACGACCCGGCGAAGGTCTCCGCGGGCGTGCAGCCCGACGTCTACATGATGTGGACGGACGGCCTGGCCCGTCTGTGGCCGGCGTGGGAGCTCTACATCTGGGGCCACACGGTTCCGGGCGCCGCGTTCGTGGCGATCATCATCGGCGTCATCATCGGCCTGATGATCGGCTACCCGTGGATCGAGAAGAAGCTCACCGGCGACGATGCGCACCACAACATCCTGCAGCGTCCCCGCGACGTGCCGGTGCGCACCGCGATCGGCGCCATGGCGCTCGCGTTCTACATCGTGCTCACGCTCTCCTGCGTGAACGACGTCATCGCGCTCAAGTTCCACATCTCGCTCAACGCGATGACGTGGATCGGCCGCATCGGCCTGGTCGTGGCACCGCCGGTCGCCTACTGGCTGACCTACCGGTTCTGCATCGGCCTGCAGCGCGCCGACCGCGCGGTTCTGGAGCACGGCATCGAGACCGGCGTCATCGTGCGCCGCCCGAACGGTGAGTTCATCGAGCTCCACCAGCCGCTCGGCCCCGTCGACGACCACGGCCACGCCGTGCCGCTCCCCTACGAGGGCGCGGTCGTCCCGACCAAGGCCAACCAGCTCGGCGCCGCCGGCCAGCCCGGCACGGGCTCGTTCCTGCGGGCCGACTCGGCCGACGAGCAGCGCGACAACGCCGCACGCGATCACGCGAACGAGGTCAAGGCGCTCGAGGCCCTCAAGAAGGTCCAGGACAACGGCGGCAAGCTCGACGTCGAGTAGGTCCTGACAACGCCACTGCGGCCCCTCCCCCACCCGGGGAGGGGCCGCAGTCGTTTCCGGGGTCCGACGGTCCGCCACAATGGACGCCGTGAGCACCTGCGAGGTCCCGGTCGTCCCGGAGGTCCATCCCGCCGTTCTGCGCCGCCACAGCCCGATGGCGTTCGACGCCGACGCGGAGATCGGCGACGCCGCGCTCGACACGATCCTCGATGCCGGCCGCCTCGCACCCTCGGCCGGGAACTCGCAGCCCTGGGCGTTCGTCGTGGGGCGCCGCGGCGACGGCGTGCACGCACGGATCGTCCGGCACCTCGCGGGGAGCTCGGCACGCTGGGCGCCCGACGCCTCCGCGATCGTCGTGAACCTGGCCCGGGTCCTCGTCGAGGACACCGACTGGGAGTACTCGGAGTTCGCCCACTACGACCTCGGCCAGGCCGTGGCGCACATGACGCTGCAGGCCCTCTCCATCGGCTTCGACGCACACCAGTTCCGGGCGTTCGACCGCGACGCCGTCGCCGCCGAGTTCGGGGTGCCGCGGGAGTGGGAGGTGACGTCGATGACGGCCTTCGGGGTCGCGGCGCACGCGCCGGGCACGGTCGCCGGGGTCGCGCGGGAGCGGCGCAACCGGGACGACGTGACGTGGGCGCGCGCCCGCGGCGACGAGCGCCGCTGACTCAGGCCAGGCGCAGGCGCAGCAGGTAGCTGTTCTCCCCCACCGGGGCGCCGGGCTCGCCGAGGCAGACCTCGTGCCAGGCACCGTCGACGGCGGTGAGGCCCCGCTCGCGCAGCTGCACGGCGAAGGCCTTCGCGGTGGGCGTCAGGGCGGCCGACCACCGGCCGTCGACGCGGGTCTGCAGGTACGACGATGCCGGCAGGTCCAGGCAGTGCACGCGGGCGAGACTGAGCCCCTTGCTGACCTCGAGCTGTTCGAGCACGTCGCCCACCTCGGCCTCGTCGATCCACGCGGGTCGGCGCAGCAGCAGCGTCCAGCGGGCCGCGCCGGTGTCCTGCGGCGCCACGTCGCCGCGGAGCCGCTCGAGCGGGGGCATCCGGAAGTCGCTGCGGACCGCGTCGTCGGCGCCGGGGGTGCCGCGGCGGTAGAGGGCCTTGTTGCGCACCTTGACGCCGTACGCGGCCGCGTAGAGGGCCTCCGCGGCCAGGCGGAAGTCCTCCGAGGTGCGGGGGCTGCCGACCGTGTCCACGGCCAGGTAGGCGCGCTCGGGAGCGTGGACGACGCCGGTGTGCCCGACGGTGCCGTAGGCCCCGTCGCCGTACGCCTCGGGCTCCGCCTCCGCGAAGTCGAGCTTGGTCTTCGGCGGAGCGACGGTGCCGCCCCGGCCGCGCACCTCGTCGGCGGTGAGCTTGCGTACGGACAGCCCGGCTCTGGCCTGCGTCATGGGTGCATGCAATCAGGCCGAGACGACCCGCGGGCGGCGCCGCGGTGAACGTGGACGAAAGAACGACGCCCGCCCCGGTGAACTCCGGTGCGGGCGTCGCTGAAAGAACGTGTCCTAGTGCTTCTCGGGACCCTTGTGGTACTCGAAGACGAGGCCCCACGCGGCGCCCACGACGAGCAGGCCGCCGAAGAACCAGAGCCAGTAGAGCTGGAGGGCGACGGAGATGCCGACCACGGCGACCGAGGCCGAGAGCAGGATGGGCCACCACGAGTGCGGGCTGAAGAAGCCCAGCTCGCCGGCACCGTCGGACACCTCGGCGTCCTCGTAGTCCTCGGGGCGGGTGTCGACGCGGTTGGACACGAACCGGAAGTACGTGCCGATGATCAGCGTCAGGCCGCCGGTGAGGAACATGCCGGTCACGCCGACCCACTCCACGGCGCCGTAGCCGTAGCCCGGGCCCCAGATCGCGGTCGCGACGGTGTAGAGGATGCCCGCGAGGAAGAAGAACGCGGTGAGGAACTCGAAGAGTTTCGCTTCGACCTTCATGGGTCAGTTCGCTCCTTCTGCGTTGACGGGCGCGGTGCTGTTGCCCGACGGGGTGCGGCCGGTGCGGCGGGTGTCGAACGGGAACGTGCTCGTGGAGACGCCCACCTCGCCGATCGACTCCAGCGCGGCGACGTTGTCCTTGCCGCCCTGACGCGCCTCGATGTACTTCTTGAAGTTCTCCGGCGTCACGGCGCGGATCTCGAAGTTCATCATGGAGTGGTAGTCGCCGCACATCTCGGCGCAACGGCCGACGAAGGCGCCGGGCCGGTCGATGCTGGACACCTGGAACTTGTTCTGAGTGTGGTTCTGCACCGGGTTCGGCATCACGTCGCGCTTGAAGGCGAACTGCGGGACGTAGAAGGAGTGGACGACGTCGGCCGAGGCCAGGTCGAACTGGATGCGGGTGTCGGTCGGCAGCACCAGGACGGGGATCTCGGCGGACGAGCCCTGCACCTCGACGGTGCTGAACTTCAGGTAGTCGCGGATCTCCTGGAAGCGGCCGTGGTTGGGGCCGCGCTCGGGCTGCGCCTCGACGTGCCCGTGCTCCTTCATCTTCTCGGCTTCTTCGTTGAGCTTCGCGATGTCGGGCTGCTTGCCGTACGGGTTCTCCCGCTCGAGCTTGATCTTGGTGCCGTCGAGGGTGACCTCGCGGTACGCGAAGCGCCAGTTCCACTGGAAGGCGGTGACGTCGACGGTCACGCCCGGGTTGTCCTCGATCTTCTCGACCTTGGTCTGCACGACCACGGTGAAGTAGAAGAGGACGGCGATGATGAGGAACGGGATCGCGGTGTACAGCAGCTCCAGCGGCACGTTGTACGCGGTCTGCCGGGGGAAATCGGGCGAGTCCGCCTTGCGCCGGTGGAACGTGATGGTCCAGAACGTGAGGGCCCAGACGAGCACACCCATGATGAGGGCGGCGACGACGGACCAGCTCCACAGCTCAGTCATGTCACGGGCCTCGGGGGTAACACCCTCGGGCCAACCGAAACGCATCACCTCGTCGGCCGAGCAGCCCGCCAGAGCGAACATGCCAGCGACGAGCCCGGCGGCCAGAACCAGGCGCTTACGCCAGGACGCGGCCCCACCGTGGGCGTTACTTCCGGGTGCCAATGTCGCGCCTTCCTGCTGAAACACGGTCAGTGCTACGGGGCCCGTTCCGGACCGTCTCCCAGTCCGGGAACTCACGGCCGGGGCTGCACGTTCCCCTTGTACTACGCAGCGTAGACCAACGGGACGGGGTACACGTTGCGGGGTCGGCAAATGGCGCGTCGTTTCGCGTGCCCGGCGCACGGGCCTGCGTCGTTCCGGGTGCGGGGCCCCGTTCCGGCATACTGGTCAACCGTGTGTGGCCTCCTGGGATTCCTGTCCGCCGATCGACACGCGGGCGACGTCGTCGACGCGGTGACCGCCGCCGGCCGGTGCATGCGGCACCGCGGCCCCGACGAGTTCGGCGGGTCGTGGCACGACGACGACCTGGCGCTGAGCTTCAACCGCCTCGCCTTCATCGACATCGAGCACGCCCATCAGCCGTTGCGCTGGGGCCCGCCCGAGAGCCCCGACCGGTACGCGCTGACCTTCAACGGCGAGATCTACAACTACCTCGAGCTGCGGCAGCGCCTGACCGACGAGTTCGGCGCCGAGTTCCGCACCGAGGGCGACGGCGAGCCGATCGTCGCCGGCTTCCACCACTGGGGCATCGACGGGGTGCTCGCCGAGCTGCGCGGCATGTTCGCCTTCGCGATCTGGGACACCGAGAAGCGGGAGCTGACACTCGCCCGCGACCAGTTCGGCATCAAGCCCCTGTACGTCGCGACCGGCTCGAAGGGCACCGTCTTCTCGTCGGAGAAGAAGTCCGTGCTCGCGCTGGCCGACGAGGCGGGCCTGAAGCCGGGCCTCGACGCCCGCGCCGTGCAGCACTACACCGTGCTCCAGTACGTGCCCGAGCCCGAGTCGCTGCACCTGGGCATCCGCCGCCTCGAGTCGGGCTGCTACGCCACCCTCTCCCCCGGCGGCGAGGTCGTCGGGCAGCGCTACTTCGAGCCCCGCTTCCCCGTGAAGCCCGTCACCGGCGGCCTGGAGTCCGCCGAGGCGAAGGCCGTCTACCGCGACATCGCCGATGCGCTGCGCGACTCGGTGAAGATGCATATGCGCGCCGACGTGACCGTCGGGTCCTTCCTCTCCGGCGGCATCGACTCGACCGCCGTCGCGGCGCTGGCGATCCAGCACAACCCCGACCTGATCACCATCACCACCGGTTTCCAGCGCGAGGGCTACAGCGAGGTCGACGTCGCCGCCGAGTCCGCCGAGGCGATCGGCGCCCGCCACGTGGTCAAGACCGTCTCCCCCGAGGAGTTCCGCGACGCGATCCCGGCCATCGTCTGGTACCTCGACGATCCGGTGGCCGACCCGTCGCTCGTCCCCCTCTACTACCTCGCGCGCGAGGCCCGCAAGCACGTCAAGGTCGTGCTGTCGGGCGAGGGCGCCGACGAACTGTTCGGTGGCTACACCATCTACAAGGAGCCGCTCTCCCTCGCACCCTTCGACAAGCTGCCGGCGTGGGCGCGCCGCACCGCCGGGAGGATCGGCGACCGGTTGCCCGAGGGCAAGCGCGGCAAGTCGCTGCTGCAGCGCGGCTCGCTGCCGCTCGAGGAGCGGTACTACGGCAACGCGCGCTCGTTCAACGACGCCCAGCTGGACTACGTGCTGCGCGACTTCCGCCCGGAATGGACGCACACCGACGTCACCGCGCCCATCTACGCCAAGACCCGCGGCTGGGGCCCCGTCGAGCGGATGCAGCACCTGGACCAGTTCACGTGGCTCCGCGGCGACATCCTGGTCAAGGCCGACAAGATGACGATGGCCAACTCGCTCGAGCTGCGCGTGCCCTTCCTGGACAAGGAGGTCTTCCGCGTCGCGGAGACCCTGCCCGCCGACCTCAAGCTGGCCGGCGGCACGTCGAAGTACGCGCTGCGCCGCGCGCTGGAGGAGATCATTCCGCCGCACGTGCTGCACCGGAAGAAGCTGGGCTTCCCCGTGCCGCTGCGGCACTGGCTGGCCGGCCCGGAGCTCTACGACTGGGCCCGGAACGTCATCGAGGAGTCGCAGACCGACGAGTGGATCGACCGGCGCGCGGTGCTCGCCATGCTCGACGAGCACAAGGCCAAGGCCCCCGAGGGCTGGCCGGGCGGCACCGACCACTCGCGCCGGATCTGGACCGTCCTGGTGTTCATGGTCTGGCACGGCATCTTCGTCGAGGACCGCATCCACCCCGCCATCGAGGAGCCGGTCTACCCGGTCCGCCTGTAGGCCCCACCTCTTTTACGCTTAGGAAGCGCCGTTGCACGAAAAGCTCGACTCTTGCACGACCGGCGACGTCGTCGTGCTTCGATACGAAGACTTCGACATTTCCGGCGGCAACGCCCTACGCGATCCAGCGGGGACGCGAGTAGAGCGTGACTACGGTGCAACGGTGCACGTAGTCGGCAAAGGTTCGATCACTCGCGACAAGCACTGTCCGTATGCGGCGTACTCATCCACATTGGCTGGTGCGGATCTCGACCAGCTCGTTACCGCTCTGACCGAAGTATTTCAGTACGAACCAGATCGCATTTTCATCGCTGAGAATGATGGATATCTGCCATCACGCCCCGGTGCGACGTGGAGCAAAAACTATTACCTAACAATAAATGACGACCACCTCGCAGCGGTGATTGAGATCGAGCTCTCCGATGCCTCAAAAACCCCCTTAGACCTCGATTCAATCTTGCATGAAATAGCCGAGAGGACCAGGGTCGAAGTCGTTCGAATTAACACCTACCTCGAGTACGACGGCAGTCAGTTCGGATACCCCTGGGAAGACGCTTCCGGACGCCACAGCAAGGACCCAGACCCTGTCGAGAGAGCTCGATTCAAACAGGACATCTCAACGTCCTACGGCGGCACTCGATCAGTCGGGGTTCTCCTGAAGCTAAGCGCGAGCGACAAATCAATCGCTCATCTAGTGCAGGCAGCAGAGGCCATGACCGAGCTACTTTCTGTTACGGATGGAAATCTGCCACCCGGCCCATCCGCAATCCTCGCATGGCTGCGGTCCGGCCATGAGGAGCTACTAATGGGGCTACAGGAGAGTCAATGGCTAGAGGTCAAGTCGGCGCCGTACCGACTCAAGGCTCCCGGAAACGAGGGCATAGCCCAGAAGGTGGAGCTCGCCGAAGACGTGGCACGTCTAGTCAACGGAGAGGCCGAGTCCATTCTCCTCATCGGATTCTCTGAATCCGCGAGAGATGGCGATTTGCGAATCGATCGAGCCCGACCGATCCCCCTCGATATGCTCAATGAGAAGCAGTACGTAAACGTTCTCGACGAACGAGTTTTTCCCGCTGTTCGCGGCCTACAAGTCCATATCATCAAGAAGGACGAAAATTCGGGATTCTTGGCAATCCACATTCCTCGCCAACCGAGCGAAATGATCCCATATCTTGTGAGTGGAGCAATCGTAGGCGATCGGTATCAGAACGCGTTCTTCAGCGTAGTACAACGACGCGGGGAAGGATCGATCCCTATCGGCGCCCGCGAATTGCACACCTACATTGTGGCCGGTCGAGCGTTTCTCCGTCAGGGATTGAACGAATAGTAGGCAGCGCCTCCTTGAAATGCGAGCACAGATTCTAAGCGCCCGCGAGGACAATCCACATCGCGATGTAATGACACAGCGCCGCGACGACGGTGGCGGCGTGGAAGAACTCATGGTGCCCGAAGACGCCGGGCCACGGATTCGGCCAGCGGGTGGCGTAGAGGACCGCTCCCCCGCTGTAGAGCACGCCGCCGACGGCGAGCAGGATCGACGCGGTCCAGCCGGCGCCGCGCACCAGGTCGCCGGCGACGGCGACGACCACCCAGCCGAGCGCGATGTACAGCGGCACGCCCACCCAGCGCGGCGCGTGCGGCCACAGCAGCTTGAGCGCGACGCCGGCGAGAGCACCGCCCCAGACCACGGCGAGCACCCACCGGGCGACGCCGGAGGGCAGGGCGAGGACGGCGATCGGCGTGTAGCTGCCGGCGATGAAGACGAAGATCATGCAGTGGTCGGCGCGCTTCATCCAGATGCGCTGCGCATCGGTCCACTTCCCGCGGTGGTAGGCGGCACTGACCCCGAACACACCGATCACCGTGATCGCGTACACGAGCAGCGCGAGGCCGGCGGCCGGACTCTCCCGGAAGCCCGCGATCACGAGCGGGATCCCCAGGACGGCGGCGCCGAGCGCCCCGAACTGGTGGATCACGCCTCGCAGGCGCGGCTTGACCTCGGGCACACCTGCGATCGTCATGAACCTACGATACCGTAGGTTACTCGCGGGTAATCGATACTGTGACCTACAGCGCAGCGAGGATCTCGGCGGCCACGTCGGCGCCGTACGCCTCGGTCAGCCGCTCACGGGCGTCCTCGACGTCGTAGTCCCACGCCTGCGGCCCCACGGTCTCGAGCACCTTCACCGCGACGTACGAGCCGAGCTGGCCGGCGCGCTCGTAGCTCAGGCCCGCGTCGAGGCCCACCAGGAAGCCCGCACGGAAGGCGTCGCCGACGCCCGTCGGGTCGACGCGGCCGCGATCGGGCACCACGTCGACGTGAATGCGCTCCACGACGGCGCCGTCCGCGCCGTTGACGACGATCTCGGCGCCCTTCTCGGCGAGCGTGGTCACGCGGACCTCGACCATCGCGGTGAGCCGCTCCGCGCTCACGCCGGTCTTCTGCTGGAGCAGGCCCCACTCGTACTCGTTCGTGAACAGGAACTTGGCGCCCTCGACCAGGTCGCGGGCCTCCTCGCCGTTCAGGCGGGCGAGCTGCTGCGACGGATCCGCCGCGAAGGGGATGCCCGCCTCGCGGCACTGCGCGCTGTGCAGGGTCATGGCCGCGGGATCGTTCGCACCGATCACCACGAGGTCGAGCTCGCCGACGGTGGCGGCCACGTCGGCGATCGCGATCTCCCGCGACTCGGCCATCGCGCCCGAGTAGAAGGAGGCGATCTGCGCCATCTCCGAGTCGGTGGTGCACTGGAAGCGCGCGGTGTGCGCGGTCTGCGAGACCCGGACCGCGCGGGTGTCGACGCCCGCGTCCTCGAGCCAGGCGCGGTAGCCCTCGTCGAAATCGGCGCCCACGGCGCCGACGAGTACGGGCCGCCGGCCGAGCCGGGCCATGCCGAAGCTGATGTTCGCGCCGACGCCGCCGCGTTGCAGCACGAGCTCCTCCACCAGGAAGCTCAACGAGACGTGGGCGAGGTGTTCGGCGAGCAACTGCTCGGAGAACTTCCCCTCGAAACGCATCAGATGATCGGTGGCGATGGAACCGGAAACGGCGATCGACACGACGAAACCCTCCCGTGGTCGGCGACGGACGAATCCAGTCAGCCTAACCGCGAGAGGGTTCCGGACGCCTCGCGGGCGTCAGTCGTGCGTCAGTTGAACGAGTCGCCGCAGGCGCACGAGCCGGTGGCGTTCGGGTTATCGATGGTGAAACCCTGCTTCTCGATCGAGTCGACGAAGTCGATCTTCGCGCCGATCAGGAACGGCACGCTCATCCGGTCGACGGACAGCTTGACGCCGCCGAACTCGGACATCACGTCACCGTCGAGCGACCGGTCGTCGAAGTACAGCTGGTACCGCAGGCCCGCGCATCCGCCGGGCTGCACCTCGATGCGCAGCGCCAGGTCGTCACGACCCTCCTGGTCCAGCAGCGCCTTCGCCTTCGAGGCAGCGGCCTCGGTCAGCACCACACCGGTGGTTTCGGTCTCAGCAGTAGTCATAGGTTCTCCTCACAGACGCACGTCGGTGTCTGGTTCAACGGTACTCCCCCGCCCCGCATTCCCGGGAGTCACCATCACCCGCGTCGTCGCGCACCCGGTGGGATCGAATAGGCTGGACGACGTGAAACTCCCCTGGCAGAAGGCCGACGATTCGACCTCCGAGGCGGCGGAGTCCGCGGCAGCCGACACCGTCGACGAGACCGCTGCGGATCCGCTCGCCAAGCCCGCGCCGACGGCGGGCAAGGGCCGCCCCACGCCCAGCCGCCGCGAGGCGCAGGGCCGCAAGCGCGGCCCCGTCGCTCCCGCGCCGATGACGCGGGCCGAGGCCCGGGCGCGGAAGAAGGAGCTGCGCAACTCCATGAGCAAGGAGGAGCGCAAGGCCGCCGCGGCGGATCGTCGCACGCAGGCCAACGAGCGCCGCGAGCTCATGATGCAGGGCGACGAGCGGTACCTGCCGGTCCGCGACAAGGGCCCCGTCAAGGCCTACGTGCGCGATCTGGTCGACGCCAAGCGCCACATCTCCACCATGTTCATCCCGTTCGCGGTCGCGGTGATGGTCTTCATGTTCGTCACCGTCAACCGGCCGGAGCTCGCGGGCATCCCGATGCTCATCCTGCTGGTCATGGTCGCGGTCATGGCGATCGAGGGCATCCTCACCGGCCGCCGCGTCAACAACCGCGTCCGCGAGCGCTGGCCGGACACCACCGAGACGGGTTTCCGCCTCGGCTGGTACGCCTTCATGCGCTCCACGCAGCTGCGACGCATGCGCATCCCGCGGCCGCAGGTCAAGCCGGGCGACGCGGTCTAGCCCGTGGCGCTCACCCTCGTTCTCGGCGGGGTCCGCTCGGGCAAGTCCGCGCGCGCCGAGCAGCTGATCGCCGGGTCCGGCGCCCTCGTCCGGTACGTCGCCACGGCGCCGCGGCCCGACGGTGACCCCGACCTCGCCGCGCGCGTCGCCGCGCACCGCGAGCGACGCCCGTCGTCCTGGTCCACCGTCGAGACGCAGGACCTCCGCACGGTTCTGTCCGAGGGTTCCGCCCCGACGCTGATCGACGACCTGGGCGGCTGGCTCGCCGCGCGCCTCGACGTGGCGGGCTGGGAGACCCCCGAGAACGTCCAGCCCGATCTCGACGGCCTCGTCGCCGCCGCGGCGGCCTACGCGGGCGAGCTGGTCATCGTCAGCCCCGAGGTGGGCCTGTCCCTCGTCGCGGAGACGCACGCCGGCCGCGTCTTCCAGGACCTGTTGGGCGCGCTCAACGGCCGGCTCGCAGCGATCGCCGACCGGGCCGAGCTCGTCGTCGCCGGGATTCCCGTGCTGCTCGACGGCGCGCCCGCGCTCGCCCCCGCCGCGGCGCCGGCCGCGAGCCTGGTCAAGCCCGTGCCGGAGGTGCCGCCCGCACCGCCGATCGTGCTCCCGCCGTTCGAGCCGGGCGCCGACCCGCTGGCCTTCCCGCAGCTCTCCCCGCCGGATCCGTTCGTGGGCCGCGAGGCCCGCGACCGCCAGCTGGAGCTGACCAAGCCCGCGGGCTCGCTGGGCCGCCTCGAGCAGCTCGGCGAGTGGATCGCCGCGTGCCAGGGCGTGTGCCCGCCGAAGCAGTTCGAGCGCGCGCGCATCGTCGTCTTCGCCGGCGATCACGGGGTGGCGGCGGGCGGCGTCTCGGCGTACCCGCCGGAGGTCACGGCGCAGATGGTGGCGAATTTCGCCGCCGACGGCGCCGCGATCAACGTCCTCGCCGCGCAGGCCGGCGCGACGGTCCGCGTCGAGGACATCGCCGTCGCCGGCGACACCCGCGAGGACCTGAGCCGCAACAAGATCCGCCGCTCGTCGGGCGACATCGCCGTGACCGACGCGCTCACCGACGAGGAGACGATCGCCGCGATCGCCGCGGGCCGCCGGATCGCCGACGAGGAGATCGACTCCGGCGCGGACCTGCTCATCGCCGGCGACATGGGCATCGGCAACACGACGCCCGCCGCGGTGCTGGTCGGCGCGCTCACCGACACCGAGCCCGTTCTCGTCGTGGGCCGCGGTACCGGCATCGACGACAACGCCTGGATGCGCAAGGCCGCCGCGATCCGCGACGGCATGTACCGCGCGCGCCCGCACGTCGGCAACCCGAAGGCGCTGCTGCGCACCGTCGCCGGGGCGGACCTGGCCGCGATGGCCGGCTTCCTGGCGCAGGCCGCGGTGCGGCGCACGCCGGTGATCCTCGACGGCGTCGTGGTCACGGCCGCCGCGCTGGTCGCGAACGACCTCGCCCCCGGCGCGGTGAGCTGGTGGGTCGCCGGGCACAAGAGCCCCGAGCCCGCGCACGCCCTCGCGCTGCACCGCCTGGACCTCGAGCCCCTGCTCGACCTCGGGCTGCGGCTCGGCGAGGGCAGCGGCGCGGCGCTCGCGCTGCCCCTGGTGCGCTCGGCCGTGGCCGTCCTCGGCGAGATGGCCACGTTCGAATCCGCCGGGGTGTCGCAGGTGTGAAGCACCTGCTCGCGACGATCGCCTGGATGACGGTGCTGCCCGTGCCCGGCTCGCTGCAGCCGAGCCCGGTCACGCGGGCCGACGGTGCGCGCATCATCGCCCTCGTGCCCCTCGTCGGCGCGCTCGTGGGCGCCGCCGCGGCCGCGGTCGCCTGGGTCGCCCACGCCGCGGGCCTGCCGACGGTGCTCGTCGGCGCCCTGGCCGTCGGCGCCGGGGCGCTCCTGACGCGCGGCATGCACCTCGACGGCTTCGCGGACTGCGTCGACGGCCTCGGCAGCTACGGATCGCCGGAGCGGGCGCGGGAGATCATGCGCCAGGGCACCGTCGGGCCGTTCGGCGCCGCCGCGCTGGCGCTGCTGCTGATCGCGGGCTCCGCCGCCGTGGGCGGGCTCGCGGACCGCGGGGCGTGGCTCGCGATCGGCGTCGCCGTGGGCGCCGCCCGGGTGGCCGCTGTGCTCGGTTGCCGGCGCGGGTGGTCACCGTCGAACCCCGACGGTTTCGGGGCCCTGACGGCCGGCACCCAAGGCCTTGCGACGCAGGGATTCTGGGCCGTGGCCGCGCTGGCCGCAGCCGTCCCGGCGGTGCCCGGACGCCCGTGGCAGGGCCCGCTCGCCGTCGCGGCCGGACTTGTCGTCGCGGCCCTCGCGATGCGGCACTGCGTGCGCCGGTTCGGCGGGATGAGCGGCGACGTCCTGGGTTTCGGCATCGAGCTCGCTACGGTGGGCGCCCTGGTGGGGCTGAATGTGACGGAGGGATGGATGTGATCGACCCGAGATTGCGGGAGCTGGGACCGAGCGCGTCCGCGGACGAGCTGGAAGCGGCGTTCTTCCGCAGCGTGGTGTACGTGCCCCTGCGCGGTCTGAACAAGCGCGGCGCGGGCCCACGGGATTTCGTCACGCGGTCGGTGGCGAAAGTTCCGCACGTCCGCGTCTTTCTCGACGAGGCGCAGCTGAGGTCCACCCCACGGGTGGGTTCGTGGTTCGAGCGCATGACCGGTCGCGAGCTCCTCACGCTCGCACCTCCCGGGCAGGGCATCGAGCTCACGATCGGCGACCGGGTCTCGCGTGCAGCCGCGGGGACGGTCGACGACGTCCGAGCGTCGGCGGCCGAACGGATCCGGCAGTCCCGCACGCGGTTCACGTCTCCGGCGCCCCGCGGCCTGTCGCCGATGGAGTTCAGGGACTTCCAGGATTCGATCTTCGCGATGCTCGCGGTGTTCACCTCGACGTTCCGCGCGGCGCATCCGACCGCCGAGCAGGCGTCGATCGTGTTGCGCTTCGCCGGCACGGCGGCGCAGGGGCGGGTGACCTTCGTCGACCAGGAAGGCGTTGCGCGCGTCGAGCCGGTCGCGGATGACGCACTGGCCTCGGCCGCCCGGCTCCGCACCGGCACGGCGGCCGATTCGGTGGGCGCGTGGTTCTCGTTGTACTCGGAGTTCGACCCGCGCCAGTCGGGAGGAACCTTCGTCTACCCCCGGTTCAACTGGGACCACGAACCGCACTGGGACCCGGAGATTCCCGCGGTCCACTACGCCGACGAGCTGCGGCAGCACCCGCGCGACCTGCGGTTCGTTCCCGACTGGCTGCTGCTGCGCTCCGAGGAGGCGACCCGATGACCGATCACGGCGACATGATGGAATACCGCCACCAGGCGCGGGATTCGAGCTACGAGGAATTCGTGCGGAAGGTCGACGTTGCCCGTGTCGTACGCCTCCAGCACGACCTGGATCTCGACCCGGAGAACGGGTGGACCAACGTCCTGCACGGGGCGCTCCGGAACGACTCGATCGAAGCCCGGGTCCGGATCGCCGAGGCGCTGCTCGACGCCGGGTGGAAGGTCGGCCGGATCGACCTCGCGATCATGTTCGAACACCACGTTCACGATGCGGAGCTGGAACTGCCGTTGCTGGCCCGCCTGCTGGACGGGGGCAGCGATCCGCTGGCTGTCGTGAAGGGTGGCGACCGAGCGATCCAGCTGCTCGGCATGGGCCGCGGGGGCCCCTTCGGAAGTGAACGGGATCCGCTCCGCGACCTCCTGTTCGATCGCCCCGGGATGGACTTCACCCGACGGACCACCGACGGCTCGACGATCCTGCGCAAGCACCTGCGCGGCCGCCCGTACACGATGGACTCACTCACCCGGGTCCTGGACTACATGGAGCGGTTCGGCCCCGCCGCACCGAGACTCGGCGAGGACCCGCGGGACAACTTCCCGGTCTGAGCCGAGCGGCCCGGGGGTTCGCACGCAACCGGGCCGCAAGCGCCCGCCAAGCACGGTGAGCAAGGCTCACGACATGACCTACGACGACGCCGGGTGGCACTCCGACACCATCGCCGAGCTGGGCCTGCCCGAGGAGGCGGCCGGTACGCACATCGGCATGTTCTACGCGTGGGCCCGCGCCCGCGGCCTGGCGAGCGGCACGCACCTGGAGCACGGCGTCGACGGCGAGGTGCCCGACGAGTCCCTTCCGCTGCTCGACGAGCGCACCCTCACGCCCGGCGCGTACCTGGACCAGTACCTCGACGGCCAGCTCGACCCGAGCTTCTTCACCACCGAGGGCTGCGCGTTCGTCGAGGCGGAGTACGACGCCTACCTCGAGGCCTACGAGCGGATCCCCGCGGTCGCGGCGGCCGCCAGCATGTACGCCGCTCCCGACACGTGGCTGCTCTACAACGCGGTCGAGCCGGTGCTCGACGAGCTCTACGCGCACTGGAAAGGCCGGCGCTGATTCGTCGGGACCCGCCGACCGGGGACTCGACAACGCGTGTAGTCAGGAGTAGACACAGTGGTGTGACGACAGTGGACACTCCCAGGCCCATCCCCGCGCGCCACCCCGCGCGTCCGCGGCGGGTGCCGCCGGGTATCCGCATGGTGAGCGCGGCGCTCCGCCTCCCCGAGCCCACCGACGCCGAGTTCCGGCGGTTCGGCGAGCTGCTCACCGTCGGGGACGCGCCGATGGACGAGCTCGTCGAGTGGATCTACGAGGACCGCGAGACACGCAAGCCGATGTTCGACCGCGCCCTGAACGAGGGCATCGCGTCCGTCCCGGAGGCGCCCGGCATGCTGCGGGCGTTCTTCGAGGACATGGAGACCGCCCCGGAGTGGGTCGACTGGGACAGGATCCTCCTCGGCGGCCAGCTCATGCGCAGCGGCGGCGCGGACGGCTTCTCGATCGCCCGCGACGTCGCGCTCATGGGCGGCTACCTCTTCTCCGGCTTCAACCAGACCCTGTTGCGGACGGGCGCGCTCGAGAAGGGCTCGAACAAGCGGTTCGCCGAGACCTCCCAGTGGGCGCTCGACGTGATCGTGCCGGACGGCCTGCGCCCGGGTGGCGCCGGCTACCGGTCCACGTTGCACGTCCGGTTCATCCACTCGATGGTGCGACGGCACGTCATGGCCCTCCCCGACTGGGACTACGAGACCTACGGCCTGCCGATCAATCAGACGGACATGGCGGCCACGCTGGTCGGCGCGCTCATCGCCCCCGTCACGACCGGGACCGGCATCGGCATGGTCGCCAACCCCCGCGAGTACGAAGCGGCGGCGCACCTGACGCGGTACGTCGGGCGGCTGATGGGCGTGCACGACGACTTCCTGCCGCACAGCTTCCGCGACAGCCTGCGGATCCTGTTCCAGACCTCGCGGGCGCTCTCGACCCCGGACGAGACCAGCAAGGCGCTCGCGCAGCCGATGGCCGACGATCCGATGCTGTGGCGGTACGGGCATCTCACGGGGCTGCGGCGCCGGATCGCCCGCTCGCAGCACCTGTCGATCGCGACCGCCTACCTGGGGCGGGGCGCCATGAAGGAGCTCGGCGTTCCGTCGACCCTCCCCTGGTACCCGGCCCTGCGGATTCCGTACCACCTGGTCGAGTCCGTGTTCAACCAGCTCCCCGGCGGCCGCGAGCGCGCCGCCCGCCGCGGCGACGTGGGTCAGGCGAAGTTCATGCGCACCCTGAACGAGGAGGCCGCCGTCGGCCACTCGGCGCACCACGTCACGCACTGACCCGATCGCGCTAACCTGGCGATCGTGAATCCACTGATCGCGAATCTAGATACTGCATTGGCATCTGGATATCCCGAGTATCACGCCGCGCTCGGCCCGGGCTCGCCCGACGAGGACATCGACGAGCTCGAGCGCGTCTTCGGCCTCCCGCTTCCGCCGCTGTACCGCGACTTCCTCGCCTGGCGCGGCCCCAGTCCCGACGGCGCGCCAGTCGAGGCGGGCAGCCTGATCTACAACCAGGACCTCATGACCGCGCGTGAAGTCATCGACACCGTCACGATGATGCGGGAACTACGCGCGGCCGACCCCAGCTGGATCACCTCTGCGTGGTGGGGCGAGCACTACCTCCCTATCCTCGACAACCACGCCGGCGACAACATCTGCATCGACATGTCCGGTGAAGCCCTCCTCAAGGAGACCCGCTGGGACGAGCACACCCGCACGCGCTTGGACGTCGAGAAATGGACGAGCCTTCCCGGTCAGATCATGGATTTCACGCACGACGCTGAATTCCGCGAGATCTATGCTCCCGACTTCGCCTCGTGGATCGAGGCGATCACCTCCACCTTTACGGCCAAGCCGTTCGATACTTACGAGGAGACGTGCAGCGGAACTCGATACATCGGCTTCGACGAGGACGCGGAGGACCACATCGAAGCGGCGCTCGGCACTTGCAGTCCTGGCTTCCCGCGCCGACTCGAGCAGCAGTTCGGGACCGACTGATCTGTCACCCGTCTCCGCCACACGCCCACACCTTTCAGAACGTTCTGCGATTCTCAAGGCGGCAGCTCCGGTCGCCGAACGCTTCGAAAGATGGTGTGGCCGCACGCCGCACCACCTTTCGAACGAGCGCGGCCCGCACCGAATCCGGTGCGGGCCGCGCGCGTCGTTGGACGACACTCAGCTCAGGGTGGTCATCCAGCCGTGGGTGTCGGGGACGGTGCCGCGCTGGATGCCGGTGAGGGTCTCGCGCAGCGCCATGGTGATCTCACCGGGCTCGCCGTCGCCGATGGTGAAGTCCTCGGACGCACCCTTGACGCGTCCGACGGGCGTTATGACGGCGGCGGTGCCGCAGGCGAAGACCTCGGTGATGGCGCCGGAGGCGACACCCTCCTTGAGCTCGTCGACCGTGATGCGACGCTCCTCGGTCTCGAAGCCGGCGTCGCGGGCGAGCTGGAGCAGCGAGCTGCGGGTCACGCCGGGGAGCAGCGAACCGGACAGCTCGGGCGTCACGATCTTCGCGTTCGAACCGGAGCCGAGGACGAAGAACAGGTTCATGCCACCCATCTCCTCGATCGCCTCGTGCTCGATGGCGTCGAGCCACACGACCTGGTCGCAGCCCTGCTGAGCGGCCTGCGCCTGCGCGACGAGCGACGCGGCGTAGTTGCCGCCGCACTTGGCGAAGCCGGTGCCGCCGGGCGCGGCGCGCACGTACTCGCGGGAGAGCCACACGGAGACGGGCTTCACGCCGCCCGCGAAGTAGGCGCCGGCGGGCGAGGCGATCACCAGGAAGCGGTAGCTGTTGGACGGCTTGACGCCGAGGGTCTCCTCGTCGGCGAAGATGAACGGCCGGAAGTACAGGGCCTCCTCGCCGCCGGCCGCGGGCACCCACTCGCCGTCGATGGCGACGAGCTGCTTGAGCGACTCCACGAAGACGTCCTCGGGCAGCGGCGGGATCGCGAGCCGCTCGGCGGAGCGCTGGAAGCGCGCGGCGTTGGCCTCGGGCCGGAACGTGGCGACGGAACCGTCGGGCTGGCGGTAGGCCTTGAGGCCCTCGAAGATCTCCTGCGCGTAGTGCAGCACCGACGCCGACGGCTCCATCGGGATGGGGCCGTAGGGCAGCACCTCGGGGGCGTGCCAGCCCTCGGCCTCGCTCCACCGGAGCGAGATCATGTGGTCGGTGAAGTACCTGCCGAATCCCGGGTTCGCCAGGATCTCGGAGCGCTCAGCCGCAGAGCGGGGGTGGTCGTTGCGGGTGAGGGCGAAGGCCGTGCCAGTTGTCATGGGACAAGATTCTACGACCCGCGCGCGCGGGCGCGGGCCGTACCAATCAGTAGGAACCCCGAGTATTTTTCCGGGGCCTCCGCAGGACTACTTGGTGTTCGCCTCGACGAACGGCGGGAGGACCACCTCGCACTCGATCGCGCGGCCGCGCACGTCCACGCTCACCGGCGTCCCCTTCTCGACGCCCGCCGCGGAATCGATGAGCGCCAGGGCGATTCCGGTCTTCAGGCTGGGACTGAAGGTGCCCGACGTGGTGGTGCCGATCGGCGCACCGTCGGCGGAGAGCACCGTGAGGTCGGCGCGCAGCACGCCCTTGCCGGTCGCGCGGAGGCCCCACAGCTTGCGGGCCGGGCCCGCCTCCTTCTCGGCCAGGAGGGCCTCGCGGCCGACGAACTCGGGCTTCTTCCACCCGACGGCCCAGCCTGCCCGGGCCTGGACCGGGGTGATGTCGACGGTGAGCTCGTGGCCGTGCAGCGGGTAGCCCATCTCGGTGCGCAGGGTGTCCCGGGCGCCGAGGCCGGCGGGCTGGCCGCCGCGCGAGGTGATCTCCGGAAGCAGCGCGCGGAAGACCGTCTCAGCATCGCCCCACGCGGGGATCAGCTCGTAGCCGTGCTCGCCGGTGTAGCCGGTGCGGCAGACGCGCACGGGGGTGCCGTTCAGCGACGCGTCCTCGTAGGCCATGTACTCCATCTCGGTGGGCAGCCCGACGGCCTGCAGGACCTCCGCCGACTTCGGCCCCTGCACGGCGAGCACGGCGTAGTCGCGGTGCTGGTCGGTCACGGTGATGCCCTCGGGGGCACGCTCGCGCAGGTGCGCGACCACCGCGGCCGTGTTGGCGGCGTTGGGCACGAGGAAGAGCTCGTCGTCGGAGACGTAGTAGACGATGAGGTCGTCGATCACGCCGCCGGTTTCGTTGGTGCACAGGGTGTACTGCGCCTTGCCGGGGTGGATCTTGCCGAGGTCGGCGGTGAGCACGCGGTTGACGAAGTCCTTGGCGCCGGGCCCGGCGACGGTGGCCTTGCCGAGATGGCTGACGTCGAAGATGCCCACGGCCTCGCGGACCGCGGTGTGCTCGCCGACGGTGCCCGCGTACTTGACGGGCATCGACCAGCCGCCGAAGGGCGCGAACGCCGCCCCCAGCTCGACGTGCACGGCGTTCAGGGGTCCCTCGATCAGCGTCTCACTCATGCCCGGCACTCTAGTCGAGGGCCGCACTGCCGGACCGGCCCAGCAGCCGCATGCCCTGGTAGATGACGATCGCGGCGACGGAGCCGAGCGCGATGCCGGTGAACGTGACGTCGCCGACGGACCAGGTGAAGTCGGCGATGCCGATGATGAGCGGCACCGCGGCGGTGAGCTGGTTGATGGGCTTGCTGAAATCGACGCGCGCCTCGACCCAGATCCGCACGCCGAGGATGCCGACGAGGCCGTACAGCGCCGTCGTGATGCCGCCGAGGACGCCGGGCGGGATCGACGCGATCACCGCGCCGACCTTCGGCGACATGCCGAGCAGGATCGCGGCGACGCCGGCCACCCAGTACGCGGCCGTCGAGTAGACGCGGGTCGCGGCCATGACGCCGATGTTCTCCGCGTAGGTCGTGGTGGCGGAGCCGCCGCCCGCGCCGGCGAGCATCGTCGCGAGGCCGTCCGAGGCCAGCGCCCGGCCCATCACCGGGTCGTAGTCCTCCCCCGTCATCTGCGCGACGGACCGCACGTGCCCGACGTTCTCGGCCACGAGCACCAGGACCACGGGCAGGAACATCGGCAGCACGGCCCAGGAGAACGACGGGGCGTGGAACTCCGGGAAGCCGACCCACGACGCCGCGGACACCTTCGCGAAGTCGACCTCGCCGCGGAACCACGCGACCGCGTAGCCGATGAGCACCGAGGTGAAGATCGCAAGGCGACCGAGCATGCCCTTGAAGAGGGCGAGGGAGAGGATGAGGCAGACCAGCGTGATGGTGGCCGTCACGGCGGCCTTCTCGTAGTTCGCCTTCGCCGCGGGCGCCAGGTTGAGGCCGATCAGCGCGACGATCGCGCCCGTCACGACGGGCGGCATCAGCTTCTCGATCCACGCGGTTCCCACGAGGTGCACCACGCCGCCCACGAGGATCAACAGCGCGCCCACGGCGACGATGCCGCCCAGCGCGCTCCCCATCCCCTGCGAGGCCGTGGCCGCGGTGATCGGCGAGATCACTGCGAAGCTCGACCCCAGGTAGCTGGGCAGCCGGTTGCCGGTGATGAGCAGGAACAGCAGGGTGCCCACACCCGAGAACAGCAGCGTCGTGGCCGGCGGGAAGCCGGTGAGCACCGGCACCAGGAACGTGGAGCCGAACATCGCCACCACGTGCTGCACGCCGATGCCCAACGTCTTGGGCCAGCTCAGCCGCTCACCGGGCGCCACCACGCCCGCACCGTCAGTGGTCGGCGTCCAGCCGAATGTCTTCATGGCGGGAAATCATGCACGAGTCAGCGGCCGAGCACAGCGTCCAGGTAGTCGTTGGCGAACACACGGTCCGGGTCGAGCTCGGCGCGCACGGCCAAGAACTCCTCGAACCGGGGGTACGCGCCGCGGAAGAACTCGGCGGTGCGCGTGTGCATCTTGCCCCAGTGCGGGCGGCCGCCGTGCTCGATCATGATCCGCTCGACCTCGGCGAAGTAGTCGCTGGGCTTGTCCCGGATGTAGCGGTGCGCGGCGATGTACCCGGACTGCCGGCCCGAGGCGGTCGACAGCATCAGGTCGTCGGCGGCGGCCACGCGGACCTCGATCGGGAAGGTGAGGTTCCAGTCGTGCTTCTCGGTCGCCGCCTTGAGCGCGGCGAACGCCGGCATCGTGTTCTCCAGTGGCACCGCCCATTCCGTCTCGCGGAAGCGCACGGAACGATCGGTCGTGAGCACGTTCGTGGAGTAGTCGATCTCGGTGTGCTCGGAGAGCATCGACGTGGCGAGCGAGACCAGCCGGGGCGTGAGCGCCGGAACCGCGCGCCCCACCTCGCACACGGCCATCAGCGCGCCGGTGCCGACCACCTTGTCGTCGACGAACCGCCGCACCGTCCCGATCGGCTTGCGCTTGTGGTCGCCCGGGCGGCGGATCTGCGATTTGGTGAGCGTGCCGTCGGAACCGGGGAACCAGAAGAACTCGAAGTGGTCCACGCCGCGCACCCGCTCGACGAAGCCGTCCACCGTCTCCGCCAGCGACATCGGCGCCTCGGTGGCCTCGAGCACGAACCGGTCCACGCACTGCAGCGTGACCTCGACCAGGATCCCCAACGCGCCGAGCCCGAGCGCGACGGCCTGCAGCCGCGGGTCGTGCTCGCCGACGGTGACCACCTCCCCGGTCCCGGAGACGAGGGTCGCACCGACCACCTGGGTGGCGATGCCGCCGAAGCCCAGGCCTGTGCCGTGCGTGCCGGTCGAGATCGCCCCGGCGACGGTCTGCCGGTCGATGTCCCCCAGGTTCGCCATGGCCAGGCCGTAGGGCTCGAGCAGCGCGGGCACGTCGTACAACCGGGTACCGGCCCGCAGCGTCACCCGCTTGGCGTCCACGTCGACGGTGATGAGCCCGCCCTGGTGGTCGGGCGCCAGCGCCACGTCGCGCGGGGCGGAGATCGCGGTGAACGAGTGCCCCGCGCCGAGCGCCTTGACGGTGCCACCGCGCTCGCGGGCGCGCTCGACGGTGCGCACCACGTCCTCGATCTTCGCGGGCCGCGAGACGTACGACGGGAACGCGGAGGCGGTGCGCCCCCAGTTGCGCCACTCGCCCACGTTGCCGGTCAGCTGATCCAGGCTCGGGATCCACTTGTTCACAGGAAGCACTTCCCTTCGCCGCGGTAGGTCGGGACCGTGGCGTGCACGGCGCCGTCGGAGACGATCACCAGGTCGTCGGCGTGCTCGGCCGGCTCCCCGGCCTTGGTGTGCCGGAACCAGACCCGGTCGCCGAGGGATATCCGCTCGGCGCGCTCGCCGGTCAACGGCGTCTGCACCTCGCCCGCGCCCTCGCGGCCCGTCAGTTTCAGCCCCTCGGGCCACACCGGCCGCGGCAGCCGGTCGGCGCCCGCTGCACCGGAGGCGATCCAGCCGCCGCCGTGGCAGGTCACCGTGTCCGGCGCGGGGCGGCGCACCACCGCCAGGCCGAAGCCCATCGCCGGCGCCGGACGGAAGTGGGAGTAGCCGTCGAAGAGGTGCGGCCCGTACAGGCCGCTGCCGGCGGCGATGTCGGTGACGTTGGGGTCCTCGGCGTTGCGCTCCAGGGAGCCGGTGCCGCCGCCGTTGACGAACTCGAGGTCGGCGATCCGGCGCAGGTCCGTGAGGATCTCCCGGCGGCGCGTCACCAGCTCGTCCCAGGACGCGCGTTGCATGGTCCGCAGCAGCGTGCCTGCACCGGGCCGGCGGATGCTGAGGTCGCCGACTCCGGCGATCTGGGCGTCGTAGGTCATCACGCCGACGAGCCGGAATCCCTTGCGGCCCGCCACCGTCGCCGCGAGGACCGAGGCCTCGCCGCGGGTGCGGATCGGGGAGCGGCGCGCGCCGATCGCGCCCAGCGCGGGGGCGTGGTACGACGCGTCGACGTCGATGCAGACCCGCAGCTCGGGGCGGCGGCTCGGCGGCACCGCGGCGTCGATGAGGTCCAGCTGCTCGGCGTCGTCGATCATCAGGGTCACGCGCATCGCGGCGGCCGGATCGGCGGCCAGCGCGGCGATGGCGGCGAGGTCCGCGCTCGGATAGGCGACCACCACGTCGGTACACCCCGGCCGGTCGGCGCCGTCGTGGTCGACCCCGTCGGCCGCGAGCCAGTGCGCCTCCGCCACGTCGTAGGCGAGCACGCCCGCGTAGCCGGGCACGCGCAGCAGCGCGTCGAGCACGGGCCGGGAGCGGATCGACTTCGAGGCGACGCGGATCGGCTTGCCGGCCGCGCGCCGCAGCATGTCGGCCACGTTGTAGCGCAAGGCATCGAGGTCCGCGGCGAGGATCGGCGCGTCGAGGCCGTGCGTGGCGGCGTCGATGGTGGCCCAGTACGCGGCCGGGTCGATCTCCCAGTCCCGGTCGAGGGACGACGGTGCCGCCGCCAGGTCCAGTGCGCCCGCTCCGGTCGTGGTCTCGCCCGTGCCGTTTCCCGTCATGAGCACCGATCGTACGGGCGCAGGTGCCACCTCAGCTCGGCGTGACCGCAGATCCCCCCTCGCCCGTCCGGATCTCCCCGGCGGCCCGGACCTGGGCGGGAGTGCTCCCGGTCCACTGCGCGAAGGCGCGCCGGAAGTCGCGGGCATCGGCGAAGCCGACGGCCTCGGCGACCGCCCGCATCGGCAGGTCGGTGGTCCGCAGCAGCGTCTCGGCGCGCTCACGCCGGACCCGGGCGTGGATCGACCGGAAGGACTCGCCCGCCTCCGTGAGGCTCCGGCGCAGCGTCCGCTCGGTGGTGTTCAGCTGTCGGGCGACGCCGGCCATCGTGAACGGGCGGCGCAGGTCGGAGCGGAGCAGCTGCTCGACGGCCCACACGTGGTCGAGGTCGCGCGCCTCCGCCCTCGTCCCGGTGAGCGCGCGGCACGCCGCCAGCGCGGCGGCGTGCACCGCCGGCTCGCGTCGGGGCAGCGGCGTACCGAGCAGGCTCCGCGGCACCGTCATCCGCCCGGACGGGGCGTCGAACCGCACGGGGCAGCCGAAGGAACGCGGGTACTCGGCGGCGTACGGCGGCGCCGGATACGGCAGCTCGACCAGTACGGGCGACCAGCGCTCGTCCCCGAGCGCGGAGCGCAGCAGCGTCGTGACGCTGAGCAGAGTCTCCTCGCAGAGGAAGGGCAGCAGGTCCGGGTCCGCGGAGCGCGGCACCACGGCGAGGCGGAGGGCATCGCCGTCGGCGTCCACGTCGAAGTCCACCAGGCTGCCCGCCGCCTGGTGGTACTGCAGGCCGACGGCGACGGCGCCCTCGAGATCATCGGCGGTCTGCACCGCCACCCCGAGCATCCCGAAGGACTGCAGCAGCGGGCGGGCGCCCGCCTCGAACCCGAGGGGACGATCGGGTAGCGCGTGCACCACCTCGGTCAGGAACCGCACGACCTGTGGATGGGTGAGCTCGAGGTCGACCGCGGAATCAGCCGGGCGGATCCCCGCACGCGCCGCCCACGCCGCCACCGGGTGCCCCTCCCGCCCCAGCGCCTCCATCAGGTGCGCGACGACGGGAGCGGGCATCGCGACCGCGTAACCGGCCGCCCCGGGCGGCGGCGCGCCCCAGAGTCCCAGGCGTAACATCCGTACAGGCAAGCACACCCGCCGCCCCGACGAGAGGAAACCCCTTGAGCACGCCGTTCACCGGACCCGCCATCACGCTGACCGACGATCTCGCGGCGGCGACCGACGCGCTCGTCGTGGGCGTGTACTCCGCGGAGGGCGACGGGCCGATCACGCTCGACGCCGGCGTCCCGGCGGCCGCGCGCGGACCGGTCGCGGAGGCGCTCGCACTCCTCGGCGCCGAGGGCAAGGCCGGCGAGACCGTCCGGATCGCCACGCCGGCCGGGACCGGCCTGGGCGCGGCGACGGTGCTGGGCGTGGGCCTGGGCACCGAGGCCGCGGTGACCCCGGAGGCGGTGCGCCGCGCCGCGGGCGTCGCGAGCCGCGCGCTCGAGGGCGTCGCCGCGGCCGCGACGACCCTCTCCTCGATCGACCTGGCGGCCACCGTCGAGGGCGGCATCCTCGGCGCGTACCGGTACGCCGAGTTCCGCACCACCTCCGCGCCGAAGAAGGAGACGCTCGGCGCGCTCGCGGTCCTCTCGACCCCCGCGTCGGACGCGCTGGCGGACGAGGCGCGCGGCACCGTCGAGCAGGCCCGGCTGACGGCCGGCGCGGTGGCGCTGGCCCGCGACTTCGTCAACACCCCGCCGAACGTCCTCTCCCCCGGCGAGTTCGCCGACCGCGCCCAGCGGCTCGGCACCGCGGCCGGGCTGGAGGTCGAGGTCTTCGACGAGGATTACCTGGACGCGAACGGCTACGGCGGCATCGTCGGGGTCGGCAAGGGCAGCTCGCGCCCGCCGCGCCTCGTGCGCCTGCGCCACGTCTCGGGCGTCGACGGCGCCAAGCACGTCGCGCTGGTCGGCAAGGGCATCACCTTCGACACCGGCGGCATCTCCATCAAGCCGGCCGCGGGCATGGAGCAGATGACCTCCGACATGGGCGGCGCCGCGGCGGTCATCGCCACCGTGATCCTGGCCGCGCAGCTCGGCCTGCCGGTCGACGTGACCGCGACGGTGCCGATGGCCGAGAACATGCCCTCGCACACCGCGCAGCGCCCCGGCGACGTGCTCACCCAGTACCCCGGCCCCGAGAAGGGCGGCATCACCGTCGAGGTGATCAACACCGACGCCGAGGGCCGCCTGATCCTGGCCGACGCCATCGTCCGCGCCTGCGAGGACGAGCCCGACTACCTCATCGACACCGCGACGCTGACGGGCGCGCAGATGGTCGCGCTCGGCACCCGCACGCCCGGCGTGATGGGCACCGACGACTTCCGCGACCGCGTCGCGGAGCTCTCCCGCTCCGTCGGCGAGAACGGCTGGGCGATGCCCTTCCCGGAGGAGCTGCGTGCCGACATCAACTCGCGCGTCGCGGATCTGGCGAACGTGAGCCCCAACCGGTGGGGCGGCATGCTCACCGCCGGGGTGTACCTCAAGGAGTTCGTGGCCGACGGGGTGCAGTGGGCGCACGTCGATGTCGCGGGTCCGGCGTTCAACACCGGCGGTCCCTTCGGCTACATCACCAAGGGTGGTACGGGCGTCCCGGTCCGCACGATGCTCGCGGTGCTCCGCGACATCGCGCAGCGGGGCTGACGTCCCGCCCCCTGGGAGTTACCGGCGAGTAAGCCCCCAACCGCCGCGCGGATCCGACCCCTGAGGGTAGGGTCAGGTGTCGGTGGAGGCCACCAGCCGAAGCCCGCGTTCAGCTCGTATCACAGCAGATAACCGAACCTGAGGAGTCAGAGGAAATGGCCTTCTCCGTCCAGATGCCGGCACTCGGCGAGAGCGTCACCGAAGGCACCGTCACCCGGTGGCTCAAGCAGGAGGGCGACACGATCACCGTCGACGAGCCCCTGCTCGAGGTCTCGACCGACAAGGTCGACACCGAGATCCCGGCTCCGGCTTCGGGTGTGCTGCTGAAGATCCTGGCGCAGGAGGACGACGTCGTCGAGGTCGGTGGCGATCTCGCCACCATCGGCGAGGCGGGCGAGTCCGCCCCCGCGGAGTCCACCCCTGCCCCCGCCGCCGAGCCCGAGCCGGCCTCCGCGGCCGCCGCTCCGGCCGAGCCCGCCGCTCCTGCGGCTCCGGCCGCCCCCGCGGCGCCTGCGGCTCCCGCCGCGCCCGCGTCGGGCACCGAGGTGACGATGCCCGAGCTGGGCGAGTCCGTCACCGAGGGCACGGTCACGCGCTGGCTCAAGAACGTCGGCGACGAGATCGCCGTCGACGAGCCCCTGCTCGAGGTCTCCACCGACAAGGTCGACACGGAGATCCCGTCGCCGGTCGCCGGCACGCTGCTGGAGATCAAGGCGAACGAGGACGACGTCATCGCCGTGGGCGGCGTGCTCGCCGTCGTCGGCTCCGGCGCCCCCGCGGCGCCGGCCGCGCCCGCCGCACCGGCACCGGCCCCCGAGCCCGCCCCGGCACCCGCCGCTCCGGCCGCCCCCGCGGCCCCGGCTCCCGCGCCGACCCCCGCTCCTGCTGCGGCCGCTCCCGCGGCCCCGGCTGCTCCGGCCGCCCCCGCGGCGCCCGCCGCCCCGGCCGCGTCGTCGTCGGATTCGACGCCGTACGTCACTCCGCTGGTGCGCAAGCTGGCCGCGGAGAACAACGTGGACCTGAACGCGGTCAAGGGCACCGGCGTCGGTGGCCGCATCCGCAAGCAGGACGTGCTCGCCGCGGCCGAGGCCGCCAAGGCCCCCGCCGCTCCGGCTGCTGCCGCCCCTGCGGCCGCCGCGGCTCCGGCGCCGTCGGCCCCGAAGGGCGCCCGCCCCGAGCTGGCGGCGCTCCGCGGCACCTCGCAGAAGACCAACCGCATCCGCCAGATCACGGCGAAGGTCACCCGGGAGTCGCTGCAGGGTTCCGCGCAGCTCACCCAGGTCTTCGAGGTCGACTTCTCCAAGATCGTGGCGCTGCGCGCGCAGGCGAAGGCCGCGTTCAAGGCGAACGAGGGCGTCAACCTCACCTACCTGCCCTTCATCGCGAAGGCGGTCATCGAGGCGCTCAAGGTGCACCCGAACGTCAACGCGTCGATCAGCGACGATTTCAAGGAGATCACCTACCACGGTGTGGTGAACCTGGGCATCGCCGTCGACACCCCGCAGGGCCTGCTCTCGCCGGTGATCAAGAACGCCGACGACCTGTCGCTGGCCGGCCTGGCCCGCGCGATCGTCGACCTCGCGGAGCGCACCCGCAACAGCGGCCTCAAGCCCGACGAGCTGTCCGGCGGCACCTTCACCATCACCAACATCGGCAGCGAGGGCGCGCTCTTCGACACCCCGATCCTGGTCCCGCCGCAGGCGGCGATGCTGGGCACCGGCGCGATCGTCAAGCGCCCGGTCGTCGTCAAGGACGCCGCGGGCACCGAGTCCATCGGCATCCACCCGATGGCCTTCCTCCCGCTGACCTACGATCACCGCCTCATCGACGGTGCCGACGCGGGCCGCTTCCTCACGACGGTCAAGCACCGTCTCGAGGAGGGCGCGTTCGAGGCGGATCTGGGCCTGTAAACCCGGAACCACCCGATCTCATGGAACGACGGGTCGCCCTCGCCGGATCGTCGGGGCTCATCGGCACTGCGGTGTCGCGAGCGCTGACGCGGCGGGGCGACACCGTCGTTCCGCTCGTTCGGGGCGATGCCGCACGCGGGCTCCCGTGGGACCCGGCGCGCGGCGAGGTCCCCGACCTGGCCGGCTTCGACGCGGTGATCGTGCTGAACGGCTCCCCCATCGCGGGCCGCCGCTGGACCGGCGCGGTGAAACAGGACCTGCGCGACTCCCGCATCGAGGGGTCCGCCGCGCTCGCCGACGCGGCCGCGCGCGCAGGCGTGCCGGTGTTCCTGGGCGCGAGCGCGATCGGCGTCTACGGCGACGCGGGCGAGACGGAGTGCCTCGACGGACCGGACGGCACCCCGCCGGGTTCGGGTTTCCTCGCGAGCCTGTGCGTCGAGTGGGAGGCCGCCGCGGCCCCCGCCCGTGCCGCCGGGGTCACGGTGGCGCACCTGCGCTTCGGTCACGTCCTCTCCGCGGCCGGCGGTCTCCTGCCCGTGCTGCGTCGCGTCTACCGGCTCGGATTGGGCGGCCGGCTCGGCAGCGGCCACCAGTGGATGTCGTGGATCTCGCGCGACGACGCCGCCCGCGCCGTCCTGCACGTGCTCGACGGTGCCCTCGCCGGCACGATTTCCGGGCCCGTCAACGTCGTCGCGCCGGCGCCCGTGCGGCAGCAGGCCTTCAGCGAGGCGCTCGGCCGCGAGGTGCACCGCCCCGCACGCTGGGTGGTGCCCCGGATCGCCCTGCGCACCGCGGTCGGCGAGATCGCCGACGAGGGCCTGCTCACGTCGCAGCGCGCCGTCCCGCGCGTGCTCCACGAGAGCGGATTCCGGTTCGCGCACACCACACTTCCCGCCGCACTCGCCGCGGCGATGGTGGACGAGGCGTAGCGTCGAGGGCATGCCCGCACGCTCCGCCCGCGCCGATTCCGCCCCGATCCTGGTCGAGGACCTCGGCACCATCGGCTACCAGGAGGCCTTCGACCTCCAGCACGACCTCGCGAACCAGCGCGCCGACGGCGCCATCGGCGACCGGATGCTCCTCCTCGAGCACCCGCCCACGTTCACCGCGGGCAAGCGCACCGAGCCGCAGGACCTGCCGACGGACGGCAGCACCGTCATCGACGTGGACCGCGGCGGCAAGATCACCTGGCACGGCCCCGGCCAGCTCGTCGGCTACCCGATCATCAAACTCGGCTCCGCGATGGACGTCGTCGACTACGTCCGCCGGATCGAACAGGCCCTCATCGAGGTCTGCCGAGGGCTGGGCCTCGCGGTAGGCCGGGTCGAGGGCCGCTCGGGCGTCTGGTTCCCCGCCGACGGTGCGCGCCCCGAGCGCAAGGTGGCCGCCATCGGCATCCGCGTGGCGCGCGGCGTGACCCTGCACGGCTTCGCCCTCAACTGCGACAACACGCTCGGCGGCTTCGACGCGATCATCCCCTGCGGCATCCCCGACGCGGGCGTGACCACGCTGAGCTCCGAGCTGGGCCGCGACGTCACCGTCGGCGAGGTGCGCGACGCCGTCGTCGACGCCGTCCAGCGCGCGCTCGACGGCGACCTCCCCGTCACCGACGAGACCCTGCACGCCGCCGATCACGCCTGATCGGCCGGGTCCTCCTCCACGCCGTCCCGGACGCCCTTCGCCCACGTCTTGGCCCACAACTCCAGCGGCCCCAGGGCGATGAGCAGCGCCTTGCCCTGATAGCTGAGGCGGTAGGCGCCGTCGGACGTCTGCGTCACGATGTGCGCCGCCGTGAGTTCCGAGAGCCGCTGCGAGAGCGTGCTCGACGAGATGCCCTCGATCTCGTTGCGCAGGTCGGAGAACCGCGACTTCCCGAACCGCAGCTCCCACACGATCCGCAGCGCCCACCGCCGGCCGAACAGGTCCAGCGCGGCCATCATCGGCCGCCCGGTGTCCGACCCGCGGACCGGCCGCCCGGGTAGCGGTCGGTCGACGTCCCCGTCATTGTGACCCATGTCACTCCCCCTGCCGCTCTGCGTCGGAACCCACACCGGGAGGCTCTAGGCGCGCCTCGTCGATAGAGATACGGTTCACACCTATCAGTCTAGTTCGATTTTTGGACCACGCCCGGATCTCCTCCGGCGGACCGGAAGGTGACCGTGATCGACGCCCATAGTAATTCCGCCGCGAAGCAGCCCTTCTTCGCGCGGCTCGGCCGGCTCTGCGTGCGCTACGCCGCCTGGATCCTCCTGTTCTGGGTCGCCGTCGCCGGCGTCCTCAACGTCGCGGTGCCGCAGCTCGAGGTCACGGTCCACAAGCACTCCGCGCCGTTCATCCCGGGCGACCTGCCCGGCGTCGACGGGCTGCGGGCCATGGCCGAGGAGTTCGGCACCCCGTCGTCGACGGCGCAGGGCAACGTCATCGTCGCCGCCGAGGGGAGGATCGGCCCCGAGCAGGAGCAGTACTACCGCGCGCTCACCACGGCCCTCGAGGCCGACAAGGAGCACGTCGCGTACGTCATCGACACCTTCGGCAAGCCGGCCGCACGTGAGGTGGGCCTGAGCCCCGACGGCAAGGCCATCAACCTGCTCGTGGCCGAGGTCGGCGACATCGGTTCCACCCGGGCGCAGTCGAGTACCGAGGCGATCCGGGAAACCATCCGCTCGATCCCGGCGCCGGCGGGCACGACCGTGGAGTTCACGGGCACCGCTCCGACCCTGTCGGACCTGTTCACCGCGATCGACGCGTCGCTCCTGGTGATCACCGCGGTCTCGGTGGTGCTCATCATGGCGCTGCTGCTCATCACCTACCGGTCGATCGGCGCGGCGATGGTGCCGCTGCTGACCATCGGGCTCTCGCTCGCGGTGTCGCGACCCATCGTCTCGCTGCTGGGCGAGCACGAGGTCATCCCCGTGTCCAACTTCTCCATCGCGATCATGACGGCGATGGTGCTGGGCGCCGCGACCGACTACGCGATCTTCGCCGTCGCCGGGTACCACGAGGCGCGCCGCGCCGGAATCCCGTCCGACGAGGCCGCGGTCGCCGCGTCGACGCGCGTCGGGCGCATCATCGTCGCCTCCGCCCTCACCATCGCCGTGGCGAGCGGCGCGATGATCTTCTGCAAGGTCGGCATCTTCGTGACCGCCGGGCTGCCCACGACGATCTCCATCATCGTCACCTGCCTCATCGCGCTCACCCTGCCGCCCGCGCTGCTGCGCTTCCTGGGCGCGCGCGGCTGGGTCGAGCCGCGGCCCGGCACGGAGAAGCGGTGGCGCCGCACGGGCGCGAAGGTGATGCGCCGCGCCGTGCCGCTGTCCGCCGCCGCGCTCGTGGTGCTGGTCGCCGCCGCGGCGGTACTGCCGAGCATGGTGATCGGCTTCGACGAGAACCGGATGCAGCTGCGGGCCACGGATTCCCGCAACGGCTACGAGACGGTGCAGGAGCACTGGGGCGTCAACGAGGCGGTGCCGGAGTTCCTGCTCATCCGCGCCGATCACGACATGCGCAACACCCACGACCTGGCGGCGCTCGAGGCCATCGCGATCGGGGTGTCGAATCTCCCGCAGGTGGCCTACGTCCGGTCGATCACCCGGCCCGACGGGAAGCCGATCCCCGAGTCGGCGGTCGGCTACCAGACGCAGCAGGTGGCGAACGGCCTCGGCGACGCGAACCGCCAGCTCAAGGAGGCCTCGCCGCAGCTCAAGGCGCTCGCCTCCGGCGTCGATCAGCTCAACGCCGGCGCGAGCGAGGCGTCGCGCCGGGTCCCGGAGCTCGTCGCCGGCACGCAGCGCGTGACCGGGCTGGCGTCGGGCGTGCTCGACGCGCTGACCTCCGCGCAGCAGGCGCTGGCGACCGCGAGCGGCGGCACCGTCGACGTGAACGCCGCGACCGCCCTGCTGCGCAGCGCCGTGGCCACCCTGACCACCGCCGCCGACGCGGTGCGCACCGCGCAGCGGCAGAACGCCGGGATCGGCGACGTCTTCGGCCCGCTGGTCGGCCCGGCCTCCCCGGCCTGCACCGCCGACGCGAACTGCGTCGCGGCGCGCCAGGCCTTCGCGCAGCTCGATCGCGCCACCTCCGGGCGGGCGTCGACGGCGGTGCGCGCGGCCACCGTCGTACTGCCCGCCGGCACGACGGATCGCGCGGCGACCGCGCTCGCCCAGGCCGACGACGCCCTCGCCCGCCTGCAGGGGCTCCTCACGGGCCTCGGCGGGCTCAGCCCGGAACAGGTCAAGGGGCAGCTCGCCGAGCTCAACGCGGGCGTCACCCAGCTGTCCACCGGCCTCTCCCAGCTCAGCACGGGCCTCGGTCAGGTCAAGACCGGCACCGATCAGGTCGTGGAGATGACGGGCCGCCTCCAGGAGGGGCTGGGTACCGCCACCGACTACCTCACCGGGCTCAGCGCCGGCACCACGAACGGCCCGGGCCGCGGCTTCTACCTGCCCGCGCAGGGGCTGCAGTCGGACCGCTTCGTCGACGGCTCGCGGGTGCTCATGTCGCCCGACGGCCGGTCGGCCCGCATGCTCGTGGTGTGGGGCATCAACCCGTATTCGGACGAGGCGCTCAACACCGCCGCGTCGATCCCCGACGCCGCGCGCGCCGCAGCGAAGGGCACCGTGCTCGAGCCCGCGACGATGGACGGCTTCGGACTGGCGTCGATCTCGGCGCAGATGCGCGAGCAGGTGCTGCGCGACTTCCTGCTCTTCGGCCTGGTCGCCGTGATCGGCGTCTTCCTCGTGCTCCTGGTTCTGCTCCGCGCGGTGATCGCGGCGGCGCTCATGGTCGCCACCGTGGTGCTGTCCTTCGCCGCCGCGGCGGGCGCGTCGGTGCTGCTCTGGCAGCACGGGCTGGGGATCCCCGTCGACTGGTCGGTGCTGCCGATCGCCTTCATGGCGCTGGTCGCGGTGGGCGCGGACTACAGCATGCTGTTCGCGGACCGCATCCGCGAGGAGGCCGCCGGGGATTCGACGGTCCGCGGCGTGCTCCGCGCGTTCGGCACCACCGGCAGCGTGATCACCACCGCCGGACTGGTCTTCGCCATCACGATGTTCGCGCTGATGAGCGGCAGCGTGATCAACCTGCTGCAGATCGGATCGACGATCGGCATCGGCCTCCTGATCGACATCGTGGTGGTGCGCACCGTGTTCGTGCCCGCGGCGATCACCGCGCTCGGTGACCGGGTGTGGTGGCCGTCGAAGCCCTGAGCGGCCCGTCCCGCGCCCGCTACCCGCGGGCCGGGGCGTCGCCGAGCCGCACGGAGGCGAAGCACAGCAGCGCGGCCGCCACCGCGAACGCCGTCGCCGTGGCGGCGAACCACGGGCCGCCCACCGCCAGCGCGCCCAGCACCGAGGTGCCCGTCGCGACCCCGGCGTTCGTGCAGGCGTTGTTCCAGCCCAGCACGGCGGCGCGGTTGTCGGGGTCGGCGGACGACAGGTAGGTCTGTTGCGCGGAGAAGAAGGCCCCGCCGCCCGCGCACCACACCGCGACGGCCGCGATGACCACCGCCGGGACGGTCGCCGTCGTGGCGACCGCGACCCCCGCGGCGACGACCAGGGCCGCGCCGGCCGGCACCCACGCCGGGTGCACGCCGCGCCGGGCCAGGCGGTCGACGAGCACGCCCGTACTGACGGACCCGGCCATCGAGCCGATCCCGACCACGAGGCCCACCAGGCCGAGGGCGGTGAGGCCGTACCCGAACCGCTGCGAGAGCAGGACGCCGACGTAGGTGTACGCGCCGAGCCGCCCGGCCTGCAGGAGGAGCGAAGACGAGAAGGCGAGCGCGATCCGACGATCCCGCCAGGGCGCGAACAGGCCGCCCCGATCGGGGCCGGGAGCGGACGGGCCCGCGGACGGCAGGCGCAGGGCCGTCACCGCGGCCACCACCAGCATCGGCACGCCGATCAGCAGGTACGGCGCGCGCCACCCGAGACCCGTCGCCAGGAGCGCGCCCAACGGGACGCCCAGGACCTGGCCGCCGGCGTACGCGGCGGCGCCCAGCGAGACCGCCCGCCCGCGCTGCGCGGGCGCGGCGTACTCGGCGAGGTACGCCCAGATCGACGGTGCGCCGAGCGCCGCGCCGAGGCCGGAGAGCGCACGCGCCGCGACGAGCAGCTCCAGCGACGGCGCGAGGTAGCTGAGGACGTCCGCCACGGCGAAGACCGCCATCCCGGCGGCGATCGCGTGCCGCCGTGCGAGCCGGTCGGAGAGCCGGCCGAAGAGGGGCCCGGTGACGGCGTAACAGAGGACGTAGGCGGTGACGACGTTGCCCGCGGCGCCGGTCGATGCGTCGAAGGCCCGCGCGATGTCCGGCAGCAGCGGCGCGACGAGGTTCATCTCCGCGCCCATGAGGAAGAACACCAGGTAGAGCACGACGAACGTGCCCCACGGGGTCCGCCCCTGCGCCATCGTCACACCTCCTGCCCGAGTCAGATTAGATGGTCGAACAATCAAGGGCGACGGGCCGTGACCCGCGCCACCGTCGGGCCGCGGGACCGGGCGTAGCATGGACCGAGTGAGTACCCCGGAGAACCCCCGCAAGCTACTCCGCCTCGAGGTCCGTAACGCACAGACCCCGATCGAGCGCAAGCCGAACTGGATCCGCACGCGCGCGAAGATGGGCCCTGAATTCACCGAGCTCAAGGGCCTCGTCAAGCGTGAGGGCCTCCACACGGTGTGCGAGGAGGCGGGCTGCCCCAACATCTACGAGTGCTGGGAGGACCGCGAGGCCACCTTCCTCATCGGCGGTGAGCAGTGCACCCGTCGCTGCGACTTCTGCCAGATCGACACCGGCAAGCCCGCGGAGCTGGATCGGGACGAGCCGCGCCGCGTGGCCGAGTCGGTGCAGGCCATGGGCCTGCGCTACTCCACCATCACGGGCGTCGCCCGCGACGACCTGCCCGACGAGGGCGTCTGGCTGTACGCGGAGACGGTGCGCCAGATCCACGCGCTGAACCCGAACACGGGCGTCGAGAACCTGATCCCCGACTTCCACGCCAAGCCGGAGCTGCTGGCCGAGGTCTTCGAGTCGCGCCCCGAAGTGCTGGCCCACAACCTGGAGACGGTGCCGCGCATCTTCAAGCGCATCCGCCCGGCGTTCCGGTACGACCGCTCGCTCGACGTGATCCGCCAGGCCCGCGACTTCGGCCTGGTCACCAAGTCGAACCTCATCCTCGGCATGGGCGAGACCCCCGAGGAGGTGATGGAGGCGATGCGCGACCTGCACGACGCGGGCTGCGACATCATCACCATCACGCAGTACCTGCGCCCGTCGCCGCGGCACCACCCCGTGGAGCGGTGGGTCAAGCCGGAGGAGTTCGTCGAGCACACCGCCGCCGCCGAGGAGATGGGCTTCGCCGGCGTCATGGCCGGACCGCTGGTGCGCTCGTCGTACCGCGCGGGCAAGCTCTACGCGAAGGCGATGGCGCACCACGGCCGGCCCATCCCGGAGAACATGGCGCACCTGACCGCCGAGGGTGACGCGGCGCAGGAGGCCACCTCGGTGCTGAGCCGGATGGCCGCCGCCGCGAAGTAGCGGTTCGGCGTGAAGTAATCGCACATTAAGCTGGGAGACATGGCACAGGACAAGGCAGCCGCCGACAAGCTCAAGGCGCAGAAGGCCGAGGCGAAGCGCGCCCGCAGGGCCGCTTCGAAGGACCGCCGCAAGCAGATGTGGCAGGCGTTCCAGATGCAGCGCAAGGAAGACAAGGCGCTGGTACCGATCATGGTCGGCGTCTTCGTCGCGGCCGTGGCGCTCTCTCTGGTGATCGGCTACTTCGCCGGCACGTGGTGGATGTTCCTCATCCTCGGCGTGCTGCTGGGCGCGCTCGGCGCGTTCATCGTCTTCACCCGCCGCCTCGAGCGCAGCGTGTACACCAAGAACGAGGGCCAGGTCGGCGCGGCCGGCTGGGCGCTCGACAACATGCGCGGCTCGTGGCGCGTGACGCAGGCCGTCGCCCGCACCACCCACGCCGACGCGGTGCACCGCGTGATCGGCAAGCCCGGCGTGATCCTCGTGGCCGAGGGCAACGAGGGCCGGATCAAGGGCCTGCTCGCGCAGGAGAAGAAGAAGACGGCCCGCGTCGTGGGCCAGACCCCGATCTACGAGTTCACCGTGGGCAACGAGGAGGGACAGGTCCCGCTGCGGAAGCTGCAGCGCTCCCTGAACAAGCTCCCGTCGAACATCAACGGCAAGAAGATCGACGAGCTCGAGGGCCGCCTCGCGGCGCTCTCCACCCGCACGGGTGGCGCGCAAATGCCGCGCGGCCCGCTGCCGCAGGGCGCCAAGATGCGCAGCGTGCAGCGCACCGTCCGGCGCAAGACCGGCTCGAACTGATCCGCCCCTCAGGGCCCGCCACGGCGGGCCCTGAGTCGTCAGCGGGGCCCGGGACTCAGCGGGCCTTGACGAGGATCGTGCCGGTGGCGCGATCGTGCATGCCGCGGCCGTCCACGTCCTGGATCAGCGGCGGCACGATGAAGACGATGAGCAGGTTGCGCGCCAGCGCGCGGACGAAGCCCACCCGCATCTGCGGGTTCTCGATCCGCGCGACGCGAAGCCCGACGAAGTACTGGCCGGGCGTGAAGCCGAACAGGGTCACCGACAGCACGCCGACGGCGAACCAGATGCCCAGCGCGAGCGTGTCGAAGGCGGTGGGCTCCCCCGCGAAGACGCGGCTCGGTCCCACGATCGCCACCGCGATCAGCGCGGACGGCACCCAGTCGAGGAACAGCCCCAGCACGCGGCGGCCCGATCCGGCCGCGGACCCGGCACCGTCGCGCGGCAGGCCCAGTGCCTGCCCGCGGTAGTCCCCGTGGGAACCCTCCGGCAGGGCCGCGGAGGCTCCGGACAGCCATGATCCCGTTTCTCGACGCATGCACTCAGGGTACGTGGGGTCCGATTCGGCGGCTTTCCGGACGGCCCTCGATGTGTAACACCGTTGAAACATTGCGTTAGTTCTCGGGCAACACCTCGTCCATACCGTTCATTCTCGTAACCTCGGTGGTGGTGCGAACGGTACGACCGCGACCGTCACCGCCGGACGACGAAGGAGCCAGTAACAGGTGTTCACTACCAAAGAGGAACTTCTCGACTACCTGAAGAAGGAGAACGTCGAGTACGTCGACATCCGCTTCTGCGATCTGCCCGGCACGATGCAGCACTTCAGCATCCCCGCCTCGGCGTTCGACGAGAGCGTCTTCGAGGACGGCCTGGCCTTCGACGGTTCGTCGATCCGCGGCTTCCAGTCGATCGACGAGTCGGACATGATGCTGCTGCCGGACGTCACCACGGCGCGCATCGACCCCTTCCGTGCGGCGAAGACCCTGAACATCTCGTTCTTCGTGCACGACCCGTTCACCCGCGAGGCCTACAGCCGCGACCCGCGCAACATCGCGCGTAAGGCGGAGGAGTACCTCCAGAGCACCGGCATCGCCGACACCTGCTTCTTCGGTGCCGAGGCCGAGTTCTACATCTTCGACTCGGTCTCCTTCGACTCGACGATCAACGGCTCGTTCTACGAGGTCGACTCGATCTCGGGCTCGTGGAACACCGGCCGCGCGGTCGAGGAGGACGGCTCCCCGAACCTCGGCTACAAGGTCAAGACCAAGGGCGGCTACTTCCCCGTCGCGCCGTACGACCACTACGTGGACCTGCGCGACAAGATCTCGACCAACCTGCAGAACGCCGGCTTCACGCTCGAGCGCGGCCACCACGAGGTGGGCACTGGCGGCCAGGCCGAGATCAACTACAAGTTCGACACGCTGCTGCACGCGGCCGACGACGTCCAGCTCTTCAAGTACATCGTGAAGAACACCGCGTGGCAGGAGGGCAAGACCGTCACGTTCATGCCGAAGCCGCTGTTCGGCGACAACGGCTCGGGCATGCACGCCCACCAGTCGCTCTGGAAGGACGGCAAGCCGCTGTTCTACGACGAGGCCGGCTACGGCGGTCTGTCGGACCTGGCGCGCTGGTACATCGGCGGCATCCTGCACCACGCCCCGTCGCTGCTCGCGTTCACCAACCCGACGATCAACTCGTACAAGCGCCTGGTCCCGGGTTACGAGGCCCCGATCAACCTGGTGTACAGCCAGCGCAACCGCTCGGCGTGCGTCCGTATCCCGATCACGGGCAACAACCCCAAGGCCAAGCGCATCGAGTTCCGTTGCCCCGATTCCTCGGGCAACCCGTACCTGGCCTTCGCCGCCATGATGATGGCGGGCCTCGACGGCATCAAGAACAAGATCGAGCCGCACGCCCCCGTCGACAAGGACCTCTACGAGCTGCCGCCCGAGGAGGCCAAGGGCATCCCGCAGGCCCCGACGCAGCTCGCGGACGTGATCGACCGTCTCGAGGAGGACCACGAGTACCTCACCGCCGGTGGCGTCTTCACCGAGGACCTCATCGAGGAGTGGATCTCCTACAAGCGCGAGAACGAGATCGCGCCGGTGAACCTGCGCCCGCACCCGTACGAGTTCCAGCTCTACTACGACGTGTGATCGACTGAGCTCCACCCGGTTCGGCCCCGCACCTGCTCCAGGTGCGGGGCCGAGCCCGTTCCGGGGCCGCGCGGCGCGGCTACGCTGAACGGGTGACGTTGCAGGTGATCGCGCAGGACTTCATCCGAGTCGACGCCGTCGACGAGGTGCGGCCCCTGATCGACGAGCTGGTCCGCCTCACCCGGCGGGAACCGCTCTGCATCAGCTACGACCTGTTCGTCGACCGCCAGGACGCCGGTCACTTCGTCTACATCGAGACCTGGCCCGACCAGGACGCCCTCGACGCGCACTGCGCCTCCGAGCACTTCCGCAGGCTCGTCCCGCAGATCGACGCCCACCGCCGGCAGGACGGCACCGCCCTCCTCATGGACCGGCTCGCCTGACGCTCGACGCCGGCTCGGAAACGGCCCCGTCGAATCCGCCACGACGCGCGTATCGTCGGTGGAGAACAGGAGGCGACGATGTTCGAGACGAAGCTCAAGGGGAACGACGTGGTCGACCGGTCGGGCGCCGGTTCCGGCCCGGCGCGCCCGCAGATCAGCACGACGCTGCCCGACGGCGAGGTGCTCGTCATCCCCACCGCGGACATGAGCCGGCAGTACGACGCCGAGCGACTCGGGCGCAGCTCCGCCCGCCCCGATCCGTCCTAGCTCTCACCCGGGGAGGGCCGCCAGAACCTGGTCCGCGAGTTCACCCGGACCGAGCCGATCGGAGCGCAGGATCAGGGTGCCCTCGGGCTGCCGGGCCGCGGCGTCGGGATCGAGGCGGCTGAAGGCCCACTCCTCCGCCCCGGGCGGCACCTCGCCCTCGGGAGCGCGACTCAGCAACCGGTCCCGCTGTACCGCGAGGTCCAGATCCAGGAAGACGTGCAGGATCTCCTCCCCCGCGGCGGCCAGCCCGCCCAGGATCTCCTCGCGGTAGGCGTCGCGCACGAGCGCCATCGGGACGATCAGGACCTCCGCGTGGTGCCGGCGCAGAGCCAGCGCGGTGTGCACAACCAGTTCGCGCCAGCTGTCCAGGTCTTGGAAGTCCTCGTTCCGCGGCACCCACCGCCACAGCGTGATGCCCAGTTCCTCCGGGTCGAAGACGACTGCCTCCGGCAGCCGACGGTGCAACTCGCCCGCCAGGGTCGTCTTGCCGGCACCGAAACCGCCGTTGAGCCAGATGATCACGACTCCACGCTAGCGGGAGGCGCGCCGCGAACCCGTTCCTCAGACACTCGGGTACAACCGCGCCGCCAGCGCCGTCTTCCGCGCGACATTGGCCCGACGATCCGCTTCCGGGAAGCCTCCGGCATCGGGTCGGGCCGGCACGGGCGAGTCGTCGTGGACGACGGTCCACCGCGACCCGGCGTCGACCAGTGAGCCGTGCTTGATGTCGTAGTACTCCCGCTTGGGCACCACCGCGACGCCGCTGTCGCCCGCGGCGGCGGCAAGGAGGTGCGGGTGGAACCGGGAGCTGATCCAGGTGCGCCCCTCGCCGACGGGCAGCCCCGCGCGCCAGACGTCGAGGAACGGGATGATCCGTGCGCCGTCGATCCTGTCCCCCAACAGCTTCGGGACGGTGTAGTCGTGGCCGGGGATGCCCTCGACGACGGTGACCCGCTCGCCCGGAACGTCCCAGGCGTCGAGCACCTCGCGAGCGAGGGCGGCCAGCGCCGGCGCGCCGACCAGGCCGTCCCTCACGAAGCCCTCGGACAGGTCCTCCTGCATGCACAGCACCACCCCACCGGGCCGCGCCGGAATCGCTGGCGCTCGACCGAATCCCGATGCGGCGCCGGATCGTCCCGCGGCGGTGCCCAGCCCGAGCCAGACGTCGTCGCCGGTCAGCAACGCGCCCGGCACGTCGCGCAGTGCCGCATAGGACGGGCGGTCCCGCACGTCGAACACCGCGAACGCCGCGGCGTCCGCGAGGAACCGGTCGAGGTCGGCACCGTCGGGCAGCGGGAGCAGACCGAGCCCCGATGCGTAGGCCGCCGCGCCGGTGCGCGCCGTGACGGCGGCGACCGCCGAGATCACCGGGAACCACTGGGGCCACTGCCGGTTCACGTATCCACCGCCGATGACGTGGATGCTGGAGGCGCGCAGCAGATGGTCGACGCCCTCGGCCAGGCCGGGGGCGATCCGCAGGTCGGTGGCGGCGCTCGCGACCCAGTCCTGCGCGGCGGTGCCCTCCTGCAGGTCCGGGTTCTCGTCGGCGGCGCGGGCGAGCCGCCACAGCGTGTCCACGAAGACGGCGCGGGGATGGTCGCCGGCGAACAGCAACGCGGCCTCGCCCACGTGGGCGACGTCCACCACGACCGTGGCCGTGGGCCTGACCCTGGCCAGGTAGCGCAGCCAGATCCGCAGCACCAGTTCGTCGCCCAGGTTGGGATGCCCGGCGACTCCGATGAGGTAGATGATCTCGCCGCGCCCGACGCCGCCGAGGAGCCGCTCCGCGGCGCCCACGGCCCGCCGCGCGGCGCCGTCCAGACGCGCGATCCGCACCAGCTCCGCCACCGTCCCGCGCGTACCCACGGCCACACGCTACCCAAGGGGAGTCCCGGATCCGGTCGGTCCGCCTGGGACGCTGCTGAGAACCTCCGGCGAGGCGGTAGGTTCGAGACCATGCGTGCCTCCCGTTCGACCCTCGCCGTCGCCTCCGTCGTCCTCGCGGCGGCGTCCCTGACCGCCTGCAGCACGCCGGAGGCCTCCGCGGCCTGCCCCACGGGCGCCCCGAGCACGGCGAACTCCCCCGACTGGACCTACCAGGGACAGACCGGCTCCATCGTGGTAACCGGCCCCTCGGACACCGCGTCCCCGCAGATCACCGTCGAGAAGCCCTTCTCCGTCGAGCAGACGCACGTCCAGGCCTTCAACCCGCCCGGCGACGGTGCCGTGGTCGGCGACACCGCGACGGTCTCGGTCTGCTACCTGGGAGTGAACGGCCGCACCGGCGAGCGCTTCGACAGCACCTACGACCGCGGCAAGCCGGCGTCGTTCTCGCTCGACGGCGTGATCCCCGGCTTCAAGAAGGCCATCGCGGGTCAGAAGGTCGGCACCTCGGTGGGCGTGGCGATCGCGCCCGCCGACGGCTACGTGACGGGACAGCCCTCCGCCGGCATCCAGGCGGGCGACACGCTGATCTTCGCGATCAAGATCCTCTCCGCGAACTAAGCGGTGGACATCCGCACCAGCCCCGCTCTCGGGCTGCCCATACGTGCGCTCAACTGGTTCAACGCCCGGCATCCCTTCAGCCACAACGACCATTTCCACGGATGGATCCTGCGCAACCTGCCCACGCACCGCGGGCGGGCCCTCGACGTCGGTTGCGGCGAGGGACTCCTCGCGGAACGCTTGGCGGAGCGGTTCCGCGCCGTCGACGCCGCGGACGCCGATGCCGGGATGCGCGCGACCACCGCCGAGCGGGGCGTCGCGAACGTCCGGGTCCTCGACGGGTTCGACGCAGCGGAGGGACCGTACGACCTGGTGACCATGATCGCCACCCTGCACCACCTGGACCTGGAGTCGACGCTGGCCCGGTGCGCGGACCTGCTCGCTCCGGGCGGTCGACTGTCGGTCGTGGGACTGGCTCGGCCCGAGACGATCGCGGACGCACTGTGGGTCAGCCGGTCCGCGCTGGCCAATCCCGTCATGGGCTTCCTCCGGCACCCCATCCCCGTCGCCGAACCTTCCCCGCGCCCGACGTTCCCGACCCGCGACCCCCAGGAGTCCTTCGACGAGGTCGCAGCCGCGGCGTCCGCGATACTGCCGGGTGCGGTCCTGCACCGACGGGTGCCTTTCCGGTTCACGCTCGCCTGGCGAGCCCCCTGACGGATCTCAGGGATTCACCGGAGGTGCTGTCCGCGCGCCGCGGCAAGACTGGGAGCACACCGATCCCTGGAGGCGTCATGCGGAAGCTGTCCATCGTCGTCGGAGCCGTGGCGCTCCTCCCCCTCGCGGCGCTGGCCGTGATCCTCGCGGGCATCCGGTTCCGGATCCGCCCCGTCCTGAACGTCGTGCGTCGGATCAACCGGGACTTCACGAACCCGCGCGCCGTCCACGACGCCGAATCGCCCGACTCGACCCGCACCGTGGTGCGGCACGTCGGGCGGCGCAGCGGCACGGCCTACGAGACGCCCGTCGACGCGTTCGCGACCGACCGCGGCACGCTCGTCATCGCGCTGCCCTACGGGCCGGACACCGACTGGGTGCGCAACATCCGCGCGGCCGGCACCGTCGACCTCCTGCGGCAGGGCGCGACGCTGAGCGCGACGGAGCCCCGCGTCGTCGCGACGACCGATGTCATCGACGAGATCCCGGCGGGCGCGCGCCGCACCCTGCGGCTGTTCGGCGTGGAGAACTGCCTGGAACTGACCGTGGCCTGATCGCCGGCCAGCAGCTCAGCCCACCCGGGCGAGCAGCGCCCGGTGATCCGCCCCGGGCACCTCGTGACCGGTGACCTCGGCCGCCCCGAGCCCGCGCAGCAGCACGTGATCGATCCCCACCACGGGCGGGTAGACCTTGTCCGTCGGGTACGTCGGCAGCCAGCCGGCGCTCGCGAGTTGCCCCGCGTCGCGGTAGCCGCCGGTGAGCAGGCTGCGGAAGCGCACGTGGTCGTACGTGGCGTTGTAGTCGCCGAGGGCCACGACGGGACGGCCCTCGGGCACGCCCTGCAGCAGGGCACCGATCCGACGCAGCTCGGAGTCCCAGGTCTCGGGGTCCAGCGGCGGCATCGGGTGCAGCGCGAACAGCTGCACGTCGCCGCGGCCGGGGACGGTGGCGACGGCGGTCAGCGCGTTCATGACGAAGCCGGGGACGGTGCCGGTGCTCTTGAGGGGGTGACGGCTGTAGAGCGCGGTCCCGTCGGCCAGCGCGGCGGGCCGGACGATCGAGTGCGGCAGGTCCGTGGCGATGCTCGACGCGGCGATCCGCCGAGCGGCGTCGTCCGTCACCTCGAGCACGGCGAGCACGTCGACGCGGTTCTCGCGGACCAGTGTCGCGAGCGCCTCCACGTCGCCCGCACCCACCTGGATGTTGGCGCTGAGCACGGTGAGCGTCGGGCCGGCGGGCGCCGGCTCGCCCCGCCACAGCGGCGCCTGCACCCAGATCCCGGCCGCCACCACGGCCACCGCCAGCACGAGGCGCAGCAGCGCGCGGACGTACAGCAGGCACACCAGGGCGATCGCGATGCAGGCGACCCAGAGCACCGGCGAGACCGCGGCGGCGGCCACCGTGATCTTGTCGGTGCCGGGCCAGAAGTGCAGCACGAGCGCCAGGAGCGCGCCCAGCAGGGCCGCGGTGCCGACGATGCTCGCCGCCATCCGGAAGAAGATCCTCATGCGGACATCCTGCCCGCTGCGGCGCTATTCGCCCCAGAAGACCCGGTCGACCACGGCGCGCCCGCGCCGGGTGGTGCGCAGGTAGTCGTCGAGGTAGTCCAGGGAGCTGCCCCGCCACCCGGCCACGTAGGCCACGTTGGAGAGTACTGCGCCCGGGCCCGGCAGCTGGTCGACGGGCTTGCCGCGCACCAGGAACAGGGCATTGCGGGCGCGGGTGGCGGTGAGCCACGCCGCCCGCAGCAGCTCGACGTCGCTCGCCGGGAGCAGCTCGTTCGCCTCGATCGCGTCGAGCGATTCGAGGGTCGAGGTGTTACGCAGCGCGGGAACGGCACTGGCGCGCCGCAGCTGCTCCAGCTGCACCGTCCACTCGACGTCGGAGAGGCCGCCGCGGCCCAGCTTGGTGTGCGTCGCGGGGTCCGCGCCGCGGGGCAGCCGCTCGGAGTCGACGCGCGCCTTGATGCGCCGCAGCTCGTTGACCGTCGAGGGCGAGACGCCGCCCTCGGGGTACCGGGTCTCGTCCACCATGTGCAGGAACTCGCGGGCGATGCCCTCGTCGCCGGCCACGTGGGTGGCGCGCAGGAGCGCCTGCACCTCCCAGGGCTGCGCCCACTGCTGGTAGTACGCCCGGTACGCGGCCAGGGTCCGCACCACGGGTCCGTTGCGGCCTTCGGGGCGCAGGCCGGTGTCGACCTCCAGGCCCGGGTCCACCGACGGTGCGCCGAGCCGGGTCCGCACCGCATCGGCCACGTGGTTCGCCCACCGCACCGCGTCGGAATCCTCGTAGCCCTCGTTGGGCACGCAGACGAACAGCACGTCGGCGTCGGAGCCGTAGCCGATCTCGTGCCCGCCGAGCCGGCCCATGCCGATGACCGCGATCCGGGCCGGCGCTCCGGGCGCGTAGGCGCTGCGGCTGGACTCGCGCTCGACCACGGACGTCGCGACCTCGGAGACGAGTGCGGCGTCGAGGGCGGCACCCCAGACCGACGAGAGCGCCGCGCAGACCTCGGGCACCGTCATCATGCCGAGGATGTCCGCCGAGGCGACGCGGGCGATCTCGCTGCGCCGCATGGCCCGCGCCACCGCGATCGCCCGGTCGCGGTGCGGCGCACGGCTGACCGCCGCGAGCATGCCGTCGTAGACCGATTTCGGCGAGGGCTCCGTGAGCTTCGGTCCCGCGGCGCCGTCGGCGTAGAGGCGGATCACGTCGGGCGAGCGGCCCAGCAGCTCCGCGACGAAGGTCGACGAGCCCAGCACCGTCATGAGCCGCTGCGCGACCACCGACTCGTCGCGCAGCACGCGCAGGTACCACTCGACGTCGCGCAGGTCCTCGGAGAGCTTGCGGTAGTTCAGCAGGCCGGCATCGGGATTCGGGGTCTCGCTGAGCCATTCGAGAAGGGTGGGCAGCAGGATGGTCTGGATCCGGCCGCGCCGCGAGGAGTCGGCCATCGCCTTCAGGTGCGCCAGGGCGTGCTGCGGCTGGAGGAAGCCGAGCGCGGCCAGTCGCGCGACGATCGCGTCGTCGCTCAGGCTCACCGCGTCCGCGTCGAGGTTCGCGATCGAGTCCAGCAGCGGGCGGTAGAAGAGTTTGGTGTGCAGTCGGCGCACCCGCGCCGACTGCCGCTTGAGCTCCGCCCGCAGCACCCCGGCCGCGTCGCGGTCCCCGTCGGGCCGGATGTGCGCGGCGCGGGCCAGCCAGCGCCACGCCTCCTCGTGGTCGGTCGGCGGGAGCAGATGCGTGCGCTCCATGCGACGCAGCTGCAGCCGGTGCTCCAGGGTGCGCAGGAACTCGTAGGAGGCGGTGAAGTTCGCGCCGTCGTCGCGACCCACGTAGCCGCCGACGGTGAGCGCCTCCAGGGCGTCGACGGTGCTCCGCTCCCGCAGCGTCTCGTCGGTGCGACCGTGCACCAATTGCAGGAGCTGGACGGCGAACTCGACGTCGCGGAGGCCGCCTCGGCCCAGCTTCAGCTCGCGCTCGCGGAGGTCGGGAGCGATGTTCTCCTCGACGCGGCGGCGCATCTCCTGCACGTCCTGCACGAAGTCCTCGCGCTCGGCGGCCTCCCACACCATGGGGCTGAGCGCGCCCAGGTAGTCGTGGCCCAGCTCCATGTCGCCGGTCTGCGGGCGGGCCTTGAGGAGCGCCTGGAACTCCCACGTCTTCGCCCACCGCTTGTAGTACGCCACATGGGATTCCAGCGTGCGAGTGAGGCTGCCGGCCTTGCCCTCCGGGCGGAGCGCGGCATCCACGTCGAAGAAGGCCGCGGAGCCGATCCGCATCATCTCGCCGGCGAGCCGCGCCGAGGCCCCGTCGGCGGGCTCGGCGACGAAGATCACGTCCACGTCGGAGACGTAGTTCAGTTCCCGCGCACCGCACTTGCCCATCGCGACCACGGCGAGGCGGCCCTGCGGGTCGGAGTCCGGGAAGACCGAGGCGACGGCGACGGACAGCGCCGCGGTGAGCGCGGCGTCCGCGAGGTCCGCGAGATGCGCGCCCACGATCGCGAAGGGCAGGGTGGGCTCGTTCTCCACGAGCTCGGCCAGGTCCCGCGCGGCGAGCACCATCACCAGGTCGCGGTAGCCGTCCCGCAGCGCGGCGATCGCGGCGCCGCCGGTGACCGCGGCGCGGTAGATCAGGTCGTCGTCGCGGCGACCCGGGACCTTCACCGCGTCGACGGTGGCGAGCATCGCGGCGATCAGGTCGTCGCGCGACTTGAGCGGGGCGGTGTCCCGCAGCAGGCGCCACGACGCGGGGTGGCTGATGAGGTGGTCACCGAGGGCGTCGGACGCGCCGAGCAGCCCGAAGAGCCTGCCGCGAAAGGTGGTGTCGCCGCGGATCAGGCCGTCGATCTCCGCCCAGTCGGCGGCCGCGGATTCCCGCAGCCGCACCAGGGCGCGCAGCGTCCAATCCGGGTCGGCGGCACGGGAGAGCGCCCACAGGACGTCGGCACTCTCGATGTTCGCCCACCCCAGGGATTCGAGGTTCGGCTCGGCGTTGGAGTCCAGGAGTCCCAGCCGGCCCGCACTCGGGCGGCGGACCTCGCGGTTCGTGGGCGGCACCGTCGGCCCCGCCCTACAGCGAGAGGAAGCGGTCGAGCTCGAACGGCGTGACCACCGCGCGGTAGTCGTTCCACTCCGACCACTTGTTGCGCAGGAAGTACTCGAAGACGTGCTCCCCCAGCGTCTCCGCGACCAGCTCGCTCTTCTCCATGAGCACGAGCGCATCGTCGAGGCTGGCGGGCAGGTCCTTGAAGCCCATCGAGCGGCGCTCCCGCGCCGTCATCTGCCGCACGTCGTCCTCGGCGGCCTCGGGTAGCTCGTAGCCGCCCTTGATGCCCTCGAGGCCGGCGGCGCACAGGACCGCGAAGGCCAGGTACGGGTTGCAGGCCGAATCGGGCGAGCGCACCTCGATGCGGCGGCTGCTCGCCTTGTTCGGCGTGTACAGGGGCACCCGGACCATCGCGGAGCGGTTGGCGGCGCCCCAGGTGGCCGCGGTCGGCGCCTCGTCGCCCGTCACCAGGCGCTTGTAGGAGTTGACCCATTGGTTGGTGACGGCGGAGATCTCGGGCGCGTGGTGCAGGATGCCCGCGATGAACGCCTTGCCGGTGGTGGAGAGCTGCAGCTCGTCGTCGGGGTCGTGGAAGGCGTTGGAGTCGCCCTCGAAGAGGCTCATGTGGGTGTGCATGCCCGAGCCCGGGTGGATCGAGAAGGGCTTCGGCATGAAGGAGGCCTTCACGCCCTCGGTCATCGCCACCTCCTTGACCAGGTAGCGGAAGGTCATCACGTTGTCGGCCATCGAGAGCGCGTCCGCGTAGCGCAGGTCGATCTCCTGCTGGCCGGGCCCCGCCTCGTGGTGGCTGAACTCGACGGAGATCCCCATCGCCTCGAGCGCCTCGATCGCCTTGCGCCGGAAGTTCGGCGCCGACTCGTGCACCGCCTGGTCGAAGTAGCCGCCGTTGTCGGCGGGGATCGGCATGCCGTGCGGGCCGGACTCCTTCTTCAGGAGGTAGAACTCGATCTCCGGGTGCACGTAGCAGGAGAAGCCCAGATCGGCGGCGCGGTTGAGCTGGCGTCGCAGCACGTGCCGGCTGTCGCCCCACGAGGGCGTCCCGTCGGGCATCGCGATGTCGCAGAACATGCGGACGGAGTGCATCTCCCCGTCGCCGCTGGTCCAGGGCAGCACCTGGAAGGTCGACGGGTCGGGCTTGGCGACGGTGTCCGCCTCCGAGACCCGGGAGAAGCCCTCGATCGAGCTGCCGTCGAAGCCGATCCCCTCCGTGAACGCGCCCTCCAGCTCCGCGGGCGCGATCGCCACGGACTTGAGGAAACCGAGGACGTCGGTGAACCACAGCCGCACGAAGCGGATGTCCCGTTCCTCGATGGTGCGAAGCACGAACTCCTGCTGCCGGTCCATGTCTCGACCCTAAGCGAGGAGGTGTTAACTGCGTGTTACAACCCGAGAAGGTTGCAGGCCACCGAACGCCTCCCCCGGGTTCCGGCCGATTCGCACCTGCGAAGGGGATACCGAGTAGCGTCCCCGGCGTGGATGCACCGTTCGCTCGCCTCACCGTCGCCGCCGCGGCGGCCTGCGCCCTCGCCCTCGCCGGGTGCGGTGCGGCGACGGAGCCCCCCGCCCCGTCCAGGGTGACCGGCACGATCGACACCTGCCCCGCCGCAGCGCCGGCCGCGGATGCCAAGGCGGTCACCCTGACCGGGGTCACCGGCCGGGCGGTCGTCGTCCCGCCGACCGAGCACACAGCGCCGCGCATCACGGTCGACGCGCCGTACCGGGTCGACCGGTCGCAGGCCGTCGTCGCGGCGGCCGGGTCCGGTGCCGAGCTCACCGAGCGGTCGGTGGTCACCGTCTGCTACCAGGGCGTGAACGGCCGTACGGGGGCGGTCTTCGACGACGCGTTCGGCCGTGCGACCTCGGCCGAGATCGCCCTCCCCGACGTGGTCCCCGGCTTCCGGGCGGCGCTCGTCGGGCAGCGGTCCGGCACGACGGTCATCACCGCGGTCACCGCGGCCGACGGCTACCCGAAGGGCGAGCCGCAGGCCGGCGTCGAGCCGGGCGACACCCTGATCTTCGCGATCCGCGTGCTCGCCGCGAACTGACGATCACATGAAGTACGGCTTCGGCCCGTCGGTTCCCGGCTTGTCGACGCCCAGGTTCTCGCCCACGTGCAACGACGGGTCCTCGATAATCGTCGTGATGAGTGCCGCGACGCTGCGCCGGGAGACGACGGTGCCCCGGAAGGGCTCGCCCTTGCGGGTGATCTCGTAGTCCACCTCGTCCTCGTCGTCGAGCCAAGCCGGCCGCAGGACGGTGTAGTCGAGCCCGGACGACTCGATCGCATCGACGGCGCGACGGAAGGGCTTGAGCGGCTCGCCGATGATCGCCCGGTTCCATTCGCCGAAGGCCCCCGGCACCTCGTCGTAGATGCCCAGGGACGCCACGAAGATCAGCCGGCGCACCCCTTCGGCACGAAGGGCGGCGACCACCCGTTCGCCCTGCACATCGATGTCGTCTCCGGTGAGGTTGGCGTACACGACGTCCTGGCCTCGCGCTGCCGCGCGAAGCGATTCCTCGTCGGTCGCGTCGCCCACCACGACCTCGGAGTTCGACGGCGGCGCCGCGATCTTCGCGGCGTCGCGCACGAAGAGCGTCTGCCGCACGGCTTCCTGCCCCGCGAGGGCGTCGACGACGTGGCGCGCGATGCGCCCGTTGGCTCCGAGGATGAGGACGTTCTTGTGATCGGTCATGCTCGGTACCAACGCACCGCCGGATAATATATTCCGCACTACGCCGTGCAGCGCAGGTCCGCCGCCGGGGTCTTCAGGTCGCGCAGATAGGCGGTCACGGCGTCGTCGACGCAGGCGTTGCCCTCGAGCGAGACGGTGTGCTGGCTGCCCTCGAAGCTGATCAGGGAGGCGCCGAGCTGCTTGGCCAGGCTCACCCCGTTCTCGTACGGCGTCGCCGGGTCGTGCGTGGTCGAGACCACGACCAGCTTCGGCGCGCCGACGGCGTTCACCTCGTGCGGCTTGAGGGTGGGAGCCGCCGCCCAGAACGCGCAGGTGCCCTTCGCGCCGCGGCCGGTGCCGCGGCCGTCGTCGAGGAAGGGCGCGGCCCTGCGGATCTCGGTGTCGAGCCGGGCCAGGTCCGCGGGCGCGGTGACGGCGGGGCCGTCGACGCAGTTGATCGCGGTGTTGGCGTCCATCATCGGCGAATAGCGGCCGATCTCGTCGCGGTTCAGATAGAGGTCGGCGATCCGCTGCAGCAGCGAGCCGTCGCCGCGCTGCAGGCCCGTGAGCGCCCGCCGCAGGGGCTCCCACAGCTGCTGCGCGTACATGGCCTGGATGGTGGCGGTGGTCGCGTCGCTGTAGCTGAGCTGCCGGCCGCCCTGGCCGCGCACCGTCTTGTCGATGAGCGGGCGCACCAACTGCTGGTACCGCGCCGTCGCCTGCGCCGGGTCGGTCCCGACCGGACACGTGGGGTACTTGGCGCAGTCCTTCGCCCAGTCGTCGAAGACCGTCTGGAAGCCGGCCATCTGCTGCACGTTCGCGGTGATCTGGTCGAGGGCGGGGTCGACGGCACCGTCGAGCACCATGGCCCGGACCCGCTCCGGGAAGGTCTCCGCGTAGATCGCGCCGATGAAGGTGCCGTAGCTGTAGCCGAGGTAGGTGAGCTTCTCGTCGCCGAGCACCGCGCGCAGCACGTCCAGGTCCCGCACCGTCTGCGCGGTGCCGACGTTGGCCAGGAAGGCCTTCCCCATCTTCTCGGCGCACAGGTCCGCCTGGGACTTGTTGAACGCCTCCTGCTTCGCGATGCCCGCCGGGGAGTTGTCGAAGGCGAGGGTGGAGAGGCGGTTCTCATCGCGCTGCTTGTCGCTGAAGCACTTCACGGCGGGCGAGCTAGCACCCACGCCGCGCGGGTCCCAGCCGACCAGGTCGAAGCTCTGCGCGATCTCGAACTTGTCGGCCTCCATCGACTTGCCCGCCACCTGCTGCACGCCGGAGCCGCCGGGGCCGCCGGGGTTCATCAGCAGCGAGCCCCGCCGCTGCCCGGTCGCCTTGACCCGGGCGACGGCGAGCTTCGTCTCGCCCGCCGACGGATCGTCGTAGTCGATCGGCACCGTCACGCGGCCGCACTCGAGTTTCGTCTTGTCGTACTCGGCGATGTCGTCGGCCTTGGCGATCGCGGCGCAGGAGCCCCACTCGACCTTCTGCCCGTAGTACTTCCCGAGGCTCGCGGGCACGCCCGCGACCGACGTCCGGGTGGGGGTGGCGCTGCCCGGCGCGGACGATCCGCCCGCCGGTTCCGCGGTCCCCCCTATCTGGACCGAACATCCCGCGAGTACCGCCGCGGCGAGGACCGCGGTCGCGGTCAGGAGGGGCTTGCCTGCCTTCATCCTTCCGATCCTGCCACGCGGCGCTCCCGGTTCCCGGGACGCTAGGGTTGAGCCATGACGCCCCTTCGTGTCGCGGCGTGCCAGATCAACCCCGTCGTGGGTGACCTGGACGCGAATGTCACTCGGATCACCGCCGCAGCCCGGGACGCCGCGCAGCGCGGCGCGCAGGTCGCCGTCTTCGGCGAGATGGCCCTCACGGGCTACCCGGTGGAGGACCTGCTCCTGCGCCGGTCCTTCGCCGTCGACTCGCGCGAGGCCGTGCACGAATTGGCCCGATCGCTGGACGCGGCCGGCTGCGGGGATCTGATCGTGGTGGTCGGCTTCCTCGACCGCGACCCGGACGCGCCGGAGACCAGCACCAACCCCACCGGCGGCGCCCGCAACGCCGCAGGCGTGCTGCACGGCGGCGAGCTCGTCGCGCGGTACGACAAGCACTTCCTGCCGAACTACGGCGTCTTCGACGAGAAGCGCTGGTTCACCCCCGGCGACCGGCTGGTCGTCCTCGACGTCGACGGGGTGCGGCTCGGCCTCGCGATCTGCGAGGACGTCTGGTGGCCCGACGGTCCCGTCGCCGGGCTGGCGGAGCTCGGCGTCGACGCGGTGCTGTGCCTCAACGCCAGCCCCTTCGAGGCGGGCAAGCCCGCGCAGCGCCGCGAGGTGGTCGCGGCCCGCGTCGCCGAGGGCGGCGCCCCGGTGGTCTACGTCAACCTCGTCGGCGGGCAGGACGAGCTCGTCTTCGACGGTGACTCCTTCGTCTTCCGGCCCGACGCCGGGGCGCTGACGCCGGGGCCGCAGTTCATCGAGTTCACACAGTTCGCCGACATCGCGCCGCTGGGCCGCGAACGGGCCCGCGCCGTCGATGGGTGGCAGGTCGAGGAGGTCGCCCTCCCCGCGCGGCCGACCGACCTGGTGCCGATCGTCACCGGTTGGACGGAGCTCGACGAGCTCGCGCAGATCTGGGCGGCCCTGGTCACCGGCACGCGGGACTACGTCCACAAGGTGGGCGGGCGCACCGTCGGCCTGGGCATGTCCGGCGGCATCGACTCGGCCCTGGTCGCGGTCATCGCCGCCGACGCGGTGGGCGCCGACAACGTGTACGGCGTGGGCATGCCCTCGAAGTACAGCTCGGACCACTCGAAGGACGACGCCGCGGATCAGGCGCAGCGCATGGGGATCAACTTCCGCTTCGAGCCGATCGAGCACATGGTGGAGGCGTTCGTCGGCCAGCTGCACCTGTCCGGCCTGGCGGAGGAGAACATCCAGGCCCGTTGCCGCGGGATGACGCTGATGTCGCTGTCGAACCTCGACGGCCATCTGGTACTGGCCACCGGCAACAAGAGCGAGCTGGCCGTGGGCTATTCGACGATCTACGGCGACGCGGTGGGCGCCTACGCCCCCATCCGCGACGTGGAGAAGTCGCTCGTCTGGGAGCTGGCGCGGTGGCGCAACAAGGTCGCCGTCGAGCGCGGCGAGACGCCGCCGATCCCGGAGAACTCCATCACCAAGGAGCCCTCGGCGGAGCTGCGCCCCGGCCAGAAGGACAGCGATTCGCTGCCCGATTACGAGATCCTCGACGACATCCTGCGTCGCTACGTGGAGCAGGACCAGGGCGTCGCCGAGATCGCCGCGGAGGGGAACAACGGCGCCGGCTACGACCCGGACCTCATCCGCAAGGTCGCGCGCCTCGTCGACCGCGCCGAGTACAAGCGGCGCCAGTACCCGCTCGGCCCGAAGATCACGCCCAAGGCGTTCGGCCGCGACCGCAGGATGCCGATCACGAACCGCTGGCACGACCCGGCCTAGAGACTGCCCGGACCGGAGATTCCGGCTGGGACTGTTGAAATGGAGTGACGAGATGAGCGAGACCCCGTTGTACGGAGGCGGATCCACTGGGGAGGGCGGCGAGACCGCCGCGAAGCCCCCGCGCAAGAAGGTGCGCATCCACCACCTGGCCGAGCTCAAGGAGCGCGGCGAGAAGTGGGCGATGCTCACCAGCTACGACTTCATGACCGCGTCGATCTTCGACGAGGCCGGCGTCACCGCCCTACTGATCGGCGACAGCGCAGCGAACACCGTGTACGGGTTCGACTCCACGCTGCCGATGGAGCTGGACGTGATGGCGGCGATGGTCGCGGCGGTGCGTCGCGGCACGAAGTACGCACTGGTGGTGGCGGACATGCCCTTCGCCAGCTACGAGGCGTCCCCCGAGCAGGCCTACCGCAGCGCCGCGACGCTGATGAAGGCCGGCGCCGAGGCGGTCAAGCTCGAGGGCGGCGAGCACATGGCGCCCACCATCGAGTTCCTGCAGCGCCGCGGCATCCCGGTGATGGCGCACATCGGCTTCACCCCGCAGTCGGTGAACTCGCTGGGCGGCAACCGGGTTCAGGGCCGCGGCGACGACGCGGCCCACAAGATCCGCCTCGACGCGAAGGCGGTCGACGCCGCCGGTGCCTTCTCGGTCGTGCTGGAGATGGTGCCCTCCGACGTGGCCGCGCAGGTCACGAAGGAGATCGCGATCCCGACGATCGGGATCGGCGCCGGCAACCAGTGCGACGGCCAGGTCCTGGTGTGGCAGGACTTCTCCGGCCTCAACCGCGGCCGCACTGCGCGATTCGTCAAGAAGTACGCGAACATCGGCGACGAGCTGCTGCGCGGCGCCCAGGAGTACGTGGCGGAGGTCGCCTCCGGCGAGTTCCCCGGACCGGAGCACGGATTCTGATGCGAGAGTTCTATCCCGAGATCGAGGCCTACAGCACCGAGCTGCTGGACGTCGGCGACGGACAGCTGCTGTACGTCGAGCAGAGCGGCAACCCCGAGGGCAAGCCCGTGGTGTTCATCCACGGCGGCCCCGGTGGCGGCACCTCCCCCGACTGCCGGCGGTTCTTCGACCCGGCGGCGTACCGCATCGTCGTCTTCGACCAGCGCGGCTGCGGGCAGTGCAAGCCGCACATCGCCGATCCCTCGACGGGCGAGGGTGATTCGCTCGCCGACCGGCTCGCGGTGAACACCACCGCGCACCTCATCGCCGACATCGAGCGGATCCGGGAGCACCTCGGCATCGACCGCTGGCAGGTCTTCGGCGGTTCCTGGGGCTCCACGCTGGGACTGGCCTACGCGCAGACCCATCCGGAGCGGGTGACCGAGCTGGTGCTGCGCGGCATCTTCCTGCTGCGCCGCAGCGAGCTGGACTGGTACTACAACGAGGGCGCCTCGCACGTCTACCCCGACAACTGGGAGGACTACCTGGCGCCGCTCGACGAGGCGGACCGGGCACCGTCGGCCGATAAGATCGCGGCCTACCACCGGCTCCTGCACGCGGACGACCAGGAGGTCGCGCTGGCCGCCGCCAAGGCGTGGTCGAAGTGGGAGCGCAGCACGAGCCACCTCATCAACACGCCCGAGAGCTCGGCCGACGCCGACGACCCGCGGTTCGCGATCCCCTTCGCGCAGATCGAGAACCACTACTTCGTGAACGGCGGCTTCCTCGACGAGGGGCAGCTGCTGCGGGACATCGGCCGCATCGCCGGCATTCCGGGCGTCATCGTGCAGGGCCGCTACGACGTCGTGTGCCCCGCCCGCAGCGCCTGGGACCTGCACCGCGCCTGGCCCACCGCCGACCTGGTGATGGTGCCCGACGCCGGCCACTCGGCCTTCGAGCCGGGGATCCGTTCGGCCCTCATCGAGGCCACCGACCGCTTCGCGAAGGGCTGAGCATGGCCGAGCAGCGTGAGATCGAGACGAAGTACGAGGTCGGCCCCGAGACCGCGGCGCCCTCGCTGGCCGCCGTCCCCGGCGTCGACCACGTCTCGACCGACGAGGTCTTCCACCTGGTGGCGGTGTACTACGACACCGACGCCCTGGACCTCGCCGCCAACCGGATCACGCTGCGCCGCCGCACCGGCGGCAAGGACGACGGGTGGCACCTCAAGCTGCCCGACGGTGCCGACCGCCGCGAGGTGACGGTGCCGCTGGGCGACGAGGAGGACGCGCCGGAGGGCGCCGCCTCCGAGGTGCCCGAGGAGCTGGTGGAGCGCGTCCGCGCCGTCGTGCGCGGGCGCGCTCTCGCCCCCATCGCCATCGTCGAGAACGAGCGGCACACCACCTACTGCCACGCGGTCGACGGCGAGCTCCTCGGCGAGTTCGTCGACGACCACGTGCACTCGGTGTCGCTGCTGCCCGACGGGCCCGAGAAGCAGTGGCGCGAGTGGGAGTTCGAGGTGCCGGACACCTCGCTGGGCCGGAAGACGGCGGTGGCCGTCGACAAGGCGTTGCGGGCTGCGGGCGGCGTCGAGCCGGACGCGGCGTCGAAGCTGGCGCGCGCGATCGACGCCGACGCGGCGCGGGAGCCCGTCGACCTGCCGAAGAAGATCGCGCACGCGACGGCCGGGCAGCTGCTGACCGCGGCGCTGGCGGCGTACCGCGACAAGCTGCTCCGCGAAGATCCGCGGGTGCGGTCCCACGGCGACGACTCCGTGCACCAGATGCGCATCGCGACCCGGCAACTGCGCAGCGTGCTCACCGAATTCTCCGGCTTCTTCGAAGGTCCGGCCCGCGCCGCGCTGAGCTCGGAGCTCAAGCTGCTCGCGTCGATCCTGGGTGCCGTGCGCGACGCCGAGGTGCTCGCGCAGCGGTTCGCGCAGTTCGACGCCGACGGCGAGCTCGGCGGCGTCGGCGCCGCCCTCGCACAGCGGCAGCACGCCGCGGAGGCCCGCGGCTGGACGCGCGTGGACATCGCGCTGAACTCGGACCGGTACTTCGTGCTGCTGGACGCGATCGACGCCTTCCTCGCCGACCCGCCACTGCGGGAGCGGGCCGACCGGCCCGCGGTGAAGAGCCTGGCGCCGCTGCTGGACAAGCGGATCCGCTCCTTCGCCCGGCAGTCGATGGTGCTGCTCGCCGACCCGGCGTGCACCGATCACGACGTGCACGCGATCCGCAAGCACGCGAAGCGCCTGCGCTACGCCTCCGCCGTGGTCGATCCCGTGGTGCGCGGCGACCTGCGCGCCGAGGTCAAGGCGCTCGCGAAGGTGCAGAACCGGCTCGGCGAGTTCCAGGACGCGACGATCGCGCGGGATGCGGTGGCCGAGCTGGCGGCGGAGACCACCGATCCCGCCATCGCCTTCCGCCTCGGCCGCCTCGACGCCGTCGAGGAGTTCCGTGCCGCGCAGGCGCGCGCGAGCCTGCCGGGCATGCTGCGCGGGCTGCGCTGACCCGGGGCCTCCCCGGGCCCGTCAGAGGCCGGCGATGCCGGCCAGCCGGCCGCCGATGTCGGCTCCCGAGTAGGAGTCGTGCGAGTTCGGGACCGTCTTCGCGAGGTCACCGGTCCAGTGGCACACCGGGTCGCCGGAGGTGCAGATGCTCAGGGTGCGGCCGCCGATGCGCGGGGCCAGCGGCGCGGGGTTGGCGCCGCTGATCATCGCCGAGGCCTGCGCCATCCCCTGCGAGCGCGGCGCCGAGCCGAGGTAGCGGGTGGTGTCGTTCGGGATCCGGTCCGGGTCGGCGATGAGTGCCGCCGCCGTGATCTGCTTCCGGTCGCCGAGCCGCTGCAGCGCCCGGTGCACCGCGGACGCGCCTTGGGAGTAGCCGGCGAGCACGATCTTCGTCGATGGGCAGGCCTTGAGGACGATGTCGACGTCCCCCTGGGTGTTCGCGGCGCCGGTGTTCATGCTGGCGAGGAAGCCGCCGAACTGGTCCACCCGGGTGGGGACGGCCGCGGCCGGGTAGTAGATCGGGCGGATCGCCACCGTCTTCCCCGCGGCGCGGGCCCGGCCGGCGAAGGCCTGGGCGGCGGAGTTCACGGTGGCCCCGAGGCCGCCGGCGGAGTGCCCCTCGCCGGAGCCCGCGGCGCCGATGAAGGTGTAGTCGGCGCACTCCGGGGCCGCCGTTGCGGGTGCCGCGAGGGCGGGGATCAGGGGCGCGAGCAGGGCTGCCAACGCGGGGATGAGGACGAGGCGACGGCTCATGGCCTCACGCTAGCGCCTTCTCGTACGCGAAGGACACCTTTCGGGACGCAACGTCGGCGGTCTCGAGCCGCACGGTGACCCTGCTGCCCTCCGGCGGGCCGCCCGTGCAGGGCGCGATGACCGCGGGCTCGTCGAGGAGCACCTGATCGGCGCGCATCGTGACGGCGGCGAACTCCTCACCCACCCGGCCCGCGAGGATCACGGCCTCGGTGACGTCGATGCACGCCCGGTCCACCTTGTTGGCGAGGGTGTTGGTGCGGCGCATCGTCTCGGCGACGTCGTCGAGCGCGCCGCGGGCCCAGTCCGGGATCGGGCTGCCCGCGCACGCGGCGAGGCACACCTCGGTGGCGTAGCGATCGGCCAGGCGGCGCAGCGGCGCGGTGACGTGGGCGTAGGGCGCGCCCACGCCGGCGTGCCCGCGGTCGGCGGGCGGTTCCGGCGCGGCGGCGGTGCCGAAGGCGGCGTAGCCCGAGCCGCGCAGGAGCCGCGCGGCGTCGGTCATCACGGCGAGGCCCTGCGGAGTGGCGACGTCGAGACCGGCGAGGAAGTCGCCGACGGTGACCTCGCGCGGCCAGTCCTGGCCGAGCGCTGCGGCGGTGCGGCGCAGGTCGGCGACCGCGTCGTCGGGCGCGGCCGGCAGGGTGCGGAGCAGCCCCACCCCCGCGCGGAGCATGATGTCGGCGGCGCAGATGCCGGTGAGCAGGGAGATCTGCGCGTTGTGGGCGTCGAAATCGGTGCGCGGCTCGATCCGCACGGTCCAGCCGCCGGGAGCCTCCACCGCCTCCTGCGCGGGCAGCCGCAGGTCGATGGCGCCGTGGGCGCGACCCCACGCGGCGCGGAGCTTCCCCACTTCGGGCAGCAGCGCGATGCTCGGGTGCACGCGGCCGGCGTCGAAGTCGGCCTGCACGCCCGCGTAGTCGAGCTGCGCGCGGGAGCGGACCAGGGCGCGGCGCACGGTCGCCGACGTGACCTCGCCCGCGGCGTCGAGGTGGATCTCCCACAGGGCGGCCGCGCGATCCTCGCCGGGCAACAGGGACCCGGCGCCCTCGGAGAGCGGCCGGGGATGCAGCGGCACGGAACCGTCGGGCAGGTACATCGTCTGGCCGCGGCGGCGGGTCTCCGCCTCGAGCGGGCCGCCGGGCGCGACGAGCGCGCCGACGTCGGCGATCGCGTAGCGCACGAGGTAGCCGTCGCCCTCGGCGGCGATGTGCACCGCCTGGTCGAGGTCCTTCGCTCCGGGCGGGTCGATGGTGACGAACTCGATGTCGCGGCGGTCCTCGCGCCCCTCCGGGAACCGGTCGGTGCTCGCCTGCGCCTCGGCCAGCACGTCGGCCGGGAAGTCCTCGACGAGCTCGAACTCGGTGCGGACGGCCCCGAAGTCGACCGCGCTGGACGGGACGGGGCCGCGCATCGGGATACCGGTCACGTCTACTCCGCCAGCGCCTCGACGCTCATGGCCGCGGCGGTGCGGTCCCCCGCGACGAGCCAGGCGTGCACGACGTCGCCCTCGCGGTGCGCCAGCAACCGCGGCTCGTCCTCGAGCTGCAGCGCCGAGTTGTGCTCGACGACGCCGCGCAGCGGCAGTCGCTCTCGCAGGTCCGGGTAGGTGGCGAGCACCTCCTCGAGCGCCGTCCAGTACACCGCGTTGTTGACGTGCTGGATGATGTCGAGGTCGGCGGCGCGCAGCAGGAAGGGCACCTCGACCGCGTCGGGGTGCGGTGTGGGATCGAGCCACTGCTTCCAGCGCAGCACGCCCGGCTCGGCGGCCGCACCGAAGGTGCTAAGGAAGGTCTCGCTCAGCGCCGACGGGGTGAGGGTGTCGATGTTGAAGTTGATCCAGAAGGCCTCGGTCTCGATCCGGGTGCCCTTCTGCCCGTCGATGCCGATGCGCACGTTGCACCACCGCGAACCCATCTTGGAGCCCCAGCGCTCGACCGTGAGGATGTCGGGCTGCTCGCCGCCCTCGAGAATCTCGATCACAGTGCGCCGCACCACCCAGTACGGGTGGATGTCCTCGTAGTCGACGTGGCGCAGGTGGTCCTGCCCCGTGTCCTGCAGGTAGCGGGCCACCCCGTCGAACTTGAGGCGGCGGTCGGGGCTGACGGCGTCGCCGCGCACGGATCGCTGCGCCGTGTAGATGGCGCCGCTGTCCAGCAGCTCGCGGCGTCGCTCGGGCTCGGTGATGCGCGGGGGCAGGGGGTCTCCGATCACCCGCCCGAGCCTAGTCGACGGTGCGCTTGTTGAAGGCGCGCACGGCCAGCGGCGCGAATACGGCGGTGAGTGCGATCGACCAGATCACGGTCGCGAGCACGGGGTGCTGCAGGGACCACGGCGCGCCGTCGCGCAGCGGCAGGTCATTGCCCCACAGCTCCCGCATGGACTGGACCAGCGACGAAACCGGGTTCCACTCCGCGATCGCCCGCAGCCACGGCGCCATCCCCGCCGTGGGGACGAAGGCGTTCGAGAGGAAGGTGATCGGGAACATCGTCGCGAACATGAAGCCGTTCACGGCCTCGATCGACTGCATCATGCAGCCGACGAGGATGCCGAACCAGATCATGGCGAAGCCGAAGACCAGGAGCACGAGAAAGCCGAGGACCGCGTCCACCGGGTTCGTGCGGATCCGCCACCCGATGGCGAGGCCCGTCAGGCACATGACGACGATGCCGATCGACGAGTGCAGCAGGCTCGCGATGCTGCGCCCGATCAACACGGAGGCGCGGCTGATCGGCAGCGACCGGAATCGGTCGATGACGCCCTTGTCCAGGTCGGTCGTCAGGCCGCCCGCCACGACGAAGCAGGTGAAGACCATCGTCTGCCCCAGGATGCCGGGCAGCAGGTACTCGCGGTAGGAGACGCCTTCGGTGGGGATCGCGGAGCCGAAGACGAACGCGAACAGCACCGTGAACATGATCGGCTGGATCGTCACGTCGGAGAGCATCTCCGGCATGCGCTTGGTGTGGATCATGCTGCGGCGAACCATGATCCAGGACTGCTGCCACAGGCTGGTCTGATGCGTCTCGACGCCGCCCACTCCGGCGGCCTCGGTGGTGGCGGTCATGCGGAGGCCTCCTCGGCGGCGCTGTCGTCGGCTTCGGTGCGGTGCCCGGTGAGGGAGAGGAAGACGTCGTCGAGGCTGGGGCGGGAGAGGCCGAGGTCGTCGACCTTGATCCCGCTCTCCCCCAGCAACGCGCCGGCCCGGTTGAGGTCGTCCAGCCCGTTGGCCGGGCTGCTCACCTGGCGCGCGCCCTCGTCGACGAAGACCTCGCTGCCGAGCTGCGCCAGGATGTCGCGGGCGCGAGGCAGGTCGGCCGCGTCGGACACCGTCAGCACCAGGCTGGCGGCGCCCGCGCGCTCCTTGAGCTGCAGCGGAGTGCCCTGCGCGATGATCCGGCCCTTGTCGATGACGATGATCTCGTCGGCCAGCTGATCGGCCTCCTCGAGGTACTGCGTGGTGAGCAGCAGCGTGGTGCCGTTCGCCACCAGCGTGCGCAGCACGTCCCACAGCTCAGAGCGGGCGCGCGGGTCAAGGCCGGTGGTGGGCTCGTCGAGGAAGAGCACCGGCGGCGCGGTGAGCAGACTGACGGCCAGGTCGAGCCGGCGGCGCATGCCGCCCGAATAGGCCTTGACCTGCTTGTCCGCCGCTGCAGTGAGCGAGAACTGTTCGAGCAGCTCCGCGCTGCGCCGCTTGAGCGCGGCCCGCGGGATGCCGTAGAGGCCGCCGATCATCGCCAGGTTCTCGCGCCCCGTCAGGATCTCGTCCACCGTGGCGGACTGCCCGGTGAGGCCCATGTTGCGACGCACCTCGATGGGGTGCTCCCGCACGTCGTACCCCGCGATGCGCGCCGTGCCCTCGGTGGGCGGCGACAGGGTGGTCATCATGCGCACCGTGGTCGTCTTGCCCGCGCCGTTGGGGCCCAGCAGGCCGAGCACCGAGCCCCGCGGCACCTGGAAACTGACCCCGTCCACCGCCGTGAAGTCACCGAACCGTTTCACCAGGCCGATGGCTTCGATCGCCCAGTCACCGCTCTCACCCTGTGTCATGGCTCACACGGTAGTGGGGACCGCCGACAAGTTTCTATTGCTTTTGCACGTGGGCGCGGGCGCGCTCCAGGAGGTCGACGACGTCGGGCCCGGCCCCGGGGTTCACCACGGACACCCAGCCCAGCTTGGCGTACAGCGGGTGCGGGATCACGACGCCGTCGGCGGCGTAGTCCCACTCGCCCGCGCGGTCGGCGTGCACCGCGGGCGGATAGCCGATCAGCTCGGTGAAGGACTCGCGCCCGACGTTGGCGTTGAGCCGGAAGGCGCCGGGCCGGTCCAGGCCGGACTGCTCGTCGTCGGGGTAGTTCTTGGTGATGATCGTGAGGTAGGGCATGACGCCGGGCTCGCCGTTCGGCGTGGAGTAGACGAAGGTGTCGCCCCAGGCGATCTCGGGCACGGGGGTCTTCCCGTCGGCGGCGATCGCGCCGGGCGCGATGGTGTCGACGGTGGATTCGGGGAGGCTCTGCAGGAGGGCGATGACGGCGTCGCGGGCGCTCGAATCGGTCACCTCTGCACGCTACTCGCCGGCGCGGCGGACCGTGAGGACACTGTCCGACTCCCGCTCGGCGCGGTAGGCCGCCGCGCCGCCGTTGACCCCGAACAGCCGCTTGCTCCACACGAGCCACGCGACGGCGGCGACGTTGATCAGCAGCGCGCCGGCGCGCAGTGCGGTCACCTTCTCCGTGATCTCGTAGATCTCCAGCGGGAGGAACGCGGAGGTCGCGATCACCGCGAAGTACTCGCCCCAGCGCTTGCCGAGCCAGAGCCCCACCGCCTCGACGACCTCGATCACGGCGTAGGCGACGAGGCCGGCGGCGATCCAGGCGAGCGTCGTACTCGACAGGCCCAGCGCCGTGTCCACGGTCTGCACGATCCTCGAGTCGCCCACGTTGAATCCGAGCTGACTCAGCACCGGCAGCTTGGACTGGAACACTTCGCGCAGGTGCTCGTGGGTGCCGCGGAACTGCCACACGACGACGCCGGCGGCCGCGAAGACGATCCCGCGCAGCAACCGCTCGAACCCGAGGAAGCGCATGATCAGCTCGTCGCGCAGCGCCCGGCCCTGGGGAACCGACGGTGCGTGCGCGGCCGGTCCGGAACCGTGCGGCGGGCCGACGACGAAGTCGTCGCAGCGCAGGCAGCGCCACGCCTCGCCCTCGGGGGTGTCCGTCCGGACCCGGGCGCGGAGATCCGCCTCGTCGGGGTCGTAGGTGACGTGACCGCGGAGACCGCAGGACAGCACGGAGAGGTCCATCGGACCAGGTTAAGCCCGGCAGCGGCGGGACGTCGGGGCGGACGAGCTGACGTGTAAGCCGGATCCTGTCCCCCGCCGCATCGCTGCGCCGGGGTGGCGACCATCCATCTGGACACACCGTCGCCGGGTGCCTCGAGCGGTCCACCCGCGCGCTCGGGCGAGCAGCCCTCGATCACGCGCGCAGCGCCACCGTGAGGTGGCGCCTTCGACCTTGCTCCGGGTGGGGTTTACCGAGCCGCGACGGTCACCCGCCGCGCTGGTGCGCTCTTACCGCACCGTTTCACCCTTACCCGGGCCGGAGCCCGGGCGGTCTGTTCTCTGTGGCACTGTCCCGCGGGTCACCCCGGGTTGCCGTTAGCAACCACCCTGCCCTGTGGAGTCCGGACTTTCCTCGACGCGGGCGTACTGGTCACCCAGCCGTTCCCGACGCCGCGGCCGCCCGGTCAGCTCGTCCGCGCGGTACAGAGTACCCGAGCCTCAGAGCCCCGCGGTCCGGTTGACCTGCCGCACGGAGGCGCCACCGTCGGGGTAGAAGTCGGCGATCGAGATCGAGGCCAGGTCGAGGTGCAGCCGGTAGAGCAGCTGCGGGCCGACGTCGAGGGCGATCCGCAGCGCCGTCTTGATCGGCGTGACGTGCGAGACCAGGAGCACGGTACGGCCGGCGTGCTCGGCGGTGACGCGCTCCAGCAGCGCCGCGACGCGGCTGTGCACCTCGTCGAAGCTCTCGCCGCCGGGCGCGGCCACCGCGGTGTCGCCGAGCCATCGGGCGTGCAGCTCCGGGTCGCGGTCCCGGGCCTCACTGAACGAGAGGCCCTCCCACGCACCGAAGTCCGTCTCGATCAGGGCGTCCTCGATCTCGACGGTGAGCCCCCGGCCGGCGGCCACGGCGTCGGCCGTCTGTCGCGCGCGGTCGAGCGGCGAGGAGAGGACGGCGTCGATCGGCGTGAGCCGCAGCAGTTCCGCGGCCTCGGCGGCCTGCTCGCGCCCGAGGTCCGTGAGCGACGGGTTGCCGCGGCCCGAGTACAGCCGCCGCACCGATGCCGGAGTCTGCCCGTGTCGCAACAGGATCACGCGGGTGGGCTCGTGCGCGGAGGCGGTCCAGCCCCCGCGCTGCGCTCCCGTCACTCCTCGGGCTTCGGCTGGGGCAGGCCGGACTCGTTGGTCCGCACCAGGATCGCGCCGCACTCGTCGCAGTGCACCACGAGATCGGCGGGCTTGCGGTTGACGGAATCGAGGAAGCCCCGGTCGAGCTCCAGGCGGCAGGCGCCGCACCGTCGGGCCTGCAGGAGCCCCGCGCCGGCACCGGAGTTCTTGCGGCACCGCTCGTATTCGGCGTACAGGTCCTCCGGGAGCTTGCCGACGGTCTCCTCGCGGGTCGCGGTCGTGCGTGCGCGAGCGACGTCGATGTCCTTGACGGTCTCCTCGCGGCGGCGCTGCACGGCCGCGATCTCGTCGCTCGTCGCGGTCACCACGGCCTCGGCGCGCTGCTGATCGAGCTCGACCGCCTCGCGCTTCTCCATGAGCTCGAGCTCCTCGTCCTCCAGCACCGACTGGCGCCGCTCGAGTCCGCGCAGCTCGTGCTCGATCTCGGTGAGCTGCTTCGCCGGGACGGCGCCGGCGGCCAGCAGCTCGCGGTCCTTCTGCTCGCGGAGGCGGGTCTGCTCGACTTCCTTCTCGAGCTTGCTGATGTCGCGGTCCAGGTCCTCGACCAGGATCGAGACGCGCACCGATTCGTCGCGCTCGGTGGTCGCGCGCTTCTCGAGCTCGGCGATCTCGGCGTCCTCGGGCAGGTGGGTGGCGCGGTGGGCCAGACGGGAGATCTCCGCGTCGACCTCGGCGAGGTCCAGCAGGATGCGTTGGGCGGCCGGATCAGCGTTCATCTGCGCCACTCTACGCATCCGGTGCGGGCGCGGCCCGCACCGTGAACGGATCCGTCGGGGCGTCGTGCACGGCGACGTCGAGGTAGGGCCACAGCAGCTCGGCGACGGCGGCGCACCAGGGGAACTCGGTGCCCCAGTGCCCGGCGTCCACGACGGCGGGACCGCCGGCGCGCAGGTGCTCGTCGACGGGGTGGTGTCGCAGGTCGCCGGTCACGTAGGCGTCCACGCCGAGGCGCGCGACGGTGCCCAGCAGCGAGTCCCCCGCTCCCCCGCAGACGGCGACGGTGCGGATCACGGCGGCGGGGTCGCCCGCCGCCCGGGCCGGCGCGCCGAGCGCCGCAGCGACGTGGGCGGTGAACGCCTCCAGGGTCATCGGCTCGGGCAGCACGCCGACGCGGCCGAGGCCCCATTCCCGCTCGCCACCGACGAGCTCGACGACGTCGTGGGCGGGCTCCTCGTACGGGTGGGCGCTGCGCAGCGCGGCGAGCACGTCGGCGCGACGGCCGCGGGCCGCCACCAGCTCGGCCCGCGTCTCGACGACCGTCGTCAGCTCGCCGTTCGCGCCGATCGCCGGGTTCGCCGACGCGCCGGGCCGGAACTGGCCGACACCGTCGACCCGCCAGGCGCACTCGGAGTACTCCCCGACCTCGCCGGCCCCGGCCTCGAACATCGCGGAGAGCACCTCGTCGGCATGGGCGGGCGGGACCATCACGCCCCACCGGTCGAGCGCGAGCGGCGCGTCGAGGTGTTCGACGGGGCCGGTCACCTCCAGGCCGAGCGCGGCTGCGAGGGCGTCGTTGACGCCGCCCCGCGCGCGGTCTGCGTTGGTGTGTGCCGTGAACAGCGCGCAGCCGCCGCGGATCAGGCGGTGGATGAGCGCGCCCTTCGGCGTACTCGCCGCGACGGTGTCCACGCCGCGCAGCAGCAGCGGGTGGTGGGCGATCACCAGCTGCACGCCGCGGGCGAGCGCGGCGTCCACCACGTCCGCGGTCACGTCCACGCAGACCAGGACATGCGTGACCTCGGATTCCGGGTCGCCGCACACGAGCCCGACGCTGTCCCACCCCTCCGCGAGCCGGGGCGGATACGCCTGATCGAGCACCTCGATGACCTCTGCCAGCTTCATGGCTGTCAGCGTAGATCCGTCGGGACCGTCTGGAGCCGAGGCCGCCCGCTCACCCGCTGTGAAATCGTGCCCGCCAGTGACACGATTTCATAGCCGGACGCGAACGACATGCGCTCCGTCACCGTCGATCGGGTGCGGCGGCCTGGTCCGCGCCGTTTCGGGCAAGATGGAGGGGTGAGTACTCCGCTGCATGTCACCTTCGTGTGCACCGGCAACATCTGCCGTTCGCCGATCGCCAAGATCGTCTACGAGCAGTCGGTCGCCGACGCCGGACTGGCCGAGGCGGTGCGGGTCACCAGCGCCGGCACCGACGGCTGGCACGAGGGCGGCGCCGCGGATCGGCGGGCGCGGGACGTGCTCGCCGAGGCCGGCTACTCCACCGATCACACCGCAGCGGAGCTCACGGACGACCACCTCGCCGCGGACCTCGTCGTGGCGCTGCACCGCTCCCACGTCGGGCCGCTGCGGCAGCGCGGCGTCCCCGCGGAGCGGATCCGCCTGCTCCGCAGCTTCGACCCCGACGCCGCGCACGAGAGCGTGCCCGACCCGTACTACGGCGACCACGACGACTTCCGCGCGACGCTCGCGCAGGTCGAGGGCGCGATGCCCGGGCTCCTCGAGTGGACGCGAGCGAATCTTGCCTAGCTGGATCAAGGTGATCTTCCAGCCGCGGTGGATCGCCCTCGCCGTCGCAGCCATCGCCTTCACCGCGCTGTGCTGGTCGGTGCTCGCGCCGTGGCAGCTGGGCAAGAACTCCTCCACCAGCCACCGCAACCAGCAGATCGCCGACTCCGTGAACGCCGAGCCCGTGCCGGCCGCGCAGGTCCTCGGCGGTCGCACCGAGGTGCCGAAGGACGCCGAATGGCGGCGCGTCGTGCTCACCGGGCAATACCTCGCCGACAAGCAGTCGCTCGCCCGCCTGCGGAACCAGGACGGCAAGCCTGCGTACGAGGTGCTGGTGCCCTTCGCCGCGAACGACGGCGCGACCTATCTCGTGGACCGCGGTTTCGTACAGACCCCGACCGGCGGGGTCGTGCCGGAGTTCGCGCCGCCACCGTCGGGCACGGTGACGGTCCAGGCGCGCGTCCGCGCCCCGGAGAAGACCGACCCTGCCCGCGGCCCGCGCACGGAGGGCGGCTACCTGCAGGTCTTCGCCATCGACCCGGGGGCGATCGGGCCCGCGCAGGGCGTCGCCTTCGCGCCCGGCTACCTCAATCTCGACGAGGGCCAGCCCGGCGGCCTCGACCCGATCCCGCTCCCGATGCTCGACGCGGGCCCGTACCTCTCGTACGGCCTGCAGTGGCTGGCGTTCGGCATCATGGCGCCGCTCGCGATCGGCTACTTCGTGTGGTCGGAGGTGCGCCGCCGGCGCGAAGACAAGGCGGTCTTCGACGCGGGCACGGCGGACCCCGAGGAGGCGGCGGACGACGAGCCGACGCCGGAGATCACGCCCGAGGCCGCGCGCGCCGCGCGGCTCGCCGACCGGTACGGACGCAAAGGACAGTAGCGGCCAGCGCGCCCAGTTCGACGGCCAGCGACAGGCGGGCCGCCCGCGCCAGGTCGCGCGGCTCGGGCGCGCGACCGTCGCCCAGGGTGGGGCGCAGTTCCACGCCGTGCGCGTACTGCGTCCGCCCGCCCAGTTGCAGGCCCAGCGCGCCCGCGGCGGTCGCCTCCGCCACCCCGGCGTTGGGGCTGGGGTGCTTCGCCGCGTCCCGCCGCCACGCCCGCGCCGCGTCCGACGGTGCCCCGGCGACGGCCGGCGCGAGGCCGACGGTGACCGCTCCGGCGAGCCGGGCGGGGACGTAGTTGAGCACGTCGTCGAGGCGCGCGGACGCCCAGCCGAAGTCGGCGTAGCGGTCGTTGCGGTAGCCGACCATCGCGTCGAGGGTGTTGGCCGCGCGGTACGCGAGCAGGCCGGGCAGGCCCGCGACGGCGCCCCAGAACAGCGGCGCGACCGCCGCGTCGGAGGTGTTCTCGGCGACCGACTCCGTGGCCGCGCGGGCGAGCCCCGCGGTGTCGAGCACCGACGGATCGCGCCCGCACAGGCTGGGCAGCAGGGCGCGCGCGCCGTCGAGGTCGCCGCGCTCGAGGTCGGCGCCCAGCGTGGAGCCGACCTTCCGCAGGCCCGCTCCCCCGACCACCGCCCAGGTGCCGACGGCGGTGGCGCCCGGCACGTTCCGCAGCGTGTATCCGAGCGCGGCGGCGCCCCCGACGAGGATCGCGGTGTAGGCGGCGCCCCGCAGCTTCGACGGCGCGTACATCCGCGCCTCCAGCGCCTGCGCGGCGGTGCCGAAGCCCGCGACCGGGTGGTACCGGCGCGGGTCGCCGAAGACCTCGTCGGCGAGGACGCCGAGTGCGAGCTCGGTGGAACGGTTCACGGGGCTCGACGCTACCGGTCGAGTCGTGCGGGGCACGATCGAGCCATACGCTCGGGTCATGGACCGGCACGCCCTGATTCAGTCGCTGGAGGTCGAATTGCACCGGCCGGATGTCCGCCGGGACGCAGCCCTCGTGCGTTCGTACCTGCACGAGGACTTCGCAGAGATCGGCCGCTCGGGACGGTTCTGGACCGCCGATGACATCGCGGCGTCGATCGCCGCCTCCCCTGAGCGGTCAGAACCGCCCGTTGCCGACGAGTGGCGGTTCGTCGACCTGAGCGAGACACTCGTCCTCGTCACGTACCGGCTGAGGCTCGACGCCCGAACGAGTCGGCACTCGTCGCTGTGGGAGGTTGTCGCCCCGCGGCCGCTCCTCCGATTCCACCAGGGCACCGTCGTCCCCGGGTGACCTCAGTGCCAGACGAAGCCGTCGGGGTCGACGAGCTCGCCGAGGGCGCCGTCGATGCGGAGGCGGTGGGAGCCGCTCCCCTCCGCCGGGACCCCTGCGTCCTTGGCCGCGGCCTTGCGGCCGTGGAGCGCGAGTTTCACCGCGCCGGGCTGGGCGTCGAACTCGACGTACTTGCGGCCGAAGCTCTTCGCGACGGTGAGCCCGCGCTCGGTGTAGAAGGCCTTGGTGACCGCGACGTCGTCGACGCCGAGGAGCAGCACGATGTCGTCGATGGTGCGCAGCGGCGCTCCGGTGTTCTTCTTCGACGAGGAGGCGATCTTCCAGACGGTGCCGTCGGGCGCGCGGAAGACGGCGCCGTAGCCCCAGAAGGACTTCCGGGCGGGCTTGATCTCCGTCGCGCCCCCCGCGGGGGGGGGCGCGACGAAGGAGTCGACGACAGCGGGTTCCGCCACGACGAGGGAGACCACGAAGCCGCGGAAGCCCTCGGACGGGCCGCCGGCGGGCGCGGACCGGAGCCGCGGGTCGGGGCCGAACGCGGCGTTGTAGAAGGCCTGGGCGGCGGCCGGGTCGGCCGCCTCCAGGGTGAGGGACCGGACCGGGGTGCTGAGCGAGGTTGTCATGCCGACAACGCTATGAGCTGCGCTTTCGGGACGCTTCTCGATTCCTGACCGATCCGGCCCCGCCGTCAGTTCCGGTAGCGGAAGACGATCCGGCCGCGGGTGAGGTCGTAGGGACTGATCTCCACGAGCACGCGGTCGAGCGGGACGATCTTGATGTAGTTCTTCCGGATCTTCCCGCTGATGTGCGCCAGGACGACGTGCCCGTTGTCGAGCTCCACCCGGAACGTGGCCGCGCGGAGCCCTTCGATGACGGTGCCGGCGGCCTCGATGCCGCGCGAGGTCTTCGTCATGACCGCACCAGCTCGACGGTGGTCTCGACCTCGATGCCGCCGGCCTGCTCGATCACGGCGACGGCGGCACCGTCGGCGGGATCGGCCTGCGCCGCCAGGAAGGGCGCGACCCCGGGCGCGGATCGGACCCGCCACGCCCCGGGCGGGGTGACGGCGGGCGGCGGGTCGAGCGGGATCCGGTACAGCGTCTCCCGCCGGTGCGGGGCGAAGCCGTGCCGGCGCCAGGCGGCGAGCAACTCATGGTCGCCGTCCGCCACGAGGGTGAACAGCGGTGGCGGCAGCTCGGCGAGGAGCGCTGCGGCGAGCAGGTCGAAAGCCGCTGCGGTCCAGGCGTCGACGCTGATGAATCCGGCCCGTCGTGACGGTCCGCCGCGGCCGATGACGCGGTCCTCGGCGTCGATCGCGAGCCAGTCGCCGTCCTCGGCGCGCACGAGAGTGAGAGGGGAATCGTTCATGGTGATGCCTTCCAGGAATGCCTGCGTGCGGCGCTCCTGGTGGCGACACCTAGGTCGACCGTGAGAACGGAGGGAGCACCCACATGCGTGAAACGTTCACGGGTCTCACCTCCTCAGGTCCTGTCACGGTTGCGCCCAGCGTATCCGCCGGCCCAGACCGTCCGCATCCCCTTTTTCGCGGGCCCGCCGCCGACGGACGTACGGTGGTCGAAGGAGGTGCGCCATGGACGAATTCGACGTGGTCGTGATCGGCGGCGGGCCGGTGGGCGAGAACGTGGCCGACCGCGCGGTGCGGGGCGGGCTGACCGCCGCGCTGGTGGAGAGCGAGAAGTTCGGCGGTGAGTGCTCCTACTGGGCGTGCATGCCGTCGAAGGCGCTGCTTCGGCCGGGACAGGCGCTGCGCGAGGCGCAGCACGTCCGCGGCGCGCTCGCCGGCGAAGCCTCGCTCGACCCGTCGGAGGTCTTCGCCCGACGGGACGCCGTGGTCGGGAACTGGGACGACGCCGGGCAGGTGCGGTGGGCGACGAACGCCGGGATCACCGCGATCCGCGGCCAGGGGCGACTCTCCGGGCCGCGCCGGGTCACCGTCGTCGGGCCCGACGGTGCCGAGACCGCCCTGTCCGCGAAGCACGCCGTCGTCCTCGCGACGGGCACCGATGCGGCCGTTCCCGACATCCCGGGCCTGCGGGCCGCGCGCCCGTGGACCAGCCGTGAGGCCACCAGCGCGAAGGCGGCGCCGCGGCGTCTCGCGGTGATCGGCGGTGGCGTGGTCGCTGCCGAAATGGCCACGGCGTACGCGTCTCTCGGCTCGGAGGTGACGCTGCTCGCGCGCAGCGGGTTGCTCACCGGCCTGGAGCCCTTCGCGGGCGAGGCGGTCGGCGACGGCCTCCGCGCGCTCGGCGTGGAGGTGGTGACCGGCGAGTCCCCGACCCGGGTCACCCGCGCGGACGGCGAGGTGACGATCGAGACCTCGGCCGGGCGGACCGTCGTCGCCGACGAGGTGCTCGCGGCCACCGGGCGTACGCCGCGGACCGTCGACCTGGGGCTGGAGACCGTCGGGCTGGAGCCCGGGTCGTGGCTCGCCGTGGACGACACGCTGCGGGTCGAGGGCTTCGACTGGCTGTACGCGGCGGGCGATGTGAACCACCGGGCGCTGCTCACGCACCAGGGCAAGTACCAGGCGCGGGCGGTCGGCGACGCGATCGCCGCCCGGGCGCGCGGAGCCGCCGTGGACGACGCGCCCTGGGGCGCGCACGTCGCGACGGCGGACCACACCGCGGTGCCGCAGGTGATCTTCACCGAGCCGGAGGTCGCGGCCATCGGCGTCACGGAGGCGCAGGCGCGGAAGGCCGGCACGGACGTGGCGGTGGTCGACTACGACCTCGGCTGGGTGGCCGGCGCAACCCTGTACGCCGACGGCTACGCGGGCCGCGCGCGGATGGTCGTCGACGAGGCCCGCGGTGTGGTGATCGGCATGACGCTGGTGGGTCCCGCGGTCGCGGAACTGCTGCACGCGGCCACGATCGCCGTGGTGGGAGAGGTGCCGATCGCGCGGCTGTGGCACGCGGTGCCCGCCTACCCCACGATCAGCGAGGTGTGGCTACGCCTCCTGGAGGCCTACCGGGACCGGTGAGGCCGTGGTGCGCACAGAGGGACTCGAACCCCCGACAACCGGTGTGTAAGACCGGGACTCTAACCAACTGAGCTATGTGCGCTTGCCGGTCGAAGATAGCGCAGCGAGGGCGTCTTCCCAAAGCGACTGATCGCGGGGCACGCCGGGCTCGTTCATCTCGGAGAACCGGATCACGCCCTCGCGGTCGATGACGAAGGTGCCGCGGTTCGGGTAGCCGTTCTTGCCGTTGAGCACGCCGTACGCGTTCGCCACCTCGCCGTGCGGCCAGAAGTCCGAGAGGATCGGGAACAGGTAGCCCTGCGAGCCGGACCACACCTTGTGCGTGGGCGGCGGGCCCACGGAGACGGCGAGCACGGCGGCCTCGTCGTTCTCGAACGCCGGCAGGGAATCGCGGATCCCGCCCAGCTCGCTCTCGCAGGTGCCCGTGAAGGCCAGCGGGAAGAAGACGAGCAGCACGTTCTTGCGGCCGCGGTAGGACTCCAGCGAGACCGGCCGGTTGTTCTGATCACGCAGCGTGAACGACGGCGCCTCGGCACCGACCTGCAGCGGACCGTCGAGCCGGGGAGATGTCACCTCTTGGCCACGCGGCCGGACTTCGGCTGCACGAGCCGCGAGCCGATCCAGGAGCCGAGATTGGTCGACGAGGTCTGCGTGAGGCCGGCCGTCGGCGCGGCCTCGGCGATCTCGCTGGGCTGCACGTGCCCCGGCTGACCGGTCTTGGGGCTGAGCACCCAGACGTAGCCGTCGTCGGAGAGCGGGGTGATCACGTCCATGAGGGTGTCGACGAGGTCCCCGTCGTCGTCGCGCCACCACAGCACGACCACGTCGATCACCTCATCGGTGTCCTCGTCGAGCATCTCCGCGCCGGTGAGCTCCTCGATGGCAAGGCGCAGATCGTCGTCGGTGTCGTCGTCCCAACCGATCTCCTGCACGATGTTGCCGGGCTGCAGGCCCATCTTCTGGGCGAATGACCCATTCGTGGACACCGGTGGGAGCCTCCTCGCGTCAGCGCGGGCGGCCCGTTGCCACCCGCATACAGCTGTTCGGTGTCAACTTACGGCACCTGCGCGTGCGCGCAAGCGGGGTACGCCGAACTCGCGCTGCAGACCTGGCGAATTCCACCACGCGGAATACGACTGTCGAGTAACTTTCGAATGCGGCAGGATGGGATCTGCGACACACCGCAGACCTACGCACCGCCTTCGCGACCCGTGAGGAGCACCAGTGACAGACTCGATCGCCACCACCCCGGCACCCGCCTCAGGAGAGGGTCCCGCACCGTCGAACGACGGCCGCCCGGACCGCGTCCGCGTGATTCGCGAGGGGGTGGCGTCGTATCTCCCGGACATCGATCCGGACGAGACCGGCGAGTGGATCGAGTCCTTCGACGATCTGATCGCCACCCACGGCCCCGCCCGCGCCCGCTACCTGATGCTGCGCCTGCTCGAGCGCGCCAGCGAGCAGCGCGTCTCCATCCCGTCGCTGACGTCGACCGACTACGTCAACACCATCCCCACCGATCTCGAGCCCTGGTTCCCGGGCGACGAGGAGATCGAGCGCCGCTACCGCGCCTACATCCGGTGGAACGCCGCGATCATGGTGCACCGCGCGCAGCGGCCCGGCGTCGGCGTCGGCGGCCACATCTCGACGTACGCCGGCGCGGCGTCGCTGTACGAGGTGGGCTTCAACCACTTCTTCCGCGGCAAGGAGCACCCCGGCGGCGGCGACCAGGTCTTCATCCAGGGCCACGCCTCCCCCGGCATCTACGCCCGCGCCTTCCTCGAGGGCCGCATCCCCGCGGAGCGCCTCGACGGCTTCCGCCAGGAGAAGTCGCACGAGGACAAGGGCAAGGGCCTCCCCTCCTACCCGCACCCCCGGCTGCTGTCGAACTTCTGGGAGTTCCCGACGGTGTCGATGGGCCTCGGCCCGATGAACGCCATCCAGCAGGCGCGGTTCAACCACTACCTGCACGACCGCGGCATCAAGGACACGTCCGACCAGCACGTCTGGGCGTTCCTCGGCGACGGCGAGATGGACGAGCCCGAATCGCGCGGCCAGATCCAGATCGCCGCGACCGAGGGGCTCGACAACCTCACCTTCGTCGTGAACTGCAACCTGCAGCGCCTCGACGGGCCCGTCCGCGGCAACGGCAAGATCATCCAGGAGCTGGAGTCCTTCTTCCGCGGCGCCGGCTGGAACGTGATCAAGGTGATCTGGGGCCGCGAGTGGGACGAGCTGCTGCACAAGGACCGCGACGGCGCGCTCGTTAACATCATGAACAACACGCCCGACGGTGACTACCAGACCTTCAAGGCGAACGACGGCGCGTTCGTGCGTGAGCACTTCTTCGGCCGCGACCCGCGGACCAAGGAACTGGTCCAGGACATGACCGACGAGCAGATCTGGGGCCTGCGCCGCGGCGGCCACGACTACCGCAAGCTGTACGCGGCCTACAAGTCGGCGATGGAGCACAAGGGCCAGCCGACGGTGATCCTGGCGCACACCGTCAAGGGCTTCGGCCTGGGCCACAACTTCGAGGGCCGCAACGCCACGCACCAGATGAAGAAGCTCACCCTCGACGACCTCAAGGGCTTCCGCGATCACCTGCGGATCCCGATCTCGGACGCCGAGCTCGAGAAGGACCCCTACCTCCCGCCGTACTACAACCCGGGACCGGAGTCGAAGGAGATCCAGTACATGCTGGATCGCCGCAAGCAGCTCGGCGGCTTCCTGCCGACCCGCCGCACGCAGGCCCAGGTTCTCCAGACCCCCGGCATCGACGCGGTGAAGGTGATGCTCAAGGGCTCGGGCAAGCAGGAGGTCGCGACCACGCAGGCCGTGGTGCGCATCTTCAAGGAGCTGCTGCGCGATAAGGAGGTGGGCCCGCGGATCGTCCCGATCATCCCCGACGAGGCGCGCACCTTCGGCATGGACAGCTGGTTCCCCACGCTGAAGATCTACAACCGCCTCGGCCAGACGTACACGGCCGTCGACGCACAGCTGATGCTCGCGTACAAGGAGAACCCGCAGGGCGTGATCCTGCACGAGGGCATCAACGAGGCCGGCTCGACCGCGTCGTTCACCGCGGTGGGTACCTCATATGCCACGCACGACGTGCCGATGATCCCGCTGTACATCTTCTACTCGATGTTCGGCTTCCAGCGCACGGGCGACGGCCTGTGGGCGGCCGCCGACCAGATGGCCCGCGGCTTCGTGCTCGGCGCCACCGCCGGCCGCACCACACTGACCGGCGAGGGCCTGCAGCACGCCGACGGCCACAGCCACGTGCTCGCGTCGACCAACCCGGCGGTCGTCGCCTACGACCCCGCGTTCGCCTACGAGCTGGCGCACATCGTGATCGACGGCCTGCGGCGGATGTACGGGGAGAACCCGGAGAACATCTACTACTACATCACCGTCTACAACGAGCCGATCCACCAGCCGGCGGAGCCGGAGAACCTGGACGTCGACGGTCTGCTCAAGGGCCTGTACCTGTTCAAGCCCGCCGACACCGCGCACGAGAAGAAGGCGAACATCCTCGCCTCCGGCGTCACGATGCCCGACGCGCTCAAGGCCCAGCAGATGCTGGCCGAGGAGTGGGGCGTCTCCGCGTCGGTGTTCTCGGTGACCAGCTGGGTCGAACTGTCGCGCGACGGCATCGAGTCCGAGAAGGCGGCGCTGCGCGACCCGGGCGCCGAATTCCGCACCCCGCACGTCACCAAGATCCTCGGCGGCACCGAGGGCCCGACGATCGCGGCGTCCGACTTCATGCGCGGCACGCAGGACCTCATCCGGCAGTGGGTGCCCGGCACCTACGTCACCCTGGGCACCGACGGCTTCGGCTTCTCGGACACGCGCCCGGCGGCCCGGCGGTACTTCAACGTGGACGCCGAGTCGATCGTCGTGGGCGTTCTCCTGGGGCTCGCCCGGGACGGAGCACTCGATTTCTCGGTCGCCGCGGACGCCGCGAAGCGGTACCGGATCGACGACGTGCTCGCCGCCCCGAAGCAGACGTCGGACCCCGGCGTAGCCTAGGACTCCATGACCGCTGATACGGGCTCGTTCCCCCTCCCCGGGAAGCCGGGGAAGGGGAGCTTCAACCGGAAGCGCCCCGAGCCTCGCGACGTGCTGCCCGAAGCGATCCTCGCCAGGATTCGCCAGTACTCGGGCCGCGTCGCGACGGAGGCGGTGCGCTCCATGGAGGAGCAGCTCCCGTACTTCGCGGACCTGGAGGCCAGTCAGCGGGCGTCGATCCAGCTGGTCGTGCAGACGGCGGTGGTCAACTTCGCCGAGTGGATCGAGAACCCGAGCAACGTCGAGTACACGGTCGCCTCCTTCCAGACGGTGCCGCAGGACCTGGCCCGCAAGGTCTCGCTCCTGCAGACCGTGGAGATGGTCCGCGTGGCCATGGAGTTCTTCGAGCGCTGGCTGCCGCTGCTGGCCCGCAACGAGGACCAGCTCATCGCGCTCACCGAGGCCGTCCTGCGGTACGGCCGGGAGATCGGCTTCGGCGCCGCGTCGATCTACGCCTCGGCCGCCGAGGCCCGGGGCGCGTGGGACTCGCGGATGGAGGCGCTGGTGGTCGACGCGGTGGTCCGCGGCGACACCGGCGCCAACCTGCTCTCCCGCGCCGCCGCGCTGAACTGGGACCCTGTCGCATCCGCGACCGTCATCGTCGGCAATCCCCCGCCGGACCAGAACGTCTCCGTCGCGGGATCGGTCCACGACACCGCCCGATCGCACGGCCGGTCGGCGCTCGCCGTTGTACAAGGCACCAAATTGGTGGTCATCGTCAGCGGTGCCGTCACGACAGGGGACCCCTTCGCGGACGCCCTCATGCTCCACTTCGCCGACGGTCCCGTGGTGATCGGGCACACCACGCCGACGCTGGAGGACGCCCACGCCTCGGCGGTCGAGGCCATCGCGGGCGTCAACGCCGTCGCCGGCTGGCCCGGCGCGCCGCGTCCGGTGCACAGCTGGGAGCTCCTGCCCGAGCGCGCGCTGATCGGCGACACGCACGCCGGCCGCACCCTCTACGAACTCCTGGTGAAGCCCCTCGAAGAGGCGGGTTCGGCCCTGTCGGACACGCTGGACGCCTATCTGGACTCCGGCGGCGCAGTCGAATCGTGCGCCCGCGAGCTGTTCGTCCACCCCAACACGGTGCGGTACCGCCTGAAGAAGATCGCCGAGATCACCGGGCGGGACCCGCAGGACCCGCGCGACGCCTTCGTGTTGCGTGTGGCAGCGACGATCGGACGTCTCGCGGCAGCGAATCCTGACCGCTTCACCCCCGCCGCTATGACGCGGATCACAGACATCTCGCTGAGCTAATCCAGTCACACATAACACTCTGGTAACAGGCAGGACTCGCTGAGCAGCACTTTTGTGGAAACCCCACAAATTCGATGAGCCAGGTTCTCAGGCTCCAACACCTTCTTTTCAGGTTCCCGGGGTGTTTCCTGGTACACGTGATTGCACTGCTCGCACCCGGACAGGGTTCCCAGAAGCCCGGCATGCTGACCGCATGGCTCGATCAGCCTTCTGCCGTGGAGCGCCTGCGCGCTTGGTCCGAGATCGCCGATCTCGACCTGGTCCGCCTCGGCACCATCGCCGAGGCCGACGAGATCACGGACACCGCCGTGACTCAGCCCCTCGTGGTCGCCGCCGCACTGCTCGCCTTCGAGCAGATGGGCACGCAGCCCTCGGACACGGTCGTCGCCGGCCACTCCGTCGGTGAGCTCGCCGCCGCCGCCGTCGCCGGTGTCATCACGGCCGACGACGCCGTGCGCCTGGCCGCCATCCGCGGCCGCGCCATGGCCGCCGCGTGCGCCCTGGTCCCCACCTCGATGACCGCCGTCCTCGGCGGCGACGAGGCGGACGTGCTCGCCACGCTCGAGTCCTTCGACCTGATCCCCGCCAACATGAACGCCTCCGGGCAGATCGTGGCCGCGGGCACCGTCGAGAACCTGCAGAAGCTCGCCGACAACGCCCCCGAGAAGGCGCGCCTGCGCCCGCTCGCCGTGGCCGGCGCCTTCCACACCGAGTTCATGGCCCCCGCACAGGAGGCCGTCGCCGCCGCCGCGCAGGCCATCACCCCGCGCGACCCGCAGCTGACGCTGCTCTCGAACCGCGACGGCAAGCCCGTCACGTCCGGCGAGGCCGCCCTGGCGCAGATCGTCGCGCAGGTCACCCGCCCGGTCCGCTGGGACCTGTGCACCGCCACCATGCGCGAGGCCGAGGTCTCGATGGTCGTGGAGCTGCCCCCGGCCGGGGCCCTCGTGGGCATCGCCAAGCGCGAGCTCAAGGGTGTGCCGCAGGTCGCCGTCAAGACCCCGGCCGACCTCACCGAGCTGCTCGCCCCCGCGCAGTAGCGAGAAGACCACCCGACGGGCCGCCCGGCACCGTCGAACCCCGCGACGCCCGTCGTCGCACGGATAGACTCCCGTCTCCGCGAAATCGCGGGTCGGGTCACACAAGGAAAGGGACCCACTGTGGCCACCAGCCAGGACGAAATCGTCGCCGCCATCGCCGAGATCATCGAAGAGGTCACCGGCATCGAGCCCTCCGAGGTCACCCTGGACAAGGCGTTCATCGACGACCTGGACATCGACTCGCTGTCGATGGTCGAGATCGCCGTGCAGCTCGAGGACAAGTACGGCGTCAAGGTGCCGGACGAGGACCTCGCGGGCCTGAAGACCGTCGGCGACGCCGTCGCGTACATCCAGAAGCTCGAGGCCGAGAACGCTGATCTCGCTGCCGAGCTCAAGGGCAAGTACGAGGCCGAGAAGGGCAAGTAAGCCCTTGCCTTCGCTGAGGAATTTCTCGACGCGCGGTGGCGACTTCCCGAGTGTCGTCGTCACCGCCATCGAGCTGACCACGTCGATCGGCGTCGATACCGACTCCACTTGGCAGGGTCTGCTCGAGGGTAAGAGCGGCATCCGTCCGCTCGAGGGAGATTTCATCGGCGTACAGATCCCCGATCTGCCGGTGCGGTTCGGCGGCCAGCTGCTGTCGGACCCGTCGGACGACGTACCCGAGCGGCCCGACCGCCAGTACGCCGGGGACATCAGCAAGCAGCATGTGTCGAAGCGGCGCATGTCCTACGTCGAGCAGGTCTCCCACGTGATGACCAAGCGGCTGTGGGACCGCGCCGGACGCCCGGATGTCGACCCGACGCGCCTCGCGGCGGTCGTCGGCACCGGGCTCGGCGGCGGCGAGACGATGGTGGAGGCCGTGGACGCGCTGCGCGATCACGGTGTCCGCAAGGTCTCGCCGTTCGCCGTGCAGATGTCCATGCCGAACGGCGCGTGCGCCGTCTCGGCATTGGAGATCGGTGCCCGCGCGGGTGCCATCGCGCCGGTCTCGGCCTGTTCGACGGGCAACGAGGCCATCGCGCACGCCTGGCGCCAGATCGTGCTCGGCGATGCCGACATCGCGGTCTGCGGTGGCGTGGAGGGCCGGATCGACTCGCCGCCCATCGCCTCCTTCGCGATGATGCGCGCACTGTCGACCCGCAACGACGACCCGCAGGCCGCTTCGCGTCCGTTCGACAAGGACCGCGACGGCTTCGTCTTCGGCGAGGCACAGGCCCTCATGATCATCGAGACCGAGGAGCACGCCCTGGCGCGCGGCGCGAAGCCGATCGCGCGGCTGCTCGGCGCCGGCATCACCTCCGACGGCTATCACATGGTCTCCCCCGACGTGGAGGGCGGCGGCGCCGCCCGCGCGATGAAGAGGGCGATGGAGACCGCGGGCCTGTCCCGCTCCGACATCGACTTCATCAACGCGCATGCCACGGCAACGCCGATCGGTGACGCCGCGGAGGCGAAGGCCATCAACGCCGTCGTCGGCACGGACGCCGCGATCTACGCGCCCAAGGGCGCGCTGGGCCACTCCATCGGCGCCGTGGGTGCTCTCGAAGCCGCACTGACCGTACTCTCGATCCGCGACGGGATCATCCCGCCCACCCTGAACCTGGAGAACCAGGATCCGGAGATCGAGCTGGACGTGGTCCACGGTTCCGCCCGCACGGGCGACATCTCCTACGCGCTGAACAACTCCTTCGGATTCGGCGGCCACAACGTGGCGCTGGCGTTCGGCAAGTACTGAAACTTCTCTCCAGAAGCCGGTCGTCGAGGATCTCCTCGGCGGCCGGTTTCGCATGTCCCGACGGTGCCGATCGAGTAGTCCGCAGGGCACCGTCCCTGCAGGTCGAGTAGTCCGCTACGCGTGTCAACGCGCCTGGGGCACCGCCATTCTGATCCGGCAAGCACTCCCCGAATCAGAAGGACAAGCCCATGAACACCTCCGCCAAGCGTCTGGCCGCCACGGCCGCCGCCCTCGCACTCGTTCCCGCCGCCGGCGTCGTCGGCTCCGGCGTCGCCAACGCCTGGACGACCGTGACGTTCAGCAATCCCGTCGCCACGTGGGCCGGCGCCCGGGTGATCGTCCGGAATCAGACGTACGGCGACGCCGGGTGGTGCACCTACCACTCGCGTCCGTCCGGCTGGAACTTCGACACCGTCAACATCCCGTTCCCCCTGCCGGGCAAGGCGGTTCGCGAGGTGATCGTGCCCGGCGCCCAGCCCACCGGGAAGTGGTACTGGGTGCGGGTCACCTGCAGCAGCGCGCCCACGACGGCGCGCTGGGTCAAGTACTGAACGCACCGACGGTGCCGGCGGCCCCGGCACCGTCGGGCGATCACATCGTGAGGTCGGCGCCGAGCCAGTGCTCGGGCTCGAGGACCACGGTGAGGTGCTCCCCCAGCTGGCCGAAGGCGAACTCGAGGTAGCCGTCGAGCGCGGGGCCGGAGAGGTAGCGGGCCGCCATCGCCCGGACCTCCTCGTCGGTCGACGGCCGCGATTCGGCGACCGCTCCCTCGACGCTCACGTACATCGTGCGCGGCTCGACCGTGTCGACCATCAGCGAGAACCGGCCGGCCGCAGCGAGCGCCGTCGCCTTGCGGGACCCGGGACCGATGGTGATCCAGGGCTTTCCGCCCGGCTCGTAGGCGTACCAGACGGGCACGGTGAGCGGCCCGCGACCGGGTTCGGCGACGGAGAACGCCGCGACGTGGGGTTGTGCGAGGAATTCCTGCTTCTCAGACGTGGAGAGTGCCATGTCCCGATGGTGGCAGATCGGGCCGACAACTTTTCGCGCTCGAGGAATCGCAGGGGAATCCTCACCCGTGTCCCGGTCCCGGCGGGGCGCCGTCGCCCAGCGCCGCGCTCGCCCGCCAGGGCCGGGTTTCAGGCAGGTCTCAGCCGACGGCCTGGGACAGCCAGGTGACCTCAGCGCCCTGGCCGCCCATGCGGAAGGGCTCGAGGGCCTCGTCCCAGGCGGTGCCCAGGAGCGAGTCGAGGGACGTCTGCAGGCCCTCGGGACCCTGGTCGAGCATCATCGAGCGCAGCTGCGCCTCGCCCAGCAGGGTGTCGCCGGACGCGCTCATGGTGCCGCGCCACAGCCCCAGACCCGGGGCGTAGCAGAACCGCTCACCGTCGACCCCCTCGGAGGGGTCCTCGGTGACCTCGAACCTGAGGGAGTTCCACTCCCTCAGGGTGTTCGCCATCCGCGCACCGCTGCCGACCGGGCCCACCCAGTCGACGACGGCACGCTGCATACCGGGGACGGCCTCCTGCGCGGACCACTTGAGGGTGGCCCGGGCGTCGAGGGTCCTCGACAGTGCCCACTCCACGTGCGGGCACAATGCAGCAGGTGCGGCGTGGATCCACACGACTCCCGTCGTCACCTCTGCAAACTGACTCAGCTGCTGCATGGTTGCCACCTTCTTCGTTTCGACGAGGACGTCTTCCCCAAGCCACCTGTCGAAACGTGCCGGCTACCAGCTGCGCTTTATCACATCGATGTAGTTATGAAGCCATTGTGCACCATGATGCGCGTGTTGCGCCAGTTACTCGCCTTGAAGTTCCTGAGAAATCAGCCGATCGTTGAACTCGGACCACAGCGGCTTGGCCCAGGCGCCGAAGGGCCGGTCGGTGAGGACGACCGCCGCGAGCTGCAGATCGGGGTCGATCCACAGGAACGTCCCCGCCTGTCCGAAGTGTCCGACGGTCCGCGGCGAGTTCCGCGTACCCGTCCAGTGCGCCCGCTTGTCGCCCTTCACCTCGAAGCCGAGCCCCCAGGTGTTGTTCGCGAACTTCCCGTAGCCGGGCACGAAGCCCGGCAGGCCCGGGAAGTGGACGCCGCGCGCACGGTCGACGGTGCCCGGGTCGAGCAGCGTGGGCGCGGCGACCTCCGCGGCGAACCGCGCCAGATCGGACACCGTGGACCGAGCGCCGTGCCCGGCCGGCCCCGCCAGCTCCGAATTCACCATCCCCAGCGGCTCGAAGACGGCCTCGCCGAGGTACTCGGGAAATGCGATTCCGGCTTCCTTTTCGATCAGATCGGCCAGGAGCTCGTATCCGTACGAGCTGTAGATGCGCTGCGTTGCCGGCGGAGCCACGACGTCGGGGGAATCGAACGCGACGCCCGACGCGTGCGCCAGGAGATGCTCGACGGTGCTGCCCTCCGGTCCGGCCGGCTGCCGGAGGTCGATCGCCTCCTCCTCGATCGCGACAAGGACGCCGTAGGCCACGAGAAGTTTGGTGACGGAAGCCAATTCGTATTGCCGATCCAGGCCCCCATGGGTCTCGACGGTGCCCGCCCCATCCGTGCGCAGGAGCGCACCGGCGGCCGTGCCGACCGGCCATTCCGACAGTTCCGCGAGGCTCATCCGAATCCCTTCGATCGTTCCCCCAGACCCTATCGCGACGCCGTCGAGGACCTTAGATTCGGTCAATAGCAGAGCGTCGAATCGGTGACGCAGAACTCCGGATATTTGCTGTAGCGCAAAGGAAGTTCTTTCAGGCTTCAACACTCTTATTCTCACCGTGGATGCGCGATTGCGGCATCTGCATTTCGTCCGAGAGGAACCTCCCACCATGAGTGCGAAGCATCGCAAGGCCTCGAAGCTGGCCGCCAAGCGCACCGCCGTCGCCGCGACCGCCGTCGGCGCTACTGCGGCCGTCGGCCTGATGAGCGCCCCGGCGCAGGCGGCCGCGCCCGACTACAGCAAGGCGATCAGCGACTACTCGCACGCGCTGGACAACTTCCTCAACGCCTCGAACAACGTCACCAACAGCGCCGGCTCCGTGTGGAACCCGATCGCGGGCCAGACCGGCGGCATCCTGCCGACCTTCGGCTCGTCGTACAACAAGGTCGATGTCACCAAGATCTCGAGCCTCCCGGCCGTCCTCCGCAACATCGCAGGCCTGAACCTGCCCACCGGAGTCCCCGGCGTGGTGCCCAACGTCGTGCTCCCCGGTGGCACGCAGCTCGACCTGTCGAAGATCCTGCCCACGTCGATGCCGGGCGGCGCGCTCCTGAACGGCGCCGCGACGGTGCTCGACGGTGCGCTCGGCCTCCCGGTCATCGGCCAGTACATCAGCGATCTCCCCGCGCTCAGCGAGATCGTCGACGGCCTCACCGCCACGCAAAGCAAGTACACCAGCTCGTACGCGTGGAAGCTCCTGCAGCTGAGCGGGACGACCAACGTCCTCAACACCTTCGTCCAGACCCCGAGTGGGCTGGCGATCAAGAAGTTCATCCTCCCCAACCCTATTCCCGGCCTGCCCGATATTCCGCTAGGGCCGCTGGAGATCCTCCCCGAGGGCAGCCTCCCCTCGGGGACCGTCTGGCTGCCGCAGGCCGACGGCACCTACACCTTCCCGCTGGGCGCGAAGGCGGGCTTCTGGGGTGCTGCTCCCACCGCGGCGCTGAAGATCCCCGGGTGGCTCGGCGGCTCCGAGACTGTGGTGTCGGTGCCGATCGGCGCGGCCGGCGTGGAGCTGCCGCTCGGCCTCGCGAAGGCCGGCGTGCTCGGCGCGAACGTGCTGCTGCCCACGCAGAACGGCGTCTACTCCCCCATCGGCCTCACGATGACGAACGTCAACACGATCCTGCCGGTCGGTTTCACCAACATCAACGTGACGACGGGCAACTACGTCGGCACCAACGGGATCAATGTCAACAACGGCCAGAACCTGCTTCTGCTGCAGAACCCGCTGGGCGTGCCGCTGCCGATCCTCTACGGCCTGGGCGGCTTCAACTTCGGCGTCGAGGGTGCGGGACTCACGTCGCCGTCGCTGTTCGGCGTCAAGCTGTTCTCGGACAACCTGCTCCAGGTCGGCAGCCAGACCGGTCCGAACTCGAGCGCCGGCCTCATTCCTGAGGGACTCCTACCGACCGATCCGCTGAGCCAGATCATCACCGGCGTCACGTCGCCGCTCGGCGTCAGCTCCCTGACGCAGCTCCTCGGGATCGACGCGTTCATCACGCCGGTGATGACGGCGTTCGGCCCGGTCTACCAGGCGATCTCCGCGGTCACGCTCAAGCCGCTGTCGGACTTCGCCACCAGCCAGTACGGCCCGTTCATCAACGGTTCGGCGTCGTCGCTCCTGGACTTCTCGAAGACCCTGTCCGAGCAGTCCGCGAATCTGCCCGGCGCCCCGGCGCAGTCCGCCGCGGACTCGAATGCGAGCGCGCGGTCGACGACCTTCGCCGCGACCGGGCAGGAGGCGGTCTCCGACACCACGTCGAAGGTCACCGTGCCCGAGACCGGCGGCGACCACAGCCTCGACAAGGGCGGCGAGGCGTTGCCCGACCTGCTGGCACGACTCCAGGGCGACAAGGACAAGGGTGACGACGGCAAGTCGACGCCGATCACTCAGACCCCGGCGAGCGACCCGGCGCCCGCGCCCGCTGCACCCGACCCGGCACCGTCGGCAGAAGATCCCGCAACCGAGCCTCCCGCAGCGGATCCCGTGACGGCTCCCGAACCGGCCGCCGCAGAGACGGAGACAGCGACCGCACCGTCGACCACCGACACCACGACGACCACGGACGACGGGACCACGGGCGCCGGGGACGCCGGCGCGGACAAGGCCGCGTAACCCGCGGACTCGATCACCGGCCCGGCCGCCCCTCCGGGCCGGTGATCGTTCTACCGCACGGGGATTCCCGTCGGGAAACCGTCGATGCTGTGGGTGTTGCGCTCGCGGTGATACCGCTCGATGCCCTCGTCGCCCTTGTTCTCGGCCCACGAGTCCATGAGCGCGCGCTGCCCGTCGTACTCGTAGAGCGGCACGCCGAAACCGCACGACGTCTGCACCAGATCGACGGTCACGTCGAAGACGTTGCGGGCGCCGCGCATCGGCGGGAACAGCGCGATCAGCTCATCCCAGTCCGCGTCACCGTCGTGGACGGCCCGCGCCGTGCCGTACAGGCGCAGGATGAGCGGCTTGCCCTCGAAGGCGCAGAACATCACGGTGATCCGCGGGTTCCGCAGCAGGTGCGCCGCGGTCTCATTGCCGCTCCCGGTGCCGTTGAGCCACGCCACGCGGTTCGGGCCGAGCACGCGCAGGGAGTCGAGTCCCTTCGGGGACACGTTGACCCGCCCGTCGGGCGCCGCGGTGCCCACGAAGAACATCCGCTGCCCCTCGATGAACCGCTGGAGCCGATCGCTGATCCGGTCGTACTGCGTCGCCATGCACCCCAGTATCGCGCCGGCGGCCCCGTCACCCCAATCGATTTTACGACCAATCGCCGGGTGCGGCACCGACGACCAGGCGCGATCCGGTGCCGAGCAGGGCCGTGGCGCTGAGCCCGAACATCGCGAGGAAGGCGTCGCTGAAATGCGACGGCGAGGCGAAGCCCGCATCGGCGGCGGCCCTCGTCAGATCGGCGCCCGCGGCGATCGACTCGGCGGCCCGCAGCATCCGCACCCACAGTCGGTACCGCCGGAAACTCGTGCCGGTCTCCCTGCCGAACACCCGGAGGAAGTACGGCGTCGACAGGTGCTCGGCCTGCGCCAGCGCCGTCGCGGAGCAGCCGGCCGGGTCCGCCCGCACCCGCTCGACGGAACGCCGCACCCTGGGCTCCGGCGGCGCTCCCGCGCCGAAGGCCGCCGCGACCAGCGCCGCGCCCGAGGGATCGCGCTCCTCGCACAACCGCAGCAACTCGGCCTCGGCCCGGTGGCCCGTCGCGAACTCCCCGGGCTCCGTCATCCGAGCCGCCAGGTCCCGCGCGCGCACCGCGGTGGCGTCGTTGTAGCAGAACAGGATCCGGGTGCCGGGCTCGGCGACCACGCGGTGCACGGCCCGCGGCGGCACCAGGATGCTGCGGGCCGACACCGTGTGGGAACCCACCTGCACGTCGAGCGGACCGTCGACCCCGACGACGAGGCAGTGCACGGACGTCGAGTGGGCCGCGAGCCCCAGCGACGGCCCCAGGTACAGCGCGGTCGCGGGCGAGACCCACAGCACGCCCGGGACTGCGCACGTTTCCGGAAGCGCGCTGGTGGTCACCTCACCGATGCTAGGAGCATCACTCCCCGACCACCGGAGGTTCCACCCGTGACCACGCACCGTATCGCCGGCGCGCTCCTCGCCGCCGTGGGCGTCGCGCACCTGCTGCCCGCCGCCGCCGTCCTCTCCCGCGATCGCATCGAACGCGCCTACGGCGTGACGGTGCCGGACCCCGACACCGAACTCCTGCTGCGGCACCGCGCGACCTTCTTCGGGATCCTGGGCACCGCCCTCCTCGCCGGCGCCGCGGACCAACGCTTCCGCTGGCCCGCGATCGCCGCCGGGACCGCGTCCGTCGGTTCCTTCCTCGCCCTGGCGGGCGCCGCCGAGGGCCCCAGCGCGCAGCTGAGGCGGGTACAGCACGTCGACGTGGTCCTGCTGGCCGCCCTGGGTGCCGCGGCCGCCTGCGAGGCGCTGGGCGCGCGAACCTCCGCTTGAGCGGCCGCGCGGCTATCGTCGCGCTGTGTCCACCTACGACCGGCACGCAGCCGATTACGACGCCACCCGCGGCGGCGCTCCCCGAGCCTCCGCCGCTGCGGAGGCGATCAGCCCACTCCTCCCACAGGGAGGCACAGTGCTGGACCTCGCCACCGGCACGGGCATCGTCGAAGTGGAGTTCCGCCGCCGAGGACACGCGGCGACCTGCCCACCGACATCGCCCTACGGACGGCGGACCTGGCGGACCAGGGTTGGTTCCGCCGACAGAGCGAGTATTGCGCGACCGCGTTGCGCACGTACGCCGCCGCTTCGGCATCCCCACCGCACACCTCAGCCCGTTCGACGCGATCCGGCTATCGGTTCGTGAATCGCAGCTTGGATGGGTCGATAGCCCCCTCCAGAAGGTAGGAGTGCTCCTGATTGAGCATTTCGACCCATTCGTCGCGGTCACGTTCAGTCGGGTGAGTGGTCATCGGAAGTCTGCTCAGGACGTCACGCATGTCAGCACGGTAAGCGGAACGGCTGTAGCGAATCCACTCCGTCGCATCACCCCAGCCCTCCGCATCGGCAAGGTGCGGTCCCAGGCTGACGTGCGACGATCGCGTCGAATGCAAGATCCACAGAAACGGGTAGAAGCACACCTCGGCCAGCACGTCGTACATCTGTCGAGCTCCAACCACCCTCATCATCGAGTAAGCACTTGAAATCCTGCACGCGCAGGTGTCGACCCGCGCCACGCTCAACCGGAGCCCTTCGGGGAGCCTGAGTGAGTCGTCGTCAAGGATGAGCGATGCCAGGAAGTCGTCGTGCATCAAGCTCATGGACGGAGCGAGGGCGACCATTCCGTGCAGAACTGACCGGGCAACACGACCGGGTGCCACGCTGATCGCGGGAACTGTTCCATCGCCACCGTAGGGCAGGACCACTCGACCGGCGAGCCGATTCGCGACGTCTATCCGGCGTGCGAGGTCTCCGTATGCCGGGTCGTATTTACTCGCGAGGTTGTTGCAGTCCTGGCATATCGTCCGCAACCACATCCCCCCGTCCTTGGGACTGCTTTGCCGCATGACCTCGTCCTGAATGTATGGGCGCATTCGTTTAACGGCCGCCTGGCGGTTGCCCGCGCACTGTGGGGGTATGTGCGCCTTACTCAATCTGGTGGCGCTCCGGCAGAGCAGACACTGGATAGCTTGCTCGGGCGCGGCGCCGATGTAGTTGCGCTTCATGAACTGATGATCCCGCGCCCGACTGACAGGTCGACGAGGGGCGGGGCATCTCTTCTGGCACGTGTTTTGACACTCGGCACACCTTGGATAGCAAAAAGCCCGCAGTGACCTGCGGGCTTCTCTGCTCCCCCAACTGGACTCGAACCAGTAACCCTTCGATTAACAGTCGAATGCTCTGCCAATTGAGCTATGGGGGATTGAACTTTGACCGAGAAGAGACTCTAGCGCATACGCGCTCGGGGAGACCAATCGGCAGGTCAGAGGGCCTGCCGGAGGTCTCCCCGAGGGCGTCGGCGATCAGTTACCGGTGGTGCAGGTACCCGCCTCGACCTGAGCCGGGGTGCAGGTGGGAGCGGTCGCCGGCTTGGTGGCCGTCGGCGCCTGGGTCTGCGTCCGGGTCGCGGCCTGCGGGGTCGCGGCCGGGGTGGTGGTCGTCGGCTGAGCCTGCGTCGGCTGCTGCGTCTGCGTCTGCGTCGGCTCCTGGGTCTGCGTCTGCGTCTGCGTGGGCTGCTGCGTCTGCGTCTGCGTCGGGGTCGCCGGGCGCTCGGCCGGCTTGGTGGTGGTCGTGGTGGCCGCACCGGCACCGCCGGTCACGGTCGCACCCGCACCGCCGGACACCGTCGCACCGGCACCGCCGGGCACCGTGGCGCCCGCACCGGCACCCGCACCGCCGGTGACGGTGCCGTTACCCGCACCGGCGCCGCCGGTCACGGTCGCACCCGCACCCGCACCGCCGGAGACGGTCGCGCCGGCGTTGCCGTCGACCGCGACGCGATTGCCGTTGTCGGAGCTGGGCTTCGCGACGGTCGCCTCGACCGAGGTGCCCACGGCCGCGTTCAGCGAGGCGGTGGTACCGGCCTGGATCGTCGCGCCCTTGAGCGCGGCGGCGGTCGGAACGGTCACGTTCGCGTCGAGGTTCACGTTGCCGGTCACCTTCGCACCGGGCACCGCGGTCACGGGAACCACCGTCGCCGAGGTCGGCAGCGGGGCGAGAACCGTGCCCGGGAAGACGGGCGCCGTCGTGGTGGTGGTCGTGGTGGTCGTCGACGTGGTGGTCGTGGTGGTGTAGATCGGCGCCACGACGCGAGCCTGGTCACGCACGTCGATCACGCGACCGGGGGTGACCGCCCACACGGGGTAGTACGGCTGATCCCACGCCGGGTTGACGCGGCGGTACGGGTTGTTGCCCAGGTTCAGGCTGATCGACACCGAGATGATCGGCTGCGGGCGCGGCTGGGTCCAGTTCTGGGGGTAGACCCAGAAGACCGGCACGTCGACCTTGAAGTCGGCCGAGAACCACGGCTTCGGGTAATCCGGGCGCTGCCACGGACGCGGCTGGCTCGGGTGCCACGGCTTCACGCCGAGCTGGCGGCCGTAGAGGGTGTAGCAGGTCTGGGTCTGCACCTCGGTGCTGACGGTGCCACCCGGGCCGGACGCGGTCTGCTTCCAGGAGCCCGTCTCACAGATCTGCTGGTAGACGGCGATCTCCGCCGGGGTGTAGTTCCACGGCTTGTAGTTCGCCGGGCGCACCATGGGCGCGGGGGGCGCCGGCTGGGGCGCGACGCGCAGGCCGGGGATCGACGGGGCCGGCGGGTAGTACACGGTGGTGTTGTTCGCGGTCGACGTGATCGTGCCCTGCGGCAGGCCGGAGTTCGCCACGGCCTGCGCGGCGACGGTGTTACCCACCATCGTCACTTCCTTGGGCGGCACGGCGACGCCGTCGGTCTGGAAGGCGCCCGGGTTCGCGGTGAACTGGTCGCCCGTCACGGGCGAGAAGGCGACGGGGCTGTCGCCCTCGGTCGACTTGCCACATCCGGCGAGGAGGCCGGCGGCGGCCACGACGGCGAACGACGCGGCTCCGATCTTCTTCGTATTCATCTGGTTCCCATCCTTGGAAATGGAGACGGGGCACGAAGGCCGCCGCTGGACTCTAGGACTCAAGTCACACGCTCTATAGGGACCTTGCCACGGTTCGTTACAGCCCGGCTCCGGTATTTCGGGAAGTTCAGGGAAATCCCGGAGGTTCAGTACAGCGGGCGCACAGAGAAGACCTGTAGCTTCTGGGGCGCGCCCTTGGCCTTGAATCGGCGCGGTCGCACCTGGTAGCGGGCCTTATCGGCGATGGTGAAGACGGTCTCCGAGGCCAGCACCTCGCCCCCGTTCGCCGCCTCCGCGACGCGTGCCGCGATGTTCACGTCGACGCCGATGAGATCGCCCTTGACCCGCCGCGGGGTGCCGGTGTGCAGGCCCGCGCGCAGTGTCGGCCGGTAGCCCTCGGCCACCTCGATGGCCCCGACGGCCTCGATCGCCTCGTACGCCGCCTCGATCGCGGTCTCGCCGTCGAAGGCGACCAGGGCACCGTCGCCCATGGTCTTGACCACGACGCCGCCGTGCCGCCCGACGATCTCCGCGGTCGTCCGGTTGACGGCGTGCAGCAGCCGCACGATCTCGTCGTCCGTGCGATCCAATGCCCAGGTCGAGAACGCCACGAGGTCGGTGAACAGGATCGTGATGGGCTTCGGCGGCAGGTAGTCGCGGTCGCGGCGGCTGATCATCGCCTGCCACGTCGCGGTCGCCAGGTTGCCGAGCTCGCGCGTCACCGTCGGCTCGTCGCCGACGATGCGATCGACCAGACTCGCCAGTCGCTCCGTCGACTCCGCATCGGGCTGGAACAGGTCCTTCTTGGGCCCGCCGGGCAGATTCTCCCGCGCGGCCCGCACGAGGCCCGTCATCGCCGCGCTGCGATTCGCGCGGTGCGCGGCCTCCGCACCCCTGGCCAGCAGCTTCCGCCCCCTACCCGCGTCGGCCGCGGCACCGTCGTCGTCGGGCAGCTGGCGTGCGTCGTCGGCCATGCGACCGAGACTAGCCGTGCGGCCCCGGTGCTACGACGGTGCCCAGCGCTCGCCGTGCGCTCCGTGTCGCGCGGCGCAGACGTAGACGTCGAGCTCGGCGGCGGAATTGAGCACCGCCTTGATCACGCGCCACACCCCCAGGCCTGCTCGCCGGCCCGCGGGCGGACGGATACCCAGACTGAACTCACCGCTGCGCACGTCGTAGTGATCGAGCACTCCGACCCCCTCGTTCGATTCGAGTGACCTGAGCCACACGTTAGGCGTCGTTCTCACGCGGCGGGAGGAATTGGCGCACGACGCGCCGATCGGCGGGCCCGGTCAGCGTTGCTGGTTGCAGCCCGGGTCGTCGGCGCGGTCGAGGTAGACGTCGGGCGACGAGATCGTGGGCGTGAGGAACCGGATGTGCTGGATCAGCGCGTCCGGCAGCCCCTGGGGTGCCTGGGCGTACGTCGTGCCGTCGAGGGTGCTGCGCGCGTACAACGCGAAAACGTCCCCGTGATCGGCGTTGAAACCGCCGTACACCTGTAGGGCGCGGGCGACCATGAGCTGGAAGGGCGTCAGCCCGAACCGGGTGAGATCGAGGCTCGGGTCGAGCTGGAGGCGCGTCCCCTGCGGCACGCCGCCCAGCACGGAGCCGTCGGACCGCGTGCCCGGGTAGACGAAAGTGGGAGAGCCGCCCGGCAATGCGTACCGCAGTGCGTGGTCGATGACGCCGGCCTGCACGTCCTGCGGCGTGATCATCCCCGCGAGATAGGACAGATCGCCGCCCGCGTGACTCGGCCCCGCGGTGTGACCGCCGGATCCCGTGTACACCCGGTAGGTCGCCGACGCGTTGGCCGTCCGGCTCCACTGATTGAAGGTCTGGAACTCGTAGAGGCAGCCGGTGGCGTCGTCGATCACCGCGAGGTGCGCATCCCCGTCCGTGGTGGGCCGATACGACGACAGATACGGAATCGTGAGTCGGCGATTGGAATTGCTCACGTGAATGTCGGTGGTCGGCGTTCCGGGCGGAGCGTTGTAGACCGTGGTCGTCCAGTCCCGGCTGTTCACCGAGATGCCGTTGCTACTCGCGTTCACCGCGGCGACCCACCCGGGGCTCCGCGGATCGACGGTGGCGTTGGGCGGCACGGGCTGGTTCCAGAAGGAATCGGCCGCGAAGTAGTTGCCGTTGTTCGACGGCGCGCTCGGCGTCGCCCGGGAGAACGAGGCGCCGAAGTGCGCGATCCCCGAGGTGTTGAGGTAGGTCGCGCGCACTCGGTGCTGTCCCGCGGACACCGTGCGCGGGACGTTGGTCGTACCCCATTGCGGAGTCGCCCTGTCGATGACGAGTGCGTCGTCGAGCCAGACGCGTGCGCCGACGTTGCCGAGCGTCGCCGACACGATGTAGGTGGTGGTCTGCGGGAAGGTGAGGACGCCGTTGTAGTCGACGGAGAAGTTGTCGGCGTTGACGCCGGCGAGGGGCTGGCCGGTGAAGGAGCCACCGGGGGCGTTCTCGCACTGCACCGCGACCGGGGTCCCGGTCGCCGAGGTGTTGTTGAAGTACCGCGCCTGGAACTGGTTGACCGGGCAGCCGGTCGGCGGGACGGTCGTCGTCGGCACCGTCGTCGTCGGGACCGTCGTGGTTGGCGCCGTCGTCGTCGGGACGGTCGTCGTCGGCACCGTCGTCGTCGGGACCGTCGTGGTGGGCACCGTCGTCGTCGGGACGGTTGTCGTCGGCACCGTCGTCGTGGGCACCGTGGTCGTCGGTGTCGGGGTGGGCGTGGGAGTCGGGGTCACCGCACCGTCGCGAACCGCGACGCTCGCGATGTACAGGTTCCGATCGCAGAACCACCACCGGTAGTCGTTGGTGAACTCCAGGGTCACGGGACTCGAGCCCGTCTGGGCACCGAGCCCGACGGAGTAGGTGTTCCACCCGGACGCGAGAGTGAGCGTGGCAAGGGTGACGCCCGCGCGTTTGACCTCCATCACGGGCGCACCGCGACAGATCTCCCCGCGCGCGCGGACCTCCAACTTCCCGCCGGCGTTCGCCGTGACGACGGGGATCGAGACGCCGCCGCTGCTCCAGATCTTCATGACGGTGCCGGCACGCCAGTCGGAGACCTGGCCGCCGGCGCCGGACGGGGTCACGGTCATGCCCGAGGGGCCGACGGTGGTGTCCGCGCTCGCCGTCGCGGCCAGGCACGTCGCGGTCAGGGCCGCGACGAGCGCGGCGATCGTGATGCGGAAGGACCAGTTTCTCCTGGCCATGGCGGACTCCTCGGGGTGCTCGCTGTCTTGAAGCATCGTCGGAAGTCACTGAGTCACTTCAGTCACATCCGCCCATCGAAGAGCATTGAACCACAATTGCAACAGTCGTAACACCGATGGCGTATGACTCGCTGCGCCCGCAACCCCCGCGCGCTCGGGCCGATGCAGACGACGAAGCCGCGCAGTGCTACTGTATCCGCGCTGGTCAGGGCCTGTAATCGACGAGACGCTTCGTATGATCAGGACGACCGGCTCGGGGGCAGTAGCTCAGTCGGTTAGAGCCGCGGACTCATAATCCGCTGGTCGTGGGTTCGAGCCCCACCTGCCCCACCAGGTCAGAACGTTTTCTGCGGGTCGTCGATGGTCAATTGCTCCCCATTGGGGGGCGTACGGGTGACGCTTGGGGTGTCACCGGTTCGCAGTTCATAGCGTTGCCGCGCTGTCCGGCCCTTGGTTTCGAGCCGCTTCGCAATGTCGGTGAGGTCTGACGGAAACAGGCCGGCATAGTGGCGGAGCGTCGTGGTGGCGTCTTCGTGGCCGAGGAGACGTGCGACCGCGACGACGGAAGCGCCGGCGTCGATCGCGAGACTTGCGGCGGTATCGCGCAGTTCATGCGGGGTGACCGTGCGGCCGATCGTCTCAGCGGCGGGGGTCAGCTTGTCGCGTCGCCAGTTCTTGTTTCGAAGCGGTGTGTTGCCATTGTTCGCGGGAAAGAGCAGTTGTTCGCTGCAATCAGCGTACTGTGCCGCGAGCTTCGCAAGTCGTCGAGCAACAGATGGCGGAAGCGGGACCGTGCGGGCCTCATGATCCTTCACGTCGCCCAGATGCAGTATTCCGCCAACATCGCTGTAGGCGCGCGACACCCGCACCGCCGAATTCCGCAGGTCAGATACCCGCAGGGCCGAAAGTTCGCCCCACCGGAGGCCGCCATAGCCTGCGACCAGAATCATCAGTCGGTCGCGCTCCCCGGCCATCGCACCTGCCAGCCGCCACAGCTGGTCGTGAGTGAGCGGTGCTGGCTCCGTGCGCGGCGTACGAGGCACCTTCACTCCCTCAGCGGGGTTGCGGGACAGAACGCCGTCCGAGACCGGGATCGCGAGCACCTGTCGAAGAACGCCGAGAGCCTGACGCGCAGTCGACGGCGACCTCTTCGCGACGATTCCGGAGATCCACACTCCCACGTCTGATGGTGCGACCTGATTCGCGGGAAGCCGGCCCCATCGCGGCTCCACCCACTTGTCCCAAATTCCGCGGCGCTTCGCCTGCGTCCCCGGCTGCCCCGACGTCCAGTCGAACAGCTCAGCCCACTCATTCACAGTGGCGTCCAGATCATCCTGAGCGACCCACGTCCCGAGTGCGAGCCGATCCTTCTGCTGACGCTCCCAGACTTCCGCATCGCGCTTCCTCCGGAACGTCCGCGACGCCAGATGCCGGCCACGGTGATAGAGCCGCACCCGGTACCCGTCGCCGCGCTTCTCGATCACCTCCGAACTCGTCCCTGCCGCACCCGCCCGCCACGCATCGGGGGTTCCGGCTCGACACGTTGCTCCGTCAGCCACGCATCAAGATCGCGGGTGTCATACCGCACGGCCTGGCCGATCTTCAGATACGCAGGTCCCGTCCTTCGAGTGCGCCAGGACCGAACCCGATGCACGCCGACGCCGAGGTAGTCTGCCGCTCCTGATTCATTGAGCAGTGTCGGTTTCATCGTGCACCACCAGCAGCGAGGTGGTCGAGCTGCGCCGTCGTCGCACGTACGCCCCCCACCCCAATGGCCGATTGTTTCACGGTAACCACTGCCCTACAAGGGCTTTCAGCCGCTTCGCGGTCGCTCCGCGACCCTTTCCGCGCACCGGTTACCGCACAATCCGGCCAGTTACGGGGTGCGGGACTCTGCGGTTGCTCCGCGTTGAGACCAGAGCCCGGCGAGCAGGTGCTGCACGCGAACCACCCGAAACGCAGACCAAATACCGGCCGCGACACGTCGCCAGGAACGAAATGCCGCCGGCACTCGCAGCACGCCAACCCGTCGTCCACAAGGTCTTGAATATTCCTGTAAGTCATGCCCCTACTCCCCCCTGTTCCGATTTGTACCGATCGAGAACTCCACCTCGCGCAAACGCTAAGTCGCGCCCGACACCCACAGCCACCAAGTACTTTTCATACTCTCTAGGCCCGATATACACCGCCCTGAATTTGCGCGTCGGGAAGCCCGGGATGTCCACGATTCCAACTCCGTTTGTGTATTTCTTCACTGCATCCACCCAGGATTGATCGAGATCCGGATGTAGCATCCGCACGGACTCACCGTCTTCTACCCGCAGTGTTATGCGAACAGCGAAGTTCGATCGCGCGTCTGTATCAACGACTTTCGCACTAGCACGCTGGGTCAACAAGATCACACGGATAGCCGCTTTCGCGCCTTCAGCGACGAGCCGGGCAAGAGCCAGTTCGATCCGCTGCCGCACCTTTCGGTCCTGCATCTCGGCTGCCTTGACAATCCCTGCAAACTCCTCGAAGACAATCACTCTCAATGGCACCTCGGGCGACACCGAACCAATCTTGTCAACTCCAAGGTTCGCCAGCTCACCATTCCGAGAATCCATCTCCGCCACTTCCCTTTCGAGAAGATCAGCGGCCCTTGTCATGTCCGCCGTTCCCGATGCCCACCAATCTGCGCCCCACGGTTTCGCAAGGATTCCGGTCGGGTCAACGCCGACGACTACCACGTCCCGCATCGGCGCGAGCTGCGCCAACATGCCGTACGTCAACACCGACTTACCGCTGCGGGTAGCGCCGGCCACGGCCACGTGTCCCGGAGTGCCGAGAGGGTCCCACTCCACCCAGCCCATCGACTTGTCGCGTCCCATGACGATCCGTGATCCGTTGATGGTGAATCGGTTTCGCATCTCGTCACCGAGGTCGAACGCCTCAACCAACCCATCCTTCCGGGTCAGCGTCATCACGTACCGGCGGCGCGTAGTCCGGACGAGGCCACGCCGCTCCTCGATCACTGCCGCCGAGTACCCGAACCCTGCGGCAATCGCCTCCTCTGCGGCAAACACGTCGCTCGGCGCGACCGCCAAGCCTGAAAAGCGCACCTTCACGCCGTCTGTCGTCGGCCATACCGCATGCACGTCCGGTATCCCAGTCGCGTTAGCGACCAAATCCGCGTCGCCGAGTACCGACCGCCACCGCAGCCAGATCACCAGCACCGGGTCCAACATCGCACTCAGCAGCAGCGCCGCGACCAACGCCACCAGTCCCGCCGCCAGGACCGTCCGATATCCGAGCGCCCATGCGTACGCAGTCACCAGCAACGCACAGCCGCCGAAGAGAATCGCGACCGGGTACGTCCGCACCGTACGTTCGAAAGCGGTCTCTTCCCGGGCATGATCGATAGTCGTCGGACGGCCCCTGCCCGCGCCGGCCCGCATCACGAAACCCCCGGGCAGTGAATCTCGCGAAGCGAGACCTTCTTTGATGCGTACTTCGGGATAGCGCAGACCCGCCATCGCCCGTCCGCATTCACCAGCTTGCCTTCGCGGTCAGCCGCGACCTGTGGCATCGCGGCATCAATCGCCCGATCGAGGTCTCCAACACCAACCGCCAGGCACGTTCTCGTCTCCACCAACTCAGGACCGACGACGGCCCACGTCTGCGGATTCGTCCGAGATTCGTCGCTGAGCCCGCAGGTGGCAACTTGAAGTTCATTCCCGAACACTTTGATCGGTGGCTCAGGGTCGGCTTGTGGGGTGCCCGGACCGCTACATCTGCCCGCTGTAGCGAGCAAGAGAACGAGGCCGAGCACCCCGCCGAGGATCCCCATCCATACCCGACGAGGCATCGCACTCGCGAGCCTCACCAGCCTATCGGTGTTCACCGCTTCGCCTTCGCCGCAGCATCACCCATCGCAACCAGGAGCTCATCGATCGCGCCGACCGGCACCAGCCGTTGAATGAAGACCGTCACTGTCAGCACGCCGCGCGGCCCACCTCCGTTGAACCCCGGACGTCCGTCGGCGCGCACACGGATCTCCACATGCCCTTCAGCACGGAAAACCGTTCCAGCCGCGACATTTTCGAGCGGTGTCGTCGTCTCAACGACCGCACCGTCGAGCCCCTGGCCCGCGACCGAGATGGCTATGCCAGTCAGCCGATGCACCGCAGACCCGTCAAGCCAGGTCGCAGCTACGTCTTGGCGCTTCCCGTCGACATACGCCGCCTTCTCTCTCGCAGTACCGCCCGTGCCCACGCCAAACACCTGGTCAGCGGGTGTCGGCATCACCATGCTCGTGAGTTCAGCCATTGCGTTCTCTCCTTCAAATTCGCCGCGAAGCACCACGCCCCACTGAGATCCACACTACCAGTGTCGGTAGCGTTCGCAACCCAATTGGGTAGCTGCCACTACCACTCGCGGGCGGTAGCGTGCGCTACCCTTGCCTAGTGACGAACTTTGAGGCACTCGGCCGGGCGCTGGATGAGGCGCGCACTGCCGCCGAGGCAGCGACCACCGAACCAGGCGAGTTGTTTGCCGACCTCGGCTTGGAGCCCGCGCCAGCCGGAGAGATTTGGGGGCCGGCGCTTCGGGCGGCAGCCACGCTCGTCCGGGCCGCGGAGCGTGAACGAGAACTACTGGTACGCAGAGCAGTTGATCACGGGATGGCTATCAAGCCTGCCGCGAAGGCCGCAGGGGTTGCGCACACAACCGCGCTCCGGTGGCGAGATCAGGCAAGTAAGTAGTCGACTCAACCGCTCCTCACACAAGGCCGGCCTAGCCCTGACTCCAGCAGCCCTCAGCGACCGCGGTCGAGAGATCCGGGTTCTGGTCGCAGAGGTGTTGTATGTTCCTTTTGACTGTCTATCGAGGGGGACAACGACATGCAGCCAGACGAGCGCAACCAGCAAGGGCCTGCCGGTCCACCGCCGAACTTCCCACCGCCTGGTAGCGGATTCGCCAAGCATGGCCCGTTCAGTGGCCCAGACCGGACGAGGAACTTCATCTTCGCCGGTTTGGCTGCGCTCGTGCTCATCGTGATCGTTCTCGTCACAGCGATCTCTTGCGCCGGTAGTTCCGATTCCACCCCGCAGGCTTCCGAGAAGGCGCAGAAGCGAGCGAATTGGTCGGCGCAGGAGCTGATGGCCGTCATGAAGCCGATCGGGGGCTGCTGGCAGAAGACCCCTAACGCGACGCAGGATGTCAGCGCGTTCAATGTTTTTCTGTTCTGTGGTGACGTTCGGATGGGGATCTATCCGAATCCGGGGCGCCCGCCCATCGCCGACGTCATTCCAAACGGCAAAGACGCGGAACCGGGAGCGGCCGAGAGACGGTGCTACCTGACCGACGGCTACCGCCTTGTGGTCGCACCCTCTGGAACTGAGAAAACCATCAGTGACCAAAAAGCCTTGTTGGAGAACGTGAAACCGCAGCTGACGCAGGTAGGAATCGATGACGTGTCGCTAAAGTGCGACTCGGGACTGCCCGAGGGGTCCTAGTCCTCGATTCGGCTCGGCACTGGGTCGAACTCGATATCGTGGTCGGCACACCAATCCCGAAGGTCTCTCGGACCGCGTTCAGCGGCTTCGAGAGCTGCTGTCAGCCACGACGGACGGTATGCCATCCGTCCGTACCATGAGGACCGGGATATCTCCCCCAGTACGACACCGCCGAGGTCGTCGCGAGCGATTTCCTCATCGCCACGCTCTCGCCCTCTGGCCTGAAGGATCTCGTCCCAGAGATCCGCACGGTGTCCAGATCGCGAACGTGCCCAGACCAGCTGACGCCTGCCCTTCGACTCCTGCTCCCACTCCCACCATCGACGCCATAGGAGTGGTGGCGCAACCTCCTTCACTTCCGCAGTGGTGAGGTCGACAAGCAGAAAGTCAGTACTGTCGCGGAGGATCTTCCAACGACGTGGTGTTCTGATGCCCCAGGATCGAGCTGCGACCGATTCCGAGATCTCGTACAACACTTCGAATGGGGTCTGGTTCCGGCCACGTGCCCTCTTGGTGGTTCCACCGGCGTTCTCGTAGCCGGCGGCGGTCGCCGCGTCGTATGTCGCCTTAGCGAGATACCTGCCGATGAATTCGCCACCGTGGTCGGCGACTTCTCTCACGTCTACGCCGGCTGCCCCGCAGTCAAATCCTGCCTTCCCGAGGCCGGCACGCCAACGGCGGTAGATCAACGACGCGAAGGCTATCCGAGCCACCCACGCCGCCGGTACGTCGCGAGCTTCTTTCCACCCCAGCATCCGACGAATTATGTCGCCCCACGAACGCACGAGCGCACCTTCAAGTCCGACATCACCTACGAAGATCAGAGCGTGCACATGGACGTGCCATCCAGCCCCGTCGACCCCGACCGTTACTTCCACCGTCCTGGTATGTCCAGCAACGTCGAATAGTTCGCGTTGCCCGAGCCTTCGCGGGCGGTCGGTGGTTCCGGCCTTACCAGTCCACGCGACCCCACCGAAAGCGGCCCGCCATCCTGAGCTGAGCCCGTCCCACAGCTGACCGAGCGCGTCCTCTCTGCGGTGTCGCATCGTGAGCGTGACCATGAAAACCGAGCCGCCGGCCGCATGGCACGCGCGGATCGCGTTTCCGAGCTCCACGGCCCGTTCGGCCGCGACCACTGCCGAGCATCGTGGGCAGGCCCATACGCTTCCGCAGGTAGCTAAGCCACCGAACCCAGCGCGGTTGCCTGTCCGCTTGATCTGAACGCCTCTGCCCGCCCTGCGCCCTGTCCGGACGCGATCGTCGGCAGAGGGACTATCGCCGTGAATGAAGCGCCCGCATCGACGTACCGCACCCAGGCTAGAGCCTTCCCAGAGAAGCGCCCGTGCTCCGAAACGAACCCGTCGACGGGTGACCCAGTCCTCCGCCCAGAAGTCGCTGACCTCGGGTGGCTGCACTAACTCTGAGGTATTACCAAGTGGGCCGCTTCGCGGCCCAGCGGCGGCCACTTGCGGCTCGCGGGGGCTCGCCGCCGGACCGCCGCTCGTGGCTGAGGGTTGGGTATAGTCGAGACGAAGTTGGTCCACTGGTCTGGTCCTTCTCCGACCCTCGTTGCCGGTCAGGGCGACGAGGGTCTTTTCGTTGAAGGACGACCCACAGAAGCGTTCTGCCCTGGGGGGTATGCGGGTGGCGCGCGGTGAAATCAGCTTCTCTGTGCTTCGCAGTACGACGCGATGCAGCGCAGGTCAAGCGCAGTTTCGCGTCATCTGGACTGGCACGAGAACGATCTCATAATCCGTAGGTCGCGGGTTCGAGCCCCGCCTGCCCCACCTGAGAAACCCGAGGTAGACGGGTTGAGGATCGAGACCGACGGCCTGAAATCACACGATTTCGGGCCGTCGTCTCATCCCCGTCTCATCCCCCGGGCGTCTTACCGCCGCCCGACCGCCCAGGCTGACACGTGCGACAACAGGACCCTGAAGCTATCGAGGTTCAGCGTTTGCTGCCCCGACTGAATGATGCTCACGTCGCTGAGATGTATGTACCGCGTCATACCCTCATCAGTCTCCATTGCCCCATACTTCTGCACATCAATTTCTGCTGCAGGGTCATCGAGGTAATACCCAATCATTCGTTCTGCAACGCGCGCAGTCTCCTCGTCAACCTCATCCGCAGCAACACCTGCCCGCACACGCGCCGCACTTGTCTCGAAGTAGTTCTGCCCCGAAGTCACTGTTCCCTGGACCACCATGCCGTTGACCAGCAGAGTCAGGCCCATGCCCCACCCGGTCGCGTTACCCATGTCCGCCATACGCTGGAGGTAGTAGTCGGGCGCACCGAACCAGTCTTTCGTTTGCTTCAGTTTCGGATATTGCAACGGCTTCTGGCCTGATTCATCGACGGCCTTCTCGTTTTCATCCATGCCGTGAACTTAGCGGCAACCTCTGACAGGTTTGCCCGATTCCTCCGCGCATCTACTCGCTGTCGATGGAAAGACCATCGAGCAGCGCGCCCGGTGTCGTCTCCAGCCCCTTGGCGAGCTTGATGATGTTCTCGACCCGCGCGGACCTCTGCCCGCGCTCGACCTGCCCGAGGTAGGTCCAATGGACTTCACACCGGACCGCTGCCGCCTCCTGAGACAGGCCCAGCTTCTCCCGCTGCGCCCGCACCCGTCGACCGAACGCCGCAACGGCAGGGTTTGGGGTGGGCTTCGGCGCGGGACTCATGGCGTACCTACTACATACGTCCCAACCCTTTACGTCCCAGAGTCAAAACGTCACAACTCTAATCGTCTAGACTCCGAATCGCGCCGGAATGTCCGGCTGAGCAGGCATGATGCAAGCCTGTCTAGAAGGAGGCAACGTGCGGTTTGGGGAGCTCGGATGAAGATCACGGTGGAGACGGGCGGGGAGCCGATCCCACAGCTGGAGGCGTTCAAGGCGTTCGTCCAGCGGAACAAGAAGCGCATCATCATCGCGGGAGCTGCCATTGTCGCGCTGGTGGTCGTCGTGTTCGTCGGTGCTCAGATCGCAGGCATGACCAAAGACGCATCCGACTTCAACAGGATCGAGCAGTGCGCGAAGGAACAGGGTGTCAAGGTGGGCGACGACAGCGGCCTCGCCTTCGACATCCGGGCCAACTGTCGCGTGAAGGTTGAGAACGGCGTCTACCCGTAGCCGCACTACCTGACCTTTCGGCCAGGGTTGGGCTTCACCTTCACCGTCATGGTGCGGGTCCGCTTGTTGAGGGACGGCGTCACGTCGAACCGACGGTCTGGCTTGCCGTGGTAGCCGACGATGCCCTTGACGAGCACCCCGCGCCCTGACGGGGTGCGGAACTCCGCGCCCGCCTTGACGCCCTTGAACGCCCCACCCTGGCCGACCTCCAAGTTCCGCTCAAAGCTGCCGCGCACGTAGGACTTCGCGACCGCACCCGCAGCGCGCCGACTCGTGGACGACGCAGCGAGCCGCGCCCCGCCCGCGACAGCAGCCGCGTACGCAGCCGACCGGTACACCCGAGCGCGGGAGGTCTTGCCGTTGAGCGTCGGGGTCGTTACCTTCGTCGTGCCGGTCGGTGTTGCCCTCGCGCCGGTGCCCCGTGTTGCCGTCGCTCTACCGGTACCGCGCCGTTTGGCAGCCGATGCAGCGGTGGCCTTCTTCTGGGCTGCGATCTGCTTGGCGGTCCGTGGCCGCGTCGTGCGCCTGCGCTTAGCCATGATTCTTCTCCCAGTGGTTGCCGGAGGTCGGTTGGCCGGCGAGCAGTCGGGCGCGGCTTTCGGTGGCGTCGTGGAGGCTGGTTCCGGCGATTGCGCCGCTGTACCCGCCCGCCGCCGGTGACGGCGCGGCGAGACCGCGACAGAGGGCGGCCCGTGCGCCTAGCTCCACGCCGCTCCCGCCGCTGAAGTCGCCGGAGCCGGGGTCGAAGGCGTTCCGAAACCGCTCACCCGGCGTAGGGCCGCTGCCCGATGTATTCGTGGTCATGTCCTTGCCTTCTCTCCCGAGGACAGGAACGGCGCGGAGGCTGTGAGCCCCCCGCCGATGCCCGTGGTGAAGCACCCGAGGGTGCGAGGTTCTTCTTGCGCTACACAGCGAACGTCGGGGCGGTGTAGCTGGCGGACGGAGTGACCTCGATCGCTGCGGCCGCGCCCCGTCGAGCCACGCCCACGCCGAACGACCGCGACAGGAAGCTGTCGATGAGCGGGTAGTTCTGCTGGTTGCCGGGAATCTGACGCAGGCCCTGGTACTCGGGCTTGGGGTGCTGCCGCACCGCGACCGGGTTGAGCGCGCTGTTCGGGCCACCGGTCGCCACCACCAGGACGTACCCGGCGGGGATGAGGTGGTTGGTGACCACGAACGCCGGGCCGTAGCTGCCGAGCACATCAAGCCCCTGGAACTCAGCCGGAGCAATCCGGCCGATGACCTGCTGGTCGGTGAGGTACGCGGGTGCGCCCGCCGACAGTACGAAGTCGTACCGCGCCTTGGGTGCCTCCGGCTCACCCGACTCCGCAGCGCGCGTCGGCTCACCTCGGCGCCACTCGGTCATGTGCTCGACGGTGTCTTCGTTCGCGATGATGAGCAGCGTCGAGCCGCTGGCCTTCGTCCCGAATCCCTTCTCAGTGAGAAGCTTCATGCCGTTCTCGACGTCAGCGCAGTCGAGTACCGCGCTGCCGGTGGTGAAGTAGTGCGTGGTGGTCGCCGGGAACTCGCGCCCCATGTAGGTGGGCGGGGCGATGCCGTCGGTGCCGTTGTACAGGCCGTACACAGTGAGCTGGGTGTCGTCGGCAATCGCAGGCGCGGGGCTGAACAGCCGGTTGAAGATCGAGCCGGTGATGAGGCGATTGTCGGCCTCGATTCCAGCGGCGAAGATCGCCGACACCTGCTCGGAGCTGGCATCGCGGAGGAACTTCCAGGTGAACGCCGAGCGGGTGTCCCAGTCCTTGAACGGCAGGCCCATCCGCAGGTAGTCCTGGTTCGGGCGGTACGCGGACGGCACACCGAATTCCGACGCCAGCTCCATCTTCACCCCGGCGTCCGGTCCCTGCGCGACAGCCAGCGCGGCGTCGGTCGTGGTGTAGCTCAGAAGGCTCGCCAGGGTGGTTCGATGCTCGTTGAGGATCGAGAGCGCCGAGACCTGCTCATTCCAAATGGAATTGAGGTCGACACCATCGGCGGTCTCGGTCACGCGGGCCGTGACGTCGCCCTCCGAGTGGTAGCCGCGACGACGGGACACGTCCGCGCCGCAGATCGGGGCGAGGAACTTGGGATCAACCGACTCGTGGCCGGCCAGTGCGGAAGTACGCATGAGGTTCTCCTGGGAGGTCAGCGCCGACAGAACGCCGAGCGCGAAGATTCAGAACAAGGTGGCTCCGTCAGGGCCACCAGCCCAAGGAGTGAATGCGGCACAACCGCAAGGGTCGCCGTAACTCTGTTACAGCAGCTAACGAAACCCTACGCCAGCGCGCGGACGCCGAACGGAGCAAGCGCGAGGCAGCCGGCACCGGACAAACCATGCGAGCACGTCGGTGCCTGGCGCTACGGTAGCGGCCTACTCACACAGGGAGGTCGACATGGAAGCCATCGGCTGGGGCGGGCTGCTGCTCTTGATGTTCCTGGCAGCGGTATTTGGCCGCGCCTTCTGGGGAGACAAGTAGCGCCGAAAGACTTCCGAGACCGCCCGATCCGGTCGGGTACTATCGGAATCGACCCGCTCGAAAGGGCGGATCACCCCGCTGTTCCGGAGCTGTACGGGTGCTGCAGATGTCATGCAGGTAGGTACAGGCTCAGGGATGAAAGTGACTGTGCGAATGTGTTGGCCCAGATACCTGGGCACGGTCTGTATAGGGCAGCGTCTCGCTAAGTAGCCGCTCGGTCACGCAGTGGACAACTCACAACCATGTGAGGGATGTCCCTGCGTGAGCTCAGTTCCCGTTTGGGCACCCCTCTCCCTCAGAGAGGAAGCCATGTCCACAGTGGAAACCGTGGCGGTCGATCCCGACCTGCCGACCATGACTCGCGCCGAGGCTGTCGAGTATCTCACTCGCGCTGGGGTGCCCTGCGTAACCCAGAACCTGATCAAGACGGCCACCCAGCGCGGCGAACTCGCGTGCTACCGGGTCGGCACGCGCAACATGTACTCCGTCAACGACCTACGGGCCTGCCTGCGCGGTACGCGGATTGCCTACGGCACCGCTGGCGAGCGAGGCGGCGCGGCATGAACGAGTACACCAACAACCAGTACGAGCGCGCCGCGCTGCTCGCGAAGTTCCCCGGCATCGCGCCGCACCTGACCGGGCACCGTCCCGAGCACAACGGCCCCGGCTACCTCGCTGCGGTCGATCAGCAAGTTTCGGCCTTCACCGAGAGCGACAGCACCGGCGAAGTCCCCGACTGCCTGCGCGCCTACATGGACCGCGAGCGCCCCACCTACGGACTCCCCGAGGATGTGCGCTCGCTCATCGGCGCGGGGATTCCGCACGTGGGCAGTGAGATGGTCGATCCTCGCCCCGAGGGATGGCAAGCCGACCCGTGGGCGGACAAGCGCGGCGGTGTCCGTGGCATGGACACAGAACTGGTTCGAGAGTTCGGCACGACACTGGACTTCGAGCTTGGCGACAAGCCCGGAGCCCGCATGCTGGTCCTCGCGAGCGCATCGGTTCCGTACTGGCGGCAGGATATTCGCGGAGCGCACTGGTGGGAGCCGAAGCCGGAGGCGGTGGCGTGGTGCGAGAGCGAGCAGCGCGCCGAGTTCGCCCGGCAAGCCGCCGGAGAGGTCACGCGATGGGTGCCATTCAAGCGTCACGCCGATGGCTCCCGCGCCGAATCCGTGGGCGACTGGCGGATGCGGGTCGCAGCCTTCCTGGATCCACACACCTTCGACCCGCAGTACGTCGATAGCCCAGGCTGGCCTGACGCGGGCGTGTTCGACGGCACCGCGATGCGTCGCGTTGTCTGGCCGATCTTGGCCGGCGAATCCCCTGAACGGCTGGCCGTCTACCTCGCGCACCACTACGTCGGGCGCAACCGTGCGAGCACGATGATGCACCACCGGATGACGGGCACGTGGTCGAGCGCCTTCGATTCGGTGTGCGTCTCGTGCGTCCACAACATGGGAAGCCGCTACCAGGGACTGCTGAATGACTACCGGGCAGCGCACCGAGACGCCGAGTTCACGACTCGCACCGCCTCTGGCCGCGACTACAAGGACCGCATCGACGATGTGTGGTCGGAGGTGGACCGTCTGCGCGCCGCGCTGGATCGAGCGAATCAGCCGAAGCGGATCGTGATGGTCACGCGCGGCGCGACTATCTGGGCGCTCCCGTTCTGCCTCACGTGCTGCAAGGAAGAGCTATGGCCTGGCGCGGTCGTCCTGCCGACCCGCCTGAAGGCACGCAGATAGCGCAATGCCCCCGGCCCGACTGGAGCCGAGGGCAGAGCAATGAACCAACGACCGGCAAAGAGCGATGGCCCGAAAACCCATCCCCAAGAGAGGCTTTCATGTCTATTCTACCTGATCAGCTAGGGTGCGACGCCCCACAAGCAGTGGTCGAGAACCCGCACCACTACTCGCGCCGCTGGCCCGCTTGTGACTCCGACTCCGCCGAGTACCCCGGCTACTTCCAGCAGCTCTGGAACGACATGATGCGCGCTCACTGCGAGGAAATCGACCGCGATATGCGCCGCGCTCGACGTGAGGCCGAGTGGTGGCGGGCACGCAGGGTTGCGGCACGATCTGCATTCACGCGGTGGACCGCGAAGGTCGGTGCGGCGTGACAACGACTGAGAAAACTGTCGATTCGCCTCCTGGCGGGTATGCGGCATGGGCACAGCGGTACCGCGCCGCAGGTTGGCGCGGAGTGCTGCCGCTCCCCGAAGGACAGAAGTGGCCGCCGCCTATGGACTACACCGGGCACGAAGGTGCGGACCCTGATAGCAACCAGCTGACCGCTTGGGCGCAATCGCCGCGCCACCAGGACGGGAACCTGTGTCTGCGGTTGCCGTCGAACGTGATCGCGTTCGACGTGGACAACCACGACGGGAAGCCTGCCGCCGAGACCATCGCCGCGATGGAAGGCGCGGCGGGCTTGGAGCTGCCCGACACCTGGACAAGCACGAGCCGCGCGGATGGTTCGTTCCACGCGTTCTACCGGGTGCCGGAGTTGGTCGGCTGGTATGGCCTGGCCGAGCAACCTCAAGCCATTCGGCGAGGGTGTGGAGGTGCTCCACCGAGGGCACCGCTACTCGGTGGTCTTCCCGTCGACCAACCCAGCCAACGGCGGCAAGCGGTACCGCTGGTGGAGGCCTGACGGGACGCTCGCTGAGGTGGGTGAAGTCCCGCGGCCCGAGGGCCTGACGGAGCTGCCGCGAGCGATCATCGACGCGATTACCGCGCCGCGTACGCGCAACGCGGAGAAGGCTACTGAGGCCGAGGGCGGGGCGCTCCTGGATCGGCTCGCGGCCCGTTCCGACTACCGGGGGCCGATGTCACCGCGCATGGCGGAGGCCGTGCGGACGGCGCTCGCAGAGTTCCCTGGCAACGGCCACGAAACGATAGCCGCGACCGGGAATGTGCAGGGAAAGGTGATCCGCTACGCGGAGCAAGGCGACGCTGGTCTCGGGATCGCGCACGCCACCCTGCGCGCCGGGTTCATCGCATCGGTCGGCCCGAGGTATGCGGATCGAGATCCCAGGGGCGACGGGGAGGCTGCGGCAGCTCGCGACTTCGACAGAGCGTGGGAGGGCGCGGGGCGGACCGTCGCAGGCGACCCCACACCCGACTACGTGCACGCAGCCTTTGAGCCAGGCGGCGCGTGGCATCAGGACGCGCTTGGCGACTCGACCAGCACCGCGAAGACGGCGAGCGGCGCTGCCCCCACGCCGATCTTCAAGCTCATGGGCGCGCAGGAGTGGGCGAAGCCGGTACCACCACCGGAGTTCATGGTCAGGGGCATCCTCGTGCGGGACACGTTCGGGGTGATCGCTGGGCCGAAGAAGTCGTTGAAGACCCACGAGAACCACGCCCTGGCTCTGGCGGTCGCGACGGGGCAGCCGCTCTACAATCACGAGCCGTTCGCGGTACCGAAGCGTGGGCGCGTGCTCTACATCGTCGGCGAGGGCGGCCAGAGCGACGTTCAGCGCAAGCTCCAGCGCATGTGCCGCACGTACGGGGTGGACCCGAACGACGTGGCGGGCGATCCCCACTTCCCGCTCCAGGTCGCATTCGGTGCTGCTCCGATGAGCGACCCGAGGTTTGCGGCCGAGCTGAAGGGGATGCTCGACGCGGCGCAGCCCGACCTGGTGCTGATCGAGAGCTTCTACAACTTCCACCCCGAGGGCGTGGAAGCCGGGAACCTGTACCAGCGCGGGCAGGCTATCGACGCCTTCCACAAGCTGGTCCGGTCGGAGTGTGAGGGCGCGACCTCTCTGATGACCGACCACTACCGGTCCACGGCGGGCAAGGGCAACGACCTCGACATGATCTCGATGGCCGGCCAAGCCGAGGTCGCGGACTCATGGATCACCCGGTTCCACCACTCCGACCCCGACGTGGACGCCGGGGAGTTCCACCTGCGCGTGGGCTATGGGTCGCGGCAGTGGGGCGGGCGCGAGTACGACATCGACTGGAACCTGGGCCGGTTCAACGAGGACACCGGCAGTCACGAAGGCGCTGACGGTGACGACCGGATCACGTGGGCCGTGAACCCCACCGGGACCAGTGGGGCGGGGTCGAGTGGTGGCTCAGGCGCGGGGGTCCGTCGTGAGGTCCAGATTCGCGATGAGCTGTTGGCGAGCATCGACCGCAACCCCTCAATGAGCAAGTCCGATCACATCCGATTGTCAGCCAAGGCACTTGAGTGCAAGAGGCAGCCCGTCGATCTTGCATGGGCCGAGTTGGTCTCCAGGAAGCGCATCGTCAAGGACAGGGAGAACCTGCCGTACGGCGACGGGAGCAAGTCCCGTATGACCGACGTCTGGCGTCACGGGCCTGGCCTGAATCTGGTGATCGAGCGGGGTGATTCGCAGTGAGGGCGGGCGGAATCGGACCGGTCGGCGGTAAACCGTACGAGCGCTACGGGACGAGTACCGGGACGAACACGGAATCGGACTTTTCGTGCTCGTCCCGCGCCGGGACGAACACCGAACTGCAAAGCGACAAGAAACCTGCGTCTACCTGCGGGTTTCATGCTCGTCCCGAGCGGGACGAACACGGGACGAACACCGAATTTGAGCGGGCGGGCGAGGGACGACGGACGGCCCCTAGGCCGTCCTCGTCCCGCGCTATAAGACGAACACGGATCGGGACGAACACGGAAGTCTCGGTTTTACGCGGACGTAGAACCCACCGGAAACACCACCACTAGAAGGAGATTGACCATGACCGAGCAGATGAACACACCCCCGAACGACGACGCCACCAAGCCGAACGAAGGCAGCGACAGCAACCACGAGCCCCGCCCCACCCCCGCGCCTATGGAGGTCGAGAGCTCCGCGCCCGAGTGGCACGAGGAGTTCGGCGAATGGGGCCACTGGGTGGACGACCCCGAGGACGACACCCAGGAAATCTGGGTGCCGCTTGAGGCCAAGGATGACGTGGCCGCGGACGACGCACCACGAGCTGAGGTTGTGCAGGCCAATGATGCTGAGGACCATAGGAAGCCAGAACCCAAGGAAGGCGACAGCGCAGACCTAGCCTGGGCGGATGGACGGGAGCCGAAGCGGCGGTGTACTGCGCGACGCACGAACGGCCAGCCCTGCCGGAAAGCCGCGAGCGCCGGGATGCAGGTCTGCCGCAACCACGGTGGCTCTGCACCCCAGGTCAAGGCGAAGGCGCGCGTGCGCTTGGAAATGGCCGCAGACCGAATGGCTAAGGAACTGTTGGGAATTGCCACCAACGACAAGGTGCCCGCGTACGTGAAGCTGGAGGGCATCAAGACCGCGCTGGACCGTGCGGGCATCGGAGCCAAGCAGGCCGTGGAGGTTGAGGTGGGACCGGCCAAGGCGTGGGAGCAGGTGTTCGCGGGTATCGCAGGTGGCACCCGAGAGGACAGCCGAGCAATGCGGGGCGGTGAGCCCGACGAAGCAGACCCGTTCGCAGCACACCGGGCGATGATGGAGGAAGACGAAGCGCGCAGGCCTCGCGGCTACATCGACGCGGAGGTCGTGGAGCCTGCGGAGCCGAGCGACCCGCCGGCCAAGCTGCCACCCGCACTGGCCTCGGCGGATGCAGCAGACGCCGAGACCGCAGCAGAGTTCGTCAGGACCGCGAACGCCAAGGCGGCCAGGACAACCCCGCGCCACAAGTAGCCCGCGCGCGCACGCCCCGAGGACTGCGCCCCCGGCCGCTCCCGGCCCCGGAGGACGCCCGCGCGACCGCCTAGCGACGACGTACGCCGCTGAACGGGGGCGAGCGGTAGACCGGGGAGCCCCGGCCTCGCTCGCACCGCCTACGGCCCGACCGCTCGAGCCGGAGTGGGCACACCCAGCTCTGTCGACTTCATGATCATGAAGCGATGCTGTCGCCATCGCGTAAATCGGGCGGTAAGGTCGGGGCGTAAGGCGGAAACGAACGGATACGCCCCGAATAACGTTGGGAGACATGCCATGTCGATAAGTCAGAGCACCACGGGCAGTAGGCGATTGATGCTCGGATATGTCCGAGTCAGCACCGAGGAACAGGCCGAGAGCCGCGCAGGACTCGACGCCCAAGAGGCTGCGATCCGGGCCGAGGCAGAGCGGCGCGGGTGGGAGCTGCGATTGTTCAGCGACGAAGGCAGGAGCGGCAAGCACATCAACCCCGCGCTGTCGGAGGCGCTGGAGCTGCTGGCCGATGGCCGAGCTGACGGGCTGGTCGTGGCGAAGATGGACCGGCTCGCGCGATCCGTCATCCACGCCGCTGAGATCAGCGCGCAGTCCCGCCGGTTCGGGTGGGCGCTGGTCGCCCTCGACATGAACCTCGACACCACGACCCCGGCGGGCAAGGCGATGATGCAGATGCTCGCTGTGTTCGCGGAGTTCGAGCGCGACCTCATCAGCGAACGCACCCGCGCAGCCCTCGCAGCCAAGAAGGCCCAGGGCGTGCGGATCGGCGCTCCCGAGCGGATGAGCCGAGACGCCAAGACCAAGATCATCGAGCTACGCGCGGACGGCCTGAGCTTCGCCAAGATCGCCGCTTCCCTGGAGGCCGACGGCGTGCTCAGCCCCAGCGGGTCGATGCAGTGGCAGCCGTCTACTGTCCGCCGCGCGTTCGCCCGGATGGAGGCCTGACATGGCGATCACCCCACGCGAGACCAAGCAGCGCAAGAACGGCAAGCCCGTCCGCACCTACATCGTGACCTGGAAGGAGACAGTGCGCGATGAGTTTGGGATGCCCGTGCCCCAAGACCCAGCGCGCCCGACAGGCCGCAAGAAGAAGTCCCAGCACTACCGGACCTTCCCGACCTACGCCGAGGCAGAGCAGTTCGAGGACGACCTGCGGTCGCGACGCCACCGCACCGCCGCCACGTCCACGTCGGCCACGTTGAAGGCGGGTGACCTCCCGTTCGCCCACTACGCCCGCGCGTTCTTCGACAGCCTCGCGGGCACGATCAAACCCGACACCATCACGGAGTATGAGGCCACATACCGGCGCTACCTCGCGCCCGTGTTCGGGAGCCGTGCAGTCGCCACGATCAGCCCGACCGACGTGCGGAGGTTCCGCACCGCGCTGCTGAGCCCGCGACCTCGCCGGGACTACAACACCCGCACCCCGGCAGCCGAGCGTGCCCGCCGCGCCGACGAGGACCAGACCGGGAAGAACAAGGGCGCTGCCAACCAGACCAAGAACACCGCGCCGGAGTTCATCACGCTGTCGCGCGGCACGGCCAAGCACGCCTATGACGCCCTGCGCCGGATTCTGGATGTGGCCGTGGTCGATGGGGCGCTGCCGTCGAACCCGGTCCACTCGCTGCCGTTCCCGCGCCGAACCACCGTCCACGCGGGCGAGGAGGTCGTGGAGCTCGTGGCCGGCCACAGTGCCGACGCCACCCCCGAGACCTCCGCGCCGGACGCCGCGCCGGTCGTCCGCACTGCCCGTGCCGAGCGGTTCAGTGCGCGCCCGCTGACGGCGGATGCCGTGGCCGCTGTGGTCGCGGACATCACCGACCGGCAGGGCCACCCGATCTATGGCCTTGCTGTCTTGTTCTCCGCGTACACCGGCCTCCGCCAGGCTGAGCTTCAGGGCCTCGAACTCGGAGACCTAACGCTCCCGAGCAACCGCGAGCGAGGGCGACAGGCCGCTGCAACGGGGACCGGGAGCCTGCGAGTCGAGCGGACCCGGACCGCCGTCAAGGGCGGCTGGAAGGTCGGCGCGCCCAAGTCCGAGAAGTCCCGGCGAACGGTGCCGATTGACGGGTGGCTGGTGGAGGACCTGCGGCGGTACCTCGATGAGGTGCACCCGTACGGGCCGACCCGCAACGGCCAGCCCAACCCCGACTACCGACCGACCGCGCCGGTGTTCCCCGCCCGGTTGACGCTCGCTGAGGCCAAGCGCCGGGGGCGCGACGTCACCGACAAGTCGCAGATGTACGACTGGGCGCACCCGATCAACGCGGCGAACGTCTACAAGCGGCACCTACAGACCGCGCTTGCCGAGCAGGGTAGGCCAAACTCTCGGTGGCACGACCTCCGCCACACGTTCGCGGTGCTCAGCCTGTCCGCCGGGGAGCACTACATGCAGGTCAGCAAGTGGCTCGGCCACGCCCAGTTCACCACGACCCTGAACGTGTACGGCGACTACATCTCCAGCGCGGAGGGCGGCAAGGCCGCGCCGCTCACTCGCCCTCAGATTGCGGCGGCTCCGCAGGCGCAGGATCGGCAGGAGCCGAAGGATTCGGCTCACCTCGCGCCGGTTGTACCTCTGTTTGGTTGATTCCGAAACGCCTAGCCAAATCGTTCGCATCGGCGGCATCCTGCATTCGCTCAGCGTCCCGCCTAGCTTGAAGTTGCTGCGGATCCTCACTGAGGTTTACCCATATGCCGGTGTTCTCAGACGAGAATTTAGCCGCAATCTTTCCGATCTGCACTAAAGCTTCGTTTGTCGCCTTCATCCGCTTTTCAAGCGTTTTAGCTACGTCGTGAATAGTGTTCATCGACACAAATTCCGCCCCGTTGAGCATGAGGAAGTCGAGCGAAACGGGAGTTTCGTAGTGGACCGACCTCGAAATATCGGTGTACCGAACCGTACCCTCGTGAACGTTCTTGATACCCTGCGCGTCGATGTGATGAGGCGCAAAATCCCACAGCCCTCGCCACTCCTGGCCGGGCGCAAGAATCGGAATGAAATCCGGTATCGCCACCGGCCGTATCGGCTCCCCCGGACTGTCAGGCGCGCTCTCTGGGGTCGAATCCAGTTCAATTCTGATGTCGAAGGCAGGAGTCGTCCCGAAGTTCTTGATGACGATGTCCAAGAACTGCCAGTTTCCTTCGACAGGTCGCGCAAACATCACGACGTTCGGGCGCGCCTGAAGTTCCCGGAGCTTCTTAGCGTCGTCGGCCTGCTGTTGCCTTGCGGCCTCGGCGCTTTCAGCCTGGGTGATCATCGCTTGCTCTCGTACGGCCCGGTCAGCCTCAGCCTGCGCCATTTGTTCGGTCCGCGCTCGATCGCGTTCGATAGATGCCTGACGATCTTTGTCAGCCTGGACGATCCTGTCGCGTTCAGCATCAGTTATTTGCTGCCGTATCTGCCTAACTTGCTCCTTCGCATAGCCCGCGGCCTTCAACCCAACGAACACCGCCGCTCCAACCGCAAACCACGCAGCGATGGCGCTCCAAGCACTTGCACTTAGAGCAAAGAAGAAGTCCCACGCGTCTCGGATCCAACTGAACCACCCCATACCGCGCCTTGCCTTCCGAAGCGTCTGCCTTGAGCTGGGATCATCCCATGCGCCACCGACAGGTTTCGGAGGGTCTTGATCTCACCCCCGTCTCAGCCCCCGTGCGGGCGACCGGAACCCGCCGGACCCCTCCCGAGGGCGACCGGAGGCGACCCGATCCCTACCGGATCCGTGCTGGTCAAGGGCGGTTACGCGGCGCGTTTCCGCTTTTCGCCGACGAAATATCCCTGGTCGCGGCGCTGCCGACGGAGGCGAGCGCTACTTACTCATAATCCGCTGGTCGTGGGTTCGAGCCCCACCTGCCCCACCACGACGGACCATGCGGATCGTCACGGAAATCCGCTTGCGACCCCGGATACGTTGAATCCGTGACCACGCCAGCGCTGTGGATCAGCGGCGCGCCCGGGACGGGCAAGACCACCACCGGGTGGCGGGTGTTCGAACTGCTCACCGCCGCGGGCGCGAACGCCGCGTACGTCGACATCGATCAGCTCGGGCTGCTCGGCCCCTTCGAGCGCCTCTCGGGCGCCACGCCGCACGTGGTGAAGGCGGAGAACGCCCGGCGTCTGGTCGGGACCCTCGCGGGGCTCGGGCTGCGCCAGATGGTGATCTCCGGCATCGTCGACCCGGACCTCGGCGACCCCGTGTTCGCCGACGCCCCAGCGGATTCCGGCATCGACCTCACGCATGTGCGGCTGCGCTGCGCGTGGCCGGAGCTGCGGCGGCGCTACCTGGACCGCGGCTCGCCGCCGGACGCGCTCGCCGACCTCGAGGAGCTGGCCGCGCGGGTCGACCGCAGCGCGGCCGACACCGTCGACACCACCTCGCGCGACGTCGACGACGTGGCGCGCGAGTTGGTCGCCCGTCGGACGACCGCCCGGACCGCGCCCTGGGCGACGGCACCGAGCGCGCGCGCCGCTCCGCTGCCGACGACGGTGCTCCACGGCGCGACCGCCGCCGGCAAATCCACCGTGGGCTGGGAGCTGGTCCGGCGCCGGTGGGCGGCGGGGCGCGCGACCGCATACATCGACGTCGAACAGCTCGGCTTCCACGGCCCGGCCTACCACCGCGACGTGCACGCGGCCGCGTACGCGGCGCTGACCCGGGGATACGCGAACGCCGGGGCAGACGACCTGATCGTCGTGACCCGGGACCCGGACCTGGTCGCCGAGGCGCACCCCGAGGGGCTGGCCGGCGTCCTGCTCGACGCCTCGGACGAGGCCCTCACCGCCCGCGTAGCACTGCGCTCCGCGGAGAGCACCGGACGCCTCCCCGGCGACGAACTGCTCGGCGCCGACCCTGCTCACCAGCGGATTCTCGCCGATCGCGCCCACCGCGAGGCGGCGCTCCTCCGTCGCTCCCCCGCGCACGACGTCGCGATCGACGCCACGAGGGGCGCACCGTCGGACGTCGTCGACCGGATCGAGCGCGCGCTCGGCGATCGTCCCGGTGGAGCGTGAACGCACTTCCGCCGCACCGACCACGGTGACCAGGCATTCCGGAGCCGATTGGTTGCACACTCCCACCATCGCCCCGGTGGCTCGCGGCGCGGTCAGCGCATTGCATAATGATGGGCGTGACGCAACAGCTGGAGCCCGAGTCCCCGTCGAACTCCGCGACTGCCGATGGGCATCGCGGCGCGTACGACAGCCACCGCGACGCCTGGGTCGCCCGTGAGGAGCAGGCCGAGCGCCTGATCCCCATCATCGGCCGGCTGTACCGCCAGCACGGTGTGGTGTCGTCGATCCACGGGCACCGCCTGATCAACCTCTCCACCTCCGCGGTGATCTCGGCGCACGAGCGCGCCGAGGAGCTGGGCCACCAGGCCCTCACGCTGGCGCAGACGGAGAAGGTGCTGCGCGGCCTGCTGGAGATCGCGCCCGAGCCCGCGTCGATCGACATCGCGCGCCTGGCCGTCCTCGCCGCGGACCTCGAGTCCGACGAGGCCGTGCAGGAGCTGCTGCGCGCCGAGATCGCCAAGCGCAACGTCCCGGTCTCCGATGGTGACGGCGCCGACGTCGTGCTGTACGGCTTCGGCCGCATCGGCCGCCTGCTGGCCCGCATCCTGATCAGCCACGCCGGCAACGGCCACGGCCTGCGCCTGCGCGCGATCGTCGTGCGCCGCAGCGTCAAGAACGACCTCGAGAAGCGCGCCAGCCTGCTGGCCCGCGACTCCGTGCACGGTCCGTTCGCCGGCTCGGTCTCGATCGACGCCGAGAACGACGTGATCATCGCCAACGGCACTCGGATCCAGGTCATCTACTCGGACGATCCGTCGACGATCGACTACACCGCGTACGGCATCAAGGACGCGCTGATCGTCGACAACACCGGCAAGTGGCGCGACGAGGAGGGCCTCGGCCTGCATCTCAAGAGCAAGGGCGCCAAGCGCGTGCTGCTCACCGCGCCGGGCAAGGCGCCGCTGAAGAACATCGTGCACGGCATCAACGACAGCACGATCGAGGACGCCGACAACATCCTCTCCGCCGCGTCGTGCACCACGAACGCGATCACCCCGGTCCTCGCGGCCCTGGACGAGGCCTACGGCATCCAGCGCGGCCACGTCGAGACGGTGCACTCGTTCACCAACGATCAGAACCTGATCGACAACCTCCACAAGGGCGACCGCCGCGGCCGCTCGGCGGTGCTCAACATGGTGATCACCGAGACAGGCGCCGCGAAGGCCGTCTCGAAGGCGCTGCCGCAGCTCGAGGGCAAGCTCACCGGCTCGTCCATCCGCGTCCCCACCCCGGACGTCTCGCTGGCGATCCTCAACATCACCCTCGAGAAGCCGACCAGCAAGGACGAGGTCAACGACTACCTCCGCCGCGTCTCGCTGCACTCGAAGCTGCGCCAGCAGGTCGACTACATCGAGTCGCCCGAGGTCGTGTCCACGGACTTCGTGGGCTCGCACCGCGCCGGCATCGTCGACGGTCTCGCGACCATCGCCGACGGCAAGGACCTCGTGCTCTACGTCTGGTACGACAACGAGTACGGCTACTCCTGCCAGGTGGTCCGCGTGCTCGAGCGCATGTCCGGCGTGCACCCCGTGGTCATCCCGGCCCGCGCCGACGTCCGCGTCGAGGCCTAAGCACCCGAATCCGTCACCGCCCCGGTGGAAGCCCGTGCTTCCACCGGGGCGGTGTCGTTTCACGAGCAGTCGCAGCAGCACCCGTCGCCGCAACAGCAGTCGCCGTCGCAGCAGCAATCGCCCGCGTTCTCGCCCACCTCGACCGATCTCCTGCCCAGCTTCTTCTTCGACTTCTTGGTCATCGGCGTGCGCTGGGCGGCGAGGACCGTGGCCATCGCGGTGAGCAGCAGGGGTCGCACCAGCCGGTCGTCGCGCAGCTCGACCCGGCCGAGCCTGTCGATCACGATGTCGCGCAACGCCTGCAGCCGCGCGACGGCGGCGTCCACGGACGTGCCGGTCGCGTCGAGCGGGTTGTAGTCGCCCCGTTTCCGATCCCGCGGCAGGTCCTCCAGCGCGTCCGCGAGGTGCGCGAACTCGCCGTAGGCGCGGCCCAGCTCGCCGAGGGCCTCCTCGTTCTCCGGGCAGCCGGCGAGCCCGGCCGATGCCGCGAACATCGCGCCGACCGCCGACGCCGTCGGCGCGGTCACCTCGGCGAGCTCGGTGGCGCGGGACTCGATCCGCGCCTGCTCGGCGAGCCCGGCGAGGGCGTCGGGAACGTGCGCCGCCGCGGCGACGGGAGCATCGGCTGCGGCGCGGCGCCCGAGCCGTCGCTCCGTCGCCCGCAGCAGCCCGACGGTGCCGCGCCCCGCGGGACCGGGGCCGCACAGGCCCTCCTCCCGCTCGGCGGCGCGATCACCGATCTTCGCCGACGCCAACGTGAGCGCGGCGGTGGCACCCAGCCGCACCCCGAGCTCCGCAGGCGCGATCACCTCCGCGCGGCGCATCCCGCGCAACGCGCACGGGCCGGCCGTGCGGGTGGCGGCGGGCCGCGGCTGCTGCGCCTCGACGAGCGCCGAGAGCAGCGCGGCGTCGGTGTTGGTGAACGCCCGCGCCGGCTGCCCCGCGGTGTCGCGCAGCGTCAGGCACAGCCCGCACAGGTGCGCGCGCCAGAGCCGCCGCACCGCGGGATCGAGGTGAGTGGAACACGAGCGCACGAGACCGAGCACGATGGGACTCCGATCACTGTCTGCAACCGCTGGACCCGACCATTGTGCCGGGCCGCGCCCCCGCCGGGCCGTCAGTCGTCGAAGACGAAGCCGTCGGCCTCCGCAGCGGCGACCACCTCGCGCACACGCGCGGGATCGGTCGCGATCCGGGCCATCTCCGAGCCCAGGATCACCAGGGTCTCCTTGTCGCTTCGCGCGCTGAACATGCCCGCCTCGCTGTCGAACCGGATTCCCACGCGCATCTGCTCGGGCAGGATCCGCTCGGCGACGCCCTGCCAGAAGTAGCCGTTCGGCTCGTGCCCGAGCGCGACGACGGCATCGTCGGACGGGGTGCCGCCGGCCAGGAGGATCAGCGAGTACTCGCCCGGAACCGTCTCGACCAGTTGCAGGGGCGCGATCCCGCCGGCGCGACCGCCGCTGCGCTTCGCGATCACCCTCCGCAGGCCGCGCCACACCGCGAGCACGGCGACGGAGCCGAACAGGATCGCGGGGTACTTCAACCACGGATTGAGGGGGTCGAGCAGCCAGAACAGCAGGCCGAGCGCCACGACGACCGCCAGGAGCTCGGCGATGTCGGCGACGGTGAACTGGCGATCCTCGTCATCGGTCAGCACGAGGGGAAGGTTACTGCCCCTCGGGCCAGTAATGGCTGTCGGGCAGCGCCCGAGAGCCGAAGATCGCCTGGCCCACCCGCACGCAGGTCGAGCCCTCCTCCACGGCGATCTCGTAGTCGCCCGACATGCCCATCGACAACTCGACCGCCTGGGGCCAGTCCTGCACGGCCCGGTCCCGGACGTCCCGGAGCCGGCGGAAGCAGGCGCGCACCCGTTCCTCGTCGGCGGAGAACTCCGCGAGAGTCATGAAGCCGCGCACCCGCAGCGAAGCGAACGCGGGCAGTTCCGCGAGGAAGGCCGGCACCTCGGCCGGCGGCAGCCCGTACTTCTGCTCCTCGTCCGACGTGTTGACCTGCACGTACACATCGAGGCCGCGGCCGAGCGCCTGGAGCCGGCGGTCGAGCGCCTCGGCGACGCGGACGCTGTCGAGTGCCTGGAACTCGGCGGCGACGGCGGCGACGTCCTTGGCCTTGTTGGTCTGCAGGTGGCCGATCACGGCCCAGGAGACGTCCAAGTCGGCCATCTCGGCGCTCTTGCGCTTCGCCTCCTGCGGCTTGTTCTCCCCCAGCTCCCGGCAACCCGCAGCCACGGCGAGCCGCAGCCGCTCCTGCGGCACCGTCTTGCTGACGGGGAGCAGCCGCACGTCCGACGGTGACCGCCCCGCCCGGGCCGCCGCGGCGTCGATGCGGCGCATCACCTCGGCGATCCCGGCCTCGAACTCGGCGACGGTCTGGGCGGGCGGGTACGAGCTCATGGATCGAGCCTATCGGCCGGGGACCGCCCGCCGGAGCGGGGCCGCGGCCGGTACAGTGGCGGCATGATGCGACTGGTTATCGCCGCAGGTGCCGGCTACGTGCTGGGCACCAAGGCCGGACGCCGCCGGTACGAGCAGATCAACCGCACCGCGAAGGCCATCGCCACCAGCCCGGCGACGAAGAAGGCCGTGGAGATCGGGCGCCGCAAGCTCGCCGAGCAGCTCAACCCCGATCCGAAGATGCGCACGATGCGCGAGATCGACGCGCAGACGGTGATCTACTCCCCCAAGACCGACCTGGACTAGACCGAACCGGACTAGAACGCCGAGTCGCCGACAGCCATCTTGAGCAGGCTCTGCCGGTAGCTCTCGAGCGCGACGAGGTCGCCGAACAGGCGGTTGTAGTCACCGTCGGAATTGGGCGACATCCGGCGCAGCTTCGACTTGAGGTCGGCCACCTGCGCCCCGACCCACACCTCCTGCAGCCGCGCCATCACGGACTCGACGTACCGCGGCGACGGGTCGCCCGCCACCTGCATCGGCTCCACCGCGAGCTCGGTGACCAGCGGCTCGAGCACGGGACCGTCGACGTGGCGCACCACCGTGTCCACCCATTCGGGGCCGCCGAGGCCCGCCGCGATGCCGCCCGCCGCCTCGATCGCCAGCCGCACCTGGCGGTACGCGGGGTCGGTGAACATGTCGTCGGAGAGCGCGTCGAAGACCATGCCCGCGAGCGCGGGCACCTGCAGCGCGGCCTTGAGCACCTCGCGCTGCACCCAGAGGACCGGGTCGGCGGGGTTGGGGCGCTGCGGCCCCGTCGGGCGGGGTGCCGGGGCCTCGGGAACCGCGTCGCGGATCCGGTTGGTCGACGGTGCGGGCGCGCCGGGCCCGGGACGCCCCTCGCCGCGGCGGATCCGGGCGGACTCCTCCCGCACGCGGCGCAGCACCTGCGCGACGTCCTCCCAGCCGACCCACCCGGCGAGCTGGCGCGAGTATTCGTCCCGCAGTGCCATGTCCTTGATCCGCGCGACCACGGGCACCGACCGGCGCAGCGCGTGCACGCGCCCCTCGGCGGTGTCGAGGTCGAACTCCTGGATCAGCGTCTTCACCACGAACTCGAACATGGGCACGCGCTGCGCGATGAGGTCCCGCACGGCCTCGTCGCCGCGCTTCTGGCGCAGCTCGCACGGGTCCATGCCGTCCGGTGCGATGGCGACGAACGACTGCCCGGCGATCTTCTGGTCGCCGTCGAAAGCCTTCATCGCGGCGGCGCGGCCGGCGGCATCACCGTCGAAGGTGTAGATCACCTCGCCGCGGAAGTAGCTGTCGTCCATCATGAGCCGCCGCACGAGAGAGACGTGGTCCTCGCCGAAGGCGGTGCCACAGGACGCGACGGCGGTCTCCACGCCGGCGGAGTGCATGGCCATGACGTCGGTGTAGCCCTCGACGACCACCACCTGGTGCCCCTTGGCGATGTGCTTCTTCGCGTGGTCGAGACCGAACAGCACCTGGGACTTCTTGTAGAGGATCGTCTCCGGCGTGTTCATGTACTTGCCGAGGTTGTCGTCGTCGAAGAGCTTGCGCGCGCCGAAGCCGATCACGTCGCCGCCGAGGTTCCTGATCGGCCACAGCAGCCTGCGGTGGAACCGGTCGATCGGGCCGCGCTGCCCCTGCTTGGACAGGCCCGCCGCCTCGAGCTCCTTGACGTCGAAGCCCTGCCGCAGCAGCGCCTTCGTCATGGTGTCCCAGCCCGACGGGGCGTAGCCGCAGCCGTAGAAGCGAGCATCCTCCTCGGTGAACTCGCGTTCGGTGAGGTAGGTCCGGGCGATCTCCGCCTCCGGGGTGCGCAGCTGCTCGGCGTAGAACTTCTGTGCGGCGGCATTGGCCGCGACGAGCCGCATGCGGGTGCCGCGGTCCTGCTTGGGGCCGGGAGCGCCGCCCTCGTAGGAGATCTGGATGCCCACCTTGTCGGCGAGCTGCTCGACGGCCTCCACGAAGGGCACGTGCTCGATCTTCTGCAGGAAGGAGATGACGTCGCCGCCCTCGCCGCAGCCGAAGCAGTGGAAGAAGCCCTGCGTGGGACGCACGTGGAAGCTGGGGGTCTTCTCGTCGTGGAACGGGCACAGGCCCTTCATCGATCCGACGCCGGCGGGGCGGAGCGCCACGTACTCGCCGACCACGTCCTCGATGCGCGCACGGTCGCGGATCGCCGCGATGTCACGCTCCGGGATTCTGCCGACCACGGCAACAGTCTACTGACTCCCGTGGCGTGAAAGATCTACACCTGCATCCGGCGTTTTCCCAGGTCAATCGAAATCGATGTCCCTCAGAGCGCGGAGAGGTGTCGATCTTTCAACTCTCCAGCACTTTCTCGTCCAGCCGCTCCAGGCGCGTCTCCGTCATCGACGCGATCTGGTCGACCACGACGCGCAGGCGGACGGCGTCGGAATCCGCGGCGAGGTAGGCCGGGGAGTACAGCGGATCGATGTTCGACGGTGACGCGCCCATCAGGTAGTCGGCCACGCGCAGGATCCGGTCCCGCTGGCCCTGCTGAATGGCGAGGTGCATCTGGTTCGAGTAGATGTACTGCAGCGCCATCGTTTTCAGCAGGATCACCTCGGCGCGCACGGACGGCGGCACTTCGACGTCGGCCTCGTACCGGCACACCGGCTCGTTGCTCGTGGCCGCCCGGGTCGCGTCGATCGCGGCGGAGGCGAAGCGGCCCACCAGCTCGCTCGTCATGCGCTTGAGCGCCACCGAGGAGGCGAGGTCACCGTCGTACTTCGCGGCCGCGGCGACCACCTCGAAGGAGGCGAGGCGGGCGCCGGCCTCCTCCAGCTCGGCGGCCTCGGCGCCGCGGAAGCTGCTCGCGCCGAAGCCGGAGAGGCTGCGCACCTCCGCGGGCGAGGAGAGGGCGCGCAGGTCGAGGCGGCCCGACAGGACCCCGTCCTCGACGTCGTGCACGGAGTAGGCGACGTCGTCGGACCAGTCCATGACCTGCGATTCGAGGCACTGCCGGGTGCCGTGCGGGCCGTTCTCGCCGCCGCGCATCCAGTCCAGGACGTAGGCGTCGTCGTCGTAGACGCCGAACTTGCCGCCGGGCTCGCGGCGCAGCCACGGGTACTTGGTGGCGGCGTCGAGCGCGGCGCGAGTGAGGTTGAGGCCGGCCGACTCCCCCGCAGCGTTCAGCACCTTGGGCTCGAGGCGAGTGAGGATGCGCAGGTTCTGCGCGTTGCCCTCGAAGCCGCCGATGCTCGACGCGACCTCGTCGAGGGCGCGCTCGCCGTTGTGCCCGTAGGGCGGGTGCCCGATGTCGTGGGCGAGGCCCGCGAGGTCCACGAGGTCGGGATCGCAGCCGATGCCGAGGGCGATGCCCCGGCCGATCTGGCTGACCTCCAGCGAGTGGGTGAGCCGGGTGCGCGGCGTATCGCCCTCGCGCGGGCCCACGACCTGCGTCTTATCGGCGAGCCGGCGCAGCGCGGCGCTGTGCAGCACGCGCGCGCGATCCCGCGCGAAGGCGGAGCTGTGCCCCTCCCACCGCAGGGCCTCCCACTGCGGGCCCGAGAAGAGCGTGGGCTCCGTATCCGCTTCGAGCCCCGCCGTTTTGGGCTGCTCGGCGACGAGGCGTTCGACGTCGGCCGGCTGGTACGCGGCCGGCCCGGGCAGCAGCGGCACCTACTCGGTGACCCAACCGCGCGCGAAGGCGAAGTCCGCGATCCGCTGACGGATCGCGATGATCTGGCCGGCGGTCAGATCGTCCGAGGAATCGAGCAGGAGCTCGTTGAGCTCGTCGACGAAGGACTGCATGTCGAGCGCTCCGGCGGCCGCGCGCGGTGCGGCGTCCCGACGGGGCGCCTGGTCGCGCCGGTCGCCGCGGGAATCGCGGGAATCGCGGGAATCGCGGGAATCGCGACTGTCCCGGTTGTCGCGACGGGGCGCGGCGGCGGGAGCTCCGCCGACGACGGCGACGTTCACGGCCTTGAGCCCCTTGTCGCCCTTCTCCACCTCGAACGTGACCGCAGTGCCCGGCCGCAGCGCCGACTCGTCGAAATCGATGTCGTTCACGTGGAGGAAGACGTCCTCGCCCCCCGCGTCCGGCGCGAGGAAGCCGAAGCCGCGCTGCGTGTCGAAATGGACCACCTTGCCGTTCGTCATGCGTCGAGTATCCCATAGTGAGACCGTGCGGCCGGTTGGTGCGGCGCGTCGGACCTGCCGCGATCCCCCGGTACGGTGATCGCATGAAGAAAGCGGCAGTCGCCCTCGCGGGCTGCACCCTGGTGGCGCTCGCGGCGTGCACCTCCCCCAACACCGACTCCAGCACCGTGGTCGAGATCGACGGGAAGGCCGAGAGCGCGGCCGAGTACGTCAACGCCGGCTGCTCGCGCAACGGCGACAGCATCACCGTGGGCTCGGGCAGCGTGCAGACCGCCCGCGGCGTCGGCGCCATGCTCACCGAGGGCAACCCGCCCACGGTGAACAGCCTGTTCATCGCCACCGGCGGCAACGTGATGACGGTGCTGAACACGCCCGTCGGGAAGGTCGGCTCGGCCAAGGCCTCGAAGGCCGGCAACCGGTACACGATCACCGGAGAGGCCCGCGCCGCCGACCTGAGCACCAAGAAGTTCCGCGTCGAGATCACCTGCGGCTAGCACTGTCCAGATCGGACAAGATCCGAGAGCGAAGAGAACAACGGCGCCCCGGTGCATCACCGGGGCGCCGTTCTCACGACCTGATCAGCAGCCGGCGAGGCGCGCGGCCAGGTACTGCTGGATCTCGGCGAGCGGCACGCGCTCCTGCTCCATCGTGTCGCGCTCACGCACGGTCACGGACTCGTCCTCGAGCGTGTCGAAGTCGACGGTGACGCAGAACGGCGTGCCGATCTCGTCCTGGCGGCGGTAGCGCTTGCCGATGCCCTGGGCGTCGTCGAAGTCGACGTTCCAGAACTGCCGCAGCTGCGCGGACAGCTCGCGTGCCTTGGGCGAGAGCTTCTCGTCGCGCGAGAGGGGCAGCACTGCGACCTTCACCGGGGCGAGGCGACGGTCGAGCTTGAGCACGACGCGGGTGTCGGTGCCGCCGTTGGCCTTCGGCACCTCCTCCTCGGTGTAGGCGTCCACGAGGAAGGCCATCAGCGAGCGGGTGAGGCCGGCCGCGGGCTCGATGACGTACGGCGTGTACCGCTCACCCGACTGCTGGTCGAAGAACTCCAGGGACTCGCCCGAGTGCTTCGTGTGGGTGCCGAGGTCGAAGTCGGTGCGGTTGGCGATGCCCTCGAGCTCGCCCCACTCGCTGCCGGTGAACTCGAAGCGGTACTCGATGTCGACGGTGCCCTTGGAGTAGTGGCTCAGCTTCTCCTGCGGGTGCGTGAACAGGCGCAGGTTCTCCGGGTCGATGCCGAGGTCCGTGTACCACTTGAGGCGGTAGTCGATCCAGTACTGGTGCCACTCGTCGTCGTCACCCGGCTTGACGAAGAACTCCATCTCCATCTGCTCGAACTCGCGGGTCCGGAAGATGAAGTTGCCGGGCGTGATCTCGTTGCGGAAGCTCTTGCCGATCTGGCCGATGCCGAACGGCGGCTTCTTGCGCGCCGTGGTCATCACGTTCTTGAAGTTCACGAAGATGCCCTGCGCGGTCTCGGGCCGCAGGTAGTGCAGGCCCTCCTCCGACTCGATCGGGCCGAGGTAGGTCTTGAGCATCATGTTGAAGTCGCGGGGCTCGGTCCACTGCCCCTTGGTGCCGCAATCCGGGCAGACGATCTCCGACATCGGCACGGCGTCCGGGTCGACCTCTTCGCCCTTGGCGGCGCGCTTCTCGGCGAACGCCTCCTGGAGGTGGTCCTGACGGTGCCGCTTGTGGCAGTTGAGGCACTCGACCAGCGGATCGTTGAACACCGAGACGTGGCCGGACGCGACCCACACCTGGCGGGGCAGGATGATCGCGCTGTCCAGACCCACCACGTCGTCGCGCGAGGTGATCATGTTGCGCCACCACTGCTTCTTGATGTTCTCCTTGAGCTCCACGCCCAGCGGCCCGTAATCCCAGGCCGACTTCGTGCCGCCGTAGATCTCACCCGACTGGAAGACCAGTCCCCTGCGCTTGCACAGGTTGGCGACGGTATCGACTTTGGTTGCTTTGGCCACGGCGCGCTTCATCTCCGACGGGTTGTGAGACCAGAAAAACGTACGCACCGACTCTACCGTTCGCACCCCGGACCACGGCGCGATGGGACGCCTCCGGTCCGGCGGCTTGACGTGGCCGATCCCGCATATGAAAATGATTGTTGATAAGAGGAGGCACCCCATTCCCACCGACATCGTCCCGACCGCCCTCGTCGCCGACTGCCCCGTCGACCCCGAGGACCCGCCGCGCACCCAGCCCGATCCCGAGGTGCTCACCGCCACGGGCGACCTCCTGCGCGCCCTGGCCGCCCCGGTCCGGATCTCCATCGTGCTCGAGCTCATGCACTCCGAGCTCTGCGTGCATCAACTGGTCGACGCCCTCGGCGTGACCCAGCCCCTCGTCAGCCAGCACCTCCGCGTGCTCAAATCGGCCGGCGTCGTGCGCGGCGAGCGCAACGGCCGCGAGATCGTCTACCGCCTGGTCGACGACCACCTCGCGCACATCGTGGTCGACGCGGTCGCCCACGCCACCGAGCGGCCGGGGGCGTGACGGTGACCGTCCACGCCGCCAAGGGAACCGGAATCCGGGCGACCAAACAGCGCGGGGCGATCACGCAGGCGCTGCGATCGGTCTCGGAGTTCAAGTCGGCGCAGGAGCTGCACGAGCGGCTCCGCGCGGACGGCGAGTCGATCGGCCTGACCACCGTGTACCGGAACCTCCAGGCGATGGCGGACGCGGGCGCCGTCGACACCCTGCGCACGGACAGCGGCGAGGCCCTGTTCCGGTTGTGTTCGGACGAGCACCATCACCACCTCGTGTGCCGCGAGTGCGGACGCACCGTCGAGGTCACCGACCGGGCCGTCGAGGCGTGGTCGGCCCGGACCGCCGCGGCGCACGGCTTCACCGACGTGACCCACACGCTGGAGATCTTCGGCCGCTGCGCCGACTGCTCCCGGCCCTGACCCGATCCGGGCGCGGTTCAGCTACGAACGGCCTGGGCGAGGAACGGCGAGAGCACCGCGGACACCTCGCGCGCCGCCTCCTCCGGGCCCTCGATCGGCATGGTGAGGTGGCTGAACGCGAGCCGCACGAGCACGCCGGCCGCGATCTGCGCGTCGGCCCGGCGGACCTGTGCCCAGCTCATGGCGAGGATCTCCGCGAGGCCCTCGGCGGCGCGCTGCATGATCGGCGTGCCGTCGATAGTCACGATCCCCATGAGGTCGCGGTGGGGGTTCGGTCCCACGATGTTGATGACGACGGGGTCGCCCATCCCGATCTCGAAGACGCCGCGCATGGCGTCGTCGACGGCGGCGTCGATCTCGCCCGGGTGCGCGTCGATCCGCTCCTGCACGTAGGCGAGGAGGCCGTCGACGAACCGGGTGACGTAGGCGACGGCCATGCCCTTGCGGGAGCCGAACTCGTTGTACAGGGTCTGCCGGCTGACGCCCGCCTGGCGGGCGACGGCGGCCATGGTGACCGCCGACCACTCCCTCCCGCTCAGGACGCCGCTGACCGCGTCGAGCGCCTGATCCCGCACCGTTTGCTTCGGCGCGGCATCAGCGGCATCGCGCCCGACGAGGACGGTCATCGTGCGACCGCCGCCGCGATCTGCTCGGACAGCTCGCCACGGACCGCCCGCAGCTCCTTGGGCCGACCCACCGCGACGGCGCCGGCGAGGCTGCCGCCGCGGTTGCACCGCGCGAAGAAGGGATCACCGCTCGCCGTGTCCATGGGACCGTCCACCTCCAGCTCGTCGTCCGCCGCGGGCCATCCCGCGAACTGCAGCACCGCCCCGAACTGGTTCGACCAGCCCCACGGGACCGTGGGGGCGGGCGCGCCGCCGAGGAGCACCTGCGCGGCCGCGGTGCCCTGGTCCTGCGCCGCCGACCAGTTCTCGGCCCGGTAGCTGCCGCCTTCCAGCGGATGGGGCACCCGCGCGCAGTCGCCGATGGCGTAGACGCCCTCGGCGGACGTGCGGTACTGCTCGTCCACCAGGATACCGTCGTCCACGCGCAGGGCCAGACGCTCGGCGAGGCCGGTGTCGGGGCTCGAGCCCACGGCCACCACCAGCAGGTCGGCGACGAGGGCGCCGCCGCCGGGCAGCGCGACGGAGACCTGGTCGGGGTCGACGGTGATCTCCCCCGGCCGGACGCCCAGCAGCAGGTCGACGCCGGCGTCGCGCTGCAGGCCGGCGAGGCGCTCCCCGATCGACGGGGGCACGACGCGGGCGAGCGGCAGAGCGGCCGGCTCGACGACGGTGACGGCGGCCCCCAGTTTCGCGGCGGCGGAGGCGACCTCCGAGCCGATGAGTCCGGCGCCGAGCACGATGACCCGGCCCGCGCGGCCCAATTCGTCGCGCAGCGCGGTCGCGTCGGCGAAGTCCCGCAGGTACCTCACGCGGGGCGCGGGCGGCAGGCCCGGCAGCTCCCGGGCCGCACCGCCGGTCGCGAGAACCAGCGAGCCGTAGGCGAGGTCGGCACCGTCGGACAGCTCCAGGGTGCGGGCGGCGGTGTCGCCACCCGTCACGGTGACCCCGGTGCGAACCGTGACGTCGATGTCCTCCCAGTGCGTGGCCGGCTTGAGGAGCGCCTTCTCGACGGGCATCCCCGCCAGCAGCACGTCCTTCGACAGGGTGGGCCGCCGGTACGGGAGGTGCGGGTCGCGCCCGATGAGGGTCACGGCCCCGTCGTATCCGCCGGTCCGCAGCGCCAGGGCCGCGGTGGCGCCCGCGACGCCCGTGCCGACGATCACCACGCTGTCGGTGCTCATGCCCGCGATACCTCGACCATCTCGAAGTCGGCCTTGGCGGCGCCGCAGTCGGGGCAGGACCAGTCGTCCGGAATGTCGTCCCAGCGCGTGCCGGGCTCGATGCCGTCCTCGGGCCAGCCTTCGGCCTCGTCGTACTCGAAGCCGCACTGGAGGCAGCGGAACAGCTTGAAGGGTGCGTCACTCATTGTCGGTTCCTTTCTCGGAGGGGAGGATTCGCGCCGGCTCAGACCGGTTCGAAGTCGATCTTGTCGCGGACCCCGCAGTCGGGGCAGTTCCAGTCGTCGGGAATATCAACCCAGAGGGTGCCGGCCGGCCAGCCCTCGCGGGGCGCGCCCGCCGCCTCGTCGTAGACGTACTGGCACACGGGGCATTTGAAGGCGCTCATGCGGCGGCCTGCTCTCCGGTCGCGGTGGCGCCGTACTGGGCGAGGACCTTGTCGCGGACGCGGGGGTGGATGTTGACCTTGGTGATGTCGCCGTCGTAGTGGTCGAGGACGCGGTGGTCCATCAGGCGGCGCCACAGCGGCGGGAAGTAGGTCAGGCCGATCAGCGTGGCGTAGCCCTGGGGCAGCGACGGGGCCTCCTCGAACGAGCGGAGGGTCTGGTAGCGGCGCGTGGGGTTGGCGTGGTGATCGCTGTGGCGCTGCAGGTGGTACAGGAAGACGTTGGTGATGATGCGATCCGAGTTCCAGGAGTGCTTCGGGGCGCAACGCTCGTAGCGGCCGGAGGCGAGCTTCTGACGCAGCAGGCCGTAGTGCTCGAGGTAGTTCACCGACTCCAGCAGGCTGAACCCGTAGACGCCCTGGATGATCAGGAAGGGCAGGACGTACCAGCCGAAGACCGCGGTCAGGCCACCGAACAGCACGACGGTCATGAGCCAGGCGTTGAGCACGTCGTTCTTCAGGGTCCACGGGCTCTTGCCGAGTCGCTCGAGGCGGGTCTTCTCCAGCTCCCACGAGGACTTGAGGCTGCCCCACACGCTGCGCGGCAGGAACTCCCAGAAGGTCTCGCCGAAGCGGCCGGACGCGGGATCCTCCGGGGTGGCGACGCGCACGTGGTGGCCGCGGTTGTGCTCGATGAAGAAGTGGCCGTACATGGCGGGCGCCAGGGTGAGCTTGGCGATCCAGCGCTCGTTCTCGGGCTTCTTGTGGCCCAGCTCGTGACCGGTGTTGATGGCGATGCCGGCGACCACGCCCAGGCTGAGGGTGAGGCCGATCTGGCTGATCAGGCCGAGCCCGCCGCCGGTCGCGTACACGCCGCCCAGCCAGGTGAGGTTGTCAGCGGTGAGGAGGTAGCACATCAGCACCAGCGAGGCGAGCTGGAAGGGCAGGAAGACGTAGGTGAGCCACTTGTAGTACGTGGAGTTCTCCAGCGCCTCCATCACCTCCTCCGGCGGGTTCTCGCCGTCGTCGCCGGCCTTGATGTCGACGATCGGGAGGATCACGTACAGCAGGATCGGGCCGATCCACCACAGCACCGGGGCGAGGTACATCAGCGGGGTGCTGCCGATGCCCAGCAGCATGATGAGCCCCACCGCGAAGAACAGGGCGGTGGGGACGAACAGGCCCCACAGCCAGAGTCGCTTCTTGTGGTCGGTCCAGACGGCTTCCTTGCCGTCCGCATCGATGTAAGCCAGGCCCTTCATGGTGCCTCCTTAATCCGTTCGCCCCCGGCAGGGGCTGTGACTGAGGTCATACGCTCTGGACTCAGTATTTGACATGTTCCGACGATTTGTCAAGTAAATCGTGGACAGTTCGCGCTGATATGTAAACCCGCAGGTAGACAGGTCGACCCAGTTCGTCCAGTCGCAGGAATTTTCGGTTGTGCGCAATTGAATTGCGTGCCATCATCATGGGGTGGAAGCGAACCGGACCCTGGACGAGCAGCTGTGCTTCGCGCTGTACTCCGCCGCGCGGGTGGCGTCGAACGCCTACCGCGAGGAGCTGTCGACGCTAGGCCTCACCTACACCCAGTACGTCACGCTCCTCGCCCTGTGGGAGCGCGACGGCGTCACCGTCTCGGCGCTGGGCGAACGCCTGCGCCTCGACAGCGGCACCCTGTCGCCGCTGATCCGGCGGCTCGAGGGCGCCGGCCTCGTCGAGCGCCGCCGAGACCAGGCCGACGAACGACTGGTCACGGTCCACGTCACCGCCGCGGGGCACGCGCTGCGCCCCCGGGTCGACGCCGCCCGCAGCCGGGTCTACGAGGGCTTCAACCTGCCCGTCGAGGACGCGGTCGCGCTCCGCGACCTGGCGAACCGCTTCTGCGCCGCGCACACCTGATCACCCCCGACGTTCCAGGAGGAACCCCCGACATGAGCACCGTGTACACCGCCGAGGCCATCGCCACCGGCGCCGGCCGCGACGGCCGCACCCGCACCGACGACGGCCGCGTCGACCTGCAGCTGGCCATCCCGAAGGAGATGGGCGGATCCGGCGACGGCGCCAACCCCGAGCAGCTCTTCGCCGCCGGCTACGCCGCCTGCTTCCACTCCGCGCTCCAGATGGTCGCCCGCACGCAGAAGGTCGCGCTCGGCGACTCCAGCGTCGGCGCCCGCGTCGGCATCGGCCCCAACGACTCCGGCGGCTTCGGCCTCACCGTCGCGCTCGAGGTCGTCATCCCCGACGTCGAGCACGACGCCGCCCAGGCCCTCGCCGACGCGGCCCACCAGGTCTGCCCGTACTCGAACGCCGTGCGCGGCAACATCGACGTCACCGTGACCGTCGCGAACGACTGAACTCCCCCACCACTTCTCACAAGGAGACATCCATGCGTGCACTCATCCAGGACGAGTTCGGCGACCCCGCGAGCGTCCTGTCGGTCCGCGAGGTCCCGCTGCCCGAGCCGCGGCCCGGCCAGGTGCGGATCCGCACTCTGCTCGCCCCGATCCACAACCACGACCTGTGGACCGTGAAGGGCGACTACGGCTACAAGCCCGCCCTCCCCGCCGCCTCCGGCTCCGAGGCCGTCGGCGTGATCGACGCTCTCGGCGAGGGCATCGAGGGCTTCACCGTCGGCCAGCGCGTCGCCACCGGCTCGGCCTTCGGCACCTGGGCGGAGTACTTCGTCGCCGGCGCCGCCGGTCTGCTTCCGGTCCCCGGGGAGATCTCCGATGAGGCCGCCGCACAGCTCTTCTCGATGCCCTTCAGCGCGATCAGCCTGCTCGACTACCTGAACGTCCAGCCCGGCCAGTGGATCGTGCAGAACACCGCCAACGGCATGGTCGGGCGCCTGCTGGCGCAGCTCGCGGCCGCCCGGGGCATCAACGTGACAGGCCTGGTACGACGGTCCGCCGCCGTCGACGAGCTCGCGACCTTCGGCGTGACCAACGTGATCGCCACCGACAGCGTGGGCTGGCGAGACCGCGCCAAGGAGCTCGCCGGCGACGCGGGCTACGCGGCCGCCGTCGACTCGATCGGTGGCGCGGCGAGCACCCAGCTCGCCCTCCTGCTCGGCCAGCGCGGCACGCTCGTCTCGTTCGGCGCGATGAGCGCCACCAACCCGGGCGAGGGCGCGATGCTGGAGATCCCCGTCAACGTCGCGATCTTCAAGGAGATCGTGGTCAAGGGCTTCTGGGGACGCACCGTGAGCCAGGAGATGGCGCCCGCCAAGCGGGCCGAGCTCATGGGCGAGGTCGTCCGCGGCGTCGCCGCCGGCACCCTCGCACTGCCCGTCGACGGGGTGTACCAGCTCGACGAGATCTCCTCCGCCGCAGCGGCGAGCGGCCGCCCCGGCCGCGTGGGCAAGGTGCTCCTGCGCCCCTGATCACCACCGCCGGAGATGTGCGGTCATTCGTTCGAGCGATCGTTGGAACGGATGACCGCACATTCAGCCGACGAGGCGGCGGCGCGCGTCGACGCCCTGGGCCAGGACGAAGAGCACGAACTCCCGCAGCGCGTCGCCCGCGAGTGTGCCGGCGGGGAACGAATAGGACAGCACCAGGTCGGCCGAGACCTCCCGCTCCATGAGCCGCAGCGAGCCGAACTGCACGCCGTCCGCCACGGCGCGCACGTCGGCGCGGAGTTCGTCGGTGAGCGCGAGGTCCCACGCCACCACCTGGGTCAGCGAGTAGACGTCCACGTCGCGGGCGAGGGCGAAGACCTGCACGGACGCCGGGGTCTCGCCGAAATCGACCAGCACCGCCTGGTTCTCGTCACGGCGCAGCACCACCCCGTCGGCCAGTGCGGACTCGAGCCGGGAGCGCAGCGCGTCGAGCCGGGGGTCCTGCACCGTCACTGCGCGCCGCCGAACCGGCGGTCGCGCTTGGCGTACTCGAGGCACGCGTCCCACAGGTTCCGCCGGTCGAAGTCGGGGAACAGGGTGTCCTGGTAGACGTACTCGGCGTACGCGCTCTCCCACAGCAGGAAGTTCGAGGAGCGCTTCTCCCCCGACGGCCGCAGGAACAGGTCCACGTCCGGCATGTCGGGCTGGTACAGGTACTGCTGGAAGGACTGCTCGGTGATGCGGTCCGGATTGATCTCCCCCGCAGCGGCGCGACGCGCGAGCTCCCGTGCGGCGTCGACGATCTCGGCCCGGCCGCCGTAGTTGACGCACATCGTGAGCGTCATGACGGTGTTGTCCTTGGTGAGCTCCTCCGCGACCTCGAGCTCCTTGATCACGCTGGCCCACAGCCGGGGACGCCGCCCGGCCCACTTCACCCGGACGCCCATCTCGTGCATCTCGTCGCGGCGGCGCCGGATCACGTCGCGGTTGAAGCCCATGAGGAAGCGCACCTCCTCGGGGCTGCGCGTCCAGTTCTCCGTGGAGAAGGCGTACGCCGACAGCTGCTTCACGCCGATCTCGATGCAGCCGCAGACCGTGTCCATGAGCACGGCCTCGCCGCGCTTGTGCCCCTCGGTGCGCGGCATCCCGCGCTCCTTGGCCCACCGACCGTTGCCGTCCATGACGAGGGCGACGTGGTTCGGCACCAGCTCCCCGGGGATCTCCGGCGGCGTCGCCCCGGACGGGTGCGGGTCCGGGGGCCGGACAGTGACCGGCGCCTTCGGCACCGTCGTCTTGGACCTACCCCGCCGCAGTCCCGGCACCGTCGACCTCCCTCTCACCGGCCGTGAGGGCCGGGCTGTGCGGCGCGTGCCGCTCGATCATGGGCAGCGACCGCAGCTGCCGCCCCACGTGCCACTGTAGGTGCGCGGCGGCGAGCCCGTTGGCCTGCCTGCGCAGCCGCTCGCCCGTGGTCTCGGCGAGGTCGAAATCGGCCCGGGCGAGGGCCGCCATCAGGTCCAGCACGCCCTGCCCCGGCACCGCCGAGCCCGACGGGCGGCAGTGCACGCAGACGGCGCCGCCCGCGGCCACGTGGAAGGCGCGGTGCGGCCCCTCGTCGCCGCAGCGGGCGCAGATCGTGAGCGTGGGCGCCCAGCCCGCCGACTCCATCGCGCGCAGCAGGAACGAGATGAGCACCAGGTCGCGGTCGCGCGTCCCCTCCGCGATGGCACGCAGCGCGCCGACGGTGAGCCGGTGCAGCTCCAGCGCCGGGGCGCGTTCCTCGCCCGCCAGCCGCTCCGCCGTCTCGATCACCGCGCACGCCGTGGTGTAGCGGCCGTAGTCGCCGGCGAGATCGCCCGAGTAGGCGGCGATGGAGTGCACCTGCGTCACCATGTCGAGGTTGCGGCCGGGGTGCAGCTGCAGGTCGACGTGCGCGAACAGCTCCAGTCGGGCGCCGAACCGCGAGCGCGGCCGGCGCACCCCCTTCGCGACCGCGCGGACCAGGCCGTTGTCCCGGGTCAGCAGCGTGAGGATGTAGTCGGCCTCCCCCAGCTTGTGCTGCCGCAGCACCACAGCGCTGTCCCGGTACGACCTCATACCCTCCATCATCCCACCCCGCCCCGACACGCACCCCACGCCGCGCCGCCGAACTTGTCGGTGGGGCGGCGGACGATGAGATCAGATTCGATTTCTTCGGGGGGAGAGGTCATGACACCGGGATGGGCCACGATCATCGTCGGCACGGCGGCCGTCGTGATGGCGATCGTGACGATCGGCCAGAAGCGGCTGGCGGACAACCGGAAGGAGTGGTGGACGCGGTGCCAGTGGGCGCTCGAAGCGACGTACGCGGGTGATCGCATGCAGCAGCGCGACGGGTGGGCTGTGATCGAGGGGCTTCTCAAATCTACGCTTGCGACGAGCACCGAACGCGACATCGCCATGCACCTGGCACTGACCCGCTACAGACGCGATACTGGAAGCGAGAACACCGGTGAAGGAGGCTCGAGATGACGGACAGCGACCGCGTTGAAGCGGTGGAACGCCCCCTCAGCCTGGCAGAACGCCGCGACATCATCCGAGTCGTGGTCACCGGCCTCCGCGAGTTCAAAGAGCCGGTTCCGCAGCAGATGATCGACTTCGTCGAGGGCAGGGCCGACGATCCGGGGCCGCTGCCGGACCCGGAGAAGTACCGGAACCGGTACCGCCCCAACTGGTGGCAGCGGATGCTCGGTCGCTGACCGCCCGAGCGCTAGAAGCCCAGGCGCCCCAGCTGCTTCGGGTCGCGCTGCCAGTCCTTGGCGATCTTCACGTGCAGGGACAGGAAGACCTTCCGGCCCAGCAGCTTCTCGATCTCACCGCGGGCGGCGGTGCCGACGGACTTCAGGCGGGCGCCGGCCTTGCCGATGATGATCGCTTTCTGCGAGCTCCGCTCGACGTAGAGCAGGGCGTGCACCTCGAGCAGGCCGGGCTTGCCGGTCTTCTCCTGGGCGGGCGTCTTCTCCCGCTCGACGACCTCCTCGATCACGACGGCCAGCGAGTGCGGCAGCTCGTCGCGGACGCCCTCGAGCGCGGCCTCGCGGATGAGCTCGGCCATCATCGTGTCGTCGTCGGTGTCGGTGATCTCGTCGTCCGGGTAGAACGCGGGCCCGGGCTTCATCTTCGACGCCAGCAGCTGCACCAGGTCCTCGACCTGTTCCCCCGACGTCGCCGACACCGGGATCACGTCGCTGTTCTCGCCGAGGAACTTCGACACGGCCAGGAGCTGCTCGGCAACCTTGTCGCGGCCCACCTTGTCGATCTTGGTGACCACGCCCATCAGGGGCGTGCGGGGCGCCATGTGCCGCACCTGCTCGAGGATGTACTTGTCTCCGGGGCCGATCTTCTCGTCCGCCGGGATCGTCAGGCAGATCATGTCGACCTCGGAGTAGGTGTCCCGCACCAGGTCGTTGAGGCGCTGCCCGAGGAGGGTGCGCGGGCGGTGCAGGCCCGGGGTGTCCACCAGCACCAGCTGACAGTCCGGCCGGTTGACGATGCCGCGGATCGTCGAGCGGGTGGTCTGCGGGCGCGAGCTCGTGATCGCCACCTTCGTCCCGACCAGCGCGTTGGTCAGCGTGGACTTGCCCGTGTTGGGCCGCCCCACGAAACACACGAAGCCGGACCGGAAGTCCTCGGGGGTCTGGATCTCTTCGGTCACGGGCGGGCCTCTCCACGCTCATCGAACAGCGACACCGGAGCGTCCGGCGTCACCTCGTGCAGGGTGACGATGCCGGCGTCGGCACCGTCGGCGGAGCCCACCAGGACGGCGGCCTCGAAGCCCTCGGCCCCGGAGCTCAGCGCCGTCGCGACGGCCACCTGCAGCCCCGTCAGCGTCAGGGACGTCAGGGCGACGGGGGCACCGGCGTAGGTGCGCCCGTCGAGGTCCCGGACCGCGGCGCCGTGCGCGGCGCCCGCCCGGGCCATCGCGCCGCGCGCGAGGGTCACCAGCTTGCGGTCCTCGTCGGATGTCTCGGTCACGCGGGCTCCTTCTCGTCGTTCGCGGTCGCGTCGTCGTCCGACGGTGCCGCCTCCTCGCCGTCGGCGCTGCGCACCAGGACCGTGGAGATCCGCACCCGGCCGCGCCGGTCGGTGGCGCCCTCGGCCTCCAGCAGCAGGCCGTGCGCCTCGACCTCCGATCCCGGCAGGGGCACGCGGCCCAGCGCCAGGCCGAGGAGGCCGCCGACGGTGTCGACCTCGTCCTCCTCGATCTCCTTGTCGAAGAGCTCGCCGAGTGTCTCCAGGTCGAGCCGGGCGGACACCCGGAACACCCCGTCCCCGAGCTCCTCCACCGGCGCGACCTCGCCGGAGTCGTACTCGTCGGTGATCTCGCCGACGATCTCCTCCAGCACGTCCTCGATGGTCACGAGGCCGGCGATGGAGCCGTACTCGTTGACCAGGACGGCCATGTGGTTGTTGGTGTGCTGCATCTCGCGCAGCAGCGCGTCGACGGGCTTCGAGTCGGGCACGAAGACCGCCGGGCGGGCCATGCGGCCCACCTCGATGGCGTGGCGATCGGCACCGTCGGGCAGGGCGACGAGATCCTTGAGGTAGACGACGCCCCGCACGTCGTCGACGTTCTCCCCGATGACGGGGATGCGGGAGTGCCCGGAGCGGACCGCGAGCCGGGTGGCCTGCGAGACGGACTTGTCGGCCTCGATCCACACCATCTCGGGCCGCGGCACCATCACCTCGCGCGCGGCGGTGTCGCCGAGCTCGAAGACGGACTGGATCATCTTGCCCTCGTCCTCGTCCACCACGCCGCGCTGCTGCGCGAGATCGACGAGCTCGCGGAGCTCGACCTCCGTGGCGAACGGGCCGTTGCGGTAGCCGCGGCCGGGCGTGATGGCGTTACCGAGCAGGATCAGCAGGCGGGTGATCGGGCCCATGAGGATCGCGATCGCCTGCAACACCACCGCGGCCGAGCAGCCCAGCGTGTACGCGTGCTGCCGGCCGAGGGTGCGCGGCCCGACGCCGATCAGGACGTAGCTGACCACCGTCATCACGGCCGCGGTGACGACCGCCGTCGACACCGTGGACAGGTAGCGGTCGAGCACGAGGAAGACGAGGACAGTTGCCAGGACCTCGCACGCGGTGCGCAGGAGCACCACGAGGTTGACGTAGAGGGGCCGGTTGACGAGGACGCGCTGGAGGCGCTTCGCACCCGGACGGCCCTCCTCCACCAGGTCCTCGACGCGCGCCGGGGACACCGTGATCAGGGCGGAATCGATCGCCGCGAACAGACCGCCCAGGAAGACCAGGGCCACGACGCCGACGATCAGCAGGATCGACGAGGACACGCTCAGTCCCGCCGCCCCAGGAAGCCGGTGCGGCCGAGCAGCTTCTCGTCGCGCGCGGACTGGCGGGCGCGCCGCTCCTGGTCGCGCTGCTGCGCGTAGTACTCGGCGAGGATGCTGTCCTGGAGCGCGAACATCTCACGCTCCTCGTCGGGCTCGGCGTGGTCGAAGCCCAGCAGGTGGAGCACGCCGTGCACCGTGAGCACGTTGAGCTCGTGGCCGGTGGAGTGCCCGGCGGCGGTCGCCTGCTCCGCCGCGAACTGCGGGCACAGCACGATGTCGCCGAGCGTCGCGGGGCCGGCCTCGACCATGTCCGGGCGGCCGCCCGGGGTCAGCTCGTCCATCGGGAAACTCATGACGTCGGTGGGGCCGGGCAGGTCCATCCACTTCACGTGCAGATCGGCCATGGTGTCGAGGTCGACGGCGAGCATGTTCAGCTCGGCGCCCGGGTGCACGTCCATCGCGGCGATGGCGAACGCGGCCACCGCCACGACCTCCGCCTCGTCGACGTCGAAGCCCGACTCGTTGGCGAATTCGATGCTCATCGGCGTCCCGGGATGCGTCGCGCGCCCAACTGCGGGCGCTTGGTGGCTTCGAGCTGTTCCTCGAACTGGGCGTAGGCGTCCACGATCTCGGCGACCAGGCGGTGCCGCACCACGTCGGCACTGGACAGCTCGGAGATGTGGATGTCGTCGATGCCGCGCAGGATGCCCACCGCGGCGCGGAGGCCGCTGGTGGCGCCGCCCGGCAGGTCGACCTGCGTCGCGTCGCCGGTGACCACGATCTTCGAGCCGAAGCCGAGGCGGGTGAGGAACATCTTCATCTGCTCGGCGGTGGTGTTCTGCGCCTCGTCGAGGATGATGAACGCGTCGTTCAACGTCCGGCCGCGCATGTACGCCAGCGGCGCGACCTCGATCACGCCGGCGGCCATGAGCTTCGGGATCGCCTCGGGATCCATCATGTCGTGCAGCGCGTCGTAGAGCGGGCGCAGGTACGGGTCGATCTTCTCGTTCAGGGTGCCCGGCAGGAAGCCGAGCCGCTCGCCCGCCTCCACCGCGGGGCGGGTGAGGATGATGCGACTGACCTGCTTGGACTGCAGCGCCTGCACGGCCTTGGCCATCGCGAGGTAGGTCTTGCCGGTGCCGGCGGGGCCTACGCCGAAGACGATGGTGTGCTCGTCGATCGCGTCGACGTACTTCTTCTGGTTGACCGTCTTGGGGCGCACCGTCTTCCCGCGGCGGGAGATGATGTCGAGGGTCAGCACCTCGGCCGGCGACTCGCCGGAACCGTCGGTCATCATGCCGACGGACCGGCGCACCTCCTCGGGGCTCACCGCGACGCCGCTGCGCACGGCGGCGAGCAGCTCGGCGACGACCCGCTCGGCCAGCGCGACGTCGGCGGGGCGGCCGGACAGGGTGATCACGTTGCCGCGGGCGTGGACGTCCGCGTCGAGCACGTTCTCCAGCGCTCGGAGGTTCGCGTCCGCGGGGCCGAGAAGACCGAAGGTCAGCTCGATGGGGATCTCGACGGTGGACCGCGCCGGCGTCACGGCCTGGGCGGGGCTGTCGGAACTGGTGGGGTCTGGCACGCGGTGCGTCAATCCTTGTCTCGGCGGTGACCGCGCCTGACGGTGCGGATACGCCCAGTTTAGTACCGCTCACCCTCGGAAGGCCCGTGGGTTTCGCCGGGGGCGGATCGCGCACCGCGGCGGGTCACCGCGCGGCGAGCTCCTCGATCGCCGCGAGCGTCGCCTTGTGCCCCTTCGATCCGGGCTCGAGGAAGTCGTCGTGACCCTCGCCCTCGATCATCGTGAGCGTAGCGTCCATGCCGTTCTCCTGCGCCTGCGAGAGGAACCACTCCGAGAGCTGGTAGGGCACCTGCTCGTCGAGCCGGCCGTGCAGCGCGCGCACGCGGGTCGTGAAAGGCATCGCCGCGACGGGGCTGGCCTGGGCGAAGGTCCGCTTGATGAGCCGCTGGTTCGCGTTGGGCGCGAGGTCGAAGAGCAGGCGCATCGACTGATCGCCGTCCCCGCGCTCGATGAGATCGAGCACGCCGCCGCGGGAGATCACGCCCAGGAGGTCGGGGCGCTGCGCGGCGGCCCAGACGGCCAGGGTGGCGCCGGCGCTGTGGGCGGCCACGATGTGCCCGGCGCCCTTGGCCAGCTTGTCGGTGCCGTAGTCGATCGCCGCGAGCACGTCGTCGCCGAGGATCGGCCACACCACGCCCGGCTCGCCGACGCGGCGGTACTCGACGTTCCACACCGGGTAACCGCGGTCGTTGAGGTCCTTGGCGACCTTCGACTCCATCGTCATCGAGTACAGGTTCCGCCAGTAGCCGCCGTGCACCAGGGTGATCAGGGGCTTGTCGGCGTCGCCCGGGTAGAAGTGCCCGTGCTGCGATTCCTCGCTGCCGTAGAAGATGCGACGCGCCATCGTGTCCGAGCACTCCTTCGTCCCAGCCGCCGGCCGGCACCCCGCCGGTCCGGTCGATCAGTCCGGCGGCGTGCCGGACCATCTGTCGGTCATCACTCCCAGAGCACCCAGGGCGACGGCGGCCGCGGTGGAGGTCCGCAGCACCGTCGGGCCGAGGAGCGCGGGCTGCGCACCCATCCCGACCAGGGCATCCAGTTCCTCGGGGCTGATTCCGCCCTCCGGCCCCACCACGATAACGATGGTTCCGGTTACTGAGAAGTCAACCTCACCGAAAGGGACCGCCGAACCCTCGTGCAAGACAACTACATTCGCATCCATACTGGTGAGTAACGGAACGAGTTCCCGCGTGGTCACCAGGTCGTGGACCTCTGGAACGTACGCTCGCCGTGCTTGTTTCGCGGCCGAGCGGGCCACGGCGCGCCACCGGGCGACGCCCTTCTCGGCCTTGCCGGAGCCCTTGCCGCCGGACCCGCCACCGTCCCACCGGGAGACGCAACGGGACGCCTGCCACGGGATGATCGCGTCGATCCCCGCCTCGGTGGCGAGCTCGACCGCCAGCTCGGACCGATCGGACTTCGGCAGCGCCTGCACCAGCACCACGCGCGGCGACGCGGGGGGCACCGTCCAGGTCTCGGCGCAGCGCACCGTCACGTCGGCCTTGCCGACCGCGGTCGCGGTGCACCGGGCGAAGCCGCCGGCACCGTCGGAGAGGACGAGCTCCTCGCCCGTGCGGACGCGCCGCACGGCCGCGGCGTGCCGGCCCTCGTCGCCGGCGAGGAGGTACTCCTCCCCCGGCGCGGGCAGCGACTCCGCGAGGAAGACGGTGGCCGCCACCTGCGGCTACCGTCCGGCGAAGGTGTCGCGCAGGCGGGAGAAGATGCCGCCGCCCTGGTCCTGGCCGCCGCGACGGGCGGCGTGCGGGCCCTCGCCCGGGAAGAGCGCCTTGAGCTCGCGTAGCTTCTCGGTCTGCTTCTTGTCCAGCCGCGCCGGGATCGCCACGTCGAAGTGGACGACGAGGTTGCCGCGCACCTGCGAGTTGACCTGGGGCATGCCGTGGCCGCGCAGCACCGTGGTGTCGCCGGTCTGGGTCCCCGCGGGCACGTCCACGGTGAGCTCGCCGTCGATGACGGTGGGCACCGTGACCTCGGCGCCCAGCGCCGCGTCGAACATCGGCACCCGCGCGGTGACGTGCAGCGTGCTGCCGTCGCGGGTGAGGTACTCGTGCTCGGTCTCGGTGACCTCGACGTAGAGGTCGCCGGCGGGGCCGCCGCCGGGGCCGACCTCGCCCTGCCCCGCGAGGCGCACGCGCATGCCGTCGCCGACGCCGGCGGGGATCTTCACGGTGAGGTTGCGGCGGGTGCGCACGCGGCCGTCGCCGCTGCACTTGCTGCAGGGGTTCTCGATGACCTCGCCGGCACCCGAGCAGGTGGGGCACGGCCGCGAGGTCATGACCTGGCCGAGGAAGGACCGCTGCACGGACTGGACCTCGCCCGCGCCGTGGCAGGTGGGGCACGTCGACGGCTTGCTGTCGCCCTCGGTACCGGCGCCCTGGCACTTGTCGCAGAGGATCGCGGTGTCGACGGTCAGCTCGCGGCTCACGCCGTTCGCGCACTCGTCGAGGTCCAGCTCCATGCGGATCAGCGCGTCGTTGCCCTCGCGGACCCGGCCGCGCGGGCCCCGTCCGCCGCCCATGCCGCCTCCGAAGAAGGCCTCGAAGACGTCGCCCAGGCCGCCACCGCCGAAGCCGCTGAAGCCCCCGCCGCCGAAGCCGCCGCCGCCGGGCGAGCTGTCCAGCGGGTCGCCGCCCATGTCCACGACGCGCCGCTTCTCGGGGTCGCTGAGCACCTCGTAGGCGTCGGAGACGTCGCGGAACTTCTCCTGCGCCGCGTCGTCGGGGTTCACGTCGGGGTGCAGCTCGCGGGCGAGCTTGCGGTACGCGCGCTTGATCTCCTGGTCGGAGGCCTTCGAATCGACCCCGAGGATGCGGTAGTAATCACGTGCCACGTCTGCGAAACCCTCTAACGAAATCGGCGACAGTCAGCGGACCTGATCGGACCGCGCTCAACCCATGATTCCACCACACCGCCCGATCGGACCATTCGCGCAGGTCACCCCGCCGCGAATCATGCGCGGACGGGCATCAGCGCTCCCCGAGCACCTCGCCGACGTACCGCGCGACCGCGGCGACGGAGGCGATCGTGCCCGGGTAGTCCATGCGGGTGGGCCCCAGCACGCCGAGCCCGCCGAAGACCGCACCGGGCGCGCCGTACCCGGTGGAGACGACGGACGCGCCGCGCAGGTTCTCGTCCTGCGTCTCCGAACCGATCGCCACCGAGACCATGCCCGGCTGCTGCCGCGCGGTGAGCAGCTTGAGGACCACCACCTGCTCCTCCAGCGTCTCGAGCACGCTGCGCAGGGAGCCGGAGACGGCGTCGAAGTCCGAGGCGTTCCGGGTGAGGTTCGCGGTGCCGCCCAGCACCAGCCGGTCGTCGGCGCGCTCGACAAGGGTCTCGACGAGCACCGTCGACACCCGGATCACGGCATCGCGCAGGTCCCGCGGCGCGAGCGGCGCCAGGTCAGCGACGCCCATCGAGGCGTCGGGGATCAGCTTGCCGTGCACGGCGGCGCCGAACAGCTCGCGCAGCCGGGAGAGGTCCTCGTCGGAGGCGGGGCCGCCCAGCTCGACGAGCCGCTGCTCGACGCGGCCCGAGTCGAGGATGACCACGAGCAGCAGGCGCGTGGGTGCGAGCGCGACGACCTCGAGGTGGCGCACCCGCGCGGAGCTGAGCACCGGGTACTGGATGACCGCGACCTGCCGAGTGAGCTGGGCCAGCAGCCGCACCGACCGCTGCAGCACGTCGTCGAGGTCGACGCCGGTCTCCAGGAACTGGAGGATGGCGCGGCGCTCGGCCGAGGACAGCGGCTTGATCTGCGCGATCCGGTCGACGAACTGCCGGTAGCCCTTCTCGGTGGGGATGCGCCCCGAGCTGGTGTGCTGCTGCGTGATGTAGCCCTCGGCCTCGAGGACCGCCATGTCGTTGCGGACCGTCGCGCTGGAGACGCCCAGCTGGTGCCGGTCCACCAGGGCCTTCGAGCCGACGGGCTCCTGCGTCTCGACGTAGTCGGCCACGATCGCCCGGAGCACCTCGAAGCGCCGGTCCTCCGTCGTCGACATCGCGCCGTCCTTTCGAGTGTGAACTTCGAATGTCCAGCTTACGCGGGCTAGAGTCGAGCCGTGATCTTCAAGGGCGTACTCGACGGGAAGCCGTACCCCGATCACGGCCTCACCGCCCGCGACTGGTCGCAGATCCCGCCGCAACAGGTGCGGCTGAGCGCGATCGTCACCACCACGACGGTGCTGGCGCTGGACCGCCTGCTCTCCGAGGACTCCACCTTCTACGGCGACCTGTTCCCGCACGCGGTCGAGTGGAACGGCGACCTCTACCTCGAGGACGGACTGCACCGCGCCGTGCGGTCCGCGCTGCGCGGCCGCGAGGTGCTGCACTGCCGCGTGCACGCGCTCCCACCCGGCACTCCGCCGCGTCCGGCATCCTCGGGGAGGCACGGCAAGCACGCCCGCCAGGACTGAGAGGACTCCCCATGTCGCGCATCATCCGCCTGACCGGGTCCGGCATCGCCACCGCGACCCCCGACGTCGTCATCGCCCGGATCGGCGTGGAGTTCCGCGCGGCCGACGTGGCCGGCGCCTTCTCCGGTGCGGGCGAGGCCGCCCGCGCGGTGGTCTCCGCGGTCCGCGAGGCAGGGGTGGCCGACGGCGACGTCGCCACGTCGAACGTGGGCCTGCAGGCCGTCGAGACGGGCCCCTGGGAGGACCGCCGGCTGGAGGGCTACGCCGCCAACGAGTCGCTCACCGTCACCATCCGTACCGTCGGCGACGCCGCCGCGGTCCTGCAGGCCGCCGCCTCCGCCGCGGGCGACGCGGCCCGGATCCAGTCCGTCACCTTCGCCCTGTCCGACGGTGCCGCCCCCGCCGCCGCGGCCCGCGAGGCCGCGTTCGCGGACGCGAGGGCACAGGCCGAGCAGTACGCCGCGCTGTCGGGCGACGCCCTCGGCGCGGTGCTCTCCATCTCCGACGACCCGTCGGCGGCGGGTCCGCGGGCCGAGGTGCACTTCGCGGCGAAGTCCGTCGCCGCGGCCCCCGCGGGCGGCCCCGCCATGGAGGCGGGCGAGCGCCACGTCACCGCGCGGGTCACCGTCGAATGGGAGTTGGTCTAACCGTCCGTTCGTTGCGGTAAGTGGCGATCCGCTGCGGTCACTGTCGCGCCCTGGCACCGTGGGGACCATGGCGAAGACGAAATCCACTGTGGCACGACGCGCGCGCATCGCGGGGGCGGCCGCGGTCGCGGTCGCACTCACCGTCGGGTCAGTGACGGCGTGCGGGTCGTCGAGCACCTCCAACGACTCCCCGCGCGAGATCACGGCCGTCGGCACCGGCGACGCCTCCGGCAAGCCGGACGTCCTCACCGTGGAGCTGGCGGTCCAGCACCAGGCGGGCGACGTGACGACCGCGCTCAACGACGCCTCGGCGAGCGCGCAGAAGGTGATCGACGCGGCCGGCGCCAACGGCGTCGACAAGAAGGACGTCGCCACCGCGAACGTGCGGGTCAATCCCCGCTACGGCACCGACCGGCAGATCACCTCCTACGAGGCGACGCAGTCGCTCACGGTGAAGGTCCGCAAGCTGGAGACCGCGTCGAAGCTGCTCGGCGACCTCGCGACCGCCGGCGGCGACGCGACCCGGATCAGCTCGGTCGGCTTCGACATCGAGAACGACTCCGCCCTCAAGGCGACGGCCCGCGACAAGGCCTTCGCGGAGGCCAAGTCCCGCGCCGAGCAGTACGCGAAGCTCTCGGGCGGCAAGCTCGGCGAGGTCCGCACGGTCACCGAGGGCGCGTCCGCCCGGCCCACCACGACCCGGCAGTTCTCGGCCCCCGACTCCGCTCCGGGCGTCGCCGCCGCACCCGTGCCGATCGAGTCCGGCGAGCAGTCGCTCACCGTGACGGTGACGGTGGTCTTCGCGCTGTCCTGACCGGTCTCGCACCGCTCAGTCGAGGATCCGGCGCACGACCCCGTCGGCCAGCAGGCGGCCGGCGTCGGTCAACACGTACGCGTCGGCCTCGCGGCGGAGGTTCCCGACGACGACCTCCGCGTCGGCCCGGGCGGCCTCGTCGGGCCGCAGCACGGCGAGGGGGATCCCGGACCGCATGCGCACGCGCAGCATCACGTCCTCGACGTGCCGGTCCTCGTCGGTGAGCACCTCGTGGCCCGCGATCGGCAGCGCCCCGCCCGCGACGGCCTCGGCGTAGCGGGCCGGGTGCTTGACGTTCCAGACCCGCGTCCCGGCGACGTGCCCGTGCGCGCCGGGCCCGGCGCCCCACCAGTCGGCGCCCTCCCAGTACAGCTCGTTGTGCCGGCACCGCCCCGCGTCCGAGCGGGCCCAGTTCGACACCTCGTACCAGTCGAAGCCGGCGTCCCGCAGGGCGCCGTCGAGCATCTCGTAGCGGTGGGCGAGCACGTCCCCGTCGGTGTCGGGCAGCTCGCCGCGCCGGATCCGCCGGGCCAGCGCCGTGCCGTCCTCGACGATGAGCGCGTACGCGGAGACGTGGTCGACGCCCGCGTCGAGCACCGCGTCGAGCGAGGCCCGCAGGTCGTCGTCGGACTCCCCCGGCGTGCCGTAGATGAGGTCGAGGTTCACGTGGTCGAAGCCCGCGGCGCGGGCCTCCTTCGCCGCGGCCACGGCCCGCCCGGGCGTGTGCGTGCGGTCCAGCACGCGCAGCACGTGCGCGGCCGCCGACTGCATGCCGAGCGAGACCCGGGTGAAGCCCGCCTCCCGCAGCCGCGCGAAGAACTCCGGCGAGGTGGACTCGGGGTTCGACTCGGTGGTCACCTCCGCGTCCTCGGCGAAGGTGAAGTGCCGGCGGGCCGTGTCGAGCAGGGCCGCGAGGCCGTCGCCGCCCAGGAGCGACGGGGTGCCGCCGCCCACGAAGACCGTCGACACTTCTGCGTCGCCGAGCGCGCGGCGCGCCAGCGCCAGCTCCCCGTCGATCGCCTCCGCCCAGGCCTGCGGCGAGGTCGACGCGCCCAGTTCGCCGGCGGTGTACGTGTTGAAGTCGCAGTAACCGCAGCGCGTCGCGCAGAACGGAACGTGCAGGTACAGCCCGAACGGTGTCGCGGCACCGTCGAGCCGGCTGAGCTCAGGGGTCGAGGGCGCGGGCACGGGTCCAGTCTGGCAGGTGCGCCGACCACGGGATTTCGTGCACCGGTGAGCGGAACCCGATTCCTCTTTTCCGCCCAGCCGGTGGCACAATGATCTCGATGGATGGACAGGGAGAGCTGCTGGCGTCGCGCCGGCACATCGATTACCTGCGGGTCTGCAGCAGCGGCTGTCGGGCCTGATTCGCGACGCCTCTGCCCGCGTCGATTCCCGGAAGCGCCACCAGCCCGGCGCACCATCCCATGAATCCCAGGAGTCTCCATGACGTCGATCGCCGACGCCCCTGTCCCCTCCGCCGCTGACGCCGCCCCCACGCGGCCGGCGCGCACGCGCCCGGTCAAGCGCAAGTCGGAGGGCCAGTGGAAGCTGGGGTACCGCACGCCGCTGAACCCCAACGAGCAGACCAAGCGCGATGACAACCCGCTCAACGTGCGCGCCCGGATCGAGAACATCTACTCGAAGCAGGGCTTCGACTCGATCGACAAGGCCGACCTCCGCGGCCGCATGCGCTGGTGGGGCCTGTACACGCAGCGCGAGCAGGGCTACGACGGCACGTTCACCGGCGACGAGAACATCGACCTGCTGGAGGCGCCGTACTTCATGATGCGGGTGCGCTGCGACGGCGGGAAGCTCGACGCGGCGCAGATGCGCACGCTCGGCGAGCTCTCCACCGAATTCGGCCGCGACACCGCCGACCTCTCGGACCGCGAGAACGTCCAGTTCCACTGGATCGAGATCGAGAGCGTCCCGGAGATCTGGAAGCGCCTCGAGGCCGTCGGCCTCAAGACCACCGAGGCCTGCGGCGACTGCCCCCGCGTGGTGCTCGGCTCCCCGCTGGCCGGCGAGTCCTTCGGCGAGATCCTGGACCCGTCGCCCGCGATCGACGAGATCGTGCGCCGCTACATCGGCGACCCGAAGTACTCGAACCTGCCGCGCAAGTTCAAGACCGCCATCTCGGGCCAGCAGGACGTGGTCCACGAGATCAACGACGTGGCCTTCGTCGGCGTCGAGCACCCCGAACACGGCCCCGGCCTCGACCTCTGGGTCGGCGGCGGCCTCTCGACGAACCCGATGCTCGCGCAGCGCGTGGGCGCGTGGATCCCGCTCGACGAGGTGCCCGACGTGTGGGAGGGCGTGGTCTCGATCTTCCGCGACTACGGCTACCGCCGCCTCCGCAGCAAGGCCCGGCTGAAGTTCCTCGTCAAGGACTGGGGCATCGAGAAGTTCCGCCAGGTCCTCGAGGACGAGTACCTCGGCCGCAAGCTGATCGACGGTCCCGCGCCGGAGCAGCCGGAGCGCCCCATCGACCACATCGGTGTGCAGAAGCTGCGCAACGGCCTCAACGCCGTCGGCTTCTCCCCCATCGCGGGCCGCGTCTCGGGCACGGTCCTGAGCGGCGTCGCCGACGCGATGGAGCGGGTGGGCTCGGACCGCGCCTCGTTCACGCCGTACCAGAAGCTCATCGTGCTCGACGTGCCCGATGATCAGGTCGACTCCCTGATCGACGAACTGGCTCCGCTGGGCCTGCAGGGCCGCCCGTCGATCTGGCGGCGCAACCTCATCGCCTGCAGCGGCATCGAGTTCTGCAAGCTCTCCTTCGTGGAGACCCGCAAGCGCTCGCAGGTCCTGGTGCCCGACCTGGAGCAGCGGCTCGCCGACATCAACGCCCAGCTGGACGTGCCGATCACGGTGAACATCAACGGCTGCCCCAACTCCTGCGGCCGCTCCCAGATCGCCGACATCGGCTTCAAGGGCCAGCTCGTGGACGACCACGAGGGGAATCAAGTCGAGGGCTTCCAGGTTCACCTTGGTGGAAGCCTCGGGCTCGACAGCGGGTTCGGCCGCAAGCTGCGCCAGCACAAGGTGCTGTCGACGGACCTCGGGGACTACATCGAGCGAGTGGTGCGGAACTTCGTGTCGCAGCGCGAGGCCGACGAGCGCTTCGCGCAGTGGACGCTCCGCGCCGCGGAGGAGGACCTGCGATGACCGCACCGTCGAACCCCCTGACCGGACGCGACGCGGACGAGCTCCGCGCCCTCGCGGAACGCGCGTCGAAGGAGCTGGAGGGCGCGGATGCGCTCACCCTGCTGCGGTGGACGCTCGACACCTTCGGCGAGGACTTCATCGTCGCGTCGAACATGCAGGACGGGGTGCTGGTGCACCTCGCCAAGCAGGTGCAGGACCGGCCGAAGGTGCTGTTCCTCGACACCGGCTACCACTTCCCCGAGACCATCGGCATGCGCGATGCGGTCGAGGCGATCTACGAGGTGGACCTGCTCAACGTGACGCCCGAACGGAGCGTCGGCGAGCAGGACGCCGCGCTCGGCAAGGACCTGTTCGCGAGCGACCCGGCGCTGTGCTGCAACCTGCGCAAGGTGGTGCCGCTGCGCGAATCGCTCAAGGGATTCCGCGCCTGGGTCACCGGCATCCGCCGGGTGGAGTCGCCCACCCGCGCGAACGCCCCGTTCATCTCCTTCGACGAGGGCTTCGGCCTGCTGAAGGTGAACCCCATCGTCGACTGGTCCGACGAGCAGATGCAGCAGTTCATCGAGGAGAACGGCATCCTGGTGAACCCGCTGGTCGACGAGGGCTACCCGTCGATCGGCTGCCAGCCCTGCACGAACAAGCCCGCCCCGGGTTCCGATCCTCGAAGCGGCCGCTGGGCCGGTTCGACCAAGACAGAATGCGGACTGCACGCCTCATGACCATCACAGAGCCCACGGAGCCGATCGTGTCCACTGGCGACCCCACGGAATTCAGCACGCTCGACGCACTGGAGTCCGAGGCCATCCACATCTTCCGCGAGGTCGCGGGCGAGTTCGAGCGACCCGTCATCCTGTTCTCGGGCGGCAAGGACTCGACGGTGCTGCTGCACCTCGCGGTCAAGGCCTTCTGGCCGGCGCCGCTGCCCTTCGCGCTGCTGCACGTGGACACCGGCCACAACCTGCCGGAGGTGCTGGACTTCCGCGACCGGATGGTCGAGAAGTACAACCTGCGCCTGCACGTGGCGAAGGTCGAGGACTACCTCGCCGACGGCCGGCTCGAGGAGCGCGCCGACGGCATCCGCAACCCGCTGCAGACGGTGCCGCTGCTCGATGCCATCTCGGAGAACCGGTTCGACGCCGTCTTCGGCGGCGGCCGGCGCGACGAGGAGCGGGCCCGCGCCAAGGAGCGGATCTTCTCGCTGCGCAACGCCTTCGGCCAGTGGGATCCGAAGCGGCAGCGTCCGGAGCTGTGGAACCTGTACAACGGCCGGCACGCGCCCGGCGAGCACGTGCGGGTGTTCCCGATCAGCAACTTCACCGAGCTCGACATCTGGCGCTACATCGCCCGCGAGGACATCGAGCTGGCGTCGATCTACTACGCGCACGAGCGCGAGGTCTATTCGCGCGACGGGATGCTGATGACCTCCGGCGTGTGGGGCGGCCCCCGCGAGGGCGAGGACGTGCAGACCCTGTCGGTGCGGTACCGCACCGTGGGCGACGGCTCCACCACCGGCGCGATCGAGTCGACCGCGTCGAACAACGAGCAGATCATGGCCGAGGTCGCCGCGTCGCGCCTCACGGAGCGCGGCGCCACCCGTGGCGACGACCGCGTCTCCGAGGCCGCCATGGAGGACCGCAAGAAGGAGGGGTACTTCTGATGAGCGCACCCGTGAACACCGCTCCCGCGCTCCTGCGCCTGGCCACCGCCGGCTCCGTCGACGACGGCAAGTCCACCCTCGTCGGGCGGCTGCTCTACGACACGAAGTCCGTGCTCGCCGACCAGATCGACGCCGTGACCCGCGCGTCGGTCGACAAGGGCCTCGACACCCCGGACCTGTCGCTCCTGGTGGACGGCCTGCGCGCCGAGCGCGAGCAGGGCATCACGATCGACGTGGCCTACCGCTACTTCGCCACGCCCAACCGGTCCTTCATCCTCGCCGACACCCCCGGCCACGTGCAGTACACCCGCAACACGGTGTCCGGCGCGTCGACCGCACAGGTCGTGATCCTGCTGACCGACGCGCGCAAGGGCGTCATCGAGCAGACCCGCCGGCACGCTGCGGTGCTGTCGCTGCTGGGCGTTCCGCGGCTCGTGCTCGCGGTCAACAAGATCGACCTGGTGGACGACCCCGCGTCGGTCTTCCAGGAGATCTCCGCCGAATTCCGCGCGCTCACCGGCTCGCTGGGCTGGGCCGAGGAGTCCGTCCACGCCATCCCGGTCTCGGCGTTGCACGGCGACAACGTCGCCTCGCGCTCGGACCAGACGCCGTACTACGACGGCCCGTCGCTCATCGAGCACCTCGAGTCGATCCCCACGGACCCGGACACGAAGCCGATCGGCTTCCGCTTCCCCGTGCAGTACGTGATCCGGCCCCGCACGCCCGAGTACCCGGACTACCGCGGGTACGCCGGGCAGGTGGCCGCCGGCACCGTCGACGTGGGCGACGAGGTGCTCGTCCTCCCCGCCGGCACCCGCAGCCGGGTCGAGCGCATCGATACCCCGGACGGCGAGCTCGCCTCCGCGCACACCGGCCGCTCCGTGACGGTGATCCTCGCCGACGACGTGGACGTCAGCCGCGGTGACGTGATCGTCTCCGCCGCGGATGCCCCCGAGGCGCGACAGCAGTTCGAAGCGACGGTGTGCTGGCTGGCCGAGAAGCCGCTGCGCATCGGTGCGCGGCTGCTGCTCAAGCACGGCACCAAGACCACGCAGGCCATCATCGGCGGGCTGGACGCGGTCTTCGACGAGCAGAACCTCACTGTCGGCGAGGGCAGCACGCTGGAGCTGAACCAGATCGGCCGCATCACCGTCCAGACCGCGGAGCCGATCGTCGCGGACGACTACGACAAGAACCGGGAGATGGGCTCGTTCCTGCTCATCGACCCCGCGGGCGGCAACACGCTCGCCGCGGGCCTGGTCGGGGACGCCCTGGCCCACCTGGTCTGAGCAGTTCGACGGTCCGCCGGCCGCGCCCCGTTCTCGGGGCGCGGCCGGCGTCGTTTCTGCGCCACCCCTGGACCTATTGACAGTGTGCTGTCATACTGACAGCACACTGTCATTAGGAGCATCCGATGTCCCCTCGCACCATCGCCCTGTACGCCACCGACACCATGGCCGACTGGGAGTACGCCTACCTCACCACCCAGATCGCGCAGGCCGAGCAGGCCCGGCCGGGTCGCTTCACCCTCACGCTGGTCGGCGACGGACTCGACGAAGTGACCTCGCTCGGCGGAATGCCGGTGCGCCCCACGCGCGACGTCGCCGATCTCGTCGCCGACGGTGCGCTCGCCGCGCTCGTCCTTCCGGGCGGGGAGCACTACGACGAGGGGCACGAGCGAGTGCTCGAGACCGTGACGGGCCTCCTCGCGCGCGACGTTCCGGTGGCCGCCATCTGCGGCGCCACCTTCCTCCTCGCCCGCGCCGGCCTGCTCGACGACCGCCGCCACACCTCCAACGACCCCGGCTACCTCCAGCTCACCGGCTACACGGGCGGCGCGCTCTACGCGGACGCGCCCGTGGTCACCGACCGCGGGATCACCACGGCGAGCGGCATTCACGCGGTGCCGTTCACCGCCGAGGTCATGCGGGTCACCGGCCTGTACCCCGGCGACGTGGCGGACGCCTGGGAGCAGCTGTTCCGCACCGGCGAGACGCAGCACTTCCACCGGCTGATGGAGGCGACGAGTGCCTGGCAGAACGCCTGAGGGTGACGCCCTCACCGCACTGGTCCTCCCCGCGTTCGAGCTGAACGGGGAGTTCCTCGCCGCCGCGGCGGCGATCACCGGCCCCCACGCCCTCACCCCCGCGCAGTGGCAGGTCCTGGGGGCGACGCTCGACGAGGCGCGGCCCGTGTCCGAGATCGCGCGACGGATCGGCCTCGGACTCACCCGGCAGAGCGTGCAGCGGGTGGCGAACGACGTAGTGGACCGCGGCTGGGCGGAGTGGGCGGACAACCCGCACCACCGTCGCGCGAAGCTGCTCGCCCCTACCGATGCCGGCCGCGCCGCCGTGGCCGCCATGGCCGCCGAGCAGCATGCCTGGGCCGATCACGTGGGCGCCGCCGTCGGGACGGAGGACCTGGAGACGCTGCGCGCGCTCATCGCCCGCGTCGTCGCCGCGTCCCGCGACCACCGCGCGGCGACCGCCCCGTCCGACTGACGCCGCCTGCGTCAGAACATCTCGACGGCCCACGCCCGGCGCGGGCTGAACAGCATCAGGTCGGCGCGGGCAGCCGCCCCGTCGGACAGCTCGCGGATCGCCCCGGTCGCGACGCGCCGCGACACCGGCTCGTCGGAGAGCCACAGCCGGCCGAGGTCGGCGATGTCGACGGCCAGGTCCGCGGGCTCGTCGGTGGGCGAGCAGGTGCCCGCTCCCCCGTCAGTGGAGATCAGGAAACGCCCGTGCGCGGGGCCGGGGCCGGCACCGTCGAACCCCGGATCGGTGACGTCGAGCACGAGCCGGCCCGGCGCGGCGTAGGTGCGCGCCGAGAACAGGGCGGGTACGTCGAAGGGCCGGATCCACAGGAAGTCGGTGCGGTTGGACAGCTGCACGGTGCGAGGGTCGGCGGGGACGGTGCTCACGACGTCGTCCAGGGGCCGCTGCGACGCCTCGACCCACAGCACCCAGTCGATGCTCATCGCGAAGGACCAGAGGTCGCGCTCGGCGGACGCGTCGACGGCGAGCAGCTCGGTGACCTTGAGCGTGGAGTCGGGCCGGCTGTCGGTCCACTTGGGCGCGACCGTGTAGGCCAGCACGCCCGCGACGTCGCCGCCGCGACGCAGCACCACGCGCAGGGTCTCGTCGGGCCCGCCGCCCGGCAGCACCCCCGCCGTGCGGCGCAGGTTGATGTCGAGCTTCGAGACCTGCCCGGGATAGTCGAGCAGCTCGCGGACGCGGATCGACGCGGCGAGGTAGTCCTCGCTCCGGGCGTACCGCACCTCGCCGACGGGCGGCTCGGGCAGGCGGCCGCGGTCCACGGCGACCCGGACGTCGACGGTCTCGGTGCTCTGCCCGAAGCCGTAGCGGCCGTAGATCGCCTGCTCGGCGGCGATCAGGGTGGCCGCGGGCGCGCCGCCGGCGAGGGCTGCGGATAGGCACTCGCGCATGTGCGTGCCGAGGATGCCGCGGCGACGGTGCGTGGGCAGCACCGTCACCGCCGAGATCGCGCGCACGGGCACCCGCGTGCCGCCGACGGCGGTCAGCTCCTGGTCGAAGGAGAGGAAGGTCCCGACGGTGCGCCCGCCGTCGACCGCGACGCGGTGGTCGAGCGAATCCAGCTGCGCGGACACCGCTTCGAGCCACTGCTCGGCGTCGGGCATCTTGCTCTGGAAGCCGATGGTCGCGCACTCCTGGAAGCCGAGGAGTTGCTCACGGGTGGTGACGCGCTGGAAGTCGATACCGCTCGAATCGGTCATACCGCCAACATTACCGACGCACACAACCGGGTTTCCGGCTCAGCAGCCCCACCCGCAGCGATGGACGCCGAGGATCGCTCCATCCAGGCCCGCGACGAGGTGCGAGTCGATACCGATGTCATTGACGCCGATCCAGACCTGGCCGCCGTCGTCGCCGCCGACCGTCACGCGGAAGGGCACGTTCGGCGACAGATTCGCGGCGCCCGTGAGCCCGAGCCGTTCGGGCGAGGACGCGATCAGCTCCGCGAGGCGCCTCGTGTCGAGCCGCGCGACGTCGACGCGGAGCGCCGCGTCCGACGACACCGCCTGGCCGCCGTAGACCTCGCGGTCGTGGAACGCCCCTCCGAGGGAGTACGTGTACCACGCCGCACCGGTGGGCGACACCGCCTCCGGGACCCTGACCACCGCCTTGTCCCGGTAGAAGTGCACGCCCTCGATCACCGTGGTGCCGAACTTCTCCCGGGTCGCACGCACCACCTCATCGAGGCCGGCGGCGGAGAACATCGGCCCGCCCACGAGGCGGTCCGCCACCTGCGCCGCGGCACCGGGGCGGTCGTCGGCGGCCGCGGGCCGGTCGGGGACGGACTCGGCCGAGAACCACGCGATCGCCACCGCGAGAATCGTGACCACGACCGCGATCGCGACCACGACGACCGCCACCCGCGCGCGCCGTTCCCCCCGACGGTGCGCGCTCGGGGCCACCGGAACCTGGAGGTCGCGCAGCACGAGGTCGAGCTCCCGAATGGTCGTCGCGACGCGAGCAGCGGCGAGGCGGTCGAGGTGTTCGTCCACCGTCAGCTGCCCGTCGGTGAAGGCCTCGTCGACGCGGGCCATGACCCACACCCGGTCGACGTCCCGCGCCCGCAGGTCCGCAGCTCCCCGCAGGTCCCGCGGTTGCTCATCCCGCGCCGCCATGTTCACGACCGTACATCGACGGCGAGGCGCCGATCGCTACTTCGGCGCGGCGATCTCCGGCACGTGGGTGGCGCGTACGTACACGACGTCGCCCTCCGCGAGGTCCAGCGCGGTGGCGTCGCCGCGGGTGATCTGCGCCTGGAAGCGCTCCCCCGTCGCGGCGTTCTTCAGCTCGACGCGCACCTCGAAGCCGAGGTAGACCACGCGCTCGACCTCGGCGCGCAGCACGCCCGCCTCCTCCGCGGTCAGCCCGCCGGCGCGGGCCAACTCGGGCGTGCGGCCGACGCGGATGTCGTGCGGGCGTACGAGCACGCCGTTGAGCTTCGCGACGGAGCCGAGGAAGGACATGACGAACTCGGTCTCGGGCCGGTCGTAGACGTCCGACGGGGTGCCGACCTGCTCGATGCGACCCTTGTTGAGGACCGCGATCCGGTCGGCGATGTCGAGCGCCTCCTGTTGGTCGTGGGTCACGATCACGGTGGTCACGTGCACCTCGTCGTGCAGCCGGCGCAGCCAGGACCGCAGCTCATCGCGCACCTTCGCGTCCAGCGCGCCGAAGGGCTCGTCGAGCAGCAGCACCTGCGGGTCCACCGCCAGCGCGCGGGCGAGCGCCATGCGCTGGCGCTGGCCGCCCGACAGCTGCGCGGGGTAGCGGGTCTGGAAGCCACTGAGTCCGACGACCTCGAGCAGGTCGTCGACCTTGGCCTTCACCTCGGCCGCCGGGCGCTTGCGGATCTTGAGCCCGAACGCGACGTTCTCCCGCACCGTCATGTGCTTGAACGCGGCGTAGTGCTGGAAGACGAAGCCGATGTCGCGCTGCTGCGGGGTCGCGTGCGTGACGTCGACGCCGTTGATCTCGACGAGGCCCGAGTCGAGCCGGTCGAGGCCGGCGATCGAGCGCAGCAACGTCGACTTGCCGGATCCGGAGGGCCCGAGCAGCGCGGTCAGCGAGCCGTCCGGGATCTCCAGGGAGACGTCATCGAGGGCCGCGAAGTCGCCGTAGCGCTTGTTGGCTCCCACCACGTTAATCGTCATCGCGGTTCCTCCTGCGGGTCGCTTCGAGCAGGGACATCGCCACCAGCGCGACGAGCGCCAGCAGCATGAGCAGCGTCGCGGCGGCGTACGCCCCGAAGGTGTTGTAGTCGTCGTGGTTGCGCGAGCTCACCAGCAGGGTGAGCGTCTGCGAGATGCCGGGGAAGTTCGACGAGACCATGAGCACGGCGCCGTACTCGCCCAGCGCTCGGGCGATCGTGAGCACCACGCCGTAGGTCAGGCCCCAGCGGATCGCCGGCAGCGTGATCCGCCAGAAGGTCTGCCAGGCGCTCGCGCCGAGGGTCGCGGCGGCCTGCTCCTGGTCCTGCCCGATCTCGTGCAGCACCGGCTCCACCTCGCGCACCACGAAGGGCAGCGTCACGAAGGTCGTCGCCAGCACCATGCCGGGCAGCCCGAAGATGATCCGGAAGCCGAGGGATTCGATGCCGCCGAACCAGCCGCCCACGCCCCACAACATGATGAGCGCGACACCCACCACCACCGGCGAGACCGCGAAGGGCAGGTCGACCGCCGCCTGCAGCGCGGCCTTGCCGCGGAACTTCCCGCGGGCCAGGGCCAGCGCGACGAGCACGCCGAAGATCACGTTGAGCGGCACCACGATCGCGACGATGAGCAGCGAGAGCTGCAGCGCCGAGATCGCCGCCGGGGTCGTGATCCAGGCCCAGAACTCACCGAAGCCGCGCTCGAACGAGCGGTACAGGATCACGCCGATGGGCAGCACCAGCAGCACCAGCAGGTACAGCAGCGCGACCGACCGGAGGCTCAGCACCGTCTTCCTGGAGAGATTCACTCCTGCTCCTCCCTCTTCGCGGTCCTCGACCCGACGAACCGCATCACCGCCAGCAGCACGAAGGCGATGGCGAGCAGCGCGACCGAGACGGCGGACGCAGCCACCTGGTTGTCGACCTCGAGCTGCTGCTGGATGTACTGCGAGGCCACCTGCGTCTGGCCGGGGATGTTGCCGCCGACCAGCACGACCGAGCCGAACTCGCCGATCGCGCGGGTGAAGGCGAGGCCGGCGCCGGAGAGGATCGCGGGCAGCAGTGTGGGGATGACGATCTTCGCCGCGATCACCCGGTTGGGCGCGCCGAGGGAGGCCGCGGCCTCCTCGACCTCGCGGTCGAGCTCGATGAGCACGGGCTGCACCTGCCGCACCACGAAGGGCAGCGTCACGAAGGCCAGCGCGATGACGATCGCCGGCTGGGTCGCGTTCAGCGTCAGCCCGACGGGGCTGTCCGGCCCGTACAGCGAGAGCAGCACGATCGACGCGACGATCGTCGGCAGAGCGAAGGGCAGGTCGATGAGGGCGTTGACGACGCCCTTGCCGGGGAAGTCGTCGCGCACGAGCACCCAGGCGATGACGGTGCCCATCACCACGTTGATCAGCGTGACCAGCAGCGAGACCCACACGGTGATGACCAGGGTGGAGACCGCGTTCTTCGCGGTCAGCGCCTCCCAGAACCCGGACCAGCCGTGGTCGAAGGCCTTGGTCGTGATGGCCGCGATCGGCAGCAGCACGATCAGCGAGATCCACAGCCAGGCCACGCCGATGCGCAGCGGGTTGATCAGGCTCCGCATCACTTGCCGCCGTTCTTGTAGGCCGCGGCGATGGCGCCCTTGTCGCCGAACAGCGCCGCGTCGACGGCGGCCCAGCCGGTGAGGTCCTTGCCGTTGTTCTTCGCGGCCGTCCCCTTACCCAGCACCGCGCCGAGCTCGTCGATCGTCCAGAGTCGCTGCGGCTGCGCGGGGAACAGGTGCGCGGTCTCGGCGGCGATCGCGGGGTCGCCGGCCCGGAAGCCCGACCGCGGGATGGCGCGCTGCGCCTCGGGCGAGAACAGGAAGCCGACGAAGCGGTTCGCCGCGTCGAGGGACTGCGCGGTGTTCACGACGGCGACGGGCAGGTCGATGCGGAAGGACTGCGGCGGGATGAAGTACTCGGGCTTGGGCTTGCCGTCCTTCTCACTCTGCCGCTGCAGGAGCACGGCCTCGCTCTCGTAGCTGAGCAGGACGTCGCCCTGCCCGGACTCGAAGGCGGAGGTGGCGTCGCGGCCGGAGCCGGGACTCACGGTCGTGTGATCGCGGATGAGCTCCTTGACGAAGGCCAGCCCCTTCGCCGGCTCCTGACCGCCGTTGGAGAGCGCGGCGTAGGGCGCGAGCAGGTTCCACTTGGCCGAGCCCGAGCTCGCCGGGTTCGGGGTGACCACCTCGACGCCGGGCTTGAGCAGGTCGGCCCAGTCGTGGATGCCCTTCGGGTTGCCGGGCCGGACCACGACGGCGACGAGGGACGTGAAGGGCACGGAGCGCCGCGGGTAGGCCTTCTCCCAGTCCTTGTCGATGAGCCCGGCCTTGACGATGCGGGTCACGTCCGGCGCGACGGACATGTTCACCACGTCGGCGGGCACGTGCCGCGCGACCTTGCGGGACTGATCGCCGGAGGCGCCGTAGGACTGCGAGAAGCCCACGTCGGGGTTGGTCTCGCGGAACAGCGGGATGGCCACGTCGAAGGCGGGCTTGGGCGCCGCGAAGGCGACGAGGTTCACCCGCTTGTCGCCACTGGAGATGTCGACGCCGTGCGGGTCGTCGGTGGAGCCGCCGCCGCACGCCGTGAGCACCACGGTCAGGGCGATCGCGACGATGCTCACAGCACGGCCGCGGAGGCTGGGTCGGATCACGTCTCGCCGTTCTCCTCGGGACAAGGTCAGGCGAGAATCCTACGGAGAGCCGTCAGCGCAGCAGGGCCCACGCGACGACGAGGAGCACCAGCAGCGCGATCAACGCGAGGGTCACCTTCGACTTGGGCACGAGCGCCCGCCATCCGCCGCCTGTCTCAGACACTCTCGTCATTCCCTTCTCCGGCACGCTGACCTGCGATGTCCGCGCGACCTGACCGCTCGAGGCGGGCGTCGAGCGCGTCGGCGACGCGATCGATGAGGGCGCTGAGGACGCGCACCACCAGCATTGCGATCACTGCGAGTACAACCATCACGAGGCTGACCTGCAGTACGTAGGGCAGTCCGGTGAGCCACAGCTCCACCGAGTCCCACCACTGCGCGATCGCATGCACCCGACCAGCCTAGCGACCGCCGTGCGCGAACCCGCCACCGTGCCTCATCATGGTGTGCATGGCAGCGAAGAACGACGGCCCCACCACCGACGCACCCGGCCCCGATGTGCTCGGTCTCGATGCGCTCGTGACCGACGCCCCGTCGATCGGCGATGCGGTCTTCCCGCCCATCCACGACTACGCCTTCCTCTCGGACTGCGAGAACACCTGCCTGATCGCGCGCGACGGCAGCGTCGAATGGATGTGCATCCCCCGCCCCGACTCCCCCAGCGTCTTCGGCGCGATCCTCGACCGCGGCGCCGGCTCCTTCCGGCTCGGGCCGTACGGCGTGAAGGTCCCCGTCGACCGGCGCTACCTGCCCGGCAGCCTCATGTTGGAGACCACGTGGCAGACCTCCACCGGCTGGCTGATCGTGCGCGACGCCCTCGTGATGGGTCCCTGGCACGACACGAGCACCCGGTCCCGGACGCACCGTCGGACCCCGACGGACTGGGACGCCGAGCACATCCTGCTCCGCACGGCCCGGTGCGTGTCCGGCACCGTCGAGCTGCAGCTCAACTGCGAGCCGGCCTTCGACTACCACCGGGCCGGCGCCGAGTGGACCTACTCGGCGGACGGCTACGGCGAGGCCGTCGCGCGGGCCCGCACGGACTTCGGGAAGAACCCGGAGCTCAAGCTCACGACGAACATGCGGCTGGGGCTGGAGGGCCGGGAGGCCCGGGCGCACACCCGCCTCAAGGAGGGCGATGAGGTCTTCGTCGCCCTGTCCTGGAGCAAGCATCCCGTGCCGCAGACCTACCCCGAGGCGACGCAGAAGATGTGGGCGACCGCGGAGTCCTGGCGGCAGTGGATCAACCGCGGCCAGTTCCCCGACCACCCGTGGCGCACCTACCTGCAGCGTTCGGCGCTCACCCTGAAGGGCCTGACGTACTCCCCCACTGGCGCGCTGCTGGCTGCGTCGACCACCTCGCTCCCGGAGACGCCGGGCGGCGTCCGCAACTGGGACTACCGCTACGCCTGGGTGCGCGACTCCACGTTCGCGCTCTGGGGCCTGTACACGCTGGGCCTCGACCGCGAGGCCGAGGACTTCTTCTCCTTCATCGCCGATGTCTCCGGTGCCAACAACGGCGAGCGTCACCCGCTGCAGGTCATGTACGGGGTCGGCGGGGAGCGCACTCTCCTCGAGGAGGAGCTCGGGCACCTCTCGGGGTACGACGGTGCGCGGCCCGTCCGGATCGGCAACGGGGCGTTCGACCAACGCCAGCACGACATCTGGGGCACGATGCTGGACTCGGTGTACCTGAACACCAAGTCCTCCGAGCGGATCCCCGAGACGCTGTGGCCGGTGCTCAAGGAGCAGGTCGAGGAGGCGCTCAAGCACTGGCGCGAGCCCGACCGCGGCATCTGGGAGGTGCGCGGCGAGCCGCAGCACTTCACCAGTTCCAAGGTCATGTGCTGGGTCGCGCTGGACCGCGGGGCCAAGCTCGCGGCGATGCACGGCGAGGACGACTACGCCCGCGAGTGGGCGGAGAAGGCCGAGGTCATCAAGGCCGACATCCTCGAGCACGGCGTGGATTCGCGCGGCGTGTTCACCCAGCGCTACGGCGCCCCCGCGCTCGACGCCTCCCTGCTGCTGGTGCCGCTGCTGCGGTTCCTCCCGTCCGACGACCCGCGGGTGAAGGCGACGGTGCTCGCCATCGCCGACGAGCTCACCGAGGACGGGCTCGTGCTGCGCTACCGCGTCGAGGAGACCGACGACGGCCTGCACGGCGAGGAGGGCACGTTCACGATCTGCTCGTTCTGGCTGGTCTCGGCGCTGGTGGAGATCGGCGAGGTCACCCGCGCCCGGGCGCTGTGCGAACGGCTTCTCGCGTACTCGTCGCCGCTGAAGCTGTACGCGGAGGAGATCGACCCGAAGTCGGGCAAGCACCTCGGGAACTTCCCCCAGGCCTTCACTCACCTGGCGCTGATCAACGCGGTGGTGCACGTGATCCGGGCCGAGGAGTCGGGGCACGACGCGTCCGCGTTCCTCCCCGCACATCACACGCCCTGAGGCCGTAACGTGCAGTCATGCACGACGACCGGCGGCTGACCGAAGAGCGGCTCGACAGGTTCACGCGGGAGTTCCTGAACGGGGCGGTGTATTCGCACTCGGCCCCGGTCACGGTGACCGCGTGGCCGGCGCCGGGCGAGCCGGTGCCCTTCGCGGAGGCGGTGGCCCAGGAGTACACGGCGATCACGCCCGGCACCCCGTGGGGCGCCCCCTGGTCCACGCTGTGGCTGCACGTGACCGGAGCGCCGCCGTCGGAGTGGTCGGACGTCGACGGCGCGCTCGAGCTCCGCGTCGAGCTCGGCTTCACCGGCGGCCCCGGCTTCAACGCCGAGGGCCTCGTGTACCGCGCGGACGGCACCGTCGTGAAGGGGATCTCGCCCTTCAACGCCTACGTCCCGCTGGAGCCCGGCGAGCCCGTGGACCTGTACATCGAGGCGGCCGCCAATCCCGACCTGGGCGGCGACTTCGTCTCCCCCACCCACCTGGGCGACCGGGAGACCGCCGGCGACGGTCCGCTGTACCGGCTCGGCACGATCGACCTCGCGCTGCGGGACCTGACGGTGTGGGATCTGCAGCAGGACGTCTGGACGCTGAACGGGCTCATGCACGAGCTGCCCTTCGACCTGCCCCGGCGGCACGAGGTGCTGCGCGCCCTGGAACGGATGCTGGACGTGGTGGACCCGCACGACGTCGCGGGCACCGCGGCGGCGGGCAGGGCGGCGCTGGCGCCCGCGCTCGCCTCGCCGGCGTACGGGTCGGCGCACCGGATCACGGCGGTCGGTCACGCGCACATCGATTCCGCGTGGCTGTGGCCGGTCCGCGAGACGGCCCGCAAGTGCGCGCGAACCTTCGCGAACGTCGTGGACCTCATGGACCGCGATCCCTCGTTCCGCTTCGCCTGCTCCTCCGCGCAGCAGTTCGCGTGGGTGCGCGATCGCTACCCCGAGCTCTTCGGTCGGATCAAGGACAAGGTGGCGGCCGGGCAGTTCATCCCGGTGGGCGGCATGTGGGTCGAGGCCGACACCAACATGCCCGGCGGCGAGGCGATGGCCCGGCAGTTCGTCGCGGGCAAGCGGTTCTTCCTGCACGAGTTCGGGATCGACACTCCCGAGGCGTGGCTGCCCGACTCCTTCGGCTACTCCGCGGCGATGCCGCAGATCGTCGCCGCCGCGGGCTCGCAGTACTTCCTCACGCAGAAGCTCTCGTGGAACCAGACGAACCGGATGCCGCACTCGACGTTCCTGTGGGAGGGCATCGACGGCACCGCGCTGTTCACACACTTCCCGCCCGTCGACAAGTACAACTCGGACCTGTCCGGCGCGGATCTCGCTCGGGCGCAGAAGAACTACCGCGAGCAGGGCACGGGCACCCGCTCGCTCGTCCCGTTCGGCTGGGGCGACGGTGGCGGCGGCCCCACCCGGGAGATGCTCGCCGCGGCCGCCCGCACGGCGTCGCTGGAGGGATCCCCCGCGGTCGAGATCTCCTCGCCCGCGGAGTTCTTCGACGCCGCCGCCGCGGAGCTGCCGCACCCGCCGCGCTGGGTGGGCGAGCTGTACCTCGAGTTCCACCGCGGCACCTACACGTCGCAGGCCAACACGAAGCAGGGCAATCGGCGCAGCGAACACCTCCTGCGCGAGGCCGAGCTGTGGGCGGCGACCGCCGCCGTCCGCACCGGATTCGCGTACCCGCTGGAGGAGTTCGAGGAGATCTGGCACCTGGTGCTGCTCCAGCAGTTCCACGACATCCTGCCCGGCAGCTCCATCGCCTGGGTGCACCAGGACGCGGAACGGAACTACGCCGCGGTGGCGCGGCGGCTCGAACGGATCATCGCGGCGGCCCTGGAGGCGCTGGCGGGCAGCGACTCCCGGACGCAGCGGGTCGCGGATGCCGGCGAGCGCCGACTGGTGTTCAACGCCGCACCGCACGCCCGCGACGGGGTACCCGCCTTGGGCGCGGCGGTGGTCGACGCGCCCGAGTCCGTCCCACCGGCACCCGAGGGATCGGGCTTCCGGCTGGACAACGGCGTGGTCTCCGCCCTGATCGACGCCCGCGGCCTGCTCGTCTCGTTGGTCGACGCCGCGACCGGCCGGGAGGCGATGGCGGCGCCCGGTAACCTGCTCCAACTGCACCGCGACATCCCGAACCACTGGGAGGCGTGGGACATCGACTCGTTCTACCGCCGCGACGTGACGGACCTCGTCGACGCGGAGGCGGTGACGGCCGAGCGCGACGCCGTCGTGGTGCGCCGCGCCTTCGGGGACTCGACGATCACGCAGCGGATCTCCCTGCGAGCAGATTCCCCGGCCCTCGACATCGAGAACGACATCGACTGGCACGAGCGGCAGAAGCTGCTCAAACTGGCCTTCCCGTTCGACGTCCACGCCGAGCGCAGCGCCGCGGAGACCCAGTTCGGCCACGTCTTCCGGCCCACGCACGCCAACACGTCGTGGGACGCCGCGAAGTTCGAGATCTGCGCGCACCGCTGGGTGCACGTGGGCGAGCCCGATTACGGCGTCGCCGTCGCGAACGACTCCACCTACGGTCACGACATCACGCGGCGTCCCATCGATTCCGACGGCGCGACGCCCGGCACCGCAACCCAGGCCGCCTCCGGCACCGCAACCGCGGCCGCATCCGGCACCGTCGTGCGGCTCTCGCTGCTCCGCGCGCCCCGCTACCCCGATCCCGAGACCGACCAGGGCCGGCACCGCCTCGCGGTCTCGGTGCGGCCGGGCGCGACGATCGGCGACGCCGTCGAGGAGGGCTACCGCCGGAACCTCGCGCCGCGCAGCGTCCCCGGCGCGGCGGCCGTCTCCCCGCTGGTCGCTGTCGACCACCCGGGCGTGATCGTCGAGGCGGTCAAGCTCGCGGAGGACGACAGCGGCGACGTGGTCGTGCGCCTCTACGAGTCCCGCGGCACTCGCGCGTCCGCGACCGTGCGCGCCGACTTCCCCCACGAGTCTGCCGTCCGCACCGACCTGCTGGAACGCCCTGCCGACGCTCCCGAGCCCGCCGGTGACGTCCGCCTCACTCTGAGTCCCTTTCAGCTGGTCACGCTGCGTTTCCGCCGCTGACGTGCTGAGCGTCACCTCGTTCGACCGGAGTCCCGGTGATAGTTTGATGGATCATCACTATCAATCGAGACTCTTCGAACCTAGGAGGTCGAGATGCTCAGCGTGCTGGCATTGATCACTTTCATCGTCTTCCTCGTCTGGCTGACGAGCGACCACGACGGCCTGGACTTCCGCGCGCGGGACGTCCGTCGCGCCGTCGCCGACCGGGACAGCCACACCGACCCGCGCGGTGTGATCGTCTCCTGACGCCGCGCAAACACGTGGCGCGCGAGCAGGTGAGTGCGCGACGATCGCGAGGTGGACACCGTCGACGTGGTCGTCGCTCACAGCTCGCGCGCGACGCTGCGCGTCGGTGACACCTTCCTGAAAGTCGACGGCGATCCGACGCACGCGCGCCGAGAGATCGACGCGATGCGGCTCGCGCCCGTGCCCACCCCGGACGTGCTCTGGCACGAACCACCCGTCCTTGCGGTGAAAGCCGTTCGCGGCACGGCACTCGGCTCGCTCGACGGACCGGATTCCGCTCCCAGGTCGGCGTGGATCGCCGCCGGAACCGCGATCCGGGCTCTCCACGATGCGCCGCTTCCACCGTGGCACGGGCCGTCGGCCGCGCGACTCGGCCGAGAACTCGACGCCGAGTGCGCGTGGCTCCTTGAGCACAGCGAGCTCCCCCAGCGGGTCATCACACAGAACCGCGAGAGCGCGCGATCCGTTCTGCGCCCCTGGAAGCCGGCGTTCATCCACGGCGATCTCCAGGTGGAGCACGTCTTCGTCGCCGACGGCGCCGTGACCGGCATCATCGACTGGTCCGAGGCCGCACAGGGCGATCCCGCGTACGACCTCGCGACCATGACTCTCGGTCATCCCGATCGCCTGGAGGACGTGCTCACCGGCTACGGCGGTGAGGTCGATCGCGACATCGTGCGGGGATGGTGGTCCATGCGCTGCCTGTTGGTCTCACGCTGGCTCATCGAGCACGGCTACGACCCGTCCGAACCCGGGTGCGAGCTCGACATCCTGCGGCGACTGGCGGACTGACGCGCCCTCGACGACGGTCTCGAGCGACTACCGGAGCAGCCCGACGGCCAGGCCCATGCCCACGAACAGGACCAGCTGATACGCGCAGTTGATCACGGTCAGTCGCGTGGGCTTCATCTCGAAACCGTTGTGCTGCGCCAGCGTCGACAACGAGAAGCACGCCCACGCCGCTGACCCGACTGCGACACCGAGCCACGGGGAATCGCAGTCGAAGAAGCCGGCCGCGAGCGAGTCCGCCGCCGCCAGGCCGATCGCCGTCAAGACCAGCGAGGCGACGAAGATCACCATCGGACCCTTGCCCGCGCCGGCCGAGATCTCTTTCGTGACGCCGGTCAGCTTGCGCCACGTTCCGCCCACGAGACCCCAGTCGCTGTACCAGACGAAGGCGATCACGAACCCGACGACGGTCGCCGCGAGTACTGCGAGCCAGCTGATGGTCATGTCCATGCGAATCGCTCCTCGGTCGCGCCATCCTGCGAATTGACTTGATACAATCAAGCATGGTTGAAAAAGTCAATCCTCCGGTGTCGGCCCGCTCGTACGGTCAGTTCTGCGCACTCGCGCGCTCACTGGACGTGATCGGCGACCGATGGACCCTCCTGATCGTCCGCGAGCTGCTGCCCGGGGCGATGCGGTACGGCGAGCTGAAGACCTCGCTCGCCGGGATCGCGACGAACCTCTTGGCGGATCGCCTGCGCAGCCTCGAAGCGAACGGGATCGTCGAACGCCACCTCGACGGTGCCGGTGTGGTCTATAGACTCACGCCGTGGGGTGCCGAGCTCCGCGAGCCGATGGAGGCACTCGGGCGGTGGGGCATCTCCCTGCTCGCCTCGGGCCGTGGAGACGACGCCTTCCAACCCCGCTGGCTCACGCTCGCCGTCCCCGCCCTGCTGCGCGGTCGCACCGCCTCCCCTGCCGTGGAGGCCGGAATCGAGGTCGAGGGCTTCCTCATGGTGGTGCGCGTCGACGAGGCGGGGCCATCCGCCTTCGTCCCGGCGGAGCGACCAAGCACGGTCCTGACCGCGTCGCCCGACACCGTCGTCGGCCTGTCCACCGGGACCGTCAGCGTGGACGAGGCGATCGCCGACGGCGATCTCGAGGGTGATGGCGCGCCGTTGCGGTCGATCTTCTCAGTACGTCAGTAGGGCGGCGGGCCGTCGAACGACGGTGCGCGGAACCACGCCCGCGGTGCCCCGAGCGCGGCGTCCCGGATCACTACGCCGTCAGGCCGCGGCGCTCGAGCAGCGGAGTGATGTCGGGGTCGGCACCCCGGAAGTCACGGTAGGCCTGCGAAGCATCGACACTCCCGCCGCGGGATAGCACAGCCGCACGGAGCTTCTCGCCGTTCTCCCGCGTCGGGCCGTCGTGCGCGGTGAACCAGGCCGAGGCGTCGGCGTCGAGCACCTCCGACCAGATGTAGCTGTAGTACCCGGCGCTGTACCCGCCCGAGAAGATGTGGTTGAAGAACGGCCCGCGGTAGCGCGGCGGCACGCCTGCCACATCGAGCCCGGCGTCGGCGAGGGCAGCCGCCTCGAAGGCCTCGACGTCGGCGACGACGGTGCCCGGCTCGATCGTGTGCCAGGCCAGGTCGATCACCGCGGCCGCCAGGTACTCGACGGTGCCGAAACCCTCACCGCGCGTGCCGGGCTCGAGGACCGAGCGTCGCAGTCCTTCGGGCAGTACCTCGCCCGTCTCGTGGTGCCGGGCGTAGCCGTCGAGGATCGTCGGCCAGGCGGCGAACATCTCGTTGAACTGGGACGGGAACTCCACGAAGTCGCGCGGGACGCTCGTGCCCGAGAAGTACGGGTAGGTCACGTCCGAGAGCAGACCGTGCAGCGCGTGCCCGAACTCGTGGAAGACGGTGGTCACCTCGTCCCGGCTGAGCAGCGCGGGACGACCCGCGGGCGGGCGAACGAAGTTGCACACGTTGATGATCACGGGCTGCGCGTCCAGCAGACCGGACTGGTCGACGAAACTCGTCATCCACGCCCCGCCGCGCTTGCTCGGCCGCGCGAAGTAGTCCCCGATGAACAGGCCGAGCGGCGCACCGTCGGGCCCCGAAACCTGCCACGCCCGCGCGTCCGGATGGTGCAGGGCGAGGTCTGTGCGCTCGGTGAAGACGAGCCCGTACATCCGGGAGGCGGCCTCGAACACGCCCTTCTCGATCACCGCGTCCAGCGCCAGGAAGTCGCTGAGCCGGGGCCCGTCGTCGGGGCCGTCCCCGGCCTGCGCACGTTGCTCGGCGAGGCGGGCGTAGAAGGGCCAGTCCCAGGCCTCGATCGGATGGCCGGCCAGTTCCTCCAGCTCGGCGCGCTCGGCGGCGGCGTTCCGCGCTGCCGGGACTGCGAGGTCCCGCAGCATCCCGAGGGCGGCCTCCGCGGTGCCTGCCGTCTGGTCGGCGATCTGGTAGGCCGCGTGATGCGGGTAGCCGAACAGCGCGGCCCGCTCGGCGCGCAGGCCGGCGACGCGGGCGATCAGCTCGCGGGTGTCGTTCTCGCCGCCACGCGTGTTCCGCCCGGACGACGCCTCGTAGACCTTCCGCCTCGACTCGCGGTTCGTCAGCCGGGCGACGTTGGGCTGGTTCAGCGGGTAGCCCAGCGCCAGAAGGTATCCCCCGCGCCCCGCGTCCTCGGCCGCGGTTCGGGCGGCGGCGACGGTGTCGGCCTCCAGCCCGTCGAGCTCGGCCTCCGTCGCGAAGGGCACCGCGGACGCATTGGTCTCGGCGAGGGTGCGGCGGGAGAACTCGGTCGTGAGCTCGGCGAGCTCGGTGTTGATCTCCTTCAGGCGGTCCTGCGCCGCGGCGTCCAGTCCTGCGCCGGCGCGGGTGAATCGCAGGTGGTAGCGCTCCAGGAGGCGCTGCTGCTCGGCGTCGAGGCCGAGAGCCGCTCGCCGAGTGTGGAGCTCGGCGATGCGGGCGAACAGCGCGGCGTCCATGAGGATCGCGTCGAAGTGCGCCGACCACCGTGGGGAGATCGCTGCCTGTGCCGCCTCCAGCGCGTCGGTGCGGTCGGTGGACGTCAGCGAGAAGAACACCGCGGCGACGCGACCCAGGTCCTGCCCCGCGCGCTCCATCGCCTCGACGGTGTTCGCGAACGTGGCGGGCTCGGGATTCTCGGCGATCGCCGCGATGTCCCGACGGTGCCGGGCGAAGCCCTCGGCGAACGCGGCCTCGTAATCCGCGTCCGCGAACGCGGCGAAGTCCGGCAGGGCGAAGGGCAGGGTGCTGGGGGCGAGAACGGCATCGACGGTCACCCCTCGAACCTACCGCCCCCGCCCGGGTCCCCTCGCGGAGAGAATCAGGGAGATCACGGACGGGACCTGAGTAGTTCCACGGATTCCGTGCGGGCGGCATCGCGCGATGCTCATTCCCATGAGCGATCCGATTGCCCTCCCCACCCTGATCACGACTGAGCCCGCTCCGCGGACGCAGCGGTCCGCGGCGGCGGACGTCGCCGCAGGCGCCGTGCTGTGGATCCTTCTGCTGGGCATCGCGTACATCGCGGCGATGTTCGCCGGATTCTACGCGATGGCGGCCGACGGCTGCCCGGTCGACGCCCCGTGCGCCGCGGCGGAGGCGGCCGGGCGGGCGATCTACTTGCAGTGGGGAGGCATAGCAGCGATCATCGTCGGCACCTTCGTCGGCAGCGTCGTGCAGGCCCGCCGTGGGCGGTACTGGTTCTACTGGCCGCTCGTCGGCATCGGCCTCGTGGTGCTCTGCACCGTCGTCACCGCCGGCATGGCGAATGCAGCGTTCGCGCTATGACCGCGCCGGAACGCGCCGCCCCCGCCGCCCCGAACTCCCGGGCCCGCCTCGTCGACGCGGTCTCCGGTGGACTCCTGCTCGTCGCCTTCCTGGCGTTCACCGCGCTCACAGCGTTGTTCCTGCCGCTGGGATTCGCCATGGCGTCCGACCCCTGCGCCTACGAGGACTGCAGTTCCGAGGGGCATGCCGTGGCGGCGATGATCACGTTGTGGATCGGTTCGGCGCTCGGTGCTGCCACCGCGAGTGTCGGGTACGGCGCGGCGCTCGCCCGGCGCCGCAGCACACCCCTGTGGCCGTTCCTCGGATTCGCCGTCGTGGTCGTGAGCATCATCATCGGGGTGGCGCTCGCCTCGCCCGTCCGGGAGGTCGTCAGTCCGTGATGGTGATGCCCAGATGGGCGGCGAAGACCTCCGCCAGGCCGACCGCCTGCAGGTGCGACATGGTGGCGCCCGCGATGCCCTCGAGCCCGCGGATCCGCTCGACCTGCAGGCCGCGCAGGTCGACGTGCTGCAGCTTCGCCCGCGTCACGTCGATCTCGCCGGCGGTGCAGTCCTCGAAGGACACCCGGTTCAGGGTCGCGTCGCCGGCGTCGATGCCGTCGAGCATGCAGCCCCGGAAGATCACGTCGGTGAGCCCGGCGCCGCGCAGGTTCACGAAGCCGAGCCGGACGTCGGTGAAGACCACGGAACGCAGCTTGGAGTCCATGAGCTCCACGGCGCCGATCCGGGCATCATCGACCTCGACCTGACGGAAGGTCGAGCGCGACGCCCGGAAACCCGTGGCGAACAGCGCGGTGATCCGCGTCTCGAGGAACGCCGATTCGGTGAAGACCGCGTCCCGGACCTCCCAGCCCGCCAGCTCGCACTCGCTGAAGGTGATTCCGCTGAGATCGCGTCCCTTCACGGTGGGTCCGGCGAAACGGCGACGGTCCTCGGTGTCGCCCGGCATCAGCTCATCGCTGTTCCCGTCCTCGAGGTCGCCGAGCCGCAGCGGCGAGATCTTCGGTGCGACGAGGCCCGCCATCAGCCGATCACCCTTCCGGCGGGCGAAGCGGTCCTGGCTGCGATGGCGGCGTCGACGTTCACGCAGACGAAACTACCCGCCACCACCGACACCGGGCCCGGATCCCACGTCCGGAACGGGATCCGCGCGACGTGCGCACCGGCGGACGCCGTCGGATCTGAGTAGTTCCACCGATGCCATCGTCGCGGCACGGGGCGACACTGGGTCAATGGCGCACCTCGCATCTCGTCAGGACGAACAGCCTCGCGCCGAGCAGGGCGTGTCCGGACCGGACGGCTCGCACAGCACGGCGGCGATCATCGTCGCCTGGTTGGCCGTGATCCTGATCGAGATGCCCTTCGTGTGGGCGGCCGGCTACGTGCTGATGCTCTCCAGCCTGTACGCGAACCCGTCCGGCGATCCGCTCAACATGGAGGGCGCCGCGATCCTGCTCGGGTTCGGCGTGCCGGCGGCCTGCCTGATCTGCCTCATCGGCGCCTCGGTCTGCGCGCACCGAGGCGCGGGCCCGGGATTCCTGGCGTGGGCGAAACGGGCGGCCGTGTCGATGGCGATCGTCGCCGGTCTCGCACTGGTGCTCGGGACGGCCTTCTGACCGGCCGAGGGCCGAAGTCAGCCGAGCAGGCCGGCGGCCGCCCGCAGCCGGGCCTCGGCGTCGGCGGCGATGGAGGTGACCACCTCGCGGGCGGGGCGGACCTCATCGACGAGCCCCGCGGCTTGCCCCGCATAGACGACGCCGACCTCGGGCAGGCCACCGTCATAGGCGGCGCTCACCGCCTCCTCCGTGCCGGAAGACGCCTCGGCACCGTCGCCGTCGTGCCAGCGGTCGGTGAAGTCATTGGTGAGCGCGCGCCCGAACCATCGTGTGGGCCAGGGCTGGTGGCGCGCCTTGTCGAAGACGTCGGTGTAGACGGTGTCGGCGCTCCGCGCCTTGAGCAGCGCCGGGATCGCGTAGTCGGGCCCGACGGTCTCCGGCGACGCGAGCAGGGCGGTGCCGATCAGCGCGCCCTGCGCACCGGCGGCGAGAACCGCCGCGAGACCGGCGCCGGTACCGATGCCGCCCGCCGCGAGCACGGGCAGCTCGGTCGCACGCAGCACCTCCTGCAGGAGCGGCAGCGTCGCGATCCGTCCCGTGTGTCCGCCCGCCTCGCCGCCCTGCGCGACCACGGCGTCCACCCCTGCGGCCTCGACCTCGTGCAGGTCCTCGATGGAGTTGATCTGCGAGATCACCACGGCGCCGGCGTCCTTGACCCGCTGCACGAACGGGGCGGGGTCGCCGAACGACAGCGACACCAGCTTCGGCCGCGCAGCGAGCACCGAGTCGAGCAGTTCCGGGCTCTCGGCGAGCGACCAGGTCTGCAGGCCGAAGGCGAGCGGCGCATCCGCGCCGGCGGCGGCCCGGATGACCCGCAACTGCTCGTCGATCCACTCGGGCGTGGCGTAGCGGGCGGCGCCGATCATGCCCAGCCCGCCGGCGGCCGTCACCTGTCCCGCGAGCTCACCCCCGGCGCGGCCACCCATCGGGGCGCCGAGGATCGGCAGGTCGATGTCCAGAGTGCGCGTCAGCCAGGTGTTCCACACACCGACGAGGTTACGCCCGTGGCAGGATTCCGCCCATGGCCGCCGTCGATCCCGAGATCCGCCGCATCCGTGCGCTCCGCCTCCGCGCCCAGGGACTCGTGCCCGGCGTGCGGGACTGGCGCACCGCCCCGGACGCGGCGCGCGGCATGCTCGCGATTCAGGCGCAGGACGGTGCCGCGGCGCGGTTCGCGCTCTCGCTGCGCGCGTCCGAGCACCCCGACGACGCGACGGTGCTGGGCGACCTCGCCGCGGGGCGGATCACCCGGAACCGTCCCGCGCGCGGCACCCTGCAGATCACCGCGCCGGAGGACCTGCACTGGCTCAGCGCCGCGCTCACCGTCCGCTCGCGCGCGGAGGCCGCGAAGCGCCGCCCCCAGCTCGGGATCACGGAGACGATGATGGCGGACGCCGAGCGGATCATCCGGGCGGAGCTCGCCGACGGCGCCTCCCGCACCCGGCCCGAGCTCGTCGCCGCGTGCGCGGATGCCGTACTGCCGCTGGATAACTCGCAGACCGGCCACATCCTGAGGGACCTCACCGAGCTCATGGCGATCGTCTTCGCCGACCCCGCGCCGAAGGCCGACGTCTTCGCCCTGGCCGACGACTGGGTGACGGAGCGCCGGGATCCGGAACATGCTCTCGGCGAGGCGGTCTCCCGGTTCGTCGCCGGCCGTGGCCCCGTGACCCGGCAGGACATCGGGAAGTGGGCCTATCTCCCGATGGGCGCCGTCGACGAGGGCATCGCGGCCGCGGACGGCGCCGTCGAACAGGTGACGCTCGCGGGCACGCGGTACCTGGTCGCGCCCGGCACCGTCGACCTGACGGACGCAGAGGTCGACGAAGCACTCGCGCGCCCCCTGCTCCTCCCCGGCTTCGACGAGTACATCATCGGATACGGTTCGCGCGCAGCCCAGCTCGACGAGGGGTACCTGAGCCGGATCGTGCCGGGGCGCAACGGCGTCTTCAAGCCGATGGTCGTGATCGACGGCGAGATCGTGGGCGTGTGGTCCAAGAAGGCCACCGCGAAGACGGTGACCGTGACGATCGAACCCTTCGCCAAGATCACCGCGACGGCGAAGCGCCGCCTCGCGGGCCCCGTCCGCGACTACGGGCGGTTCCTCGGCCTCGAGGCGACGCTCGCCTGAGTGAGCCGGCACGCCCTCAGTTGCGCGCCGCCCACCAGTTGTTGCCGCTGTTGATGTCGTAGGTGCTCGTCGACGCCTTGACGGGGATCGCGCGGAACGGGCAGCCCCAGCTCGGCACGACCTGCTCGATCTGGAGCGACTGCCCCGGCGCCAACATGCCGACGGACTTGCTGCCACCGCCGTTGAACCACACCCGCACGTCGTAGGCCGTTCCCGGCCCGTGGTTGGTGACCCAGCCGTGGTCGGTCAGCGAGTTCGGCTCGGCCCTGTCCGGCAGCGGACCGCCGCAACTGACGTAGCCGAACGCCTGCAGATCCACGTACGGCGGCGCGGGATCCGCGGCGGCCGTACCGACCGAGAGCATCGATGCGACGCCCGCGAAAGCGAGCCCGAGCACTCCGGTTGTCCTCATCTTCATGGTTGATCTCCCCAATCCTCCGTCGAACGACGACTGGCCGCCGACGCGGCCCGGCGCCAGTGTGACGCCGGTCACATTGTCGCGCGAAAGGTAGGGAAAACCAACATATCGGACAACTGGAGAGACGGAAGTTGCTGGAGTTTCCCGTGATTCACAGCAGAGCCGGTCAGGAGGCGGGCGCCGCCTCAGGAGCCTTCACGTGAACCGCGTCGACGAGAAGCCTCAGCTCGGGCTGCTCCGCAGCCTCGGCGAGGGCGTCCCGCAGCACCCGCTCGTGCGTCGGACGCGCCGCCGTGAGCAGCTCCCAGCCGGCCGGAGTGAGCTCGGTATAGATCCCGCGACGATCGTCGGCGCACAGGATCCGAGTGAGCAGCCCCCGATCCTCGAGGCGCGTGACGAGGCGCGTCGTCGCACTACTGGACAACGCCGCGGCACGAGCGAGTTGACGCATGCGCATGTGCCAGCCGTCCTGGCGGCTCAGAGCATCGAGCACGGTGTACTCGACCACGGAGAGGTCGTGACCCGACTGCAGCGACCGCTCCAGTTCGTTCTCGATGAGCGCGTGCAGGGCCACGAGCGTGCGCCAGCCCTGCGCGCGGATCTCCACCGCATCGTCGGCGATACCCATGGTCGGCACCCCTTTCCTCGTGACGACGAGCATAGCACCTTGCGAGGATTACCCGCGTGTGCAACTATCTAGTCGTTGTGTGTGCAACTACTGCAGACGCCGGTGATTGCAGACGCGCTCATAGATTCCACTCATCGAAGGAACACTCATGCCTCTCGCGCTCCTCGCGCTCGCCCTCGGCGGCTTCGGCATCGGACTCACCGAGTTCGTCATCATGGGCCTCCTCCCCGAGGTCGCCGCCGACTTCGGGGTCACTGAGACCGTCGCCGGCTACCTCATCTCCGGATACGCGCTGTCCGTGGCCATCGGCGGCATCATCCTCACCGCGGCGCTCGGGCGGGTCAACCGCAAGCACGCCCTCCTCGGCCTCCTGGTCCTGTTCATCGTCGGCAACATGATGTCCGCCCTCGCCGACAGCTACGAGTTCATGCTCGCCGGGCGCATCGTCGCCGCGCTGTGCCACGGCGCCTTCTTCGGCATCGGCGCCGTCGTCGCCGCCGATCTCGTTCCCGAGAACAAGCGCGCCGCAGCGATTTCCATCATGTTCGCGGGCCTCACCGTGTCGAACGTCCTCGGCGTCCCGCTCGGCACCTTCCTCGGCCAGGCCGCGGGCTGGCGCTCGACGTTCTGGGCCATCACCGCCATCGGCGTCGTCGCCCTCGCCGGCATCGCCGCGCTGGTGCGCACGACCCCGGCTGCGACGACCGGCGCCAATCCCTTCGCCGAGTTCCGGATCTTCCGCAGCCGCCAGGTGTGGCTGTCGATGCTGGTCACCGTGCTCGGCTACGGCGGCATGTTCGGCGCCTTCACCTACATCGCCTTCACTCTGACCGAGGTCGGCGGCTTCGCGTCGTCCTCCGTGCCGTGGCTGCTCGTCCTGTTCGGCGTCGGCCTGTTCGTCGGCAACCTGCTCGGTGGTCGCGCCGCCGACCGGAACCTGCCGCTCACGCTCATCGTCCTGCTCGCCGCCCTGACCGTCGTGCTCGGCGTCTTCGCCCTCACCGCCACGTCCCAGGTCGCGACCGTCGTCGCCCTGGTCCTGATGGGCGCCTTCGGTTTCGCGACGGTGCCGGGCCTGCAGATGCGCATCATGAACTACGCCGCCGACGCCCCCACGCTCGCCTCCGGCGCCAACATCGCCGCGTTCAACCTGGGCAACGCCTTCGGCGCCTGGGCGGGCGGGCTCACCCTCGCGGCCGGCCTCGGCTACGTCTCGCCGCTCTGGGTGGGCGCCGGCATCACCCTCGCGGGCCTCGTCGCCTACGTCGTCGCCACCCGTGTCGCCGGCGGCGAGCACGCCCCCGCCCCGGCGCCCGCGCCGGTCCCCGTCGCCGCGTGACTCACGTTCACCCCCTTCACACACCGAGGAGAACCCCCATGACCACCATCCCGACCGTCACGCTCAACGACGGCGTCCTCATGCCCCACGTCGGCTTCGGCGTCTTCCAGGTACCGGACGACGAGGCCCAGCGCGCCGTCGAGGCGGCCCTCGAGGCCGGCTACCGCAGCATCGACACCGCCATGATCTACGGCAACGAGGCCGGCGTGGGTCGCGCCCTCGCGGCCGCGGCGATCCCCCGCGAGGAGCTCTTCATCACCACCAAGCTGTGGGTCGCGGACCTCGGCGCGGACCGGGCGCGCCCCGCACTCGAGGCGAGCCTCGAGCGGCTCGGGCTCGACCAGGTCGACCTGTACCTCATCCACTGGCCGGCGCCGGCCACCGACGCGTACCTCGACACCTGGCGCGAGCTGCAGGAGCTCCGCGGCGCGGGCACCCGGTCCATCGGGGTCTCCAACTTCCTGCCCGAGCACCTCGAACGGATCGCCGGGCTCGGCGGGATCCTGCCCGCCGTCAACCAGATCGAACTGCACCCGGCCCTGCAGAACCGCGCGACGACGGCCGCGAACCGCCGCCTCGGCATCGCGACCGAGGCCTGGAGCCCGCTCGCCCAGGGCGCGGCCCTGGACTCGCCCGCGGTCACCGCCGCCGCGGCGCGCCACGGCGTCACGCCGGCGCAGGTGGTGCTGCGCTGGCACCTGCAGCACGGCACCGTCGTCATCCCGAAGTCGGTGACGCCCAGCCGCATCGCGGCGAACCTCGACCTGTTCGGCTTCACGCTCGACGACACCGAGATCGCCGCCATCGACGCGCTGGAGGCCGACGGCCGCACCGGCCCGCACCCGGCCGCCTTCAACGGCTGAATCCCCCACCTTCCGACACCCGAACACTCGAACACCCGAAAGGCATCATGAGCTTCCACGATCTTCTCCGGAGCCCGCTCGGCTTCGGCACCGCCCCGATGGGCAACATGTTCCGCGCCATCCCCGACGAGGAGGCCCGCGCCACCCTCGATTCGGCCTGGGACCAGGGCGTCCGTTACTACGACACCGCTCCCTTCTACGGGGCGGGGCTCGCCGAGATCCGCCTCGGCGAGATGCTCTCGCAGCACGACCGGGACGACTACGTCCTCTCCACGAAGGTGGGGCGGGTGATCCTCGACGACGTCGAGGACACCTCCGCGCGCGACCTGGGCGAGAAGGGCGGCCTCTTCGAGCACGGCCTCCCGAACCGGATGGTCGACGACTACAGCGCCGACGCCACCAAGCGATCGATCGAGGACAGCCTCACCCGCATGGGCGTGGACCGGATCGACGCCGTCTGGGTGCACGACATCGCGCAGGACTTCCACGGCGACGACTGGCTGCACCACTTCGAGATCGCACGCACCGGGGCGTTCCGCGTCCTGCAGGACCTGCGGGAGCAGGGCGTCATCACCACGTGGGGCCTGGGCGTCAACAAGGTCGAGCCGATCGAGCTCACCCTGGCGCTGGACGAGCCGCGCCCCGACGCGTTCCTCCTCGCAGGCCGGTACACGCTGCTCGACCACCGCGCCGCGCTCTCCCGCCTGCTGCCACTGGCGGAGGAACAGGGCGTGAGCATGGTGGTCGGAGGCCCGTACAGCTCCGGAGTCCTCGCGGGTGGCACCACCTTCGAGTACCAGCAGGCACCCGACCACGTCCTCGAGCGCGTCACCCGCCTCCGCGCGCTGACCGACCGCCACGGCATCCCGATCAAGGCCGCCGCACTCCAATTCTCCCTCGCGCATCCGGTCTCTGCCGCCGTCATCCCCGGGGCGAGCCGCCCCTCGCGGATCGCCGAGGACGTCGCCGCGCTCGCGACGACGGTTCCCGACGCCTTCTGGGCGGACCTCCGAGCCTCGGGACTCGTGGACGCCGCGGCACCGCTCCCCGGCGGACACTGATCTCCTCGAAAGGAACACATCATGGCATCGATCTCCCTGAGCCGCACCGTCTCCGCCGCACCCGACGTCGTCTGGAACCTCATCGGCGGATTCGGCTCCCTCCCGGACTGGCTCCCGTTCATCACCGCGAGCACACTCGAGCGCGGTGGCCGGGTACGACGGCTCACGACCGCTGACGGCGGCGTCGTCACCGAGGAATTGACCTCCTTCGACGCCGCCCGGCGGTCCTACAGCTACACGATCGTCGACTCGCCCTTCCCGGTGAGCGCCTACGATTCCACGATTCGGGTGCATTCGATCCCGAGCCGTCCCGACGAGGCCGAAGTCCAGTGGTCGGGCAGGTTCTTCCCCGGCACGGGGACCGAGGCCGAGCTCGAGACCCTGTTCGCGGGCATCTACCGCGACGGGCTGGAAGCATTGAGCGGCACCATCGACCGGCGCTGACTCCGGGTCAGTTCAGGCGCCAGTCCTCGTAGGCCCGAGGATCGCCGATCGGCTCGACGTGGATCGTGGTGCGCAGGTCCGCGAACTGCTCCGCCAGTTCCTGCTCCACCTGTTCCGACAGGTCGTGCGCGCGCTCCACGGTCCACTCCCCGGGGACCAGCATGTGCATCTGCGCGAACCGCTCGTGCCCGGATTCCCGGGTCCTGACGTCGTGGAACTCGATGCCGTCGGAGCGGTGCCGGTCGAGCACCTCGTCGAGGCGCGCCCGGTCCTCGTCGGGCATGGCCGCGTCCATGAGGCCCGCACCCGAGCCCAGCACGAGGCGGACGCCCACGACGAGGATGTTCACCGCGACGGCGATGGCGATGAGCGGGTCGAGCGGCAGCCAGCCGGTGAGCGCCACCAAGAGCACGCCGGCGATCACGCCGACCGTGGTCCAGACGTCGGTGAGGAGGTGCTTGCCGTCGGCCTGCAGCGCCAGGGACCGATGTGCCCGGCCCACCCGGAGCAGGTACAGGCCGACGGCTCCGTTGATGGCCGTGGCCAGGACGGAGATCGCGAGGCCCGTCCCCACCTGCTCGAGTTCCTGCGGGTGGAACAGGCGGTTGACCGCGGAGACGATGATGACCCCGGCCGCGACCACGATCATCACGCCCTCGAGCACCGCCGAGAAGTACTCGGCCTTGGTGTGCCCGAAGTTGTGGCCGCGGTCGGCGGGCCGGGCGGCCACCTTGAGCGCCACGTAGGCCGCGATCGCGGCCACGAGGTTCACCGAGGACTCGGCGGCGTCCGACAACAGGCCGACCGAGCCGGTCAGCCGCCAGGCGAGGACCTTGAGCCCAATGGTGAGTACGCCGGCGGCGACCGCCACCAGCGCGTACTTCGACAGGTCCGGGCGGAGCGGGGCCTTCGGCCCGTGATCGTGCCCACCGCCCATGACCGGCCCCTACTTCCCCTTGGGCTTGTCGGCCGAGGAGTCGGACGACAGCGCTGCCACGAACGCCTCCTGCGGCACGTCGACCCGACCGATCGTCTTCATGCGCTTCTTGCCCTCCTTCTGCTTCTCGAGCAGCTTGCGCTTACGGCTGATGTCGCCGCCGTAGCACTTGGCGAGCACGTCCTTGCGGATGGCGCGGATGTTCTCGCGGGCGATGATCTTCGAGCCGATCGCGGCCTGCACCGGCACCTCGAACTGCTGGCGCGGGATGAGTTCCTTGAGCTTGACGGTCATCTTGTTGCCGTAGGCCTGGGCGCCGTCGCGGTGCACGATCGCGCTGAACGCGTCGACGGCCTCGCCCTGCAGCAGGATGTCGACCTTGACCAGGTCGGACTGCTGCTCGCCGGCCTCCTCGTAGTCCAGCGAGGCGTAGCCGCGGGTCCGCGACTTCAGCGAGTCGAAGAAGTCGAAGATGATCTCCGCCATCGGCAGCGTGTAGCGCAGCTCGACGCGGCTCTCCGACAGGTAGTCCATGCCGCCGAGCTCGCCGCGCCGCGACTGGCACAGCTCCATGATCGTGCCGACGAACTCGCTCGGCGCGATGATCGTGGTCTTGGTGATCGGCTCGTAGGTCTCGCGCAGCTTGCCGTCGGGCCAGTCCGACGGGTTGGTGACGATCAGCTCCTTGCCGTCCTCGCCGACCACGCGGTAAACGACGTTGGGCGCCGTGGAGATCAGGTCGAGGCCGAACTCGCGCTGCAGCCGCTCGCGGGTGATCTCCATGTGCAGCAGCCCGAGGAAGCCGCAGCGGAAGCCGAAGCCGAGCGCCACGGAGGTCTCCGGCTCGTAGGTCAGCGCGGCGTCGTTGAGCTGCAGCTTGTCCAGCGCCTCACGCAGCGCCGGGTAGTCCGATCCGTCCACCGGGTAGAGGCCCGAGTAGACCATCGGCCGGGGCTCCTCGTAGCCCGTCAGCGGCTCCTCGGCGCCCTTGCGCGCGGTGGTCACGGTGTCGCCGACCTTCGACTGGCGCACGTCCTTCACGCCGGTGATGAGGTAGCCCACCTCGCCCACGCCCAGGCCCTTCGAGGGCTTCGGCTCGGGCGAGACGATGCCGACCTCGAGCAGTTCGTGGGTGGCGCCGGTCGACATCATCTGGATCTTCTCGCGCGGGACGATCTTCCCGTCGACCACGCGGATGTAGGTGACGACGCCGCGGTAGGTGTCGTAGACGGAGTCGAAGATCATCGCGCGGGCGGGCGCGTCGGCGTCGCCGACGGGCGGCGGGACCTTCTCGATCACGCGGTCGAGCAGGGCGTCGACGCCGACGCCGGTCTTGCCCGAGACCCGCAGCACGTCCTCCGGCTCGCAGCCGGTGATGTGCGCGATCTCCTCGGCGTAGCGATCGGGATCGGCGGCGGGGAGGTCGATCTTGTTGAGGACCGGGATGATCTCCAGGTCCTTGTCCATCGCCAGGTACAGGTTCGCCAGCGTCTGCGCCTCGATGCCCTGCGCGGCGTCGACCAGGAGGATCGCTCCCTCGCAGGCCTCCAGGGCGCGGGAGACCTCGTAGGTGAAGTCCACGTGGCCCGGCGTGTCGATCATGTGCAGGACGTACTCCTCGTCGGAGCCGTCCTCTCCCTTGACCGTCCACGGCAACCGCACGTTCTGCGCCTTGATGGTGATGCCGCGCTCGCGCTCGATGTCCATCCGGTCGAGGTACTGCGCCCGCATGGCGCGCTCCTCGACCACACCCGTGAGCTGCAGCATCCGGTCGGCCAGGGTCGACTTGCCGTGGTCGATGTGCGCGATGATGCAGAAGTTACGGATCCGGGCGGGATCCGTGAAGGTGGTATCGGCGAAGCTGGGAATCGGTCTCACTCCTCGGGCGGCTGGCCGGGTTCCCGGCACACGTCACCTGTCAGTTTCTCATGCCGCCGGACAAGGCCGCACCATGGTGAGCTGGTGGACCCGGGCGCCGCGGTACCGCACGCCCGGCACCGTCGGGCTGGGGCCGTGCGGGACGAACCCGCAGCGCTCGAAGAACCGCACCGCACGGACGTTCTCTACGAGCGTCTGCAGGTGGCAGCCGGCGCCGTTCAGGGCCTCGGTCCACGCCTCCATGAGTCCGTACGCCGCGCCGGTCCCCCGCGCCTCCGGCGCGACGTCGATGTGCAGGTGGGCGGGCCAGCGCTCGTCCTTCAGCTCTCCCGAGGCCGACGGTTCGCGGCGGCACACCGTCGCGAGGTCCAGCGCGGCGCGCCCGAGGAATCGCGCCGTCGCCGGACGCAGCAGCACGGCCGGGCTACGGAGCGCGGCGACCAGCCGGTCGTCTTCCGAGGGCAGGGACGACCCCGGAGGGCAGCCCGTGAGATAGCCGACGAGCGCCCCGTCGCGCTCGGCGACGAACAGCGATTCCGGGCAGTGCTCGATGTAGGGGTCCAGGTAGACGGCCCTCTCCGACGCCGGGTGCCGCCACAGTTCCCCCGACGGCGAGCCCGCGCCGGCGCGCACGAACAGAGCACGCAGGGCGGCCGCGTCGGCGGCGCGATAGGCGCGGATCACCGTCACCGCGGCGCGTCCGGGTAATGACCGACCTCGTCCGGTTTCACGCCCACCACGGTAACGTCGAACGATATGAGTGATTCTGAATCCTCACGAACATCGAAACCAGTAGAGAACACACCGACACCGACGAGCTCCTTGAACCACCGAGTCTTCTTCGCCGCCGCGGGCTCGGTCCTCGCCCTCGCCGTGTGGGCACTCGCCTCTCCCGAGACCGCGGAGAGCGTGATCAGCGGCGTGGTCGACTTCATCACCACCTGGTTCGGCTGGTGGTACTTCCTCCTCGCGACGGCCATCGTCGGCGTGGTCGTCTTCATCGGCCTGAGCCGCTACGGGACGTACCGCCTCGGTCCCGAGGAATCGCGCCCCGAGTACAGCCTCTTCACCTGGACGTCGATGCTCTTCGCGGCGGGCATCGGCATCGATCTGATGTTCTTCTCCGTCGCCGAACCGGTGAGCCACTACATGAACCCCCCGGTCGGCACCGGGGAGACGAACCACGCCGCACGCGAGGCGGTGACCTGGACCGTCTTCCACTACGGCCTCACCGGCTGGGCGATGTACGCCCTCATGGGCGGGGCGCTGGCCTACTTCGCCTTCCGGCACAACCTGCCGCTGACGATCCGCGCGGCGCTGTACCCGATCCTCGGCAAGCGCGTGCACGGCCGGCTCGGCGACGCGGTCGACGTGGCCGCCGTGCTCGGCACCATCTTCGGCATCGCGACCTCGCTCGGCATCGGCATCGTGCAGCTCAACTACGGGCTCAACACGCTGTTCGGCATCCCGCAGGGCAAGGCCGCGCAGATCGGGCTCATCGTGCTGTCGGTCATCGTCGCGACGATCTCCGCCACCTCCGGCGTCGACAAGGGCATCCGCCGGCTCAGTGAGCTCAACGTGATCCTCGCGATCCTGATGCTGGTGTACATCCTCGTCGCCGGGAAGTCCGACTTCCTGCTCAACGCGCTGGTGCAGAACACCGGCGACTACGTCTCGACCTTCCTCGATCGCACGATGGACACCTTCGCGTGGGGCCAGGTGAACCCCGAGGTCCCGGGCAACGACCCGTCGGGCTGGCTCGACGCGTGGACGCTGTTCTTCTGGGCGTGGTGGGTGGCGTGGGCGCCGTTCGTGGGCCTGTTCCTCGCGCGGATCTCGCGCGGCCGCACCCTGCGCCAGTTCGTGTTCGGCGTGCTGGTGGTCCCGTTCAGCTTCATCCTGGTGTGGATCTCGGTGTTCGGGAACAGCGCCCTCGATGTGGCCCGCGGCGACAAGGGCTTCGCGGAGGCCACCGCGTCGACGCCCGAGGTGGGCTTCTACTCGCTGCTCGAGAAGTACCCCGGCGCACCACTGCTCCTGGCGATCGCCACCATCACCGGGCTGCTGTTCTACGTCACCAGCGCCGACTCCGGCTCCCTGGTGATGGGCAACTTCACCAGCAAGCTCGACGACCCGATGGCGGACTGCGCGCGGAGCACCCGCATCTTCTGGTCCTTCGCGATCGGCCTGCTCACGCTAGCGATGCTGTTCGCCGGCAACGAGGGATCGATCGTGACGCTGCAGAAGGCGACCATCATCATGGGCCTGCCCTTCTCCTTCGTGCTCGCCCTGGTGGGCATCGCGCTGCTGCGGGCGCTGCACACCGAGTCCTACAAACACGACAGCTACCGCACCGCGCTGCCGAAGTCGCTCGCGGCCGGGCGCAGCGGCGGAGAGCCGGGCAGCTGGCGTCGCCGGCTCCTCGCGACGGTCCAGTACCCGGGCCGCGCCGCGACGCTGCGCTTCCTCGAGAACTCGGTGGCGCCCGCGATGCGCGACGTGGCAGCCGAATTCGCCGCCGAGGGCGTCTCCGCCACGATCGACGAGTCCGGCCGCAGTGAATCGCTCCCCTCCCCCACGCTCAAGGTCGACCTGGCCGGCGAGCCGCACTTCGAGTACTGCGTGTGGCCGGTCTCGGCGCCGGCGCCGAGCTACGCGATCCTCGCGCAGCGCTCCGACGACCGCTACTTCCGCTGCGAGGTCTATCTCGCCGAGGGCTCGCAGGGGTACACGCTGGGCGGCTACACCCGTGAGCAGATCATCGGCGACATCCTCGACCAGTACGAGCGACACCTCGGCTACCTGCACCTGCGGCGCGCCGCAGGCGACCATCACGACGGCCACGACGAATCCGCCGTCACCCGCACCGATCCCGACGCCGACGCGTCCACGGAAACCGAAGGGACACCCGCATGACCGAACCCACCCTGTTCATCGACGGCGCCTGGCGCCACAGCGAGGGCGGCGGCACCCGCACGATCGTCTGCCCCGCCGACGGCTCGGAGGCCGGCGTCGTCGACGAGGCGACCGCCGCCGACACCGAGGCCGCGATCGCCGCGGCGCGTCGGGCCTTCGACACCGGCCCCTGGCCGCTCACCTCCGCCGCGGAGCGCGGCGATCTGCTGCTGCGCGTCGCCGACGCGATCGACCGCCGCCGCGACGAGTTCGCGCGCGCCGAGACCGCCGACACCGGCAAGCGGCTGTACGAGTCCGAGCTCGACATGGCCGACATCGCCGCCTGCTTCCGCTATTTCGGCAAGCTCGCCGGCCAGGACAGCGGGCGCATCGTGGACGCCGGCTCCGCCGACGTCGCCTCGCAGATCGTCTACGAGCCGGTCGGCGTGTGCGCGATGATCACCCCCTGGAACTACCCGCTGTTGCAGGCCGCGTGGAAGGTCGCGCCGGCGCTGGCGGCCGGGGACACGTTCGTGCTCAAGCCCTCCGAGCTCACCCCGCACACCTCGATCCTGCTGATGAAGGTGCTGCAGGAGGTGGGTCTGCCCGACGGCGTGGCCAACCTCGTCCTCGGCGCCGGGGCGCAGGCCGGCGCGCCGTTGTCCACGCATCCCGACGTCGACCTCGTCTCGTTCACGGGCGGCCTCGTGACGGGCCGCCTCATCGCCGCGAACGCCTCCGGGACCGTGAAGAAGGTGGCGCTCGAGCTGGGCGGCAAGAACCCCAACGTGATCTTCGCCGACGCCTGCGCCACGCCGGAAGGCCTTGCGGCCGCGGTCGACAACGCGCTCAACGCCGCCTTCCTGCACTCGGGCCAGGTGTGCTCCGCGGGCGCGCGCCTCGTCGTCGAGGAGTCCGTGCACGACGCCTTCGTCGACGAGCTCGTCCGCCGCGCCGAGGGCATCCGGCAGGGCCTGCCCTACACCGAGGGCACCGAGACCGGGCCGCTGATCTCCGCCGCGCACCGCGACAAGGTGCACGCCTACGTCGAGAAGGCCCGCGAGGACGGTGCGGTGGTCCGCACGGGCGGCGCCTTCGCCACGGGCGACCAGGGCTCGGGTTCTCTGGACGCGGGCTTCTTCTACCTCCCGACGGTGCTGGACCAGTGCGATCCGTCGATGGCCTGCGTGCACGACGAGGCCTTCGGGCCCACCGTCACCGTCGAAACCTTCACGACCGAGGACGAGGCCGTGGCCATCGCCAATGACACCGAGTACGGCCTCGCGGGCGCCGTGTGGTCGGCGGACGGCGGTCGGGCCAAGCGGGTGGCGCGCCGACTGCGGCACGGCACCGTCTGGATCAACGACTTCGGCCCGTACCTCCCCCAGGCGGAGTGGGGAGGATTCGGCGCATCGGGCATCGGGCGCGAGCTCGGGCCCACCGGCCTCGGCGAGTACCTCGAGGCCAAGCACGTGTACGAGAACCTGCGGCCGTCCGTGACCGGATGGTTCGCCGAGCGGAAGGACGCCTAAGTGAGCGCTGAGGACGCACGGGACGAGGACGTCTTCGACTACGTGGTGGTGGGTGCCGGATCGGCCGGGGCCGCGGTCGCCGCGCGCCTGTCGGAGGACCCGACGGTGACGGTCTGCCTGCTGGAGGCGGGACCGTCGGACGTGGGCGACGAGGCGATCCTGCAACTGGACCGGTGGATGGAGCTGCTGGAGTCGGGGTACGACTGGGACTACCCCATCGAGCCGCAGGAGAACGGGAACTCCTTCATGCGGCACGCCCGCGCGAAGGTGCTGGGCGGCTGCAGTTCCCACAACAGCTGCATCGCCTTCTGGGCGCCGCGCGAGGACCTGGACTCCTGGGAGCGCGACCACGGCGCCGCCGGGTGGGGCGCCGATTCGGTGTACCGCTTGTACCCGAAGATCGAGACCAACGACGCCCCCGGCGAGCACCACGGCCGGTCCGGGCCCGTGCACATCATGTCCGTGCCGCCGAAGGACCCGTGCGGCGTCGCCCTGCTGGATTCCTGCGAGGAGGTGGGCATCCCGCGGGCCGAGTTCAACACCGGGACGACGGTGACCAACGGCGCCGGCTTCTTCCAGATCAACCGCCGGGCCGACGGGACGCGTTCGTCCTCGTCGGTGAGCTACCTGCACCCCGTGCTGGACCGGGAGAACCTCACGATCCGCACCGGCGCGTGGGCGAAGAAGGTCGTCTTCGACACGAGCGGCGGAACGCCCCGCGCAACGGGCGTGGACATCACGGACAACGCCTTCGGCCGCACCACGTTCGTGGCCGCGCGCCGCGAGGTGATCGTCAGCGCGGGCGCGATCGATTCGCCGAAGCTGCTCATGCTCTCGGGGATCGGCCCCGCGGATCACCTGCGCGAGACCGGCGTCGACGTGCTCGTCGACTCCCCCGGCGTCGGCGCGCACCTGCAGGACCACCCGGAGGGCGTGATCGGCTTCGAGACCTCGCAGCCGATGGTGCGCGAGTCGACCCAGTGGTGGGAGATCGGCATCTTCACCCCCACCGAGTACGGCCTCGACCGGCCGGACCTGATGATGCACTACGGCAGCGTGCCCTTCGACATGCACACGCTGCGCCAGGGCTACCCCACGGCGGAGAACACCTTCTGCCTCACGCCGAACGTCACGCACGCGCGCTCGCGCGGCACCGTCCGGCTGCGGTCGCGGGACTTCCGGGACAAGCCCAAGGTGGACCCGCGGTACTTCACCGACCCCGAGGGGCATGACATGAAGGTGATGATCGCGGGCATCCGGAAGGCGCGGGAGATCGCGGAGGCGGGACCGCTCAAGGACTGGATCGAGCGGGAGCTGTACCCCGGCCCGGGCGCGCAGACCGACGCCGAGCTCGCCGACTACATCCGGCGCACGCACAACACCGTCTACCACCCGGTGGGGACCGTGCGCATGGGTGCGGCCGACGACCCGATGTCGCCCGTGGACCCCGAGCTGCGGGTCAAGGGCACCGCGGGCCTGCGGGTGGCGGACGCGTCCGTCTTCCCCGAGCACACCACGGTCAACCCCAACATCACCGTGATGCTGGTGGGCGAGCGGTGTGCGGAGCTCGTCTCGGGCGGCTGACCTTCGGCCGCTACAGGCGGGCCGGGAGGCCGAAGGCCTCGAACCGGTCCGCCTGGTCGAGGCACGTGGTCACCCGGGTGATGCGGGCACCGTCGGACTCGAGGACGACGAGGGCGAACGGGCGCATCCCGTCCTCGTCGCCCGGCGCGTACTGCCCGAACGCCGGGCAGCCGTTCGCGGTCGTCGGGACGAGCCGATGCCCGACGCAGGCGTCGCCCGAGCCGAACAGCGCCGCGTAGTCGTCCGCGCCTCGCAGCCAGAAGGCGACGGGCGGCATGGAGAAGACCACGTCCTCGGCGAGCAGAGCGGCGAGTCCGGCCACGTCGTGCCGCTCGAAGGCGCGGACGAAACCGTCGAGCAGCCGCTGGTCCACGTCGGGAGCCGGGACGTCCGACGGTGCCGGCTCCGCCCCCGCGAGCACCTTCCGGGCGCGCTGCAGCGACGAGTGCGCCGCGGCCGCGCTGATCCCCAGCATCGACGCGGTCTCGGCGGCGCTGTGCCGGTAGACGTCGCGCAGGACGAGCACCGCGCGCTGCGACGGCGTGAGGTGCTGCAGCGCCGCGACGAAGGCCATCCGGATGGTCTCGTGCCGCTCGGCGGCAGCGGCCGGATCGCCGCCGGCATCCGGCAGGGGCGTCACCCAGCTGCCGGGCCGCAACTCCGCGAAGGCCTGGTCCCCCGCGCCGTTCCGCTCCGACAGGTCCGTCGGGAGTGCCTTGCGCGGGGCGGCGCGGAGCAGGTCGATGCAGTACCGGGACGCGATCGCGTACGCCCAGGTCCGCACGCTCGCGCGCGCCGGATCGTAGGTCGCCCGCGTACGCCACAGCCGCAGGAGCACCTCCTGCGCGGCGTCCTCGGCGCCCGCCCCGTCGCCGATCATCCGATAGCAGTAGCGGACCAGCTCGGGGCGCAGCTCGCCGAGGAGTCCCTCGTCGATCACCGCCCCGTCGACTTCCGCCACAGCCGCGATCATCCCACGACGGCGGGGTCCGGGACCGGACGTCGGCCCGTCGCGATCAGGACGATCGTGGCCGTCGGCAACGGGATCTCCTGCGCGCCGTCACCGAGGACCAGGTCGGAGTCGACGGCGGTCAGGCGCAGGCCTGTGAGGTCGACACCGAAGAAGGCGAGGCCCTCCGCGGTCGAGCCGGCGACCGTCGCCGCGAGCACCTCGGGCGCCGGGCCGGGCAGGCCCAGCGGGATCGTGATGTCGAGCCCGTGGATCACCTCGTGGGCGAGCGCGCCCTGCGTCGCGCCGGGCCCCGGCGTCCACCGGCTCGCGACGCGCGCCTGCTGGATCGCCAGCAGCTCGGCGTCGGAGTAGCGGGCGACGTCCGCCCGGGCGGTGCGGTCGACCGCGGCGTTGATGTCGCCGCCCGCCTCGGCGAGGGCGGCCCCGAACTGCTCCTGCGTCTGGGTATCGGTCATGTTCAGGTGCGCAACCACCTCGCGCACGCGCCAGCCCGCACACAGCGAGGCGGCGGCCCACTGCGTCGGGGTGAGGGCCGCGAGCAGCGCGGCCATCCGGGTGCGCTCGGCGACGGTGGCGTCGTACAGGTCGGTGTCGGTGCGGATGGTCATGGCGGTCTCCTGTGCTCGGAACGGGTCGTCACAGGTACATACGAGCGGGACCGCCGGAATTCGTCGCGCGAGCGACCATCGGGGGTCCGGGCCTATCCTGAGGGGTATGGCGAACGACTTCACCCGCTTCGCGGCCGTGGCGGCCAAGCTCGCACGCGAGCACGGCCCCCGCCTCGCCGCGCAGGTCGTGAACAGTCCCCCGGTCCGTGCGGGCCGGGACGCGATCACCCAGGTGGTCACGCAGACCGTGAACCAGGCGCTCGGGTTGGAGGCTCCGGCGGAGCCCAAGGAGTTCACGCCCGGCAGGCCCGTGACCCGCACGTTCACCCCGACCGCGCTGATGGCGCGCGGCGTCTTCTACGCCCCGCAGCTCGACGGGCAGGCCGACCCGGGCGAGATCGTGTGGACCTGGGTGGAGTTCGAGGAGACGACGGGGCCGAACGCGGGCCAGGGCAAGGACCGGCCGGTGCTCGTGGTGGGACGCTCGGTGAACAGCCTGCTCGGGCTCATGCTGTCCAGCCAGGAGCGCCACATGGGCGATCCGGACTGGGTGGGCATCGGGTCCGGCCCCTGGGACACCGATCAGCGGCCCTCCTGGGTGCGGCTCGACCGCGTCCTCGACGTGCCGGAGGACGGCATCCGTCGCGAGGGCGCCGTGCTGGACCGGCGGCGCTTCGAGTCCGTCGCGCAGCGCCTGCGCGACGAGTACGGCTGGAGCTGAGTCAGCCCAGCACCTCGACGACCTTGCGCGCGGTCGCCTTCGCGGAGCCGGGGTTCTGGCCGGTGACGAGGTTGCCGTCGGAGATCGCGTACGAGACGAACGGGAGCCTGGCCTTCTCGTAGAGCGCGCCCCGCTTCTTCATCTCGTCCTCGGCGTTGTACGGGACCAGCTTGTCGACGCGGGCGAGCACCTCCTCCTGCCACGCGAAACCCGTGACCTTGCGGCCGGCGACGAGGTACTCGCCGTTCGAGAGCCGCGTGTTGAGCAGCCCGCAGTAGCCGTGGCAGACGGAGGAGACGACGCCGCCGCGCTCGAAGATCTCGCGGCTGATCCGCTGCAGCCCCTCGCTATCCGGGAAGTCGTACATCACGGCGTGGCCTCCGGTGAAGAAGATCGCGTCGAACTCCGCGGAGTCGATCTCGTCCGGGCTCTTCGTGGTCTCCAGCAGGGCCATCCGTGCGGGGTCCGCACGCCATGCCTTGGCCGTCCTGTCGTCGTTCGGGAACTTCAGCGACCGCGGCTCGAGCGGCACCGCGCCGCCCTGCGGGCTGACCAGCACCTGCTCGAAGCCCGCCTCCCCGAAGACGTGCCACGCGTGCGTGAGCTCGGAGAGCCACAACCCGGTCCGGTGCGACGGGTCGTCGTAGTGGCCGACGTTGGTGACGACGGTGAGGATGCGCTTCGGCATGGTGGGGCTCCCTGCGAACGACTGCGGTTAACGCTGCTTACATTAGCGCGTCCGGCTCATGTAAGCAACGCATACATCGCGCGCGCGTTCCGGCGCTCAGGTACTCAGGTGCTCCCGCAGGAACCGTCCCGTCACGCTCACCCGTGACGCGGCCACCTCGTCGGGCGTGCCCTCCGCGACGACGGTGCCGCCCGCGGCCCCGCCGCCCGGGCCCAGGTCGATCACGTGGTCGGCGTTCGCGATCATGTCGAGGTCGTGCTCGACGACGATCACGGTCGCGCCGCGGTCGACGAGCCGCTGCAGCACGTCGAGCAGCACGCGGACGTCGCGCGGGTGCAGGCCCACCGACGGCTCGTCGAGTACGAAGACCGCGTCAGACTGGTCGCGGCCCAGCTCCCCCGCGAGCTTGAGCCGCTGCGCCTCGCCGCCGGAGAGGGCCGGGGTCGCCTCGCCGAGCGTGAGGTAGCCGAGGCCGAGGTCGGCCAGGGTGCGCAGCTTCTTCGCGATCCGCGGCACCGGCACGACCTCGGCGGCCTCGCGGACGCTGAGCGCCAACAGGTCCGGGAGGGCGAGCCCGTCGGGTTCCGGCCACCGCACCGACGCGGCCTCGGGCGCGTACCGTCGGCCCAGGCAGGCCGGGCATTCGATGTCGACGTCCGGCAGGAATTGCACGTCGAGCGAGACCTGGCCCGTGCCGTCGCACCGCGGGCAGCGCAGCGCGCCCGTGTTGTACGAGAACGCGCCGGCCTTGAGGTCCGCGGACTTCGCGGCGGCGGTCTTCGCGTACTCGCGCCGCAGGTCGTCGAGCACGCCGCTGTAGGTGGCGACCGTCGAGCGCACGTTGACGCCGATGGGCGTGGCGTCCACGAGGTTCACGCGGCCGAGGCCCGGTGCGTCGAGCGCGGTGACGTGCGGCGGCAGGGGCTCGCCCGCGGCCGCCGCGGTGAGCGCGGGGACCAGGCCCTCCAGCACCAGCGTCGACTTGCCGGATCCGGAGACCCCGGTGACCGCCGTGACCCGCCCGACGGGGACGTCGACGGCGAGGGCGTGCACGGTGTGGATCGGCGCGGTCTCCAGGTGGATCCGGCCGCGCGCGAAGATCTCGTCGTCGGGTGTGCGGGGCCTGGTGCGGACGGGTTCGCGGCCGGCCAGGAAGGGACCGAGGACGGACGCGCCGTCGGCCTCGATCTCGGCGACGGTGCCCTGCGCGAGGAGGCGTCCGCCCTCGGCGCCCGAGCCGGGGCCGATCTCGATGAGGTGCTCGGCCTCGCGCAGCACGTCGAGGTCGTGGTCGACGACGAGCACGGAGTTCCCGTCCCGCAACAGGTCCCGGACCACGCCGAGCAGTCCCTCCACGTTGGCGGGGTGCAGCCCGACCGACGGCTCGTCGAGTACGTAGAGCACCCCGGTCGTGCGGTTGCGGACCGCCCGCGCGAGCTGCACTCGCTGTCGCTCGCCCGTGGAGAGCGTCGCCGCGGCGCGGTCCAGGCCGAGGTAGCCGAGACCGAGCTCCAGGAGTCGCCGGGCGATCGTCTCGAGGGTGTCGACGAGGATCGCCGCCATCGCGCGCATGTCCGCCGGAAGGGGCCCGACGGTGCCGGGCGCCCACGTCACGACCTCGTCGAGCGTCATGGCGCTGACGTCGGCGAGGCCGAGGCCGCCGATCCGCGGCGCCCGAGCCCCGGGGCCGAGCCGGGTGCCGTCGCAGTCGCCGCACGGGCCCGCGTGCACGAACCGGTTGACCCGCCCGAGGCCCGCCTCCGTGGTCGCCTTGTCGAGCGCCTCCTGCACGGCGGCGTTCGCGCTGCGGTAGGTGAAGTTGACCTCGAAGAGCTTGCCGTTCTTGCTGGAAACCGCGACCTTGCGCTTCTCGGCGGGGCCGTGCAGCACGATCTCGCGCTCGGCGTCGGTCAGCTCGACGTACGGCACGTCGATGCGGACCCCGAGGTCGGCGACGACCTGCGGCATGAACGAGAAGCCGAACATCGACCAGGGCGCGACGGCACCGTCGGCGATCGTCTTCGACGGGTCCGGCACCAGCGCGGCCCCGTCGATCGCGCGGACGACGCCCGTGCCCGAGCAGGTGGGGCAGGCGCCGTCGGAGTTGAAGGCCAGCGCCTCCGCGCCGGGCGGGGAGAAGACCGCGCCGCACACCGGGCACGTGAGGTCGAGCCCGGCGGCGACGTCGATGGTCGGGTCGAGGTAGTGGCCGTTCGGGCAGCGGTGGGAGGCGAGGCGGGAGAACATGAGCCGCAGCACGTTCAGCAGCTCGGTGCTGGTGCCGAAGGTGCTGCGCACGCCGGGGACGCCCGGCCGCTGCCGCAACGCGAGCGCCGCGGGGACGTGCTCCACGGAGTCGACGGCGGCGCGGGGCGCCTGCGCCATGCGGCGGCGCGTGTACGTCGACAGCGCCTCCAGGTAGCGGCGCGAGCCCTCGGCGTAGAGCACGCCCATGGCCAGCGAGGACTTGCCGCTGCCGGAGACGCCGGCGATCGCGACGAGGCGGCGCAGCGGCACGTCGACGTCGAGGGAGCGCAGGTTGTGCACCCGCGCCCCGCGGACCGCGATCCACAACGGGGTGTCGTCGGTCATGCGGAGTGAATCATCATGCGAGGCGGGTGATCTCCACGACCACGTCGAGGTCGGAAGCGCCACCGCCAGCGATCACGCCGCGCAGGGGCGGGACGTCGGCGTAGTCGCGGCCCACACCGACCGAGACGTGCCGCTCGCCGATGGGGACGTCGTTGGTGGGGTCGTAGCCGCGCCACTGCCCCGTCCACGCCTCGATCCACGCGTGCGACTCCCCCGCCACCGTCGACCCGACCTCCGCGTCGCGCTGCGGGTGCAGGTACCCCGAGACGTACCGGGCGGGAATGCCGACGCTGCGCAGCAAGAGCAGCGTGAGGTGCGCGTAGTCCTGGCACACGCCCTTGCGCTCGTCCCAGGCGTCGATCGCCGACGAGTGCACGCCCGTCGTGCCGGGCACGTAGTCCAGCTCCTCGTGCACCCAGCGGCACACCGCGAGCACGGCCTCGTCGAGCTCCAGATCCTTGACCAGCTTCTTGGCCTGCGCCGTGAGCTTGCGGTGCTTGGGCACGTAGTCGGTGTAGCTGAGCAGCTCGTCGAACCGGTCGCGCACGCGGTCGGTCGCGAGCTCGTCCCAGCCGACCACCTCGCCGGTGTCGTCGGCGGCCTCGGTCTCCACGACGGAGGCGCCGGTGACCTCGAGCGCGGTGTGCGGGGCGTGCAGGTCGAAGGCGGTGACCGCGGTGCCCCAGTAGTCGGTGTACCGGTAGGCGCGGGTGGCGGGCACCGTCTCCACCCGGTTGAGGATGACGTTCTGCCGCTGGTCACTGCGCGGCGTCAGGCGGGCCTCGTTGTACGACGAGGTGACCGGCGCGTTGTAGCCGAAACCGGTGGAGTGCACGACTCGAAGACGCCAGCTCACAGCTCCCCCTCCAGGATGGTGTCGATGTCGCCCCGGGCGCGGGCGTCGGTCCACGCGACGTAGGGCGTCACGTGGAAGTAGCGGGCGGTGACCGCCTCGCCGGCGGCCTGCCCGAGCTCCTGCAGCGCGAGGAGCCGCCGCTGCAGGTCCTCGAGGAGTTCGCCGGGGGCGAGGAACTCGAGCTCGCCGCGGGCGCGGCCGAGGAGGCGCTGCGCCTCCGTGCGGGTGCCGAGACGGCCCTCACGCCCGCCCTCGATGGCGTTGAGGCAGTCCTCCGCCGTGGTGAGCGCGTGGATCACCGACCGCGGGAACAGCCGGTCGACGAGGATGAACTCGACCACGCGAGTGGCGTCGAGCACGCCGCGGTGCGTGCGCAGGTACGTGTCGTGGGCGCCCGTCGCGCGGAGCACCGTGACCCACGTGGGGGCGTTCGCCCGGTCGCCGGCGCGCGAGAGGAGCAGGCGCACCGCCATGTCCATCCGCTCGATGGAGCGCCCCAGGAGCAGGAAGCGGTAGCCCTCGTCGCGCGAGAGCGTCGAATCGGTGAGGCCGGAGAACATCGCCGCGCGGTTCTTGATGTAGTTGAGGAACTCGTGCGGGCCGAGCCGACGGGCCGCGCGCTCGCGCTCGGCGAGGCCGTTGTACGTGGAGTTGAGGCACTCCCACATCTCGGAGCTGGTGACCTCCCTTGCGCCGCGGGCGTTCTCGCGGGCGGAGGCAACGGTGGCGGCGATCGAACCGCTGCCCGGGTCGCGGTTGTAGGCGACGACCTCGGTGACGGAGCGCAGGTCGAGCGGCTGGTCGGCCGGCGGCTCGGGGATGCCGAGGACGCGGACGAGCTGGCGGGAGACCCGGTCCTCGTCGACGGTGGCGTCCTCGAGGAACTGGTGCACGGTCACGTCGAGCATGCGGGCGGTGTCGTCGGCGCGTTCGGCGTACCGTCCGATCCAGTACAGCGCCTCCGCGTTACGGGCGAGCATCACGGACCTCCTCTCGAGCCTGCTGCTGTTGTTGGTCCTGCGAGCTGAGCTCGGGGCCGAGCTCCACCTGCTGCTGTTCGGCGAGGTCTCGGCTCGGGACCACCTCCACGCCTTCGAGTTCCGCCTCGGCTGCGGAGGACCGGGCCGCGAGTACCCAGGTGTCCTTGGAGCCGCCGCCCTGGCTCGAGTTCACGACGAGGGAGCCCTCGGGCAGCGCGACGCGGGTGAGGCCGCCGGGCAGAACCCAGACGTCGTCGCCGTCGTTGACCGCGAACGGCCGCAGGTCGACGTGGCGCGGGCGGGCCTGCTCGCCGATCTTGGTCGGCACCGTCGACAACTGCATGACCGGCTGCGCGATCCAGCCGCGCGGGTCCGCGACGACCTTGCGGCGGATGGTCGCGAGCTCCTTCTCGGTCGCGTCGGGGCCGAAGACGATGCCGTAGCCGCCGGAGCCCTCGACGGGCTTGATGACGAGCTCGTCGATGCGGTCGAGCACCTCCTCGCACTCGTCGTCGAGCCAGCAGCGCAGGGTGTCGACGTTCTGCAGCAGCGGCTTCTCGCCGAGGTAGTAGTCGATGATGTCGGGCACGTAGGTGTAGGTCAGCTTGTCGTCGGCGACGCCGTTGCCGACCGCGGAGCTGATCACCACGTTGCCGGCGCGGGCGGCGTTGAGCAGGCCGGCGACGCCGAGCACCGAGTTCGGGAGGAACTGCATCGGGTCGAGGAACTCGTCGTCGATACGGCGGTAGATCACGTCGACCTGCTGCTCGCCGCTCGTCGTGCGCATGTAGACCACGTTGTCGCGGCAGAAGAGGTCCCGCCCCTCGACCAGCTCGACGCCCATCTGCCGGGCGAGCAGCGAGTGCTCGAAGTAGGCCGAGTTGGCCATGCCCGGGGTGAGCACGACGACCGTCGGGTCGGCCTCGTTGGAGGCGGCGGAGCGGCGCAGCGCGCGCAGCAGGTGGGAGCTGTAGTCGGCGACGGCGCGCACGCGGTGCCGCTGGAACAGGTCGGGGAAGACCTGCGCCATGGTCCGGCGGTTCTCCATGACGTAGCTCACGCCCGACGGGGACCGCAGGTTGTCCTCCAGGACGCGGAAGGTGCCCTCGGCGTCCCGGATGAGGTCGATGCCGGCGACGTGGATGCGCACCCCGTTGGGCGGGCGGATGCCCGCGGCCTGGCGGTGGAAGTGGGCGCAGGAGGTGACCAGCCGCTTGGGGACGACGCCGTCGCGCAGGATCTCCTGCTCCGAGTAGATGTCGTCGAGGAACATCTCCAGCGCCTGCACGCGCTGCTTGATGCCCTTCTCGAGACGGTTCCACTCCGCGGCCGCGATGACGCGCGGCACGAGGTCCAGCGGGAAGGGCCGCTCGCGGCCCTCCAGCGAGAAGGTGATGCCCTGGTCGATGAAGGCGGCGCCGAGCGCGTCGACCCGGGCCGCCAGGTCCGACTCGTCGGCCGACGAGAGGGCGCCGAAGATCCGCTTGTACGGAGTGCGAACGGTGCCGTCGTCGGCGAACATCTCGTCGAACGCCCGCCCGAACGACGGTGCGTCGTCGTAGCCCGCGAAGAGGGGCGCCTCGTCGGACAGTCGGGGTGCGGCGGCCTGCTTCCAGGTCGCGGACTTGGCCTGTTTCTGCGGGGTCACCCGGCCATCGTGCCGCACCAGCGCCGTTTCGGCAGCGCTCTCGTTCACGGCGTGGCAATGTTGATGTCGAGCACCGTTCCCGCAGGCGGTGCCGCGATTTGGGTTGTGTCCGGGCCGCTGGTAACCTGGTACGTCGGCAGTCATCACCGGCTGCCCTTTCGAGACAAGAGAGTTTGAACGCGTGGCCAACATCAAGTCCCAGATCAAGCGGATCAAGACCAACGAGCGCAACCGTCTGCGCAACCAGTCGGCGAAGTCGTCGCTGCGTACCGCCATCCGCCACTTCCGCGAGGCCATCGACTCCGGGGACAAGGCCAAGGCCGGCGAGCTCCTCGTGAGCACCAGCCGCCAGCTCGACAAGGCCGCCAGCGCCGGCGTCATCCACGCCAACCAGGCCGCCAACAAGAAGTCGGCGCTCTCGCTGGCTCTCAACAAGCTCTGATCTTCCGCTAGACGCGCGTATCACCGCGCCGCACCACCCCCCGGCACCACGCGGGCCGGGACTGGTACGGCGCGGTTTTCGCGTATCCGGGTGCGGGTGACGGCGTTCGACGGTTGTGTCCTCCCCACCGCTCGCCGCTCGACCGCCGGGGGTCAACCGGCGAGGGTGGCGACCTTGCGGACCGCGATCTCCAGCGCGTAGTCCGGGTCCGCGGCCTGGCCCTTCACGTCCGCGTTCGCGGCGGCCACGGCCTGCAGCGCCCCTGCCACGTTCTCGGCGCGCCACCGTCGCGCCACCTGCGTCATCTTCTTCACCTTCCACGGCGCCATGCCCAGCTCCCCCGCGTCCCGGTACTGGTCGGGGGTGCGCCCCAGGCCGCGGATCCGCGCGACGGAGTGCACCGCGTCCGCGAGCGCGTCGGCGATAAGCACGTGCGGCGTGCCGCGGTGCTGGGCCCAGCGCAGCGCCTCCAGCGCGGCCGCGACCTGCCCGGCGACGGCCTTGTCGGCGATCTCGAAGCCGGTGACCTCGGCGCGACCGGCGTAGTAGCGGTGCACCGCGGCCAGGTCCACCCGGCCGCCCGTGTCCGAGACGAGCTGAGCGATCGCCGCGGCGAGCTCCCGTAGGTCCTTGCCGACGGAATCCACCAGCAGGTCCACCAGCTCGTCGGAGACGCGCACCTTCTGCGCCCGGAACTCCGACTTGGCGAAGTCCGCCCGGTCGCGGGCCGAGGTGATCGTGGGTACCTCCACCAGCTCGGCGCCCGCCTTCTTCAGCGCGGCCACCATGGACTTCGCGCGGCCGCCGCCGCTGTGCTCGATCACCAGGGTGATGCCGTCCGGCGGGCTCTTCGCCGCCTCGACGATCAGGTCGACCGGGGCCTTACCGGCCTCGCCCGCGGACTCGAGGACGACGATGCGCTCCTCGGCGAACAGCGACGGGCTCAGCAGCTCCACCAGCTCGGACTGGTCCACGTCACCGGCGCGGATCCGGGTGACCGGCACGGCGTCACCCGCCCCGCCCGGGAGGCCCATCCCGCCGTCGCCCGCCGCCGCGCGCGCCGACTCGACGATCGCCGCGACCGCCCGCTCCACCAGGAGGCCCTCGGTCCCCACCACCACGTGTACGCGCGCGCTGTCCACCACGACTCCCATACTTCCAGACCCCACCGACGGCGACGCACGCCACGACGAGCACGACACCCGTGAACGCGCCGCCCGGGACCTCGACGACGCCGATCCGCGCGCACCATTGCGCGACCGCGATCACCCACCACAGCTCCGGGCCGGTCGCCCGCACCGCTAGCGCGGCCACGGGCGCCGCGATCGGCGCAGCCACGGCCGCGAGTGTTCCGACCACGGTGATGATCGGGATCACCGGGCCCGCAATCAGATTCGCGATCACCCCGCCCAGTGGCACGCGCCCCGAGAAGGCCACGACGAGCGGCAGCGTGACCACCTGCGCCACGAGCGTCACGGCGAGCAGCCCGGCGAGGGTGTCCGGCACCCGTGCGGTGACGAGTCGGTCGCGCACGACGGGCGACCACAGCACCAACCCGGCGGTCGCCGCCACCGAGAGAGCGAAGCCGATGTCGCGCGCCAGCGCCGGCCGCACCAGCATGAGCACGATGACCGCCGCGAACAGCGCGACGAGCGGCTGTCGGCCGCGACGCAGCGCCAGCGCAGCCACTCCGACCAGTCCCATCACGCCGGCCCGCACCACGGACCCGGTGGGCCCCACCAGCCCGACGAAGGCGACGATCGCCACCGTCGTGACCGCGGCCCGCGCCACGAGCGGCAGGCCCGCCGCCGCGCACAGTCCGAGGACGCACAGCGCGATGATCGCGAAGTTGGCGCCGCTGACGGCCGTCAGGTGGGTGAGGCCGGAGTCCTGGAAGTCGCCGCGCACCGTCGGCAGCGTGGCGGACTCGTCGCCCAGCACGAGTGCCGGCAGGAGCCCGGCGGCGTCCACGGGCAGCGCCTCGGCGGCCACCGCCGCGAGCGCGCGACGGACCGCGGCGGCGGCGCGGAAGTACGGCGGCGCGCGCCCGAGCACCGTCGGATCCCCCGAACCGACGAGGACCGCCGCCACCAGGCCCGGCCGCGTGCTTCGCAGCACTGTCGCGCGGATCGCGACGCGCTCGCCGGGGACCAGCGCGCCGAGGTCGTGCGTCGCACCCAGCAGGAGCACTCCCCCGCGCGCGGGCACGACGGCATCGGTGCGGACCGCCAAGGCCGTCGCCGGCACCAGGGCCCGTGACGCGTCGAGGTGCCCGCCGGGATCGCCGGAGCGCTGCCGCGGCCACTCGTCGATCTCGAGCACGACCTCGACCGCCCCGGCGCCGTCGAAATCCGCGATCGCCGCGCGCTCCCGGTCGTGCACGCGCACGGCGACCGAGGCAGCGACGCCCGCGCCCAAGCCGGCCGCCGCGGCCACCACGAGGCAGACCATCTGCGCTACGGGCCGCGGATCCCGCCGTCGGAGCCCCACCGCTCCCGCCGCCGCCACCGCCAGGCCCGCCGTCGTCCACGACGCCGCCGCGGCCGAGATCAGGGCGACCGCGGCCGCCGCCCAGCAGACGATCGCCGCCGGGAGCAGGCGCAGGTCCAGCCGCTCACGCACGTCACACCGTGGCCATCGGCTTGATCTTGGCGAGCTTCGCGTCGCCGATTCCGCTGACCTTCCCGAGGTCGTCGACGGTGCGGAATGGGCCGTTCTTGTCGCGGTAGGCGATAATCGCCGCCGCGGTCGCCGCGCCCACCCCGGGCAGCCGGTCGAGCTCGGTGGCGTTCGCGGTGTTGATGTTCACCGCACCTGCCGCGGCAGCCCCGGTGCCGCTCGCCGCCCCTCCTGGCGTACCCGACGGCACTGCGGCCACCGCGGATCCCGAGCGCACGGAGCTGCGCAGCGTCACGCCGGCCTTGGGATCGACCACGCCGACGACCACCTGATCGCCGTCGCGCAGCGGCTGCGCCAGATTCAGGCTCGCGGTGTCGGCGCCGCCGAGCGCTCCGCGGGCGGCGGTCAGCGCGTCGGCCACCCGCGCGCCGGGCCGCAGGCGATGCAGCCCCGGCGCGCGGACCAGCCCCACGACCGCCACCACCAGCTCCGTCGGCGCCCCGCCCGGCGCAAAACTCGGCGCCGCGCCAGCCCCGGCCGACGGCGCGGCCGCCGACGGCTCCACCGACGTCGACGACCCCGCGAAGTCCACCACCGGGTACTCGCCTGCCCCGCCCTCGCGCGACGGTCCGAGCACCGCTACTGCCGCTACGACGGCGGCGATCACGCCCACCACCACGAGGGCCACCGCGGCCCGCGGCGTTGTGCGCACCCTCTCGACGGTGGAGCGCCACCCGGTGGGCTCCTGCTCGTCCCAGAAGTCGTCGTCCTCCATGCGCACCCTGCGCGACAGAGCGACCCCGCCGTCGGGCCCGAGGCCGTCCCACTCTCCGCCGCGCGGATCCGGACGATCACGCCGATCCGTCGCGAACTCCTCCAGCCACGCCGGCCGCGCGAAGATCTGCTCTTCCGCGACGCCGGTCCCGGCCGTCCCTTCTCGTTCGCCGTTCATGCGACGAACCTAGGTCGCGGGCATCGTCGGAAAGCCCGCAGAGAGCCGAGAAACAGGGCGCCTGTGGATAACCCCGAACCTGTGGAGGAAGGGCCGTGCCCCACCGAATCGGTCGGAGGAGTGTGCTAGGCCGAATCCGCCTCGTCGACCAGCGCCGGGGCGACCGCTACGCCCACCGCGCCGGGCCCGAGGTGGGCGGCGATGGTGCCGCCGAACCGGCCGATCACCAGCTCCTGGAGCTGCGGGAACTCCTCCTTGACCAGCGCGGCCACGTGCTCGGCGGCGTCGGGTGCCTCGACGTGGTGCACCGCGACCCGCGCCGGCCGGTTGCCGAGGTGCTGCGAGGCGAGCGCCGCCAACTGATCGCGTGCCCGGGACACGGTGCGGGTCTTGCGCTCGGAGACGATCCGGCCGTCCTGAAGTCGCAGCACGGGCACGATCTGCAACGCGCCGCCGAGCAGCTTCGCCAGCGCGCTGACGCGCCCGCCGGCCCGCAGGTGGTCGAGCGTCGCGACGCAGAAGAAGCCCTCGGCACCGTCGAGCACCTGGCGCGCGGCCTCGGCGACCTCGTCGGCGGACGCCCCGGCGCGGGCCAGACGGGCCGCCTCCAGCACGCCGAAGCCCATGGCCATGTCGATGCTGCGCGAGTCGATCACCGTGATCCCGGCGTCCATGAGCCCCGCCTGCGCCACCGACGTGGAGTAGGTGGAGCTCAGGTGCGAGCTCATCGTGATGACGACGACCCCGTCGCCGTCGGCCTCCTCGACCGCGGCGGCGAGCACCTCGCGGACCTCGCCGACGGACGGGCCGGACGTCGTCACGCCCTCCTTGACGAAACGCTCCGCCTGGTAGCCGGTGCCGTAGTCGATGTACTCGCTCTCGCCCGACAGCACGTGCAGCGGCAGGATGCGGATGCCCATCTCGGCGGCCCGCTCGGGCGCGATCGCGGCCGATGCGTCGGTCACCACGACGACGGTCATCGCACACCTCCTTCACCGCGCAGGGCGCGCAGCACCCGCTGCGCCACCTGCTCGTGCATCTCGAACGACCAGTGGATCCCGTCGATGTTATTGATCCCCAGGTCGAACGACCACTCGCACAGGTCACGCAGGGGGACGGCGGGCACGCCGGCATCGTCGGACCAGCCGCGGATCGCCCGTCGCGTCCGCGCCCACCCCGGGTGCGCGAAGGAGTAGGCGAGCGCGCGGTGCGTCGGTGGTTCGAGCACCGCGACGGGGGCGTCGGGGCGCAGGGAGTGGATCGAGTCGTAGGTCTTGCCGAGGTAGTCGACGGTGACCTTCGGCGGGAGCGCCATCGGCCAGCCGACCGGCGAGAAGACCTTCTGGATCGTCGCGTAGCCGTCGCGGGCGCGGGCGCGCAGCGCGGCGGGCCGCAGGTAGCGGATCTGCTCGCGCACCGCGGTCGGCAGCGGCGAGGGCAGCGAGTCCATGCCACCGAGGGCCAGCACGGCGGCCTCGACGGTGGGGACCGCGGCCCAGACCCGGGGGTCCTGCGTCACGCACCACCAGCCGTCGCGGGTGGTCCAGCCGACGCGGGCGAAGAGCTCACAGCGCAGCCCGAGCTCGGCGGCCACGAGGTTGGGCCAGATCCGCGGGTCGGAGGTCGGCAGCGCGCCCTCGGGGCCGTAGAAGCCCAGGGAGTCACTCAGGACGAGCAGCGTGCCGGTCGGGGAATCGCTCACTGGACCTCGGGCGCCACGTCCGACGAGGCGTTCCACACGTCGAGCCGCCAGCGCGTCGCGTCTCCGTGCGCGGAGAGCTGCACCCAGCTGCAGTTGCCGAGGCCGCCGAGGACCGGCCAGTGGTCGACGGGCAGGTCCAGCAGCCGGGCGGTCAGGGCGGCGATCAGTCCGCCGTGCGCGACCAGGATCACGGGCCGCTCGCTCGAGCCCCACTCGGCGAGCCGCTCGGTGAGCTCCGTCACCAGCGGATACGACCGCGCGGCCACGTCCACCCGCGCCTCGCCGCCGGGCGGCGCCCACTCGGGGGCGTCGCGCCACCGTCGCCGTGCGCCGGGCATGTACGCGTCGACCTCGTGGTGGGTCATCCCCTGCCAATCGCCCAGCATGGTCTCCCGGAGCCGCACGTCGGTCTCGACGGTGCCCCCGGTGACCGCCGCGAGCGCGTCCGCGGTGTCGCGGGCGCGGCGCAGGTCGGAGCTGAGGATGGCGATGGGATCGCGATCGCCCAGCGCGTCGGCGGCCGCTGCGGCCTGCCGCCGCCCCAGGTCGGTGAGGTCGGTGTCGAGCTGGCCCTGCATGCGGCCCTCGGCGTTCGACGCGGTCTGGCCGTGCCGGAGCAGGATGAGTCTGCGCACCGTCGGGGTCAGGCGCTCGACCGACGAGTCGAGTCCGTCCTCCACGTGCATCAGGCGCCCTCGCGGTCCCCGTCGGCGCCGTCCGAGTCCTCCGTGCTGTGCTCGCCCAGACCCTCCACCTCGATACGCGGGCAATCCTTCCACAGCTTCTCGAGGGCGTAGTACTCGCGCTCCTCCTCGTGGAAGACGTGCACGACGATGTCGAGGAAGTCCAGCAGCGCCCAACGGCCCTCGCGGGCGCCCTCGCGCCGGGTGGGCTTGACGCCGGCCTCGCGGAGCTGGTCCTCGACCTCCTCGACGATGGCGTTCACCTGCCGCTCGTTGCCCGCCGACGCGATGACGAAGGCCTCGGTCAGCACGAGCTGCTCGGAGACGTCGAGCACCACGACGTTCGTGGCGAGCTTGTCGTCGGCCGCACGCGCCGCGATGGCGGCAAGGGTACGGGCCTGATCGGATGCGGTCATGATCCTCCTGGGTTCACGGTCTTGTCCGGTGCCGGGCGGCTCTGGTACAGAGCGCGCTTGGCGATGTACTGCACCACGCCGTCGGGCACGAGGTACCAGACGGGCCGTCCGGCGTCGGCACGCGCGCGACATTCGGTCGACGAGATGGCCAGCGCGGGCACCTCCACGAGGAACAATCTATCCTTCGGCACGTCCGACAGGTGATCCGCGGCCAGCTGATAGCCGGGACGCGAGACACCCACGAAGGTCGCGAGGCCGAACAGCTCCTCCCAGTCCTGCCAGCTGAGGATCGACGCGAGGGCGTCGGCGCCCGTGATGAAGAACAGGTCGGTATCGGGACTCTGCCGGTGCAGATCGCGCAGCGTGTCGACGGTGTAGGTGTCGCCGCCGCGGTCGATGTCGACCCGGCTGACGGAGAAGCGCGGGTTCGAGGCGGTCGCGATCACCGTCATCAGGTACCGGTCCTCGGCGGGCGTGACCTCGCTCTTCTGCCACGGCCGGCCGGTGGGGACGAAGATCACCTCGTCGAGGTCGAACCGGTCCGCCACCTCGCTGGCGGCCACGAGGTGGCCGTGGTGGATCGGGTCGAAGGTCCCACCCATGACGCCGACGCGGCGGCGCCCGGCGGTGCTGGACTCACGCATAACGGACCATCCTATGCATGCCGCCGCCGGGTCAGACGGGCAGCAGGCGCCCGATGACCTCGGCCAGCTGCCCCGCGGTGCGGCACTCGTACATGTCGATCAGCCGCCCGTACTTGTCGGCGACCGAGTCGCCGCTCCCCCACGCGGCCTTCCGCTCGGGGTTGAGCCAGAACGCGTGCCGCGCCTTCTCGACGAGCTCGTCGAGTTCCGCGAGCGCGGGATCGGTGTGGTTGGACCGGGCGTCGCCGAGGATGAGCAGCGTCCCGCGGTGGGTCACGGCGTCGGGGAAGTCGCGAACGAAGGTGCGCAGCATGTTGCCGTAGTCGGAGCCGCCGAACCGCGCGACGTTGGTCTCCCGGATCACCCGGTCGAACATGTCGACCACCGTGTCGACGGTGAGCGTGCGCGACGGGTCGATGTAGTCGGTGATCTCGTCCACGGAGTCGACGAAGCCGAACACCCGGATCTTGGAGAACTCGGCGCTGAGCGCGTGCGTGAGCAGCAGCGTGAAGTTGGAGAAGCCCGCGACCGAGCCGGAGAGGTCGCACAGCAGCACGAGCTCGGGCTTGGTGGGCCGGGGGCGACGGTGCGCCAGATCGATCGGCACGCCGCCGGTCGACATCGACTTGCGCAGCGTGCGCCGCAGGTCGATGGGGCCGCGGCGGGCGCGGCGCCGGCGCACCAGTAGGCGGGTGGAGAGCTGCCGGGCCAGGGGCCGGACGGTCTGCTCCATGCGGTGCAGCTCGGTCCGGGTGGCGGCGAAGAAGGCGACGTTCTCCGGCAGCTGCGGCGCCGCGTACTGCGCGACGGCCTCGGGGCCCCGTCGGGCGGCCATGGCGACGGACGTGAGCTCGGTGACCCGTTCCGTGAGCCCGGCGACGCGCGAACGCGCGACGCGGCGGGCGGACTCGTACTCGAAGCTGCCGGGCGCGGCGCCGTCCTCGCCGGCCGCGGCGAGCAGGCCGTTGGCGATGGCGGCGATGAGCGTCTGCGGGTTGAGCGCCTTGAGCGCCTGGTACGAGGAGAAGGCGGTGCCGGTGGCGGAGTTGTACTCACCGAGCTGCTCGACGATCTGGCTGGCGATGCCGTCGTGGTCGCCGCCGGCGACGAGCGCGGCGATGGCCTCCTGGCGCAGCGCCTCGCGCACCGCGTCGGGATCGGGCGGGGTGTCGGCGGCCGGCATCTTCAGCGGGTCGGGCTCCCCCGGCGCGCCGGAACAGCCCTGCCCGCCCGTACCGGACGCGCCTGCGGCACCGTCGGGCACGGCACCGAAGCCGCCGCGCACCGGGAAGTACAGGTCGAAGATCACGTCGAAGGTCTTGCGGTGCATCTGCTCGCGCAGCAGCACCGCAGCGAGGCCCTCGCGGAGCTGGCCGCGGTCGGTGAGGTCGAGCACCGTCAGCACCTCGGCGGCGGTGATCGCCTCGCCCGGGCCGATCGCCATGCCGCGCTCGCGGAGCGTCCGCACGAAGGCGTGCAGGTGCTGATCGAGCGGGGTTCCGACGGGGGCGGTCATTTACAGTCCCAGCGCCGCGGCGGCGGTCTCGATGTCCACCTGGTGCTTGAGCACCACGCCGAGCGTGGAGCGGAGCGCCGCCTTGTCGATGGAGCCGCTGGCACTGCCGGTGACGCCGAGCGCGAGGAGGGTGCGGCACCAGTCCAGCGTCTCCGAGACCGAGGGCTTCTTCTTCAGGTCGAGGCCGCGCAACGTCGAGATGACGCGGAGCAGCTGCTGCGCGACCTCGGTCGGCAGGTCGGGGACGCGGCTGCGGATGATCGACAGTTCCAGCTCGGCGTCGGGGAAGTCGATGTGCAGGTAGAGGCAGCGACGCTTCAGCGCCTCCGACAGCTCGCGGGTGGCGTTCGAGGTGAGGAAGACCAGCGGCTTGCGGACGGCCGTGATCGTGCCCAGCTCCGGCACCGTCACCGCGTAGTCGGAGAGGACCTCGAGCAGCAGTCCCTCGAACTCGAGGTCGGCCTTGTCGGCCTCGTCGATCAGCAGGACCGACGGTCCGCCCTCCCGCACGGCCTGCAGGAGGGGCCGCGGGAGGAGGAACTCCTCGGAGAAGACGTCCTGCTTGGTGTCGTCCCAGTCGCCGTCGGTGCCGGAGGACTGGATGCGCAGGATCTGCTTGGCGTGGTTCCACTCGTACAGGGCGCGGGCCTCGTCGATGCCCTCGTAGCACTGCAGGCGAACGAAGCGGGCGGCGCGGGCCTGCGAGCACGCGCGGGCCAGCTCGGTCTTGCCGACGCCGGCGGGGCCCTCCACGAGGAGCGGCTTGCCCAGCTTGTCGGCGAGGAAGACGGCCGTTGCGGTGGCGACCGACGGGATGTAGCCGGTCTCGCGCAGTGCCGCGGCGACGTCGTCGACGCTGGTGAACAACGCGGTGGGCGCGGGGGTCGTGATGTCGGTGCTCAGCGTGCAGCCTTCCGTTTGAGGACCTCCTTCGAGAAGCCCTTCGACGCGATCTCTGCACTCATCTTCACACCCTTGCGCACGACGAAGCCGGGCAGCTTGATCTTGAGGTCGATGTTCATGTCGCAGAGCACGTGCACCTTGTCGTCGCCGACGGGCGTGAGCTGGTAGTACCCGCCCTGGGAGCGCACGGCCACGCCCTCGCCCTCGGACTGCCAGGCGACCCTGGTCTCGGGGGTGAACTCGTAGCGGAAGCGCATGGTGTCGCTGATGCCGACCATGCCGGCCTCGACCTCGACGAGGCGGGGGTTGCCCGCCGCATCGCGCTCGGCGACGGTCACGCTCTTGTGCGAGGACGACCACGCGGGGAGCGATTCGACGTCCAGCAGCGTCGCGTAGGCGAGCGCCGCGGGGGCGTCGATCTCGAACTCGACCTTCTCGTTGATTGCCATCGCAACAATCTAGCGGTGCCGCCGGGCCCGCCGAACGGAGCCCGGCGGCGGACCGTCAGGCCGCGGCCTTGCGCTTCATGACCTCTTTGGTGAGGCCGTTCTTGATGATGTCCATGGCGAGCTTGATGCCCTTCTTGACCACGAAGCCGGGCGCCTTGACCTTGGGGTCGAGGTACATGGTGACCTTTACGTGGGTCTGGTCGTCGCCCTTGGGCGAGAGCTCGTAGATGCCGCCCTGGCTGCGCACGGCGGTGCCCTCGTTGCGGGTGTCCCACTTGCAGCTCACGTCGGTGAAGACGTAGTCGAAGGTGAGGTTGTCGCTGAACATCAGCAGCCCGACGGAGGCGTCGACCACGCTGGGGCGGCCGTTCGCGTCGCGCTCGACGACCTTGACGTTGCTGTGCGCCGACGACCAGTCCGGCAGGGCGTCGACGTCGGCGAGCGTGTCGAGGACCAGCTTGACGGGGGCGTCGATGTCGAATTCGAGGGACTCGTTGATTGCCATGGCGACAACCTACCGGGCCGCGCGCCGGGTGTGAGCGGGGTCGGGATTACCGGGGACGGACGTGTCCGTCGCCCCAGGCGATCCACTTGGTCGAGGTGAGCTCGGGCAGTCCCATCGGGCCGCGGGCGTGCAGTTTCTGCGTCGAGATGCCGATCTCGGCGCCGAACCCGAACTGCTCGCCGTCGGTGAAGGCGGTGGAGGCGTTGACCATCACCGCGGCCGCGTCGACGCGGGTGGTGAAGGCGCGGGCGGCGGCGAGGTCGCCGGTGACGATGGCCTCGGTGTGGCCCGTGCCGTAGCGGTCGATGTGCTCGATCGCCTGATCGAGCCCGTCGACGATCTTCACCGCGACGTCGAGGCTGAGGTACTCGTCGGCCCAGTCGGTCTCGGTGGCGGGAACCATGCCGGTCTCGTCGCCGTGCACGATCACGCCCTCGGCCTGGAAGGTGCCGAGCAGGCGGGGCAGGAAGGTGTCGGCGAGCGCGCGGTCCACGAGCACGGTCTCGACGGTGTTGCACACGCTGGGCCGGCGGGTCTTGGCGTTGAGCACGATCTCCTCGGCCATGTCGAGGTCGGCCGCGGGGTGGACGTAGATGTGGCAGTTACCCGTACCGGTCTCGATCGTGGGCACGGTCGCGTCGCGCACGACGGCCGCGATGAGCCCGGCGCCGCCGCGCGGGATGACCACGTCGACGAGGCCGCGGGCGCGGATCAGCGCGGTGACGCTGGCGCGCGAGTCGGCGGAGAGGAGCGCGACCGCGTCGGGCGTGATGCCGCTCGCCTCCAGGGACTCGCGCAGCACGGCCACGAGGGCGGCGTTCGACGAGGCCGCCGAGCTGGAGCCGCGCAGCAGCACGGCGTTGCCCGACTTGAGGGTGAGCCCGAAGGCGTCGACGGTGACGTTCGGCCGGGCCTCGTAGACGATCCCGACCACGCCGAGCGGCACGGCGACCTGGCGCAGCTCGAGGCCGTTGGGCAGGGTCGATCCGCGGAGGACGTTCCCGACGGGGTCCGGCAGGCCGGCGACCTGCCGCAGGCCGGAGGCGATGCCGTCGACCCGGGCCTCGTTGAGCGCGAGCCGGTCGATGAGCGACTCCTCGGTGCCGGCGGCGCGGGCCCGCTCGACGTCCTCGGCGTTGGCCGCGAGGATCCGGCCCTTGTTCGCCAGCAGCGCGTCGGCGGCGGCGTGCAGCACGGCGTTCTTCTGCTCGGTGGTCAGCGTGATCAGCTGCTTCGAGGCGGCGCGGGCGGCGCGGGCCGCCTCCTCGACCGCGGTGGTCGCGGCCTGCAGTTCGGCGTCCTGGGCGGTGGGCGTGCTCATGGTCCGAGAATACGTGGCGGGCCGGACTTGTCGGTCCGCGGTGTTAGGTTGCCGACGTGTCCCGCCGGAGAACCGCCCGCAGCCTGTCCCGGCGGTCGTGGCTCGCGCTCGTCCTGGTCACGGCGACCGCCGTCTTCGTCGCGATCGGGGCCTACCGGGACCGGTCCGGGGCCGAGCCCACCACCGGTTCGGCCGCGCCCACCGCCACCATGCCCGACGGTGCGCCGCTCGCCGGGGTCCGGATCGTCGCCGCGCGCGAGCGAGCCCCGCAGCCCTACCGCCGCGCGGCCTTCGGGAAGGCGTGGACCGACGACCAGTCGGCGCCGCTCGGGCACAACGGCTGCGACACCCGCAACGACGTGCTGGACCGGGACCTCAAGGACAAGACCTATGTCCGCACCTCCGCCTGCCCCCGCGCCGTCGCGACGGGCGTGCTGACCGATCCGTACGGCGGCGCGACCATCCGCTTCGAGCGCGGCGCGAAGACCTCGGCCAAGGTGCAGATCGACCATGTGGTCGCGCTGGCCTATGCCTGGGACATGGGCGCGTGGTCGTGGGACGACGCGAAGCGCGCCGCCTTCGCGAACGATCCGCGCAACCTCGTGGCCGTCGACGGGCCGGCGAACGAGAACAAGAGCGACTCTCCCCCGGGTCGGTGGATGCCCTCGAACGAGCGCTTCCACTGCCAGTACGCCCGCCAGTTCTCGTTCGTCGCCCGCGAGTACGGCCTGTCCGTCGACCGCTCCTCCGCCGCCGTCGTCGACCAGTCCGTAAAGACCTGCTCCTGACGCGTACGGCAGATCGCCTGCCTACGCACCGACGGCGCGCGCGGGGACGACCTGCGCACCGACCTCCTCGGCGCGACGGGGAACCAGGAGGCACGCCGCGCCGCCCGCGGCGGCGACCGCTCCGAACATGACCGCGATCCCCGCGAACGAGACGCCGGCAGTGAGCAGCACACCGCCCACCAGCGGCCCCGTCACCGCGCCGAGCCGGCCGATCCCGGTGCTGATCCCGAGCGCGGAAGCGCGCACCTCCGCGGGGTAGTAGGTGGCGACATAGCCGAAGAGCACGATCTGCGTGCCGATCGAGCCGGCACCCGCGAACAGCACGACGAGGTACATCACGGCGGTGCTCGGCATCATCGCCATCCCGCCGATCGCACACGCGGCCACGACGAAGTACCCGGCGCCCACGATCCGGTTCCCGTACCGGTCCGCCAGCACGGCCCCGATGACGCCGCCGACGACCGCCCCGACGTTGAGCAGCACCTGGAAGGTCAGGGCGGAGCCGAGGCTGTAACCCGCCTTGCGCATCATCTCGGGCAACCACGTGTTGAGTCCGAACACCAACAGGAAACCCGCGAAGTTGGCGACCGCGAACAGGATCAGCGCAACGACCGCAGGCCCGGACGTGAGCCGCCGCAGCACGCCGGGCTCTCCCCCCGATCCATCGCCCGCGGGCCCCGAGTTGGCAGTCGCAGGAGTGGTCTCCGGGACCACCTTCCAGGCCACCGGCACGACGAGCACCAGTGCCGAGGCGCCGATCGCCCACAGTCCGCGGAACCCGAGCACCTCCCCGAACCACAGCGCGCACAAGGCGGCGATGATCCCGCCCACCGGCAGGCCCGCGAGCATCAACGCGTTGAGTAGGTTCTTCTCCCGCGGCCGCGCCACCTCGACGACGAGCGCGATCGCGACCGGTGCCACGCCTCCGAAGCCGAGCCCCGCGATGAACCGGAACACCCCAAGGAGCAGCGGCGTCGGAGCCAGCGCCACCGCGATCATCGCCGCCGAGTACCAGACCAGGCATCCTATGAATAGCTTCCGCCTCCCGAACCGATCGGTCAGGGTGCCGGCGAGGATCGCGCCGAAGAACATGCCCATCAGCGCGTAACTCCCGATGGCACCCGCCTCCGCGCGGCTGAGGCCCCAGGGCTCGTACGCCAACAGCGCGGGGATGGTCGATCCGTACACGATCAGGTCGTAGCCGTCGAACACGATCGCGGCGAAACAGACAGCGACGACCGCGCATCGGCGGCGACCATCGGCGGGAAGCGAACTGGACATGGGTCTCCTCGAGACAGGATGCGTCTGGCATGCACGTCGAACCTCCGACATACACGTCAAAGCATCACAGTGATCCAGACCACTGTCAACATCAACGTTGAATTATCGCCATGTACGTCACAACAAGCCGCGGACTCCACGCCGCAAACAAGCATTGCTGCTTGTTTTTTTCGTCACCAACTGACAGAGTGTGGGCGTGCCCACTTCAGCCCCCGTGTTCGACGCGCTCGAGTCCACCTCGGCCGCCGTCGCCGCCATCGCGGATTCGCTCCCCGACTGGTCGATCTCCACGCCCGCCGAGGGCTGGACCGTCGCCCACCAGGTCGCCCACCTGGCCTGGACCGACGAGGTCTCCCTCGTCGCCGCCACCGACCCCGACGGCTTCGCCGCGATCCTCCAGGACGCGATGCAGGACCCGATGGGCTTCGTCGACGCCGGAGCCGCCGAGCTCGCCTCCGATCCTGACCTGCGGGCCCGCTGGGACCGCGCCCGCGCCGCCCTCGCCGTCGCGCTCCGCGAGGCGGATCCCGGCACGCCGCTCCCCTGGTTCGGCCCGCCCATGCGGCCCGCCACCATGGCCAACGCCCGCCTCATGGAGACCTGGGCGCACGGCCTCGACATCGCCGACGCGGCGGGCACCGAGCTGGACGCCCCCGAGGCACTCCCCCACGTCGCCAAGATCGCCTACAAGACCCGCGACTTCGCCTACACCGTCAACGGCGAGACCCCTCCGGCCGAGCCCTTCGACGTCTTCCTCGTCGCCGCCGACGGCGCGGAGACCTCGTTCGGGCCCGGCGACGCCGCACAGCGCGTCACCGGCTCGCTCGAGGACTTCTGCCGCCTCGCGACCCAGCGCGTCAACCTCGTCGACACCGATCTCGTCGCCACGGGCGAGGACGCCGCCCACTGGCTCACCATCGCGCAGTGCTTCGCCGGGGCCCCCGGCACGGGCCGCGCCCCGCAGGAGGAACGTCCATGAGCCGCACCATCAGCATCGCCAACGTCTCCGGCTTCTACGGCGACCGCGCCGCGGCGATCGGCGAGATGCTCGCCGGGCCCCGCGTCGACTACATCACCGGCGACTACCTCGCCGAGCTCACCATGCTCATCCTCGGGCGCGACCGCCTCAAGGACGCGGATCTCGGCTACGCCAAGACCTTCCTGCGACACCTCACCCCGCACCTCGGCCTCCTCGCCGAACGCGGCACCAAGGTCGTCGTCAACGCCGGCGGCCTCAACCCGGGCGGCCTCGCCGCCGCCGTGGAGAAGGCGGTCGCCGAGTCCGGCACCGATCTCAAGGTCGGCTGGGTCGACGGTGACGATCTCCTCGCCCGGTCCGCCGACCTCGGCGTGCCGAACGCCGTGACCGCCAACGCCTACCTCGGCGCCTTCGGTATCGCCGATTGCCTGGCCGCCGGCGCCGACATCGTCATCACCGGCCGCGTCACCGACGCCTCCGTGATCCTGGGGCCCGCCATCGCCGAATTCGGCTGGCAGCGCACCGACTTCGACGCCCTCGCCGGCGCCGTCGCCGCGGGGCACATCATCGAGTGCGGCACCCAGGCCACCGGTGGCAACTACGCCTTCTTCGACCGCCACCCGATCGAGCAGCTGCTGCACCCCGGCTTTCCCATCGCCGAGATCGCCGCCGACGGCTCCTTCGCCATCACCAAGCAGCCCGGCACCGGCGGCGTCGTCGAGGTGGGCACCGTCACCGCGCAGCTGCTCTACGAGGTCACCGGACAGCGCTACGCGAACCCCGATGTCACGCTGCGACTCGACTCCATGACCCTCTCCCAGGACGGCCCGGACCGCGTCACCGTCAGCGGCGTGCGCGGCGAGGCACCGTCGACCACCACCAAGGTCGCGACCACCACGCTCGGCGGCTTCCGCAACGAGATCGCCTTCCTGCTCACCGGCATCGACGTCGAGCGCAAGGCCGCTCTGCTCGAAGCGCAGCTGCGCGATTCGCTTGAGAGGAGCGGCGGCGCACCGTCGGACCTGCAGTTCCGCCTGGCGCGCACCGACCATCCCGACGCCCCCACCGAGGCGGCCGCGTCGGCCACCCTCACCGCGGTGGCGTGGGACGCCGACCCGAACCGCGTCGGCCGCGCCTTCAGCTCCGCCGCCGTGGAACTCGCGCTCGCCACCTACCCCGGCGCCTCCCCGATGGCGCCGCCCTCGAGCGGCGGCCCGTACGGGGTGTACCAGGCCGTGTACGTGCCGAACGGCGACGTTCCGCACCGCGCCCACCGGCCCGACGGCACCGTCGTCGACATCGCCCCGCCGGCGGTCGTCCAGGAGCTCCCCGCCGATCCGTCCCAACCGGGCGGCGACGACCCGCGCCCCACCGGTCCGACGGTCCGCGTCCCGCTCGGGACCGTCTTCGGCGCGCGCAGCGGCGACAAGGGCGGCAGCGCCAACGTCGGCGTCTGGGCGGAGTCCGACGCGGCCTTCGAATGGCTGCGCAGTAATCTGACCGAACAGGCTCTGCGCGAACTCCTTCCGGAGGCCGCGGACCTCCCCGTCCGCCGCTACGAGCTGCCCAACCTCAAGGCCCTCAACTTCGTCGTCGAGGACCTGCTGGGCAAGGGCGTCGCCCACGGCTACCGGTTCGACCCGCAGGCCAAGGGCGTCGGCGAGTGGCTGCGGGGCCGCTACATCGACCTGCCCGCAGGCCTGCTCCCCGCGGGCCACACCACGAAGGAGATCGCATGACCAGCCTGTGGGAGTCCGAGGAGCGGATCGCGCTGCGCAAGACGGTGACCGCGTTCACCGAGCGCGAGATCCTGCCGAACCTCGACGACTGGGAGGCGGGCGGCCTGCTCCCCCGCGAGCTGCACAAGAAGGCGGGCGACCTCGGCCTGCTCGGCGTCTCCTTCCCCGGCTCCGTCGGCGGCGGCGACGGCGACCCCCGCGACGCCCTCATCGTGTGCGAGGCCATGCACGAGGCCGGCGGCTCCGGCGGCCTGTTCGCCTCGCTGTTCACCTGCGGGATCTCGGTGCCGCACATCATCCTCGCGGGCACCGACGAGCAGAAGGCGCGGTGGGTCGCGCCCGTGCTCGCCGGCGACAAGATCAGCTCCCTCGGACTCACCGAGCCCGGCGGCGGCTCGGATCTCAGCCACCTCACGACGACGGCCCGCAAGGACGGCGATCACTACATCGTCAACGGCGCCAAGACCTTCATCACGTCGGGCATCCGCGCCGACTGGGTGGTGACCGCCGTCCGTACCGGCGGCGAGGGCGCGAGCGGCATCAGCCTGCTGGTGATCCCCAAGGGCCTGGACGGCTTCGACGTGAGCGCCCCGCTGAAGAAGATGGGCTGGCACGCCTCGGACACGGCCGAGCTCTCCTTCACCGACGTCCGCGTCCCCGCCGAGAACCTCATCGGCCCCGAGGGCAGCGGCTTCCTGCTGATCGGCGCCGCCTTCGTCACCGAGCGCCTCGCCCTCGCGGTGCAGGCCTACTCGCACGCGCAGCGCTGCCTCGACCTCACGCTCGACTGGGTCCGCACCCGGGAGACCTTCGGCCAGCCCCTGATAAAGCGCCAGGCCGTGCAGAACACCGTGACCGAGATGCGGCGCCTCATCGAGGTCGCCCGCGTGTACAGCCGGCACGTCGCCGACCAGTACGCGGAGGCGATGGAATCCGGCGGTGCCGCCGCGGCTGCCGAACTGGTGCCCCAGGCCTGCTTCGCGAAGAACACCGCCGTCGAGTGCGGCGAGTGGGTCGCGAACGAGGCGGTGCAGCTCTTCGGCGGCCACGGCTACATGTCCGAGTACGAGGTGTCGCGGCACTACCGCGACGTCCGCATCCTCGGCATCGGCGGCGGCACCACCCAGATCCTCACCACGCTCGCGGCCAACCGCCTCGGCTACAAGTGATCCCCCACCCAGGCACCCACTCCGACACCTACAAGGGCAAAGGACTCCACTCATGACGGTGCTCCGCAGCACCCCGGCCCCCGACGCGGCCGCGTACCGCAAGACGATGCTCGACAAGCTGGCCGATCTCACGACCGAGTTCGACAAGGCCCTGGCCGGCGGCGGTGAGAAGTACGTCGAGCGGCACCGGGGGCGCGGCAAGCTCACCGCCCGCGAGCGCATCGACAGCGTCCTCGATCCCGCCTCGCCCTTCCTCGAGCTGATGCCGCTGGCCGCGTGGGGCAGCGACTTCCAGGTCGGCGCCTCCCTCGTGGGCGGCATCGGCGTGGTCGAGGGCGTCGAGGTGATGGTGGTCGCCAACGACCCCACCGTCAAGGGCGGTACCTCCAACCCGTGGACCCTGCGCAAGTCGCTGCGCCTCAACGACATCGCCCGCGAGAACCGCCTCCCCGTGCTCTCGCTCGTCGAGTCCGGCGGCGCCGACCTCCCCACGCAGAAGGAGGTCTTCGTCCCCGGCGGCGCGATGTTCCGCAACCTCACGCAGTTGTCGAAGGCCGGGATCCCCACGATCTCCGTCGTGTACGGCAACTCCACCGCGGGTGGCGCCTACATCCCCGGCATGAGCGATCACGTCGTGATGATCAAGGAGCGCTCCAAGGTCTTCCTCGCCGGGCCGCCGCTGGTGAAGGCCGCGACGGGCGAGATCTCCGACGACGAGACCCTCGGCGGCGCCGAGATGCACTCGCGCACCTCGGGCCTCGGCGACTACATGGCCAGCGACGAGCTGGACGCGGCGCGCATCGCCCGATCGATCGTCAAGCGGCTCAACTGGCGCAAGCAGGGCACGGCCCCGTCGGCCGTGGTCAAGCCCCCGCGCTACGACGCCGAGGGCCTGCTCGACATCGTCCCGGACGATCTCAAGATCCCCTTCGACCCGCGGGAGATCATCGCCCACATCGTCGACGACTCCGACTACGACGAGTTCAAGCCCCTCTACGGCGGCTCGCTCACCACGGGCTGGGCGAACCTGCACGGCTACCCGATCGGCATCCTCGCCAACGCCCGCGGCGTCCTGTTCTCCGAGGAGGCGCAGAAGGCCACGCAGTTCATCCAGCTGGCGAACCGCTACGACACGCCACTGCTGTTCATCCACAACACCACCGGCTACATGGTGGGCGCGGAGTACGAGCGCGGCGGCATGATCAAGCACGGCTCGATGATGATCAACGCCGTCTCCAACTCGGAGGTGCCGCACCTCTCGCTCATCGCGGGCGCCTCCTACGGCGCCGGCCACTACGGCATGGCGGGCCGCGCCTTCAACCCGCGGTTCCTGTTCTCCTGGCCCAGCGCACGCTCGGCCGTCATGGGCGCCAAGCAGCTCGCCGACGTCGTCACCGAGGTCGCCGCGGCCTCCGCCGCCTCCCGGGGCCAGGCCATGGACCCCGCCTTCGTCGACGGCATGCGTACCGCCATCGAGACGCAGATCGACAAGGAGTCCCTGCCCGCCTTCATGTCCGGCATGCTCTACGACGACGGCATCATCGACCCCCGCGACACCCGCACGGCGCTCGGCATGGCCCTCTCCGCCATCCACAACGGCCCCGTCCACGGCACCGACGCCTTCGGCGTCTTCCGGATGTGAGGAACTCCATGACGACATTCGATTCCGTCCTCGTCGCCAACCGCGGCGAGATCGCCCGCCGCGTCATCGCCACGGCCCACGCCCGTGGCCTGCGCGCCGTGGCCGTCTACTCCGACCCGGATGCGAGCGCGCCGCACGTCGCCGAGGCCGACGAGGCCGTGCGCCTGCCCGGCGAGTCCCCGGCGGACACGTACCTGCAGGGCGAGAAGATCATCGCCGCGGCGAAGGCCACCGGCGCCCAGGCGATCCACCCCGGCTACGGCTTCCTCTCCGAGAACGCCGACTTCGCCGCCGCGGTCCAGGCCGCGGGCATCGTCTGGATCGGTCCCTCGCCCGAGGCCATCACCGCGATGGGCTCCAAGGTCGCGGCCAAGGCCCGCCTCGCCGAGGCCGGCGTGCCGATGCTCACCAACCTCACTCCGGACCAGGTCTCCGACGGCGACTTCCCCGTCCTGGTGAAGGCCTCCGCCGGCGGCGGCGGCCGCGGCATGCGCGTCGTCCGCACCCGCGCCGAGCTGCAGGAGAACCTGGAAACCGCCGAGCGCGAGGCCAAGTCGGCCTTCGGCGACGGCACCGTCTTCTGCGAGCGCTACCTCGAGCGCGGCCGCCACATCGAGGTCCAGGTGATGGCCGACTCCCAGGGCACCGTTTGGGCCGTGGGCGAGCGCGAGTGCTCGATCCAGCGCCGCCACCAGAAGGTCCTCGAGGAGGCCCCGTCGCCCCTCGTCGAGCGGCACCCGGCGATGCGCACCGCCCTGTACGAGGCGGCCGCCAACGCCGCCAAGGCCATCGGCTACACCGGCGCGGGCACCGTGGAGTTCCTCGCGACCGACGCCGGCGAGTTCTTCTTCCTCGAGGTCAACACGCGCCTCCAGGTGGAGCACCCGGTCACCGAGGCCACCACCGGGCTCGACCTGGTCGGCCTGCAGTTCGACGTTGCCGCGGGGCTCCCACTCCCGTCGGCCGAGCCGCCCGCCACCCGCGGCTGGGCCATCGAGGCCCGCCTCTACGCCGAGGATCCCGCGAACGACTGGCGGCCCGCCGCCGGCACCGTGCACCGCTTCGAGGTGCCCGGCGTGGTGAGCGAGTTCTCCGGGCCCGACCGCCCGGGCATCCGGCTCGACAGCGCCCTCGCGCCCGCGGGCAGCGTCGTCGAGGTCTTCTACGATCCGATGCTCGCGAAGGTGATCGGTTTCGCCCCGACCCGCGCGCAGGCCCTCGCGATCACCGAGGCGGCGCTGCGCAAGGCGGTCGTCCACGGCATCACCACCAACCGGGACCTGTTGGTGCGGATCCTCGCCGACGCCGACTTCAAGGCCGGCGACTTCGCGACCGATTTCCTCACCGGCGAGCGGCTCGAGCGCCTCGCCGCTCCGCTGCTCGACGAGGCCGAGCTCGCGGAGGCCGCGTCCGCCGCCGGCGCCGTGCTGGACCGACGGGGCGTCGCGGCGAGCCCGCTGCCGCACGTCGCGCCGGGCTGGCGCAACCTCGGCTCCCGCACCCTGGTTCCCGAGTTCCGGACCACCGACGAGCGGGAGTTCCGCGCCGACGGTGGGCAGGTCGCCACCGTGGTCGACGACGGTGACCGCGCGACGGTCGCGGTCGAGCGCGACGGTATCCGGCGCACCGTCGCCGTGACGGCGTACCCCGGCGATCGCACCGTCGTCGAGGTGGAGACCGCGCGCGGCGCGGCGACCCTGACGCTCGTCGATCCCCTCCCGTCGGCGGACGCCGCCGCTGCGGCGGGCTCGCTGCTCGCGCCGATGCCCGGCGTGATCACCCGGATCGGTGCCCAGGAGGGCGATTCGGTCACCGTCGGACAGCCCGTGCTGTGGATGGAGGCGATGAAGATGGAGCACGCCATCTCCGCCCCCGCCGACGGCGTCATCACGACCATCGCCGTCGAGGTGGGCCAGAACATCGATGCCGGCGCCGTCGTCGCCGTGCTGGAAGATACGGAGTAGGAACCCACATGAGCATTTCCATGGACGTCATCGAGTCCGAGGAGCGCCAGGCGCTCCGCGCGACCGTTTCCGAGCTGGGCCGCAAGTTCGGCCCCGAGTACATGCGCGAGAAGATCGCGGCGGGCGAGGGCCCCACCGAGCTGTGGAAGGCCGCGGGTGATCTCGGCCTGATCGGCGTGAACATCGCGGAGCAGTACGGCGGCGGCGGCGCCGGCATGTACGAGCTGGGCATCGTCGGCGAGGAGCTCGCCGCGGTCGGCTCGTCGCTGCTCATGCTGGTGGTCTCCCCGGCGATCAACGGCACCATCATCTCCCGGTTCGGCACCGAGGAGCAGAAGCAGCGCTGGCTGCCGGGCATCGCCTCGGGCGAGACCATCGCGGCCTTCGCGATCACCGAGCCCGACGCGGGCAGCAACAGCCACCGGATCACCACCACCGCCCGCCGTGACGGCTCCGACTGGATCATCTCGGGCCAGAAGACCTTCATCTCCGGCATCGAGCTGGCCGACGTGATCCTCGTGGTCTCCCGCAGCGAGGACGCCAAGACCGGCAAGCTGCGGCCCGCGCTGTTCCTCATGCCCACCGACTCCCCCGGCCTGCAGAAGACCAAGATCCCCATGGAGGTCGGCCTGCCGGAGTCGCAGTGGACGCTGTTCTTCGACGACGTCCGGCTGCCCGCCGAGGCACTGGTCGGCGAGCCCGACGCCGCCATCGCGCAGCTCTTCGCGGGACTCAACCCCGAGCGCATCATGGCCGCGGCCGGTTCCGTGGGCTCGGCCCGCTACGCGATCGACCGTGCGGTGGACTACGCCAAGCAGCGCACCGTCTTCAAGGTTCCGATCGGCGCGCACCAGGCCATCGCCCACCCGCTCGCCGAGCTCAAGGTGGAGACCGAGCTGGCGAAGTTGATGCTGCAGAAGGCCGCCACGCTGTACGACGCCGGCGAGGAGTTCGCCGCCGCCGAGGCCGCGAACATGGCGAAGTTCGCCGGCGGCGAGGCGGGCGCGAAGGCCGTGGACCGAGCGATCCACTCGCTCGGCGGCAACGGCCTCACCACCGAGTACGGCCTGGCGCAGATGCTGGTGGCCTCGCGACTGTTCCGCATCGCCCCGGTCAGCCGCGAGATGGTGCTCAACTTCATCTCCGAGCACAGCCTCGGGCTGCCCAAGAGCTACTAGGAGCCCCGATGACCGACTCCTTGGTCCACTACGAGACGCGCGGCGGCGCCGCGTATCTCACGATCGACAGCCCGCACAACCGCAACGCCATCTCGCAGCGCCTGCTCGCCGACCTCAGCGCGGGCCTCGAGCGCGCAGCGGCGGACGACGCCGCGCGGGCCGTGGTGCTCACCCACACCGGCACGACGTTCTGCGCCGGCGCGGATCTCAAGGAGGCGGCGGCGAACGGCGCCGGCTCGGACCCGAAGTCCCGCACGCTGGCGATGATCGGCGCCATGCGCGGGATCATCGACTGCCCCAAGCCGGTGATCGCCCAGGTCGACGGGCACGTCCGGGCCGGGGGCTTCGGGCTCATCGGCTCGTGCGACTTCGTCTTTGCCGGCCCCGGGGCGTCGTTCGCGGTCACGGAGACGCGGATCGGCGTCGCGCCGGCGATGGTCTCGCTGGTGCTGCTGCCGCACCTGCCCTCCCGCGTCGCCTCCACGCTGCTGCTCACGGGCCGCAAGTTCGACGCCGCCGAGGCCGCCGGGTACGGCTTGATCACCGCGGCGGTAGGCGACCCGGCGGCCGCGGTCGCGGAGCAGCTCGCCGAACTGCAGCTGTGCAGCCCCCAGGGCCTGCGCGAGACCAAGCAGATCCTGTGGCACGACGTGCTGCGTTCCTTCGACGAGCGGGCCGACGCCCTCGGCGAGCAGTCGGCGCGACTGTTCGGCTCCGCCGAGTCGGTCGAGGGGATCACCGCGTTCCTGCAGAAGCGCGCGCCGAGCTGGGCCGAACCGGTACCGGCGGAATAGGCTGTTCGCGATGACTCCCCTCCGCCCGCCCATCCGCGCACCTCAGCAGTCCCGCAGCCGGGAGACCCGGCAGCGCCTGCTGGAGACCACCATCGCGTCGCTCGCCGCCCGCGGCTGGACGGCCACCACGGTGGGCAGCGTGGCGCGGCAGGCGGGGGTCTCGCGGGGCGCCGCACAGCACCACTTCCCCACGCGGGAGGACCTGATCAGCGCCGCGCTCGAGTACATGGGCGAGCAGCGGCTCGCGCAGGTGGCGCAGGCGGGCGCGGCGGTGCCCGAGGGCCCCGACCGCCCGTACGCGGTGGCGCGGCTCATCGTCGAGTACTACACGGACGACCTGTTCAAGGCCGCGCTGCACGTGTGGACCGCCGCCGCGAGCGACGACGCCCTGCGCGAGCGCATGCTGCCCTTCGAGAACAAGCACTCCCGCGAGGTCTTCGCCCTCGCCATGCGCCTGCTCGGCGTGGACCGGGACGACGAGGAGGCCCGTCGAGCCGTACAGGCGACACTCGACCTCGCCCGCGGCCTCGGCCTGGCCGACCTGCTGTCCGACGACGAGACACGCCGCGAGCAGGTCGTCGACTTCTGGGGCCGGCAGCTGGCGTCCGTCTTCGCAGCGCGCTGATCCGAGAGTCCCTCCGGACTAGGCCTTGTCGAGGTAGTCGCCGCGATCGCCGCCGAGGATGACCTCGTTCATGGCTCGCAGGGCCGCATGGCGCTCGAGATCCGGGTCCTCGCCGACGATCTCGTAGGCGAGGTCCCGGGCCGCGGCGAGCACGTCGCCGTCCTGCGCGAGGTCCAGGAAGCTCAGGCGCCGCGCGAGGCCCGACTGGTCGACGCCCAGGATGTCGCCGAAGCCGCGGTACTCGAGGTCGAGCTGGGCGAGGGCGAAGCCGTCGACGGTCTCCGCGACCTTCTGCAGCCGCTCGAGGGTGCGTTCCGAGCCGGTCGCGGTGATGAGCAGGCACAGCCCCGGCAGCCCGCCTCGACCGACGCGGCCGCGCAGCTGGTGCAGCTGACTGATGCCGAACCGGTCCGCATCGCGCACGACCATCGTGGTGGCGTTCGCCACGTCGACGCCGACCTCGATCACCGTGGTCGCCACCAGGACGTCGATCTCCCCCGCGGCGAAGGACGCCATGATCTCGGACTTCTCGTCGGCGGGCAGGCGGCCGTGCAGCAGCGCGATCCGGTGCTCGCCGAGCGGCCCCGTGGAGAGCTGGTCGTACATCTCGATCGCCGAGACGGTCTTCGGCTTCTCGGACTCGTCAGGAACCGGCTCGCCACGTGACGCGCCTCGCCCCGATGTCTTCGCCTCCGTCGCCGGCGCCTCGAAATCGTAGTCCTCGTCGGTGAAGCCGGCCTTGGCCTGCTCGCCCGTCGCGTCGTCGCCGATCCGCGGACACACGACGTAGACCTGCCGGCCCGATCGGACCTCCTCGTCGACGCGCGCCCAGGCCCGCGCGACCCATGCCTCGCGGTCTTCGGGGACGACCGAGGTCTGGATCGGCTGCCGCCCGCGCGGCAGCTCCCGCAGCACGGACGTCGCCATGTCGCCGAACTGCGCCAGCGCGACGGTGCGCGGGATCGGCGTCGCCGTCATCACCAGCAGGTGCGGCATGGAATCGTCGTCGGTGCTCTCGCCGGTGCCCTTGCGCCGCAGCCGGTCGCGCTGCTCCACGCCGAACCGGTGCTGCTCGTCGACCACGACCAGGCCCAGCCGGAAGAACTCGACGGTGTCCTCGAGCAGCGCGTGCGTTCCGATCACGATGCCGGCCTCGCCGGTCACGATGCGCAGGAGCGCCGCCCGGCGCTGCTTGACGGTCATCGAGCCCGTCAGCAGGGTCACCGTCGTAGCCGCCTCTGCCGCACCCAGCTGACCGGCCTCCGCCAGGTCACCGAGCATCGCGGTGATCGACAGCAGGTGCTGCGTCGCGAGCACTTCCGTGGGCGCGAGCAGCACCGCCTGGTGTCCCGCGTCGACGGCGGCGAGCATCGCCAGCAGCGCGACCAGCGTCTTGCCGGAGCCGACCTCGCCCTGCAGCAGGCGGGTCATCGGGTGGTCGCGGCCCATGTCGCCCAGGATCTCGGCGAGCACGCCCTCCTGGCCCGCGGTGAGCGAGAACGGGAGCCGCTCCCGCAGTCCCGCCTGCAGCGGACCGTCGGGCGCGCGCAACGGCGGCGCGCCGACGATGCCCACGTCGTGCGCCCGACGGGCGAGGGCGGTCTCGATCGCGACGGCCTCGTCGAAGGCGAGGCGGCGGCGCGCCCGGTCGGCCTGGGCGCGGCCGTCGGGCTTGTGCGCCGCCCGCACCGCGTCGTCGAGGCTCATCAGGGCGTGGAGCGCGAGGAAGTCGGCCGGCAGCGATTCGGGCACCGGCGCGAGCCTTTTCAACACGCTGTCCACCAGCGAGAGGATCAGCCACGTCGGCATGTTCTTGGTGCCGTGGTAGATCGGCACGGTGGGCTGCATCAGCAGGCTCAGGTCGGCGAACTTGAGGCGCTTCGACCCCGCCTTGGTCGAGCCCGCCTCGTTGGCGGCGAGCGCCTCGGCCGAGGTGATCGTGGTGTCCGGCAGGACCAGCCACTCGGGGTGGGTGAGCTGCAGCTTCCCATTGAACTCGCCGAGTCGGCCGATCAGCAGCAGCTGCCGGTCGGGCTGGATCGGCTTGGGCAGGTAGTTGAAGAAGGTCACGTCGTAGGCGCGGACCTTGTTGACCACCTGCACCTTGAACATCTTCTTGCCGCGGTGGTGCGCCCGCGGCGGGGTGATCGCGGTGACGGTGCCGATCACCACCACGTCGTCACCGATGCGGGGCTCGGACCGCCGGGTCCCGTCGTCCTCGACGGCCCCACCCTCGTACCGGAACGGGAAGTGCCGCAGCAGGTCCCCGACGGTGGCGAGTCCGAGTTCGGCGGTCGCCGCATCGGCGATCTCGGGGTCGACGGCCTCGGCGAGCGGCGTCTGCAGCGTGAGGGTGCGCGCTGAGGTCATTCGACGCCGATCTCCATCACGCTCGCGTTCTGCCCGCCGACGTAACCGACCACCTCGACCTCCGGACGGTCCGGCCGCAGTGCGGCGCTGACCCGGTCGGGGAAGTCGCCGTCGCCCGCCTCGCCGAGGAGCACCGTCACCATGTCGCCGCCCGTCGCCAGCAGCAGCTCGGCGAGCGCCTCACCCGCGGAGTACTGGTCCTCCTCGAGGACCACTACCTCACCGCTGACCATGCCGAGGTAGTCGCCGGGGCCGCAGGGCCCGAGGATCGTCAGCGCGTCCTCCGTGACGGCGACGACGGATCCGCACCGCGCTCCGGCCGCGGCCTCGGCCATCGAGTAGGTGTCGTCGGCGGCGTGACCGTTCGGCTCGTGCACAGCGAGTGCCGCGATCGCCTGCACCATGGAGGAGGTCGGCAGCAGCGTCACCAGCACACCGGATTCGCGGGACCGCGCGGCCACCGCCAGCAGCTCGGGAGTGGGCAGCGCGCCGTTGGGCATGAGCAGCACCTCTCGGCCCTCGAACCGATGCAGGGCGGCGAGCAGCTCGGCGTGGGTCATCCCCGTGTCGCAGCGGATCACCTCCGCGCCCGCCTCCGTGAACAGCTCGGCGGCACCGTCGCCCGAGACCAGCGCGACGATGGCGCGCGGCGCGTCGAGCAGCGCCTGCAGCGGCGTCTCGCCGTGTCCCGCCTCCTGCAGCACGTTGACGGCGATGCTGCGCAGCTTGCCGTGCCGCAGGCCGGCCTGGATCGCCGCGCCGGGCTCGGTGGTGTGCGTGTGCACCGACCACGTCGCGACCGGGTCGGGATCGGCCGCGGCGACCACCACCACCGAATCGCCGAAGGCCTGCAGCTCCGCGCGCAGCCTGTTCGCCGTGGCCTCGGTGGCGGCGGGCAGCAGGTACATCACCTCGTAGTCGGCGTGCGGGCCGCGGGGCGGATCGGCGTGGTCGTGGGTGTGACCGTGATCGACGTGCACCTGGACGTGCGGCGCGATCTGCCGGCCGAACCGCGGGCGCTCCGGCACCGCCCCGGACGTGACCTCGACGAGCGCGTCGAGCAGGACGAGGAGGCCGCGGCCGCCCGCGTCGACGACGCCGGCGGCGGCGTTGTCGGCGAGCTGGTCCCGGGTGCGCAGCAGGGCGTCGAAGGCCGCGTCGGCGGCGGCCCGAGCGCAGGCCGCGAGGTTCCCACCGCCCGCGAGCGCGGCCCCGGCACCGTCGGCGGCGGCGCGCAGGACGGAGAGGATGGTGCCCTCGATGGGGTCGGCGACGGCGGTGGTGACCAGGTCCGTCGCGTTCCGCAGGCCGGTCGCGAGCCCCTCGGCCGTGAGATCCGCGTCGGGGCCGAGCTGCGCGGCGAGGCCGCGCATGATCTGCGAGACGATGACGCCCGAGTTGCCCCGCGCCCCGGCCACCGCGCCGGCGACGGTGGCGCGGGCGACGGCGTGCGGTCCCTCGGTGCGGTCCGCGACGTCGGCGGATCTGGCCGCCGCGCGAAGGGTGACCAGCATGTTCGTACCGGTGTCCGCGTCGGCGACAGGGAAGACGTTGAGGGTGTTGATCTCGTCGACCGCGCGTTCGAGTCCGAGGACGGCACGCCCCAGCCAGGCCACCACCACGCGGCCGTCCTCCGCCATCGGTCCCGTCACAGCTGCCAGCCTAGTGGGCCGTCGCACAGCGCAGGAGCCCCGGCGCGGTTTGGCGGTGGACCCATATCGGTCTATGATTGCAGGGTTGCCTCGCGTCCGAGCGTGTCCTTCGCGTCTACGACCGGCGGGGCGAAGCACAGGTTTTCAACTATTGCGAGGAGTACACGACTATGGCTGCCGTCTGCGACGTCTGCGACAAGGGCCCCGGCTTCGGTAAGTCGGTCTCCCACTCGCACCGGCGTACCAACCGCCGGTGGAACCCGAACATCCAGACCGTCCGCGCCCAGGTCGCGCCCGGTCAGACCCGCCGCCTGAACGTGTGCACCTCGTGCATCAAGGCCGGCAAGGTCGTTCGCGGCTAGTACGCATCAGCTGTTCCGAAGGCCCGTGACCTCCCCGAGGTCACGGGCCTTCGGCGTTCGCTCCGACGGTCGTCAGCGCACCTGCGCGAGGTGCGGCAGGCGCCAGTCGACGGGCTCCGCCCCGAGTCCCACCAGCGCCTCATTGGCCTTCGAGAAGGGCTTGGAGCCGAAGAAGCCGCGCGACGCGGACAGCGGCGACGGATGCACCGATTCGATCCGCGGGGTGTCGCCGAGGCGCGGCCCGAGCGAGGCCGCGTCGCGGCCCCACAGGATCGCCACGAGCGGCGCGTCCCGCGCCACGAGCGCGTCGATGGCGCACTCGGTGACCTTCTCCCAGCCCTTCCCGCGGTGCGAGGCGGGCGTGCCCGGGCGTACCGTCAGGACGCGGTTCAGCAGGAGCACGCCCTGCGCGGACCACGGCGAGAGGTCTCCGTTCGCGGGCATCGGCAGCTCGAGGTCGTCGCAGTACTCCTTGTAGATGTTCTGCAGACTCCGCGGGATCGGCCGCACCGACGGGTCCACCGAGAACGAGAGGCCCACCGCGTGCCCCGGTGTCGGGTACGGATCCTGGCCGACGATGAGCACCCGCACGTCGGCGAAGGGCTGCCGGAAGGCGCGCAGCACGTTGGCCCCGGCCGGCAGGTATCCGTCCCCGGAGGCGTTCTCGGCGCGCAGGAACTCGCCGAGCGCCGTGATCTCGTCGGCGACCGGCGCGAGGGCCTGCGCCCACCCGGCCTCGACGCTGTCGGTCAGTGGTCTCGCCGTCATCGCCCGGTCTCCTCGGTCTCGGTGAAGGTGTTCCAGCCGCCGGCCGCCGGCCCGGCGTCGCCGTCGACGGTGACGGTGCCCGCGGGCAGCGCGGCCGGGGCGGACACCACCCCGATCGCGCGCCAGCCTCCGGGGAGCTCCGCGGCGGCCGGGAAGGTCGCCAGGAGGGCGTGATCCTCGCCGCCCGTCCGCACCCAGTGCTCGGCGTCGGCGCCGAGCGCCTCGGCGCAGGCGACCAGCTCGGCGTCGGGGGCCAGCAGGGCACCGTCGAGCGCGATGGTCACGCCGGAGGCCCGGGCGAGTGACCGCGCGTCGCGGAGGAGGCCGTCGGAGACGTCGGTGAGTGCCGTCGCGCCGGCGTCGGCCGCGCTCGGCCCGGCGGCGAGCGGGGGCACCGGGCAGCGGTAGGTCTCGACCAGGCCGTCGAAGCCGTCGAGCCCCGCGAGCAGGACGTCCAGGCCCGCGGCCGAATGCCCGAGAGTGCCGAACACCGCGACCCGATCGCCCGGCCGCGCGCCGGACAGCAGGACCGGCTCCCTGCCCTGCAGGTCGCCGAGCACGGTGACGGCGAGCAGTACCTGATCGGTGCGAACCACGTCACCGCCGGCGATCGCACCGCCGGCCTCGGCCGCGCCGCGAGTGGTGCCGCGCGCGATGCCCGCGATGACGTCCTCGCCGGTCTCGGGCGGGCAGCCCAGCGTCACGGTGAAGGCGGTGCACACGGCGCCCATGGCCGCGACGTCCGCCGCGTTCTGCGCGATCGCGCGCCGGCCCACGTGCTCGGGGGTGGTGAGGTCGAACCGGAAGTGCCGGCCCTCGACGATCGCATCGGACGAGACCACCGTCCGGCCGTCGGGGGCCAGCACCACCGCCGCGTCGTCGCCCGGGCCGACCGGGATCCGCGGATCCGGCCGCACACCGCCGGTGGCCAGCGCGATCACGCCGTCCTCCCCCAGCTCCGCCACGGTGCGCACGCGGGGCTGCGCAGGGCTCTCCGGCTCCTCAGATGTCATCGCGGCTACCGTATCGGACGTGAGCGATGCAGACGACGAGACCACCGCGGCCCCGGACACCGGGAAACGCCGCAGCCCCGCCTTCCTCGCGACGGCGGTGGCCCTGCCGGTCGCGGTGGTCGCGTGTTTCATCGCCTTCCTCGTGCTGGCGCAGCAGAAGCAGGGCGACGCCCGCGACGCCGCGGAGGCCGGCCACCTGAAGTCGGTGGCGGCACCGTCGTCCGGCGACGCGGCGTGCGGGAAGCTCCTCGGCGCGATCCCCGCCGACCTCGACGGCTATCGGCGCACCGACGACACCGAGCCCGGCGGCTTCGCCCGGTGGACCAGCGAGAAGGCCGGCGCAGTGGAGGTGCGGTGCGGCACCGACCGTCCCGCCGAGCTGACCGCGACCGCGAAGCTGCAGATCATCAACGGGGTGCAGTGGCTGCAGGCCACACCGGCGGGCGCGCCTGCCCCCGACGGCGGCAGCTACTGGACGGCCGTCGACCACCGCCCGTACGTCACCCTCTGGGTGCCCGACGGTGCCGGCACCTCCGCGGTGCAGGCCACCTCGGACGCGATCCGGGAGCACCTGCAGGCGGCCTCGCTCGACCTGGGCCGGTAGCCGGCGGTTACCGGAGGCCGGTGCCGCGCGCGAGCGCCGTCTCGATGAGGATCGTGAGCAGCTCGGCGTACTCGACGCCGGACTCGGCCCACATCCGCGGGTACATCGACGTCGAGGTGAAGCCGGGCATGGTGTTGACCTCGTTGATGACGGGGCCGTCGGGGGTCTGGAAGAAGTCGACGCGCGAGAGGCCCTGGCAGTCGAAGGCGTGGAAGGCGCGCACCGCGAGGTCGCGGATCGCCGCCGACTGCTCCTCGGTGAGGTTCGCGGGCACGGTGTACTGCGCGCGGTCGTCGAGGTACTTGGTCTCGAAGTCGTAGAAGGAGTGCTCGGCGTCGGCGGCCATCTCGATCTCGGCGATCGCCGACGCGGCGACGCTGCCGTCGGGCCGCTCGAGCACGCCGATCTCGACCTCGCGGCCGATCACGGCCGCCTCGATGATGACCTTGGGATCCCACTTCCGGGCCTCGGCGATCGCCGCGGGCAGCTCGGTCAGGTCCGTGACCCGGGTGATGCCGATCGACGATCCGCCGCGCGCGGGCTTGACGAACAGCGGCAGGCCCAGGCGGTGCAGGACGTCCGACGGGACCTCGGTGTCGCGCTGGCGGAGCACGTGGAAGTCACCCACGGGCAGGCCGTCCGCGGCGAGCAGCTTCTTCGCGAACTCCTTGTCCATGCCCGCCGCGGAGGCGAGCACGCCCGCACCCACGTAGGGCACACCGACCATCTCCAGCAGCCCCTGCAGGGTGCCGTCCTCGCCGTACGGGCCGTGCAGGACGGGGAAGACGACGTCGACGGCGCCGAGGAGCTCCCCTGCGCTATCCGCGTGCACCGACACGAGTTCCGCGCCGGGCAACAGCGCCAGATCCGTCGGGGCGTCGGCCACACTCGGGAGCGCCCGATCGGCGAACCTCAGCGCCTTGGAGTCACCGTCGGAGAGCACCCACGCGCCCGCCTGGGTGATCCCGACGGGGACCACCTGGTAGCGCTCGGGGTCGAGGTGGGCGAGGATGCTGCCCGCCGAGACGCACGAGACCGCGTGCTCGCTGCTGCGCCCGCCGAAGACCACTGCCACCCTGATTCGCTCCGTCACGGTCGCCCACCTTACGTGTCGGCCGTGCGGAGGGCCACGCGGTTACCCGCGGGGACGGCAGTGGGACTAGTCGGCGTCCTTGGGGCGCCACTCGCCGCCGACGTCGCGGTTGAGCAGGTCGTCCATGGCGCGGGAGACGGGGACCCCGTCGTAGCAGACGGCGCGCACGGCCTCGGTGAGCGGCATTTCGACGCCCACGCGTCGCGCCAGGTCGGCGATGGAGATGCACGACTTGGCGCCCTCCGCGACCTGCCCGTGCGCGGCGGCCTGCGCCTGCTCGACGGTCATGCCCTGGCCGAGGCGCGCGCCGAAGCTGAAGTTGCGGGACTGCGGCGAGCTGCACGTGGCGACGAGGTCGCCGACGCCGGCGAGGCCGGCCAGCGTGAGCGGCTCCGCGCCGAGCGCCGTGCCGAGGCGCAGCGTCTCCGCCAGCCCGCGGGTGATGATCGCGGCGCGCGAGTTCTCGCCGAGGTTGATGCCCGACGCGATCCCGCAGACCAGGGCGATCACGTTCTTGGTGGCACCGCCGATCTCGCAGCCGACCACGTCGGCGCTCGTGTACGGCCGGAAGTAATCGGTGCGCGCGAGGTACTGGGTCCGGGAAGCGCGATCGGCGTTGTCCGAGGCGACCACGGCGAGGGTCGGCTGGCCCTTCGCGATCTCCTTCGCGAAGTTCGGCCCCGTCAGCACGGCGATCCGGTCCCGGTCGATCCCCGCGGCGTCGACGACGACCTCGCTCATCCGGTCGAGCGTGCCGATCTCGATGCCCTTGGCCAGGTTCACGACGGTGACGTCCGGCGGGATCAGGTGGCCCCAGTCGCCCAGGTTGGCCCGCAGCGACTGCGAGGGGACGGCGAGCACAACGAGCCCGGCACCGCGCATCGCCTCCTCCGGATCGTGTGTCGCGGAGAGGTTCTCGGGGAGCACACCCTCGGGCAGGTACTGCGCGTTGATCCGGGTCTCGTTGATCTGATCGGCGACCTCCTGCCGCCGGCACCACATCCGCACCCGGTGCGGCTCCGGGCGGGTGGCCTCCGCGAAGACCTTCGCCATCGCGGTTCCGAACGAACCAGCCCCCATCACCGCAACGTCGACCATCCGAGCCCCTCCTCGCATCGCACCTGTCCCACCGGATTCGTGGGCACCGGGGCGAGCCTATCGCCCGCCCGCAGGCGGCGGGTTCGGTTCCGCACGCCTACATTGGTGCCCATGAGCTCACCGCAGGGGGCCGCCGAGCGCCCCGCCGTCGTGGTGGTGACCGCCGTGAAGTCGCTCGACGCCGCCAAGTCCCGCTTCGCCGCGCCCGGCGACGGCCTGCGGGACGCCGTCCCGGGGCTGGTGCTCGCGATGCTGTTGGACACCCTCGCCGCGGCGGCAGCCGCCCCCGGGGTCCTCGGGCTGCACGTGGTCTCCCCCGATCCCGAGGTCCGCGCCGCGGCGATCGCCGTCGGGGCGCGCACCGTCGACGAGCCGGAGCCCGGCGGGCTGAACGCCGCGCTCGAGGCGGGCGCCCGCGCCGCCCGGGAAGCGCACGGCCCCGCGGTCGCGGTCCTGGCCCTGCAGGCGGACCTACCGGGGATCACCGCCACGGAGCTCGGGGAGTTCCTCGCGGCGACGGCGGGCAGGCGGGGCTTCGTGCCCGATCACGCGGGGACCGGGACGGCGGCGCTGTACGCGCCCCCGGGGACCGAACTGCGCGCCGCCTTCGGGCCGGATTCCGCGGCGGCGCACCGGTCCGGGGGCGCCGCGCGGCACGACGGCCCCTGGCCCGGCCTGCGCACGGACGTCGATACGCCGCGGGACCTGACCGAGGCCGGGCGCCTCGGGGAGCACACCGCGGCGGTGCTCGCGGCGGCCGATCGGGACTTCGCGTCGAATGCGTGCGTCCGATACGCCAGAATGGAGCGGTGACGACCGAGCCCCCCGCCCCCTCCGCCGAACCGACCCCCGTCCCGAGCACCGCGGTGGCCGAGCCGGCCGGTCCGCCGTCCGGACGGCCGACGGCGATCCCGACGGCGCCGCCCGCGGCGCCGCCCGAGGTCCCCAGCGACCTGCCCGCGGACCGCTACCTCAACCGGGAACTGAGCTGGCTCGACTTCAACGCCCGGGTGCTGGCGATGGCGGAGGACGCCTCGCTGCCGCTGCTCGACCGCGCGAAGTTCCTGGCGATCTTCGCCTCGAACCTGGACGAGTTCTTCATGGTCCGGGTGGCCGGGCTCAAGCGCCGCGACCAGATGGGCCTCTCGGTCCGATCCGCCGACGGCCTCACGCCCCGCGAGCAACTGCGCCTGATCTCCCAGCGGACCCAGGAACTCTCGCACAAGCACGCCCTCGTGTTCAGCGACGCCGTCCGCCCGGAGTTGGCGGCGCAGGGCATCTCGGTGGTCAGCTGGGCCGATCTCTCGCCCGCAGAACGCGAGGACCTCTCCGCGTACTTCCACACGCAGGTCTTCCCCGTGCTCACGCCGCTCGCCGTCGACCCCGCGCACCCCTTCCCGTACATCTCGGGCCTCTCGCTCAACCTGGCAGTGGCGGTGGTCGACACGACCACGGGCGGCGAGCATTTCGCGCGCGTGAAGGTGCCGGACAACGTCGCCCGGATGGTCTCGGTCCGCAGCGAGCGGATGGACCACGCGGTGCTCCCCCTCGAGGACCTGATCTCCGCGCACCTCGACGTCCTCTTCCCGGGGATGACGGTGTCCGAGCACCACGTCTTCCGCATCACGCGCAACGCGGATTTCGAGGTCGAGGAGGACCGCGACGAGGATCTGCTGCAGGCCCTCGAGCGGGAGCTCGCGCGGCGCCGCTTCGGCTCGCCGGTGCGCCTCGAAGTGGCGGAGGACATGTCCGAGCACATGCTCGAACTGCTGCTGCGCGAGATGGACGTTGACCCGGCCGACGTCATCACCGTGCCCGGCCTGCTCGACCTGAACTGCATGTTCGAGCTGTACGGCGTGGACCGGCCCGACTTGAAAGAGAAGCCCTTCGTCCCCGTGACCCACCCCGCGTTCGGTGAGCGGGAGACGCCCAAGAGCGTCTTCTCCACGCTCCGCGAGGGCGACGTCCTCGTCCACCATCCGTACGACTCCTTCTCGACCAGCGTGCAGCGGTTCATCGAGCAGGCGGCCGCGGATCCCCACGTCCTGGCGATCAAGCAGACCCTGTACCGCACCTCGGGCGATTCTCCGATCGTCGACGCGCTGATCGACGCCGCCGAGGCCGGCAAGCAGGTCGTGGCCCTGGTCGAGATCAAGGCCCGCTTCGACGAGCAGGCGAACATCAAGTGGGCCAGGAAGCTGGAGCAGGCCGGGGTGCACGTGGTCTACGGCCTCGTGGGCCTGAAAACCCACTGCAAGACCTGCCTGGTGGTCCGCCGCGAGGGCTCGACGATCCGCCGGTACTGCCACATCGGTACGGGCAACTACAACCCCAAGACCGCGCGCCTGTACGAGGACGTCGGCCTTTTCACCGCCGATCCCGATCTGGGCGCGGACCTGACGGATCTGTTCAACCGGCTCACGGGCTACTCCCGCAAGGAGGAGTACCGCAACCTGATGGTGGCGCCGCACGGCATCCGGTCGGGCATCGTGGAGCGGATCGATCGCGAGATCGAGCTGCAGCACGCGGGCAAGCCGGCCGGCGTGCAGCTCAAGGCGAACGCCGTGGTGGACGAGCAGATCATCGACGCGCTGTACCGCGCGAGCCAGGCGGGCGTGCCCGTCGAGGTCGTCGTCCGGGGCATCTGCGCGCTGCGGCCCGGCGTCCCGGGGGTGAGCGAGAACATCACCGTCCGATCGATTCTCGGGCAGTTCCTCGAGCACTCCCGGATCCTGCACTTCCGCGGCGCGGACGAGTTCTGGATCGGCAGCGCCGACATGATGCACCGCAACCTGGATCGCCGCGTCGAGGTGATGGCGCAGGTGAAGGACCCTCGCCTCGCGCGGCAGCTGGGCGAGATGTTCGACTCCGCACTCGATCCCGCCACCCGCTGCTGGGTGCTCGACGGTGACGGGAACTGGAACGCCTCCCCCGTCCCGGGCGAGGCCGTCCGGGATCACCAGCGGGAACTGATGCGCGCGCACCGCGCGAGCCTGCGGTGAGCGGCGGAGGCGAGGGCGCGGTCGTCCGCGCCTCCGGGGGCGTGCTCTGGCGCCCCACCCCGGACGGTCCGGAAGTGGCCGTGGTGCACCGGCCGCGGTACGACGACTGGTCGCTGCCCAAGGGGCATGTGGAGTCCGACGAGAACCCCGTCGTGGCCGGGCTGCGCGAGGTCGTCGAGGAGACGGGCTTCTCCGCCCGGTTCGTGCGCGCCGTCGGCCAGGTCTCGTACGACGTGCCCCGGCGCAAACGGCACGGCCCGGGCGGGGCGACGGTGCGCAAGCGCGTCGGATACTGGTCGGCCCTCGCGGGTTCCGGTGTCTTCGCGCCGAACGAGGAGACCGACGAGCTGCGCTGGCTGTCCGTGCGGGCCGCCACCGCCCTGCTGAGCTATCCGATCGACCGGCGGATCCTGCGGGCCTTCGGCAAGCAGCCGCGGTCCACGGCGACGATGCTGATCGTCCGGCACGCCAAGGCCGGTCGGAAGCAGGGCTACCAGGGCGACGACCTGGCGCGGCCCCTGGACCGGAACGGGCGGGCCCAGGCGGAGGCCCTCGTGGACCTCCTGGGGGCGTTCGGGCCCGGCCGCCTGCTCTCGGCGCCGCCTGTGCGGTGCACGCAGACCCTGGAGCCGCTGGCGGCCGAGACGGGCCTGCCTCTGGCGGAGGAGCCGACGATGTCGGAGACGGCCTACGCCCGCGATCCGGCGGCTGCCCGTCGCCGGATCCGCGAGATCGCGCGGATGGGCGAGGAATCGGGCACTGTGCCCGTGGTGTGCAGCCAGGGCGGCGTGATCCCCGACCTCACCGCGTGGTGGGCGGGGGCGGACGACGTGCGCCTGCCCGCGGCCCGCAACCGCAAGGCCAGCGTGTGGGTGCTCACCACCGAGGGCGGGCGCCTGCTGACCATGGACCACATCGACAGCCCGCTGCCCCTGGAGCACTGAGGCTCCAGGGGCAGCGGGGTTCGACGGGCGTCGTCTACTTCTTGGCGGCCTTCTTGGCGGGAGCCTTCTTGGCCGGGGCCTTCTTGGCGGGGGCCTTGGTCGCGGCCTTCTTGGCCGGCGTGGCCTTCGCCGGAGCCTTCTTGGCGGGGGCCTTGGTCGCGGCCTTCTTGGCCGGCGTGGTCTTCGCCGGAGCCTTCTTGGCGGGGGCCTTGGTCGCGGCCTTCTTGGCCGGCGTGGTCTTCGCCGGAGCCTTCTTGGCGGGAGCCTTAGTCGCGGCCTTCTTGGCCGGCGTGGTCTTCGCCGGAGCCTTCTTCGCGGGGGCGGCCTTGGTCGCCTTCGCCGGAGCCTTCTTCGCGGCCGCCTTGGTGGCGGTCGCCTTGGCGGCCTTCGCCGGAGCCTTCTTCGCCGCCGTCTTCTTGGCGGGCGCGGCCGCCGTGGCCGAGCTGCGGCGGACGGCGGGACCCGAGGCCGGCAGCTTGGCCGAGCCGGAGATCACGGCCTTGAACTGCGCACCGGGACGGAACGCGGGCACGGACGTGGGCTTGACCTTGACGGTCTCGCCGGTGCGGGGGTTGCGGGCGACGCGAGCGGCGCGCTTGCGCTGCTCGAAGACGCCGAAGCCCGTGATGGTCACCGACTCACCGGAGTGGACGGCACGGACGATCGTGTCCACGATCGCCTCGACGGCGGCGCCGGCGGTCCGGCGGTCGGTGCCCAGCTTCTCGGTGAGCGCCTCGATCAGTTCTGCCTTGTTCATGGACGATCTTCCCTCTGTGGTCGGAGGCTCACCGCTGAGCCAACTAGGGACACCGTAAACGCAGAATTGCATTCAATCCAAGAGCCACGCCAGATTTGATCGAAGATGTGTCGGAATGACAAGTGGCGGGGGCCGGGGGGGGGGGGGGGGCCCCCGAGGCCGGATGCGCCACCGGTGACGATGACGGAGGAGCCGGAGACGTCCATGGCTGATTCCCTTCTGTAGTGGAGCACTCGCCGAAAATGCGAGTGCGGCGCACCTCAC